>NZ_JAQQWV010000002.1:0-1174951 GCF_028610665.1 Guptibacillus sedimenti
ATACATACGATTTTACAATCACCAGAGATTTCAAAAGAAACTAAACAACCTGAGCCCCTATAAATATAGAGCTCAGGCTGCATAAGAATGCTTTTTAATTTCCGTCTACTTGACGGGGGTCACTTCATTAACGGGATGCTTTTTTAGTGCTCAGAGAATGTTCTCCTTCTAAAGATGTAGAAAAAATAAGTCATTAGCTACAGTAATTGAATGGGTAATTAGGTTATAATTTCCATGAGGATGAAAAAGAGGGAGAGATGATTATGAAGCGACCGATTTGCATCACGTGCGGCACGCAATACTGTGATATGGAGGTTAATCCTGAAACGTGCCCTATTTGTAAAGAAGAAAGACAGTATGTTAATCCAGATGGGCAGGAATGGACAACGCTTATCGACATGCAGAAAAAGCAGTTTCAAAATCAAATTATTGAAGAAGAAAAAGG
Source organism: Guptibacillus sedimenti (assembly GCF_028610665.1). Classification (NCBI taxonomy): domain Bacteria; kingdom Bacillati; phylum Bacillota; class Bacilli; order Caryophanales; family Guptibacillaceae; genus Guptibacillus; species Guptibacillus sedimenti. The sequence goes on from NZ_JAQQWV010000002.1 coordinate 446, forward strand.
TTTATATAGCATCACAACAGCTCCGACTTTTGCAATTGGTCAAACAGCATATCTAGTCCAGAGTGATGGATTTAATGTGCTATGGGATTGCATTTCTTATCTTGATGAAGCGACAATTCAAGCGGTTAAAGACCTCGGCGGCATTGATGCCATTGCGCTGTCACACCCACATTATTACTCTTCTCAGGTAGAATGGGCAGAAGCCTTTCATGTTCCAATCTATATTCATGAAGATGATGCCAAATGGGTGATGAGAGAGAGTGAGAGGATTGAGTTCTGGAATGGCGAGTCATTGGAACTGGCCCCTCACTTAACCATTCATCGTCTTGGCGGACACTTCCTTGGTGGTGCAGTGCTTCATGTGAAGGATTTGGGTGGAGGGAAAGGTCTACTGCTGACGGGTGACATTATACAAGTTGTCGCTGATCAGGAATGGGTTAGTTTCATGTATAGCTATCCTAATTTAATTCCGTTACCTGGGAGCAAGGTGAAAGAAATGGCTCAGAAGGTTAAGCCACTAAAGTATGATCGCCTTTACAACGCCTTTCATCGCATCGTTGAATCTGGCGCAGATGAGGCGGTTCAACGGTCGGCTACTCGATATCTTCAAGCTCTTGAAGGAGAGCTTTTTCATACGTAAAAGCAAGACCTCCTTAATAGAAGGAGGTTTTGCTTTTAGGAGCAAGGAAAAGGGAAAACTTTAGATAGAGCGAATATAGTTTAGAAGGGGAATGGATGGAAAAGTAAAACGGGTGTTGAATTGCTAGACAAAGGTTTGGAAATAAGGAGAAGTGGAAAAACCATTACACATAGTGAAAATAGTAGGAAAATGTTAGAAAGAAAAGGTAAGCATCGATTAGGTTTTACGGAGGAGGAGTAGGGATGAAAATTTATAATTTTAGTCGGTCGGCAGGAAAAGAAATTACAAAATTCGGATCGCAATTTATGATGTCTCGCATTACACAGACGGAATCAAGCGTACATATAGGTGCCATGTACCTGGACAAAGAAGGGTTGATTGGGTTTCATCAGGCCGTGACGCCGCAATTATTATTAATCGTAAGTGGTGAAGGATTGGTAAGAGGAGAAGACAATGAGTTAATGAAGGTAAAAGAAGGGGATGCTGTCTTCTGGAATAAGGATGAATGGCATGAGACGACTACGGAAAAGGGATTAACCGCCATTGCCATTGAAGGTGAATTTGATCCGGAGTTGTTTTTAAATGAAAAAGAAGAAGCAGAAGAAACAGAAGAAACAGAAGAAACAGAAGAAACAGAAGCATAAGTGGAATATAGAAACAAAGTGATCTGACTACGAGAAAGCAACTAAATAAACATAAACAAAAAAAGCTCTTCCGCTGGGGAAGAGCTTTTTTATATATGATTTATGCTTTAACTACGTTAGTAGCTTGTGGTCCGCGGTTACCTTGCTCAGTGTCAAAAGTAACTGTTTGACCTTCTTCAAGAGTTTTGAAACCTTCGCCTTGAATAGCTGAGAAATGTACGAATACGTCGTCTCCGCCTTCAACTTCGATGAAGCCAAAACCTTTTTCTGCGTTAAACCATTTTACTGTACCTTTGTTCATGTGTGTATCCTCCAAGTGCATTTTGCACAAATATTACTATTCCTGCTCTACATAATCATTTGAGATGTAAGTACTTCCTAAAGTAGCCTGCTCTTTAATAATCAGTACCGAACAACAATAATTAACCTTAGTATAACATGTCTCCCAAAAAAAGCAAACCTCTTCTGGAAATTCCCCCAATTTCGTTGTAGAAAGGAGCCTGGGAATGAAGCTGTTTGGCGTCGTAAGCATTGATGTATTAGGGTTTATAGGTATCTTTAGAAATATAAATAAGGCAGTGAGAAAGTTTTTAATGTAAAATGAAGTGTGTTCCTCTATGATAGGATAGAGAATCGATTTATCAGCGGAGGTAGAAGATATGCCAATTCAGAAATCGATCATTGATCAGGAAGTTCAATTAATCGGAAAACAGCTAGAAGCAAGAAAGTTAGATATTGCAAAAAGCTTACTCAAACCAGGTGCGGACAATGCAGAAGCACTGAGGTTACATACAGAGCTTGTTCAACTGTGTGCCGACACCATTTTAATTGGTATAGAAGAAACGATGCCTAACGTTACAAAGTGGGGAAGAGAGACTGGAGAGCTGGCGGTTAGTTATGGCTCAGAACTAGATGAGTCACTGAAAACCACGTCAGAATTTAGACAAGCAATATGGGATGTCATTGAATTAATAACAGTCGAAGCAAACCATACGGTTCAAAGTGTTTTTGGAGCCGGGAAATTGGTTGATCGTATGCTTGACCATGCTGTTTATGCGTACAGCACAGCCTATGTTACCTCATATAAGAATAATCTCAGCCATGCACAAGAAGTATTTCTAGAGCTTTCTGTTCCCGTTGTACCAATTCTTGAGGGTGTCGCTGTTTTGCCGATTATCGGTGATGTTGACACGCATAGGGCTAGCCTTCTTATGGAAACAGCACTAAGAGAATCTACTGAAAAACGCTTAACGCATTTATTTATCGATCTTTCTGGTGTCACTATTGTTGATACAATGGTTGCAAACAACATTTTTAATATTATTTATTCTCTAGAGCTGCTAGGTGTTAAGGGGATCCTATCAGGGATTAGGCCTGAAGTGGCACAAACGATGATTCATCTCGGAATCGATTTCTCTTCCATTCAAACGCACAGTACGTTAAAACAAGCATTAGCCAGGCATATTTTATAATCTGCTCAATCATTATTGAGAAAAAGCTGTCCAAAACGGGCAGCTTTTTTTGTGAGGAAAAAACAAAAATATTGGAATGTTTTTTAAAAGTGAAATCCATTGACGGTGAAAACAATGACTAATAAAATGGTCTCGAAAAATCTTAGTAAGATCCTCTCTTCCACAAGCAAGAACGCTACCATCTTAAGCGAAAAGACGGTTTGTCTTCAAAGGTCTGACTGACTAGCAGATGGAATCAGGATACTCAGGATTTCTTTATTTTTTAGGAAGGGAGGATGTCGTAATGCTTTATCGAATTACGGTTTATCTTCTTGGTATGTTTATTAACTTTTTTGGTGTCGCGCTTGTCATTCATGCGACGCTTGGAGCCGGATTTTGGACTTCTTTTTTTATTGGGCTATCAGATTTAGCAGGACTTACCGTTGGGTTTTGGTATGGCTTGTTTCAAATCCTCGTCATTTTCTTGAATGGGAGTTTAATGAAACAGAAACCAGAATATGGAGCGGTTTTGCCGATTATTCTAGAAAGCTTTATTCTCGACTTCTGGTTAGAAATTGTGTTTTCTTCCGTTCAGCTAACAGCAGCACCACTAATGGTAAAAGTTGCGGTCCTAATTGCTGGAATGGTCGCTATTGGGTTAGGCGTAGCCATCTATATATTGCCACAATTCCCGCGAGCACCATTTGATCAGCTTTTTCTTGTGATTAGCGCAAGATTCAATCTTAGTTTGCAAATGGGACAGACGAGTGTTGCCATTGTCATGGCAACACTTGCTCTAATTATTGGTGGTCCAGTTGGTGTAGGAACAATTGCGCTCGTATTTTTACTCGGACCGATTATTCAATTCTGGTATGAGAGAGCGTATCCAATGTATTACATGCTGTATCCAACGCAAGCACCGCATGAGGAATATTTATAAATGTGTGTTATGAGACGCTTTTGTGCAAATGCAAAAGCGTCTTTTTTTGCGGAAATTGGGTTTTATAAGAAAAAGGCATTCTCTATTAATTAAGGGTGCTTAAAGTACCGATTGTAACGTCAGCAGTTCTTGTAAAAAAATGAAGAATAAAAAAGACAGCGAACCAATTAAAGTTCGCTGTCTTCTCCCATATTATGCGCCAGCCCATACATCTTTCGCATACCGGCCGTCTCGCTCAAGTTCTTCTAGCCATTGAATCGCTTCTTGCTCAGTTGTCTTATACATCGATTGATAGCTTGTGATAATCGTTTGCTCAACTTCAGGAGCCATGTGGCTACCGTCGCCGCAAACGTATAAGCGTCCACCGTCTTTTAGAAATGGGATGACATCCAAAGCATTCTCGGATACAAGGTGTTGGACATACGTTTTTTTCTGTCCAGGGCAACGCGAAAATGCCGTGTGAAGGGTAACAAGTCCATCTTTTTCAGCCTGTTCAAGCTCTTCCTGATATAAATAATCATGTTCAGGATTACGGCAACCGAAGTAGAGGTGAGCTGCACCAAGCTCGTTGCCTTGCTTACTTAATTCCCGGCGAGCTTGAATGAATCCTCTAAATGGCGCAATACCTGTTCCAGGTCCAATTAGGACCATTGGTGTTTCTGGGTCTTCTGGAAGCTGGAAGTTGGACTGTGGCGTATTGATAAAGCAGGCCACTTTGTCACCAAATTCACGCGTTGCCAGGTAGTTGGATGCAACGCCCTTGTATTCTCCTTTACCATTCCAAGCAGTGTCACGAACGACACTAACCGTCATGCTCGCTTCTCGTTCTTTATAAAGTGGAGAACTTGAAATCGAGTAGTAGCGAGCCTTCAATGGCGGAAGTAGTGCAATGAACCGCTCAAATGGAATCTCGCAAGCTAGATAGTGTTCAACGAGTTCTAGCATCGTAACGCGCTTCTCAAGAACTTCCTTTTTATAGGTGTCGTCTTCAAGTAACTGTTCGAGCTCGACAACATGTGGTGGACACACAGTATGTGCAGCTAGCGCGCGTATTTGTGAACGCGTTGCAGGTTCTTGAAGTTCTACATAAGAAGAAAGAAGCTCTTGGAGTTTCACTGGTTTGTCAGTAGGAAGGTGAGCCGCTTTACCAGAATCTCCAGTCAGTAACACATGATCATGCCCATTTAACGAGAAGCGATCAAGAACGCGATTGACCATTTCATCACTATTTTGTGGAAGGATGCCGACATGATCCCCTTCTTGATAGGTCACACCGTCAGGTAACATCAATTCAATGTGTCGTGTGCTTCTTCCACTCTCTGTATGCTGTAATTCAACATTTCGATTAATAATCGCAGTGAACGCGTGGTGTGTTCTAGCGAGAGGCGTATCACTTACGCCACTTACGAAACTCATTGAAATGGAACTGTTTTCTGAGCTGTTTTCATTTAGTTCGATATTCATCGCTTCTGCGAGATTTGGCCATAGCATTGCTTCCCATTTCTCATAATCGCCTTCAAAGTCATCGCTTGCATCCCCATCCCCAGTTTCAGAAATTCGCTGAGCACCTTTCTTTGATAGCTGCTCATCAATTAGGGATGGGATCCGTTGATACGTGTTGGCCCAGTTGCGGTCACCGCAACCAAAGACGGCATAATGGACACCGTTTACTGCTCCATCTTCCATCTCATCAAGCCATTGTACAAATTCATCCGCATTGTCTGGAGGATTTCCGTTATAGGAAGCGGAAACAATCAGAACAGCTCCGTCTTGAGGAAGTTCATTCACATAATCGTTCAGAGGAGCAACTTCAGAGCTAAAACCCTGTTGGCGGCCAGTTTCAGCAAGGTCACGAGCAATTCCTTCAGCTGTACCTAGATTGGAACCATATAAGACAAGAAGAGGAGTTCCGTGTGCATTTTCGACGGGTACCGGTGCTGTTTTCTCTTCTTTTTCAACAGGTTCAGCTTGTGTAACGAAAGAAATCGATTCCTTTCTTTGCTTCACTTTCATTTTTAGACCATCGGGTTTGAGTGTTAATGTTTCTTTCACATCAAGCTGGTAGTTCGAATGATCGATTAGATCAAAGTGCTGAATAACCATACCGAGAACGAGCGTCGCTTCATGTAGTGAGAATTGTTGCCCGATACATGCGCGCTGCCCATTTCCGAACGGCTTATAAGCGTGTTGGGGGATAGAAGACGGGTCTTCAAAGCGTTCAGGTACGAATTCTTCCACATTATCACCCCAAATGGATTTATCACGATGTAGTTCGGGGAGTAGGAGCGTGAACTCGTCACCCTTTTCTACATCATATTCACCATTCAATGTTGTATCTTCCTTCGCATAAAGAGAAAAGGCAGGAGCGGTTGGCCATAAGCGAAGGGATTCATTAAGAATCATTCGAACATACTTGAGTTGCTTCACCTGCTTATAATCAGGAATAGCATCGCCAACGACACGGTCTACTTCTTCTTGAGCTTTGGCAAGCTTATCTGGATTATTCATTAGGTAGTAAAGTGTAAATGAAAGCAATCCACTTGTCGTTTCATGTCCAGCGATTAAGAATGTGATAATTTGGAAACGGATATTCTCATCATCAAGCGGTTCACCTGTTTCAGGGTCTTTTCCTTTTAACATATGTGCTAAAAGGTCATCCTCGCCTTGATCACCATTCTTCTTACGGTCTGCGATTAAGCCATCGACAAGAGAAAACATATAGTCAATATCATCTTTAAATTGTTTTTTGGAGCGTACCATCAGTTTATCTTGAACGCCAAGACGCTGTGATTGATTCATCGCTTCATCCAAAGCGCGAACCATCGCATCAACAAATTCATGGTTGGTTTCTCTGTAAAAGCTATTAAAGCGAAAATCGAATCCACAAAGGCCAATCGTATCAAGAGTTAGACGCGTCATATCTTCGGGAACATCAATTTCTTCATCAGGGTTAAGGCGTGCCCACTTCTGAATAAGCTGTGTAGCAAGATCGACCATTTTATTATGATAGTCTTTCATCGCTTGTTGACTAAAACTTGGAAGGAGGATGTTGTGGGCTTTTTTCCAATTCTGTTCGTTCGTTTCACTTGTGAATAAGCCATCTCCACCAAAAGCGCGAACTTTTTGAAGAACGGGTCCTACTTTTTTGTCGAAGCGTTTTTCATCTGTTATTTCCGAGACAAGGGATGCACTAGAGACAAACGTACTGGTGCGTCCAGGAAATTGAAACTGATAAATTGGGCCCAATTCTTTAGCAAGTTTCATAAACGATTGAATGGGTTTTTCTTTATCAATAAGAGGAAGGTTTCCTAAAGGTCCATAAGTTTTTGGCTGTGGGAACGATTTCTTAGTAGTCAAGATGAATCACCTCATTAGTAATTTTTGGATCGGAATGAACGTTCATTCATTATCTTGTATGAAGAGACTTGCTCTTCATTGATGGGATCTAACTGAGTCCCATAAGCTTTCTTCGATATTTGACAGGAGCTCTGGATCGGGATCGAGATCTCCTGCTCTTACAAGATTCTGAAGTTCAAGAAATGCGCCATATACAATGGCGATTAGGGCTTCAGAGGGCAGGTTTCGGATAACAGCATGTTGTTTACCAGTATCAAAGAAATTTCTTAATAAGTTCAGCAATTGATTAAAATCAGTCCGACTTTGTTGATCCAAAAAGTGAGACGCACTATGTTTTTTAATAAAGTATAGCGCGTGTTCATTCTGGTTTGTAAACAAAATCATTGCCTTAAAAATATGATGAAACTGATTCCGTATAGGCTTATGAAATGGAAATTGATCCTTAATCGTATTTGTAAATGTTTCAACATAATTTTGAAAGAGAGTGTTAACAAGAACCTCTTTATTCTCGAAATAACGATAGATGGTGCCTGCTCCAACATTTGCGGAAGTGGCAATCATCGGAACTGTGGTTGCATTAAACCCTCGCTCCGCAAATAGAGCAAGAGCGCTTGTCATAATGCTTTCTCGTTTCGTTTGAATTGTTACGAGCCCCTCTCTGAAAAAAATACGGAATGAATATTCATTCCTCTCTCATTTTAAACCTATTGGAAAAGCTTAACAATAAAGCAGAGGTCCTAAAAAGATTGAAGATCCTGTTAACTAGAGGGTCTAATCCCCTATTTTAATGTTAAAAATTGGTATGAAACAGCATGCAAAAGAATAATTCCATCTGAGAAGTGTACTCCCTTTGTTGTATCCTTATAAATCTAATGAGGCTTCTCACTATAAGAAAGCCTCCACTGATTTTCGCTATTTTCTTAGTCGATTGGATCTTGAGCTTTTCCGTATCGAATGACATCGATAATCGCCATACCATCACTCGGTTTACCGGCATCATTTCGATAAGGCATTAGGGAGAAGAAAATAAAATAAATCGAGAAGTAAGTAAATTGATAGAAGAAGAGATCAACTGGAAGAATGTCAGCATAAATTAATGCGTTTAGAATGAGAATAACAATAATGTTGAATAGACTACCAGCCGCATAAATGGCAACGTGAGCCCATGTTTTGTTATAGGTTAAATCTTCGTATTGGCACCAACCTTCCATAAAGTATTTCTTTTTTACTTCAAGAGGACCGATATGAAAAATGGTCTTCCCAGTACCAATACAGAATTTGATTTTGCCTCCAAAAACTCTTGCTATAAGAACATGTCCAGCTTCGTGTAGGAGAGTGATGATGGGTAATATGATAAAAAAGTTCACGAAGAACATTGGTATATCACTTAAAGTAAACATTGAGAACCTCCAAATAAATCGTTTAATAATCGCTCTTTTCGTAAATAGTACACTGAGATAGTGCGTTCCCGATTAAAGGAATTCCAAACCTTTATGAAGAAGTTTCTTTCTGATATGGGCAATAAATGCGTGTGGGTTGCTGAAAAATGAAAAAGGGTTTATGATGATTATAGATACCCCGAGGGGTAATTTGAAAACTGTTACTAGGAGGATAATGACATGTATTTACGTACGTTTTTTGATGAAAAATTGGCACAGTATTCTTATATGATTGGCTGTCAACGAACTGGTGAAGCGCTTGTAATTGATCCAGCGCGAGACGTTACACCGTATTTAGAAACAGCGAAAAAGGAAGGCTTTCATTTAGCGGCAGCAGCAGAGACGCACATTCATGCTGACTTCGTCTCAGGCGCAAGACAACTTGCTGAAAAGCATGACGTAAAGCTGTACTTATCTGATGAGGGAGATCAAGACTGGAAATATGGTTATCTCAATGGTTTGAATGTAGAACTTGTAACAGATGATTCTATAATTCATGTAGGCAACGTAGAACTTCGTGTGATGCATACCCCTGGGCATACCCCGGAAAGTATTTCGTTCGTTCTTACAGATCGTGGTGGCGGTTCTGAGGTACCAATGGGGATTTTCACTGGTGATTTTGTATTTGTAGGTGATATTGGTCGCCCAGATTTGCTTGAAAAAGCCGCCGGCGCTGTTGGTACAGCTGAAACGGGAGCAAAATCAATGTTCAAATCGCTACAAAAGTTTAAAGAGCTACCAGAATTTATAACGGTCTGGCCTGGTCACGGCGCAGGTAGCGCATGTGGAAAGTCCCTTGGTGCTGTTCCTCAGTCAACAGTTGGTTATGAACTGCGCAATAACTGGGCACTGAAGGAAGAAAATGAAGAGACATTCGTCAAAGAACTATTAAATGAACAGCCTGAAGCTCCGACGTACTTTGCTGTGATGAAGAAAGTAAATAAAGAAGGGCCGAACGTCTTAACAGGTGAAGAACTTGAAAAGGTTGAGAGCGTTGATGAAGTACGTGCACTTGCAACAAATGGAAAGACGACAATTGTCGATACGCGACCAGCACAGGATTTCGCGGATGGCCATATTGATGGAGCGATTAACCTTCCATTCAATAAAGCCTTCACGAATTGGTCAGGTTGGGTACTAGACTATGAACGCGACTTGCTTCTTATTGCAGAGGATAATCAAAAAGAAGAGATCGTAAAGGCGTTACACTCCATTGGCATTGATCGGATGAAAGCATATGCTGGTCCTGAGCTTCTCTCACAATGGGATGATCTTGAAGGCTATTCTTTTGTTACAACAGAGGAATTGATAGATGTTTATGACAAAGAAGATGTTTATGTTGTTGATATTCGAAAAGAAAATGAATGGAACGCCGGTCATATTCCTGGCGCTAATCATCATATGCTTGGCTATTTAGAAGATCAGGCAAATGATATTCCAGAAGATAAAACGGTTGTGGTTCACTGTCAATCTGGAACTCGTTCAGCAATCGGAACAAGCTTACTTCAGTCTCTTGGTTTCAAGGACATTTTGAACTATAGCGGTGGTTTTGCTGCATGGGAAAAAGACGGAGATAAAATTGAAAAATAATTTAAAAAGAGCGTAAAGCCACTGCTTTACGCTCTTTTTCTTATGCACTCATTTCAGTTTCTAACGTAGCCGGTTTAGGCTTTATTAGCATTAATCCAATCCCCCCAACACTAAGGACAGCTGCAACGAGAAACGGTGCGTGAGCTGATACTCCCTGGCCGATCAAACCAGAAAGGACGGGGGCAATTGCAGCACCGAGCCAGCGGAGGAAATTGTATCCTCCTGACGTTATGCTTCTTTCATATGGAGAAACTTCCATCACGTAGCTTGTAAAGAGGGCGTTATTGAGTCCTGAAGCAAGTCCTGAAACGATAACCACAGTAATCAGAAGTGGTGTCGTTGGGACAACAAATAGTAAGGCTAGTAAGAGAGCAAATATCAATAAGCTATAAGGAAGAATTTTCTTCGGTAGAAACTTTTTCTCAAGTTGGTGACTTAGAATGGCTGAACCGTAGGCGAGCATTAACCCCCACCCAAAGAATACAAATCCAATTTGAATCGCATTAAGTCCGATAATGAGCGGCGTATAAGCCAGCACTACAAAAAACCCGTAGTAATAGAGCATCGCTGCAAGAGCGGACGTTAGGAAAGGTTTGAATGAAAAGAGCCCTTTTAACTCATTCATTCCAACAGGTTTACGTTTTTGTTTGCCATTTGGTTCAAACACAAAGAAGAGAACAAGGCAAAATGCAGCTAGAATTAGGATCGACGTTGCAAAGAAAGGGAATCTCCATGAATAACCACCAAGAACACCACCTACAAGGGGGCCGCCCGCCATTCCTAGTCCAATCGCTGCCTCATAGTAGCCAACGGCTTTTTGTGGGTCTTTAGATAAAGCGATTAATAGCGTCATGGCTGTCGCGAAGAACATAGAATTACCAAATCCCCAACCTGCTCTAAAAATCGATAGGCTTGCGATTCCATTTGAAAGAGCGCAAAGCAGTGCAAAGACCGTAACGATGAATAAACCAAATACCATCATGCGCTTATCACCAAATCGACTTGCAAAAATACCGGCTGGAATCATCATAATGGCCATTGTCAAAATGTAAGCAGTAAACAGCATTTCTACTTGCCAGTGGTTTGCACCAATTTGTTCTGCGATCGTTGGAAGAATCGGATCGACAATCCCTATACCCATAAAAGCAAGAAAGGTTGCTGCAATTGTAATCCACCGGGCTTTTGTCAATTTCTTCTCATTCATTCAATTTAACCTCCAATAAATATCGTTCGAAAAGAACAACGGTTGTTATTTATACAACAAGTGTCGTAAAATATTTTAACAGAGTCATGAAATTGGGCAATAATCAAGTTTTTGAAAAACGTGGTCTAAACGACAAGTTATAAAGTGTTGTTGAGAAAAGGTTTAATTTGGAGGAGATTTTTATGAGAGAGAAGGAAGACCCGCGCGTTACGCGAACACGAAAGCTCTTGCAGGATTCGTTTATCCATCTGATGTCAGTAAAAGAATATGAGAAAATCACGATTGCCGATATTACAACAGAAGCAACGGTTAACCGCGCTACTTTTTATTTGCATTATCAAGATAAAGAAGAGTTACTACTTCAAACGGTTGATGAAATGCTTCGGCAGTTGTTTGGCGAGGCGCTGACCATTCCTCCTGGTAATTTACCAATTGATGAACTTCAGCGTTATATCGCAGAACATATTTTCTCAAGTATTGCAGAATACGATAAATTCTTTCACGTCATGTTAATCAAAAAAGGAATGCCAAACTTTCTTGATCACATGCGTAGCTTCTTCTTTGATTTCTATGACAATCGAATTGCAAAAGGGAGATTCGATCCTCTCCCGTTACCAAGTGAAGTCATCGCAAGCTATATCGCATCTGCTTATACAGGCATGATTTCCTGGTGGCTTGAAAATGAGATGCCTTATACACCGAAAGAGATGGCTGAGCAAATGATTCAGTTAAATCAAAAAGGACCTACGGGGATATTAAAGATGCACGTGAGGAAGAGTAAAGGCAGTTGACAGAAAATTCGATTCATTGTAATCTTAACTTACTAGCTCATACTTCCCTTTAGAAAGGTATCCCTTTCAAAATCAGGACAGTAGGGTATCGTCTGAATGATAACAATGACAATAACTGATAAAACTGTTGAAGCTCTTGCAGGAGTTTCGTCCGCAGTTTAAAGCCAGTATATTTTTTCCGTAAGACGGGAGAAGTGTGCTGGCTTTTTTGTTTTTCTTGTCATTCTAAAAACCATAAAAGGAGAGATGCATGCAATGGAACTTACAAGGATCAAGCAGAATGAAAGAAGTGTGAAAAAAGGCAAAGGGTATGAGATTAAACCGAGTGCAGTTCATGAACGGCTTTATGTAGTGGAGCTGGAGGAAGAAGTGATCACTCGTTTTTTTGAAGACGTTCGTGAGATTAGTAGTCAGCAGTTAGCGTATATCCCTTACATGCGATTTATTCTGACAGAGAAGCTCTCACGCCTTTTAGATAAAAACTTTCAAAAAGCAGTTCGAGCCATTCTCCATGATCGACAGACGGGCGGATTTACCGTTGGGGTTAACAAGCAAACGACTGATCCAGAGGACTATGTAAAGTTTTCAACCGCATTTTCTCACCTTGTTGGCATTCCTAATTTCGATGCGATGTCCGGAAATTACTACGCTCGTTTTTCAGTGAAACATACGGATACGAGTGATTCCTACCTTCGTCAGGCGTATCGTCTTTTTACACTCCATACGGATGGAACATATGTAGATGAAGCGACGGACTGGTTGTTGATGATGAAATTTGAGGAGCAACATGCGGTTGGCGGACGTTCACGACTTCTTCATCTTGATGATTGGGAAGAGCTTGAGCGGTTTTATCAGCACCCGATGGCATCACAGCGATTGATCTATAAGGCACCGCCAAGCAAAAATGTGGTGAAGGAAGTGTTTCGTACGACGTTCTATGAACAAAACAATGAACCTTGTATTTGTTTTATCGATCAGTTCGTTCATCCAGAAAACATTGCGCAGGCAACTTATTTACAGGAACTATCACGTTCGATGGAGAATTCTTCTGCTACAAAAGGACTTGAGCTTCCAGCAGGAGAATTGATTATGTTGAATAATCGATTCTGGCTTCATGGAAGAGAAGCCTTTGAAGAAAATACTGGACTTCACAGAGAGCTTTTACGCCAGCGTGGTCGATTCGCTTGAGTTGAATTGGAGGAAACAGCATGTATGATTATCTCGTGATTGGGGGCGGAATCGTTGGTTTATCCACAGCCCTTTCGATTCGACACCGTTACCCAAATGCAACACTTGCAATCGTTGAAAAAGAAAAGGAATGGGCTAGTCATCAAACAGGCAGAAATAGTGGTGTGATTCATTCAGGAATATATTATAAGCCTGGTAGCTTGAAAGCCACATTAGCGAAGCGGGGCAGTGAGTCGATCGTTCGCTTCTGTCAGGAGAATAATATTGCACACGATGTGTGTGGAAAGGTTATCGTAGCTGTCAATGAAACGGAAAAAGGTAATCTAAATCACTTGTATGAACGTGGATTGGAAAATGGTCTAGACGTACAAAAGCTCACAAAGGAGGAGCTTAAAGAGGTCGAACCTCATGTAAATGGGGTAGGTGGGATTCGGGTGCCGTCTACTGGCATCGTGAATTATAAGAAAGTGACTGAGAAATTAGCGGAAATTCTATCGAACCAAGAAGTTGACTTATTTCCGGGAACCAGAGTAACAAATATCGAGGAAAGTCTTGATGAAGCGGTGGTTGATACATCTAAAGGAGCGTTTAAAGCAAAGTATATAATTAATTGTGCTGGACTTCAAAGTGACCGTATCGCTAGGCTCGCGGATATTTATACCGATTTAAAGATCGTTCCATTTCGAGGCGAGTATTTTGAATTGAAGAAAGAGAAAAGTCATCTGGTTAAAAACTTAATTTATCCTGTACCAAATCCAGATTTTCCGTTTCTTGGTGTTCATCTCACTCGTATGATGGATGGCTCGATTCATGCTGGACCAAATGCGGTACTTAGCTTGAAGCGTGAGGGCTATCATAAGCTATCATTTAATCCAAAAGATGCCCTCGATGTACTGGCATTTGAGGGGTTTTGGAAAATGGCGGGAAGTAACATGAAAGAAGGACTAAAAGAAATGGGACGGTCCTTTCACAGAAAATCATTTGTGAAAAGCCTCCAGAGACTTGTACCAGAAATTCAAGAGGAAGACGTGGTTCCAACTCACTCAGGAGTAAGGGCACAGGCTCTGCTTAAGAATGGTCAACTTGTTGATGATTTCTTTATTATTCCTGGCAAAAGATCCATTCATGTTTGCAACGCACCTTCTCCTGCTGCGACAGCATCATTAGAGATTGGGAAGATCATTGCAGGTAAAGTGCCTTCGCCTACGAGAAAGATGATTCGATTATCGTGAACGAAAAGCCATCGAGGAAACTCGGTGGTTTATTTTATGGAAGAGGGAAAAGGAGGCTACTACGAGAAGAATAGTTCTAGATGTGGAGGGGGTAGAGCATGTTAGTAACGAAACAATATTGGATTCCGGTGTTTAATGAAGAAAGAACGGTTAGAATTTATTTACCAGATACATATGAACAAACGAATCAAGATTATCCAGCTCTCTATATGCACGATGGACAAAATGTGTTTGAAGATAAGGATGCAGTAGGGGGAAGGTCGTTGCGTTTAAAGGACTATCTCGAGCAGAATCATGATCAGGTTATCGTTATTGCGATTGATTCGGGCGCTAATCGGATGGAGGAATATCGCTTATGGGCGCCGGGAAAGATGAGTGATGAACTTACGGGGAAAAGTGATTCTAAAGAAGCGAAGGGTAGGGATTATCTGGATTTTATCGTGAGGGATTTAGTACCGTCGATTAATGCTACGTATCGCATACAGGTGGGATCGAATTATATGGCTGGTATTTCACTTGGCGGTTTGCTTACAGTCTATGCGCTATGTTGCTATCCAACTGTTTTTAGAAGAGGAGCAGGGATCTCTTCCGCTTTTTTTCGTAATCAGGAAAAGTTAGAGCAGTATATCTTAGAATCCGAACAAGTTGCATTTGACGGTCTTTATTTGGATTGCGGAGATAAGGAATCAGGAGAAGAGCGGATCGATCGAGCGTTTCTGAAATCGAATGAACGGATTTTGGGATTGTTAGAGGAAAGAAGGAGTAGTGTTGAATTTAAAGTGGTTAAGGATGGAAAGCATCATTATGAGTCATTTTCTCATAGAGTACCCGATGTCATGACTTTTTTGCTAGGGCGTAGAGATTACAAGCATCAGTAACTTAAAAAGGACCTGGATGAGGTCCTTTATTGATAGAGTTTACATGAATAATAGTAATCCTGCCGATATTCCAATCGTAAGAACAATCGGAGCTAATTGGATTTTCAGTAACAAACCAGATGTACTAGCATGGTGATCAAGTGGATTTTGAACGGGTGCACTCATAAAATCCGCTACTCGGTCTGATTTCTTCTTCTTGAAGGAAAGGGGGGGAACGTCAACGGTGTACTGATCAAGTTGTTCACGCAGTTCTTTCGGTAGCGAATGGTTATTGTGTGATTTCATCGTAATGTCCCTCCAATAAATCTCTTAAACGTTTAATTGCTGTCGATAATCTTGACTTAACCGTTCCAACCGGAATATCTAAAATGTTTGCGGTGTCTTCTTGAGTCATGTCGTGATAATAGGTTAAGAGGATAACCGCTCGCTGCTTTTCAGGTAGCTGTTTAATCGCCCACTGAATCGTCATCTTCTCCACAGAATCGTTAAAAGAAAATTCTTCTTTTTTGATCAGAAAAGGGAGAAGCGTTTGCCATTTTTCTCTTCGTTTTAATTTGTTAATCATCAGTTGATAACCGATTTTAAAAAGATACGTTTTTAGAGACGCCCGTGTAACATCATAGCGATC
This sequence comes from Guptibacillus sedimenti, assembly GCF_028610665.1. Taxonomy (NCBI): domain Bacteria; kingdom Bacillati; phylum Bacillota; class Bacilli; order Caryophanales; family Guptibacillaceae; genus Guptibacillus; species Guptibacillus sedimenti. The sequence goes on from NZ_JAQQWV010000002.1 coordinate 16,428, forward strand.
CTGATACTTGTGAAATTTAACGAATGTATCCTGAACAAGGTCGATACTAAGCTGCTCATCACGAGTATAGCGAAATAAGAAACGGTAGAGTGAATCTTTGTGTGTAAGGTAAATGGTTTCGAACGTCATAGCCAATGAGTTCTCGAAAGGAATCGATTCGCGTTCGTTAAAATTCATTTGGCCAGCGCTCTTTTATCCCTTTGTAAGTGTAAGCGAGTCGGAAAATAAACCAGAGAAATGTGAGAAGTGGAAAAACAAAGGTCTGATGCAGAAAGAACTGCACAAATGGATTTTCAATGTTTTCTCCCTTAATTAGAAAAACAAATAAACCTGTAATACATAAGAAAGAATACGCTGAGGAAACAATCATGACATAATCCCACCGCGACCAATAAAAATAGAGAGTTGTCTTCTGAAAATCAATTCTTCCATTTGTTTTGTGAACATGTTTTTGAAGCGTTGCAATTAAGACTGCAAAAATGGTTCCGAGAACTCCTGCCATCACTAACCCCATGATCCAACCTATTGCCATGTGTTTCACACCTTTCATTTCTATATTTTCACATATTTATACAAATAAAAGGGAATGAAAGTTCATTTTCATGATGAGATTTTTTATACTGGATAAACTATAGGCTAAGTGAAAAACAAAGGCGGGTTTAAGAAATGATTAGAAAAAAATGTTGCGTGGGTCTTGTTTTTGCGTTGCTTCTATTTATGAATTACGCATATCCTGTTCAAGCAGAGCAAGAAACGAATTTAAATGAGGTTACCTACCTTAAATCAGAAACGAAAAAAGACGCTGCCCTTGAAGAAGTGTTTGCTAAAGAGTTCGGTCTTACGAAAGGGACAGACTCCATTCGTTATTACTACAATAAAATAGACTTAAACAATGATCAGGTACCTGAAACGTTTGTCTATTTAGTCGGTTCAATGGTATGTGGAACAGGAGGATGCAGTGGACTTTTGTTAGAAGGAGAGAACGGGGGTTATACGGTGAAGTCTCGTTTTTCTTTGGTCAGAACCCCAGTCATCATTCAAAATGAAACAACGAACGGATGGAAGAACATTGTGATGTATGTGGCGGGTGGAGGAATAGAGCCTGGCTATCACCAGCTAAAATTTGATGGAGCAAACTATCCTTCCAATCCATCTGTTCAACCGATTGTGGAAGAGGATAAGATAAAAGGGATAGGGATCATAAACGATGAAATTGCTGAAGATACTGGCATAGTTTTTTAAAGAGAAGTAGAGGACAAATAAGAGAATTTGTCCTCTACTCTTTTTTTATTTATGTGTTAAGAGGTTCGGGATGCAGCTCGTATTGCTTGTGAGCATCCTTGAGAGCAGCAGCAAGAGCATTGCCGGCTTTTCCGAGATAGCCCTCTTTTAACTGATGAAGAGGGTCTGTAATACCATCTTTTAAACTGAATCCCTTCAGCAACTGTTTGACGAATTGCTTGCTATGTTCCGTTGCGAGTGTGCAAGATGCGTCGACGATCACGCCATACTTTTTATCAACTTCAAGAGTGAGGGTTAAGGTGTCTGAAATGTTGTTAGCAGCCATGCCAGTTGGGAGTCTTGAGTGGCCGGCGACGAAAAGGGTGTTCATAAGTAAGACCTCCTGATTATGGTGATGAATAGTTTTCCTGTATACGGTGGACTTCTTTCATAAGTGATGATGAAATAGATTTTTCAACTTGAAAATAAACGGGTGAAAAGGCCTTTTCCCATTTCTGATATTGATTATTTGTTAATGTATCAATTTGTATATCGGTTGTTCTTTTAAGTTGTCGGATATGGCTATCGTTAATCTCAATTGAATGCCTTCTAACCCAATCCGTTGTTTCTTTATTTGCCTCTGTTATTGCCTTTTGGTGTGTTTTAGAAAGCTTATTCCAAAACTGTTCATTAACGAGGACAGCGTAACCAAGATAAGCATGGTTACTAATGGTCATGTATTTTTGTTCTTGATAAAACTTTTTTGAATAAATGTTTGAAACGGTATTCTCCTGCCCATCAATAAAGTCCACTTCAAGATTCCGATAAGTTTTGTTAAACGATAGTTGACTCGTACTTGTATTCAAAGCATCGAATTGGGCTTTAATTGTTGGACCGGGCATTGTTCGGAAGTGAAGCTGTTCCATGTCTTCTGGTTGAAGAATAGGGTGTGTATCATTTGTAAACTGTTTGAAGCCGTTATACCAGAAACCGAGCCCCTTTGCGTTCGATTGGGTAAGATCCTTCATTAATTCTTTTCCGATTTTACCGTCATATGCTTCCTGCACGGCCTGGTAAGTTGGAAAAGCATATGGAAGGTCAAGCACTTGCCAATTAGGGAAACGAGTTGATAGCTTTGCAGTAGCAGGTGCAATCATTTCAACTTTCCCATTCGTTAAAGCTTCCCATTCGTTTTGATCCTGATAGATTTCGCCGTTTGAGTATATTTCAACATGCACGTCATGATTTGTTTTGGTTTCAACGGCCTCTGCGAAGTAACGAGCTGCCATGCCTTTCGGGGTGTTTTCCGCAGCAACATGGCTAAAGCGAATAATGACCCGGTCACTAATTCCATCTTGTTCGTCATCATGAACAATCGGTGATGTACTAACAGGAAGGTTATAACCTGAAAAGATAGCTGTGAGAATTCCTAAAAGTATGAACGCTGCAATCACTGCTATTGATTTCATAGACTCCCCTATTCCGTAAGCGTTTCCAATAGTTTATCATAGATTATAACGTGTTAAAGCAAACATTTTACATTTCTGATACGATCAGAATGACGGATACATGAAATAAGATACATAGGATTGATTTATTCTTAATGGTGGAAGGACGTAACGCCAATGACAAGAAGAGTCCCAATTAAAATAAAAATAATGATTTTTTCATTTGGTGTTGTGTTTTTTTCAATCACGATTGCAGGTATCATTGCTTCTGGGAAAATTTATAAGGAAAATGAGAAGGAACTGGGGGAGAGAGGGTTAATCACGGGACGCATCGTGGCTAATTTACCTGAGGTTCAACAATCATTAATGGAAAGTGAAGGCTGGATTCAAATAAATCCTATCGTGAATCGCATTAGTACAATTAATGGAGCAGACTATATAGTTGTCCTTGATACAAACCGTATTCGATACTCCCATCCCGTTGAAGAAAAGCTTGGTACCGTATCAGCTGGGAAAGATGAAGGGGCTGCATTTGCAGAACATAGTTATGTGTCAAAAGCCAAGGGAGAAATGGGAATAGCTATACGATCATTCGTGCCTATTATGAACCAACAACACGAACAGATCGGCGTGGTCATTGTAGGAAATATGCTTCCTAGCATTACAAGTGTTCTTCTCAGTATTAAACCAGAACTTCTTCTCATTGTACTACTTGCACTGGGATTTGGAATGGTAGGTTCATGGCTACTTGCAAAGCAAATTAAAAAAGAAACATTTCAGCTTGAACCACATGAAATCTCAAGGTTGTTAGTAGAGAGGACAGCCACATTTCAAGCAATGAATGAAGGTGTCATTGCGATCGATCTGCATGGAGAGGTTATCATCTTTAATGAGAAAGCTAAGGCTATCCTTGATATTGTAGAAGACGTTGTAGGCAAACAACTAAATGAGGTGTTTAATGGCCCTAAATTGATTAGAGTCTTGAAAGAAGACCGTGCGTTTGAACGTGAGGAAATGACATTCGGAAATAAAGTACTTATGATTAGTAAGGTTCCAGTTTGAGTCGGAGAAGAAACTGTTGGAGCTTTAGTTGTTTTCCAAGATCGAACAGAGGTATCTCTAATGGCAGAGGAACTAACAGGGGTAAAAAACTTTGTTGACGCCCTCAGAGTACAAAATCACGAATCTATGAATCGATTACATACAATTGCTGGACTTATTCAGCTAGATCAGAAAGAAAAAGCGTTGGATTATGTTTTTGAGGTTTCCCAAAAAGATGAGGAACTGTCTTTATTTCTAAGTAAGAACATTAAAGATTATCGAATTTCTGGATTGCTTATAAGTAAAGTGAAACGAGCACAGGAATTAGGGGTTGTTCTCTCTATTAATCAACATAGTAGATTGGAAAGACTCCCTTTCTTTTTAGATAGTCATGACATTGTTCTAATTATGGGGAATTTAATCGAAAATGCCTTTCATTCCTTTGAAAATCTTGATCGTATAGAAAAAATAATTGAGATCAGTATCATACAAGATGATCATTCAATTGTCATCACGGTTGAGGACAATGGGTGCGGAGTTCCGAAAGAGTTCACTGATGACATATTGACCAAGGGTTTTACAACAAAAGGCGAAAACGGAAGTGGGCTTGGATTATATCTAGTGAAACGAACAGTTGATAAGGGCAAAGGAGATATGAAAATCATTTCTCAAGAGGCGGAAGGAACGAGTATCGAGCTATTCTTTCCAATGAGTAACGAAGGGGATGAGAGTGTTGAAGATAGACGTTTTATTAATTGAAGATGATCCGATGGTACAGGAAGTGAATCGACAATTTATCGAGAGAGTTGATGGTTTTCATGTGATTGGAGTTGCTGGAACTGGAGAAGAAGGCATTGAACTTGCAAAAATGCTAAAGCCTGAACTTATTATACTTGATGTCTACATGCCAGGGGCAAGCGGCTTAGAAACATTGAAATTAATCAGACAGGAAGAAATCAATGTTGAGGTTATCGCAATCACAGCAGCAAATGACCGTGAAACGATAAGAACAATGTTACATCATGGTGCCAGAGACTATATTATTAAGCCATTTAAATTTGATAGGCTGAATCAAGCCTTGCAGGAATTCCTTCACTATAAAGCGAGGTTAAGTGGCGAAGGAAAGCTTTCTCAGGAAGAGCTTGATCGGCACTTCTCTCATGTACAAGATGAAACGAACGATTCTATAACCATTCATCAAATACCTAAGGGGTTAAATCACCAGACAATGAAACAAATCATTCTCTATATCGATAAGCAAGTCAAGCCCCTCTCAGCTGAAGAAGCAGCCGATGGAATCGGCATAGCTAGAGTGACAGCAAGAAGGTACTTAGACTATCTTCAAAAGTCAGGAAAAGTACAATTGGATATACAATATGGAGGCGTTGGCAGACCGCTTAATCGCTATTCTCTTTTAAAGAGTTCTTCGAGTTAATGGAAGAGCTCTTTTTCTGTCTAGAAACTATTAAAGTCAGTAAAGTCTAGCTCCAGTGCTTGTCGGGACTAACCGAGCACTTGCGCTTTTCTTATGACCAAAAAGACCAAAACGTCCAATATGTTCTAAATATTCAAAAATATAAGTGTAAGCGTTAACATAAACGTAGCAAACAATGAAGCGGAGGAATGTAAAATGAAAACAAAGATGCTCGCAACCTTATTGCTTGCACTTGCCATGATCATTTCAGCATGTGGTGGTGGAAATTCAGCAGGCGGGAATAGTGGTGAAGAATCTTCAGGCTCATCGCAATCCCTTGTTTTTGGGACTGGAGGAACATCAGGATCGTATTATCCCATCGGTGGAGCGCTTAAACCGATTTTAGAACAAAGTGATTTAGTAGGAAATATTACTGTAGAATCGACCGGAGCTTCTGTAGCAAACATCCAGAACATCCAGGATGGGCTAAACCAGATGGCTGTTGTTATGAGTGATGTAGCTTATGATGCGGTTGAAGGGAAAGGTCAATTTGAAGGCAAGAAAGTTGATATTAAAGCGCTAGCAGGCATGTATCCTAATGTGGTGCAAATTGTTGCAACCAAGGATAGTGGAATCAAAACAGTGGAAGATCTAAAAGGGAAAAAAGTTGGGGTAGGAAAAGTAGGATCTGGTGTTGAGCAGAGTGCACAAAAAGTACTTGAAGCAGTCGACTATACCTATGATGATCTATCAAAAGTAACTCATACTGGTTATGCCGATAGTGTTCAAGAAATGAAGAATGGCAATCTGGATGCAGCATTCTTTACATCTGGTGTTCCAAATAGCAACATTACGGACTTGATGCAACAGAATGAAATCACTTTTGTTGAAATTAAAGGAGAAACAGCAGAAGCACTGAAGGAAAAGTATCCCTTCTATAAAGACTACAAAATACCGGCGGGCGATGAAGCGAAGTATAATCTTGAAAATGAGATTGTAACTGTGGGTATTCAAAATATGATTATTGTGTCCCCTGATTTAGATGAAGAGTTAGTAAAGGATATGACCAAACGTTATTATGAATATCTTGGATCTGATGAAGTAGCTGTTGGTGTCTTAAAACAGCTTGATCGAGATGAGATTGCAAAAGATCTTATTACACCTCTCCATCCGGGCGCAAAGGCATTCTATGAGGAACAAGGAATACTTGAATAGTGAAAAGCGAGGGCATCGATCCGGTGCTCTCGTTTTTAGAAGTACAGTTCTTATTTTTACTTTGCTATGTATTGGAGTGTTCCTTATTCTTTTTCAGGTTCTTACAATTGATGGAGAAGGTGGGGAAAAGAGCGCTTATTTAGGGGCATCAGATTTTAGCTTAAAATGGAAACATTCTGTTGAAAAGGAAGAGTGGGAGGAGTTTTTTGTCGTCCAAGAAACTGGAATCCTTCTAACTGATACCCGATTTAAGACATTTGGAGCTGGAGTTCCAAGTGATGCTGGCTCAGATACATTTATTAAAGATGGCTGGGTTTACATGACTGGTATTCATCGCTCAATTGGAAAAAGTCTTTTTTTTCGTACAGGAAAGACGACGGAACACCGTATAACGGTAGATGGACAAAGCGTCGAGCTTAAGGCAAACAGTTCTTACCATATAACTGTTAATCATCTTAATCTATTTCAAGCTTTGCTATTAAAAATACGAGTTATGTGAGGTGAAGATTGTGACAGAGGAAAAAAAGAAAGATGCAGCTGAATATGATCGTGAAAGTAGTGTGAGAACGATCCATCATTCTAAAATGAAAATGGTCGTCACGGTTTTAGCAGCAGGACTTGCCTTATTTCATTTATATACTTCTTACGCAGGTTCATTGGTGGATATTCAACAGCGTAGCATTCATTTATACACGTTAATGGCACTTGGATTTTTAATCTATCCTTTTATAAAAAGGAACGCAAGCAAATCAATACCAATCTACGACTATACCTTGTTTGTACTATCTCTATTTGTCGGCGTTTATATGCTTTTTACAGCAGAACGAATTATTCAATCAGGTGGTCAAATTAATTCTGTTGATTTTATTATTGGCATTGTGATTGTCATATTATTATTTGACATTACTCGGAGAATTACTGGGTGGGGACTCACGATACTAGGAGCTGCATTCTTAATTTACGGCTTTTATGTAAAGTTGTCTATTTATCCTCAGTTAACTGAACAGGTCGTTTTCAGTGTCTCTAAACAAATCATTTCTCAGCTAGTATTTATTACAGAAGGCATCCTTGGAACAGCGATAGGAGTATCAGCAAGTTATATTATCTTATTTATTTTGTTCGGAGCTTTCTTAAGCAGATCTGGAATGGGACAGCTTTTTAATGATCTTGCACTTGCGGTGGCTGGACATACAAAAGGTGGGCCAGCGAAAGTTGCGGTTATAGCGAGCGGTTTTCTTGGATCTATTAACGGATCGGCTATAGCGAATGTCGTCACGACCGGAGCTTTTACAATTCCTTTAATGAAGAAGATTGGCTACCACAGAAACTTCGCTGGTGCTGTGGAATCAGCAGCAAGTGTAGGGGGACAGATCTTACCACCGATTATGGGGGCTGCCGCGTTTATTATGGCAGAGAATCTTAATGTACCTTATACCAAGATCATTCTTGCGGGTATTATTCCAGCGGTTTTGTTTTATATTGGTATTCTCTTACAAGTTCACTTCAGGGCAGCTAAACGAGGATTGAAGGGATTACCTAAGAGCGAGCTCCCGACTGTAAAAGAAGTACTGATTGAACGAGGGCATCTCATTATTCCCATGCTTTTTCTACTTTACCTGCTATTCTCAGGGAAAACGCCATTCTTTGCAGCTTTCTGGGCGATCATTGCAACGGTCATTATTTCTGCCACTAGAAAAATGCTTCCTGTTATCATGCTGTTAGGATTATTTTTAGTCTTTCAACCACAGGTAACAGCTTTACTTTCAGGGCAAACACTTCCTAACATAAGGGGTGACTGGTGGGAATTAATGATTATTATTGTATTGCCGTTTTCTATCAATTTGTGGAGAAGATTCCTTAAGCTAGAGGCTGAAGAAATTGGTATCATGGATAGTATTCAAGCGCTTGAAGAAGGAACGAAAACGACAATTCCGGTTGCTATTGCATGTGGGGCGGTCGGTATTGTCGTTGGTGTAGCATCGCTAACAGGAGTTGCCCTTGAAATCGCGAATAGTATCGTAAGTATTGGTTCAATGGTAAACAGCCCATTGATTCAATTAATCATTACACTTATTCTGGCGATGATCACGTCTATCATACTTGGTATGGGTCTTCCGAGTATTCCCACTTATATTATTACAAGTACGATGGCTGCCCCTATTTTGCTACAGCTTCCATTGTTTCGAGAGCTTGCGGGATCTCAGGAAACGGCGATTTTTGTAGCGCACATGTTTGTGTTTTACTTCGGGATCTTTGCTAATATCACTCCTCCTGTTGCCCTGGCGGCATTTGCGGGAGCGGGTATTAGTGGTGGAGATCCGAACAAAACAGGTTTCCAGGCTATGAAGTTAGCAATAGCCGGGTTTATTGTCCCGTTTATGTTTGTCTTTTCCCACGAAATGCTCATGATAGATGCGACGGTAATGAATATACTGTTAATAGCCGTTACATCTCTAATAGGTGTCTTTCTATTATCGATTACTGCTGAAGGGTATTTTCTTACGCACTTACCAGCTTCCTTGAGGGTTATCACTGGGATAGGTGCACTTCTATTAATCTATCCTGGTATGTTTACGGATATTATTGGCGGTTTGATTTTTATAGCTATAGTAACGAAGAATCTCTTATCTAAAAAACAATCTACTGAAAACACACTATCAACTTAGACTTCATTCTATTAATCGAAGGGAAAGTGAATATGGACCTCAATCTAAAAGGAAAATCAGTCGTCGTAACAGCTGCAAGCAAAGGACTTGGAAGAGCTTCGGCCCTTGGATTTGCGAAAGAAGGTGCGCACGTTATTTTATCAAGTCGAAGTGAAGATGAACTGAAAAAAGCATGTGAAGATATCATCGAAGAGACAGGGAATGAGCACGTTACCTGGATCGTTTGCGATATGACAAAAGCGGACGAGATTAATCGATTGATGACGTTTGCTGCAGAAACGAATGGTACAGTCGATGTGTTAATTAATAATGCGGGCGGTCCTCCAGCTGGGGGATTTGAGGATTTTAGTGATGATGATTGGCAAAATGCGTTTGAACTGAATCTATTAAGCTTCGTTCGAACGTCAAGAGCAGCCATTCCATATATGAAAGAAAATGGATGGGGACGGATCTTGAACATTGCTTCATCTTCTATTAAGCAATCACTAGATAACTTGATTCTGTCGAACACATTTCGAGCAGGGATTGTGGGACTAGCAAAAAGTCTTTCACAGGAATATGCAGAGCATAATATTCTTGTCAATACCGTAGGCCCAGGACGTATTGCTACTGATCGTGTGGAGCAACTTGATCAAATCAAGGCAGATCAGTTAGGCATCAATGCTGGTGAATTAAAGAGTCAGGCGGAGCAATCCATTCCAATGAAAAGATATGGGGAACCTGATGAATTTGCAAAGGCGATCGTATTCCTAGGCTCAGGAGCAAATACGTATATGACCGGGCAATCACTCGTTGTTGATGGTGGACTTGTAAAGGCACTATAAAGTGGAGAGGAACGCAGCTGACTGCGTTCTTTTTCTTTGTGAATCTCTCCCTAATTATTTTTCTTTTAGGAAGAAACCGATATAATAGAAGAAGATGAAAAATGACTAATTCTGGTGTTGCTAAACCCTTTGGTTTCAAAGCAATTGTCGGTACAGGGAGGGTGATTGGATGGTAGACGCGAAAGAACGGATTCTAGAAGCGACGGATATTCATAAAGCAACTGAGATGATCAGCATTGCGACGAATAAGCCAGTTATTATTGAGAACAAAAATTTTGAGCTTATTTCCTATAGCACAGCATCGGAAAGTTTTGATCAAACGCAGCAAAAAACCATTTTATATAAGAAATGCCCAGTTTTTATTATTGATCGTTTAAAAAAAGAAGGGATCGTACAACAGCTTGAAAGCAATGAAGCTCCCATTCGCATTGCCCCTATTGAAGAAATCGGTTTTTATCAGCGTGTGGTGGTAAAAGCCATCTATGAAGAACGGACAATGGGGTATCTCTGGGTACAAGAAACAAATAGTCCGCTTACGGAAGAAGAGGTTGATTTTCTTACTGAAATTACCCCTCACATTGGCAAGCTTATTCATGATTCGTATCAAAAAGGGAAAGAGCATGAGGGGAAACAGGAAAAATTGCTTTGGAACGTGCTTCTTCATGAATATGAAAGCGAAAATCAAATGAGGCGTAAAGCCCAAGTGGCAAGCTTGCCATTGCCTGAGCGGTTTTCTGTACTGGTCATGTCGATTGCAGAGCCTTCTCAAGAATCGCTTTTAAATGAAGTGCTCGAGCTTCTGTCTCGATTTAAGCGTCACAAAATCCAGGTGCTAAAAACGGATCTTCAAGTGGTTGCCGTGATTTCAGGTGATAAAATTCGTAAGGGATCGGCAATTGAAAATAGTCGTGAGCTTGTTGAGTACGTGAAAAGTGCCTTAACTCATGAAGAGTTTTATTCGTTTCTAATTGGGATTGGGAAAGAATACATGGAGCTTATTGATATGAGGAAAAGTTTTCTTGAAGCACTTGAAGTAATTGAGACCGCTGACTTTATTGGGCCAAGACCCGATGTCATGCCAAGAGAATTCTCAAAGCTCGGGGTATACCGGTATCTTGCGGCCCTTTATGAAAAGAACAATACGGAGCATTATTACAATCAAAATTTGCTTAACTTGATGGAAAAAGATTCTGTTAGCCATTCAAGTCTGTTGAAGACGCTCGAGGTGTATTTATCGAACAACGGTAAAGGAAAAAGTACCGCGGCTGAGCTGTTTATCCATCCTAATACGCTCAATTATCGTATGAAGCAAATTCAGGATCTGACCGATATTGATTTTGATGATTTTAATATGAAAAGTCACATTTATATTGAGTTGTTGTTGTTAAACAACATCCCCTCCTACTATAATCGATACCTTTCCGCTGTAGAGGATCAGAAAAGTACGGCGAAATAGCTGAGTTAAGCAGAGATCTGGCTAGTTATTGGCTCAATTTGAGAAGTTGCACATGGTGCAACTTCTTTTTTAGTTTTTTGCATCCGTTAAGTAGCCTAATTTGAGGTGAGCGAGTTAGGTTTATTGGCCAGAATTGAGATATATTAGCCAAAATCAAAATATATTGGCCAAATTCGAGATTTATTGGCTAAATCCCAAATATATTGGCCAAATCGGAAATCCGGGGTGCTCGTCTCCAGTGCCTGTCGCCCCTAAACGCCCACTTCCGCTTCTCCTGAGATCCAGCTGCGCGGGCCAAATCCTCCGGCTGTTTCACCCAATCGAATGAGACAAAAAGCGTCTCACTCTCATGGGCTCCAACATCCTGCGGATTTAAACGGGCCCACTTCCGCTTTTCCTGAGATCCAGCTGCTCGGGCCAAATCCTCCGGCTGTTTCACCCAATCGAATGAGACAAAAAGCGTCTCACTCTCATGGGCTCCAACATCCTGCGGATTTAAACGGGCCCGCTCCGCTTTTCCTGAGATCCAGCTCTGACTCGCAGAAACTGCGATATTTCACTCTTTCACCAGAACACAAAAAGCGTGTTCTAGTTCAAGAGTTCCAATATCTCCGTTTCTAAACGCTAGTCTCCGCTTTTCCCTTGATCCAGCTGCAGTCCCCAGACACTTGGTCACTTCAGCCTTCAACCAGAACACAAAGGGCGTGTTCCAGTTGAAGGCTTCCAGTGCCTGTCGTGTCTAAACGGGGACTTCCGCTTTTCCTATTGTGTTTAAACCACAAAATCTCTGCTGAACTATTGTGCTTTGACCACGTTGCCAGATGGCCCTTAAAATCGATATAATTTTCACAAGAAAACAAAAACTTTCTTTGGGGTATTACACAAGCTTGATGAATGATTGGAGATATAGGGTGAAAAGGAGCGTGGTAGAGTTGGAAGCCATCAACAAGAGTTTTTTCCTTTTTCTCGCTAGCAGGCCCTCGCTTGATCGGCTCGCCAAACGATGGGGTAGTAAGTTTGGGGCGGATAAGATTGTTGGGGGTGAGACTTTTGAGCATGCGGTGCCTCTTATTCAGAATTTGAATAGTCAGGGGCTTCGGGTCACGGTGGATCATCTTGGGGAATTTGTTTCTTCTGAAACAGAAGCGAAGGAACGGACTCAGGAGTGTATCAATACAATTCGCATGATTAGTGCTCATCAACTAAATTCTCAGATGTCTTTGAAAGTTACTTCACTTGGTCTTGATATTAGCCATGATCTTGTATGGCGTAACATGGTTAAGATTATGGAAGAAGCGGTGAAGCACGATGTATTCGTTACGATCGATATGGAAGATTCGACACGAACAGAGGCAACGCTTCAGCTTTATAAGGAACTGAAGAGAAAGTACGAAAATATTGGAACGGTTGTTCAATCTTATTTATACCGATCCGACCAAGATTTGGATGATTTAAATGAAGTGAAGCCGAATTTACGTCTTGTGAAAGGGGCGTATAAGGAAGCAGCGAAGGTTGCTTTTCCAGCGAAATCAGATGTGGATCATAATTTGAAGCAGCTGATTAAGAAGCATTTATTGAATGGGAATTTTACAGCCATAGCTAGTCACGATGATGCCATCATTAACTTTACGAAAGAATTCGTGAAAGAGCATGATATTCCGAAAGATCAATTTGAGTTTCAAATGCTATACGGCATGCGAAGCCAGAGTCAGCTCGATCTTCTAGCTGAAGGTTATACGGTAAGAGTATACCTACCTTATGGGAACGATTGGTATGGGTATTTTATGCGGCGGTTGGCGGAACGACCTGCGAACATCGCCTTTGCTTTTAATGGAATCTTTAAAAAATAAACTTCTTATATTTGAAAGGGGAATTTACTCATGGTAGTACCATACAAACACGAACCGTTTACTGATTTCACTGTTAAGGAAAATAAGAAGGCTTTCGAAGAAGCACTGAAACTAGTGAAAGAAGAGCTCGGAAAAGATCACGATCTTCTCATCAATGGTGAACGTGTCAGCACGGAAGATAAAATTGTTTCCATTAACCCTGCGAACAAGGAACAAATCGTTGGTCGCGTATCAAAGGCAACGAAAGAGCATGCGGAACGCGCGATTCAGTCTGCAGATGAAGCGTTTGAAGGCTGGAGAAAATGGTCGGCTCGCTCTCGTGCTGAACTTCTGTTCCGCGCTGCTTCGATTGTTCGTCGCCGTAAGCATGAATTCTCTGCTTATCTTGTCTACGAAGCAGGTAAGCCATGGAAAGAAGCGGATGCAGATACAGCTGAAGCAATCGACTTCATGGAATACTATGCGCGTCAAATGATCGAGCTAGGTGAAGGCAAAGCGATTGAAAGCCGCCCTGGTGAGCAAAACCGTTACGTTTATACGCCAAGTGGTGTTGCACTCGTTATTCCACCATGGAACTTTGCATTTGCGATTATGGCAGGTACGACGGTAGCTCCTCTTGTAACAGGAAACACAGTTCTTCTTAAGCCAGCAAGTGCAACTCCGGTTGTTGCAGCAAAGTTTGTTGAAGTGCTTGAAGAAGCTGGTCTTCCTAAAGGTGTCTTGAACTTTGTGCCAGGTAGCGGAGCTGAAGTAGGGGACTATCTCGTTGATCACCCGAAAACATCGATCATCACATTCACAGGTTCACGTGAAGTCGGTACACGTATTTATGAGCGTGCGGCGAAAGTACAGCCAGGTCAACAACACCTGAAGCGAGTGATCGTTGAAATGGGTGGTAAAGATACGATCGTTGTAGATAAAGATTCAGATCTAGAACTTGCTGCGCAGGCAATCGTTGTCTCAGCATTCGGCTTCTCAGGTCAAAAATGTTCTGCAGGCTCTCGTGCGGTCATTTTGAAAGAGGTATATGATCAGGTTCGTGATCGCGTTGTTGAACTAACAAATGAGCTTACACTAGGCGAAACGACAGGTCCAGATGTGTACATGGGACCAGTCATTGACCAGGCATCATTTGATAAAATCATGAGCTACATTGAAATTGGGAAAGAAGAAGGACGTCTCGTTGCTGGTGGAGAAGGCGATGATTCGAAAGGGTTCTTCATCAAGCCAACCGTGTTTGCTGATCTTGCTCCGAAATCACGCATGCAGCAGGAAGAAATTTTCGGGCCAGTTGTTTGCTTAACGAAAGCAGATAACTTCGATGAAGCGATTGAGATTGCGAACAATACGGAGTACGGCTTAACGGGTGCGGTAATCACGAATAATCGTGCACACATTGAGCAAGCGAAAATGGACTTCCATGTAGGTAACCTATACTTCAATCGTAACTGTACGGGTGCGATTGTTGGGTACCATCCATTTGGAGGATTCAAAATGTCCGGTACAGATTCAAAAGCAGGTGGACCAGATTACCTTGGACTTCACATGCAGGCAAAAACAGTTTCTGAAATGTTTTAATCGGATAGGCTAAAAAGGCTGTCACCTTAAGTGGGTGACAGCCTTTGTTTTGTTCTAAAGTAGAAGGGAAAGTGATGAGAAAGGAAGTGGTTTTATATGGAAATTTTAGCGGCTGTTGTGATCATGATCGGAATTATTTTGGTTCGCGTGATTGGGTTCTTTTATCCATCGTTTCTTGAGATAAAAGGAAAACCGTTAACAGAAGGACAAAAGTATGTTATTGACGCATTAGCGATTGGAATTTTGCTTTTTACGTTTATCATTGTGTGGACGTTGTAAGAGGTAGGAAGAGACACTTAGCTCTCTTCCTTGTGAAGTGGCAGAAAGAGATTGGCCATTGTACCGGCACCTTCATCAGAATCAATGACGATTTTTCCGTGATGAGCTTTCATAATATCAAAGCAAATTGAAAGTCCAATTCCAAGCCCACTGCTTTTCGTACTAAAAAAGGGGGTTCCGAGCTGTTTCACCTCTTTTTCACTCATCCCCTTGCCATTATCTTTAACTGCAATGATGGCGTGTTGATCTTTTTTAGATAAAGAGACCGTAATTTCTCCACCCTGAGGCATTGCTTCAATGGCGTTTTTAATAAAATTAATAAGCACTTGTTTGATTTGAGAGGCATCCATCCAAACGGTTATTTGCTCCTCTTCGGCCTGAAAGTTAATCTTCACATTATGTAGGTGAGCATTGCTTTTCATTAATTCAACCGTCTCAAATATGAGAGGATATAATTGGCAGGATTTTCGTTCACTAATTGTTTGTTTTCCCATCATGACGAATTGGTTGACGAGGTTTTTCATACGTTCAAGCTCAATTCTAATAATATCGATATAATGGGTTTGTTTTTTATCCACATCCAATAGCTGTGTAAAGCCGATGATGGATGTGAGAGGATTGCGGATTTCATGTGCTAATCCAGCCCCTAATTTCCCGATAGCAGAAAGTTTCTCAGATTGAATGACCTGTTCTTGTAGTTGATAATAAGAGGTCATATCGCGGAACTGAGCAAAAGCACCGCTTAGCCGCTGATTGTGATCATATAGAGGTAAAATATCAAGTAAACACTTGCGTTCATCAATCCTTGAGAAGGTGATTTCGATATCCTCGATTCCTTTTTCTTTCGTAAGCACATGATCGAAAAATGGTTTTAGAACAGAAACCTCTGATATATGAGACCCGATCATGTTTAGCTTATTCATGCCTGTTAGTTGAGCGGCGCTTTGATTAAATTCTCTTATATGACCAGCCTGATCTGAAATAACAATGCCAATTGGTGTCGTGCTCATCAGCATTTGATTGTAGAGATGAAGCTGTTCGTTTTGTTCATGAACCCGGATTTCTCGTTCAATGGTATCGATTGAAGATGAAAGCAAGCCAAGGTGTAGCGGTGAGGCGTGCTTTTTTGGTGTCATAATTGAAATGGTGCCGATCACTTCTCCGTTACGATAACGATACGGTGCCGAGTAGCACGCCACCTCGCTAAAACAATAATGGTAATGATCCTCTCCAATTAAATGAAAGGGCTTGTTGTGTTTTAGTGCAAGGGTAATAGCATTCGTACCTGCTGTTTCTTCATCGAATTTAACGCCGTTTTGAATGCCGAGTGACGCTGTCATTTGTTTAAGACGCTCGTCTCCATAGGAATCTAATACAAACCCCTGATCATCGGTTGTTACGATAACAGTAGGGATATCGGTTAGAAAGCTTAAAAGCTTTGTCATGAATGTTTGAATGATGGAAAGCGCACGTTCGTAATGGTGCATGCGCTGATTTAACTCTTCTTCCGTTAATAAAACGTGAAGAACAGGAACTGAGTTTGGATCCATATGGTAAACATGCTCGCAGGTGGTTTTTGAGTTTTTGATGTACGTTTCACGTTGCGTCATGGGGCATCCTCTTTTCCTGGTGATAATGATAATAGCTTTATATAAAAAGTATTGGAAGTATAAAATTGAAGCGTTTTTTATAGATTATCATACTTTTGTATGGGGTGGTTCGTTTTTACCATAAATAAGGAGGAATGAAAATCAGGTGAAGGGTAATGGCTCCTTATAAAAAAG
This sequence comes from Guptibacillus sedimenti, assembly GCF_028610665.1. Lineage (NCBI taxonomy): Bacteria > Bacillati > Bacillota > Bacilli > Caryophanales > Guptibacillaceae > Guptibacillus > Guptibacillus sedimenti. The sequence goes on from NZ_JAQQWV010000002.1 coordinate 33,204, forward strand.
GATGATAAGATAAGCCAATTATTTACGAAGGAGGAGATAGCGGGTGAGGACAATTCTCTTATTTACTTTAGCGGGTCTTGCTGAAATTGGTGGAGGCTATCTAATATGGCTTTGGCTTCGAGAAGGATATTCAAGCTTACTAGGTTTAGCAGGAGGGCTTGCTTTGGTTCTATATGGTGTCATTGCCACCTGGCAAGTTTATCCTGATTTCGGAAGGGTGTATGCGGCATATGGAGGGGTGTTTGTCGTGATGTCAGTTCTTTGGGGATGGGGAATTGATAAGAAGGTTCCTGATCTTTATGACGTAATTGGAGGTGCGATTTGCCTTATAGGCGTAGCTGTTATGCTCCTCCCCCGTCACTAGCAGGTTATAAATGAGAAAAGGATTTTCATCACATGAAGAAGAATGAAAGAGAGGGGAATGAAAGGAGAGTAAAGATCGATGAAAATCAATGAGCACAATCGCATTGTATGGGATAAAAAAGTGGCCGATGGCGTTTCATATACAAAGCCTGTCACAAGTGAAATGATTGAAGAAAGTAAGAATGGAAATTGGCACATCACCGTAACGACGGAAAAGCCTGTTCCACGTGAGTGGTTTCCCACTACGCTAAAAGGGGTTAAAATTCTTTGTCTCGCTTCTGGCGGTGGGCAGCAGGGACCAATCCTTGCCGCTGCAGGAGCAGAAGTAACTGTTGTTGATCTTTCTGAGAAACAATTGGAGCAGGATCGTTTTGTTGCTGAAAGGGATCAATTGCAGCTTACGATCGAAAAAGGTGATATGACGGACTTATCATTTATTCCTGATAACACCTTTGATATGATCGTTCATCCAGTCTCGAATGTATTTGTGGAACATACTTGGCCCGTTTGGAAAGAGGCAGCTAGAGTACTAAAAGACGGTGGCACGCTTATTTCAGGATTTACAAATCCTTTGCTTTACCTTTTCGATGATGAGCAGGAGGAGAAAGGGATTCTTGACGTAAAAAACAGCATTCCGTATTCCCCGCTCGATCAATTAAGTGAAACCGAGCTTCAACTATACAAGGAAAGCAATCAAGCCCTTGAATTCGGCCATACGCTAGAAGATCAAATTCAGGGACAGATTGATGCAGGATTTCTAATCGCTGGTTTCTATGAGGATGATTTTGGCGGAAGGCGCCTAATCGATCGTTATACTCAAACGTTTATTGCTACAAAAGCGATAAAATCAAAATGAAGTTGCCAGTCAGATAGATAAACAAGGGGGATTTAGTATGGAATACGGTGGATCATCGGTGTACGATCATAATGATTTCTATGAGCAATATATGGCTAGGCGCCATCGAGAAGAAAGCCCAAATAAGGTGATTGAATATCCTGCGCTAATGTCTTTACTCGGAGACGTTACCGATCAGACAATTCTTGATCTCGGTTGTGGAGACGCTTCGCTTGGAGAATCATTACTAAGCAAACAGTGTGAAGAATATGTCGGTGTGGATGGCTCTCAGAACATGGTGAAGCAAGCGGAATTAAAGCTACAAGGGACGAAAGGAAGCGTTGTCCACACATCCTTAGAAACCTATTCTTATCCAGCCGGTGCTTTTGATCGGGTTGTTTCCCAATTAGTCCTCCATTACATAGAAGATCTAGAATCGATCGTTAAGAACGTATATGAGACGTTAAAACCTGGAGGGAAGTTCGTTTTCAGCGTTCTTCATCCGGTTATGACAGCTTCTTTCAAAAGTATGACGGGAAAACGAACGGATTGGATTGTAGATGATTATTTTGACACAGGGAAGAGAATTGAACCATGGATTGGGGAACAAGTGGTGAAATACCATCGGACGATTGAAGACTATTTTCTTATCCTTCAGGGTGCTGGATTTACGATACAGGGCTTAAAAGAAGGAACGCCACAACGAGAGAATTTTCAAGAGGAAGAAGAGTTTAAAAGAAGACAGCGTATTCCGTTATTTTTAATCATATCCTGCATAAAATAACAATTGACAAAGATGAAGAATTGAATTATGATCATTTCAACTAATTAAATAATGCAACTCCTAAAGGGGAGTAGCTTTTACAGCAAAGTCGTCATTCCAGAGCTTGTTAGCTCTCGGCTTTGTTGGCAACACTCGTGTTGTTAGCAAGACCTTTACTTTTACGGTAAAGGTCTTTATTTGTTTCAAAAGACCTTTTGCCAAGCGGCAAAGGTCTTTTTTTATGCAAGATCATTTATTTGAAAAATAAGGGGGATTTAGTAATGGATGTGTCAATGTTGTTGGAATACGGATGGGTTTTGTTACTTCTCATTGCACTTGAAGGGTTGCTTGCGGCAGATAATGCTCTCGTATTGGCGATTATGGTAAAACATTTACCAGAGGAAGAGCGTAAGAAAGCATTGTTTTACGGGCTAGCTGGTGCCTTTGTTTTTCGCTTTGCCTCCCTATTTGCGATTTCTTTTCTCGTTGGTGTGTGGCAGGTGCAAGCGATCGGTGCGCTTTACCTTTTATTCATTGCAATTAATCATATCGTTCGAAAGCAGCTGATGAAGAAGGGGAAAAGCGATGTTGAGAAAAAAACCAAAAAGCAGTCTGGGTTTTGGGGAACAGTCATTAAAGTGGAATTAGCAGATATTGCGTTTGCGGTCGATTCTATCTTAGCTGCCGTTGCTTTAGCCGTTACGCTTCCCAATACACCTCTTCCACAAATAGGTGGACTAGACGGCGGGAAATTTCTTGTGATCTTTGCTGGTGGGCTAATCGGATTAATTGTGATGCGATTCGCGGCCAATTATTTTGTGAAACTTTTAAAAGCTAAGCCAGGGTTGGAGATTGCTGCTTTCATGATTGTTGGTTGGGTAGGTGTGAAATTGTCTGTTTACACCCTTTCTCACCCAGAATTAAGCATTCTACCTGAATCATTTGCGAAATCACCCGAATGGAAAGTTACGTTCTATGCAGTATTGCTCCTCATTGCAATCGGAGGTTGGTTTTTATCGAGTTCGAAAAAATCTGAAGTGTCAAAAGGAGAAACAATGTGATTTACGAGCGCTTTCTCCCAAATCAAGCAGCGAATCTGTTAAATTAAAGAAGTAGAAAATAGTAACGATTCAGATGAGGAGGAAGCATATGATAAGAGTGGACGTGGTGTATACGCTTCTTTACAACGAAAGGGACGATCAAGTGTTAATGGTTCAAAATAAGAAGCATGACAATTGGTCACTCCCTGGTGGTGCTGTCGAGGAAGGAGAGACGCTCGTGCAGGCGGCTAGTCGTGAAATGAGAGAAGAAACGGGATTAACGGTGGAAGTGGGAACCGTGTTGAGTGTTAATGAAGCATTTATAGGAAATCATCACGCTCACTTCTTTACCTTTCAAGGCAGAATCACGAACGGCACGATTGCCATTCAAGACACAGAAACGATTGCGGATGCAAAGTGGATGAATCGAACTGAAGCGGATGAGTGGATGCCTTATTATCAAGGGGGTATTCAGACGTTACTCAAAGCGTCTGTACCGTACGTCTTTCAAGGTTGAATGTAACGGCGGTAAGGGTAAAAACCTTACCGCCGTTTTCATCTAAAAGTTTAAAAACGAAAGGAGGTGCTTTCTTCTTTTCCTTCATTTAACGACTTCACGATAATCTTGTTATTCGTTACTTCTTCGTTTCCAATAAGAATGACTTTTTCGATTCCTCTTTTACTCGCTCGTTCAAGCGATTTCCCAATTCTCTTTTCACTCATATCCACTTCAATTTGATAACCTAATTTCCGATAAGCGGAGGCAACCATTAGGGCTTCACGCTTGGCATCGATCGGAATGATCATATAATCAGGTTGTGAATCCTTAACGAGTGATGACTCCCTTCCTTTTAATGCTGTGAAAATCACATCAAGACCGAATGAAATGCCAACGGTTGAAAAGGATTCTTCACTGCCTAGTAAACCAGCAATAGCGCTGTCATATCGACCGCCACTGCCTATGCTCGATGAGATGGACTGATCACTGAGGAAAATCTCATAAATGGTTCCGGTATAAATATCAAGACCTCTTGCAAGAAATGGGTTAAAGGAACAATTCTTTAGAACGTTAAGTCCATCCAAATAGGATGTTAGTTCAAAAAGCTCATTTAATCCTTTTTGCACATTCTCATTCTCGGAGGCAAATTGTTCGAAATAAGTGAGGTCTTGACCGCTCCAGTCTTGCGCGTAGCGCTCAACGTTCCGAATGGCGTCTGCAGAGATGTCTTTTTGTTGAAGTTCTTTTTTAACACCTTCTATCCCAATTTTCTCGAGTTTGTCCATTGTAAGAATGACCTCATTTAATCGAGGAGTGGGGATCGATAGGGTCTGTAGCATTCCGGCAAGAAGCTTGCGATTGTTATATTGAATCGTTACATTCAGTCCAAGTTGATTGAAAATATCAAGTGCCATTTCCATTAATTCAGCTTCTGCCATCTGGGAACTTACGCCTGTGATATCGACATCACATTGAGTAAATTCGCGGAATCGCCCTGGTTTCACAGGTCCATCTCGAAATACTTTTCCAATTTCATATCGCTTGAAGGGCATACGTAACCCTGGATTCATTGCCACTACTTTTGCAAATGGAATCGTAAGGTCGTAACGAAGGGCAAGCTCTCTTTTCCCACGATCGCTAAGTGTGTACATTTCTTCTAAGATTTCATCACCACCAGCGTATTTTGAAGCCATTAATTTTTGTTCATTTAGAATAGGTGTTTCTAATGGAAGACAGTTATATTGGATAAACGTATCTTCAAGGGTTCTCCTCACTTGTCTGCGTATTCGCTCATCCTGAGGTAAATAATCCATTGTTCCTTTCACATTTTGATCTTTAAGCTTTTTCAATTCACTCATCCTTTCGTTTTGGAATACAAAAAACCGCATGAATGGGAGAAGATTTCTTCTCAATTCATGCGGTTACGAGTAATAGCCTTCCTATACGCGATTTTTTATCAATCGGATAGCAAGGCTAACTGTGATGATGAAGTTGTACGATGAATGACTGTTTCATATCGCTCACCTCTTATTTTCAAATATAGTAGCATACGAAAATAGTTAAGGCAATCTTTCTTTTCTTCTGAATATTTGATAGGATAATATTTCCTTTAGAAAGGCGGGTAGTAAAATGAAGAACCTTACAAAAGAAAAAATCATCACTAGGATCCCTGAATTGACTGATGAGACACTGATTCCAATTACAAAAGGATATTCGGATGATTTAAAATACGTAACACTTTGGAAAGGACAGCGCGTGTTGCTTCGGATCTATGAGTTCGCTTTAAGTGAGCGCGTACAGGAAAAAGTAGCAAAGATGCGTGCGTTCGGGGAGCGTGGTGTTCGATGTCAGGAAGTGTATGCCTTTGGTGTGATACCGGAAGAAAATTTCTGTTACACGATTTTTTCTTTTCTTGAAGGAGAAGATGGCGAGGTGGCGTTACCTAGCTTAACGGAGGCTGAACAATACAGAGCAGGGTATGAAGCGGGCGTAGATCTTTTGAAAATGCACGAATTGCCCATCTTTGCCTCTAAATCCGAGCATATGGCTTTTGTGACAACTAAATTTGAGAAGGCGGTCGACCGGTATTTGAAGCTCGAAACACGTATTCCACATGATCAAGAGATAATTGATTATGTAAGAAGAAACTTGCCACTTATTGGAGAGAGTAAGCTTGTATTTGCGCATCATGATTATCATGCAGGAAACCTGATTATTCAGCATGGAAAGTATGCTGGTGTGATTGATTTTAACCGATGTGGTGTAAACACGGCTTATTCTGAGTTTGATAAGCTTGAATTGTTTTCGAGTCGCTTGAGCATTCCTTTTTCAAAAGGGATGATTCAAGGATACTTTTCTGATGAAGTTCCTGAACTTTTCTGGAAAATTCGTTCCGTACATATGGCCCAGATCCTTATCTATCATATGAATTGGGCGACGGATTTCTTTCCACAAGATCTTTCACTTGCCGAAGAAGCAATAGGATATGTTCTAGAGACATATGATAGTTTTCATCGAATGGTTCCAAAATGGTATGAAGAAAGCCAGGCATAGGCCTGGCTTATCACATCGCTTCTTTTATCCCCTTTTTAACGAGCCACCAATTTGCTGGATAGCTTGTCGCAAATCCAAGAATCATCGCAATTTGCATCATAAACCAGTATACGGCTGAGTTAGGCTTTGGAGGTTCGGCAAAGAGAACGAAATGTACGATGGCCATCCAGCCAAACATTCCAACCTCAAAAGCAATTAAGGAAAGCGTGTCTGCTTTGGCGGCTTCTTTAATCGCACTCCATGCGCCATCTTCTTTGTTCATTGGATAAATGGCATAAAATTGAAAAAGGATACCGAATCCATATGCCAGTATAAACTCAACGAGATAGTGAGTGTAAAGAATAGAGCCCAGGAGAGCAAATCCAGTTAAGGCAACGATCGGAACGCCGACAGCATCTCCTAAAGTGCAGCCTGCTGAGCAATGACTCGTAGACATAAACACTTTTGCAGGTTTGCCTCGATGATCGTCATAATCCAGATTTTTTGCCTTCAAGCGTCCCCATTTAAAATATGACCAGATCGCAAATGGACCAAGAAACCACCCGTTAATTGGCCAAACGACGTTCATAATTCGCATCATTTGTGGATGACGGATTATATCAACAAGAATCACGAACGATGAGAGTAATCCAATGGAAAGAGCAAGAATTGAAATAAGCTGAAGTGTGTTCAAATGTATCATCCCCTTGGAGTATTAAGTCTATATACAAACCTTACCCACTAGGGGTATTTACAAAACAGGGATTATCCTAATAAATAAAAAAACCGCTCTCCAAATAGTGAGAGCGGTTTTTGAGAGCAAATTATTCGCTAACTTTCGCAACAATCTTACCAGTTACATGACGCTTCGATAACTCAACTAAAGCTTGTGGCACCTCTTCAAGAGATATGGTTTTTGAAATCATCGGATCGAGATGGCCACCTAGAAGAAGTTGAATCATTTCATCCCCCATCATAGCAAGGTCCGATTGTTCTGCTAAGTTAGAGGATTGATACACGCCTCCAAGAGCGATCTGATGGAAAGAGAGTGGTCGAGCAAAAGAGACACCCTGTTGAAAATCTGGGGCACCGGCAATATAGGCAATTTGCCCGTTAAATGTTAAGGTTTCAAGTGATTTTGTCGCATTATCTCCGCTTACAGCATCAAGAACAGCGTGAACGCCAATACCGTTTGTTAGTTCGAGTGTTCGTTCCACGAAGTCTTCTTCTTTATAGTCAATTGCATAGTCAGCACCAAGTTTCTTTACAAAATCGTGATTATGACGTGACGCTGTTGTAATGACGGTTAATCCCATATACTTCGCCATCTGGATCGCAAAGCCACCTACACCACCAGCACCAGCATGAATCAGAATCGTTTGCCCGCGATGAATGTGTAGCTTGCGGAAAAGGGCCTGATAAGCAGTGTATCCTGCGGTTGGAAGTGCTGCAGCATCAACGAAAGAAATGGATTCAGGAAGCTTAGCAATCGTGTGAGCTTGTGCAATTGCATATTCGGCAAATGTTCCTTTCTTCATGAGATCGCCATGGTACACAACGCGATCACCTGGCTTCCAATCCGTTACTTCTTCGCCTACTTCCTCGATCACACCAGCGCCGTCAAGGCCAAGGATATGAGGGTATTCCCAGTTAGGGTTTCCGTTTGTTGCCGTCTTATAATCAACGGGATTTAATCCCGCAGCGTGAATGTTAACAAGAACTTCCCCTTTTTTGGGAGATGGGGTTTCCATTTCTTGCACTTTCATGGAATCCCATTGATTTTTATCTTTCAGTAAAAGAGCTTTCATCTAAATTCCTCCTCTAGTATGAATATGGATATGATTCACCTGAATTCGTTTTTGTAAACCTAAGCGTTTTGACATTATAAAACAGATTATTTTTTTTGATAAGTAGGCACTTTTTAGTAACTATGTGAAACAAAACAGCTTGCACAATCGTAGAAAGAGTAGAGAGTTCATTAAGGAGTGAGTAGATGACACTGATCGGATGGTTTTTTTGGGGAACAATTGCAACGTTTCTAGTGGTTGGCTTTCTCTTCCAAAAAGTTTTTGGAACAAAAGCACCGAATCGAACGAATCACGAACTAGCACAAGAAGAAGTGAAAAGCCATACAAGTCAATACGTTCATAATGATTTAAACTAAAGGGTGAATGTTCATGCGAAAATGGATTGGAGCAGCGGCAGTTTGCACAAATGATCAGGGGGATTTGCTGATGATTCAAAATGAGAAGGAGAAATGGGCCGTTCCTTCTGGAGAAGTAGAAAAAGGTGAAACGCCTGAGATGTGCTGCATTCGTGAAGTGAAAGAAGAAACAGGCTATAAGGTTGCGATTGAAAAACCACTATTTGTGAAAGATCAGGATGTGAATGGCTTTCATGTCACGACTTATTATTATGAAGTAAATGTGGTTGGCGGCATGATTTCTCTTCCGAAATCTGAACAAGACGTAACCGAAATTGAGTGGAAAACAGTGGAAGAAGTGGAAGCGTTAGCTCATGCTTATCCTGAAGATGCTTCTTATTTAACGAATTTCTTATATGAAAAGACTCCTTAACATGGTTTAAGGAGTTTTTTTATGCTTCAACCTCATTTTATAAAAGGGTGTGAACGATTTGAAGCGGATGATTCCTTTAGTGATCTTCTTTTTAGTGATGGATCTTATAACAAAACGTTGGATTGACTCTGTCCTAAATATCAATGAACGGATTGAAGTGATTGATGGTATTTTAGGGTTCCAGCTTTACTATAACGCTGGTGCGACGATGGGGCTATTAGAAGGATACACGGGTTTACTACTCTTTCTACAAACAGGGATCATTCTTCTGTTGATTTACGGGTATATACGTGCAACGCCAAAACGTTTTGCCATGCAAGTAGCTTTTAGTTTGTTGATTAGTGGTGGGATTGGAAATTTAGTTGATCGTATTCAATATGGTCATGTTATTGATTTTCTTTCAGTAAAGTGGAGCTCAGGTATTTTTAACGTAGCTGATATGTTTATTAGATATGGGTTTATTTTAATCGTTATTCTTTACTTTATGAAGAAATTTACGATCCAGGGATTGGATGAAGATCCATATCAAGCGCCACAAAAAAGCGAGAGAGGGTAATCCTCTCTCGCTTTCATTTATTGCGCTTCTTGAAGAATTTGTTCAAGCTGAAATGCGCGAACTTTCCTCGGTAGGAAGCTTCTTATTTCATCTTCATGGAAACCAACCTGAAGACGTTTCGTGTCAAGTAAGATCGGTCGCTTCAAAATGCCAGGGTTTTCTTTAATTAAGCTATAAAGTTCCTGAAGCGTCAGTTCATCGAGCTCTTTATCAAGTGATTCAAACGCTTTTGAGCGCTTTGAGATGATTTCTTCTGTTCCTTTTTCAGTCATACGTATAATCGCTTTAATTTCATCCTCAGAGAGTGGCTTTGCAAACATGTTCCGCTGTTCATAAGGAAGATTGTGCTCTTCAAGCCATGCTTTCGCCTTTCTGCAAGATGTACAGCTTGGTGACGTATAAAGTGTAATCATGTGTTTGACCTCCAAACGGATTTTACATGGTTCATCTCCATGTTAAGTATACTAAAAAAAGTGGTTCGCTGACTGTAAGTTATGTTACACATTTTTGACGATTATCTATGTTTGGTTTCTTTTCCTAATAATAAAATAGCGAAGTTGATGTAGGAGTAAGTGTTGTTTCATTATAGCCAGGTTTTACTAGGGTATACCCACTAACAAGAGCAGGCAAACTACATATGAAGTAGAGATCTTAATGGAGGATGCTCATGGACAATAAAAAGAAGTGGGATTTGATTTCTCTTGCTTCAATTCCACTTGTGATGACGCTGGGGAATTCAATGCTTATACCCGTTCTGCCTCTTATTGAAAAAAAGCTAGGCATCACATCCTTTGAAGTATCGATGATCATCACGGTCTACTCAATCGCAGCTATCTTATTAATTCCGATTGCAGGGTATTTATCTGATCGATATGGAAGAAAAAAAGTGATTATCCCCAGTTTATTTATTGCAGGAGCTGGGGGACTGGTGACGGGTTGGGCATCATGGTCTCTAGAAGATCCGTTTAGCATGATTCTCATTGGAAGAGTTCTTCAAGGGATTGGATCTTCAGGAGCAGCCCCAGTTGTCCTTCCGCTTGTAGGAGATTTATTCAAAAGTGATAAAGATGTAAGTGCAGGACTTGGTTTGATTGAAACTTCGAATACAATCGGTAAAGTACTTAGTCCAATACTTGGAGCGCTGCTTGCTTCTTTTCTATGGTACTTACCATTCTTAGCCATTCCGGTTTTCTCACTTATTTCAATATTGCTTGTTATTTTCCTTGTGGAGTCACCAGAGAAAAATGAGAAGCCGCAAACTTTTTCGTGTTTTTTGTCGTGTTTAAAAAACATTTTTCATAACGATGGAAAATGGCTGACAGCGATATTTGCGATCGGTGGCATAATCATGTTTGTTCTATTTGGAATTTTATTCTACCTCGCCGGCTTTTTGGAAAAGGAGTTTCAAATTGTAGGTGTTAAGAAAGGAGCAATCATTGCCATTCCGCTTGTGGCACTATCTTTAACTTCTTATATCGCTGGAAAACGAATTGGTGAGAACAAAACGACGATGAAATGGTGTATCTTTGCAGGTCTTTCCTTGCTCGCTGCTGCTACAATAGGTGTATCTTTTACGGAAAGACTTTGGTTCATGTTACTAATATTGTTTGTAGCTGGGATCGGGATAGGCATGTCGCTTCCATGCCTTGATGCGCTTATAACAGAAGGCGTGAAAAAAGAAGAGCGTGGCACGATTACATCGCTTTACAGTTCAACGCGTTTCCTTGGGGTAGCAGCAGGACCACCGATCTATGCCATTCTTATGAAGCAATCGCATGAAATTGTCTTTTATACCTCTGCAGCTGTAGCTGTAGCAGCCATTCTACTTTGTTTTGTTTCGATTAAGCCTGAAGCGGATGTTTAGAGTGCGGGAATAACGGGTAACTATATAGTCCCCCACTAAATCCTAAAAAGGAAATCGAAACAACAGTACAAAGAGAGGGATGAAAGAATGTCATTAGAATTAACCTTACAATTTTTAATGTTAAGCATAGGGTTCATTGCAGTCGCAGCACTATTTCTAAATGTCGATAAGAAACGGACTCAGAAACGTTTGGAAGTCGAGCTAGCTGAATATAAACAACAGCATGAACAAAATAACCAGAAGCATAAATAAGATGGAGACTCTGAAATGGGTTTTCATCTTTTTTTGTGTTTTCAGATACGATAATAAATTCAAGCAGGAAAGTTTGATATTTGAGTAGGGTGGAATGTAAAGGTTAGCTAACTAATTCCGCTTCGGAACAACTTAATGATAAAGGAGAGTATTCGCTATGAACGATACAGACCATTACTTTGCTAAAAATTACGATGAGTCCAGAGTAACATTTCGCAGTCATCTCGATAAAATTCAAAAGAAGTGGCCGGATGCAACCTTAACAACAAAAGCGATTGGAAAAGAAGAAAATAACACAATTGATATGATTTATTCAGAAGCACTAACTTCAAATGATCAGGTGATTTTTTTTACAACTGGTGAACACGGAATTGAAGGCTATGCAGGTGCAGCCGTTATTCAACTATTCGTTGAAAATTATCTTGATCAAATTGATCCATCCAAAACAGGTATTTGCTTGATTCATGCCATTAACCCGTGGGGAATGCGCCACTTTCGCCGCGTAACCGAAAACAACGTCGACCTTAACCGAAATTATTTCTATGATGAAAATTCCATTCGCAGAGACGTGAATAAAAATTATGCGAAAGAAAGTGACTTATTTTTACCGAATGGAAAAATTACTGATTTAAAAGAAGAAAAGCATAAGTTGTATGCTCAGTTAATGAAAGGACTCGCAAAAGAAGGATACGCCGGTTTGAAAAAAGCAAAGGGAATGGGGCAATTTGAATTTGAGCGAGGCGTCTATTATGGGGGATCTACGGCTGAAGAGTCAGCTGTCTTCTTAAAAAGTATTCAAGAAAAGATGCTAGGGACTTATCCGAGCGTGATTCATATGGATTGGCATACGGCTCTAGGACCAACGAATGAAATCACGATGGTGATCTCAGAGCATGATGGCAGAAGCGTTGATGAACTAAAAGACGCTTATCAACTTAAGAATGTCGAAAAATATACCCCTAAAAAAGTAAAAGGTGACTCAACAAATCATTTCTATAAGCTAAAAGAAGAAGCGTATCCGGAAACATACCTTCTTTCCGCTCTGTTTGAGTTTGGAACATTTGGAACGGACAAACAGGCAGAACTTCGTGAATTTATGACGATTATTTTAGAAAACCATTTGTATCATGAAGGCGCAGAGTCTGTTGAAGATATTCAGTGGATTCTCGGAGAATTTGAAGCAATGTTTTATCCGAATGACGTAGAGTGGAAGAAATCAGTTCTAAATGAAGCTCGTAAGGGAATGGAAGGCGTATTGAAGAAAGAGGGCATCTTAAAATAAAATAAAATAAAATAAAGGAGGTAGCGGATGATTCGCTACCTCCTTTTGCGTACTTATCCAATTGAACTTCGAACTTCATTTACTTGCCCATCAATTGTAAGTGCCTTGTCTTCTCGATCCTCAATCTTAATATTCGTGATTACGCGATCTGACCCTTTCCGAAGCGCACTCGTATGAATGTCTCTCGCCAATTCAAAAAGTTCATCTACGTTTCCTTCAAAAACGGTTGAAGTTGGGCCAATATGGTAAGTGAAGCCTTCTTTCTCAGCGATTTGAATGGCTTCTGTGACAAAATGACTCATACTCGTCTGACTTGTTCCTACAGGTGTTACGCTTATTTCTAAAAGTGCCATATACAACGCCTCCAGTTTATTCATGATAGTAGACTATTAACTGATCTGGCATTTTTTAAACATTTATTGTTTAAGATCACTTCGAAAGTACTAACTTCCTTATTTTACAAAAAAGTGAAACGTCATAGGTTTCTTCTTCGTATTAAGAATATAAGCTACAGGAGGGATGCTGTATGTGGAATTTTTTTCTTGTGATCGCTGTTATTGTTGCTTCTTTAACTGGATTCAATTGGCTGATGGGGTATCGGAAAAACCATCTCCAAATCGATTTGGACGATCGCTATATGGATTACAATGAATACGTGAGAGCCTTGAAAAGTGAACTGAGATCTCAGGGGAAAGACGTGGACTATTTAGGTGACCGAACGTTTAAAATTGATGGGAAACTGTATATGTTTATTGAACGGAACGTAACAATGGGTGGGGTGCCACTACAGAGAGCAATCTTCAAACCGATAAAATCCTAGCAAGCAAAAAAATTGCTTTGATAAGTTCTTGCCACTATGCTTATCCTATTCGTAAACGAGCATTGGAGGTTAGAAACAGATGAAGCAAATTGCAGTTACCGCTATTTTAAAGCCAAAAGAAGGACAAGAAGAAGCTGTTTTACACGTGCTTCAAGAAGTGTTAGTAGGCTCACGAAATGAAGAAGGAAACATTCAGTATGACGTGCATCAATCCATAGAAGATTCAACGTACGTGATTTATGAAGTGTGGAAAGATCAACAAGCCATTGAGACGCATATTAACTCGGATCATTATGAAAAGTATCGGCAGGATATTGGTTCTTTGCTTGAGAGTAGAGAAGTATATAAAATGAAAAAGCTCGACTAACTTCAATGTTGTCCGCTTTTCATTTCCGCGGAAATAACTGTGAAATCGCGGATAACTTTCAATTTTTGCAGAAAAAATATCGAGATTCCCGGAATAAACGACTTATTTCATACAAAAAAGCACGCTGGATGACCATCCAGCATGCTTTTTTTCTAAATTAGCGTCCTTCTTTCGCAAAACGAGCGATACGTTCTTCGATTTCATCACGAACACGCTGAAAGAAGGCCCATTTTTCTTCTTCTGTTCCTTCTGCTTTCGCTGGATCATCAAATCCCCAGTGATCACGTTTAACATGAGGAGGCGTCATCGGGCATTTGTCTTTTGCATCGCCGCAAAGTGTCACAACGAAATCAGCATTGTTTAACAATTCCATATCAATTTTATCTGATGATTGGGTTGTGATATCAATTCCAGATTCGTTCATCGCCTTCACAGCATTAGGATTGAGCCCATGTGCCTCAATACCTGCAGAATAAACATCGTACGTGTCACCAAGATATTTTTTTCCAAAACCTTCAGCCATTTGGCTTCGGCATGAGTTTCCAGTACATAAGAAATAGATTGATTTTTTAGTAGACATATTGAACTCCTTTTGAATCGAAATTTAAATTATGAGTAGCCAGAAATAGAGGCCAAGTAACGTAATAAGTAACGTTGGTACGGTTAAGATGACGCCAATTTTAAAGTAATAACCCCACGAAATTTTGACACCTTTTTGCGAAAGAACATGAAGCCATAGTAACGTTGCGAGCGATCCAATTGGCGTGATTTTTGGACCTAAGTCAGAGCCAATAATATTGGCATAAATGAGCGCTTCGCGAAGCGTACCTGATGTGGTTGTGGCTTCAATTGCAAGAGCGTCAATCATAACCGTTGGCATATTGTTCATGATCGATGACAAAATCGCTGCGATAAAGCCCATTGAAATCGTACCAACAAGTAATCCCTGGTCTGCAGCAGCTTGAATCACGTTTGCGAGAATATCGGTTAGTCCTTGATTACGGAGACCATAAACCACCACGTACATGCCGATTGAGAAGAAAACAATCGCCCATGGCGCCCCTTTAATGACCTTCTTTGTTTCTACAGCTTTGCTGCGTCTAGCCATTAAAAGAAAGAAGATCGCAACGATTCCGGCTATGATTGAAACAGGTACGCCGATAAACTCACTTGCGAAATAGCCGATTAGAAGAACAGCTAGAACGATCCAGGATAGTTTAAACATGTGGATGTCCTTAATGGCCTGCTTTGGAATGCGAAGCTCATTGACGTCATAGTTCCCCGGAATATCTTTACGGAAGAAAAGGTAAAGCACTAGAATGCTTGCTCCAAGTGAAAAAAAGTTCGGCACAATCATTCGTGAAGCATACTCAACGAATCCGATGTTAAAGAAATCAGCCGAGACGATATTAACCAGGTTACTAACAACAAGAGGTAGTGACGTAGTATCAGCGATAAAACCACTTGCCATAATAAACGGAAAAATCATTTTTTCTTTGAAATTTAAATTTCGTACCATTGCGAGAACGATTGGTGTCAAAATAAGTGCGGCTCCGTCGTTGGCGAATAATGCTGCGACAACTGCTCCAAGCAATGAGACGTAGATAAACATTCGTAGCCCATTTCCTTTTGCAGCTTTCGCCATGTGAAGAGCAGCCCATTCAAAGAAACCAATCTCATCAAGAATAAGAGAGATGAGGATAATCGCAATAAATGCAAATGTGGCATTCCATACAATGCCTGTTACTGTGAGAACATCTTGAAAGTCAACAACCCCCACAAGCAAAGCGAGTATAGCTCCCCCGCATGCAGACCAACCAATGCCAAGGTTTTTAGGTTGCCAGATAACAAGCACTAAAGTTAAAACAAAAATAAGTATAGCTAGCGTAACGGTCAAACAAATTCCCCCATTAATCGCAACAAATGCGCAATCCTTTTTTTTCTAGATCATTCAGTTTTTCCATTTGGTCAGGAATGATGGTTAAAATACGCTCAATCAGTAAAATAGCTTCATGATCTGGATTTAACGAATAGAATACCCACTGTCCTTTTTTACGTTCCTTCACTAACCCAGCGTCTCTCAATTTCCTTAAATGCTGACTGATCGCTGGCTGGCTCATTTGAAGAACTTCTACAAACTCGCAAACACAGCATTCGCCATCTTTTAATAGTCCCATAATTGTTAAACGCGTTTTATCTCCAAGCAGTTTAAGAACAGAAGCTGCTGGTTCTAGTTCGATCACTGATTTCTCCATCGCTTCACCTCCCTGAATCAGTATATAAGCATACGCTTATATATGCAAGGGGATTTAATCAGATCAATACCACAAGGACAAGTTTTTGGTCCTTATGAGAAGAAGGAATTGAAAAGTATCGATCAAAACTAAACAAACGCCCATCCATCAGAGTGGTTTTTGCATAGTATGTATTAAATCCATGATGGAAAGGAGGTCATACTCCATGGGATACGGTTACGGCAGTGGGTTTGCTCTAATTGTAGTGCTGTTTATTCTCCTTATCATCGTAGGTGCAGCTTTTGTTGGAGGAGGCTACTAATTCTCAAAACATAAGCTGTATTTGGCAGAACAACTCTGTTGAAAAAGCAAGGGTTGAATAATAAACGCGCAAGAAGGCTGATATCGATAGAGTCAGCCTTTTCTTGTAGGATTTTTTAGGACAGCCTTTTTTAATCGCTCACTGTTCCTGGAAATAGATTTCAAATTTAAGTTATTTCCAAGCGAGCCATAGGTTTTACGGTTTTTTGGATCAATTAGGTTTGTGTGCATTTGATAAACACGAGGTGTTTGCCAGAGTGCAATCAACGCTTCCGTCATTGGCATTTCATGGTAACGTTCTGGCCACATTGCTTTAATATGTTGTTTTACAATTGGATAGTATTTGGGATTCATTCCAGGAAAAAGGTGATGTTCCGTGTGATACGAGAAATTAAAGTGCAAGATATCTACAATTTTTGGCACCGTTACTGTGAGACTGTTAGCAAGTGGATCATTGACAGGAGTCAATGGATTTAATCGATGATTGGTTGAAATGTAAGCCATCACAATAAAGTTCGCGATTAGAAGGGGGACAAGATAAGCGAATAGCCAGTTCCGAAAACCAATGACGAAGATCAGACTTAGCCAAGAGATCCATGGCAAAATCATTTGCATCCAGATATCACGTTGTTTTTTACGATTGAATTCTTTTACATAAGTAAAAAACATTTTCAAAGAATGAGCGCTAAATTGAACTGTAAGTGAAGCAAAAGCAAAAAACGACCGGATAAACAGAGGTAGACCATAAATCCACTTAAACATTCTCATTTTTGATATACGCTCGAGTGTTGGCCAGGCGTCAGGATCGTTTTCTTCATGCTGAGTATGAACATGGTGATTGAGGTTGTGCCATTTTCTCCAAAGCGTTGGTCCGGTGTTTAGAGGCCAAAAAGCCATTGCCCCCAAAAGGTCTCGAAGCCACGCTTTTCGTACGACAGTTCCATGTAAAATTTCATGACCAAGAAAACCTAGGCCGGCAAAACAGGAACCAAGGATAATAGAGAAAATTAGCAAAACAAGTGGATGAAAATCGTTCAAACCTATGAGTGAAATAACAGTAATCGTGATGATGAGATATGTAAGTCCACCGAATAATCTAGTTGGAACGGGTTTAAAGGCTTCAGGTGGAAGAAGCTTTTTAAGTTTAGCAGCATACCAGCTAAATGAATGCAGGTCGTCCATCTTAATCCTCCTAATACTTGTGGAATTGGTGATGTTGTTCTTTGGAATAAAAAACCTGTGAGATAAACTAACGTCTTGATGGATGTCTTTTACATTTATAAAGCATGCCCAATTTATTTTGAAATAGCCTTTTTTCATTGATTTGTGGGATATTTCACCAGGTAATTAACCATTTTGAAGGTGTAACTTTGTGATATGACTAATTTTAAAGAAGAATAGTATCGAAAAATCATACTTTTTCTCAAATTTCAATATTGTTATTATAAAAGCGTTGTGTATAATTTAAAATATTAGAATATTAAAAAAATAGTTCAGGGGGGAATTTGATGAGAATGTTCACGAAAGGGTTATTGATTACGGTATTAGCGTGCTTGTTAGCGATCATGACGGCATGTGGTCAGAATGAAACTAGTTCGACAAGCAATTCTGAAGGGGAAAGTGAGAAGAAAGAGAAGTTAATTGTTGGGACTGACGCTGCGTTTGCCCCATTCGAATACATGGATAAAGGCGAGATTGTTGGCTTTGATATGGACTTTCTTGATGCTGTGATGAAAGAAGCTGGTTATGAATGGGAACCGAAAAATATAGGTTGGGATCCGCTATTTGAAGCTGTGCGCCAGGGGAAAGAAGTAGACATGGCAATCTCAGGAATCACGATTAATGAAGACCGAGAAAAAACATTTGATTTCTCGAACCCATATTTTGAATCAACGCACATGGTGATGTTCAAAGAAGGAACAGATATTCAAACGGCAAAAGATATTGAAGGGCTGACAGTAGGTGTTCAAAACGGAACAACTGGACAAGCAGCAGCAGAGAAGATTATGGGAGATAAGAGCTCTAGTATTAAAAAGTTTGAAAACAATGTTGTTGCCATTATGGCACTGAAAAACAATGATGTTGAAGCGGTAGTAACGGATAATACGGTCGTCAATGAATATGTGAAGAATAATCCGGATGATAATTTCCAAACAATCGAAGATCCTGAAAACTTTGAATCTGAATTCTATGGCTTGATGTTCCCTAAGGACAGTGAATTGAAAGCAGAATTTGATGAAGCGATTAAGAAAGTAATCGAAAGTGGAGAATACGCTAAGATTTATGAAGAGTGGTTTGGAAAAGAGCCCAATACAGATACGTTGCTTGAGCAAGCAAAATAAACGACTAAATCGACTTACTACGGCTTAAATGATACAACAGCCGTAGTTCATTGTCGGTTAACCATCGCAGAAAATCACAAAGGAGATCGAATATGGGCGTATTTTCATTTGAAATTGTTCGGGAGTATCTTCCTTTCTTTCTAAAGGGAGCTATGGTTACGGTTGGAGCTTCGTTAGCTGGAATACTGATTGGGAGCATTTTGGGGTTATTTATGGGGATTGGACGAATCTCAAAATCATGGTGGATTCGCTATCCATTTATCTGGTACATCAATGCTTTTAGAGGAACACCGTTATTCGTTCAAATTCTCCTCATTCATTTCGGTTTAATCCCGTTAATTATGGAATCAGTTAATCCACTTGTTTCTCTTATTGTTACATTATCCTTGAATGCCACCGCATATATTGCTGAAATATTCCGCGCAGGAATTCAATCAATCGATCGAGGGCAAATGGAAGCTGCGCGATCGCTTGGCATGACGCATGTTCAGGCGATGCGTCATGTGATTCTGCCACAAGCCTTTAAGAGAATGATTCCTCCACTTGGCAATGAATTCATTGTGCTATTAAAGGACTCTTCTCTTGGAGCGATCATCGCAGCACCAGAATTAATGTACTGGGGTAGAGCCGCTCAAGGACAGTACTATCGCGTTTGGGAACCATACTTAACTGTAGCAATCATTTACTTAATCCTTACCCTTTCGTTGACGTATTTATTGAATTACATCGAAAGGAGATTGGATACAGCATGATTAAAGTCGAACGTCTGAAGAAATCATTTGGTGATTTAGAAGTTTTGAAAGAAATTAATGTCGAAATTAAACCACAAGAAGTTGTCGTTGTGATTGGTCCATCTGGCTCGGGAAAATCTACTTTTCTAAGATGTTTAAACCTTTTAGAATCGATCACTGGTGGAAAAGTATCGATTAAGGATCAGGATTTAACAGCGAAGGGGACAAATATCAATCAAGTGCGGACGAATGTAGGAATGGTCTTTCAACAGTTTAATTTATTTCCTCACAAAACCGTTCTTGAAAACATCATGATGTCTCCCATGAAAGTGAGAAAGTGGCAGCGCAAGCAAGCTGAAGAGAAGGGCCTTGCTCTTCTTCGTAAGGTAGGTCTTTATGAAAAGGCACATGTTTATCCTGACTCTTTATCTGGAGGACAAAAGCAGCGTGTTGCCATTGCAAGAGCACTTGCGATGGAACCTGAAATTATGCTGTTTGATGAACCTACTTCTGCTTTGGATCCAGAAATGGTTGGAGAGGTGCTTGAAGTGATGAAAGATCTAGCCAAAGAGGGTATGACAATGGTCGTTGTCACGCACGAAATGGGATTCGCAAAAGAAGTA
Organism: Guptibacillus sedimenti; assembly: GCF_028610665.1. NCBI lineage: Bacteria > Bacillati > Bacillota > Bacilli > Caryophanales > Guptibacillaceae > Guptibacillus > Guptibacillus sedimenti. The sequence goes on from NZ_JAQQWV010000002.1 coordinate 53,204, forward strand.
GGGGATCGCGTGTTGTTTATGGATGGGGGATATATCGTCGAAGAAAATGTCCCAATTGAACTATTTGAACATCCTAAGGAAGAGAGAACGAAAGCCTTTTTGAGTAAAGTGCTTTAATTAACACAATATTTGTTAAAAAAGCCTTGCTCTTTTCTTCAGTAAGATTTAAGATAAGAAAAAATAACGTTGCGATGAGGAAGAAGAGTAATCTTGAGTGACACTTTAGAGAGCTGATGGTTGGTGGAAATCAGCGTGTGCGACAGATGAATGGGCTTCTGAGCTTCCGAAACTGAACAATTTAGTAGGATTCGGCGGAGCGTCTTACCGATACAAGAGACACCTTATCGAAATGGGTTTCTGTAGGGGATAAGTGCGTTTACGTCTGTAAACGAATAAAGGTGGCACCACGGGGTCTCTCGTCCTTTTTTTAGAGGATGAGGGGCCTTTTTGTGTTGTATTCAAATGGAGGGGATCTTATGCGGAAGACGATCGTAACAGGAATTAAACCAACAGGACGGGTGCATTTAGGCAATTATATTGGTGCCATTAAACCTGCGTTAGAGCAAGCACGTAATGAGGAACTAGACCCAGTCTATTTTGTTGCCGATTATCATGGATTAACGAAAGTTCGAGATCAGAAACAGATGCAAGAATTATCATATGGGATTGCGGCCACATGGCTTGCACTCGGGCTCGATCCGGATAAAGTTATTTTCTATCGCCAGTCAGATGTACCTGAAATTTTTGAACTATCATGGGTTATGGCCTGTTTTGCACCTAAAGGTTTGATGAATCGGGCTCATGCGTATAAAGCCATTGTCGATAAGAATCGTAAGGAAGATCGTGAAGAGGACGAAGGAGTGAATATGGGGTTATTCACTTACCCGATCTTAATGGCTTCAGATATATTATTGTTTCGATCCAAATACGTTCCTGTAGGCAAAGACCAAATCCAACACGTAGAGATTGCACGTAATTTGGCATCAGCTTTTAACCATCAATTTGGAGAAATATTTACAATGCCGGATCACATAGTCGATGAAAACACATCTGTGCTCCCTGGACTGGACGGTAGAAAGATGAGTAAAAGTTATCATAATACGATTCCACTGTTTGAAGAGCCGTCTAAGCTTAAGAAGTTAATCAATCGCATTACAACAGATTCAACCGGACCAACGGATCCAAAAGATCCTAACGACTCGACTGTTTTTACTCTGTATAAGGAGTTTGCAAGTGAAGAACAGACGGTTAAAATGAGAAAGAGATTTGAAGAAGGAATAGGGTGGGGTGAAGCGAAAAAAGAGCTTTTTCTCGTAATGAATGATTTCCTTACCGAACCACGCGAAACGTTCCGCTACTATATGTCTCACAAGGATGAACTTGACTGCATCCTTGAAGAAGGTGCAAAGAAAGCAAGGGCAAAAGCACAACCGTTATTACATGAAGTGAAAAGAAAGCTTGGTATTCGGGGGCACACTTAACCTCTGTTTCATTAATGCCGATAAAGAGACTGAACAGATTTTAACGTCGGAGGCACAGAATCATGATTGAAATGTCAGGACAGTACAATTGGTGGATCGTTTTACTGTCTTTAATAATAGCCGTTTTTGCATCATATAGCGCGTTAGATCTTGCGGGTCGCGTAGCTTATGCTAAAGGGATACGCAAGTGGATATGGGTTGTTGGAGGAGCGGGTACGATGGGGATTGGAATCTGGTCCATGCATTTTATCGGTATGCTGGCTTTTTCTATGCAGATGCCGATGACTTACAACATACCGCTCGTTTTCTTATCTATAGGAGCAGCATTCTTAGGTTCATTGATCGCTCTTGTGGCTATTGGTGGAAAACAACTATCCATAAGAAGACTCATTGTTGCAACGATTTTTATGTCAGGTGCTATTATCGCTATGCATTATATTGGGATGGAAGCGATGGAAATGGTGGAAATCACCTATAATCCCTGGCTACTAAGTTTATCAGCTTTAATCGCGATTGTTGCTTCTTTTGGAGCGCTGAAACTATCTTTTACACTCTCAAGACCAAAGAAAATTCGTCATATCATTTTGTTGAAATTAGGTAGTGCAAGTGTGATGGGAATGGCGATCGCGGGCATGCATTATGTTGGGCTAGAGGCTGCTACCTTTTATATGGCGCAATATCATAAACCCATTATGAACGGATTAGATACGTCAGCCCTATCGATTGTAATTGCCATTGGCACGCTGTGTGTACAGACTATTTTAATTTTCGGTATTGTCACCGAACGTAAATTTATCAAACAGGAAACCGAGTTAAAGGGAAATGACTACCGTTTACGTTCTCTTTTAACATATAGCATCGATGCGATTTTAACACTTACAGTAGACGGCAGAATTCGTTCGCTGAATCCTGCTGGAGAAGCGTTGTTTCAAGTGAAAAGGAATCAGCTAAGTCGTATCGACCCCATTGATTTCTTTGGAGAAAAGGAACTTGAACGTGTACGAGAGTACTTTCTCACAGTTCACAAAACGAGGCAGGCGGTCAGTTTTAACACAAGTATTGTAACGCTTGATAAAGAGGTGAGTGAGCTAAATGTCACGTTTGTTCCAATCTATTTAAATGAGAAACTAGATCGGATTTATGCGATGACTAAGGATATTACGAGACAACAAAAGGCGGAGAGACAAACGCATCAGATGGCTTACTACGATGCCTTAACTTCTTTACCGAATCGTCGGTCATTTGTCGAGCACTTAGAGGGCCACCTTAAAAGTGATCAACATGCTGACCTGGCAGTGATGATGCTTGATTTAGATCGCTTTAAAGTGATCAATGATGCCCTTGGTCACAATACAGGAGATCTGTTCCTTTGTGCAGTAGCAGAGAGGTTGGCGTCTGTTGTGTCCCCCTATGGTTTCCTTTCTCGGCTTGGGGGAGATGAGTTTGTTATTGTGCTCAATGGTGTTAAAGACATCTATCCTGATGCACTTGCGAACCAAATTATTGAAGCTTTTGAGAAGCCGTTTCGCGTAGGTTCACACGATCTATCGACTTCAGCAAGTATTGGGATTGCAGTAACGCCAGCTGATGGGAGCGATGTGGAATCCTTAATGAAACGTGCGGACATCGCGATGTATTCAGCCAAGGGACGTAACCGTCAGAAATATCAATTCTATTCAACAGCAATGGGGCAAAAAAGCGAATCAAGATTAGTGGAAGAAAGTTCGTTAAGAACCGCACTGCTCAATCAGGAATTTATTTTACATTACCAACCACAGGTGAAATGTGAGGATGGCGCACTCTCAGGTGTCGAGGCTCTTGTGCGCTGGCAGGTGAATGAGGGAGAACTCAGGTACCCAGGTGATTTTATTTCCCTAGCTGAAGAAACAGGATTAATTGTCGAGCTCGGAAGTCAAGTGCTCGATATGGCGTGTGAACAAGCGAAGAAATGGAGCGATCAAGGTCATTCCCTTCGCGTTTCAGTTAATCTTTCGCCTAAACAATTTCAAAGTGATGAACTCATTACAACCGTAAAAGAAACGCTTGACCGTTACAAGCTTGATCCAGCGTTACTCGAGCTTGAAGTAACCGAAAGTATGACAATGGAAAATTCAACTCGTTCGTCTTGGATGATCACTTCACTCCGGGACCTTGGAGTTAGTATATCAATCGATGACTTTGGAACAGGTCACAGTTCTTTAAGTTATTTAAAAGACTTCTCGATTAATCAGGTGAAAATTGATAAATCTTTTATTGATGAGCTGACTCAAAATGTGAAGTCTGATCAAATTACGAGTGCCATTATTGCAATGAGCAAGCAATTGAAATTGCATGTAATCGCTGAAGGGGTTGAAACGGTTGAACAAGCTGAATTTCTATCTCAAAAAGGCTGTGATAGCATACAGGGTTATTACTACAGCAAGCCTGTTCCATCGAACCAAATAGAAGAAAACTATTTCATGATTGACCAAGCACCGGCTTAGTAGAAATCATGGTAAACCACACTGTTATTATTGTGTGGTTTTTTTGTATAGTGGTGACGCTTCTATCGACACTATTGACAGTTTGTTAACCTGGTGATAGTTTAATGTTAACTTATATTTATTTTCAGTTAACTTATTTCTAGGAGGCGTATGATGCAAAAAGTAATGGAACATACGGTGGAGAGCTGGGAGCATTTTGCTGATTTAGCACTAGAGGGGAAAACATTAACAAAAGAACAGGCCTTAACGATTTTATCATCACCAGACGAGCAGCTATTACCCCTAATGCATGCGGCTTTTAGAGTACGAAAGCACTACTATGGTAAGAAAGTGAAGTTAAATATGATTATCAACGCAAAAAGTGGGCTATGTCCGGAAGATTGTGGGTACTGTGCTCAATCCGCTTTTGCGGACACAAGCGTCAGCAAATATCCTTTACTTGATCAAGAAACATTAGTTGAAGGAGCTAAAGAAGCGATGCATCGTAAAGCTGGCACTTACTGTATCGTTATGAGTGGACGCGGTGCAACAAATCGAGAACTAGATAAAGTGATAAGTGCCGTCGAGCATATAAAGTCAGAAATGCCGCTAAAGATTTGTGCGTGTCTTGGTATTCTTTCTGAAGAACAAACAGAGCGGTTAAAACAGGCAGGGGTCGATCGCTATAATCATAATGTTAATACAAGTAAGGGGTACCATGAGAAGGTTACCTCAACGCATACATATGATCATCGTGTAAATACGGTAGAAAATGTGAAAAGATCTGGGATTTCACCTTGTTCTGGTTGCATCATAGGTATGGGGGAAACGCATGAAGATGTGTATGACATGGCAAATGAACTTCGTCAGCTAGATGCCGATTCTATTCCTGTTAATTTTCTCTATTCTGTACCAGGGACTAAGCTTGAAAAGATGGATGAACTGAATCCACGCTACTGTCTGAAAGTACTAGCCCTTTTTCGGTTCATGAATCCGACGAAGGAAATTCGAATTTCGGGGGGGCGAGAGGTAAATCTTCGCTCACTTCAAGTGATGGGTCTCTATGCTGCAAACTCAATCTTTGTTGGTGACTACTTAACAACAGATGGTGCGGATGCAACAGCAGATCACCAAATGATAGAGGATCTTGGATTTGAAATTGAATCATAGACAAAAAGGACCGCCTTTACTTACGGGCGGTCCTTTTTAATGCTTAATAAGGTTGTATCCAATCCAATTTAAGGCCTGTTGAAGGTTAGATTTCACTACAATTTGATCGAAATCACTCGTCGCCTGAACGGCTTTAATCGCAAGTTCTGGACGAATACCCGTTACAATCATCTGAACACCGATTAACTTAAGAGATTGTCCAATCTTTAGCAAGTTCGCTGCACTTTCAGTATGAATATTCGTTAACCCTGATAAGTCGAAGATCAAGTAGTCAAGCTGATTCTTTGCACTCTCAGCAAGTGCTCTTTCCATTAATCGTTCCGTTCGTATCTCATTCACGTCACCAATAATTGGAAGAATGGCCACTTCCTCTGAGATAGGAACAACAGGGACAGAGAGAGACTCTATTTCTGTATTTGCTCGTTCTAATTCAAGAACATTACCTAACAGATTGGCCATCGCTTTAAACAAGTCGATGTGATCCTGGGTATAGTGAAAGGGTTTTAAATCAAGTCCGCAAAGCGTTCCGAAATTATCGCCATTTCGGTAATAAATTGGTGCTCCGATTAACGAGCCACCACCAAGGTTTTTAGTTACTTCCAAATCTTTTGTTGAATTATGAGTAGCTAAATCATCAATGATAAGGGGTTCACGACCGCCTTTAACAATGAATTGTCAGTAAGAATCTCGATAAAGGGTTTCAAAACCTGATTCGAGAATAATTTCATCTCTGTTAAAAGAAGAAATGATATCGACAGCGGTTTTATCATTTTTTGCTATGAAGAATGTATTAACACCAACGAATTTACTTATAACCTCTAGTACATCTCTCGAAGCATCCTCGATCGAAGTATAGGTAGGAGTATTTGACAAAATCACTTTATTCACCTCTCTTTTAACGACGTAAAAACTCTGCTATCTCTATAGTATCGTATCATTGATGGGATAGATATGGAAAAATAAATCATTATTTAAGAAGATTCCCTCTGTTTTGAAGAGATAGGATTAAGAAATAGTGATTGAAATAAATTTTCATTCTTTTTAAATTTATAGCTTAAATGATGATGATTAGGGTAAAAGAAGAAAAGAGAATTTTGAACGAATTCTACATAACGGTAGACGAAATTGATGCAAAAGTGAAAGGAGATCTCGATGTATTTATCCGGCATCGTTTGTTATACGTAAGAAGTTAAATATTTAAGAGGTGAGTTAATGAAAAATGCAACGCTTGTTTTTTGGTATAGTCTCATTGTTTGTACGTTAGTTGTATTATGGGGAGCGATCTGGCCAGAGCATTTACAGTCAGTAACGTCCACAGCTACAGCTTTCATATCAAGTCGATTTGGATGGTATTACCTCCTCATTATAATGGGGATTCTTGTTTTTTGTGTATACTTGATTTTTTCAAGATTTAAAGATATTAAACTTGGTGGCAAAGATGACAAGCCGGAGTTCAGCTTGCCAACATGGTTTGCGATGCTGTTCAGTGCAGGAATGGGTATGGGAATGGTTTTCTGGACAACGGCAGAGCCAATTTCTCATGCTTTCAAAAGTAGTCCAAGTGGCGAATTAGGAACGGATAAAGCGATTGTTGAATCCCTTCAATATTCCTTTTTTCACTGGGGTGTTCACGCCTGGGCTGTTTATGCCCTTGTTGCGCTCGTACTCGCTTATTTTAAATTCCATAAAGGGTATCCCGGATTAATTAGTGCTACACTAACCCCTTTGTTTGGAGAAAAACGAATGCAGGGAACGCTAGGAAACATGATCGACACGCTTGCTGTTGTTGCGACAGTTGTAGGTGTTGCGGCAACGCTTGGCTTCGGATCAGCACAAATTAATCAAGGACTGAAGTTTTTATTTGATGCTCCAGCAAACTTCTCAGTTCAGCTGCTCATTCTCGTGATTTCAACCGTGTTGTTTATTGCTTCGGCATGGTCTGGGTTAAAAAGAGGAATTAAATATTTAAGTAATATTAATATGATTCTCGGTTTTGCTCTTATGATTCTTCTCCTTATTGTCGGACCAACGCTATATATTATGAATATGTTTACTGGCTCTTTAGGTGGTTACATCTCGAACTTTTTTGATATGAGTTTTCATATTGAACCGATCAACAACGATCAGCGCTCATGGGTTGATAGTTGGACAATTTTTTACTGGGCATGGTGGATTTCATGGTCCCCTTTCGTTGGAATCTTTATTGCGAGAATTTCAAGGGGGCGTACGATAAAAGAATTTATGCTTGGTGTATTATTTGTTCCTTCAATCGTCTGCTTCATTTTCTTTGCGGTCTTTGGAGTCTCAGCTCTCGACTTGCAACAAAGTGGAATTGCAACGATTTCCGATTATTCGATAGAGACGGCAACATTTGCTGTTTTACAAGAGTACCCTCTTGGTACATTAATGTCGTTTATTACGATTTTTGTTATTGCGATTTTCTTTATTACATCAGCGGATTCGGCAACATTTGTATTAGGGATGCTTAGTACATCAGGATCATTGGATCCTTCAGCGGTGATTAAGATCGTATGGGGCTTATCCCTTTCTGCCATGGCAGCAATCATCGTCTACTTCGGTGGAACGCAAGGCTTGCAAAATATGCTAATCCTTGCCGCTTTACCATTTTCAGTCGTTGTCCTAATGATGGGTTATTCTTTCTATCGAGCAGCGAGTAAAGAAGTATTATCGAAAAGAAAAAGAGCAAAAACACAAAAAGAAGCGGTGTAATAAGATAAATAAGCTGTGTTCCTCCAGGGGGACGCAGCTTTTTTGCAGGAAAAAAGAAGAAGGTCGGGAATTTCTTAATGAAAGGTGACTATGGAAGGAATGAGGAAGTTGAAGCAAATTATCGCGATGGGTGGCGGAGGTTTTTCAATGGAACCCGACAACCCGCTATTGGATCGCTATATCTTAAAGCAAGCTATCAGCAAGCAACCGAAAATCTGTTTTATCCCGACTGCTAGCGGTGATGCAGATGGATACATAACAAAATTCTATACCTTTTTTGAGAAGCAAATATGCGTGCCTTCCCATCTGTCCTTATTTAAACCACATGTGAAAGATATCGAAGCCTTCTTGTTAAGTCAGGATATTCTGTATGTAGGGGGAGGAAACACAAAAAATCTCCTCGTCCTCTGGAAAGAATGGGGACTTGATCAAGTGATGAAGAAAGCATGGGAGCAAGGCATTGTTTTAGCCGGAATAAGCGCAGGGGCGATCTGCTGGTTTGAAGAAGGGGTCACGGATTCATTTGGAGATGAGCTTCACGCACTGGATTGTCTTGGCTTTCTACCAGGGAGTAGCTGTCCTCACTTTGATGGAGAAGATAAGCGACGATCTGCCTATCATGATTTGATTGATTCAGGTCACATGCAACCAGGAATAGCGCTCGACGATGGAGCAGCTGTTCACTATGTGGACGATTCGATGAAGGTGGTCGTAAGTTCACGAAAAGAAGCGTATGCCTATAAAGTTGAAAGACTGCAGGTGGATGAAGAGCGGTTGGAGACGATTTATCTCGGAAATGAAAAGGAGAATACATAAAGATGGAGTTCCTTGCTACACAAAACGTTTCAGAAATTGATCTGATGAATCAAGCACTAGCAAATGAAGGGTTACGTCCCTTATCGAATCAAGGTGAAATCCATCTCTTGGGAGAAGGTGCCTGGCACTTTGCCTTTTTACTGGAGAAGGAACAGCTCGTTCTCAGGATTCCTAAGAAAGTGGCCTATGAGAAAGAGGTCCACTTCCAACAAAAAGAGTTAACAACAGAGTATGCTGCAACAAAAGCTTTTTATCAACATGCTAATCGAGCAAAAGAAGGGGTATGTCCTGAGTTCTTTACATTTTTCGTACAACCAGAATTAACGTATACGTTAGAATCGTACTTGGGTAAATCTGATCAACTTGGTGATTTGACAATAAACCAATCACGTCGATATGGAAGGGAAATAGGAGACTTTTTTCTCGCTCTAGAATCAATGGAACCTCCCTATAATGGGATTGGGTACTTGAAGTTTGATCAGAATGGTAAGTTAAAAGGTGAGCTAGATATGGATCAAATAGAGTTCGTTATGGAAGAGACGAGGGAGTATGTTGAGGAGTTAAATCTTTTGCTTGCAAGCGGCTATAGTTTTGATAAGCAACGAGTTGAAGCAGTTGGAAGAGAACTGATCTCTGCTCGTTCCGTAAGCGGTGAAAAAATAACGTTTACGAATCAAGATACGTCTCCTGAGAACCTGATCTTTTCAGAAGGTGGCCTTAAGGTGCTTGATCCGTATCCGCTTCTTTCTCCGGGTGTTTCGCTAGCTGCGAATCACGTTTTCAATTACCATTATCTCTTTCCTTCTTTTCATAACACGCTTAGATACCGGAAAGGGAATTATCTTCAATCACTTCCACAATTAAGAGCTAACGCTGAAGGGTTTATAGAAGCCTATGCATCCCGTTCAAAGCGGGATAACCTGCACATTGAAGTTTTCTTGAAACTTGTTACGATGACCTATACTCATTATCAGTTAATAAATGAAAAATCATTACGTCGTGAACAGGTGATTCGTTATGGTACGAAAGCGCAAATTGAAGAGCGGTTCGTTCATTTCCTAAAACAGCTTGAGCAATTTCCTGAATGATAAACGAAAGAGGACACTTTTTTTAAAGCAAATTAAAAACCACACCGAAGTGTAGTTTTAATTTGAGTGCAGTATCTCATATCAGTGGAATAGATGAACTACCCTTCTACCATTCCGAGAGATTTTAGAGCTCCTTCTAAATTCTGTTTAATTGTAAGGGATTGCAAATCAAGTCCTAATGAGACAACGCCGATTGCAACTTCAGAACTAACCCCAGTTACAATAATATCCACACCCATTACTTCTAGTGAATCAACGATTTTAAAGAGGTGTTGGGTCATCATTGTATCAAGTGTTGCGACACCGGATAGATCAAGAATAAGAGAGCGAATCTTTTTTGCGCTAGATTCCATTAATGTTCGTTCAAGAATAAGATTTGCGCGTTTTTCGTCAATTTCCCCAATGATTGGGCAAATCGCTACACGAGAAGATAGTTTAATAATTGGTACAGATAATGCATCATCTTGATAGTATTCTGATCGAAGGCTATTTGTTTTTTGTGTTAAATAGCTTTCGGTAAAATGATGAATGAAATAATCAATCAATGGATCGACGATTTTTGTAATGATAATGATGTCTGAAACCGTAAGCGAGAAAGTTTGCTGATTCTCTTCTATATATCTAAGAAGCGATTTTTTAACGACTGAAATGCTCATTAACACCGTATCCAAATAAGCGGGAATAGCATCCATTTCTTTAAAGCTTGAAATTTGCTCTGTTGGATACGAAACTTCTCCAGCTTCAATCGATTCACCTAATGGTACGATGATCTGTTCGGTAAATGTGTAAGGCACAATGCTTGGAAGACTCTGTTCTTTGATGGAAATTTCGATATGATGCCGAGCGTTTGCTGCGATTTGATCGATGTTTTGTAGGATGGATTGCCCTATAGATTGGACAGTGTGTGAAATGTTTTCGGACATAGAAACTCCCCTCTAACTTTGTAGTTAACTTATGATAAAATAAGGTTATTATATGCTATCTTACTACAATGAGCGTTTTTGTGAAGAAGTATATTACTATATACCTGGAGGTGCAGGGGGAATTTGAACAGATCCGTGGAGGATATGAAAACGACGCTTGATGTAGTCTGTGGGAAGTGGAAAGCTGTTTTGCTGCTAGAATTAGTGGAGGAGCCTCTTCGATTTAGTGAGATAAAAAAGGCGATACCACGCATTCCTCATCAAACGTTAATTAAACATCTCAAAGAACTCGAGCAGGATGGGTTAATTAACCGAGTAGAATCGAATGATGTACCGCCCAAAGTCGAGTATTCTTTAACTTCATACGGTTATGCTCTTGAACCATTGCTTCAAGAAATGGAAAAATGGGGAAGAGTTCACCGCTCTCGTTCTGAAGAAACGATTGCAAACTAAAAGGAACGTGCAGATGCACGTTCCTTTTGTGTATGTTTATCTTGATTCTCTTAGAGGAATATCTGGATTTTTATCCTGGAACCATCTAAGCGCAAAGTCGTTTTGGAACAGAAGAACAGGACGCTTAAGCTGATCATAAACAAGCATATTACGAACGCTGTCTACTTTCTCTTCTGGATTATCCGTTTCAATCCATCTTGCATGCTGATGCGGCATTGTATCAAATTGAATATCGACGTTGTATTCACCTTTCATGCGATATTCAAAGATCTCAAACTGTAGACGTCCCACTACACCAATGACGATTTCATCCCAGTGAGCGGTACGATAGACTTGGATAGCACCTTCTTCTGAAAGCTGCTGTACCCCTTTGTAGAAATGCTTCTGTTTCATCGCTTTTTGGGCACGAACCTTCGCGAAATGCTCTGGTGGGAAAGTTGGTAGAGCACCGAAGGAATAGACGTTTTTCGAACCAACAAGTGTGTCACCGATTTGATACGTTCCTGAATCATAGAGTCCAACAATATCACCAGGGTATGCTTTTTCTACATTGCCTCGAGAGGAGGCGAAGAAAAGTTGCCCTTGTGATAGTTTTAAGCTTTTTCCTGTACGCTCAAGCCAAGCTTCCATTCCTTTTTCAAATGTACCTGACACGATACGTAAGAATGCCACGCGGTCACGGTGCGCCGGATTCATGTTTGCTTGAATTTTAAAGATAAACCCTGAGAACGTTTCGTCATCTGGCTTCACTTCCCCTTCAGAGCTCTCACGAGGTGCTGGAGAAGGAGCTAGATCAAGAAAGTGGTTTAAGAAGGTAGGCACACCAAAGCTTGAAATCGCACTTCCGAAGAACACAGGCGTTTGCTTACCAGATTGCAGGGCTTCTTCGCTATATGTTGCGCCAGCTTCGTCAAGTAGCATCACGTCTTCTTGTAGCTGATTCACGAGATCTTCACCGGCTTTTTCTTTAAGAACAGGATCATCAAGATCTGAAATTTGGATCGCCTGTTTGTTGTCGCCTTCTGTATCATAAAATTCAACTGCTTTTTGATGGCGATCATAAACACCCTGGAACGATTGACCGATACCAATTGGCCAGTTCATTGGATAGGATTCAATGCCTAGAACATCTTCAATTTCTTCAAGAAGCTCAAGCGGTTCGCGACCCTGCCGATCCATTTTATTAATGAAGGTAAAAATCGGAATGCCGTGTTCACTAACAACTTTAAAGAGCTTCTTTGTTTGTGACTCGACCCCTTTAGCAGCATCGATAATCATGACAACACTGTCAACGGCAAGAAGGGTACGGTACGTATCTTCACTAAAATCTTCGTGTCCTGGTGTATCGAGAATATTAATGGTATGACCTTTGTAGTTAAAGTTCATTACACTGGAAGTAACGGATATACCACGCTGTTTCTCAATTTCCATCCAGTCAGATGTGGCATACTTAGATGATTTTCGAGATTTAACGGTTCCAGTTGAGCGAATCTGTCCACCTAAAAACAACAGTTTCTCTGTTAATGTTGTTTTACCAGCATCGGGGTGAGAGATGATCGCAAAGGTTCGTCTCTTCTTTATTTCTTCTTGTAATTCTTTATGGTTACTCATTATGTCATTTAGTCCTTTCAATATCACTTCTTATGTAATATAACATATTCTGACGGTTGTTCCTATTGCGTAAAGGAGGCGAAAAGAGAGAGAAGGAATTCGATGATCGGAGCTCGAAAATGAAAGAGAAAGGAGAGCGATTGCTATGAGTGGATTTCAAGAATTTTTAGATGAATTTCTAGCGAGCTGGGAGAACTCCTCGTTAGATGAAATAAAGGTTAAAATAAGTGATTCTTATCAAGCAAGGGAGATCTCCAGTCAATCTGAATTATACGATTTTGGCTATGAGGAATCGATTGAAGGCTGGGAGCAAGCATTTAAAGCTTTTAAGAATGATGGATCGACATGGATTTTAAAGAAACTAGCTGTTACGCCGCTTCGAAGAAATGAAATGCTTGCGATTATTTTCGCTTCTATTGAAGTAGATGGCAAACAAAGTGAAACAGGAAATGTCTTTTTTAATACCTTTCGTAAAGAAGTCCAAGGAAATTGGAAGCTTGTTAGAAGTTACATTGAAGCCGGAATTCCAGGTGACTATGTAAACGCGTTTGATTTAAAAGAAGAATAGAACAAGAACTCAGAACCTCCCACTAAATTTTAGTGGGAGGTTTTTTGGTGTGCAGATCTTGATTTGAGCCATTAGGAACTTATAGGTGCCTATATTACAGCAAAGTGCGTACTTTTCAGAGTGAAGAAACGAGCGCATAATCAGAGTCAGCTTGTTCTTGTTGCTTCTTTTTCGCAAGGGGATGAGTAGGGTGGGTACTTTAAAGTTCCTATCGTACTTTTTGGGTACTGCGGTACAAAAAAGTACGTACTTCCATTATTGTCTAGAAGGTTGCATAATCAGTTGTACCGCCGAAAAGGGAGGCGCCTCCCTGTCGTTTCGGCACTAAAAAAATTCAAGGAGGAATTCGCTTTATGAGTTCTCAAACACATACAATGTCAAAATCAAAAGAAAAATCAAGCGGTACGCTTGCGCTTTTAGCTCTTGCCATTAGTGCATTTGGAATTGGAACAACCGAGTTTGTTCCGGTTGGACTTCTTTCTTCTATTGCAGATGACTTATCGATTTCAATTACATTGGCTGGCTTACTGATATCAGGGTACGCCATTGGAGTAGCCATTGGTGCTCCAGTTCTCACAGCGTTAACTGGAAAAATGAATCGGAAAACGCTCCTGATGTCCTTAATGGTCGTCTTTATCATTGGTAACCTTGTAGCGGGAATTTCTACATCGTTCGGTTTATTACTCGTCGCCAGGTTTATTACCGCTTTTTCACACGGAATTTTCTTTTCAATCGGTTCAACGATTGCAGCAGACCTCGTTCCAGAAAATAAACGGGCGAGTGCGATTGCCTTTATGTTTACAGGATTAACTGTTGCTACAGTAACTGGTGTTCCACTAGGTACATTTATCGGACAAGCATTTGGTTGGAGAGCGACATTTCTTGGTGTTGCCTTACTAGGTGTCATTGGAATTATCGCGAGTGCCATTCTCGTTCCAAAAGATTTGAAAGAAGCTCCGCCAGCGAAATTTAGTGAACAATTAAAGATCTTAACGAATGGAAAATTACTATTAGCTTTTGCGATTACAGCGTTAGGTTACGGTGGTACATTTGTTGCCTTTACGTATTTAGCGCCGCTTCTTGAAGATGTCACAGGGTTTAGTGCGAAATTTGTTAGTGTCATTTTACTCGTGTATGGTGTGGCAGTTGCAATCGGAAATATGATTGGCGGTAAAGCGTCGGATAAAAACCCATTAAAAGCATTGTTCTGGATGTTTGTCCTGCAAGCGATCATTCTTTTCGTGATGACATTTGCACTTCCGTTTAAAGTAGCTGGCATTATTACGATATTCTTTATGGGATTATTTGCCTTTATGAATGTTCCTGGGTTGCAAGTACTTGTTGTTAACCTTGCTGAAAAGTATGTTCCTTCAGCGGTAAACGTAGCATCCGCACTTAATATCGCAGCATTTAACGTTGGTATTGCGATTGGGTCGTTTGTCGGTGGGGTCATCGTTGATTCAATTGGGTTAATTCACACGCCGTGGATTGGCGGCATTATGGTTGTAGGAGCGGTCGCTCTTACAGGTTGGCTTCGTGCGATGGAAAGAAAAGCGTAGGAGGTTCTAATCATGAATTTATTTGAAAAACATCAAGCCTATAAAAGAACGTATCAGGAAGGTGAGCTAACGCTTGGTCTTCATATTCCACTTGAGAATTATCAGTTCAGTACACCGACGATGGAAAAACAGGTGGAGCTGGCTCAAGGAGCCGAACAATATGGTTTCACAGCGCTATGGTTGCGGGATGTTCTTTTAAAAGATCCGCAATTTGGTGATCCTGCCACCGGTCAAATTTACGATATGATGATTTATTTAACGTATCTTGCTTCGAAAACGACGAAAATTGGGCTTGGGACGGCAGCGGCTGTTTTGCCGCTTCGCCACCCTTTAAGAGTAGCGAAGGAAGTAGCAACGATTGATCAGCTTTTCCCTGAAAGACTCTTTCTCGGTGTTTCATCAGGTGACAGACAATCTGATTTCCGTGGATTAAATGCATCCCATGCTAACCGAGGTCATGATTTTGTAGAGGCATTTCACTATTTAAATGAAGCTTTATACCAGGAGTACCCATCGATTCACTCTGAACAGGGAACGATTCATGGAGCGAATCTTGTACCAAAACCTACGAAAAGAGTACCTACATTTATTACAGGATTTGCGCAGCAGTCGATGGAATGGTTTGCGGAACACGGCGATGGGTGGATGTACTATCCTCGAGGCCCAGAGCAACAAAGAGAAGCGATTGCGGCTTGGCGAGAGCTTTCAGAGAAATATCATCCTGGTGTGTTTAAACCATTCAGCCAGCCGATGCATCTTGATTTGTCAGAAGATCCGAATGAGCAGCCAACGCCGATTCGACTTGGTTTTCGGATTGGACGGAACGTGTTGATCGAGCTTCTTAACATCTATAAAGAAGCTGGAGTGAATCATCTCTTCTTTGCGCTCTTTGATAGCAACCGTCCTGCAGATGAAGTCATTCAAGAGCTTGGAGAAGAAGTTGTACCACATTTTCCAGCTCGATAAAACGAAAGCCGTTAGGGATATCCCTAACGGCTTTTTTGATGCGCCTTTAACTGAGTTAAATACTGCTCGCCTTCTAATGTAATTTGTGTTCCGGCACGACCACGACCTTTTACCACATATCCCTTGCTTTCAAGATCGTTTAAACGTAACCGGATCTGCTGAGGAGAGAGTGGGTGTGATAAGGTTGCGCTTTTCTTTGAAAGAAAATCTCGGCTTGCGGTTTTGCCTTCATCATTTCGGTTTTTCATCATTTGTAATATGACGAAATGATCCTTTGCGTCGATGGTGCTTACTGGAAGCGACGTTTGCTTCTCGCTTTTAGGTTCAAGGCGATGGTGGGGGAGGTCGTCAAGTGTAATCGTAGAGCCGCCTGCGACCACAAGCGCATAATCAATCATGCTTTTCAGCTCGCGAATATTTCCTGGCCAATGATGGGCCATAAACGCTTCAATCACTTGCGGGTCCACTTTCATCCACGTGCCGCTTTTTGTAACAAAATAGTTTGTGAGTGATTGAATGTCGCTCAAACGTTCACGAAGTGGAGGGATCGCAAGTTGAAGGACATTTAATCGGTAAAATAAATCCGAGCGAAACGTACCTTCTGTAATTTTTTGTTCAAGGTTTTTATTTGTAGCGGCAATGACTCTTACATTAATCGGCGTAATTTTTCTACCACCAATCCTTCTAATTTCTTTTTCTTGAAGAACGCGCAGTAAGTGGGCTTGGACTGTTGGACTAATATCACCAATCTCATCGAGGAAAATCGTTCCGTTATCTGCGAGCTCAAATAGTCCTTTCTTTCCTCCGCGTTGAGCTCCTGTAAATGTGCCTTCTTCATAACCAAATAATTCACTCTCTAAAAGACTTTCCGTCAAAGCGCTACAATTAATCGCGATAAACGGTCCGTTTTTTCGAAGAGAGTTACGGTGCATCGCATGTGCGAAAAGTTCTTTACCAACGCCTGTTTCTCCGTTAATCAAAACAGGGTGCTCTGCAATGGCGAGTTTTTTTGCGATACGTACGCGTTCAAGAAGGCGGGGGTGTTCACCGAGAATATCTTCGAAGTCATATTTTGCAGC
The DNA here is from genome assembly GCF_028610665.1 of Guptibacillus sedimenti. Taxonomy (NCBI): domain Bacteria; kingdom Bacillati; phylum Bacillota; class Bacilli; order Caryophanales; family Guptibacillaceae; genus Guptibacillus; species Guptibacillus sedimenti. Next base: position 70,110 of record NZ_JAQQWV010000002.1, read on the forward strand.
GAATCCCTTCTTATGCTGCTCTCGCTGTGCCGTTTTTTCAATTTCAAACGCCTGATTCACGCTCTTAAAAGTAACAACTGTCGTATGTTCCTCCGGAATTGATTGACGAAAGGCGACAACATCTACCCCGTTCATCGAAACGAATTTATTTTCCTCTAATCCATTAATGATAAAATCTTGAAGATCGGTATCTACTACATATGAAAGATCACGACCAATGACATCTTTGGCTGGCATCTGGAACAGTGCCTCAAGTCGGTGGTTAAACAAGGTAATCTCTCTTTCTTTATTGATGGCAAGAATGCCATCATCGACGGTATTAACGACGTTTTGGTAATGTTCTGTTGTTTGAAGCGCCTCTTTTTCAGCACCAAGAATCTTGCGGTGTAAGACGATCATACTTCGAATGTAGCGCTCGGAAATTTTGGAAGAAACGGAATCGTCCAGTTGAAAATAATCCATTACTTTAATAATCGTCGCCATATCAAAAGGTCTTACTCCGATATCAATGATTTGAGGGATATAAGATGGGCATAAGTGCGTTTCGCCAGGAGAAACGGCTACGTGAATATTGTCGTAAAACATTTGTCCTCGTTTAAATGGAAGAAACGTCACGTGGTTAATGCCAAGTTGGTAGAGTGATTCAATAACATCAACCGTGGACGGATCGTCATCATTCACCATTAAGACTCTTTCGCCATGTGGAATCGTAAGGAGACGATCAATATAGTCATGGCGAATGGTTCGTTTGCCTACAATGGATTCTTTTCCTGAGATGTTACTTATCGTAGCAGCTTCCGTTTTAGTTGCTTCGGAAGAATACAAGATAACGTGATCTTCAAGTTGATGTGGTAAAGATTCGTCAATCGCAAAAGCTCTTACGACGATGTAATCGCCGGCCAACTGATGCAATTGATCATAGAGTATTTTTTTCGTTTGGGTACTTCCAGCAATTAGCGTTAAGGTAGGTCGCTCCAAGTTGTTCACATCTTTTCTAATGTTTTGGTTTTATTGTAACACCGATAAGAACTTAAAAGAACCAATTACGATCTTTGTTTAATGATTTTTCGGACAATTCAAGTATTCATCAAGTTGGCATGAAACTTGCTTCTCTATAGAGTAGGTAATGATGATTAAAACGGAAAGAAGGGGAAGTATGGAAAAAGAAAAGAGAAAAAAAGAAATGAAGATGCCTCATACGTTTGTGATTGTATTTTTTGTCGTACTTGCTGCTGCTGCTTTAACGTACTTTATTCCAAAAGGAACGTTTGAAACGGAGGATGTAACATATGTGCAGCAGGGAGAGGAGCAAACGAAAACGGTTCTTGTCCCGGACAGTTTCAAGTATGTAACGGACGATGGTGGAGATGCGGTCCGAGAAGGGGTTTCACTATTTGAGCCTTATGGTGGAGCGGGTTTTCTAAATTATGTGTTCGAAGGGCTAGTATCAGGTGATAAATGGGGATCTGCTGTAGGGGTTGTCGCTTTTATCTTAATTATTGGTGGTGCATTTGGGATCATCATGCGTACAAAGGCGATTGATCAAGGAATTCTCTCCATTATTGATAAAACAAAGGGTCGAGAAGTACTTATTATTCCGATTATGTTCTTTTTATTTTCGCTTGGTGGAGCTGTTTTTGGTATGGGGGAAGAGGCGATTGCCTTTGCGATGATACTCATACCACTTGTCGTAGCTCTCGGGTATGACGCTATTACAGGGGTAATGATAACGTATGTTGCGACACAAATTGGATTTGCGACTTCGTGGATGAACCCGTTTAGCGTAGCGATTGCTCAAGGAGTATCCGGCATTCCAGTTTTGTCAGGCTCACCATTCCGAATGGTAATGTGGGGAGTTTTTACGATTATAGGGATTGCGTACACAATGTGGTATGCGAATGGTGTTCGTAAGGATCCAAGGAAATCGCTTAGTACAGATGCGAATCGCTACTTTAGGGAGTACAATCAGAATCAAGACCTAGCTAGCAAATTTACGCTTGGCCATGGACTTGTTGTCCTCACACTTGTAGCAGGAATTGGCTGGATTATATGGGGTGTCATTGAACATGCTTATTACATCCCGGAGATTGCGACTCAGTTCTTTACAATAGGAATTGTCGCTGGTGTAATTGCTGTGATCTTTAAGTTGAATGGCATGACAGTAAATGATATTGCAGAGGGTTTTACAGACGGTGCAAAAGATTTGCTGCCGGCTGCGTTAATCGTTGGGATGGCCAAAGGGATTGTGATTATTCTTGGCGGCGATGCTGCTGGTGAACCTTCTGTGTTAAATACAATGTTATATAGTGCAGGAAATTTAGTTGATGATTTTCCAGCTGCACTATCAGCGTGGTTTATGTTTGTCTTCCAGTCTGTCTTTAATTTCTTTGTTGTATCTGGAAGTGGCCAAGCGGCACTCACAATGCCTCTCATGGCCCCGCTCTCTGATATTGCTGGGGTTACGCGCCAAGTTGCTGTTCTAGCTTTCCAGCTAGGGGACGGGCTGACAAATATTATTGTACCTACATCAGCGGCGCTAATGGGTACACTTGGTGCAGCTAGAATGGACTGGGGTACGTGGTTTAAATTTATTATTAAATTTCAAATCTTGCTGTTTGTTCTCGCGTCTGTCTTTGTGATTACAGCTTCGCTCATGAACTTCCAGTAACAACCGTTTGGAGGAAAGACAATGTTTACAGTCATAAGAAATGCCGAGATTTATGCGCCGGATCATATCGGTAAGAAAGATATACTAATCGCGTTTGATAAAATCGCGATGATTGAGGATGAAATTAAACTACCTGATCAGATTCCGCATGAGGTAATTGATGCGAATGGAAAGATCATCTTTCCGGGATTCATTGATTCTCACGTTCACATTACAGGTGGTGGCGGTGAAGGGAGCTATCGAACAAGAACACCGGAATTAACGTTATCGAAAGCGACGAGTGCTGGGGTAACGACGATTGTTGGAGTGATTGGAACAGATGGCACAACGCGTACAATGCCTGACCTCATTGCGAAAGCGCGAGGACTAGAAGAAGAAGGTATTACGTGCTATGTGCATACAGGAAGTTATCAAGTACCGGTAAAAACGTTAACTGGAAAAATTGAGGATGACATTATCTTGATAGATCGCGTGATCGGAGCGGGAGAGATTGCGATTAGTGATCATCGTTCTTCTCAGCCAACAGTAGAGGAAATGGCGAAGATTGCTTCCGCTGCAAGAATCGGTGGAATGCTTTCGGGAAAGGCTGGTATCGTCAATATTCACCTCGGGGACAGTCCGTCTAAACTATCGTTACTCGAGCAAGTCGTGGAGACGACGGATATCCCGATTAAGACGTTTCACCCAACGCATATCAATCGGACAGAGGAACTTTTCGAAGCCGGGGTCGCTTATGGGAAAAAAGGCGGGAACATTGATTTCACGACAAGCACCATTCCACAATTTCTTGAACAAGGCGAAGTGAAATGCAGTACGGGATTGAAGCGTGCTCTTGAGGCTGGTGTTCCGGTTGAGCGGATTACGTTTACATCAGACGGACAAGCAAGTTTACCTGCTTTTAATGCTTCGGGAGAGTTTGAAGGGCTACAAATCGGTTCAGTGGCTTCACTTTATAAAGAAGTGCGAGATGCCATTGTTGAAGATGGCGTACCGATTTCGGATGCTATTAAAGTGATAACGAAAAATCCGGCATCGCTATTGAAGTTAAGTCAAAAAGGTGAGATTGCGGTGGAGAAAGATGCGGACCTTGTGATCGTTGACTCGGATTTTCAAATTGATACTGTTTTTGCGAGAGGTTGTAAGATGGTTGAAGGACAAGAGTGTCTTGTAAAAGGTACATTTGAATAGAACAAGACCCCTACTATACGGTAGGGGTCTTGTCTTCATTGGTACTGAGTTAACCCTTTCTTAAATGCAGCAAGGTGGTTTTTGGATGCGTCTCCTAGCCTGGTCATTACACTTCGTACATCTTGTGGGAGGTCAGGTAGATCGGCTAATTTCTCATACATGGCGATGTTATCGATTTCTCCTTGTACACCAGCTTCGAAAGCTTCTTTTAGCGTTTTTGGAGTGGTTGTATACTGACTAGCATTATTTTCTGGAACGTTAATGTTATACCTTGTAAATAAGGGAAGAAGCGCAGTGATGTGCCTTTGTTCTGCTACTTTTATTTGCGTAAAGGGTCTAATCTCGCCAAATTCTTTAATAATGTCATCGTATCGCGCCTGAGCAAGGTATTCATCTTCTAATGCATACGTTAATGCTTCTTCAAGTGTAATAGAAGAGTCTTGTAATGCTCCTTTTGCACCATAGTCTTCTGGAGGTGCTTCTGCATTTGCTTCAAGAAGATTGATATTGAAGAAAATAAAGCTGATGATCGCAACAATTGTTATTTTTTTCACTTTACTCACCTTGCCTTTTTGTTGATTAACTTTCCTGTAAAGGCGGAGTTTTATGTAATTTTTTATTTCTAGAAGTCATTTTGTTTGATTTCCCTTTAAGAACAGCTTATGATCTTAACTGTAAAAGTAATAATTACAGTAGGAGGAACAGTCATGAGCAAACGTATATTAATGGTTGTTACAACCGCAGATACAATGAATGAAGGACATAAAACAGGTTTATGGTTATCGGAGTTTGGGGAAGCCTATATCGAATTTGAAAAGCGTGGTTATCAAATCACGGTGGCAAGTCCTCTAGGTGGAAAAGCGCCAGTGGATGAACGCAGTCTAGAAGGTGGAGAAACCCCTCAAGAAATTCTGGATACTGCGAAACACCTTGAAGATACAGAAAAGCTTGAAAAAATTGTTGGGGCATCTACGTTTGATGCGATCTTCATGCCTGGTGGACATGGCACAATGTTTGATTTACCAGAAAATGATAAGCTTCAACACTTAATTCGTGAGTTTTATGAATCAAACAAAATTGTTGCTTCAGTCTGCCATGGTCCTGCTGGACTTGTTGGTGTTACCCTTTCAGATGGTACGCCATTAGTTTCAGGGAAAACCATTACGGCGTTTACAGACGACGAAGAAAGAGAAACAACTCTTGATCAATATATGCCTTTCTTGCTTGAATCTCGACTTCGAGAACTAGGGGCTAATGTTGTGACGAAAGAGAACTGGTCAGAGCATATGCAAGTAGATGGAAATTTGATTACTGGTCAAAATCCTCAATCCACAACAATCGTGGCGAAGGAAATTGCGACAAAATTAAGCTAACTCTCCGGTGAGTAGCGAGATAAGCAGAAAGGACTCCGATTTCGGAGTCCTTTTCGTATTGATACCTACTCTTTCTCTTTTTTCTTTCCAAAAACCTTTTTAGAAGCGCCTTTCAAAACGTTTGAAGCTGTGTCCACAGATTTCCCAACCACTTTATTCCCTGTTTTACTTACATTTTTGACAAAGTCTGTTGACGCATCAGCGGCTTTCCCAACAAGACCGCCTTCTCCGCTAACGGACTTTACAATATCGTTCGCTGTGTCAGCGGATTTATTCACAAGATCACTTGCGGCTTTAGATGTCTTCTTTACGATGTTATCTTCCTTCGTTGAATTTTTTTCAGACATCGCAATCCCCTCCCTAAGCGAATTTGATACATCTCTATGCTTATGAAATGGATTGTTCGAATATGTAATGGATTTTTCAGATAGGAGTCATTTAGGAGCAAAGAAAAGAAATAAACCCGCAATATGCTGCGGGTTTATGCTTTAAAATGACAGGGTTTGACCGTCGTCAGGAATGAGAACTTTATTAAGAAGATCTTTTTCTTTGATGAATTGCTTTAATTCGTCCCGTGTTAACAGGCAGTGATTGAGTGACTCCATATGCACGGCAATGATCGTTGCCTCTGGCGCTTCTTGAGAAGTTTCCACCACATTTTCTTTTGTCATTGTAATTGGACCACCTTCAAGAAATTGAGCAGCCCCAGCATTTACCACGATCACTTCTGGTTGATGTTTCTCAATCGCATCTTGGACGTCTTCGTTAAAAAGAGTATCTCCAGCGACATATAACGTTTTTTCTTGGGGATGAGAAAATACGATGCCGGATACTTTTCCCGTTTGTTTTAAGATTTTGCCTTCTCCGTGTTTTCCGTCTGTCCGCGATAACGTAACATTTGCAAAGGAGGATTCTTTCTCAAGGGAAACGACGTTCTGAAATCCTTCTTCTTTTATCACTTCTGCATCTTCCTGGTTTTGAGCAAAGATGGTGATCTCTTTTGGAAGATGATCTTTTGCCTTTTCATCGAAATGGTCAGGGTGAAGATGAGTAACAATGACTGCGTCTACATCAATGATTTCGTTGATCGACGTTGATAATCCGACAGTCGGGTTGGAGAGATGCTGATTTGCGGTATTTGGGAAAGGGGGCATTGCTCCTTTTTCGGATAGGAATGGATCGATTAAAAACTTTTTGTCTGCATATTTAAAAATGAGCGTAGCGTTACGAATTAAGTGAATATTCATGTTGCGTTCCTCCCTTTGATCTGCTTCATCTATAGGATAATATAAATGATAAGAGGAAATACAGGCATAAAATCAAGTGTTTTCGGGATTATACTTGAAATGTGAAAGGAAATGGTCGCATGTTAGACAGTACGGATAGGAGAATTGTAAAAGAGCTAACGAAGAATGGACGTATGACGATGAAAGAGCTTGGTGAAAAAGTACATTTAACGGGTCAGGCGGCTTCATCTAGGGTCGTTCGATTAGAAGAAGAAGGGATTTTAAAAGGTTATACAATTAAGGTTGATCAGGTGAAAATGGGGTATGGCGTGCATTGTTTTATCAACGTTTATACTAGAAATATTCACCATCAACCTTACCTTTCTTTTCTAGAAGTGGAAGGCGAATATGTTCTGAATAACTATAAAATCAGCGGCGATGGTTGTTATTTACTAGAATGCCGCTTTCCTTCTAATAAAGAGCTGGATGAGTTTCTTATTCGATTGAATGCTCACGTGAATTACAAACTTTCGATTGTGATTAACCAATCCGAACACAACTGAGCAAAGTGACGGAAATAGTCTAGTAGAGTGGCTGTATAGATTTTGTGGGAAACCTTTTTGTTATGTAGATCGTAACCATAGATGACTAAAAATCAATTATTACTAGTCATTAGACGAAAAGGAGCGCGATAGATGGAATAACTCTGAAACTTACATTAATGGTTATGTTTATTGCATTAGGTTTAACGATTGGCTATTTTATCTTTATTCCGATCGTTGAAGATACAATTGTGGGGCTAGTAATAGGATTATGCATAGGGATAACGGTCGGAATGTCCATTATTCCAAAGATCAAATGCGGGTCATAAAAAATTTTGAAACAGAATATTTTTTCGATCTTGTAAAAAGGAGCAAAGCTTTGATTCCATCTTATTATAATCAAGAAATTAAGAAGCTTGATTGGGAAGAACTCAAAATTCCTAAGGTTTTAAATATAAGTATTGTTATCCTAAGTCTTATTAGTATCCTGGTAGGACAATATTTTGTTTCCTTAATGCAATTGATTCATTTAATCAAACAGTTACCGCTATTAATTCTGACTTTCCCGTTATTAATTTTTGTGTATATTGTCTTACATGAATTCATCCATGGGATTTTGATGAAGTATTATAGTGGGATAAGTGCCCAGTATGGAATTAGTGGACCGTTTATTTTTGCTAAAAGTGAAGCAATCTTTAGTAAAGAGGCTTATCTCATTATTACCATGGCGCCAATGTTCGTTCTTGGAGCTAGTTCCATTGTACTAAGTCTTTTCATTTCTGGAACGGGAATTTGGTTCGGGATATTTGTGTGGGTAATGAACCTTTATGCTTCGCGAGGAGATTTGCAGGCAGTGATGGCAGTTAAAGAACTTCCACGTACATATGGCATACAGGACAATGGTTATTCTCTAAATATCTATCAAATTAATAATATGTATAACCAGTAAGACTGAAGAGAGGAGACGTATTCACAAAAAGTTATTTCTAGTGTTTTCTATAGGATTGTCATTATTAGTAGGGTGTTCTGAACCACAAACGTTTGAAGATTACTTTCATAAAGAGATAAAAGAAAACAAAGCATATTCGGATGATGCTAATTATTACTATTCTCGTGCGAAAGGATTGGTCCTACTCGAGGATTCCGGTGTTTCGTTTTCTGAGACGAGAGCTATATCTTTTGCAAAAGGAGAAGCCCCTTTTGATATCAAAGGTCCTAGGGGAAAGGCTCAGCATATTTATTATGCGTTAACCCTTTCCCCTTGGATCTTTTTGATTTTTTTTGTATAAAAACAATTGATGCTTCAAAAGCAGGTATTGCCGTTATCATTTTGAATGAAAAAATAATAGGTGGAGAGCTTAGAGGTCATTTAGAAGAATCACTTGAAATTAATTTTTTGAGTAACAAAACCTATCGAAAAGTTTATTTAATCCTCGATACTTAGAGAATACTTTTGCTAAAAGTAAAGTGGCATTCTTTTGTTAGAGTGATTCCTTATCGACAGGACTTAATGTCTAAAAAATTGTGAAGATTATTAAAGACGTTGGTGATGGTTCGTCCCCTACTTTTAAGGAAACATTAATATTTAGGTTTGTTTACTTCTTTGCAGGGTAGTAAGAAGAAGTATTTAAAACTTTGAGGAACGGTGACTACTATGGGGTTCATTTACTATATAAAGAAATATTTAAAAATGTCGAGGCGACAGCGGAAAAGTGAATTGAACTCAACCATTTGGTTTATGCCGTTTTGGTATATTGTTGGAGCGATCGCTCTTTCTGCTTTTACCTATTATCTCGATTATGTGGTGGATATTAGCTTATATTTACCGATCGGGATCGGCTTCAGTGGACAGACACTGCAGGTGCTTCTAAGTGCACTCGTTGGAGGGGTGCTAACGTTAAGTGCCTTTACACTTAACTCTTTGCTCGTCGCACTCACGACGTTTAGCGGTCAGTTCTCTTCCAAAATGCTCGTAAACTTTGTCAGTGACCGGGCAACCCAACACGTACTTGGTATTTTTAATGGAAGTTTTATTTATGTACTTTTAAACTTTTTGTATGTGACACATGGGGAAGAGGAATACGTTGTTGCGACACCGGTATTATCCATTCTGACAGCTATTACAGCTGCGGTAACCTTTATTTATTTTATTAACCATACAGCAACCTGGATGCAAGTTCATAACATCAGTTTTAATATGAATGTTAAGTCGAAATCCGTGCAGGCTTCCCTAGAAAAAGAATTAAACGCTTACCATCTTGAGAAGGAAGTAGAGACTGAATCTCTTCCTCTTGAGTCTGATGGAAAGGTAATGAAAACAAGTCAATCTGGTTATTTTCAAGTCGCTGACTTTGCGAAACTTATTAAACAAGCGAATAAAGACAACTGCCTTCTAAGGTTTGATGTTAGAATTGGCGAATTTGTAGTAGAAGGAACACCACTACTTACTTATTGGGAATATGGACAAAGCATTAATCCTGAACGCTACATCAAGTCTATTGAGATTGGAGTAAAACGTACAGAAATTCAAGATTTGGAGTATGGATTAATGAAGCTTGCCGAAGTAGCGATCAAAGCTTTAGGCCATAATGACCCGCTTACGGTTACGAATACGATTCATCAGATTGCTGATTTGTTGAAAAGCATTGGACAGTCTACGAACTTTTCTCCCTATCTTTTCGATCAGGAAGACGAGCTTCGCGTTATCTTAAATCAAAAGAATTTTCCTTATTACCTTCATAAGGGGTTCGCATCTATTCGTGAGTATGCAAATCAAAATTCTACAGTGATGACGGAGCTTTTAACGATGATCTCCCTTCTAAGTAAAACGTTAGATGAGGATGTACACGAAGATCTGTGGGAATTTGCGCGCCAGACGATTTTAGGATTTGATAATTATAGTCTGTATGAAAATGATTGTTTGTATATTTTAGAGCAACTGTCCGATCTTGCTAAAAACACAGGCAATCAGGAGGATTATCTTTTCTTGCTGGAATATATGCTTCAGCGAGTTAGTTCAAAAAGTGCCTCTAAGGTGCTAAATGATCCTAATAAGGAATAACTTTACGCTATTTTTGCAATATGGCGGTAACATCCATGATGAGCATTTTCCTATAAGGAATTTGCTCTTTTTTTTAGGTTGTTTTTGGGTGGGTTAAACAACCAGATAAACGTGACCGAAAGAAACTGACCTCTACACTATAGGGTTCGAGAGTTGGAATGAAACTTGCATAATAGTTTGATAACAATGAAAAAGGGAGTGTGGAAGTTGGGGAAATGGAAGCATGTTATCGCTGTTACAGCAATGCTCGCAGTTTGTATGGTGTTAGTCATCCTAGGGAGGCAGTTGGAAACGAATGCCACTGGCGCAAATGAAACAAAAGGATCACTGGTGATTGTAGGAGGGGCTTTAAGTCCCGACAATGAAGAAGTTTACAATTCCTTTCTGTCATTAGGGATGGATTACCGAAACAAGACAAAAGATAAATTGAAAATTGGCATTCTGCCAACTGCCAGTGCGACGCCAATTGATAGTGCATCTTCCTACAAAGATGACTTCGTACGTTATGGTGTTAGTGAGGAGAATATTGATATTCTTCCTATTGCCGTAAGTGATGATCCTTCTACAGAGGAAGATGAATCGAAGTGGAATGATGGTGCATACAATGAAGATCTTGCTGACAAAGTGAAGCAGTATGATGCGATCTGGTTTGTAGGGGGGAATCAGTTAGATTATACGAAGACTCTTATTAATGATGGGGAGGACACCCCTGTATTAGCTTCAATCAGGCAGATCTATCAAGATGGTGCCGTTCTAGGCGGCTCCAGTGCTGGTGCAGCGATTATGAGTGATCCGATGATTGGCGCAGGTACAAGCTCTGGTGCGCTAAATGAAGGGGTCACCTATGAAGATAACTATGGTGATGCTGATGACAATCGCGTTTTCCTTACCCAAGGGCTTGGTTTCTTTGAGGGTGGTACGGTTGATCAGCACTTTGTGAAGCGTGGACGCTTTGGCCGACTTATCGTTGGGGCATGGGATGCTGGTAACGAAATGGGCTACGGTATTGACGAAAACAGTGCAATGGTTGTTCATAATGACGATCAATCAATTGAAGTGGTGGGAGAGAGTGGGCTTGTCATCGTTGATCTTTCAAATGCTAAGAAAACAACAGATTTTCCGACGGCAATGAAAGATGTGAACATCAGCTACATTGAAAAAGGAGATCGTTATTTCTGGGAATCAAAGACGTATCAGATCACAGAAGATAAACCTCTTATTGATCAACCTTATTACCCAGAAAGCACTACGAATACAGGGATTTTTGGTGAAGATGCACTTAAACGAGTTCTTACGTATGATCTCGTTGATAGTGACTCCAATGAAGCGATCGGTCTCGCTTATGAACTGACTGGTGACAAAAAAGGGGAAGGGTTTAAGCTTGTTTTCTCAGAAACGGATCAAACGAAAGGGTACTGGGGGAAGATAAATGGGGAAGAATCTTATGCTGCCATTAACGTTTCTCTTGATGTAACACCAATGGAAGTGAAGTTAAAAATCGATAAAGTAAACGAAAAGAAAATGGAAGAATTTTAGAAGTTCGTTTATGAAAAGAAGGATGTGCTAACGCACATCCTTCTTTAGTATTCTACTCGTTCGCCATGTTTTTGCCAGTTTTGAAAAGGCTCGTTCTTTTCTTTCATCTCAATATGATGGAACGGGATGGTTCTTTGTTCAGGTTTTTTCTCGATTTCATCATAGATGACAGCATCATCAAATCCGGCATCGGCAGCTTCGTGTCTTGAAGCTGCGAAGTAAACGCGATCAGGCCGTGACCAGTAAATGGCGCCAAGGCACATTGGACACGGTTCGCAGCTTGCGTAAATGACACAGCCGTCAAGCTGATGCGTTCCAAGTTTTTTGCAGGCGTTTCGAATAGCGACAACTTCTGCATGAGCAGTTGGATCGTGGTCGCTTGTCACTTGATTGAACCCTTCCCCAATCACAACGCCATCTTTTACAACGATAGCCCCAAATGGACCACCACGATAATCTGTAACACTTTTTGATGCTAACTGAATGGCATGTGTGAGCCAATCTTTCTCTGTCATTTCACCACGCTCCTATCTAACAGTAATTAGACATATCTATCAGCATTCCCTTTTAGCTTAGAAAATTTCAGGGAAAGAGCCGAAAAAATTATGGATCGGTAGTCTCGTTTATAAGTAGTGATATGCTAAAATCAGCTTTAGGCTATCGCTGTCTGTGATAGACCTTCATTTAAACAGGAGGTTTATATGATTTCCTTTCTACTCACGTTAAAGAGAATGCTATCCGCATTATGGTGGGCTATTAAAGATAAAGAATTCCAGGTGCTATTCTTTTTAACAACGATCACCCTTATTTCAGGAACGATTTTCTATCACACTGTAGAGAGTTGGTCTGTATTAGATTCTCTGTATTTTAGTGTTGTCACGCTAACGACCGTAGGCTTTGGTGATTTTAGTCCACAAACCGATTTTGGTAAGATTTTTACTATCTTATATTTGTTTACTGGAATTGGCCTTATTTTAGGATTCATTAATAAGCTTGCATTACATATGGGAAGAAGTAAATCAAGAAAACAAGATGAACGTGAAAGGAAGGGCTTAAACAAAAGTTAAGCTCTTCCGAAGTTCTCTTTCTTGCGTTATAACGAATAGAGGCTTATAATACAAAACGTAATTATTACGATTTGTAAAAGTGATTGATCGTTATAAGTTGTGGATAACTGCTTAGTGCTCAAATCGCAACGATTAAAATAGAGAAAGGAATGCATTTATTTGGCTAAGAAGTCGAAAGTAATAAAAGAACAAAAGCGTCAGGAGCTTGTCTTGAAGTATGCTGAGCTTCGTCAGGATTTGAAAGCGAAAGGTGATTATGAAGCTTTGCGTAAATTGCCGCGTGATTCTTCGCCAACTCGGTTAAATAATCGCTGTGAAGTGACTGGTCGCCCTAAGGGATACTTACGAAAATTTAAAATGTCTAGAATTGCGTTTCGTGAATATGCTCATAAGGGGCAGATTCCTGGAGTGAAGAAGTCAAGCTGGTAAAAGGGTAGGGGAAGATGAATGGAGTGCAATGAATATTTATTGAAGATGCTCGTTCGTGATATCGTGGCAAAACTCCCGGAGAAGGAGAAAGCCCTCTATCAGTTCATTGATGAATTAGAAGTAAGGTTGATTAAAGCGGCTGCAACACCCGATCAATACCTGAACCTTCTAAAAAAATATTCTCCTTATCATGAAGCAGCGAATCAATTTGACATCTCTCCATATAAGGCGAGAACAATGATGCATCGAATTGAATGGAAAATTGCCGCGAAATTGGAAGAGAAACTTCAGCATATCAAGTGGTTGGAGCATCCTTCTCACGGAAAAAGAGTGAAAAAAGGGTATCTAGTGTTTAAATGAAAAGAGCTGCGAATCGGAATTCGCAGCTTTTTTTAAGTTCACAATCACGCCGTTTTTTCATCTCAATACCCTTATAACACAGTGAACGGATCAAAAAACAAAGAGGAAGTATAACGTTATACTGTACAGTTCACACATTTTAACTTAAAATGATTGTGAGGTGATCGATCTTGGGGTGTTGTTAAAAATAGGGGAGTTAGCTGAAGTTTGCCATGTTTCGAAACGGACAGTTGACTATTATACAAAAATGGGATTACTGCAGTGTGAGCGCTCTGAAACGAATTATCGCTTCTATGGGGAAGATGCGATCGATGATATTAAGTTCATCGAACAATGCAAAGAAATGCAAATGACGTTAAGTCAAATCCACCAACGTCTAACGGTAAAAAAGGCTAGTCAAGTTGATACAGAAATGATTCATAGTCAGGTGAAACAAGTAATTGATAAAATGGAATATTTAGGCGCAGAATTAAAGGATATTCACGAAAGTGTTGAGAAATTAGATGAAGAAACTCAAACGAAGATTAAGAAAAATCTTTCGCCTCAAACTGTCGCACTTATTCAATCATTGCTTCTTTACTCAACTTGATCGTGTAATAAGTACAAATGCAATTTAAAAAAAGTTAGGATAAACAACAACTCAGGAGAGTGAAATTTTTTGAATGACATACCACTGGATTCGATTCTTTTATTAGGTTCCTTATTACTGTTATCTGCTTTTTTTTCATCAGCTGAAACGGCCTATTCAAGTGTTAACAAGATTAGGTTAAGAAATTTCGCAGATGAAGGAAGGCGTGGAAGTAAAAGAGCTTTAGCCATTGCTGAAAACTTTGATAAAGCCTTATCAACGATTCTTATCGGAAACAATATAGTCAATATTGCTGCTGCTAGTATTTCAGCTGCTGTAGCAACTGAAATATTTGGTGGGAATGCTGGCCTCGTCATTAGTACGGTGTTCATGACTATTTTAGTCTTAATCTTTGGTGAAATACTTCCTAAATCGTTAGCAAAGGAACATGCAGAATCTTATTCATTAATGATCGCAACGGTGTTATATGTTCTCATTAAGCTGCTTGCACCTATTAATTTCTTTTTTGTTAAATTGAAAGTGTGGGTATCAAGTCTTTTTGCGAAAAACAGCACAATGCCATCTGTTACAGAAGAAGAGTTAAAAGTGATGTTAGATATTAGTGAAGAAGAGGGTGTCATCGATAAAGAGGAAAGAGACCTCATTCATCGATCGATGGATTTCGATGATACGCTTGCAGGTGAGGTTTTAACACCGCGAATTGACATCGTGGCCATTGATATTGATCAATCCGTAGAAGAAATGAAAGAAATTTTCTTTGAAGAGAGGTTTTCAAGAATACCTGTCTACCAAGATAGTATTGATAATATTATTGGGATTTTAACAGAGAAAGAATTTTTTACTCACTTGATTAAGTACCAAACTGTTGATATTAAAGAATTAATTCGAGAGCCTTTGTTTGTGGTAGAATCAATGAAGATTTCCACTCTCTTACCAAAATTGCAAAAGGAAAAGGTACACATGGCCATTGTACTAGATGAATTTGGTGGTACGTCAGGAATTGTTACATTAGAGGACGTACTAGAAGAGATTGTGGGAGAAATTTGGGATGAGCAAGATGAGAAATTCAGTACAATGCAACGAATCTCCGATAGCAACTATCGTTTTGATGCTCAATTTCAGCTAGATGATTTCTTCGATTTAATGGAGGCGGCTACATCTGAAAGTTCTTATCACACAATAGGTGGATGGGTCATTGAGAATCTCGGAACAGTTCCTAGTAACGGGGATTCCTTCTATTATGAAAATCTTAAAATTGTCGTCGAACAAGTTGAAGAGCGTCGCGTAAGAAAAGTACTGGTAGAAGTGCTTCCGAAAGATCAAACGTACGAAGATATGATGGTAAGAGCCTAAAAATGTTTGAATAAAAACCAACAAGAGCAGCTGACATCAATGGCTGCTTCTTTTAATGGGGTAAGGTATGAATAACTGGAGAAGGCGAATGAAACACCTTTATCGATTTTTTGTCGATCGACCCTACAAGCCGCAGTTTCTTATTGCTAACCAATATGAAGTGAAGCGTGTTATTGGGATGGGAAGTTACGGAATAACGTATCTCTCTAAAAATAAAAAAACGAGAGAGCGATGTGTCGTAAAGCAAATACGTCCAAGTAAACTGAAAAACAGTAACACTTCTTTCTATCAAGTGGAGGCTGAGATACTGGCTTCTTTAGACCATGTTCGTATTCCTAAGCTCCATGATGCTTTTCATTTTAACGGTAATCAGTTCTTAGTAATGGACTACATTGAGGGTGTGAACCTCGAAGACCTTCTGTTTGATCAATACAATCGATTCAATGAACTGGAATCTCTTGAGTTTCTTAAAGGTTTGATCGATATTGTAGCTTATTTACATATGCACGAGATCAGTCATGGTGATCTCCGAATACCGAATGTGATGGTAAAAAACGCTCAGCTTTATGTTATTGATTTTGGATTAGCGGTCTCACTGAAAAATAAGTCAGATCAGGAGACGCTTGAGCTCATTCAAAAGGATTTATATGATCTAGGTGATTTTCTACTCTTCTTGCTTTACTCTTCTTACGAACCCACCAGTAGAAAAGACCGCCCATGGACAGAAGAACTAAGCATCCATCCAGCTACGGAACATTTCATAAAGCAACTGCTGCAGATTGAGACTGGATTTAAGAGCATCTACCAGGTACGAGATCACCTTAATAAAACAATAAGTACTATTCCTAATCATAAAACCAGCACCTGATCAGGTGCTGGTTTTATGATTAGCTACTACTACTTGAGCCTCTTCGTTTATAGCGATGACTGCCGCCATAAGGCGAATGCTTCCGCCCGCTTGAGCTGCTTCTATGATAATGTTTTCTTTTGTGGCTACTCCCACTCGACTTTTTGATTTGTTTTTCGACTCGTTTTAATATTTTTTTAAACATGATCATGGGTCTCCTTTCAGTCTCAAATGGTGTTCGCATGCAGAAAAGAAAGATAGACTAGATTCCCTATAGCTTATCACAGTGTTACTAAAATCCATACAACGAATATGGGCGGTTATCCTAACGGTGAAATAATTTCATCAAATTTTCATATAACCCACTTATACTAAATTCTTAGATACAGTTAAATGGAGGAACGACGGATGGTGAGTGCAAGCAAATTAATATCAATTGGCATCATTAGTTTAAGTCTAATGATCGGACTTGGAACCTTCTATGTGATAAGTGATCTATCGAAGCAAAAGAGAAGAGAACATATCGAAGAAATCGTGTCACAACTGATTAACATTATTCTCTACATTTGGATGGGGAAAATAATTTTAAATTTTTCTCTGTTTATTAAAGATCCACTGGCAATATTAGCTTACCCGAGCAATTCACATGCTTTTTATTTTGCGATTCTACTTAGTACACTTGTCACTCTCTTGAAATCCAAGTACCCGTCTAACAATAAGCCTTACTTTATAGAATCTCTTGTATTTGTTTTATTAGTAACGGCATTTACGTATGAATTTATCCAAATGGTTTGGAATAGTAATGCCTATGCTTATGAAACCTTAATTGTTGTTGGTTTTCTCCTCGTCTTATTCATTAGCTTGCGGGAAAAAATAGCATCCTCTACGCTACTCATTGTGACGATAACGGCGTGGTCTGGAGGAATGGTGTTACTAGATTTTATTCAACCAATAGTAACTTTGTTTGGTTATATAATCACTCCATGGTTTGTTGGATTATTTTACTTAATTAGTATGTTCATCATCATAAATAAGAGAAGGAGGGAAAGACTTGGTTGGAATTGAAGCAGATACAGCTCTACTAGTAGGTCTGTTCCTCGCAATGGGAGCTGGAGCTTTATCTTTCTTATCTCCCTGTGTATTACCAATTTTTCCAGCCTACCTTTCGTACATAACTGGAATAAGTGTGAAGGATTTGCAGGGAAATAAAAATTCAAAGATTCGTAGTCAATTATTGAGCCATTCGTTATTTTTCTTATTAGGGGTATCACTTGTCTTTATTAGTTTAGGGGCTAGTGCATCATTATTAGGTCAATGGGTTCAAAACTTATTACTAGGTGACTCTGGTTTATTAATTCAGCGTTTTGCGGGAATTTTTATTATCCTCATGGGATTTTTTGTTGCAGGGTGGATAACGATTCCAACTTTAATGAAAGAAAGACGTATTCGCTACTCTAAAAAACCGGTTGGATACCTTGGCACTTTTTTTGTAGGGCTTGGTTTTGCTGCTGGGTGGACACCATGTATCGGTCCTATTTTTGGATCAATTCTATTATTGGCAGCGAGTAATCCAGGGCATGGGATCGTGTATACGGTGATGTATGTAATTGGTTTTTCTTTACCTTTTATACTTTTGACATTCTTTCTCGGTTCGACTAGATGGATCGTTCGGCATAGTGAGGTCATTATGAAGTTCGGTGCTGTAATCATGATTCTTATGGGATTGGTATTATTCTTCGGGCTATTGCCACGAATAACAGGCTTTTTGCTTGATCTAGTACAAAATACATGGTTATCAGAATTAGGATAAAGGGGGATGAGGAATGAGAAGAACAATTCTAATTATCGTTATTATAGGTATGGTTGGTTGGGCAGTATATGATTCTACTAGCTCTACTGATGACGCTAAAGGGGAAAATAGCAGTAATGATCAGGTAGCCAGCTCTCAGCCTTCAACTCAAGCGGTTGAAGGTGATGATTTAGTAGAATCAAATGATGTTGGGGTAAATGAAGGGCAGATTGCACCTAACTTCAAACTGCAAACGTTAAATGGAGAAGCTGTGCAATTATCTGATTATAGAGGAAAACGAGTAATCGTGAACTTCTGGGCTACCTGGTGTCCACCTTGTAGAGCAGAAATTCCTGATTTTCAAAAACTGTACGAGAAAAAAGATGTCGAGATCTTAGCCGTAAACCTCACAGAAACAGAAGAGAGTACTGAAGGAGTCGAAGGATTTGTAAAAGAATTCGGAATGACCTTTCCAGTTGTGATGGATGTGAATTCTGATGTTTCTGATACGTATCAAGTGAGTGCATATCCAACTTCATATATGATCGATTCAAATGGTCGAATCCAATTCGTTGCAATGGGTGCATTAAATTATGACCTCATGATACAACAATATGAAAAGATGAAATAGTCTTACATATAGTACAATAGCCAAGAGGTGAGTTTGGTGAAGCAGACAGTTTTAGTCGTAGAAGATGATCAAATGATTCGAAACCTTATCGCGATATATCTGAAAAACGCAGGCTATGAGGTAGTAGAAGCTGCAAACGGTGAATTAGCGAAAAATGTGTTCTTAGAACACCATCCGTGTCTAGTCGTTCTTGATTTAATGTTACCCCTTTTACCTGGAGAGGAATTTTGCAAGTGGGTACGGGATCAAGAACGGAATGAGGTTTCGATTATTATGCTATCAGCCAAAGCGCGAACAGAGGATAAAATCAAGGGATTAAAAATAGGAGCAGATGATTATTTGACCAAGCCGTTCGATCCAGAAGAACTTCTTGCTCACGTTGAGGCCGTTTTGCGACGTACGGGACAGTTTTGTCAAAAAGTCACTTACAAAGGGTTATGTATCAAACCTCGAAACGGTGAGGTGTTTCTCTATGATAAACAGATAAACTTAACAAAACACGAATTCAATCTACTCTATCATTTTATGGAAAACCCAAATGTTGTTAGATCAAGAGAAGATTTGATTTTACAATTATACCCCTACGTCGATAAAACGGTTATGGATCGGACGATTGATGCCCATATTAAGAAACTACGGGCAAAAATTGAGGTTAATCCTGGTATTCCTGAACGTATTCAAACAGTTCGAGGAATGGGGTATAAATTTGTTGTGGAATAAACGCGCAAAGACCTTTCTGCCAAATAAACTTTTATTACGTCTGACATTTGTTAATGTCGTTGTCGTTGGTATATTTATCGCATTAAGCAGTTGGGCGATCTATCATACTGCCTGTTCTTTGGCTAATGGATTGGGATCGTGGAATGACCAGAAACAGCAACTATTTAACTCCATTCTTTTTCAATATTTATGGATATTTAGTATAGCTGCCATTTCAATTGGAAGTTTAATACATTATCGCTTGGTAAAGGAAATCATAAGACCGTTAAAAGAGCTAATTGAATCAACGAAAAGAATGAAAGCAGGTCATTATCCCAACCCCATTATTGTGAATACGAGAGATGAAGTAGGAGAATTAATTGTTCATTTTAATGATCTGGTGAAACAATTAAAAGAGATGCAACAACATAGAAAAGAGCTGGTTTTGGATTTTTCACATGAATTTCGTACCCCATTAGCTAATTTGAATGGTTATTTGGGTGCTTTGAAAAATGGTGTGATTGAAGGGGATCAACAAATTTACCATTCTCTTCAGAAGGAATCGGAACGACTTATTCACATGGTGGAACAGCTTGAACAAGTGAAGGAATGGGATTATATATCTAAACAGACGTATACCGAGAAAGAACCAATCGATATGCAATTTCTAATACATCAATCGGTTGCAATGTTTCGTTGGTCATTAGAAAGTGCAGGAATTAACGTGGAGGTAAAGGCTGAATCTGGTACAGTAAAGGTTTCTACTGAAGAGATTTCGCAGGTGATCAGTAATTTAATTGATAATGCAATTAGATACTATCAAGGAACAGGACCAATAATGATAAAAGGAGAATTAGTAGAAAGTCATTATAGGCTATCGATCTCCGGTCCTGGACAAGCAATTCCTATCCAAGAAAAAGATAAAATTTTTGAAAGGTTCTATCGTGCAAATTCTGCACGCGAAAGAGGTAATACAGGCGGAACAGGACTTGGACTCGCGATATCCAAAGCAATTCTTGTACACCATCAAGGGCAGATTGGATTAAAGTCAGAGGGAGAGTCTCACACTTTTTGGATGACACTACCGCTTATCTAGTTGCCCAATTAAAAAGGCGGAGCTCCTGATGATCTTGGCGAAAATTAACTAAGTTAAGAATGAACATAAGCGGCATCTCAATCCCTGATTATAATGGGAGAGAGGTGCCGCTGTTTTAAAATAACTAAAGCAATTCTAGTATATCTAAATTTGGTATAAAAATAGGTTAATTCTCTATGAAAGTGACTTGAAATACGTACAAACGGTTTCGATCCCTTTTGTGAAATTTTCGATATGAAAATGTTCATTAGGCGCATGTAAATTTTCTGACGGGAGTCCGAAGCCCATGAGCACAACAGGCGCTTCAAGGACGCGAGCAAATACTTCAACAATTGGAATCGAGCCGCCTTCTTTAGGAAAGAGAGCACGCACGCCATACACCTTTTCATAAGCATCGGCCGCTTTTTGAATCATTGGATCGTTTGAATCAAGAGAGACGGGACGGGCCTGGATAAATTGATTAACGGTTATGGTTGTACCGACTGGTTGATGATCAAGAAGGTGTTTTTCAATACGTTCATAAATTTGTTGTGGATCTTGATCTCCGACGAGACGACAGCTAATTTTACCTGTGGCTTCTGAGGGGACGATTGTCTTAATTCCGTCACCTTGGTATCCACCTGAAATCCCGTTCAATTCAAGCGTTGGTCGAATACCCGTCTGTTCCTTGAAAGTGAATCCTTTTTCTCCAAATAAAGAAGTTAATCCGAGCTCTTGCTTCATTCCTTCATCATCGGACGGAATCTGAGCGATTTCTTCTTTCAATTCCTTAGTCAGTTCTGGCACACCTTCGTAAAATCCATCAACGGCAATGGCGCCATCTTCGCTGTGAAGACTATCGAGTAGACGAACAAGGGAATGAACTGCGTTTGGAACCCCACCGCCGTATACGCCAGAATGGAGATCCGTATTCGCTGTTTTCACCTTCACCTCCATCGCAAGGGCCCCACGTAACGATGTACAAATCGCAGGTAAGCCTTCTTTAATAAAGGAGGTATCTGAAATCACAACAGCGTCAGCAGAAAGTATCTCAGTATTTTTTTCAATAAAAGGTCCAAGGTGTGGGCTGGCGATTTCTTCTTCCCCTTCAATACAGAACTTCACATTAACGGGGAGCTTGCCATCTTCTTGCATCAAAAGTTCCATCGCCTTGATATGAATAAACAGTTGACCTTTATCATCCGTCGCACCACGAGCAAAGATCTTGTTATCACGAATAACGGGCTCAAATGGTGGCGTTTCCCAGAGATCGAGTGGATCAGCGGGCTGCACATCATAATGGCCATAGATCAGAATCGTTGGTTTACCTTCTGCATGAAGCCAATCAGCGTAGACGATCGGATGACCTTCTGTTTCAATAACTTCAATGTTTTCCATGCCGGCCTTTTCCAAAGAGTTGGCTACCCATTTAGCTCCTTTTTGAACATCTGATTTATGATTAGGGACAGCTGAAATGCTTTGGATTTTCAAGAATTCTTCTAGTTCTTTCAGGTAAGAATCTTTATGTAATTCGATGCTATTTTTCATAAGTATAACCTCCTTAGTTAGGTTGTCTTTATTATAATCCAGAGACGTTAATTTGCACATGAATCGAGCAATTTGTAGTGGAAGATTAAGGTGAATTGATAACAGGACATTAACTTTTATATTAAAATTATGACAATGCAGTAAAGTAATTGTCATATAAGATGGGTCTATATGCCTCTATGTGGAATCGATTCCTGATTCTAAAGAACCATTTATTTTTGCGATGAAAGCCTTTTCGATACCCAATTGATAACCGCTTTCTTGATTGACAGAATAAGGTTTTCCTATCTAAAGACCTGTAAGATTTCTGCTTTTTCGGGCATATTGACTGGTTCACATATTTTCCATACAGTTATGGCGAACGAAACATTTTACTAAATTTTGAGGAGTGTGGCAGATGGGGAACGTGAAAAAGTCTTCTGTATTTAAGGGGATTGCACTATCGACAATTATGCTTGTAAGTGGATTTGCAGGCATGCCGTTATCTACAAATGCGGCTGAGGATGTGGAGACAGCAGTTTGGTCTCGTCAAGACGCGCAGGGTTATGATTTATCGAAAGACAACACCGCACCTAACATCGACAACGTGGATGAAGTGGCTCCAGATTATTGGGTTTGGGACACATGGCCACTACGTAATCGTGACGGATCGATTGCACAGGTAAATGGTTACCAGGTTGTCTTTGCTCTTACAGCTTCTAAAGAATATACATGGAGCGGTCGTCACGACGAAGCTCAAATTCGCTACTTCTACTCGAAGAACGGAAAAGATTGGAAAATGGGCGGACTCGCTTATGAATCAGAAGATGCACTAGGCGCTCGCCAATGGGCAGGATCAGCAATGATGGATGACGATGATAAGGTTCACCTTTTCTATACAGCAACTGGACGTAAAGGTGAAGAACAAACAACATTTGAACAACGTCTTGCGAAAACAACGTTTGATATCGAAGCAGATAAGAAATCTAAATCTGTTGAGCTAAGCAACTTTGGTGAGCATGAAATCCTTGCTGAAGCTGACGGTGAGTACTATGAAACGCAAGAACAAAAAACAGGAAATATTATTTATTCATTCCGTGACCCATGGTTCTTCCAGGATCCTAAAACAGGAAAAGAATACTTAATCTTTGAAGGGAATACAGCAGGGGACGACAAGTCACTAGATCCAGAAAATATTGGTGATGCTGATTTCCGTGAAACTCACGATGTACCAGCTGGCGCTGAAGATTACAACGGTAACGTTGGGATTGCTGAAGCACAGAATGAAGAGCTAACAGACTTTGAATTGCTTCCACCACTACTCGAAGCAAATGGTGTCAACCAGCAGCTTGAGCGTCCACACATCCTTGTAAAAGGTGGAGAGTACTATCTCTTTACAATCACACATAAATTTACATTTGCTCCTGGATTAACGGGCCCTGATGGTCTTTATGGCTTTACGAATGATTCTCTTCGCGGTGACTACGAGCCGCTTAACGGCAACGGTCTTGTTGTAGCAAACCCTGAAGATGATCCATTTATGACATACTCTCACGCAGTGATGCCGAATGGTACAGTGATCAGCTTTGTGAACGAGTATCGTGATGAGAACGGTGAACTTCAATTTGGCGGTACTTTTGCTCCGACGCTTAAGCTTTCGATTCATGGTGATGAAACAAAAGTAACTGGCGCACTTAAGCCAGGTCAAATTATGCCTTCACACTAAAACTGGGAAACCAGACTAAAGGAGACTTACCCATATGAATAAGTTTTCAAAAACAGTAGCGACTTCCGTTCTCGGATTCGCTACCCTGTTTTCAAGTTTTGCCCCTGCAACAAGCTTTGCAGCAGAGAGTGAAACGTCGAACTGGACAAGAGAAGATGCTTCTAAAATTGTTCAAAACAAAGATAATACAGCTCCAGAAATTAACACAAAAGACCTTGAACAAATTGCGCCAGAGTACCATATCTGGGACACGTGGCCACTACGTAACAAAGATGGTTCGATTGCAACATTAAACGGTTATAAAGTGATTTTCTCGCTAACAGCTCCAAGTGATGTATTACCTGGTAAGCGTCATGATATTGCTGAAATTCGCTACTTCGTTTCAAAGAACGGGAAAGATTGGAAGCTTGGCGGTACTGTTTTTAATGAAGAGCAGGCACTAGGTTCACGTCAATGGGCAGGTTCAGCCATGATTGAAGATGGCGAGATTAATTTCTTCTATACGGCAACAGGTCGTAAAGGCGAAGAACAGCTAACTTATGAGCAGCGTCTCGTAAAGGCTTCTGCTGATGTTGATGCTTCAAATAAGGGAATCGAATTCAACAACTGGTCTGATCATGAAGTGATTCTTGAGCCAGATGGTGAATACTACCAGACAATGGAACAAAGTAAGCAGGGAGACATTGCTTATGCATTCCGTGATCCGTGGTTCTTTGAAGATCCTAAAACAGGCGAAGATTACATCTTGTTTGAAGGGAACTCTGGCGGTACACCTGCAGAACGCTCTGTTGAACAAGAGCACATCGGTTCTGAAGACTTCGCTACAGTAGACGAAGTACCTGAAGAATCCAAACTCTTTAACGGTAATATCGGAATCGCAAAAGCGGAAAACGATGATTACACAGAGTTTGACATCATGCCTCCACTGATGGAAGCGAACAGCCTCAATCAGGAGCTTGAACGTCCGCATATCGTAACAAAGGGAAATAAATACTATCTTTTCACTGATACGCACAAAAACAAGTTTGCTCCAGGAATAACTGGTCCAGATGGTCTTTATGGCTTTGTATCGGATTCTCTAACATCAGACTATGAGCCTCTTAACGGAAGTGGTCTTGTTGTAGCAAATCCGGAGAATGAGCCTTATCAGACCTATTCTTGGATGGTTATGCCGAATGGCACAGTGATTAGCTTTGCTAACTTCTATGACCTAAACGGTTTAACAATCAATGAACTTGGCGCGCAGTCAGAGCAATATCAATTTGATCACTTTGGCGGCACATTAGCTCCATCTCTTAAACTTTCGATTCACAATGATGAAACGAAGATTTTAAAAGAAATGGATGCTGGCGTATTTAAATAAGAATGATGGTAACTGTCGGAGGGGAAGCTTCGACAGTTACTTTTCTATTTAGAGGCATTATTCGTTTGACAGACAGGAGAGCTGGATACTATGAGAAAATGGTTGCTAGCTGTAGGCGTTATTGTCGTGATCGGCATTCTTATCTTTGCGAACTTTAATGGCAAAAATGAATCGCCAGAACAAGAAGAGAAAGAGCCTGAGATACCAAAAGAATACAATCAGTCGCTACGTCCCCAGTTTCACTATACGCCAGAACAAAATTGGATGAACGATCCAAACGGGATGGTGTATGTTGAAGGAAAATACCATTTGTTTTACCAGCATAACCCTACAGGAAATGAATTCGGAAACATGGGGTGGGGTCATGCGGTCAGTGAAGATCTTTATCACTGGGAAGAAAAACCGATGGCGCTAGAAGCGGATAATCAGGGGATGATTTTTTCTGGTAGCGCGATTTATGACAAAACCAATACGAGCGGCCTTTTTGCAGAAGGAAAAGCGGGTCTTGTGGCTTTTTATACAATAGCGGGCGAAGAACAAACGCAGGGTCTCGCTTATAGTGAAGATGGTGGAGAAACGTGGAAGAAATACCGGGGGAATCCGATACTTCTGAACCCTGGGATAAAAGATTTTCGAGATCCTAAAGTGGTCTGGCACGAAGAATCTGAAAAGTGGATCATGCTTCTTGCCGCAGGAAATAAAGTTATTTTCTATGGCTCAGATAATTTGATCGACTGGGAGAAATTAAGTGAATTCGGTGTTGATCAGGGCGCACAGGGTGGTGTTTGGGAGACGCCAGAACTTTTCCAATTACCGGTTGATGGCGACTCTTCTAATGAGAAATGGGTGCTACAGGTGGATATGAATCCAGGAAGTATTGCTGGTGGATCGGGTGGACAATATTTTATCGGTGATTTCGATGGAAAGACGTTCACGAGAGAAGGGGCAAAAGACGACATTAACTGGGTTGATTACGGCACCGATTTTTATGCGGCACAAGCTTTCAGCAACCATGAGGGCAATCCCATTTGGCTTGCCTGGATGAGTAACTGGATGTATGCGTCTGATTTACCGACAGATCCATGGAAAGGTGCCATGTCTTTACCACGTGAGGTTTCTTTGAAAGAAGTGGACGGAGAAACGCGTCTTATCCAAGAGCCTGCGGGTGAGATTGAGTCGAATCGTTCTAAGAAGTTAGTGGATTTATCGGATAAAGAAGTGGAAGGTCGAATGCCGCTTGATGATTTTAAAGCTGATACCTATGAAGTCGTTGCCGAATTCGATTTAGAAACGTCAGGTGAATTCGGCTTCCGCGTTCGAAAGGGAGACGAAGAGGAAACGATTGTAGGATATGATTCAAAAAATAATCTAGCATTTATTGATCGACAGAATAGTGGCGATACAAGTTTTCATGAACAGTTTCCTGGTGTGTATCGAGCTCCGCTAGAACCAACGGAAGATGGCAAAGTGAAACTCCATCTTTTTGTTGATCGCTCTTCCGTTGAATTGTTTGCGAATGATGGAAAGCGTGTCATGACCAATCGGATCTTCCCATCAGAGCATAGTGATGGTTTTGAGATCTATGCGATGAATGGAAAGGTAACGCTTGAATCTCTAAAAGTGTATGAGCTTGAATCATCTTGGAAAACGAGTGAAAAAGAGTAAAATTTTATGTTGAGAGCGGTCATCTGCGATAAAGATGACCGTTTTTTCTTTTAGAAGAACTTTTATTCAGAGAGGATCTTGTTATTTCCGCGAATTTCGGAATATATCCGCGATATTTATTTTTATTCTGCGAAAATCATGATAATTCCGTGATATTCTCAATAATTCCGCGAAATGCTCGATAATCGAAAATAAATAGTTCCTTAGATGTGGTTTCCTTTTCCTGGATTGGGGTACAAATAGCTATCTTGTAAATAATGGGGGATGTATGGAAATGGAAACATCATTTTCAAATTCAGAACAGCAAAAGTTTGTCAGGACTCTTCAGTCATTCAAGGAAAACCGCCAGAATCCAGTTGTGTTAGAAGAATTGTTATCAGACGCTGCCGTTCTCATTGACCAGAATAAGCTCGAATCCCTTTATCAACTTGCTGGTGACTATGATAAGGCAGGCATTTTTGAAGGTGGACCATGGGAAGAACCTCGTAAATTACAACCGCCTCTTGTAGGTGGATCGTTTAAAATAGACGGAAACTATTCGATCTTTGAAGTGCTAAGTGAGCTTCGTATGCTTGCAATTGCGAAAGAGGACTATACACACCCAGATGTTTCACGTGAGCAAGCCCGCACTTTTCTAAACAAAGTGATGGCGCTGAATCTCCAAATGATTTTTCCAGCTGAAACGGAGGAAGCAAGAATTAATCAAGGGCAAGAACAAAAGAGAGGCATCCTCCTCTTTCAATTTTTAGCTGAAAAAATGTCGCTCGGATCGCTATCAGCTACGTTTGTTGATGAAATCGACCGATTGACTGCTCAGCGCCCGATCATGGTGAAGCGAATTAAAGAGATGATCGGTTATGCTGAAAATCTCTTATCTTCAGAGGACTTAAGCGTAGAAGGACGCGAAAGCATTCAGCGCTACCTTGATAGCGTGCACGCACCAACAGAACTGAGCAAGAAATACCCTAACTTTGCTGACTATCAAAGTCAATTTAATGCGCTATCTGAGATGGAAAAAGAGTTAGAAGCAGAACGATTTGCAGACGTGATGCGTGATACGGGCCTCGTCTCACCGGTTCATGCCAATCTTGCACGTACTCTTGCAGAAGAGGACGCGTCTCATTTACTCGTCTTAACACTTGGGTTGACTGAAAAAGGGGAAGCGAACCTAAATGAGCATTTTTCCTTAGTGAAAGAGTTGGTTTCATTAGCAATTTATCCTGTCACTGCTCAGTCTCTTTACGGACTGGCGCGCATGCTTGAGCGCGGCGTATTATCCTCTCCGCCTGTCATTCCAGGACTGGAGCGTATGGTTGAAATTGAGATGCTCCCTGAAGTCGAAAAGGATTTACTCGCATCACGGGATAATCCAAAGGACATCACACCGGTAGGAATTCTATTATCTGGACTTTTAAGCGTATTAGGGCAACCGCTTGGTATTGGACAGGGAATGAACCCAACCTGTCAATCAGCCCGAGGCATCAGCCTCTGGTCACAGCACGATCCAGGATTTTTGCTAGAGCTTGTCGCAAGAGCGTGTCGAGACGGGGAAATTGATATCTCGTTTGAAGGTGCTGAAATTAATTCGTCGCTTATCGCGGGAGGCCTTGCCCCGGATCTTCATAAAGAGCTTGATGCCGTTTCGCTTATTCTCGTTCCTCATCTTGATCGCGTTTACGATGAAATGATGAAGCGAAGCGCTCTACGTGGTGAAGATGGTCATAAATTTGTGAATCCGGAATTTTATGGTCAGTGGATTTCTAAGGAGTTTTCATCCGTTATAAATCCGGTAACCGGAGCTGTAACAAACTATGAACAGTTTGCACGACTCTTTTATGCAACGCATCATCCGGATTACAACGAAGGTCATCAACTGATTTATCCAAACCCGGTCGGGATCTTCGTCACTACAGCGAACGCCGATTTACTCGGTCTTCATGCGATTAGCATCCAGCGTATTGATGCTGATCCATCTGGGGAAACGAGAGTTTACTTTTATAATCCGAATAATGATAGCGGACAGGATTGGGGACAGGGCATTAAGTCAACGGTCCGAAATCATGGGGAAGAGGAAGGAGAAGCCTCTCTTCCATTTGATCAATTTTTATCACGTGTGTATGCCTATCATTATAACCCGAATGAAATGGGAGCCGTTGAAACGGTTCCACAGGAGATCATTGATCGGGTAACGACGCTCGCAAAAGAAAGCTGGGGACAAAAATACCAGTGGACCGATTTAGCTAATCCATTTTTAATTTAAAAAGCATGGGTTCCCTTCTTAAACTATAGAAGGTGGACCCTTTTCTTATTAAGGGTTAAAGTAGAGAGAATAGAAGATTCACTAATCAGGAGGTACAGTTTATGGAAGCAAAACTAGTCATTGATGCACGCGCAATACTCGGGGAGGGACCCTGCTGGGATGATCAGAGTCAGCTTCTTTATTGGGTTGATATTGAAGGAAAGAAGGTTCATGCCTACAACCCGATGACGGCAGGTAATATTGAGATGAAGCAGGAGCAAATGGTTGGAACGATTGCACCACGTGAATCAGGTGGTCTAGTGATGGCGATGGCTGGGGGATTTTATGCTATGAATCTTTCAACTGAGAACGTAGAGGCGATTACCGATCCAGAGAGTCATTTGCCTGATAATCGCTTTAATGATGGAAAATGCGATCCAGCTGGGCGGTTTTGGGCAGGAACGATGCACATGGAAGGGTTAAAAGGGGAAGGCGCGCTTTATTGTCTTGATGAAAACCTTGAAGTGACAAAAAAAATCGATCATGTGAGTACGTCCAATGGACTCGCCTGGTCACCAGATACGCGCTATTTGTATTTTATTGACACGCCGACGAAAAAAGTCGTTCGCTATGACTATGATTTGTCTACAGGTGATATCCGAAATCCTGTTGAAGTGATTACGATTCCTGATGGCGAGGGTATGCCAGATGGTATGACGAGTGATGAAGAAGGAAATCTATGGATCGCTCACTGGGGAGGTTCTAAGGTAACAAGATGGAACCCAGATACTGGTGAAAGACTGCTAGAAGTTAGCGTACCAGCCTTGAATGTGACCTCATGCGTCTTTGGCGGAAAAGAGCGAAATGAGCTCTACATTACCACAGCGCGAACAAATACGAGTGAAGATGAACTGAAGCAGTTTCCGTATGCCGGCGGAGTGTTTCGTGTGAAAACAAATGTAAAAGGAAGTCGCACTTACGCATTCAAAGGATAACCTTTTTCCCTTCCTTCCTGTCTTAAAGTCTTTTATAATAAGAGGAAAATAATAGAAAAAGAGGGGCAGAGTGTGAAACTAAAATCATTTATCGCAATGGGGCTTTTTTTACTGTTTTTAGCGGGATGTTCGGATCAACCATCAGCGGTTGATGCGTTCGATACATACGTAAAGGACTGGAACAAGCAGGAGTTTAGTAGCATGTATAAGCAATTATCTCCAGCAACAAAAAAATCGATTTCAGAAGATGAATTTGTTGAGCGGTATCAGTCAATCTATGGCGATGTGGAAGTTGAGGATTTAAGCGTTACTTTTAAGAAACCTGAAGAAGAGCCAGAGCCAAATGATAATGGAGAAGTGACGTTTCCGTTTTCAGTTTCGATGCAGACACTAGCAGGGGAAGTTTCGTTTGATAACGAAGCAACGCTTACTTTAACTGAAGGAGAAGATGCTGATTCTTATGGGGTGAATTGGGACCCTTCGTTTATTTTTAAAGAATTAGAAGAAGGTGATCAGGTTACGATTCGTTCTTCTGTTCCAGTTCGTGGTGAAATTACCGATCGAAATGGTGATGGATTAGCCGTTAATGGTACGGTGAAGCAAATTGGAGTGGTGCCGCAAGCTATTGAATCCGATCAAGAAAAGATTGTGAATGAACTTAGTGACGCTTTGAAAATGAGCGTAGAGGATATAGAAAAAGAGCTTAATCAAGGTTGGGTGCAGTCTGATCCCACACAGTTCGTTCCGCTAAAAAGCGTCATGGAAACAGAGGAAGAGCTTATTGCTGATGCAGGTGAAATTACCGGCGTTCAGATTAATAATACAAAAGAAAGGATTTATCCTTTTGGTGAAAGTGCCGCTCATTTGACGGGTTATATTCGACAAATGCAGAAAGAAGACCTTGAGAAGTATGCAGGAAAAGGGTATTCCAGCTATGAGAGCATTGGAAAAGCTGGCCTTGAGCAAGTGTATGAAGACGAGCTTCATGGTGTAACGGGCTGGTCGATTGAAGTAAAGGGAGCGGATCCTGAGAAAGTGATTGCCAGTAAGGAAAAGGTTGATGGCGAGAACATTCAAGTTACGATCGATGGCACTGTCCAACAGAAGTTGTTTGAAGAGCTTGGAAAAGATCCGGGAACTGCGGTAGCGCTCCATCCAACAACAGGTGAGACGCTTGCATTAACAAGCTCCCCTGCCTATAATCCAAATGATTTTACGCTTGGGTTTGACGAAGGCGAGTATGCGAAGTTGGCTGGTAATAAGGATCTTCCTTTTTCAGCGAAGTTTAATAAAACGTATTCACCTGGGTCAACAATTAAGCCGCTTACTGCCTCGATCGCACTGCGGGATGGTGATTTAGATCCGAATGCAGTTGAGAAAATTGATGGTTTGAAGTGGCAGCCAGACTCAAGCTGGGGTGGATATAAAGTGACGCGCGTGAAGCCGGCTGATCCTGAAGTAAACCTTGCAGAAGCGCTTATGCATTCGGACAATATTTATTTTGCACGAAAAGCGCTTGATCTTGGCGCAGATAAGTTCCAGAAAGGATTGGAATCATTCCAGATTGGTCAGGAAGTCAAGTTTCCTTTTCCAACTGAAAACTCATCGATCTCAAACGGTGGGCTCGGTGATAATGACATTCTTTTAGCTGACTCTGCCTATGGACAGGGGGAGCTACAGATTTCCCCTTATCAGTTAGCGATGACCTATACGACGTTTGCGAATGATGGTGTGATGCTGAAACCGACGCTTCGAACGGTAGAAGACGAGTCAGCGGAGGAGTATAAAGTGATTTCCCCTGAAATCGCCTCGATTGTGAGCGATGATCTTGAGAAGGTGGTTTCTGATCCTGAGGGTACCGCTTATGATCCAGTGGTTAAAGGCATTTCGCTCGCTGGTAAGACAGGAACGGCTGAGTTAAAAGCGGCAGGCGAAGAAGAAGGCCCAGAAAATGGACTTTTTGTTGCGTATAACACGGATGAGAAGGACTTATTGATTGCGATGATGGTTGAAGGCGCCTCAAGTCACGATATTACAGGCAAAGTGAAAGACGTTTTCGTGGAAATGCAGTGATTTCTTTGGTTGCTGTGGTGGCAGGAGGACGGCTGTTCGACGTTTATTGGCCAAATTTCGGATATATTGGCCAAACTGCGTTTTTATTGTCCAAAATTCAATTATATTATCCAAAACCAGATTTTATTGGTTAAACACACAAAAGCCCTCGATTCTATGCTAGAATCGAGGGCTTTTTCTGGAAAAGTAAGGAACCAAAGAGGGATTTTCGAGTCTACTATGGAAAGTAGTAAGAATAAGCTAGATTTGATCAAAAGGAGGATGTCGAACGATGCCACATCATGATCTTTGTATGATTGATCGTAAGAAAGGCTTTACGCCTGAGGTTGGTAGGTTAGTGTCGATGATGGATTATGCCAGACACACTACAGAAGAGGCAATCAGAGGGTTAGCGGTTGATCAACTCGATTTTCACATAGATGACAAGAGTAATTCCATTGGGATGCTCCTTCATCATATGTCTTCAATCGAAAGAGCCTTTCAAATCATGACGTTTCAAGAGCGGGAATTAAATGATGCGGAATGGGAGGAACTTGAAACAGGCATTGAGCTTGGAGATAAAGCGAGAACAGTGATTCAGGGGCGCGACCTTGATTATTATTGGAGTGAGCTTAGTCTTGTTCGTGCGAAAACGCTTAATGAATTAAGAGAAAAGGACGATACCTGGCTAGAAGAAGTAACGCCTTTTGGCTGGGATGAAAAGGCGAACCATTATTTCAAATGGTTCCATGTTATGGAGGATGAAATTAGCCATCGTGGCCAAATCCTCATGATTAAAAAAAGACTAACGACTTAGAGGAAAAACAAGGTTCATAACGGAAAACGGATGACAAGACGAGACAAAGTCTTAAGGTGAAAAAAGAGGAGAATAGGAACATGTTTACATATCAGCTTAACGAGGATCTTTATTTAAGAATGTACACCCTTAACGATGCAGAAGCACTTTATCACTTGATCGATGAATCAAGAGATCACTTAAAAAAGTGGCTCGCATGGGTTGATTACAATACGGATGTTGAGGCTTCACGGGATTTTATCCAAAGTACATTAAAAGGTGTTAGTGAAACAGGAGGGTATCCGAAAACGCTTGGCATGTTTTATAAAGGTGAGCTTGCAGGAACCGTGGGATTTAATGAAGTGAATAAAACCCATCAATACGCTACGATTGGCTACTGGCTAAGTGAGAAATTTCAGCGGAAGGGGATTGTGACTGAGGCGTGCCGGGGAATGATTCATTTAGGGTTTAAGGAAATGGGGTTAAATCGAATAGAGATCCGTGCGGCGTCTGCCAATAAGAAAAGCCGTGCCATTCCTGAACGACTTGGGTTTACGAAAGAAGGTGTGCTTAGACAGGTGGAAATTGTAAACGGAGAATTCTATGATCACGTTGTCTATAGTATGCTGGCGAGTGATTGGTTGGAAAAGGGTAAATAGTTGCACAAAAAAACATCTCCGGCAGTATCCTCTGGAGATGTTATGGTAGCTCAACCATATGAACAAGTCGCTCTAATTCTTCCATTGTACATTCATAAAGCTGTTTGTCTTTTAATTTATATACACCGCGGTCTAATAAACGTTGAATGAATGATTGTTTTTGTTGGGGATCATGTTGCTTCAATAAGTGTGACACGTTGCATTCCTCCTGTTAAGTATATCCAGGTAATATGTTCCACTGTATGGCCAAGTTCAAACCTCTATTCGCACATTTCTTGAAAGGAATGAAGCGCTTCCGTGACGAATAACGATAACCATTAGGAGGGATTTAGATGGGGAATTACGAGATTCAACAAGGTGCAGAACCATTTTATTTTGAAGGAAACAAAATAGGCGTTTTAGTTCTTCATGGTTTTACAGGTTCAACGCAAAGCATGCGTTATCTAGGAGAGCTACTGGCTTCGGAAGGTTACACGGTATGTGGCCCAAGATTAAAAGGGCACGGGACACATTATGAGGATATGGAACAGAGTACATATGAAGAGTGGATCGAGTCTGTTGAAGATGGCTACCAATGGTTGAATGAACGTTGTGATACGCTTTTCATCACTGGGTTATCAATGGGCGGTACGCTAACGCTTTATTTAGCTAGCAAACACCCAGAAGTAAAAGGAATTATGCCGATTAATGCAGCAATTGATTTGCCTGACCTCGAACAAATGAGAGGAAAAACAGAGCCGCGCTTCCTTGATGCCATTGGTTCAGATATTAAAGCGGAAGGCGTTGATGAGCTGGCTTATGAGAAAACGCCAACGAAGTCGATTCAAGAGATTTTGAAGTTAGTAGACGTTACCCGAAAGGATCTTTCGAACATTACGATGCCAGCGTTAATCTTTAAGTCAATCGAGGATCATGTTGTACCGCCAGAAAATTCGACTACTATTTATGAAGAAATTGCTTCAACGAATAAAGAAGTAATTGAGTTGAATGACAGCTATCACGTGGCCACACTCGATCATGATAAAGAATTCATTGCAGAAAAATGTAAAGCATTTATAAAAGGACTCATAGCTTAGGAGGTTTTGACATGGAAGTAAGACAGCTAACAGTAAATGATGCAGAAACGTATTGGGAGCTTCGATTAGAAGCATTAAAGAAAAATCCGGAGGCGTTCGCGTCAAGTTACGAAGAGGCGATTCTAAAGGATGACCCGATTAAAAGCACAGCGAGAAACATGGAATCTGGCGCTACTTTTGGCGCTTTTGATAACGAGACGTTAATTGGTGTGGTTACATTTGTGAGAGGGTCTGGGATTAAAGTTCGCCATAAAGCGGATTTGTTTGCTGTCTACGTTACACCGGAATATCGTGGCAAAGGGGCAGGCAGAGCGCTTCTCTCTCGCGTAATGGAGTATGCAAAGAACCAGGATGCGCTGCTTATATTAAGTGTATCCGTCGTATCAACGAATGAACGAGCAAAACACCTCTACAAGAGCTTCGGTTTTAAAACCGTTTATATTGAAGAGAAGGCTCTCTATGTACAGGGGCAGTTTCTGAACGAAGAGCATATGGTTCAATATTTCTAATCAAAAAGCAGACGTCCACGAGGCGTCTGCTTTTTGATTGATCATTCCATAAGCTAACGTGTTGAGAAAGTATCATTATATAGGGCAACGCTGTAAGGAAATAGCTCTGCAGTCATAATCCCTTCTCGTACAGCAGGATCACTGTTCATTAATGCTTCTGCCTCATCTTCTGATGGAACTTGTATGACAACAATTCCAAAAGCAGAAGAATCATTGTTTAGGGTGCGGCCTGCCATAATGAGCGTATCATTTTTCAACAGGAGTTGAAGGGCGTGAAAGTGCTCTGAGACAATGTCGTTTTCTTTGTCGGTCCAGTTTCTTTCTTCAAGTAGTTCAGGAATTAACGTAAGCTTGTATAGAAATTGTCTCATAAGAAAAACCTCCATTTGTCATCTACTATTTCTCTTTTGAAAGAGCAAACTCCTTTTTAATTAACTCACAAAGATAAGCTGCTGTTGTCATTTCGACACAGCGGCTTTTTAATACCTCGGTAACGGGATAAAGCAAAAAAGTGCACAACTTTCTGTTTTTTTTACCGTTGAAACGCTTACAGAACGCGGTATAGAATAAAACACAGACATTTAAACGCATACATAGCGGTGTGGATTACTTTGATTCCGCTTACAAAAAGGAGAGGCACCAATGAGTTTCTTTACAGTCGGTTCATTTCTATTTTTTACAGGTATGGTTGCTGTTATCTCATACCTTGTAACTCGAAAAGAAGATTTAGCAACACAGGATGGTTATTTTCTAGGAGGAAGAAGTCTCGGCGCATGGGTTATTGCCGGCTCGTTGATGCTGACGAATCTATCAACCGAGCAATTAGTAGGTTTGAATGCCCAGGGATATTCAGATACGATCGCCGTTATGGGGTGGGAAGTCGGTTCTGCCATTTCACTGGTGATTGTCGCTTTCTTCTTATTGCCTCGTTATCTTAAAGGTGGAATTACGACGATTCCTGATTTTCTAGAGGAGCGATACGATTTTGGCACGAAGCAAATTGTGACGATTCTCTTTCTCTTTGGCTACGTTTTCAACTTGCTTCCTCCTATTCTTTATTCAGGGGCCGTTGCATTAAACGGACTATTTAATATTCCAGAAGCGTTAGGACTTAGTCGCATGGCTAGTCTTTATGTAACCGTTTTTGCGATCGGAATTATTGGCGCAATTTACGCGATATTCGGTGGTCTAAAAGCCGTTGCAGTATCGGATACGATTAACGGAATCGGTCTTTTAATTGGTGGATTAATGATTCCAATTATCGGGCTTTATGTTCTTGGTGATGGATCGATTTTTGGTGGGTTTAACACGATTGTGGAAAATTCTCCTGAAAAACTAAATTCAGTCGGAGATGAGAATAGTCCTGTTCCATTTGGGACAATGTTTACAGGGATGCTTCTAGTAAATTTGTTTTATTGGGGAACCGCACAGCACATTATGCAACGTGCGATTGCTGCGAAGAATTTGAAGGAAGGGCAGAAGGGCGTGTTGATTGCAGCCTTCTTGAAGCTGCTAGGACCTGTTTTTCTTATTTTACCTGGTATTATCGCCTTCAATATGTTTGGACCAGGTCTTGAGCCTACTGATGCTTATCCGATGTTAGTAAATGAAGTATTGCCAAAGCCACTCGTTGGATTTTTTGCTGCGGTGCTATTTGGGGCGATTCTATCATCCTTTAACTCTGCCCTAAATTCATCTGTTACACTCATTGCGCTTAACATTTACAAGCCGTACTTTAATCCGAAAGCGCCAGATAATGTGATTGTGCGAAAAGGGAAATTTGTAGGGATTATTCTCGCAATCTTTGCGATGTGTATCGCTCCATTGATTGATAAAGTTCCTCAAGGATTCTTTCAATACTTACAAATTGTGAACGGTTTTTATAACGTACCAATCTTTACGATTCTAATTGTCGGTTATTTAACGAAACGCGTTCCATCGATTGCAGCTAAAGTATCTCTGTTTGTGTTTATTTCAGTTTATGCAACGACTCAACTCGTTTGGGATACAGGTATTCACTTCTTGCATATCCTTGGAATTCTGTTTGTCGCTTGTACGATTCTGATGCTTGTTATCGGAAAGATTGCACCGCGTGATAAAGATTTTGTTCTTGAAGAAAATGCCCAAGTCGATATGTCACCGTGGAAGCTTCTATATCCGGTAGGAATTGCAGCAACCGTCGCCATGATTGTGATTTATACGTTGCTTTCGCCGATTGGCATCATTTCGTAATGTTCCACACGATTTCCATTTGATATAATAGGAACAATGTCAAATGGAATGAAGGATGATGTGGGATGAGTAAGGCAAATGAGCCAATCGAATCGCTATATCATAGCGTTTACGAATCATTGGAGAAACTGCACAAAGAAGTAAACGAGCAGGAAATGAAGCTGGATCTTGTGGACCCAGCTGATATAGAGAAGCTTGAACGTACGCAGTTTGCACTGCAGCTATCAAAGGATGTGCTTGAGAATTTTGTAGCTTCAGGAAAAAGTATGACTATTAATTATGACAAACGATCGATTACAATTGAAGTTTCAAAGTAGAAGGGACCGCTTTTGCGGTCCTTTTCGCTTACTTCTGGAGCAACAACGTTGTCCGATACTTTCCAGGTGAGGTGCCTGTCACTTTTTTAAAAACTTTATTAAAGTAATTAGCGTTTTTATACCCAATAAGTAGCGCAATATCTTCTGATGAATATTTGGTGTTCACTAGAAGTTCTTTTGCTTTTTTAATCCGAATGTCCGTTAAATACTGAATGGGCGTTTGGTTCGTATATTCCTTGAATTGTCTCGTGAAATGATATCGCGACATACCAGAAGAAGCGGCCATTTCATCTGGTCCAATTTCTTCACTGTAATGATTCATTGCATACATTGACGCTTCAACAATAGCCTCTGGCCAATCGGAAAGTCGCTTTTCAAGATTCGAACAATACGTAAAAAGCATCATCGTAAATTGATAGGCATAACCAGATGCTTGATGCGCGTTCGAAATTTGACGGTTTGAAGCCATGTTTAACAGGTTCAATAAGTAAAGAACCGGATCGGAGTCAGGCTGGAAATGTATAATATGTCCCATGTCTTTTTGGATGTCTTCCCAATATTTTTTGACAACGTCCCCGTATAACGTTAAGTAAATAAATTCCCATCGATCGCTGTCTTCAGGTAGGTAGTACCGATAGTTGCCAGGAATGTTGACGATAAATCCTTGCCCGGGCGTTAGTTCATGACGTTCGCCGTCAATATCGATACACCCTTTTCCAGAGATCGTATATTGAAAAATGAATTTACCTGTATCCAGCCGGTTTTTCCCATCCCAGTCATAGAGCGTCGTGGTTTGCTCATCCCACCCCAGTGACCAAATTTGAGCAAGGTTTTGAAGCATCGGATCTGAGAAACGATACCCATAAGACCCATATTGTGATGGCTTTTCTTCCATGGTCATTCTCCTTAATAAGCAAAATAGTACTGTTTAATCGTGTAGATAAGTCAGATAAATTACTTTCTAAATAGCATTTTATCTTATCCTCCATAAGAAGTCTAAGCAATAAAAGGCATAAATCTTTATTTTTTTTACCATTGAACAGTGACGGGGATTTTTTTAAACTAGACACGGGAACGAGAACGGAGAAATGGAAACGTTTTCGAATAGGACGTGGAGGGAAACAGATGCCAGTATTCATTAATGAAGAAAATCTTCAGTTTCATCTGCAAGGAAAAGAGCTTAGCTATGTTTTTAACGTAATGAAAAATGGGCAGTTAGGACAACTTTATTTTGGTAAAAAGATACGTAACCGCTCTGATTTTAGCCATCTATCAAAAAAGGAGGCGAGAGTCGCGTCTTCTTATGTGTTTGAGGACGATCCAACTTTTTCGCTAGATTTAATAAAACAGGAATATCCGGGGTACGGAACATCTGACTATCGAGAGCCTGCTTTTCAAATCGAGCATCCGGATGGAAGCCGCATATCGAATTTTACTTATCAATCGTATGAACTTGTGAAAGGAAAGCCGCGCCTATCAGGTTTACCTGCGACATATGTAGAAGATGAATCAGAAGCAGATACGATAGTGATTCATTTGCATGATTCGTCTATGAATCTCTCTCTTTCTTTAATGTACTCGGTGTATCACGAGCGGAATGTCATGATTCGTTCGGCCGCTTTTACGAATGAAGGTAGTCGTGATCATGTGATAAAGCGAGCACACAGTGCTTCAATTGATTTTCCAGATGCAGATTTTAGTATGATGCAGCTCTCAGGTTCGTGGTCGAGAGAGCGACATGTTCATGAACGACGACTTAGCCCAGGTGTGCAAAGTATTCAAAGTACGCGTGGAACGAGCAGTGCGCAGCACAACCCGTTTCTTGCTTTAAAAAGACCGATGACAACGGAATATGCAGGAGAAGTTTATGGCTTTAGCTTCGTTTATAGCGGGAATTTCCAAGCGCAGGTTGAGGTGGATCATTACGAGACAGCGAGAGTGACGATGGGAATTAATCCATTTGATTTCTCATGGGTGCTCCGAAGTGGTGAAACGTTCCAAACGCCAGAAGTGGTGATGGCTTATTCAGAGCACGGATTAAATCATCTTAGTCAAACGTATCATGATCTTTATCGCTCTCGGCTTGCTCGAGGAAAGTGGCGTGATGCAGAACGTCCAGTGTTACTAAACAACTGGGAAGCCACATATTTCGATTTTGATGAGGAAAAATTATTGAGTATTGCGAAACAAGCAAAGGAAACAGGAGTCGAGCTGTTTGTGTTAGATGATGGATGGTTCGGAAAGCGAAATGACGATCGGAGTTCTCTCGGTGACTGGTTTGTTGATTCAACAAAGCTCCCAAAAGGGCTACCAAGTCTGGCGTCTAAAATGAACGATCTGGGACTAATGTTCGGGCTCTGGTTTGAACCTGAAATGGTATCGGAAGAGAGTGAACTGTACAAGAAGCATCCAGAGTGGGTCATTCAAGTACCTGGAAGATCGAAATCAATCGGCCGCCATCAGCTTGTGCTTGATTTTTCCAATCCTAAAGTTGTCGATACCATTTATGAGCAGATGGCAACGATTTTAAAAGAAGCAAACATTGATTATGTGAAATGGGATATGAATCGCTATATGACGGAAATCGGCTCCCTTTCTTTGCTGAAAAGTCAGCAGGCAGA
This sequence comes from Guptibacillus sedimenti, assembly GCF_028610665.1. Classification (NCBI taxonomy): domain Bacteria; kingdom Bacillati; phylum Bacillota; class Bacilli; order Caryophanales; family Guptibacillaceae; genus Guptibacillus; species Guptibacillus sedimenti. Next base: position 110,320 of record NZ_JAQQWV010000002.1, read on the forward strand.
AGTACCGCACCGCTATATATTAGGTGTATACGCTTTGTATGAACGTTTAATCGAAGCCTTCCCACATGTGCTGTTTGAATCGTGTGCCAGTGGTGGAGCGAGGTTTGATCCAGGAATGCTTTATTATGCTCCACAGGCATGGACGAGTGATGATACAGATGCTGTTGAACGACTGAGCATACAATATGGAACGTCTATGGTATATCCAATCAGCAGTATGGGGGCGCATGTCTCAGCTGTTCCGAATCATCAAGTAAAACGAGTTACGTCGCTAGAGACAAGGGCAAATGTGGCTTACTTTGGTGCCTTTGGCTATGAGCTTGATGTGACGAAGATGAGTGATGCTGAGCTTACTACAATGACTGAGCAAATCAACTGGTATAAAGAAAACCGAGCGCTGCTTCAGTACGGAACGTTTTACCGCTTAATCAGTCCATTCGATGGAAAAGGCAATGTGACGAGCTGGATGAGTGTGTCGGCTGATCGAAAGAAAGCGATCGTTGGGTATTATCAAGTGCTAGCTGAGCCCAATCCATCGTTTAAGCGATTGTATGTCAAAGGACTTGATCCGGAGAAAGAATATGAAGTAAGTGGCTATGAAGGAACGTATTATGGAGATGAACTAATGAGTGCTGGCATTCAGTTACCAGGCGAGTATGATGGATCACAAACAGGTGGACTAGAAGAATCTGGAGATTTTTCTTCTTATGTCTTTGTGATATCGGAGCATAACGATAGGGGAGAAGCAATATGAAAGAACTGAAACAGACATTTAACGAACAGTTTGGAGAAGAAGGGGAAAAAGCGCTCTTTTTTGCACCGGGGCGAGTGAATTTGATTGGTGAACATACCGATTATAATGGCGGGCATGTCTTTCCTTGTGCGTTAAGTGTGGGCACGTATGCCGTGGCACGAAAGCGTGAGGATCAGAAAGTCCGGTTCTATTCGATGAACTTTCCTAATCAGGGAATCATCGAAACATCATTAGACTCCCTTTTCTATAAGGATCAAGATGATTGGGCGAATTATCCGAAAGGTGTGATTGCTCTTTTTCAACGAGCAGGTTATACCATTCCAACCGGACTAGATCTAGCATTCTATGGCAATATTCCAAACGGAGCGGGGCTGTCTTCATCAGCATCGATTGAGCTAGTAACATCGGTTGTACTAAGAGATCTTTTTGGTCTTTCAGTTGATATGGTTGAAATGGTGAAGCTTTCTCAACGAGCAGAGAATGAATTTGTAGGTGTGAACTGCGGCATTATGGACCAGTTTGCGATTGGCATGGGGAAAAAAGATCATGCGATTTTACTTAACTGCGACACGCTTCATTATAAGCAAACGCCGATTAAGTTAGAGAGCCATGCGCTGATTATTGCGAATACAAAAAAGCGAAGAGGACTAGCCGATTCCAAATACAATGAACGCAGGACTCAGTGCGAAGAGGCTCTAAAAGCCTTGCAGCAAGAACTTGCGATTGACACGTTAGGCGATGTGAAGGAAGAGCAGTTCGATGCTCATCAGCATGTAATTCGAGATCAGGAGGCGAGGAAACGTGCTCGTCATGCGGTGTATGAAAATCGCCGCACAATGAAAGCAGTTGATTTTCTGAATGAAGGAAATGTGGAAGCTTTTGGTCAGCTAATGAATGAATCTCACGTTTCACTGCGTGATGATTATGAAGTAACGGGCAAGGAATTAGATGCGATGGTAGAAGCAGCCTGGGAAGAAGGGGCCGTGGGTTCAAGAATGACCGGCGCTGGTTTTGGAGGATGTACAATTAGTATCGTGAAAAAAGATCACATCCAGTCTTTTATTGATCGTGTTGGGGAGACATATACCATGAAAACCGGTCTTGAAGGGGATTTCTACGTCGTTGAAATAGGCGATGGTGCTCATAAAGTGGAGGACTTCGCATGATCTATCTCGAAATCGAACGACTTATTCAATATGGATTTCAAAAGCAAATGATCTCAGAACTTGATATTGACTACGTTCGAAACGCCCTTTTTCACCTTTTTAAGCTCGATGGAACAGAATCATTGCCTTCTCCTCCAGAAGAGCAAGTCGAAACGCCAACGACTATTCTTGAAAATATGCTTGATTATGCTGTTGCAGAGGGATTAATAGAAGAAAACACGATAACGGAGCGCGATCTGTTTGATCCAAAGATTATGAATACCCTCGTTGCGCGTCCGTCTGAAATTGTTCGTGCGTTTTTCGATCGCTATAAGCACAGCCCAATCGCTGCTACTGACTTCTTCTATCAGCTATCTAAGGATTCGGATTACATTCGAACGAATCGCATCAGGAAAAACGTTCACTGGTATAGTGAAACAGAGTACGGTGATCTAGAAATCACGATTAATCTCTCAAAGCCTGAGAAAGATCCTAAAGCGATCGCTGCAGAGAAAGCAAATACGTCTTCTTTTTATCCAAAGTGCTTGCTCTGTAAGGAAAATGTCGGATATGGCGGAAGACTTGATCACCCTGCGCGCGATCAACATCGGGTCATTCCCGTTAACCTTGAAGGAGAGAAGTGGTACCTGCAATACTCCCCTTATGTTTACTACAATGAGCATGCGATTATTTTATCGGAACACCATCGACCGATGGCCATTTCGAAAGACGGGTTTGATCGATTGCTTCACTTTACCGAGCAGTTTCCACATTACTTTATTGGTAGCAATGCAGACCTTCCGATTGTTGGAGGATCGATTTTAAGTCACGATCATTTCCAGGGAGGACATCATGAATTTCCGATGGCGAAAGCTGAAATTCAAGAGGAAGTTCAGCTCGAGCGATATGCCGAGGTAATGGTTGGGATCGTGAATTGGCCAATGTCTGTTATTCGATTACGAGGAAAGGACCGGAAACAGCTAACTGAACTTGCGGATGAAATCCTAGCTTTATGGCGAGGTTATAGCGACCGTGAAGTTGAGCTAATAGCCGAATCAAACGGCGAACCTCATAATACAATAACACCCATCGCAAGAAAACGTGATGACCAGTTTGAACTTGATCTCGTATTACGAAATAACCGAACGAACAAAATGCACCCGATGGGCATCTTCCATCCGCATGAGGAAGTGCACCATATTAAGAAAGAGAACATTGGTTTAATCGAAGTGATGGGACTTGCCGTTCTTCCAGGAAGACTTGTTGATGAAATGGAAATCCTTGCGACTTATATCGAAAAAGAACAGCTTGATGAGGCGCAACAGGATGAACGGATTGCAAAACATGTACCATGGGCGAAGAAGATCGTTGATAAATACGGTGGAATTGAGAAGGAACAGATACAAACCGTACTGAGAGATGAAATTGCGTTAAGATTTTCGACGGTTTTAGAACACGCAGGCGTATTTAAACGAGATGAAGCGGGACTAAAGGCGTTCCGACGCTTTTTGAAACGAATGAACTAAAGAATAAAGTCGCTACCCGATATAAGGGGAGCGGCTTTCTTATGTTATGGTAGAAACGTGGCCATATAGCCGATTCTGGTTCAGGTGCGTGATTTTGTATATAATGAATCCTGATACGAGAAATGATTTTATTATTTACAGGAAATGGGAGGGGGGAGACGAAATGGATGAACTACTATATTTAAGCGTTTTCCTCATTTATACCATTGCCATTCTTATTCTAGGAAAGCATGGTTTTGATAAGACGGATGAATTGAAGGGATATTTTCTAGCGGGAAGAAATCTTCCTTTGTTTCCAAGCGTGGCTTCCTTCTGTGCAACCTGGTTTAGTGCAGCCTCTTTACTTGGATTGCCAGGATTAATTTATGAAGGTGGGGTCTCCGTGATATGGACGACGGCCATCGCATGGTTACTTGGAATTATAGGGCTGTTTTTTCTAGCGTCCAAACTTTATACATATAACGTTGTAACGGTTCCGGAATTTTTTCTCGTGCGCTATGATTCAAAGCTTCTTCAAATTTGGGTTGGCATCATTTTGAGCGTGAGCTACCTTCTCTATGTTGTGATCCAAATTCGAGGATTCGGGATAGTGGTTAGTCAGATGCTTGAAATTCCTTATACGGTTAGTGTGTTTTTAATTTATCTTTTTGTTCTCTATACGACATTTGGCGGTCTTCACTCTGTGGCACGAACCGATATTTTTCACTTTTGCTTAATCCTCTTTGGAACCATTCTAGGTGCCGTCTTTATTGTTGGTGAAATTGGTGGGCTTGTGGAACTCATGAGTAATCTTTCAGCTTTAGATCAAAGTGGATCCACATCTTATTTGTCGCTGTTTCCTGAAGGTGGCTTATCGTTCTGGGCGTTGTTAAGTGCGTTCTTTTCGCTCGGACTGGGCGTTGCGGCGAATCCTCAATATGCTGTTCGTATTCTTTCCGCCCGTTCCAAACAAATTGCGCTAAGAATGGTTGGCGCAAGTACCGTTTTTCTTGTCCTCATCTATCTTTCGATTTTTGTGATCGGAATTGGGTCTCGCGCGCTTGATCCTAGCGTTCCATTCACAAGTACAGATGAAATCTATCCGTTCATTATTACTTACCTACTCGAAACACCGTTAAAAGGCGTGTTGTTAATTAGCGTTGTCGCAGCTGCGATCTCAACAGCGAATTCGCAGCTATTGATCATGGCGACGAGCTTTGTGTATGATATCACGCTTCCGATACGAAATAAGCATGCAGCCGATCTAAAAGTGATTTCATGGACGAGGTGGATGATATTTATCTTTGCCACTTTTTCTCTTGTGATTGCCTTTACACCACCACAGGGGATTGTCCAATTTAGTGGTCACATTTGGGGAATTATTGCGGTGTCGTTGTTCTTTCCGCTATATGGAGGTCTTTATACGAACGTCCGTCATCGTCATGCGCTTCTTTCAACATTTGGAGGAGTGATCACGTATGTACTGGCTTTTCTACTTATTCCGAATGAGCTGCAGCCAGTGTTTCATCCCGTTCTCCCTTCGCTTGTGGTAGCAGGCATTCTTTTCTTTCTAAAAGGAAGGGGGCGATCAGATGCGTCACTCCATTGAACGAAAAATATTAGTGCCTTTCTTAATTATTGTACTCGTACCGATTTTTATTATAGGTGCCGTTTCCATGTGGTCAAGTTATCAGTCAGAAAAACAGTTAAAGCAGGCGACGGCTCAAGAACACTTAACGAGTCTTGGTCGTTATGCCGCGAAGCTTGATGATCGTGTGAAAAGCGGAGAGATGGACGAAGAAGAAGCCAAATCGCTGATCAAAATCATGATCAATGAAACGAAAGGTCTGTACGTAGAAGAAGCAGATGGCACCCTTTCCTCTGAAGGAGAAGTTGTTCAAGCAAGTGAACTTGATTGGTACAATGGCGAAGCGAAAACGAGTTTTTTTACCGAAAACACAGTGCTCACAGAACAAATCGAGCAGTGGAATTGGACGCTTTACCAGCCGATGTCCTTTTCCTTTTATTCAGGTTCACTTCCTAATATTCAAAAATACACCCTTCTCATCAGCATTTTTACTGGTGTCATTGCAGTGCAATTTACGATCATTCTTTCTTATCACCTGTCAAAACCGATTAAGAATTTAGCGGCTTTTTGTAAGCAAATTGCGTTAGGAGAGAGAACGAAGAACATCGAGATGAATGAAAATCGGAAAGATGAAATAGGCGTACTTTCCTCGTCATTGAAAGAAATGGTGGAAACGCTTGATGAGCGTAATGTGCAAATTGATAAAATCAAAAAGCTGAATGAGACGATACTAAATAGCGTTCACGTTGGCATGGTGCTTGTGATTGAAGGGGCTGATTCAGTTTTTAATGAAGCGGCTCAGACGATGATGAACGAAGATCCGCTATTAAAAGAACGGCTTGGGAAGTTAACGATTCATGAAACGAAAAGAAGAAGCGAGGAAATTTGGGGTCATAAGCGGAAGGAAGAGAAAGTGTTCTATGCCGTAAGTTACAAAGTATTGGGAACGTCAGAAAAGCAACGTTCCATTATTACCTTTGAAGATATTACGCATCGACGAAAATTAGAGCAGCGCGTGGAAAGAATGTCGCGTCTTGCCTCATTAGGTGAGATGGCTTCTGGTATTGCCCATGAAATTCGAAACCCGCTAGCAGGCATTAAAACAACGACGGAATTATTAACACGCAGGCTTGAGCTAACAAAGGATCAGCTTACATTAACGGAAAATATGCTGTTGGACATTGATCGTGTGAATAAGATCATCACCAATATTCTGCAGTTTTCAAGGCCGATGGAAACAAATCCTTCTGTGTTGAAAGTAGATGAAACGCTCCATTCTCTCGTGTTGCTCATGAAAACGATCGCGAATGAAAAAAATGTAGTCCTTCATCATTTCGAAAACGATACAGAAGTTTACGTCGATCGTGATCACCTCCGACAGATTCTGTTAAATCTTATCCTGAATGGGATGAACGCGATGCCAGAGGGCGGAGAACTGATTCTTTCAAGCTACCAAAGGGATCGTGACGTAACGATTATGATAGCTGACAAGGGTGTTGGAATGGAGGATACGGTCATGGAGAAAATTTTTGATCCATTTTATACAACGCGTGCAGAAGGAACGGGCCTTGGGCTATCAATCGTTCATCAGTTAGTCGTTCAAAACAATGGGGAAATTGATGTAAAGAGTATCCTTGGAAAAGGGACGGAGTTTTCGATCACATTTCCAACAGGAAGGGAGGAGAATTAAGTGGCTGTAAAAGTAGGAATTATTGACGATGAAACAACGCTTCGTCTCACGCTACAAATGTTTTTAGAAGATGAAGGGTACGACGTAAGAGCGTCATCAACGCTTGAAGAAGGATGGCGCATGCTCGATGAATTTAGTCCGCACGTGCTTTTATTAGATATTCGCTTACCTGATGGAAACGGGCTCGATTCGTTACATGAATTTAGAGAACGCTATCCAGAAATGGCTGTGATGATGTTAACGGCCTATGGCGATGCGAAAACAGCTGTGCGCTCGATTAAAGAAGGTGCTTTTGATTATTTAACAAAGCCTTTTGAGTTAGAAGAGCTGAAAATCACGCTTCAGAAATGGATTAAACAGCACCATCTCGAGAAGGAAGTCGAACGCTATCGAGAGGAAGAGCGACGAACGAAACTTGTTCAAATGATCGGTGAAAGTAAGCAAATGCACGAGTTAAAAGATAAAATTTCCTTAATCTCTGAAAGTAATGATACGACGGTTTTAGTTCGAGGGGAGACAGGTACCGGGAAAGAGCTTGTTGCAAGAAGCATTCATCAGCAAAGTAAGCGTCATGAAGGGCCGTTTGTTGCGGTGAACTGTGCCAGCATTCCAGCAGACTTAATTGAAATGGAGCTTTTCGGTCGAGAAAAAAATAGCGTGACAGAACAAGTGAATCCAAAAGTAGGCTTAATGGAGTGGGCCGATGGAGGGACGTTGTTTCTTGATGAAATTGGAGACCTTTCACTCGATATCCAAGTGAAGCTTCTTCGTTTTCTTGAAGATAAGAAAATTAAGCGAATCGGTAGTGTACATGATATTGAGATCGATGTACGCGTCATTGCCGCCACTAATCGATCGCTCGAGGAAATGATTCAAGAGAAGACGTTTCGATCCGATCTCTACTATCGTTTGAACGTCGTTCCAGTAAAGTTAACGCCTTTGCGCGAGCGAGGCGATGATATTGTGATGCTAACGGAACATTTTCTCCATGAGTTTTGTCAACAAATGAGAAAGGAAAAACCAGCATTACGAGGTGATGCAAAAAAGCGTTTAGTGAGCTACGATTGGCCCGGAAATGTCAGGGAATTGAAAAATACGATTGAACGAATCGCGATTCTTCACCAGGAGAAAGAGCTTGCGGCCTATCACTTTGATTTTCTAAACCCGGTTGAAGGATATGTAGAGGGTTCTAAATCAGTTGACGACGTCGTCTTCGATGATCGCTTTTCATTAGAAGACCATATTGAAGCGATTGAAAAGAAATACATCGAGAAAGCCATTCAAGATGCGAGGTGGAATATCACGCAGGCTAGTAAATTATTAGGGATGAGCCGCTATGCCCTTCAGCGCAGAATTGATAAATATGATATTACATGAGCGAAATCGCCCGAAATGGGCGGTTTTTTTGTGCGGAATCTTATAAAATTATCTGAAAATTACGTGATATCGTAGAGGTAAGAGAAAAAACGCATCGATTCAAGCAAAGAATGAATCATATAGAAAAAGGGGGAATTTGATGGGTATTGAAAAGCAAAAGCCAACAGAGTTAGAAGGCGGCCCAACGAAAAGCAAGTGGGGCGTTATCCTCGGTGCCGCATTCTTAATGGGCTCATCTGCAATCGGACCAGGCTTTTTAACACAAACGGCTGTCTTTACTGAGCAGCTACTCGCAAGCTTCGGATTTGTTATTTTAATGTCAATTATTTTAGATATTGGGGTACAAGCGAATATCTGGCGTATTATTGCCGTCTCTAAGAGAAAAGGACAGGACATCGCGAACATGGTTGTCCCTGGTCTTGGATACTTTCTCGCGTTCGCAGTAGCACTTGGCGGACTAGCTTTTAACATTGGGAATGTCGGTGGGGCTGGGCTTGGTATGAACGTGCTCTTCGGCATTGATCCACGCATAGGTGCAGCGATTACAGGAGTCATTACAATTGGGATCTTCCTTTCAAAAGAAGCCGGAGTAGCGATGGATAAAATCGCACGAATCCTTGGTGGGATCATGATTCTTCTTACATTGTACGTTGCTTTTCAAAGTAACCCACCAGTTGGTGATGCGATTGTTCATACGTTCGCGCCAGATAAAATCGATGTTTTTGCGATTATTACACTCGTAGGTGGAACTGTAGGTGGCTATATCACGTTTGCTGGTGGGCACCGCTTACTTGATGCAGGTATTTCGGGGAAAGAAAATTTACACCAGGTAACGAAGAGCTCGGTTTCAGGCATTTTAATTGCGTCGATCATGCGCGTGTTTTTATTCCTAGCTGTGTTAGGTGTTGTCGCCACAGGGTTTAAACTAGACCCAGCCAACCCACCAGCATCTGTTTTCCAACAAGCAGCTGGAGCTGTCGGCTATAAAATGTTTGGTGTTGTACTTTGGGCAGCAGGAATTACGTCAGTCGTTGGTGCGGCGTATACATCCGTTTCGTTCCTTAGAACGTTATCCAAAAAAGTGGATCGTCATCATTCTGGTGTAACGATCGGTTTTATCGCCGTATCAACAATCGTTTTCGCGTTTATCGGTAAGCCGGTTCTGTTATTAATCCTTGCCGGAGCTTTTAATGGATTGATTTTGCCCGTTGCTCTTGGAACGCTTCTTGTAGCGGCGTATAAGAAATCCATTGTCGGAGACTACAAACACCCACTATGGCTCACGATCTTTGGCGGGTTTGTCTTCCTTATTACTGCCTATCTCGCCATCGTGACGCTTATTGATAAAGTACCACAGCTTTTTTCTTAATGGTTAGGAGGAATACGTGTGAGTTTTGAATATTATCCTCTTGGGGATACAGGCATTCAGCTTGTATTTGGCACCGAGATTTCAGAAGAAACGAATCAAAAGATTAGAATGTTTGCCGATGAGTTAGCGAAGCATCCGATTGACGGTGTTGTGGAATGGGTACCAGCGTATACCACGTTAACCATTTATTATCTTCCGAATAAAATTTCTTTCAACGCATTAAAACAAAAGCTAGAAGAGTTAGACGAACAACAACATGGAAGAGAAGCAGAATCTGCTTCTCTTGTTTATATCATCCCAACCTATTATGGGGATGAAGTAGGATCCGATTTAGAGTTTGTAGCGGAGCATAATGGATTGAGTAAAGAAGAAGTGATCTCGATTCACGCAAATAAAGATTACCTCATTTACATGATGGGCTTTGTTCCCGGGTTTCCTTATTTAGGAGGGATGTCAGAAGAAATCGCAACGCCAAGACGTGAAAATCCACGTGCTGAGATAGAGCCTGGATCTGTTGGTATTGCTGGAGCTCAAACGGGGGTTTATCCGCTAGAATCACCAGGTGGCTGGCAGCTTATTGGGCAAACCCCTGTGAAACTATATGACCCAACAGGAGAGCGACCGATTTTGCTCGAGTCAGGACATTATTTGCGGTTTGCTCCAATTAGTAAAGAAGAGTTTTTAAACATAAAAGAATCGATCAAACGTGGAGAGTATGTAGTCGAAACCGAAGAAAAGAAGGTGAGTGTTCATGAAGTCGGTTGATGTAAATAGCGACTTAGGAGAAAGCTTTGGAGCTTACAAGATTGGAAACGATGAGAATGTACTCGAATTTATTTCATCAGCGAACATTGCCTGCGGTTATCATGCAGGCGACCACAATGTCATGATGAAGACAGTGGCACTAGCGAAAGAGCTTGGCGTTAGCATTGGTGCACATCCGGGATTTCCTGACCTCGGAGGATTCGGCAGGCGTGAGATGAAGCTATCTTCTAATGAGGTGTTTAACCTTGTTGCTTATCAGATTGGAGCGATCCAGGGTATAGCGAATGTTCACCAAACAAAAGTCCACCACGTGAAACCGCACGGAGCTCTTTATAATGTGGCAGCGAAAGATCCAGCCATTGCAAATGCGATTGCAAACGCTGTCTATGCAGTGGATTCAGAGTTAGTTTTATATGGTTTAGCGGGGAGTGAATTAATTAAGGCAGGGCGAGAGCGTGGACTAACGGTTGCTCAGGAAGTTTTCGCAGATCGCACGTATCAGCCTGACGGTACCCTCACACCAAGGTCTGAACAAAACGCCATGATCCACAATGCCGATCAAGCGGTTGAGCGTGTGATTCGCATGATTCATGAGCAGCAGGTGAAAGCCGTAAATGGGGAAGACATTGTCATTCAAGCCGATACGATTTGTGTGCATGGAGATGAGCCTGAAGCCCTGAAGTTTGTCCAACAGTTAAGGGAGCGCCTTATGAATGAAGGTATTCGTATCCAACGGGTTGGAGTGAACGCCAATGTCTAAACCGATTTTTAAAGTTCGAAAATCTGGGTTGCTTTCGACAATCCAGGATAGTGGAAGAAAAGGGTACCAACAATACGGAATTGTCGTATCCGGTGCAATGGATCCTTTTTCAATGAATGTAGCGAACTTCCTCGTAGGAAACAAAGGCGATGAAGCCGTTCTTGAAATTACGGTTATGGGGCCAGCTTTCGATGTGCTTGATGATGCGGTTATTGCCATTTGCGGTGGCAATCTCTCACCGAAAGTGAACGGAGAAAAAGCACCGATGTGGAAAAGTTTCACTGTTAAAGAAGGCGATCTCCTGGAGTTTGGTCAGCCTCTCGCTGGTGCTCGTTCGTATATTAGTATTGCAGGTGGTTATGATGTACCGCTTGTGATGGGAAGTAAGTCGACCTATTTGAAAGCTGGAATTGGTGGCGTCGAAGGACGAGCACTTGTAAAAGGCGATATGCTTCAAACTTCTGGAAAGATCAAAGGAATTAGTGGACGTGCACTTCATCCAGATGAAGTCCCGTCTTATAAAAAGGAGTTAACCGTCAGAGTCGTACTTGGACCGCACCAGTCTGCTTTTACGGAAGCGGGGATTCAAACATTCCTTTCAACTCCATATGAGGTAACCCCTCAGTCCGATCGAATGGGCTTTCGCTTAAAAGGGGAGAAGGTGGAGCACGCAACGTCTGCTGATATTATTTCGGAAGCGATTCCGCTTGGCGGGATTCAGGTTCCGGCGAATGGCGATCCGATTATTTTGATGTCAGACCGGCAAACAACAGGCGGTTATACGCGCATTGCCACGGTGATTTCAAGCGATATTCCATACTTAGCGCAAGCGATGCCAGGCTGTACGATCCACTTTCGTGAAGTAACCGTGGAACAAGCACAGGAAGTGTTTGAAACGAATGATCGTTTTCTTCGAACGTTAGAAAAAGTATCTGTGAGATAAAGGGAGGACACAGCATGTTAAGTTCAAAAGAAATCATTGAGATTATTAAATATGTCGATGGGTCAACAGTTGATGAAGTCCATTACGAGCACGATAGCTTTGTCGTTAAGGTGAAAAATCAGAATCCGGAAGGTGAGAAAAGCGATCCTCAGGAAGCGAAAGCGCAGGTTCCAACCGCTGTTGCAGAGCGAGGACAGGAGGATCTAACTCCTACTCCTGAGGCAGAGCCGCAAGAAACACCGGAAACGCATACGGTGAAAGCCCCTATGGTTGGTATGTTCTATTCATCTCCTTCTCCGGATGATCCAGCCTTTATTGAAGTAGGAGATGCGGTGAAGGAAGAAACGGTCGTTTGTTGTCTTGAAGCAATGAAAATGTTTAATGATGTGCACGCAGATGTGAACGGTGAAATCACTGAAATTTTAGTGGAAAACGGAGATCTTGTTGAATTTGGCCAGCCGCTCTTTACTGTAAAACCAGCATAGGAGGGAATCAGATGGGAATCAAAAAAGTACTAATCGCAAATCGCGGTGAAATTGCTGTACGTATTATTCGCGCCTGTCATGAGCTGGATTTAACCGCTGTCGCCGTTTATTCTGAAGCGGATCGTGATGCCTTGCATGTGCAATTAGCGGATGAACGTTATTGTATCGGTCCTACTTCGTCTAGTGATAGCTATTTAAACGTAGGGAATATCATGACGGTTGCTACAAATAGTGGCGTGGATGCCATTCATCCTGGCTATGGTTTTCTTGCTGAAAATGCGGACTTTGCGGAGATGTGTGAGGACTGTAACATTGCTTTTATCGGTCCAAGCAAAGAATCCATTCGTCAAATGGGAATCAAGGATGTGGCGAGAAAGACAATGCAAGATGCGAACGTTCCGGTCGTTCCAGGTTCGAATGGCATTATTTCAAGTAAGGAAGAAGCGCTTGAACTGGCAAATGAAATGGGATTCCCTGTCATTATTAAAGCAACAGCCGGCGGTGGCGGTAAAGGGATTCGCGTTGTCAGAGAAGAAGAAGAATTAATCAAAGCGATTAACATGACCCAACAGGAAGCAGAAAAGGCATTCGGTAATCCTGGAGTGTATATGGAAAAGTTCATTGAAGACTTTCGTCATATTGAAATTCAAGTTCTCGCGGATCTTTATGGCAACGTCATTCATCTCGGGGAACGCGACTGCTCGATTCAAAGACGGATGCAGAAGCTTGTCGAGGAAACCCCATCTCCTGCCCTAACAAAATCGATTCGATCGGAAATGGGAGAAGCCGCTGTTCGAGCAGCGAAGGCCGTTAATTATGCCGGCGCTGGAACAGTCGAATTTATCTATGACCAGGATGGAAACTATTATTTTATGGAAATGAATACGCGCATTCAGGTAGAGCATCCTGTCACTGAAATGGTCACGGGTGTTGATTTAATTAAAGAACAGATTAAACTAGCTGACGGCGAACGACTATCCCTTACGCAAGATGAAGTGGAGATGAGCGGATGGGCGATCGAATGTCGCATTAACGCAGAAGATCCGGATAACGGCTTTATGCCTTCTCCCGGTAAGGTCGAAACGTATCTCCCGCCAGGTGGCTTTGGTGTTCGAGTGGATTCGGCCGTTTATCCTGGTTATGTCATCCCGCCATTTTATGACTCGATGGTAGCGAAGCTGATTACATACGGCGCAACTCGAACAGAAGCCATGCAGCGGATGAAGCGAGCGCTCAATGAATTTAAGATCGAAGGCGTGAAAACAACCATTCCATTCCATCAGAGATTATTTCATCACGAGAAGTTTGTAGAAGGCGATTTTAATACAAAGTTTCTAGAAATCTATGAACTTAAGGAGATGGTGTAATGGTAACCCCTCAAACACAGCGACGAAAGTATCGCGACAATCTTGAGACCGGGACAACATCAGGCGTATGTGATGGCTATTTGCAGGCGAATATGATTACTCTTCCCTCAAAATACGCTTTCGAGTTTCTCCTATTTTGTCAGCGAAATCCGAAGCCGTGTCCGATCGTTGATGTCCTTGAAGCAGGTCAGGTTAACCCTCGCATTGCGGATGCAGACATTCGAACAGATCTTCCGAAATACCGCATTTACAAAAACGGGGAGTTAGAGAAGGAGACGCTTGACCTTAAGGACGTCTGGCAAGAGGACTATGTCACGTTTCTATTAGGATGTAGTTTTACTTTTGAAAAAGCGCTTGTGGAACGCGGCATTAGTCTACTTCACCAGGAAATGGATCTCGTTGTGCCAATGTATCAAACAAATATTCCGTGCGAAGAAGCGGGTCAGTTTAACGGGAATATGGTCGTCAGCATGAGAGCGATTCGGAAAGAAGAGCTTGATCAGACCATTGCCATTACATCAAAGTTCCCACACGCGCACGGTGCTCCGATCCACGTTGGGCACCCATCTGAGATTGGCATTCAGGACATTGAAAAACCAGACTACGGAGAATTTCCTCCTTTTGATGAAGAAGAACGCATCCCTGTGTTCTGGGCGTGCGGGGTAACCCCTCAGTATGTTGGCTTAAACGTTAAACCAGAGATTATGATCACGCATGCGCCAGGGCATATGTTAATTACAGATCAAAAAGAATAGTATTAGAAAGCCGTTCAATCAAGCACGCCACGTTTGATTGAACGGCTTTTTTTTTAGAGATTAAACGCTTTTAGACGTATGATAGAGTGAAAGGTATAACTGTGTCGGTATGTGTAGGGGGAGGTAGATTATGACAATCGTTAGCTTTTTACTTATTGGGTGGATTTTAAGTTGGTTTAAGTTTGAGCAGGTGTTTATTCAAGCGTTTCAAGAGCTTTTTAACAAAACTATATCAAAAGCAAGCTACTACTTTATTTTCTTCTGCATCGGTGCTCTTGGAGACATCGTGCTGCTGTTGAATGGGACGTTTTTCGATAAATTGTAATGGTTTAAAAAGCTGAAGGTGTTATTATCTTTAGCTTTTTTTTGCGTTGACTGGAGAATCATTTTCAAAAACAGATGACAAAATCTACCTGAAGTGAAAAAATGGAAATAGATGCTGAGCTGAAAGAGGTGTTTGAATGAAAAAAGCAAATCGACTGTCAGTGGTATTATTTAGTTTTATGCTAATGAGTTTAGGTGTAATGGCTTACACTGTGTATTGGAATGATACTTATCCTTATGCAACAGAAGTAATTATTGGGTGTTTAGCTTACTTTTTTCTGTCCATTCTGTACTTTATTCTTACAGCAGCCTGGAATACGAGAATGCTTCACAAGTACGAAAGGAAGGAGCGAGTCGGTACGTTCATCAAATGGTTTGCCGGACTAAGCGCCATTCACGTGTTCGTTTCATTACTCACTTCCTCCAGTATTAACGGGTATCAATTGTTTACTTCCTTTGGGCTAGCAGCGGGTATTGCATTTAGCGATATGATGTTTCAAAAGAAAAGGTCTTACTAAACCACATTGTGAAGGGAGATGAGTAAATGAATGTAACTCTTCGACTGATAATAGAAGAGGATCTTCCACTTATTCAACATTACTTATCCATAGAAGGTGTCTCTAGAATGACTAATGTACCAGAACCTTACCCAACAAATGGGGCAAGAGAATGGTATGAGATGGTTTCGGAAGAACATCAGGGAGAAAACCACTACCCCTTTGCCATCATAGCTGATGGCGAATTCGCTGGAAGCATTTCCGTTAGACGTGAACAAGGTGATATCGGCGCAATCGATTATTGGGTGGCTCCTCCTTTTTGGAAGAAAGGGATTGGAACACAAGCTGCTGAACAAGCCGTAGACTTTGGTAGATATGAGCTAGGGTTTAAAAGCTTTGAAACGTGCTGTCTTATTGAAAATAGAGGTTCTGCCCGTCTTCTTGAGAAGATTGGTTTTCAAAGAGGAAAAGAATTTCTGATTGGAAGTGGAGAAAAGCATGAAGGGGAAATGGCTAGGATGTATTATTTGAAATGAGGGGTTAGTAGTGTTCCGTAATCGGGCAGTTTAATGGAAGACTTGAATTCAAGATAAGCGTTATACTTACGTGTGAATAATTTCTCGTAACCGTTAAGTAGAAATCCATATTTTATACATCTAAATAAACCACTTTATTATAGAATGAAACTTTTTTAATTGTCAGACGTATACAATATATAGGAATATTTAACTGATAAATTCAAAGTTGAGTGGTTTTAAGGTGGTGGGAAATGAAGTTATTTGAAGTGTTCTACAAGTACATAGTAGGCATTGTAGGGATCATATTTATTAGTTGTATGACTGTTTTTTTTACAGATGGATTTGAACTGAATATAAGTCTCTACGTTTATAATCTATGGGACGTCATCCTTTCAATCATTACTCCTTCTAATTGGCACTTTCAACAATATGTCGGTCACCAATTAGTAGAGAAGCCGTTGTTTTCCTATATATTCGACAACTACCTTTATTCCATGACGATTCTTTTTGCTGCATTAGTGATTGCTATTGTTCTTGGAATGATGTTTGCCCTATCAACTTTTGGTTTCCCTCATAAGATGAAACATGCCATTCATACTGTGTTAAATGGTTTGGAAGCGTTACCTGACATTCTTTTTATTTTTTTACTGCAAATGCTTGTAGTCTGGATTTATAAGACTTTTGATATTTTACTGTTTGAATTTGCTTATCTAGGTGAGAAAATCTATTTGTCTCCCATTTTATCTTTATGTATCTTACCGACAGTCTTATTTTATCGGGCATTTTTGCTTTTGTTAGAGGAAGAATGGAAGAAAGATTATGTTCAGTACGTAAGAAGTAAAGGGTTTAGTCGAATGCATGTTTTGATATGGCACTGCTTAAGGAATATTAAAATAAGTCTGGTGATTCAATCGAAGCCAATCGTGTGGATCACACTATCCAGCTTGTTGGTTATAGAGTATTTACATAACTTCTATGGTATCGTTCGATTAATCTTTTTTGATACTCGACCGTTTATCATAGCGATTACTCTCATTCTAATTTTTACACCATTTTATATCATTTATAGTGTTCTAGAATGGATTTTCAATGTGAAACAAGCTGAGGAGTTTAATGATTCAAGAGTTTCCATGAGTGGTATGAAACTATTCTCCACGAATTCTAAAAGCCTAGCCAATCGTGGTATACATATTTTTTCATTAATAAACAAAATGGGACGTTTTTTTGTATCTCTGTGTAAAAAGCCTAAGTTTGTAATAGCACTGATCTATCTGTTAGGGATCACAATCACAAGCTTTATGTATAGCTATATTGCAGAAGTTCCAGTGAGTACCATTGGAATAATCCAAGGTGAACAAGGGACTTATCATGACCCGCCTCATCCGCCGGGTGACGGAGTATTACTGTTAGGGTCAGATACGCATGGTCATCCTATTTTAAGTAAGTTAATCGTTGGTGCGAAGTACACCATTCTTCTTACTGCATTGATTGCGTTTTTACGAATTTTTATTGGGTACGCGCTCTCAATACCTTATCTTTTTTGGTTAGGAAATCGATCTAAAAAAGTTATTAATAACATTGCTGATGGGATGCAATTCCTCCCTCTTTCTCTCATTGCGTATATTTTGTTAGTAAATGTTTTGATTTTTGATGAAGACCAAAGACTTTTTGCTGAATCTGTTATGACGTCTAATATCATATTGGAAGTTAGCATTCTCGTTTTATTTGCTATCCCTGTTGTATTAAATACAATTGGTCGTGAAGCTGAAGAAATCTTGAGAAGAGACTTTGCACAAGCAGCCATTTTATTAGGCGGAAGTAAAAGTAGACTCTTATTTCAACATATAACAGTTCATCTCTTTCCGAAGCTAGTCCACCTTTTTGGACAACAAATGATTCAAGCACTTCAAGTTCTAATGCATTTAAGTGTGTTTAGAATACTTTTAGGAGGAGGGGTAAGGAGTGGCGGTGTGGCTTCACAGTCATTAACTTACGAATGGACTGGAATGTTTGAAACCATGCGTATGGGTATCATGACTGAGCGATATTGGCTGATTGTACCGGTTCTTGTTTTATATGTTCTTCTCATTTTTTCGATACAAGCAGTTGTAAAGAGCATCATAGACATTCAACAGCAGAAGATTGGGATTTATTCAGGTAAGAAGAAAACAAAACAAGTGGATAATGAAGGCGAGAGAAGGGCTTCTGGGAGTAGTGAACTAAACAAAGAGTCGTTTGTTTTTATGAATAATTAATTTTAATTGATATTAAACAAACGGGTGCCTTTAATTAAGAAACATCTCGATATCGAGTCTTCTGTTATCTCGGAGCTTATCTTTAATAAGATAGGCTTCTTTTTAGTGTAAAAGAAAAGATTAAGTTGTTTGCACTAATTTGAAATGATTGGTATTACATATGTGTAGGCGATGTTTTAATAAGGTCCTTCTTTAAAAATGAAAAACGCATATGGAATTCTATAATTGAGGAATGTTTCAGATTACGTACTTGATTTGGAGTCATCCAGAAAATGGAGCTTTACCAGGAGATCGCTTAAATTAATGGCATGTTAATACAAGGCGTGCCGAGCTTAGCTTG
Source organism: Guptibacillus sedimenti (assembly GCF_028610665.1). Lineage (NCBI taxonomy): Bacteria > Bacillati > Bacillota > Bacilli > Caryophanales > Guptibacillaceae > Guptibacillus > Guptibacillus sedimenti. Next base: position 128,757 of record NZ_JAQQWV010000002.1, read on the forward strand.
TTTTATTTAAATAAGATAGTTGGGAGTATATGTTAATATTGATTTATGAAAAATTTATTAAGTCTATTTGTAATACCAGATGATCTAATAAAAAGTATTCGAAGGATGGAAGAATAGTGAATAATGAATTATTAACTAAAACTAAGATGTCAGAGATAGTTGGTTGGTCAGAGGCAAACGGTAGGAGGTGGGTAAAGCATTTTAAAGATTGTATCCCAACTGTTACTAGCAAAAATAAGGTTATGTACACTTCAGAGTCATTAAGGATTATGATGTTTTTAAAAAAGATGAATGAAGCTGGCTTAACTATTCCAGAAATTAAAAAGATAATTGATATAGAGGGTATACCTAAAAATGAGAAGGAAGAACTGAGATTAATTGAAAAATATAGGCAGGATCCAATACATAATGAATTTGATGAAAAAATCAAAGGTACAATTCCTTCTACTGGAGAAATGATGATTCCTTATTTAGAAATTATCAAAGATGGAGAAGCATATTCTGCTAGTGAAATTACAGAGGAGTTAGTAGAATACTTTAAATTAGGTGAAGAGCAACGCTTGATGAAGTATGAAAATACTTCAGATATCATATTTCTATCTAGAGTTCGAAGTGTTAGATATAGTTTAAAAAAGGAAAATTACATCGAAGAAGTAAACAAACTTACATACAAAATTACTAACGAAGGCAAAGAATTACTTAACGAGAGTAGCAGTGAGATTAAGGAAGAAATCGAGGAATTAGAGAAAGTAGTAGACCCATTAACAATTGTCAAAGAAAAGTTAACTGACTTAACCAATGAATTAGCTGATAATCTATTGAAGCAATTAAGAAATGTCCATTGGGTAAAATTTGAGGATATAGTTGTAGAGTTATTAACTGAAATGGGATATGGAGATGGGCAAGTAACCCAGAGGACAAATGATGAAGGTTTGGATGGAGTAATTAAAGAAGATAAGCTAGGATTAGATAATATCTATGTTCAAGCAAAGAGATATGCAGCCAACAACTCTGTTGGTCGTGACGTTGTTCAAAGCTTTTCTGGTGCATTAGATGGGAAAGGTGCTAGAAAAGGTGTCTTCATTACAACATCTTATTTTACAGAAGGTGCAAAAAAATATGCGGAACGTTTAGAATCTAAAAAGATTATACTGATTGATGGAATAGAACTATCAAAGCTAATGGTTGCCCACAATGTAGGTGTAGATATTAATCACACTTTTGTAGTGAAAGCAATTGATTATGATTATTTTAAAGATGAATAACTTCGGAACGCAAAAAGTTGAGATGTTTGAAATCAATACATTTTTAGTATTCAAGAAAATCGGAGCTTTTGTGTAATAAAAAGCAAGTTTCCAATGTAGGGGTGAGGTAGGATTGTGAATTTATGCTTATTGAAAGGATTAACTTATGAAAAGTAAGGATTACAGCAAACGAAATATCATTCAGTGGATTGCATTTGGAATTGTAATGCTCTCTGTCGTTATAAGATTAGTAGTGTTCGTATCAGGAATAGCTCAGGATTTAGAATACAACACAATTAATGCTATAACTTGGACAGGTTTTGCGATTGGTATAATTTTATTATTGATTTCTTACTTGTTTCCCAAGGAGGCTTAAAACTTCCAATACGCTTTTCAGTTAAATCGGAGCTTATCTGCAATAGGATAAGCTCCTTTAAATTTGATATAAAAGATTGAGTTATGTAGGTAGGTTTGAAATAATTGGTATTAGAGGTTTGTGTGCGCAGCATTGTTGAAGACTTTAATTCGAGATATTTTAGTAAATTGGGTGGTTTAATATGAAGAAAGAAAACTTAAATAAGGCTCCAAAGATATTAATTAACATCATCCTTATTCTTTTAGTCATAGGTGCGATACAAATGTTTTTCGATGAAAATTATAGAAATGACCATTTTGGTTGGTTGTTTTTGTTAGCTTTTTGGATGGTTAGATGTCTTTATGGCTTTACCATAAGTTTCAAAAAAGGTGATAAGAAATTAGCTTTAGTTAATTTAGTTTTAGGTATTGTTGCTTTTTATTTTCTAGTGTCTCGTAGTATTAATTATTTTATCTAACACTATGTACTTCAGCATCTCGGAGCGATTGCACAATAAAAGGTGAGCGCTCTGTAAGTATTTAGAGCAGTTTAATGACTTGGAGAAGGACAGTTTGAGATATTGTTTTTCTTCTTATTCAACCAAGGTGTGTAGAACTAATATAGCTTAATTTTTGTTCCTCAGGAGTGAAGTTTTCATGGTGGATATTACCATAGTAATTAATGTGTTTAATATTGGTTTAATAGCGCTAATAATTAGTGTAATACTGAGGTTTTTCGTAAGAAAAGTCAGTTTAATGTATGTTATTGCTACCCCAATGGCTTTGGGTTGCATCTATTGTTCTATTAAAGGAATTGCGGGAGCCATACTATTCATATTACTCCTCTGCTTTTTCATTTCTTTATTAGGAATTGCGATAGCAAAATTCCTAATCTTTATAGAAGGTTACAATGGGTAAATATTTCTAACAAAGATACTAATTGCTTGGTGTGTGTCTTTCAAATTAAGTCTTGCTCCATTATCTCGGAGCGATAGCTGTACAGAGGCTATCGCTTATTGTGCGAACGGAGTAAGTTTAGGTTACTTTAAAAATGAATTTGATTAAGGAGGGCGTATTTTATGAAGCTGATGAAAATAACTGGTGTTATAGCTGTTGCTTTAATTATTTTTGTCGGTGGTTATTTTACTGGTAATATAAACAATAATGAGGCTTCCAGGGAAATCAGAATTGGTTATCAAGACAGCGATAATCCAAGTCAAATTGATTATCTCAATGTTTTTAAAGATACGGAAAACCAAGCCATTATAGATAATTTACTAATGATTTATTTAGGTAAAGAGAAGATAAAGAATGTAAATATAGATAAAGAAAATCCAGATATTTATTATAAGTTAATAAGTCCGAGACAATCGGTTTGTTTAATTGACTCTAGAGTATGGTTCACAAATGATGGTGCTATTATCGGTGAGCGTAGTGGAGAAGGCTGGGACCAAGTAGAATATTATAAACTTGATAAAAATAATGCTAAATATCTTAAGGAAACTATTGATTATAAAGAAGGATAACTTTCATGAACTAACGAGTGCATTAGTTTGAGATTTGCTTCAATATATTTCGAAACCAATTCTTCCAGTATCAGGGAGCTTATCTGTAGTGATAGGCTCCTTTTATCTGAAATTAAAAGATTGAGTTGTTCGTGTTATTTTGAAATAATTGGAATTAAGAAGGTTGCAGGATTATGTAATTAGGGTTTGGAGGTTCTCATTATCAATTTAATTAGAGAAATCATATCTTCTAAGTTGTTTGATTATCCTTTAATTTTTGGTTTGCTTTTTGGGGCTTATTCTAAATACTGTGTAATTAAGATTGTTTTATCTACTATTCTGGTCGCATTATTAATTTCTATGTTGACTTACAATTATAAGCACAACAGCTTATATAATTTAGTTACGAAAAAGAAAAAAATTCTAAGTAAAGTTGTTGTGAATTAGTCTTAGATTGAACCAAGATAGGATGAAAGGGGGAAATATGAAAAAAGCAATAAAAATGGTTGTCATCATCTTTTCAAGTATATTTTTTCTTCTATTATTACTCTTAATAGGAGGAGTTAACTACATTCACAGTGAAGTTGAAGAAACTGCGGGAGAGCCAGTAACGTATTTTCAAGCAGTGAAAACGATACTAAATCTGAACTATGATGGTGAATTAGAGAGAAAAACAAAAACGTCAAAAGATATGCAAAGCTATCAAAATGTTTCTGTCTACATTGATAAACAGGATAATGACTTAGTTCCACTGATTAAGGATACAATTGACTGGGCTAAGACCAAAAACAAAGAAATTTTAGGTGATATAAAAGATAGAGATGTAGATATAATCTTTTTTAATAATGAAAAGGATTTTCAAAAAATTTCTACTTTGGATAGTGTGTCTGGGTATTATGACCCTTTCGGCTTATACATAGGGATCAAAATAGATGACAAGAAAGGGATACTGAACGGAAAAGAAACGCCACTCTACTTTTTTCAAAAAAGTATCTTGCACGAATTTACCCATTATACTTTTGACCGTAAAGTTGAAGGGACCAAAACTCCAATGAACCAATATCCTTTATGGTTTCAAGAAGGCGTTGCTGATTACATAGCAAATGATCGAACCATTGTCGAAGCGAGTGATTTTGAATTCGTAACTTATGACCAACTTAGGAGTTACGAACAATGGAAAACCGCCAGAAAACAAGATGGCACAGATGTCTATGATCAAAGTTATTTCACTATCAAATTTCTGATAGATAAGAATGGTGAAAATGTCATTGAAGATATTATCGATGCTACTAGCAACTCTGGTGATTTTAAAAAAAGCTTCGAAGATGTTACGGGACTCCGCTATGACACGATGCTTAAGAGGTTGAAAATAACGTTAGAGAAATGATTGTTGTGAAAGTAAAACCATAATATAGCGGCACTACCTTCTTCAATTAAATCGGAGCGTTTACTTAATAAAAAGTAAGCGCTCTATGCAGATTTAGAGATAGCGTTGCTGTTTGGAAATAACTTAAGAATACCAGGTCTTACTGTTTGATAAAGTTAGAAAGGAAGGGCATTTGAATGAAAGACGTAATCCACTTAATTGATTCAAAAAAACCTGGAATTACCGAATTAGATATTAAATCAACGGAAGAAAAATTAAATGTGGATTTACCGGAACAATACAAAGAACTATTTAAACTATCTAATAATGCTCAGGTTGGTGAATGGACTCTTTTCCCTATTAAAGACTCTAAAAATTTAAAGAGAACGTGGGACGATATAGTAAGAGAAAATATTGATATTAAGGATGAAGGAATGTCGGAAGAGCTTATATCAATTGGTGAAGATGGAACAGGGGACAAGTTATGTTTTAGGAATGCTGGAAGAGTTTGTGATAACAGGATATATATTTGGTATCACGAAACAAGACGAATTGAAGAAATAGCTTCAAGCTTAAAAGAATTTGTTATTTCCTACTCTGGAGAAGTAGAAGAGGACGAATGAAGTTTTTAGCTTTTCTTGTTCCATTAACTCGGAGCGTTAATCTAAAAAGGATTATGGCCTTTTTGTTTAAATTAGTAACTGGGCCATTTAATTGAATAAAATAAGGGGATATATATATTATGAATCAAGCAGCCGAAATATATTGGAATGAATATTGGAAGAGCCAAAATAAGCCTAAATCAGTTACTGCGTGGCAACTCGGAGTCGAGCCTGACACTCTTGCGCAATTAGTGATAGATGGTATTAAAACTGCAACATGCTCAGGGCATATATTTTATGAACTAGAGAATGAAGCCCTTCCAACAACGGAAGATTACAATATTATTTTAAACAGTGATCATGAGCCTGTAGCAATCACTAAAACAATAGAGGTTTCTATAACTCCAATGAATGAGGTTAGTGAAGAGTTTGCTATTGCGGAAGGCGAAGGAGACAGAACCTATCGATATTGGTTTGATGAACATGAAAAATTCTTTAGAAAAGAACTAAATGCAATTGGACGTGAATTTTCGAAGGATATGCCCCTTGTTTGTGAACGGTTTGAAGTGATCCATGTAAAAGATGAATAACTCAGTTTTAAAAAATAGGGAGCTTATCTGTAATAAGATAGGCTTCTTTTTAATTTTAAGTAAAAGATTGAGTTATTCGCACTAAATTGAAATAATTGGTATTGTTGGATAGGAAGTTAACATTCAAAATCAGAGAATTAAATTGGGGGATTTAAATTGGAAAAGATATATATGCTTCACGGTTTTATGGGAACTGGCAAGTTGCATTTTAAAGAACAAATTTCTCATTTTGATAAGCAATATGTAGTTGATGCAGTGGATCTGCCAGGTCACGGCGGAAATGAATATTCTAGTCAAGAAGAGTATTTTACTGATACTTTAGAATGGCTAATTCAGTATTTAGAAGCAAATGGTGAAGGCTATTTGATAGGATTGTCATTAGGTGCTTCGTTAGCCATACATACTGCAATGGAAAAACCTAACTTAGTTAAAGGGATTGTGCTGACTGGCTATTCTCCTTTCATTCCTAAAGAACTTGAAGAAATAATGGAAAATCAATATAATCATTTTTTAAATATTGATAAGAATGATAAAGAGACAGCTTCATACTTCGAAACTGTTCACGGTAGTAAATGGAACAAGACATTAAGAAGTGTCCTCCACTCGATGACCTTTAAATATCCAACCGTAACAAATATAGAATTATCCTCATTAAAAGTACCTACTCTATTATTAAATGGTGATCAAGAACAGCACGAGGTTAATGCTGGTTCATATGTGAAAAGTGAAAATCCAAATCTAAATGTTGGAATTATTCCAAATGCCGGACACACTGCTAATATTGATAAACCAGTTTTGTATAACTATATTATTGAAGAATTTATTAGTGGGGTAAAATGATCTTTTATTAATTCGGAGCTTATCTGTAATAGGATAGGCTTTTTTTGTAAAATAAATGATTGAGTGATTTACGCTCTTTTGAAACAATTTGAATAGAGTTTTAGATATTGAATTGAAGGTATAAAAGGTGGAATCAAGATGAAAGGATTATTTATTTCAATATTTACTTTTATAATAGTTTGGGCATTATATGGGGTATTTTTCAATGACTTTGAAGAGGATATTTTATTTCTTACAATAGTAGGGATTATTACTGGTTATAACATAGGTAAAAGGCAGCGTGATTAAAATAGATGTAGAAAGTATTTCTTACATTAAATCGGAGCATTTCTTTAAGAAGTGGAAGAACACTTTTTTATGAAATAAGTGTTCAAAATAAAGATTAATGCAGTAAAATAAGGTATATTATATTGTTGAAGAGATTCTCTTGTAAGAGACGAAAAGTGGTGAACAAAGTGGGAAGATATCAATTGGATCACAAAGGTAAGGTAGCTGTGACAAAGTTCCATGAAAAACAGACGACTGCCAAATTTGATAAGCAGGATCATCTAAAAAAAATACGTGCGGAGTATTTAAAAAAGAAGCAAAAACATACAGATAAATTATAGGATGGAAACCATAAGAAGATTAAATTCTTCCTATGTTTTTCTTATGGAAAGTTTCATTTCGATATCTTTTGCAATTTCGGAGCTTATCTTTAATTAGATAGGCTTCTTTTTATGAAATTAATTATTGTGTCACTCTCTCTGATTTGAAATAATTGGCAGTAATGAAGCGTATATAGAATGGTTAATTTCATAATGAGATGCTCCTGCAAGCGCGACATTATATAGAAAGATACCGAAAAGAAACACCAAAAATCGGAAATACATAATAGGACATCAATCTCATATAGAGGTGGAATTACATGCCGAAAATTGACAATATGTTAGCAATTCTATGGATGCTTCGTTCAGGTGAAAAAATGACCGCAAAACAAATTTCAGAAAAGTTAGAGATGAATATTAGGACTGTGTATCGTTATATTGATACAATTTCAACAAGTGGTGTACCAATCATTTCAGAACCTGGACATAACGGTGGATATTCTTTATTGAACAATTTTATTGAGGCTCCTCTTTTTTTTGATTTTGAGGAGCAAACGTCACTATATCACGCTGCTGTTTTTGCAGAAGAAGCCGGGTATTATGGAGGTGAAGCACTAAGTAGGGCCATTTCAAAACTAAGTAAATACTCAAACCAAGAGCAGGAAGCAAAGATAAACCAACATTTAACTAGTCTAGAAATAATAAGTCGATTAGGTTCACTCTCTGTGGACCCACTTTTGAAAGAGTTGGAGCAGGCCGTAGCTGAAGGGTACTCAGTAAAAATTCTTTACCATAAAAGTAGCGAAAAGCAATCAAATGATAGATTAGTCGATCCGTACAGAATTATCTATTGGAATAATAAATGGTATGTGATTGGATTTTGTCATCTTAGGAATGATATCCGTAGTTTTAGAGTAGATCGAATTGAAAGTCTATTGCTAACCGAAAATAAGTTTAACCGACCAGAAAATTTTTCAGCACGTGACTTTTTTATAAAAAGTCTTCTTCCAACTATAGAAGATAAGGAAGGGATTATTTCTTTGGTTATTCAAGGGGATAAAAGTGTATTGGCTGATATTTGCCAACATTGGTTTTTAGGACATTATTTACAAGAACGGACTTCAAATCAAGCAGTTTTTCTTCTTGAAAAAGATGTGATTCATACATATGTACCTTATTTACTTTTACCGTACAATCAATCTATTAAAGTGATTGAGCCAATCAGTCTAAAGAAACGACTTGTTGATGTGCTGTCGGAATTAATAGAATTTCATCAAGTAAAATAACTTCCCTGACATTAACTGTCAGGGAAGTTTTATTATACTGGCTATATCAAATGTGATGGGAGTGTTATTGGATGCAAACAAAAAAAGTTTTTCTATATGTTTTTAATACAATGTCGGACTGGGAATATGGATATTTAATTGCTGAACTAAACTCAGGAAGATATTTCAAAAAAGGTTTAGCACCTTTAAAAGTCATTACAGTTGGAGCTAATAACGAAATGATTACTACTATGGGAGGACTGAGCATAAAACCAGATATTTCTCTTGATGAATGTACGCTTGAGAGTAAAGATCTTTTAATTTTACCAGGAGGGACTACTTGGAGTGAAGAAATTCATCAACCTATCTTGGAAAGGATTGGCCAAGCTTTAAAGCTTGGCACGATTGTTGCTGCAATTTGTGGTGCAACTGAGGGCCTAGCGAATATGGGATATTTAAATACTAGAAAGCATACAAGTAATAACTTAGAATATACTAAAATGTTATGTCCTAACTATAAGGGAGAAAAGTATTATGAGTTGAGATCTGCGGTATCTGATGCGAATTTAGTTACTGCATCAGGGATAGCTCCTCTGGAATTTGCGATGGAAGTGCTGAAAAAAATAGATGTATTTACACCAGATGTATTACATTCATGGTATAACCTAAATAAGACTCATAAACCTGAATACTTCTTCCAGTTAATGAATTCAATAGATAGCTGAGCTAAAAAGTCAGTTTTATATTAGTTCAAATAAAATAATGAATTAACTGAAAAGCTCACTTTCTCTATTTTGTTTTGCAGAGAAGTTGTGCTTTTTAATTCGTGGAAAAGTCTATTTTTAAATATCACATAGACTTCAATATGTGAGGGGGGCTTATTTGAAGAATACAATTTCTATTCTCTGTTTACTGTTGCTGTTATTAGTAGGGTGTAATCAGGATAATATTCAACGTGATAAAGACTTGGAGAATGCTATTCATACGATTGTGGCAGATAAAAACCAGAATGAGATAAGGGTTAAATCGCTTACCAATTTCGAATGGGAAGAAGCGTTTCTTTTCACGCCTTACAGTACACAAGGCAGTATAGAAAAACAATTAGGTTTTTATTTCAAAGATCCGAGCAATCTCGAAATGAGAGACGATATTTATCTTATGGTTTTTGTGAACGGTGGTAAAGTAGTTCAATATGTTGAGTTAGATCGTCACACGTCTGACTTTTCTATTGGAGACAAGGATCATCTTACTCCCAAAAAAGACGTGATTAGTATTGAAAGGAATAAATAGCAGCTTTTTCTTTAGTGAAGAAAATAGTAATTTAGAAAAGGTTATTCAATAATCTCGGAGTCGTTTGCTTAATAAAATGTAAGCGCTCCATGTCGTTTAAGGGCAAGTTGGTAAAAAAGGGGATTTACTTATTAATAACGAATTGTTGATGAATAGAGTATGAAGGATAGTGATGAAAATGAAATTCAGACCTTGTAGAGACATTCAATAGTGACAAATTTTATTTATAGGATGATAAGTTGATGATCGGAATAAGTATAGCAACGAAGTGGGAATATGAAGCGGCATTGGAATATTTTGGCGTGAAAGATAATGAACGTTTCGGTTATCCTTATGGCGAGTATTTTATAAGATCAATTAATGATACCGACCTTGTTTTTTATAGTACTGGTGTAAGGAAAGTAAATGGTGTTGGTGGTAATCAGTATATGATTTCTAAATATAATTTAACTAAAGTAATCGTTGCTGGAACATGTGCAGGAATAGATGATAGGTTCAGTAATTTGGATATTTTTGTACCCAATGAAGCCGTTCAATATGATTGCACAGTAAAAGAAGTCGAGCCTCTGATTAAACAATCCTTCATAGTTAATATGGATCTATCAAAATATGGCGATGATTTCTATACCGGAACGATTGGCACCGCTGATAAAGCAGTCGTTATGTGGAAGGACTATTTAGAACTGAAAGAAAACGAAATCACAATAGCCGATACAGAAGCGGGTGCAATTGCTTATATCTGTCAGAAGAATGATGTTGAATGTATTATCATTAAAGGAATATCTGATTTTCCAACAGATGAAAGAAACTCTGATAAATTGGGCTCAAACATTGAACAAATGAATGTTTATTTAGAAAACACACCCAAAGTTATGAACAAAATATTTGGCGAATATTTAAATCGATTTATATAAATCGATTTATAATAAGACTATATGAGATATCTGTATATCGATGACATGGTGTTCAGATGAAAAAACATACTAATTCACATGTTCTCAGTCCTAACTTTAGAGGGGATGAGGTGGCTACAGACGCAATCATGAATAGATCAATGTAAGTTAACTCAGAATGAGTAATGAATCGCTTTTTACTATTTTATTATTTTAGAAGATAAAACATAAGTATTGGGGCTAAAAACATGAGGGAATTGGGAACGCTCTACTTTTTCTGTGGAAAAATGGGTGCAGGAAAATCAACTAAATCAAAACAATTCGCAATCGACCATCAGGCGGTACTTTTGTCTGAAGATGAATGGCTTTCTTCTCTTTATCCCAATCAGATTGCGTCATTTGAGGACTATTTGACATTCTCAGCGCAACTCAAGCCGTTGTTGAAAAAACATGTTCAAAACATATTAAGTGTCGGCACAGATGTAGTGATGGATTTTCCGGCGAACACTCAAAAACAGCGGAAGTGGTTTTTGGATTTGGCATCTGAGATTAATGCAAACCATCAATTAATTTATCTTAATCGATCTAACGAGCAGTGCTTACGTCAGATCGAACAAAGGCGTAAGGAACAACCAGAAAGAGCAGCTTTTGATACGGAAGCGGTATTTATTCATGTGACTAACTTTTTTGAAGCGCCAAAAGCATCCGAGGGTATTCATATTATGGAGTTTACTGAGAAAGATTAGCAAGGAACTTTCGGCTAAGCTTTTTTGAAGCAGTTTAGTGTCGCCTATTCGTTTAACAAGGAGCTTTAAAACTTGTACCTAAAAGAATGTCCGACCACTCACCTTCATAGACTTAGAGAAAAGAAGGGAAGTGATCTCAATTTTTGGATGGAGTGCAGTTGTTGTAGCCGCCGCGTTTGTGATTCTTGTTGTCTATTTGATTTTAACTTTACGAAAAGTTATGGCAACACTGGCTGAAACGAAAGAGACGCTGTCTGGTGTCCGAAGTTCAGTTAACGGCATTACAGAAGAAGCAGAGGAACTGATTCATACCGCCAACCAAATTTCCGATGATGTGAAAGGAAAAATGGAAGCCGTTGATCCATTGATCGAGTCCGCGCATGATGTGGGGGATATGATACATGATGTAACGAGCTCAATTAAACGAACGGCTTTGCAAAAGAAGGGTAGAAAAACCATTCGTGCGCACGAAAGCAAGCCGGTGCAGATTAAATTGAAGAAATAAGCTGGGTAGAGGGGTTTCTTTGGGGAGCCAGACCTAGCAAAATTATATAACTAGGAAAAGAAGCCTGCGGTGGGCTTCTTTTTCTTGAGTTATAACACGTGTTTTGAAATAATTGGTAGTAAGGTTTTTGAAATTGTAACGAATACAAGTTGAATTTAGAGGAGGCATCCCGGTGTACGCTTCACTTTGGATTATTATTGGTTTCTGTACAATCGGATTGATTGTCCTTATGTCTATGAAGAAAACGATGGAAAATAGGCTTGCCCTTATAAAAGTAAATGGGAAAAGTAAAGAAAGTGCCCGAGCAAGTCGGTCTATTATTTGGTGGATCGTGAGTACAGTAGCGTGGGGAATCCTGAGTATTAGTCTTTTTATATGGTGGTTAAATCAATACTTTGAAATGAGTGGTTAGAAGATTAATAGCTCCTTCAATTAGAAAAGGGTGGATGTTCTTATTAAATCAATTGCAAATGCAACTATGTCAGTGATTTTTATGTCTTTAGGGTTATTGTTTGGTCTAATTTCATTTTCCTATAAAATGTTAATCATATCAGATATTCCTGTATCCTTTACAACGACTGAAGCGCTTTTTTCACAGCTGTTGTTTTTTATTGCAACATTATTCTTCGCACTTTTTTTAGCTTCTATAAAAAAGAATAGTGTTAAAGGAATTTCAATTGGGTTTCTCATTCTGGCATTTTCATTTAATCTGCTAGTGTTTAGAACTGATTTAGCAAATGATTCTCCCGCGCTAGTACAACTGCAAATCGCGCCTGTCTTACATTTAGGTTTTTTAGTCGTGTTGAATCTTTTTTTACTTATTAAAAACTGGAATAAAAGTTACTCATTAAATTAGGAGGTTTTTTCGACAGGCAGTGATCATGTGAGTATGGGCGGAATGAGTATAGCATTCATCTCACTAGGTCTAATTGTTTTAATCCTGATTGTTATCCTATTTGTCATGCGAAAAAAGGAGATAAAAGTTTTAATTGACTATTTCATGCATTGAAGGAACGAAATATCCACCTAACTCGTAAGTATTTTAAAAGGCAATTGGGAGGCAAATGGATGAAGCAACTTTATATGAAGCAGAAGGTCTTCAGTCTTAGTGGGAAATATACAGTAAAGGATCAGCAAGAGAATGATCGCTATTATGTGGAAGGAAGTTTTATGCAAGTGCCAAAGACTTTCTCCATAATGAACACTTCAAGAGAGGAAGTAGCCCTTATTGAGAAAAAAGCCTTCACCTTGTTACCCAAATTTTTTGTGGAGGTAAATGGTCAGGAGATTTTAACCATCAAGAAGGAATTTTCTTTCTTAAAAGCTCGTTATACCATTGATATGGAAGGAATTGAAGTGAATGGTAATTGGTGGGATATGGATTTCCAAGTGTTGCAGGATGGTGAAATCATAGCGAAAGTGGGCAAGGAATGGTTCACCTGGGGCGATAGTTACAAAGTTCAAATCCTAGATGATGAGATGGAAACGATTATTATTGCGCTCGTTGTGGCGATTGATTGTGTGAAGTCTGACCAGGCAGCTGCAGCTTCAGCGTCGGTTTAAGCAATAGAAACAATGAGCTCATGTTGGGGGAGTAAGATGAAGAAAAAATTAAAAAAAGTGATTATACCTTTCCTTCTGCTATCGTTCGCTTTGAATATATTCCTAATTTATCACTACTATGACGAAGAGAAGAAAGAAAAGGAAGAATTAGGGTTTGTGGTGAATAACCTTATTTTTAATATGAATGAATCTGTCAATCATTTAAATGATCTTGATATGAGTCATCCTGATTACAAAAACCGCTTGATATTAGTTTATAGGAACTTTGCAGAAAATGAAGGATTCATTAATGCGCACATAAAGGAAATGCCTCGAAATTTAGTATCGTGGAACGGTGAAATGGTAGTCGGATTAGGCAATGGAATTTATGAGGTGGATGAAGAAGGCACAGAAGAAACAGTAGAAGATATTTTGAATTTTAGTAACGGTTATCATAATGAAATTCAACATCTTAACCCCGAAGAACATCCTTATGAAGCTCTACAAGTGATGGAAACGGTCCTTAGCAACCAAAAATATATGGGGGAACGCTTCATTTATCAATAAAATCCGAGTTATTGGCTAAAATTTCGTTATATTGGCTAAATCTAAAAAGTTGAACGCAGCGGCGTTCAACTTTTTTAAGTTAATGTATGGTTCCCTGGCTCGGAACAGTAGCGTAGCTTTGAAGCATGAGTTGCATGTCCTGTTGAGCAAGTTGAGGGACTTGATAATAAGAATGCTTATTTTGATAAAGGAAAATTTCATAACTTAATTCAATCAGGTTTGGCACACTGTCACTCACAACGCGTCGTAAGATCGGATTCGTCATTTCAAGAGCGGTCATGGTGAATAAAGAAGCGAGAGATTTTGTGTGACCTAACATATAAGCGGTTAACCCTTTATCGGAAAGCTCATTGACCGACTGATTTGGTTTTTTTGGTGGTCCAGGGTTAATACCATACACAACCTCATTTGATTGTTGCATCGTATATTGTCCAGTCGGCACCTTTGGATCTTGTCCTGTTTGAAAGCTCTGTACAATCATATTATACATCGTTGTAACGAACTGAGATTGATGGTTTAAGATGGTCTTTAATTCAGGATCCTGGACGTGTTGTTCATACATTTGATAGTGATCCAATAAGTTTATGATGCCGGCAATGACTTCATGAGCATCGAATAATTCGTGCCCTCCATGATTTGTATTACCTGCGTTTTGGATAGGGGGTTGTGCATTTGGCATTGCCTGATTTTGTTGATTCGGTCTTTGTTGTTGCATGTTTGTTCCTCCTTTTTTTTTTCGAAAAGTCACAAGAGAGCAGAATACCCTCCGAATAAATTCCTCGAGGGATATTTCCATGCCAAAAATTGGTTCCCTTACTGAAGAAACACAAAGCTTATCTTTTGCTTTACCGGCGAGTTTATACACTAACAGTATCACCATGTACGAATGGAATGAATTACCCTTGCAGATTGAGAATGGTTTGATCTAAACCTTCAAACACTGAACAGATAAGGCTCATCAGTAAGGTACAGATAGGAGGAAATAACGTGAAGCCATTAGATAGTGATTTTTCTAACGTTCATCTTCCCTTTACTAGCATGAATAATAGAAAAGGGCGTGAAGTCTGTAATGATCTTTATTATTGGACGAATCAGGTTGTGAATATTTGTCTCTATGGTGATTCAAATGCGAGAGAGTGGGTGTTGATTGATTGTGGAATGCCTCATTCGAAGCAGGCGATCATGGATGCTGCTGAGAAAAGGTTCGGACATTCTGGAAAACCGAAAGCCATTGTATTAACGCATGGACACTTTGATCATGTAGGTTCACTCGAGCCATTACTAAAAGAGTGGGACGTACCGGTTTATGCTCATGAAGATGAAATTCCTTATTTAAACGGGGAACTGGATTATCCAAAAGGGGATGCGAAAGCTGATGGTGGACTTGTTAGCGAGCTCTCGCCTCTATATCCACATCATGGAATTGACATTTCATCTAACCTTTATCCCCTTCCCCATAATGGTGAAGTGCCCTATATGGAGGGCTGGAACTGGATCCATACGCCAGGACATACGCCAGGACATGTTTCTCTTTATCGAGAAAGAGATGGTGTTTTAATTGCAGGGGATGCCTTTGTAACCGTTAAGCAGGAATCTCTTTATCGTGTGGTGCTACAACAAAAGGAAATTAGCGGTCCTCCAAAGTATTTTACGATGGATTGGGCGGAAGCGAAAAAGTCAGTATCAAAGCTAGTTAGTTTGCAGCCTACACTAGCTGTGACGGGACATGGAGAAGAGATGGAAGGCGAAGAGTTAGAAGAGGCTTTAAAAAGGTTAGTCGAAAACTTTGATCAAATCGCATTACCGGCTAATCAAAAGCGACATTAAATATACAAAAAATAATGAAGCGGCAAGTCACTGGTATACAAAAAAGGGAGACTGATGTAGTCTCCCTTTGCTCATTCTATTTTTCATTTGAATACATAGCCAAAACAACTGCAATTTCATCCTCAATATCCTTCATATCATCCTCTTCAACAAATTGATTCAGCATAATGGAAAACACAAGGCCGTTGCCTTGTTCCACATAGCCTGAAAGAGAAGAGACCCCAGTTAAGGAACCGGTTTTCGCATGAACAATTTGTTCTGCAGCGGTATCTCTCATACGATAACGAAGGGTACCTCCTTCAAAGCGGTCGACATCGCCCGCAACGGGGAGCGAATAGTGAAAGGCTTCAAACCAGCTTTTCGTTTGAATGCGATACAGGTAGTCGGAAAGCTGATTGGGTTTTATTAACGAAACGTGGGAAATGCCCGATCCGTCTCTTAGTCGCATCTCATCCGTATCCAGTCCAACCTCTTTCAGGAAATCGTTCATGACTTCCAACCCTGCATCCCAGCTGCCTTCCTTTTTCTTCACTTTTCCCATTTCTTTTACTAATATTTCTGCGTGACCGTTATTACTTAGCTTCATGAAAGGGATTAGAAGCTCCGATAGTGGCATGGATTTCTTTTCAACGAGTAGAGTTGCCTCTTTAGGTGTAGTGCGCAGCAGCATGTCACCTTTAAATTGAATGCCAGCTTCTTTTAGGGCTTGCTTCATTAAACTAAGCGCATATTCCGCTGGATTCCAAACCGCAATCCATTCGCGCTTACGCGTTGCATCCACAGATATTTCCCCTTCGACTAAAATCGTACTTGAACCATGTTCACGTGTGATGCTTAGTTCCGCATCCTCGTCTGCACTGACTGTTTTCGCACGGTTCTGTACTTCGATCACATCAGATGAAGGTGATAGACGAACATCAACTGGATCGCCAGGGTGTTTGCCCGGGTATGCTTCTACGATGACAGTACCGGCATCATAATCTTCATTTGGTGAAGCTGTTAGTGCTGAAATCTTGGCGCCATAGTAGTTATCTTCATCCGACCAGGAAAGGTCTTGAGACAGAGCTTCATCTTCATACCAGCTGTTATCTCCGATCAAATCGCCTTTAATTTTATGTACACCTTTTTCTTTTAATGAGTGTGCGAGTTCATCGAAATCTTCTTTAAGGAGAGTTGGATCGCCTTTTCCTTTAAGGTAAAGATCCCCTTTCAAAAATTTGTTTTTCACTTCTCCATCCGTTAAAAGTTCGGTCGTAAAACGGTAATCCGGTCCAAGTGTTTCAAGGGCAGCGCCAGCCGTAAATAATTTCATGTTAGAGGCAGGCGTAAGGCGGGTCTCGCTGTAATTCTCATAAATCAGTTCTCCGGAGTTTGCTGATCGTACGCTTATTCCGGCAATGGCGCCATCAAGGCGTTCATCTGAGAGGATCTCATTAAGCTCGGTGGAAAGATTACTATTTGTTTTGTCGGCACTGACATCCTGGTTTGATGATAAAGGAGGAAAGATCAGAACAAATAGCAGCAAGAGGACTAGGCCGGTTTTAAAAGTTTGTTTCAATTCATCAGCTCCTCGTTGTTTAGTATGATCCAATAGCCTTTTGTCTAAATGATTTAGAAGAAGTTCTTCACTCACCTCCGGATTTATTTATTGAATACTCGATCTTAATAAACTTTCGTTTATCGCATTCAAATCCCCTTTGATTTCAATGTAAGTTGAATCTTTTTACACATAAGAAAAGAAGAGAAGTAGTTCATTAAGCCTATGCGAAAAGAACATAAAAAAGCAGCTGCATGATCGCAGCTGCGCTTCTTAATAAACTTTATCTCCATTAAAAATAGAGTTCTTGACGACAACGTAATCGACTGTACGAATGGATTCAAGCTTGTCTCCACCAGAATATGAGATAGCCGACTGAAGATCCTGTTCCATTTCTGTAAGGGTGTCTTGAAGGTTCCCTTTATGTTCCACAAACATTTTCTTACCTTCCACATTTTTCTTCTCGCCTTTTTGAAATTCAGAAGCTGATCCAAAATATTCTTTGAATCGCTTGCCGTCGCGTTCAACGGTTTCTCCAGGAGATTCTTCATGTCCTGCAAAAAGGGAGCCAATCATGACCATCGAAGCTCCAAAGCGTACGGATTTTGCAATATCGCCGTGCGTGCGAATGCCGCCGTCAGCAATAATCGGCTTTGTTGCAGCTTTTGCACACCAGCGAAGTGCCGCTAGCTGCCAGCCACCAGTTCCAAAACCGGTTTTAATTTTTGTAATACACACTTTTCCGGGACCAATTCCAACCTTTGTTGCGTCCGCTCCAGCATGCTCGAGTTCACGGACTGCTTCCGGTGTCCCAACATTTCCGGCAATGACAAAGCTATCAGGTAAGTGGTTTTTAATGTGACCAATCATTTCGATAACCGCATTCGAATGACCGTGCGCAATATCAATCGTAATATAGTCCGGTGTAAGTCCCTGTTCTTTAAGCTGTTCGATAAACGCGTATTCCTCGTCTTTTACGCCAACGCTAATCGATGTGATCAGCTCACGTGCGTTCATATCTTGAATAAAAGCAATCCGCTTTTCTGGTTCAAAACGATGCATCACGTAGAAGTAGCCTTTTTCAGCTAACGTAACCGCAATCGTATCATCAATAATTGTCTGCATGTTTGCAGGTACAACTGGTAGTTTAAATGTATGCTTGCCAAGTGTAACAGAAGTATCACACTCTGATCGACTGTTTACGACACATTTAGCGGGAATTAGTTGGATATCTTCATAATCAAATACGTTTTCCATGAGATTCACTCCTAAAAACGAATAATACGTTTTAATTTTATTTAAATGTTCGTCCATTTGATAATTTACAGCAATTTCTTATTGTTGTCAAAGACTTTTTTTTATCCATTTCTTAACTAGTATTAAAGTTGGAAGGGATTTCATACATGTCTATGGAACAGTACATTTAAGAAAATGTACTAAAGGAGATGATGTGATGAAGCAGTCCTTGCTTCGCATTGGTTCTACTTATCTACCTGTTATGGATGTTAAACGAGCGACAGAGTGGTATGTATCGAATTTAAATGCCGAGCTGAGCTATCTAGATCAGCATAAAGCGATTTTGAATATGGCTCATCAAAGCATTTTTTTAGTCAAAGCCCAAGAAAAGGAATGTGCCAATTTCTATGATCGTGAAGGAAAAGAGCACTTTTCTTTAACGTTTGAAGTGGATGGAATTCGAGAGCTTGAAATGCTTCGAGAGGAATTTTTGTCGAAAAATATGAAGGTCGGTGAACTGGAAAACAGGGGACATACTGGTAGAAACTTTGTCTTCTATGATCTAGATGGAAATATGTTTGATGTATGGAGTGAAATCAGTTCAGAATTCAAAGAACGTTATCTCGTTCCAGATCCGATTAGTGAGGAGCCGACAAATTGATGGGAAAGCGTAAGGTTCACGTTGAAATGCTGGATAAGCTTTATCTTGTCGGCATAAGAGTTCGCTGCCCGGCAGAGGAGTACGCATGGCAAATTCCGTTAGCGGCAAAACAATTAGATGCCCGTAAAAAAGAGATTGCTAATGTGTTGAATTTTCATCAGCAATTAGGTGCTTTTGTCGTAGACGCTTCATCTGAAGAGAAGGATGGGTATTGGGTATGCCACCAAGTAAAGAAGATAGAGGCTGTGCCGGAGGGAATGGTGTCGTTAAGAATTCCTTCTCAAACCTATGCGGTTCTAAAGCATAAGGGATCGAACATGGGGATTTTAAATACATATGAGGAACTGCATACTTGGATCACCAAAAGCGGTTTGAAGAGAAGGTTAGGTGCCTGGCACCTTGAACGTTTTTATCATTTTAAGGATACAGAACAGATTGAGGTTGATCTGATGGACACCATTCATGATGAAAAAAGGAGATGATGTAATGATTCGAATTGGTAGTGTATTTATTCCAGTAACAAATCTTGAAAAGGCAACAGCATGGTATGAAGAAAATCTTAGCGTAAAGAAGATTGAGGAGTGGGGAGAAGGCGTTGGGAAGGGAGCAGGTTTTTACTTTCCAAAAGGTTCTACTCAGCTTGGTCTTGAACAGGTTGAAACGAGCCAATCGGCGGAGTTTCGAGTTCAGAACGAACAGAAAAATAGTTACTTTAATTTTCTTGTAGATGATATTTATGCCTTTTATCAAGAGCTAAAAAGTGAGGGAGTTAGAACCTCTGAGATTGAAAAGTTTGGAGGCATGACCTGTTTCGACTTTTATGATCCTGATGGAAATCCATTTAGTGTCGTCAATGAGGTGAAAGATTCCCCGTTTCATTCAGATCAAATTAAGAAACTTCAGACGGAGACACGTTAATGGCAACGGAGCTATGGATGAACTTGCCTGTAAAGGATCTGGATAAGTCGAAAGCGTTTTTTCACGACATTGGCTTTTCGGTACAGTCCATTGGAGATGGTGTGCAGGTTGGTATCCAGGGATCAAACGTGATGCTGTTTCCTGAGGCAAGATTTGAAACGTTCGCGCAAAGTAGCTGATGCTAGGAAGGCCACCGAAGTTCTTTTTTCGATAGGGGTTGATACCCGTGAAGAAGTGGATGATTTGGTTAAAAAAGTTGAAAAAGCTGGAGGAGTTATTTTCGCAAAACTAGGGTTAACGGACGGCTGGCTCTATGGGATGGGATTTATTGATTTAGATGGTCATCGTTGGAACGCTCTTTATATGGAAATGGAAAAAATGCCATAAGCAGTTAGGGTAACTCACAAGGAGTTACCCTTTTTGTAGTTTGAAACTTTCTAGCATTGTTTATCGTACTTATTAGTAGAGATAAAAACCAAGAAATGAGGGATAGGATGAGAAATATACGGCTAACGTTAGCGTTGGTTCTTCTTCTAGCGGCTGGCTGTTCAAGTGGCGTAGCGAGCGATCAAACTGCCATTAAAACGATGGAAGACGTTCAGTATGAATCGATACTTCCTTACAGCGGCACGTACGTAGGCAACAATTCTGACGTACTCGCTCTACTCAGTCACTTGCCAGGTGGAGAAACAGTCGGGAAATTAGATCTAACGAATGAAAAGATAAACGTTACATATGAAGTAAAAGGTGATCGTTCAGAAGAAACCTTTCATGATTACTGGTCCTCTGACAACAAGAATGCCCTAAAAACAATGCATTACAACGCGATTTATTTAAGCGTTCTCGTTCCAAATGCAAAAGGATATGAGTTTCATGTTCAAGAAAAAAATAGGAGCTTTACGAGAGATGAAATCACGACGATTCTTGGAGAAGAATTTCCTGATCTTCCGAATGAAGATGAACTTATGGACGATGAGACTGTTGAGGTATTTGTGACAAAACATAAGGAAGAGTTAGAAATGATCGCAAACAACTTTGAGGACTATTTTAATGAAAAATAAAAAGGAGCCTAGGCGTATAAAAAAAATTACTTTATTATGGCTTCTCCCCCTCGGCTTCTTTTTTATCATAGGAGTGGGATGGTATTTTAATCATCAAGTTATAGACTCAGCCGTTGAAGGATGTGAAAAAAAAGGAGGAGAAGTCAACTTGGAAAAAGATATCCTTGCGATAAACTGGAGTTTTTCTTGTGAAAGATAATAGATCAAGGAGGTTTGGTTATGCCAACTTGCCAGAACTGTGGATACATCTGGCGGTGGAAGGAAGCGATGAGACTAATCTATCGTTCAAAAGCCGCCTGTCCAAACTGTAACACAAAGCAATTTCTTTCTGCGAAAGCGAGAAAGCGATCAAGCTATACATCAATGCTCGTCGTAATTCCACTTGCCATTACTACGATATACAATTTATCATTATGGTTGTATTTAGGTTTTTCATTTGCCATTCTCGTCCTGATTCTTCTTCTATCTCCGTTTTATTATACGTTAAGTAATGAAGAAGAACCGCTTTGGTGAAGGAGCTACAAAAATCACGCACATACAAAAAGAGAGGTCGCCTATCAAAAGATGATGGCGACCTTTTTGTGGATAAATTTTAAATTCGACGTTGAAAGACGATCCTTAACATCATCGTGCTTGTCTTACACCCTATTAGATCGATGGAAATAGGGTAGTTTATAACAATAGAATCGAATATGCGGAGGGGTCCAATTGAAAAAGATAGTGTATCGAGGCATGATCGGTTTGCTCAATTCTAGGAGGTTAGGCTATTTCATTAATAAGATGAGCCGAACTCGATTCAGCAGGTGGCTGATTCCTTTATACGTGAAGCTGTTTAACATCCAAACGAACGAGCTGGATTTAAAGCTGAAGGAGTTTACGTCATTAGAAGCATTTTTTGTAAGAAAACTTAAATCTGGTTCACGTTCTGTTAAAGGAAGAGATAGCGATATTGTCAGTCCTGTTGATGCTAAGTTGGAGCAGTTTGGTGAGATCGATGACACGTTAATTAAAGTGAAAGGAATTAGGTATTCAATTGAGGACTTATTGCAGGATAAGGAAATGATTGCTCGATATCGGCATGGTGTATTCCTTGTGTTATATCTTAGTCCCAGAGATTATCATCGGATTCACGCTCCTGCTAATGCTGTTATAGGAAAACAGTATGAACTTGGTGGAAAATCTACTCCGGTCAATAAGTTAGGTATGACTTTAGGAAAGTCGCCCCTCTCGACAAACTACAGAATTGTGTCTGAATTAAGACAAGATGATGGGATGTTTATGGCTCTCGTAAAAGTGGGAGCGATGTGGGTAAATACGATTGAATTAACACACCCAACCTTAAACCTAGAAAAAGGAGAGGAAGTCGGCTTTTTTAGTTTTGGTTCCACCGTGGTGCTTCTGTTTGAAAAGGATAAGGTCTCTCTTTCTCCAAGATTAGAGCGGCAAGCGTCGATCAAAACAGGGGAGCCATTGGCAAGGAAAAGGAATTCAGAAGATATGGATTCTTCATTTAAGGAGTAGTCGTAAGAAAAAAATGAAAATATTTTCACTACCCTTTTTTTACAAAATATAGTAAACTATAACATGGACTGTTTTAAATGAACGACTTCGATAGCGTTGGATAAGAAAGTTGATCGTTATTTTGTTCGGGTGAAGGAAGACCTTTACGTTCACTCACTCCTTAATATCCACTTATAGAACGCTGTTTAAATCTACTTCTGTTTCTACTACAATCATTAAGGAAGGGAAGCGTTGAAATTGCCTATACAATGTTACACGAGATCAAATCTTCTAGCTCTCATTGATCAGAAAAAAGTAGTTTTAACATCAAAAGTGTTAGCTCATGGATTTACACATAAACAAACTGTCATGGCCAGTCAAGAGCTTGATAAGCTTCTTAATCGCTATCAATTTGGACAATATGAAGGAAGTCAATCGAGGTATCTAGCTTAATTGCTATTATTTCATTTTATTTGCAATAAGAAAGAGCCAGGAAGCAGATGATGCCTCCTGGCTCTTTGAAGTATAAACGTCTATTTTTAAGCGTGAGCTCCAAGCAATGCATCGTTTGCTGAAACATAGTCATAGCCAAGGTCTCTTGCGACAGCTTCGTACGTGATTGCGCCGTTTGCTACGTTCAATCCTTTTTCGAGTGCCGGGTTGGTTTGAATCGCAGTCGTTACACCTTTATTAGCAATTTGAAGCGCATAAGGAATTGTTACGTTTGTAAGTGCGATTGTTGATGTTCTAGGAACAGCCCCTGGCATATTCGCTACTGCGTAATGAACAACCCCATGTTTTTCGTATGTTGGGTTATCGTGCGTCGTGATGTGATCAACTGTTTCGATGATACCACCCTGGTCAATGGCAACATCAACAAGAACAGATCCTGGTGTCATGCTTTTCACCATTTCTTCTGTCACAAGCTTCGGTGCTTTTGCTCCTGGAATTAACACCGCGCCCACCACAAGGTCCGCTTCTTTAACAGCTTGAGCGATATTAAGTGGGTTTGACATTAGCGTGTTAATCGCATTTCCGAAAATGTCATCAAGCTGACGTAGGCGCTCAGCGCTTAAGTCGAGAATTGTTACGTCTGCTCCAAGGCCCATTGCGATCTTCGCTGCGTTTGTTCCAACAACGCCACCGCCGATAATCGTTACTTTGCCGCGTTTCACTCCAGGAACGCCGCCAAGAAGAATTCCTTTTCCACCTTTAGGTTTTTCAAGGATTTGTGCGCCAATTTGTGAAGCCATCCGTCCAGCTACTTCACTCATTGGTGTAAGAAGTGGGAGTGTTCCACGATCCACAACTGTTTCATAAGCGATTGCCGTTACGCCACTATCTTTAAGCGCTTTTGTTAATTCAGGCTCTGCTGCTAAGTGAAGGTAAGTGAAGAGAATGAGTCCATCACGGAAATAAGCATATTCAGATGAAAGTGGTTCTTTTACTTTCATCACCATTTCTTGGTTCCAAACGGATGCAGCATCTGCTGCAATCGTTGCGCCCGCTTCGCGATAGTCAATATCCTCGAAACCGCTTCCAATTCCTGCTTCGGTCTCAACTGTTACATGATGTCCAGCCTTTGTTAGGGCGATAACACCTGCTGGTGTAATCGCTACGCGATTTTCATTATTTTTAATTTCCTTTGGAATTCCAATATACATGATTTCATCCCCTTAGACAGTATTTAATGAACAAGTACCTCCGATTATAGACGTCCTTTTTTCATTTCACATTGTGTAAATAAGAGAAAAGGTCATAGGGTGTTTGTGTAATTACACAAACACCCTATGATTTCATTTGTTCGATTTTTAAATCAAGAAAAAGCGTTACTTTTTGATTGGCATTTTTTAAGTCAAGGTTCGCCACATCAGCGATGCGTTTGAGGCGATAGTTCAACGTATTGGTATGCACGTGAAGAGCGTGAGCTGCTGCTTTCACATTGCTGTCCTGCTGTAAATAAGTATCGAGCGTTTCAAGTAGTTGTGTATGATGAATGGCATCATACTGCTTTAATTTCTCGATATAAGGGTTTTGATAATGCTGACGCTCTTGATAGAGGAGGTCAATGAATTGATAAATCCCAAGATCCTGATAGCTATAGATCCCCGTAACTTCCCCTTTAAATCGTTCTTTAATTGACAGCACATGAAGCGCTTCGCGGTAGCTGTCTTTTATCGAAAGTGGGGTTTGATAGAGGGCGCCTGCCCCGCCTTTTAACGTATCAACACCAAGACGATTACTAATTTTCTCAACAAAAACTTGGACAAAACTCGTGAGCTGTTCAGCTGTGTTGAATTGGTTTGAAGGACGAACGAGTAAAATGAGCTGGTTTTGATCTAACGTACTGTAGATCAATTCGATTTGGTGTGAAGCCTGAATGTAATAGTTCATATGACGTTCAAGAGACTGCTGTATTTCTTCACTAAATTCAAAGATGACGATCGCCATCTCGCCCTTTACTTTTAGCTGATACATGGAAGCTTGCTGTTGGATGTGCTCTTCTTTTGTGTAATGACCCGTTAATAATTTCCAGAAAAACTCGCGATGCCCTTCTTCTGAATGACGTTTCTTAATGTCCAATTTCAGAATTTGGTTTTTAACCACTTTCGCGGCTTTTTTTAGAAGCGCGAGCTCCTCTTGAGTCACTTCCCAATTTAATTGAGCCCAAATAAAACCGAGTAGCTCTTCATTTTTCCTAACGGATATAGCGACTCTTTGGCCAAGTCCTACCTCTGGAATAGCAGGGATTATCACGGGGTCATCACTTTCAAAAAGCTGTGGAATGATGCCTTTTTTCCAGAGGCTTTTGATTACCTCTTCTGGTACTTTTCGTTTCATAATGGTGGCAATACGCGCCGGGTCCACATTTTCATCATGCGAACTATACGCGAGAATGCGATGATCTGAATCTTCTATGGTAACTGGGCAACCGAGGTTCTCTCGGATACAGTCAGCTAAATCTTCTAATGTACGGAATGGTCCCTGAAAAGGGTTATGACTTTCTTGATCGTTATGCATTTACAACCACTTCTTTCTTAATCTCAATACTCGTACTTTGGCGTCTAATTAAAAGTATACAAGAAAATTACCCCCTTTGTGGGATTTCACAAAGAGAAGTTAAGAAATTGTTAGGTTTCACAATTGAAAGAAGGCGTGGCAACAAAATGGAAAAAGTGACAGACTTAAGAACAAAAGGATCATAATTAAACTATTTAAAATAAATAGTATGACATAATTAAATTAATGTGTTATTCTAATAATCGAATCTAGTAGGGAGGCGTTGGATTAATGGTGGAGCAAAGTGCGATTCGATGGTTTCATGAAATAAGGAAAGAGGATATTGCTCTTGTTGGTGGTAAGGGAGCAAATCTTGGAGAGCTTACGCAGAGCGGTGTACACGTACCGCCTGGTTTTTGTGTAACAGCTGAAGCGTACGCAACGTTTATCTCGGAACGGGAACTTGATCAGTCGATTACACAAAAAATGAAAACGCTTGATTATGAAAATAACAATCAGCTTAATGAAGTGAGTGCAGAAATTAGAGAATGGATTCTGCAGACAGATATGCTTGAATCGCTTGAAGTCGAGATTCGCAATGCCTATGAAGCCTTTAGCCAGGATCTTAATGTAACCGATCCGTTCGTAGCCGTTCGAAGCTCGGCGACAGCTGAAGATCTTCCAGAAGCTTCTTTTGCAGGACAGCAAGATACATATCTTGAGATTTCTGGAATCACAGCGCTTCTTTATCACATCAAGAAATGCTGGGCATCCTTATGGACAGCACGAGCCATTTACTATCGCGAAAAACAGCAGTTCAACCATTTTGATGTCTCTCTTTGTGCGGTCGTTCAATTGATGGTGAATAGTGAAAAGTCAGGTGTGATTTTTACAGCGAATCCGATTACAGGTGAACGCGAGCAGATGATGATTAATGCGAGCTGGGGACTTGGGGAAGCGGTTGTTTCTGGGATGGTTTCACCAGATGAGTACATCGTCGATAAGAGATCGTTTAAATTAATCGAAAAGCACGTAGCCGAAAAGAAAGTGCTTGTCGTAAAGAAAGCTAATGCAATCGGAACGGATACGGTTGCGGTGAAAGAATATTTAAGTGAGAAACATGTGAACCAACAGTGCTTATCACAAGCTGAAATCGCTCAGCTTTCACGTGACGCTGTTCGGATTGAAGAACTTTATCAAACGCCGCAGGATATTGAGTGGGGACTTGATTGCCAAACGAACGAACTTTACATTCTACAAGCTCGTCCAATAACAACGCTTAAAGAGGAGGAAACAAAAGTGGTTGAAAAGGTAGAAACGCCAAAGAAGATGCTTGTTCGAGGATTAGCTGCCTCTCCTGGGTCTGCTAGCGGAAAAGTCCGCAAGATCAAAGATATTAGTGAAGTTTCTCTTGTAGAAGAAGGCGACATTCTAGTGACCATCATGACGAATCCGGATATGATTCCTGCTATGAAAAAAGCGGCAGCACTCGTTACAGATGAAGGTGGCCGTACGTGCCACGCCGCCATTGTTTCACGTGAGTTTGGCATTCCATGTATTGTTGGATCTTCGATTGCGACAGATGTGTTAATGGATGGAATGGAAGTGACGGTTGATGCGACGCGTGGAGTGGTTTATGAAGGAATTCTAAAAGAAGCTCAACCAGTCAAGAAAATGAAAGAAGCGGCTAACGAAGTGATGAACAGTACTGAAGGATTCAATGAAGCGCTTCTTCATCAGCTGGCTCCGATCACAGGGACAAAAATTTATATGAATCTCGGCGAGCCTGATCTAATCAATAAATACAAACACCTGCCGTTTGACGGCATTGGCTTAATGCGAACGGAATTTATCTTTTCAAATATCGGTATTCACCCGATGCATTTGTTAAAAACCGGACAGGAAGAGATGTTTATTGAAAAAATGTCCGAAGGAATCACGAAGGTGGCCCAGGATATCTATCCAAAGCCAATGGTTGTTCGCTTGAGTGACTTCCGCTCAAATGAATTTCGTGGACTCATTGGTGGAGATGAAGTAGAGCCAGTTGAAGCGAATCCAATGATCGGCTGGCGCGGCGTCTCACGCTATATTTCTCCTCAGTACGAAGAAGGATTTCGGTTGGAGTGTCGAGCGATTAAAAAGGTTCGCGATGAGTACGGCTTAATTAACGTTTGGACAATGCTTCCATTCGTACGGACAACGTGGGAAGTGGAGAAAGTAAAGAAAATTATGGCAGAAGAAGGCTTGATTCAAAATCAAGAATTCAAGATCTGGATTATGGCGGAAGTGCCGTCTGTGATTTTTGAAGCAGAGGAATTCGCGCAGCTTGTGGATGGCTTCAGCATCGGAAGCAATGATTTAACACAGCTTATTTTAGGATCTGACCGTGATTCTGGCATTCTAAACAGCATGGGCTACTTTGATGAGCGTAACCCTTCTGTAAAACGAGCGATTAAACAGCTGATTCATGGAGCGCATAAATATGGCAAAACCGTCTCGATTTGTGGGCAAGGTCCATCGACTTACCCAGAATTTACAGAGTTCCTCATTAAAGAGGGAATCGATAGCGTGAGCATAAATCCGGACACGGTGGCTGCTACAAGAAGGTCGGTTGCGTCTGTTGAACAGCGCATGATTTTAAATAAAATAAGAGGCTTGTAAATAAGCATTTACAAGGTGTAACTGTACTGGTATTATATAACAAAATCAAGTGCTATGATGAGAAGAGTAGATCATGCGACCTTATACAGAGAGCTCCGGTAGCTGAAAAGGAGTAAAGGTCACACGATTGAACCAAACCTCTGAGCTGTACATCGGAACCGAACGTGGGGATGGTGTAACGGGAGCTCCCGTTATAGAGCTAGGGTATAAGCAGCTTCTGCCGTACCTAATAAGAGTCATGTGGCGACACATGACTGAACCGGGGTGGCACCGCGATAAGCAATCTCGCCCCCGGGACTATATGTCCTGGGGGTGAGATTTTTTTATTGGTTCAAATACTTATCGCGAACGGAGCTGACTTGTCATGAAACGTCTTAGTGCTATTCGGAAGAACGACCTGCTGTTGCTTACATCAATGGGAATTACAAATATCGGTGGATGGGTTTATCATATTGCCCTTAATCTCATCTTATTAGATCAAACGGGCTCAGTACTCGCTGTAACAGGACTGTATTTACTCAAGCCGTTCGCCACTCTGTTCACAAATCCCTGGGCGGGCAGCTTGATTGATCGCGTGAACCAACGAAGGCTAATGATTTTAGTGAATGTCGCTCAGGCATTGGTGATGTTTATTCTCCCACTACTATCCAGTCTATGGATGATTTATGCTCTTGTTTTTCTGATTAACATGGGTAGCTCGATTTTTCATCCAACATCAATGACCTACATGACGAAGCTTGTTCCTATAGAAAGGCGAATCCGTTTCAATTCCCTTCGCAGCTTGGTCGATTCAGGTGCATTTGTGATCGGACCAGCGATTGCTGGTCTGTTATTTATCATAGGAACGCCAACCAATGCCATTTACCTTAATGCAGGAGCATTATTTCTTGCTGGACTGCTGTTTTTATTGCTACCTGATGTAGAAACAGGAAGTCTCATGAATCGATCAGGTACGATTTCATTTCAAATGATGAGAGAAGATTGGCGCATTGTATACACGTTTAGCCGAAGCGCCATTTTTGTTATTTTGATTTACTTTCTAGTGAGTGCAGTTGGCATATTGAGCTGGGGAGTAGATTCACTTGAAGCTAGCTTCGCAACAGATGTCCTTCATCTGGCAAACACCGAATATGGATTTCTCGTAAGTATTGCTGGAATCGGAGTTCTTCTAGGAGCTATTATCAATACCGTTATTGCAGAAAAAGGAGAACCGCTTTCGTTAATAGGAGGTGGAGCTATGGTGCTTTCCATTGGGTATCTGATATTTGCTACATCGTCATCATTTCAGTTAGCCGCGATCGGCTGCTTTGTCCTCTCCTTTTCCCTTTCATTCATGAATACGGGTTTCTACACTTTTTATCAAAACAATATTCCTGTTGACGTCATGGGAAGGATTGGCAGTGTATTCGAATGGATTGAGGCGATTTTTGTTATCGCTGTGATGGTCGGCTGCGGAATAGCTGCAGAAATCATATCGATACGATTTAGTGTGATCGTAGGCTCAAGTGTGATGCTAAGCTTTGCTTTCCTACTTCTAGGAGTTGTTTTGGTCAAACGAACGAGTATGAGGTCCGAGGCAGAACTGGCTAAATAGTAGCCATCACCCAAATGTTTTTTAATCAAAACCGCAATAAAAAAATGATCGAAGGACAAAAGTCAAGGCAGAACCCCTGTCTTGACTTTAATGGGAATATTGTTTCTATTCTTACTGAGAAAGTTCATGGAATATCCAAAACTGTTTCTAAGTTGGCATTGAATTCACTTTAAGCGTTTTTCATAATGGAAGTATGCTGTTGAGGAATGTGATGATTAGTTAATTATTCACACATTTAATCATGTGTTGTTTATCCGATTCATTCTGTTACATGAAACGGGTGAACTTTGCTGCTAACAGAATTAAACAATGGAGGATCGATCATGAAGAAAATAGTAGTATTAACGATAGCATGTCTACTCACGTTTGGGAATTTAACTTACGCCCACACTGGAATAGAAAGTTCTAACCCTGAGGATGGAAGTACGATCACAGAGGAGTTAACCACAGTAACGCTCACTTTCGAAACAGAAATAGAAGAAACAAGCTCATTTGAATTACAAAATGCGAATGGTGAAACTGTAGCTGTTGATAACATCACTGTTGAAAACAATACGATGACTGGAACGTTTGATCAGCCAATTGCAAACGGAGATTATGAAGTGCCGTGGAAAATCATTGGAGTTGATGGTCATCCGATTGAAGGAACGTTTTCTTTTTCAGTAGACGCACCTGAATCAGAAGTGGCCGAAGAAGAGTCAACTTCTGAAGAAGCAACGAATGATTCAGAAGCAGAAGATATAGAAGAACTAGTGGATAAAGAAGAAGAGACAAAGGCAGATACGGCTGAAGATGAAAGTACTAACGGTACGGTAATGGGCATCGTTATTGCTGTCCTGGTTATCGTACTCATTGGAAGTGTTTTGTTGATGAGGAGGAAAAAATAATCCATGTTGATTCTAACAGTAATCAGTGAAGCGCTGCTTTATATTAGCTTTGCGCTACTGATTGCGGATTATCTTTTCTCATTTATTTCAAATGATAAAAAGCCGGTTATTCATGTTCCTAAAAAAGTTCGGCTTTTGGCTGCCGTAGGGATTGCGCTTTTTTCCTTCATGCCGATTTTGGATTTACTTCTTTATTTATATGAGGACTATGGAATAGGACAAGCACTGTCGTCGGTATTAGTTACATTTAAAATAGGTCAGGCTTGGACTTTTACGGTTCTTCTATCCATTATTTTAAGCCTATATATTCTTTTTGTTGATGATGGACTGGAGAAGAGATACCCACTCATCGGTGTGGTTCTTCTTCTGTTTCTCATTCTAGGACTAGGATGGGCGAGCCACACAAGCTCTATTCATCCAGTTAAAGGATTCATCATTCACACAATACACTTTACGGCTGTCGTTACTTGGGTAGGATTGCTACTCGTTATAAGCTGGTTTTCAAAAAACGCGGCAAACTGGACGCAATTTTTGAAATGGTTTCATCCAACCGCTGTCATCTGTTTCACAGTAGTAGGGATCACAGGGTTATTGTTAATGCAGTTTGTTATTCCATTACAAGATTATCCTGATACATGGATGGTTTCTTACGGACAAAGCTTATTAATCAAACACTTGCTCATTGTTCCACTACTTGGATACGCCTTCCTGAATGGCGTCATCATGAAGAAAAAGCTTAAAGAGAGCAATGCATTTGATCCTAGACCGTGGACAAAAGTAGAATCCGTGATGGTGTTACTGATTTTTGCCGCTACGGGTGCGATGAGTCACTCTTCACCACCAAACAATCTGGCTTCTCTCATTAGTCTTGAAGGCGTATCTCCGCTGTTTACGCTTTTTACAAACGGCTTAGTTCCACCTGGTGCCTCTGTTGAATTAGTCGTTAACGTGAATGCGCTGTTGTTTGGCACTTTAGCAGTCGTGTTTATGGTGGTGATGATTGCTGGATTTATGAAAAAGATGGCACCACTCTTTTCGTTTCTAATGAGCGTATTGTTTATCATATCAGGCTATTTAGCGTTGTTACAAAGCGTTAAAATTATGTAATTATGAAACCCTCGAGAGCACTGCTCTCGAGGGTTTTGTATTCAATCTATCTATCGATATAATTGCATTATTTTGTTGCATTTACTTTTTTAAACAAAAACCTAGAAATCAGGTTGAATGAAAAGTGCACGTTGAACCAAACAATGATTCAACGCGCTATTAAGGAAGAAAAACTAAATTTTAAATTGCTCATTATCGAGTAGAAGTACTTTTTCAGTCGTTTGGTGGGCTTGTTTTTTCGTATGCTCAACGAGATCATAAATCAGTGGACTGCACTTTTTAGCCCCTTTGATGAGAAGTGGTACTCCGAGAGCATCGATGCCAAGGCCTCGAGAAAGACCTCCTCCTATTGACATAACGAACGGTACGGTCGGTGATGTGTTTGAGAGGATAATCTGGTCCTCTACTTGAAAATGTTCAAAAAGCATCATTGTCATGTCATATAGGGCAGGCACAATGAGTTTTGACGATTTTTTTCCGATTGTGTAGACTTTATGACCATCTGAATCACGGCCGTGGAAAAGGAGACGGCCCGCATCCTTTTTCGTTAGTTTGTTAAAAAAGGGCACGTTAAGGACCTCTTCACTCGTTAATGGAAGAGAAGAGGGCTTCAAGAGGTGTAAATGAAAAGCGGCTGCAATGGAGGTGGTGTGTGTGCCACCGTAGTCATGGTAAATGTAAATCATATGCTCATCCCTGTAATTGAATTTACTAACAAGTATTGCCTGATTAGGGGAAAACAATCCTGTGAAAAAGGTTAAGATTGTTAGTAGCTTTTCCTATACGGCTCCAACTAGCCATAATACTAGAGGGACGGTAATAATACTTGCCACTGTTGTTAAGAGTGTACTATAAGAAACAAGTTGTGGTTCTGTATTAAACTCAAGGGAATACATCGTGGTGTTAGCAGCGGTTGGCATGGATGCAAGTACAACTAAAATACTGCTAAGCAAAGGATTTAAGCCAAGTAATATAGTGAGAAGAAGTGCGAGTACAGGAGAAACAATCATTCTAATGGAAAAAACCGTAGATAAATCACTCCATTTGACACTTCCTCTCGTTAGTGAAGCGAGCTGCATCCCGAGGACAATCATAATCGTTGGAATCGTAGCATCTGCAACTAGATTGACTGCTTGCATGACGAACTCTGGAACCTTGAAGTCAGTTATTTGCACAATGATGCCGAGAAGAACAGCATGATTAATTGGCATACGAGAGATTTTTAGAAGAGAATCTTTCAGGCTATGCGTTGATGTGCTACTCCCTTTCGATGCATAATAAAGTCCGACCGTATTCATGAGCAATGACTGTATGACCATCATGATAATCGCATAGTGAACTCCTTCTTCCCCGTATGCAAATAGAATAATGGGCACACCATAGTTGCCGCTATTCATAAATACGGAAGAAAGGATCATAGCAGCGGATTTAGAACGTTTCAATGCTTTGATTCTCGAGATAATCGTAACGATAATAATTAGAATGATCATTAAGAGAAAGCAGAATATAAGGATATAAGCATAATCCATCGTGATCTCGTTTGTATAAAAGGTTTGAAAAGCGAGAAACGGATACATTAAATACAGCGCAGAAGTCGAAATGGATTTACGATCAAATCCGATTTTCTTCTGGCCAATGTAGCCAATCGCAAAGATAATAAAAGCCGGTAAAACAATTAGAATAACATCGATGATCTTCACCACATTTGCTTTTTAGTTTATTGATAAATGAACGACGTGAACTCCCACTATCTATGCGGATAGTGGGAGTTCTTTACAGTATACCTTGGTCAAGCGAGAAAGGGTATGACTAAACCTGCTAACAAGAGAATTAATGCCCCGCCGAGTCGGGATGATATCTGAGCAAATGGCATGAGTTCCATTCTTCTTGAAGCGGATAGAACGGCTACATCACCAGTTCCACCCATATTCGCCATACATAACCCAGCTGTTATAGCAGCCTCAATCGGATAGAACCCAACCAATTTACCAATTAATCCGGAACCGATAATTGCACCCAAAACGACACCGAATACGGTTAAAATATATTGTAGAGTAAGGGCTTCGAGTACCGTGTTTAAATCAGTATAAGCAATCCCGATGCCAAACAGTAGAGCAAGTGTCCAGTTACTTGCGACGAATTTGTACCACTGACTTGCTCCATCAATGACGTTCTTTGGAATAATGTCTGCTATTTTTGCAATAGCAACGATAATAATCATTAAAGCATACGGGTGTAGAGGAATGAAGTCTCCAAGTAATCCACCAATCGCAAAGAAGGTAATGGCGGCTAGTAATCCAATTCCCATCTTTTGAATATCATAAGTTTGTTTCTCCTCTTTGTATTGAAACCCTTTTATTAATTGCCCGTTACCTGTAAGGGAAGGGAATTTGTTACCGAGTAAGTTAAGCATGCTAGCGAGTACGATGGCAAATACGTTTCCAAGAGCAAGTGCAGGGACGAGCATGGAAATATAATATGCCGGATCATTACCCATTAACTCGGAATAAACCTGACTCATCGGAACAGCACCAGCACCCATACCACCACCCATAATTGGCATTGTGATAACGAGGATCGCGTCTCTTAAAGAAAAGCCTACAAGAGAACCTAATAAACCAGCGACAACAATTGCACCGACAACGGCCCCCATAATAGGTAAGAAGTAGCGCAGACCAACCTTTACGAGGATTTTCTTGTTCATTCCAAGGATACTTCCCGTAATGAGTGCAGCAATATAGAAGTTCAAGAATGCCCCATCTTTCATGAAAGTTGTCATTGTCGCGATCGAAGATTCAGGTAACCAACCTTCGTAAACAAGGAATGCGGCACCAAAGATGGCGATAATGGCGCCACCCCCAAGGTATGTTTTGACGATTGGTGTATGATCACCAATCCAACCTAGTAATTCTCCAAGTATAATCATAATAAGTAAACTACCAATCATACCGCCTGGAAGATTTCCAGTATAGAGACTTGTGAGTGTAATGGCCGCAAATATCACAAACCATAGCACTGGGAGACCAAAAATTTTAATGGATTTCTTTTCTTGACTTATCTTTTCGGACGAGGGGTCAGGTTGATTCTCATAATTTAACTCTTTAGCAGCTTGCACCAATTTGTTCACTCCTTTTTTTGCGTTATCATAAAAATAGCAGTATCGTAAACGCTTTCATTTATTGTTTTTATCATAAGATAATTGACAGAAAATTCACACGTTATGTAACTATTGATAGTAATGTAATTAAAAAAAGCAACCGGTAAGGTTGCTTTTTAAAGGTAATGGCGAATGGTAGATTGTTTTTCAGGATTAATCGCATATTGGTAAATAGGTCGGCCTACCCCATAAGTTAACGTCTCTTCCAAATAGCCAATACTACTTAGAAACTTTAAATATTTTCTTACAGATACTCTTGAGATGTTCGTAGTTGTTGCAATTTCATCTGTAGAAAACTGAGTAGCTTTAAGTGATAGAATGGTCGTATTAATCGTTT
Source organism: Guptibacillus sedimenti (assembly GCF_028610665.1). Lineage (NCBI taxonomy): Bacteria > Bacillati > Bacillota > Bacilli > Caryophanales > Guptibacillaceae > Guptibacillus > Guptibacillus sedimenti. Next base: position 164,136 of record NZ_JAQQWV010000002.1, read on the forward strand.
CAAGTGTGTTTTTTGTTAAACCTTTAGGTAAATGACGATTATCTGAAGGTACATGAACTTCTTCGGAAACTGGAAGTGTGGCCCGGAGCATATGATCGAGTTCTTTTTGATTCATCTGCTCTTTATCGTTAAGCTTGTAGTAATTCTGTTTATAGTTCAGAAGTGCTTCTTGAAACCGATCGAATTCAAAAGGCTTAATGAGATAATCAATGGCACCAAGCCTTAATGCTTGCTGAATTTGATTAATTTCGGAAGAGGCTGTTATTAAAATAACATCTACATCCCGATTTTGTTGTCGTACTAACTTCAGAAATTCGATACCGTTAACTCCTGGCATATAGACATCTAGAAGAACGAGGTCAATTTTTGTGGAAGCTAATGTCGATAACGCTTCGTTAGCTGTTTTTGAAAGGTGGCTTGGCGTAAAACCCTTCAGTTCCTCAACGTATCGCTTGTTCAATTGTGCAACCATTGGATCATCTTCTACTATCAAAACCTGAATCATAATGAACCATCTCCCTGATCATAAGGAACAATGATCGTAAATGTCGTTCCTTCACCTAAAATAGAATCTACGTCAATTGAACCATCTAATTTATCAATGCTTTGTCTAGTAAGGAATAAGCCAAATCCCCTATGTTTGCCGTCTTTCGAAGTATGTCCTTTCAAAAATATGTCTTCAAGTTTGTCTTCAGAAATCCCTTCTCCAGTATCAATGATCGTCATACTTAATAAATCATCAATATAAGAGAAAATCATGCGGATTTCTTGCTTTTCACTTGTAGAAACACTATCGATTGCATTATCGATAATGTTACCCAGAATGGTAATCAGTTCATGCGTGATTTTAGGCTGACCAGCCTGTGGAATCTCTGTTTCAAAGTCAATTGTCATGGTAACGTGTGATTCTCGAGCGTAGCTCATTTTCCCTATGATAAAACCTGCGAATATTGGATCTTTAATGTACTTTGTCACACTACCAATTTCGTCTGCTTGATGATCAACCAATTTGCTAATAAATTGAGTAACCTCTTCATAATCTTCCATTTTGATTAAACCGAGTAGAACTTGCAATTGATTCTTAAATTCATGAGATTGCGCTCGTAATGTATCTGCGTACATCTGTACACCAGTTAGTTGCTCTGCTAATTGATTTACTTCTGTTTTATCTCTAAAAGTGGCGATGGCCCCAACCACATGACCATTTACAATTAGAGGAACACGATTTGTAATAATTGAGACGCCATTAATCAACTGTTCTTGATCTAATTCTGCTTCTCGTGACATAAGAACTTCTTCGAGCCTTGTACCTGGCAGGAAATCGCTGATTTTCATCCCTAGAGGATCAGGTTTCTTCAAACTAGCCTGTGTGAAAATGCGTCGTGCTGACTTATTCACGAGAATAATCGTCCCGGTACGATCAATAGCAATAATCCCTTCATGTACAGAATGTAACATGGTATTTCGTTCTTCGTGTATACGAGCAATCGCATATGGTTCTAACCCAAAAAGGCTGTTTTTTATATATCGTGCTAATAAAAATGCCCCAATAATTCCTATAAGTACGCCAACCGTTGAACCAATAAGAATTTTCCTGTGACTCTGTTGGATAGATGATGTGACAGCTTCTAACGAAATACCAACTGCCACAGCGCCAATCTGATTCTGATTATTGTCGTAAATCGGTGTGAATGCACGTAATGATTTACCCAAAGTACCAGTTGATCTGGAAATATATTCTTCTCCATTAAGTGCCCTGAGTTCATCGCCACCAACAAAATGTTTTCCTATTTTTTGAACATCAGGATGTGATTTACGTATACCTTCCATATCCATTACCACAACAAAGAGGACATCAGAAGCTTGTTGAATGTTAGTGGTATATTCCTGTATGCTTATCTCTTCCTCAGGTACATCGGTTAATCCATCTTTCACAATTTTAGATTCCGCAATCGTTCTGGATATGGTAATCGCTTTATCCTCTAATTGATTTTCAATCGTTTCACTCGTCGTATTTGTAATCAAAAGATCTGTGATCAAGAGTGACATGGTGACTACCGTACATACAAAGATAATGATAATGGTACTTAATTTAAAGCGGTACTTTTGCATCGTTTTCACCTCGAGCTAAACAAAGGGCTTTAACTCTAGTGTAGTTGTTTATAGAGTAAATGAACATATGTAGTCATTCAATACAACTCAAAAAACCGCTCAGTCAAGCGACTGAGCGGTTAAATTAATACGTTTGTTTTACGCATTAACTGACTTAGGTTGATGTCGATTGTTTTGAATCGGTGCTTCATTCGTTTGAGCGTATTCTTGTTCAGGCGCATTCTTCTTCACAAAGAACGAAAGTCCAAGAGCGACAATTGACAGAACTAGAATCACGAGGAAGGCCATATTTACGCCATGAATATCTGGTCGAGCAATAGACGGCTGTTGTTGAGCCGTTTGAGCTGTTGTTGTCATAACGGTCACAAGGATGGCGGTACCAATTGATGCCGCAATCTGACGCATCGTATTGTTCATCGCCGCTCCATGCGGAATAAGGTGCTTAGGCATTTGATTCAAACCAGCCGTTGTGACCGGCATCATCACCATTGACAAACCAAACATACGAATCGCATACATCACCGTTAAGAACGTAATGGTTGTCGATGTGTTTAAAAACGAGAACCCGAGCGTTGCGCCGCTTACAATTGTTAAGCCTACAATTGCTAGGAGGCGCGCACCGATTTTATCAAAGATCCGTCCTGTAATCGGGGACATAAATGCTGTAATAACAGCCCCTGGAAGTAGAACAAGTCCGGACTCAAATGCGGTGAAGTCTCTCATGTTTTGCATATATAGTGGGATCAGCGTTTCGGACCCGATTAATCCAAGAAACATCATCATCCCAATAATGGTAGTAATGGTGAAAGTCTTATCTTTAAACACTCTAAACTCAAGCATCGGCTGTGAAAGGCGTAGCTGTCTTAAAATGAAAACAGTTAGCGCTACGACGCCAACGATCAGAACAACGATCGTTCTCATGCTGCTCCAGCCAATGTTTCCTGCACTTGTGAACGCATATAGCAATCCTCCGAATCCGATCGTTGAAAGAATAATCGAGATCGGATCGACTTTTGGAAACGTGAGCTCTGTGACATTTTTCATAACGAAATGGGCAACTGCAATAATCATAATAGCGAGTGGTAACATCGCCCAGAATAGGAGGCGCCACGAATAGCTTGCTGTAATCCAACCAGATAAAGCAGGACCAATAGCGGGCGCAAAGGAAATGACAAGTCCAATATAACCCATTGCAGCGCCGCGTTTATTAACAGGAAAGATCATGAGAAAGACGGTCTGCATAAGCGGCATCATTACGCCAGCGCCGGCGGATTGAATGACACGTCCAATTAACAAGACGCCAAAGTTCGGCGCGAATCCGCCAATGATCGTTCCGACTGAGAAAATACTCATCGCAGAAATAAAAAGTTGTCTTGTTGTAAATCGCTCAAGGAGAAAAGCGCTGATCGGGATCATAATTCCGTTTACAAGCATAAAGACTGTTGTCAGCCATTGTGCTGTATTTGCGGTAATGTTCATTTCCTCCATGATCGGTGGAATCGCCGTAATCATCAGAGTTTGGTTTAAAATTGTAATAAACGCTCCAGCTAGTAGAAGTGTAGCAATTAATACTTTGTTGTAAGGTTTGGTGGTCACGATAGGACTCCTCTCGTAATCTCTTATCATTTTTCATTAGTAGTTGTTTAGTTGTTATCTCTCAATCAATTACCAAATTATACGCTCATCATCGCTTCGTTACAAACGTCTTGATTGTAAATTTTCATTAAGATTGAATGGGGATTATTCCATATAATGGTATAATTAAATGGAATAATTCTAGTTAGCTAATAAAAACTGATTTTGGCCAATATATCTCGAATTTGGCCAATAAAACCGCATTTTGGACAATAAATCTTAGATTTAGCCAATAAACCTCCTTTGGGCACGCTCTTAATAAGGAGAAAGGTGGAAACGATGGAGAAAGTGATACGAAATGAAGAGGATTTGTTGCAACTACTAGATCAATTGCTCGAAGAAGAGAAGCCGATCAACTGGGATGCGTTTTATTCCGATCGTAAGCGTGAGGTGCCTTTTTTCGTCCATCTACCAGATGAAAATCTCGTTAGGTATTTCCAAAGCGAGTCGTTCAAACCTAGAAAAGTTCTTGAACTGGGCTGTGGGCATGGAAGAAATGCGATTTATCTTGCTGAAAAAGGGTGTAAAGTCGATGCAGTGGATGCATCCAAAGAAGCACTCAATTGGGCGAGGGATGAAGCGCATAAAAGGCAAGTGAACATAAATTTTATTGAAAAAAATCTATATTACCTTTCGCTCACTCCTCATACCTACGATTTTGTTTATGACTCGGGCTGCTTCCATCACATTGCGCCCCATCGCCGAATGAGCTATATTGCGCTTGTAAAGCGATCCTTAAAAGAAGAAGGAGAGTTCGCGTTAACGTGTTTTATCGAGAATGGCGAACTGGGAGGTTCTTCTCTTTCGGATCTAGAAGTATATCAAAAGCGGAGTCTTCAGGAAGGTCTGGGATTTACAGAAGAGAAACTGATTGCCATTTTTCAACAGGATTTCGAGCCAGTTGAAGTGACCGAAATGAAACAAAGGGATTCTGAAAGCGGCACATTTGGCGTAAGTGGTCTCTTGACCGCACGATTTAGACTCCGGAGTAGGTAAGAAGGGGTGAAGAAGAATGAGAAAAGTGGAAGTTCAGAACTTTAAAGAAATTTGGCGTGAACTTTTTTTGTTAGAGGCGAGGAAGATTGAGCAAGTATTTGGTCAGAATATGATCGAAATTCATCATATCGGAAGTACCGCTGTGAAGGGCTTAAAGGCAAAGCCAGTGATAGATCTCATGCCTGTTGTAAACGATCTCGCGTCTGTCGATCACCACAATGGAGCAATGGAATCCCTTGGTTATGAAGCACTTGGGGAAAATGGGCTACCCGGACGCCGTTTTTTTCGAAAAGGTGGCGATCAGCGTTCGCACCATGTTCATCTTTATGAAAAAGGACACCCGGATATTGATCGGCACTTAGCATTTCGAGACTATTTAAGTGAACATGAGGAAGACCGGATGCGCTATGGTGAGAAGAAAGCCGATTTAGCGGAGCGGTTCCCATATGAGATGGAAGCTTACATTGAAGGAAAGAATCCACTAGTCGAGGAGATCGAAGCTAAAGCGCTTGATTGGTATAAAAGTAGAGGATACGTATAAAAGAACGCCGGATTCGTCCGGCGTTCTTTCTTTAGTTAAGGCTGATAAACCTTTCCATTGGCATCCATATAAACGGTGTGAAGAATTGTTCGCTCAAACGATGCGCCGTTCGTCGTTTTACCGTTTACATCAAGCATAATGTGGTAAACTCCTTCTCCAGCATGTTTAATTGGAAAGGATTTTAGTGAGTTGAATTCTTCTTGTGAGACTTTCTTTTGCTTGGTTTTTCCGTTTTGACTATATTCAATTAGAATCGAGCCTTCAATGGATTTCTGATCAATCTTTGCGCTATTTACTTGAAGCTTCACTTCTTTCGAGTTACTCATCTCCATCTGTAAGTCCTCGTTTAGTTCACTTTCATAAGCAACCTGCATGAGATAACTTTCTTTCTTAGACTGTTTCACCTTTAGTTTCCATGTACCTGGGGTCGGGGTGTTCACTTTCATTTGGTGATGAAACGCTCCTTCAAACATGCCGTTATCTTGGGAAGTGTTTGTTGCCGTATATGTTTTTTGATCAGGTCCTTGAAGGGTAATCACAGAATCTTTGTTTTGGCTCATCCAATCAATGTTGATACTTTTTGTGTTTGGTTCGATTTGTATCCTTTCTATTTTGGTCCCGTTAAATTCGCCGCCTCTAATGAGAACGCTGGCTACTTCTGGTTGGGCAGTTTCAGTTTCTTGTAATGCATTGAGCGGGGCGAAGGCAGGGGCTGACTGGGTTAAATAAGGTTCGAATAAGTTGAGCGTAGCGCTTCCTGTTCGAATAGAAGAATGATCCCAATTGCCAACGCGAATCTCATTTCCATAAGGGAGTCTGGAACTGTTTACAGTAACCGCTCCGTCATTGGGACCATACGGCCTCAAGTACAATCCACCCCAGTAGAGCACGCCGCCAAAGCTACCCCAGCTCGTTCCCCCAAATGTATAATAAGGCGTGGCGGAAATAGTCGGTTTCGAATCGGTTACTGAGCGGAAGTAGCTCATGTAGCCAGTCTGAAGTGAATAAGTGGCGTCATTTCGATTCCCAATAATGGCAGCTAGCCACCCAGCCCAGCTACTATGGGCAAGATCGGCAAGCTGAGATCCTTTATGTGGTGTGGAAAGGGTAATCACTTTATCAACATACTGCTGGGCATTTGCGTGAACGATTGCAGCCTGTGCATCCACTCCGCCTTTACTGTGCGTCACAAGAATGACTTTCTTCCCAAAGTAAGCGTTTATCTCTTTTAGTTTGCTAGCAAGCAGCTGTCCGTTATCCCACATGTTTTCTGTCGGATATAAATCAATGTAAGCCGTTTGGTAGTTCTTGCTGTATGTAAGTTCGTCCATGTCGTTTTGGTCAATCCATGTCTTTGAGGAGCTGTTTAGACCATGTACAAATACGAGTGGAAGGGAGCCAGATTTAACGGACGTGGGTTCATCTCCAATGTACCATTCGCCGGGGGTTCCGGTTGCATCACCTTTTCCGATAATACCGGCTTGTGCATCCTGGGCAAAGGGGGGAGCAAGTAGGAACGTCAACACCAATAGCGACACCAACCATTTCTTCATAAAACCCTCCTATTTGAAATGAGTTTTATACCTCCTCAACTATAAGAATATTCTGTCTATTAATCAAGGAACCATTTCACTAACTTTCTTAGTTGGAGAATAGGTCTATCGAACGGTAACCGCCGTTAATTCGACGGGTTTCTCTGAAGTTCTTAATTGTGCTTCTTCTCTCTCAAAAAAGCTATGTCAAAGGTACTATAAGCCACAAAAAAACGATCCAGACCTTAAAATGTCTGAACCGCAGTTTTTTACTCGTTTATTTTTTCAAGACCATTCTTTTCAATAATCGCATCAGAAAGGCGAAGTTGCTCTGCTACCTTCTCAATTTGATCTTCACATTTATCAAACGCTACTTTCTTTTCACTAGAAACGTTATAGCACGTGCCGTTTCCAGCTTCTTCTGTTAAATCAGCTTCGTAATAATAATCGTTATAGCGGAAAGACCCATCTCGAAATGCAGTTAAATTGGATTCGTCATCGAGAAGAGAGTTTCCCATCATATACGGCATATCCATATTTAACATATCTAGAATCGTTGGAGCGATGTCGATTTGCCCACCGTTTTCTTTTACCACCTGTCCACTACTGTCATTCGGTTGCTTTATAAAAAGAGGTACCTGACGATCAAGTTCAAAAGCATCTACAGCACTTTCAACATTTGCTTCTTTTCTCATTTCACTGCCTTCGTTCGTTAGGCCGCTATCATGGTCACCGTAAAAAATGATAAGGGAGTCTTCCCACATTCCTTTCTGTTTTAACTCATCAATCATTATTCCTACAGCCTGATCGACATAATAGACCGTTTGATAATATCGTTTTAACATTGAATCCTCATATCCTGATAAATCAAATTCTCTCTCATCTTTAGGTATCTCATAAGGCGTATGGCTCGTTAAAGCCACCATGAAAGAAAAGTAAGGTTCTTTTAACGTTTCCATATGTTCAATCGATGTAGTGAGAAAGTTTTTATCGTTCAAAGCCATGCCAATTTTTTTCTTGTTCGGATAGTCTTTGTTGCTAAAGAAGTGATTGAATCCAATGTTCTCATACACTTTATCTCGATTCCAGAAGCCTTTGTCATACGCATGCATGGCCGCTGTATCATAGCCATGTTCTTTAAGTAACTGCGGTAATGACCCGAATTCATTTTCTGGAAAACGTGTATAAACGGAGCCGGATTTCAATGGATAGAGCGACGTATTTGTTATAAATTCAGCATCAGACGTTCTTCCTTCATGCGTTTGATGATAGAATGAAGAGAAGTATAGCGTTTCTTCTTTTAACTGATTTAAATTGGGAGTAAGCTCTTTGCCGTTGATTTTCTGTCCAATGAGTGACCCTTGGAACGATTCCAATTGAATCAAAAGGATATTTGGTTTCTTATGAGAACGTTCTGTGTTTTCTGAAGCATTTTTCTCGAGCATTTTTTGCTGTGTTGCGGTTAAATCATCATCAGACTCAATGGCTCTGATCACTCCTCTCCAAAGGTCAACGCCGTGATAGCCCCAAAAGCCAAGCTGGTAATAATCACGCATATCTGAAATAGAGTGGGTCACAAGCCACTTGTCATCTTTAACAGCGCTATAGGTAAGCGGTGTCGCAAACAGAACGATCCCGATGAGAAATGTAACGCCTGCCGTTATTTTCCGTTTCTTCTTCGTTACTTCATACGTCTTCTTTCTCGTGAAGAAGAGTATCAAAAGAAAAATTACCACATCAGCGAAAAGGAAAAAGTCTTGAAAACGGATGAGCGCCATAAATCCACCGCCCACATCGCTCATCTGAAGCATCTGAGAAAGAAGAGAAACAGAGAGCATATCTTCAAAGTAACGGTAGTACCAGAGATCGGATATTAAAAGAAGACTATGTAAAAACAAAAGCGTGAGCCATATCCATCGACGTTTTTTCCATTGAATGAGAAGTGTCCAGCTTGATAAAAGTAACATACCGGCAAGGTTCATGAGGAGAAACTGCAATGGAAATGCCGTATTGGTATAGAAGCTAAATAGCACAAATTTTAGAATGGCTAAAAGTAAATAGATAGCATAACCGAAAAATATCATGGGATCCTCCTAACGTCAGTCATTATTGTCGACTATTCTTTACCCTTAAATGCACAGCGAGGAACGTTGGAATGTGTTAAATGTGTATTTTTTCCAACAAGTGTAAAGTGTCTGCGTTTTTTTGGAAATCCTTCATTATAATAGAAAGTAATAAGACGGGAGGGGATCACATGACACTTTCTTTACCGTTACAGGATATCGCGTGGAAACGGATCGTATTCTTTCTGTTTGTTATCATTGTGCCGAATTATCTTGTGATGCAAACGCAAGTTGTTGGCCCTATTGATGATCGTGTGGGTATTGGAACGGCCCTAGACCTTGGCGTCATTTTACCATTGTTACTCTATTTCTTTGGGTTTCGAAAAAGAGTTTCATGGATTCTGTTGTGTGGTTTTATATTCTGTGGCGTGTTGCTTGCCAATTGGATGATTCCTTCACATGCGGACGCTCACCTTACTTATTTCAACACTATGGTTGTTGTTCTTGAAATAGGTGTCATCGCTTTTGAACTCGTTCTTTTTCTTGTCATTCTTAAAAGGATCCCCTCATTAATTAAAAACTATCAATTGGAGAAGACGATTCATCATCATTTTCTTCTAAGCTTTTCACGAGCGATCCAACAAACGTTTACCTTTCAAAACAAACGACTAAATAAATTTGGTTTTTTATTACGATTAGTAGCGACGGATCTTGCCGCTATTTACTATTGTTTATTTAGCTGGAGAAAGAAAAGGCAAGCAAACGTTGAACATGTAAATTCATTTACGTTCCATAAAGATGGAGGTTACCTTGGCGTATTTTACATGCTAGTTCATGCCATGGTCATCGAGATAATTGCCGTTCACATGATGGTTGCACAGTACAGTCATGTAGCGGCCTGGATCGTGACATTTTTTGATCTTTATGCACTCCTATTTATTATCTCAGATTACCAGGCGATTCGATTATCTCCTGTTATCCTTAGTGAAAAAGGCATTCATTTTCAAAAGGGCATTCGGCAATATGGATTTATCGAGTGGAATGCTGTAAAAGCAATATCAGAAAACAAGAAATCTCCTGAAGAAGTGAAGCTGGATCGAGCAAGTGTTGAGTTTGCGCTTCACGGACTTGAAAGAGAACAGGCTCCATTCGTGATTGAACTGAATCGAGCGGTGGAAATGAATCAGGCTTTTGGCTTTAAAAAAAGCATTGAGCATGTGTATGTGAAAGTGGATAAGCCTTATGCGTTTTGTGATAAGGTTAATTACTATCTAGGAATGTGAAAGAAGAGAGTTAAACGAACTTGCATTGTTTACAGTAAGGAACATACTGGGAATACCCTCCAGAAAGGAGTGGTATCGATGGCTTTTAATTATGACCTCGATTTTGACAACATTAACTTTCGAGAGCAGCCTGAAAAGTACCGCGTTGGTCGCGGGGAGCAGGGTGTTCTCATGGTAGAACCATATAAAAGTGAAATCCTCCCACACTGGCGTTTTAAAACACCTGATATCGCGAAAGAATCGTCAGAGAAAATTTATCAACTGTTTCGCGAGTACCAGGAAAACGATGATTTCGTAGGGATGGACATGGCTCGTAAATTTATTCAGATGGGTTATACAAGAGCTCGTCGCTATGCGAATTATAAAGGTGGCAAGAAATACGATAGCGACGGTGATGTGAATGAGCGGGTTATTGATGAGGAAAAAGCCGAATCAGCGAGGATTTTTGAAGAGAAGTGGAAGATTGTCCGGACAGATGAAGCTTATTTAGAAAAGAAGAAGGAGCACCAGAAGAAGTATGGGTGATTGCCACGTTTATAACGGTTTCGCGGAATTAAGTTAACGATCGCGGAAAAAACGTTGGAATTCGCGGAATTAATGGGAAAAGCGCGGAATTAATTTGATTTTCGCGGAATTCTCGACGAATAGGAAGTTCTTTTAGTTAACTCAGCTCATGGCGGCTGAGTTTTTGCTATGTTTGAGCCACTTTCTTAAAGGATTTTCATTCTTATATTGTCTCAATATGGAAAATAAGGTATTGTATATGGAAATATCTGAAAAGGGAGGGTTCCATCTATTAAAATGAATCGCCTACATTATATGGCGCGTACATAGAATAGGAGAGACAGAAAATGAGATTTAGAGATTTTCACAAGAACATTAAAATACGTCTAATTGAAAACTTTATAAGTCGCTTTATCGGAAGTATGATTTTTCCGTTTATGTCAATTTACTTAGCGGTCCATTTTGGAGCAAAGGTCGCAGGGCTTCTTTTGTTAGTGAATGTGTTTATCGGAATCGGCATTAACTTTCTTGGCGGTTATTTCGCAGACCAATTTGGTCGAAAGAAAGTGATGCTGTTTGCGGAAACACTTCGTTTCCTCGCCTTTTTAACAATGATGATCTGCAATTCACCTTGGTTTGAATCAGCAGCGATCACCTTTGCGATGATGACCGTGAACAGTATTTGTTGGGGACTGGCGGGTCCAGCGAACCAGGCAATGCTGATTGATGTTAGCACACCGCCACAGCGAAAACTCATGTATTCAATCTCGTATTGGGCAAATAACCTTTCGATCGCCGTTGGTGGAATACTTGGCGCGTTCCTATTTAAAGATTACTTATTTGAACTTTTCCTTTCTCTTAGTATTGCAGCGGCAATTACAGCATTCCTAGTTGCCTTCTTCATTGATGAAAGTCATAAGCCAGTGATTGAAGAGCTGAAACCTGCTCAACACGTGATGCAATTATTATCCACTTATAAACGAGTGTTTCAGGATCGGTTATTTGTGCTCTTTACGATCGCAGGCGTTCTTATTCTTTCCATGGAATTTCAGCTAACAAACTACATAGGTATTCGCCTTAGTGAGGAAATGCCAACGCAGCAATTTCTACTGTGGGAGTTCGATGGCGTTCAAACGATGGGGTTCTTAAGAAGTGAGAATACGATAATGGTTGTTATTCTTATGTTGTTTGTTACTAGAATTCCGCATTCACTAAAAGATAAATCGGTCCTCGTTTGGAGCTGTTTCTTCTTTACAATCGGATACGGTGTTCTGGCGTATTCCAATAGCTTAACGCTACTTTTTCTAATGATGGCGGTACTAACAATTGGAGAAGTTTTCCGCGTCCCTGTTGAACAATCGTATATGGCAGCCATTCCACCGGACGATGCAAGGAGTTCCTACATGGCGTTTGGAGGATTAAAGTTTAACCTGTCGATGCTCGTTGCATCCGTAACGGTTTCACTTGGTGCAGTCTTTTCTTCGATGCTGATGGCGATCGTGATTACGAGTATTGGTTTAATTGGCACGCTCATCTTTTTCATGATTTCTCCTGAATTAGATGCAAGAAAGGAACAGGCGGAATTAAGACAAGCAGGTTAAAGAAGGAAGGAAATAACTTTGAATGTCGTTTATTAACAGGCAGAGCAGTTAAAGCAAGAAGTATCTGTTGCATTCAAAAAGGATTAGTACTAAAATTTAAGTATGAAAATACCATACCAACCACCAATTGAAAGTATAACGTATACAAAAGTTCTTCAAGCTTTGAGTGAACCAAATAGGGTTAAAATTATTCGCTGTTTAAGTGACAGTGGGGAGAATAATTGTACAGCTTATACAATTAAACTTATGCTTCCAAAATCCACCGTCTCTCATCATATAAAAGTATTAAGAGAGGCTGGATTAATTCAAGCGAGAATCCAAGGAAAAGAGCATTTTTACTCCTTGCGTAAGAATGAGATTAATGAAAAATTCCCTGGGTTATTAGATTCTGTAACCCAAGTACATGAAGCGGATATCTAGAGAGAGCCATTAAATGGTTCTCTTTTTTTAGGCTTAAATGATTGCTTTTTATAGATCGGGTTGTTATTATAGAAAACAGTTCGATGGTTTTCGAACTATAAAACTATTTTATGGAGGCAATAGAATGAATAACATCCTCGTAATAAATGCACATGAATACTATCCTTTTGCAAAAGGACAGTTAAATCAAACACTATTCGATGAGATTGTGACGAAATTATCAAGTAAATATGAAGTGAAGACCACTGTTATCCAAGATGGTTATGACGTTAAAACCGAGCAAGAAAAATTTAAGTGGGCAGATGTTGTCGTATTTCAAACACCAATTTACTGGTTTAGCGTCCCTGGAGCTACAAAAAAATATATGGATGAAGTATATGAGCATGGAGTATTCTTTGGTGGACCTGGAGAATACGGTGATGGTGGATTAATGACTGGAACAAAATACATGTTCTCAACAACTTGGAACGCTCCTGAAGATACCTATAGTAATCCAGACAAGTTCTTTAAAGGAAAAGATTTAGAGGAAGCAATCGATCATCTACACAATACACAGAAATTTGTGGGGATGGAACCATTGAAAAGTTTTGGAGCGCATGATGTGATTAAAAATCCAAATGTTGATAAATATCTAGATGATCTTCATAAACATTTAAAGGAAGTTTTTGGAGTTTAATAAATGATAGAATGTTATCTTGATGAAAGGGACTGTTTTATGACAGTCTCTTTTTTTGCTTCTATTTTAGGCTGATTGAAAAAACACTGACATTCATTTCCTGGAAAATTTATAATGGAATTAATCGAACCAAAGGAGATGATGAGGCTGAAAAGACCTGAAGTGGTAATCAACGTATTTGCTTCAATGGATGGAAGAATGACGACAGCGCCAGGACATAATGTGATGGAATGGACGTCATACGGTGTGGACGGTATGGCGAATGATGAAGCTCATAAACGATACGATGAATTAAATTGTGATGCGCTCGTATCAGGAAGTGAAAGTTTAATTGTGTGGAGTTCAGATTGGGTAGAGCTTGAGAATCCAATTACGACGCCACAGAAATCGAAAGCATATATTGTTTTTGATGGGAGAGGCCGAATGGATTGGGCGCAAACAGAGGGACTAATCGTTGTCACAAAAGAGAATGTGAGTCAGGCCTACATTGAGCAGCTAGACACGAAGGGCATTACATACATTAAAGCAGGTGATGGAGAAAAAATCGATATTGAACTTGCTCTTGAACAACTTTATGAACAAGGGTTTAGGCGCCTTGGCATCAGTGGAGGCGGAACGATCAATGGCGCTTTCTTAAGAGCAGGTGTTGTGGATGAAATTAGCGTTGTCCTTGCACCGTTAGCGATAGGAGGAAAGACGACCCCAACAATCTTTGACGGTGAGAATTTGGAGTCCATTCAACAAGCTGTTCCACTTCAACTGGTGAAGGCAAAGCCCATCGGTGATGCTGTTTGGCTTTATTATCATGTGAAAAAGCAGGTCATGAGCTAAAAACGTACTAATTCAAGTCCTCGAAGTAAATTCGAGGATTTTTTTATTAAGACCTTTAGAGAAAAATTAAATAGTGGTAACATATGTAAAAGATTCAATTGAAAAATTGTTAAGTTAGAAAGGAGGTTACCGATGCTTTCTAACTACTCTTATTTACGTATGAAAGAAGAATCCATTCTGAAAAGTCAAAGCAGAGAATACAGCCTTTATGCGGAGGAGCGTTTTATAGGTAGGATTGAAGAAATGAAAACGTCAATAGAGTTAAAGAATCAACTATTGAAATGGATCAATCTGCATGCGGTGGCGAGTAAGCATTTTTACGTGAGTGATGTTAACGGAAAAGTGGTTGCTCAACTTAAAAAAACCAGAGGTTTCAATAAGGACGTAGAAGTATTTGAAGCTGATGGTAGATTACTTGCGATTCTAAAGCAAAAGTTAGGAATGAAAACTCAGACCATTTCGGCTCAGCTACCTGAAGGAAAGTCTTACATAAAAGCGGTTGGAGAAAATGGTTCCTTCCACTTAACCGTTAAAGATGAAGTAACGATAAAAGTAATAGCCTCCATTCAAAAAAAGTCGACTCGATCAGCAACAAAAAAAGAGTCCTTGTTTTCTAGTGGGGAGTACCACATTCAACATATCAAACCTCCCAATCAAGTAGAGCAAATTATCCTGATCGGAATGGCAGTAGTATTAAATGATCAATTACATCATGCTTGAATTTTTCTGTGAATTTAGGGTTGAATTGGAGATTTTCTCATGACCAAAACAAAATGGATATTGGTGCTTTTAGCAGCAATGGACATGCTTCTGATTGCAAAGCGTTTAAATCCAATAAAAAAAGAGACCCTCATTCTTCGTTTATTAGAATAAGCCTCCGTCTTCCTTCTACTGATTGGGTAGTTATTTACTAATGATTCTCGATAAAGCATAGAAAAAAGCCACTTCCTAATTCAACTTAGGAGGTGGCTTTCGTTCGTTATCGTCTTAACTTCTGTAGCAAATGAAGAATCTCAATATACAACCATACGAGCGTCACCATGAGTCCGAACGCACCGTACCATTCGAGGTGCTTTGGGGCTCCGCGATTTGCGCCATTTTCGATAAAGTCGAAATCTAGCACGAGGTTGAGCGCTGCGATCGCGACAATGAACAAGCTAATGCCGATTCCAACAAGTCCGTTTGAGTGCAAGTAAGGAACGTTGGCATTTAAGAAAAGGTTGAGGCCGAGATCAATGATGTATACGACGAAAATCGCAAGCGTAGCGGAAACGATCATTAATCGGAAGTTCTTTGTTACCTTAATAATTCGAGCGGCATATAAGAAGAGCAGTACGCCCATAACGGAAAAGGTAAGAGCGGCGGCCTGAATCACGATACCGGGGTAGCGTGATTCTAAAATAGCTGATATCCCACCAATCGCAAAGCCTTCAAGCGTTGCATAGATCGGGCCAGTAATTGGGGCAGCACGATGAAAGAAGGTGGTGATGAGGGCGAAAATCAATCCACCGATTGCGCCAATCACCATCATCGTGTACACATCTTCTCCTTGCGCATAGCGATACCATGTATAAATGGAGGAACCAAGCAGGAAGAGAAAGAGGAAGAATGTTTTCGCAACAGTTCCTCCAATCGTCATTGCTTCTCCTTGATCACGCGTTCTGTTAAATGTGTTGTTCTTTAAAACGGGATTTCCGCTTCGCATCATATAAACTTCATCCTTTTTTAAGTAATAGGTCTATCTTAATAAGTATGTTCCCACTTTTGATTCTAACCTAACTTACGATGAAGCGTTTTGAAAAGTTTCAGGTAGTTTTTTCCTCATCAGAACATGGGGGATGCCGTCCTCCATAAAAACGTCTGAACGAGTTTCGTAGCCAAGCTTATGATAAAAACCTTCTGCTTGAACTTGACCATGCAGTTTCACGTTCGTTATTCCTTTCTTGATCGCGAGCTCTTCAAGCTTATGTACGATTAGATTGCCGATTCCGAGTTTACGATGTGAAGCGAGAATACAAATGCGTTCAAATTTCCCTTCGCCCTCTACAATCCGCCATCTAGCTGTACCAACGGCTTTTTCTTCATCTAAAACGAGAATATGTTCGGCCGTATCGAGCGTATCAAATTCATCGTACTCTTCATCCTCAGGTGTTCCTTGTTCATCGATAAAAACGTCTTTTCGAATACGAAAAGCTTCCTCTAAAGCTTCTTTTGTTTCAATTCTGACTGCGATCATGATTCTTGTGCCTCCTTGATGGATCAGTTCTATAGATTGAGTATAATCATTCAGGGCTCTCTCTGTAAATGTATGAGCATTTGAATGAAATGAGATAGGGGGTAGAGAAGTTTTTTTATGAATAGCTCTTTTCGTAGATATTGTTGCTTTTAGATAAGTGGTTAATCTCCGCTCCTACCCGCTTTCCGCGGGGCGGGCGGTGAGCCTCCTCGTCGCTTTCGCTCCTGTGGGGTCTCACCTGTCCCGCTAGTCCCGCAGGAGTCGAGCATCCTTCCGCTACAATTAGCGAAGTGTGGTTTTTTATTCAATAATTAATTCAAAAGCAACAATCTATTAGAAAAGAGCCTTATGAATAAAACGCATCGTGTATAATTACAGCGAGATTCGTGCATTCCTTATATAAGGAGTGAGCGAAAATGGCTTTTAACTTTGTTGCGGCGTTTCTAATTCCGTGGATTGCTGGCATTTATCTCGTGAAAAAGGATGTTCGGCTTTTTCTTTTAATTGCCCCTTTTGCCGCGTTTGTGGCGGTTATTTTTGATGTGCTCGGTTTTCACTTTGGGTTTTGGCAGATTGATCCTGAATATGAAACGGAAGCCATTGCAGCAATGCCAATGTATTTTGGCATATATCCGATTTTAGCAGGGTATTTGTTCCTAACCGTCCAACGTCTTCGCTTTCATCCGTTGGTCGTTATCCTTTTCTTCTCACTGATCACAACAATCATTGAAGGAACCGGGGTTTGGATTGATCTTGTACACTACGCCAACGGTTGGACTATTTACTGGACCTTTGTTTCCTACTTAGTTGCCTATGTGGTGTGTTATGGTTACTATCTATTATTAAAAAAATATGTACCTCTATAGAAAAAAAGCAAAGCCCTTCTTCATTTATTGGAAGGGCTTTGCTACTTGGTAAAATGAATTAAAGCTTAACTTTAAGTTCCTGTAGTCCACGTAGTAAAAACATATTGCGCCATTTCGGATCTTCAGCCAGCTGAATGGAAGGAAAGGCTTGAAGTAACTTTTGATAAGCAATTTTCCCTTCCAATCTAGCAAGAGGAGCGCCGAGACAGAAATGTATGCCATATCCAAATGCAATGTGTGGATTTGGTTTGCGGGTAATATCGAACTGGTTAGGGTTCTCAAATTTTTTCTCATCGCGGTTGGCAGATGAAATTGACGCGAGAACCATATCACCTTTTCTAAGCTGAACTCCTTTAAATTCAAAATCCTCTTCAGCCCAGCGAGCGGTTGAGAAATCAACGGGACTATAATACCGAAGCGCCTCTTCAATTGCTCCCTCTATTAAAGAAAAATCATGTTGCAGTAGCTCTAGCTGATCAGGATGTTCGAAGAGGGCAAGCATGCCATTTCCAATTAAGTTCACTGTCGTTTCATGACCGGCAATAATCAATAGAAAGACCATTGAATAAAGCTCGTCTGAACTTAATTTCTCCCCATCTTCTTCGTGTTTAATGAGATTGGAAATTAAATCATCTTGAGGGTCAGCTTTTCTTTTTTCAAAAAGAGTGGTGAGGTATTCGGTAAACTCACGAACATCGTTCATAAATTCACCTTCCATGTTATCGGAAGCAGAAACGATGGAGTTTGACCACTTTCTAAATTTATCTCGGTCTTCCGTTGGAACGCCAAGCAATTCAGAGATAACAATAATAGGTAATGGAAACGCAAAATCGTCGATTAAATCAGCGCTGTTTTTTTGTTTCATCTCATCAATTAATTGATCAGCAATCGCTTCAATCCGAGGAGCGAGTTCCTTGATTGCTTTTGGGTTAAAACCAGGTTGTACCAGTTTGCGTAAACGCGTATGGTCGGGAGGATCGACATCGAGCATCATATGATGAAAAATCTTCGTTTCAAGTGGCTCTTCTTCGCTACGAGCACTCTTTGAAAAAAGTTTTGATTGATCTTTAATAAAGGAAGGACGTTTTAGTAATGCAAGGACATCGTCATAAGTCGTAACGAGCCAAGTGTTGTTTCCGTTTGAGCTTCCAATGGAAGTAATAGGCTCTTCTTTACGCAAATTTTCATAGAATTCATATGCGCCTTCTTTAAAGTTTGATTGGTAAACAGTTTCAACAGATTGCATGCGATGTTCCTCCTTTAATAGTCATAACCAAATGTAACTGACTGGTCAGTCAACACACTTAGTATAGAGGAAAAGGAAATGTTTCTCAACAAACAGTATGAATTGTCACACTTTACTTGGATTTCAAAGTGATGTCGTTTTCATTATGACAAAACCGAAACAAGTAAACAGGAAGCCTTGTTGAGGAAAGGTGGCAGTCTTACAATAATGATAGATAATGTGAAGTATTGAACATGTGAATGGAGATGAGGAGATGGAGAAAGAAACAATCGAGAAGATTTGTACGTATGCCATTTCGAAGAGAGATTTGTTAAAGGCGAGTATGCCTCATTACTTGCTTCGCGCGATGTTAGCGGGAGCTTATATTGGGTTTGCCTTAGTGTTAAGCTTTACGGTTGGCCAGTTTTTCTATGAAGTTCATTCACCAGCTACCTATGTCATGACGGCGCTGTTTTTTGGGATCGCTTTTATCCTCATTGTGTATGGGGGAGGGGAACTGTTTACATCGAATACAATGTATCTAACCATTAGCACTCTAAAAAAAGTAACGTCCTGGAAAGAAACATTTCTCATTTGGATGACGTGCTATGGTGGGAATTTCCTTGGTATTCTACTATTTACGCTATTGCTTTACTTTAGCGGTGTTTTTAAAACTAATGGAGTGGATCATTTACTAGTAACGGTTGCAGAAAAGAAAGTGACACTTCCAACTTCTTACTTGTTTTTTAGAGCTATTTTTGCCAATTGGCTCGTGTGCTTAGCGGTGTGGTTACCGCTACGTGTGAAGGGAGATACTGCCAAGATCATTATTATGATGCTTCTTGTTTTCACCTTTTTTACATCTGGGTACGAACACAGCATAGCGAATCTCGCCGTTTTTCTTATTTCATATACTTCTCCCCATTCTGAACTGATCAACGTAGCCGGATTTATGCATAACCTTATTCCCGTTACCCTTGGTAATATCGTAGGAGGAGGATTCTTTGTAGGTGTACTGTTTTTCTTCTTGAACGAACCTATAAAAAGGAAAGAAATCCAGTCAAATCCAGTTTTAATCGCTTCCACAAAAGTTTTTAATAATAAATTGTAAAAATTCAGTTTTTCTTGTTGGAACGTGACAATAAGAGTGGTAGGTTTAAGTATAAGGGAGAGATGCTCCTCTCTACTCTCATCCAGGAGAGGAAGTGGCCGACGCTCGATGAGTCAACAGCTATTAAGCAAATACACAAAAGTCTTGTATCAAGCAATGGTAGCCATTCAATTCATTAAGCAGCATCAGGAAAAGGCATGTGACATACGACAAATTTCCATACTGACAGGCTTTTCAGAAGAAGCCATATTGGAGGCGATGGAATTTGGGGAATATGAACAGCATAATCGGCACGGAAAAGCTCTTTAACAAACGATCAGGATGAGGAAGAGAGTGAGCGTCCTCCTAATGGAAGGAATGTTTTCTGTCGAAGCGTATAAGCTAATGGAAGGGGGAGTTACTATCAGAAATTGATTGTAACTCTTTTTTTGATGCGGAAGAGGTGAAAGAATAAATGACAACGCACATCCTTTCGACAGAACGACTCGTTTTACGAAAAATGATATCGGAAGACGTGGATTCCCTTCTTGAAATTTTCTCAGATAAAGAAGTGATGAAGTACTATCCGTCCTGTAAAAATCGAAATGATACCGTGATGTGGATCGAGTGGACATTACATCATTACAGAATCTATGGTTTTGGAATGTGGATCGTTGAAGACAAAGGAAGTGGTCAGGTTCTAGGACAGTGTGGCCTTGTTCTACAAAAATTAGTTCACGGTGTTGAAGTGGAGCTCGGTTACCTTTTTGCCAAACAGCACTGGGGAAAAGGGTATGCGACAGAAGCAGCTTTCGCATGTAAGAAATATGCCTTCAATGAGTTAGGGCTTTCCAAGCTTATTTCATTAATTGATCCACAAAATAAAGCTTCGCTCAAAGTAGCGAAGCGGATCGGCATGACATATGAGTGTACGGTTATAAAGTGGAATAAAGAGCTCGATCTATATGGTTGTCAATAAAGTAGGAAATAGCCTTGTTATACTTAGCCTCTCCCAGCCTGAAAAGCGGGATAAAGTTTCATTCCACCGTCGGCAAATAACGTAATGCCAGTCACATAGCTTGCTTCATCAGAGGCTAAAAAAGCAGCAATTGAAGCGATTTGAGCTGGCTCTCCGATTTCTTTCATTGGGATCATAGAGAGCACGTCTTTCTTTGTCTTAGGATCTGAAAATTTTTCTTCATTAATAGGCGTATTAATGGCTCCGGGACCAATGTTATTCACACGGATGCCGTATGGCGCATATTCAAGCGCAAGCGTCTGAGTAAGCATCTTCATCCCACCTTTGCTTGAAGCATAATGAACAAAGTGAGGCCATGGGACGACTTCATGAACGCTAGACATGTTGATAATCGATCCTTTAATTTGGTGCTCAATCATATAGTTAATCGCTTTTGTAGAGCCAAGAAACGTCCCGGAAAGATTAACCGATATCACTTGATTCCAATCATCTAGCGTCATTTCATGTGAAGGGATTTCTTTTTGAATGCCAGCATTGTTCATCATCACATTCAGCGTTCCATAACTCTTATGTGCAGCCGTAATTAACCTCTCAACGTCCGTTTCTTTTGAAACATCTGCTTGTACCGCTATTGCTTCTCCACCAGAGCGTTTGATTTCCTCCACAACTTTTAAAGCCTCTTCTTTTTTTGATAAATAATTTACGACAACTTTCATTCCTTCCTTACCAAAGCGAATCGCAATCGCTTTTCCAAGACCGGAAGCGGCACCGGTAACAATCGCCACTTTTCCATGTAACTCCTTATACATCAATTGTGCGAACCTCCTTATTTTTTCGTGAAGCCAAGCATGACGCCCCCAACGATAATCAGAATGGATCCGAGGATAACAAATATGAGTTGTTTTTTTGTTTTTCGTTCACCTAGTAAAAAAATTCCGCCAAGAGTCGAAATGATAATACCGGTTTGACTAAGCGAAAAGCTAGTCGCCGTCCCGACGCGAGGAATGGAGAGGAGAAGAGCAAGGTTTCCACTCGCCCACATGAGACCAGGTATCCCGTTTCGAAGCGTATATTTATTAAAGGGTTTATGATGAATACTTTGCAGGAGTGCGCCAACGACCATGCCAATGGCTTGGGGGAGAATAGCGGTCCAACCGTCAATCGAAAACCACCTGATGATTACCACGTAGCCGACATATCCCGCAGTTGAGAGAAGTAAGATCGTAAAACCTTTTGCTAAATCACTTTTTCCTTCCGCTTCCCCGTCTTCTGACTTCTCATAAGACGTGAAAATTACCCCGGCTACTATGAGAACCAGTGCCCCAATTCCGATCGTTAGCTTTGTCGTAGAAGACCACTCACCAAATGCAATAACTCCGAACAAAGAAGTACCGACAAGCTGAAGTCCAGTCGAAATGGGGAGTGTTTTTGATACGCCAAGAAAGGCGACAGCTTTGAATTGATTCATTTGCCCGACAGACCAAAATAAGCCTGATATAAAGCCAACGATTAAGGCGGTTGTTGTAAAATTGGGCGTTGTAAAAAAGTACACCACAATCGAAAAGAGAAGGGCACCAATAGTGGTACCAACAACCTGGTTGTAGGGTTCGCCGCCAAGCTTTGTGCTAACGAGTAGAATACTTCCCCACATGACTGCCGGAATGAGAGCAATTAGAATTTCGACCATGTAACCACCTGCTTATCTAGAAAAGGATGGGATAGCATTCTTAACGTCTCACTTTTTCAACAATTTTATCCGTTCTTTATAGGAGTAATCGACAAAATAAGTAATGGCAATAAAATACATGTGGGAAATAAAGAGGACTTCAGGCATAAGAAAAAGAATTTTTACTATGACTAACTTACTAATTTCAAAAGTGTGGTGATGCTTTCAATGCTACTGACAGCCAAAAATCTACTTCTAAATCTCTTGCTCGTTTTCGCCCCGCTAAGTATTATTCAAATTCTATACCTGCTGAAGCAAACAAATTTTTTGAAAAAATCATCCGGTTGGCTACTTACATTATTCCCTGGGGCAGCCATTATTTTGTGTATGGTTTATCCCGTTGTCGTGGATGATAATTTTATCCTAGATTTTAGAAGAATTCCGTTTATTCTCGGTGCACTATACGGGGGTAAGTGGGTCGCGTTTTCGTATCTCTTTCTCACACTTACTTATCGATTTACGTTAGGAGGTACGGGGTTTTATTCGACCTTGCTCTCTTTTACTCTTCTTACAATTGTTGCTTCCATTGTTTCCTCGAATTTTCTTAAATACAGTTTGAAGAAAAAACTTCTCGTTGCAGCAAGTATCGATTTGATGGTAGGTGTATCCTCTACAATCATTTCCTTAACATTCTTTGAAACGCAAATTTATACGTCTTCTTGGATTCTTTTTAATCTGACTAGTCTTTTAGGAGTGCTACTAGCCACGCTTGTCTATGAAGTTTTTCAAAATCAGTTTAAATTATTGCAGTCGGTGATGGAAGGTCAGAAGTTAGAAGTCGTCAGTCATCTAGCTGCTAGTATTTCTCACGAAGTTCGAAATCCATTAACCGTTAGTCGAGGGTTTCTTCAGTTAATTGAAAGTGACCTTAAAAGCAAACAAACGAAAGAATATATGGAACTTGCGATAAATGAACTCGATCGAGCGACTGAAATCATTAATGATTATTTAACCTTCGCAAAACCGTTTCCTGAAGATGTAGAGGAAATTGATGTCGCAAGCGAAATCGCCTATAGTGTAAGTGTTATTACTCCTCTCGCTACGCTAAAAGATGTGACCATTACAACCAAAATCGACATGCCACCAACCATCATTCAATCAGAAAAGCGCAAATTTCAGCAGTGTTTGATGAACATTTTTAAAAATGCGATTGAGGCTATGTCTGACGGTGGGACGCTGTCTGTTGAAGTTGAAAGAGAGAAAACAAAATTAACCGTTAGCATATCAGATACGGGGGTTGGGATGACGGAAGAGCAGTTAAGTCGCATGGGCCAGCCTTTCTTCACAACAAAGGAAAAGGGAACAGGTCTTGGAATGATGGTTTCTCACAGCATCGTCCAAGCGATGAATGGGGAAATTATTTATGTAAGTACGCCGGGTGTGGGAACGACCGTGCATCTTGTGTTTGAACTATAAAAAATAAGGGGAAGTTGAAACTTTCTAGTAAGTAATTCGTAAACAATAGAAGAAACGAATGGAGGCTATTATTATGAAGAAATTTTATAAGTCCACAACGAACAAGCAGCTTTCAGGTGTTCTTGGAGGAGCAAGCGAAATCTTTAACATTGATGCAAGCATGCTAAGAATTGCTTATTTTGCTTTATCTCTCTTTACTTCAGGACTCTTTGTGCTCATCTATATTGCCGCAGCAATTATTTTGCCAACGGATAAGGAAGTACAAAATAATCAGTAAAGGTGTGTACGTAGGCTAATATGAAGAGGAATGGGTTTTACAATGTCGTTGCAATGGTTAGCTCCTTTTTTCTATTTTGTACAGGGCTAATCTCTTTATTTGGGTGGATGGTGTTATTCTCTACGCCAATTTCTGCAA
Organism: Guptibacillus sedimenti; assembly: GCF_028610665.1. Lineage (NCBI taxonomy): Bacteria > Bacillati > Bacillota > Bacilli > Caryophanales > Guptibacillaceae > Guptibacillus > Guptibacillus sedimenti. Next base: position 188,283 of record NZ_JAQQWV010000002.1, read on the forward strand.
TCTTCGCAGTCACCGGTTTTTTCGGTGTTCTGACCAATAGCTGGCAGTTGAAGAAGTATATGAAACAGAGTAGTTCGTATAACTCGTAAATACACTTCATTTTATTATTGGCAGGATAAAAAAGAGCGATGTACTTCGATGCATCGCTCTTTTGTTTTGAACTATCGAATAAAAACTAATTTTATATGAATGATACAATTAAAAAACAGTAATCTTAAATTTGCGAAAGGAAGGATTCTCATGGCCAAACATAAGATCTATACAATGAGCGTCGCAAGCGTCTATCCACACTATGTTACAAAGGCGGAAAAAAAAGGACGTACCAAAACAGAAGTCAATGAAATTTTCTGTTGGTTGACAGGGTATAGCCAGAAAGAGCTAGAAACTCAGCTAGAAAACAAGGCAGACTTTGAGACCTTCTTTGCGGAAGCTCCTCAACTCAATCCTTCACGGACCTTGATTAAGGGTGTTGTCTGTGGTGTACGAGTGGAAGACATTGAAGAACCAACTATGCAGGAAATTCGCTATTTGGATAAGCTGATTGATGAGTTAGCAAAGGGAAAAGCGATGGAGAAGATTCTGCGGAAAGCATAAGGTCTAAAAATATAAAAAGCGCAATTCTCCATTGAAACTGCGCTTCTTTTCTTTTTGTCTCTAACAAAAAAATCGAATATTACACTTAACTAGGATTCACTTTTACTACGGGCTTTTCCCATAATAAAGCTCACGATTAACACCAAAATAATTGCTCCTATGATAGCGGGGATAATGTTGAATCCACCAATATCTGGTCCCCAGCTACCAAGGATAAGCGTACCTAGCCACGCACCAACAAATCCAGCAATGATATTTCCTATAATTCCACCCGGAACATCTCGACCTGTAATTGCACCAGCAAGCCAACCAATAATACCGCCAATGATTAAACTCCAAATAAATCCGATTGGAAACACCTCCTACATATAGAATCCTTCTGTATTGTTTTATCCTAAAAGTGTAATTCTATCCTTAACCATAAATTGCTCATTGAAAATCATCTATTTTTTTGTGCTTCAATAAATCGATTTCAGATGATTGCTCCTATCCTAACCATTGGTAGTTAGGATAATGTCATAATTAAATAGGAGAACTAAAAAACCGTATCTCATTCCCTGGGGGGATAAAGACACGGCTTTCATATACAAACACATAAGGTTTAATCTCTTGTTAACGTTGCTTCCGAAGAAATAGCCTGAGCAAGGTTAGATGTAATGCGTATTTCACCAAAATCAATTCCAAGCTGAACGGCCGTTTGCGCTATTTCAGGGCGAATACCGGATAAGGTTGCCGTTACTCCAATTAATTTGAGTCCTGTGATTAACTGGAATATTTGCTGCGCGACTCTTGTGTCAACAAGGTAGACCCCTGACAAATCAATGAAAAGGTGGTCAACTCGTTTCGTTGTACAGCCTTCTAACGTATTTTCAAAAATAGCTGTTGCTCGATCCGAATCAATGTCACCAACAAGTGGAAGAAGCGCCTTTCCATCTGGAAGGTCGATTAGCGGGGAGCTAAGTTCATTAATCGTTTGCTGCTGTTCCTCAATGCGAGCATTTAAATGCTTTGATTTTTCCTCTACGACACGCGTCATGACAACATCAATCGCTTCAATGATGGCGTATTTCCAGATATCAAGACTTTTTTGTGACACGAGGTCTTCCGTTATTTTGGAATACTCTTCGATAAAATCCATGTATTGTGCACGTACGCGCTGGAATTCTTTCATAATAAGATGAGTAGGCGTATTTAAGTGTTCAGGATCCCGTCCAATTTCTTGAACCCAATCATCAAATTCAGCAAAAAAAGCGCTTTTCTCCATTATGAATATTTTGCATAAGTGCTGATGAAACTCGAAATTTTGTGATTTTAATTCACGAATAACTTCAGGATCAGTTGAGGCATAGACGCCCGTTCCACTCTTGTCTAATGACGCATACCAATCTTCAGTTAGCTGTTCTGCTTTTGTTAATAGAAATTGATGAAGTTCTTTGTTACGTTGCATGCAAATATGCTCCTCTCGACACCTAAATTCGTTCTTGTTTTAGTAGTGTGTATCATTTCATCCACTCTTATATGCGTCCATGATGATGGCATCTTTTAGGTGGGAACAGTATAACAGCGACAGGATAGTCGATACCTTTACATATGTTATAAAACCATTATAACAACCTTTTACAAAATCCACGAACTTAATTACGTTTTTGAAAATAACAATTGTGTAACAGGCCGAAAGTTGAGAAGTAAAAAGGGGAGAAGACCCATTTTAAAAGAAGGAAAAATGACACCAGAACTGTTCAACCACGTGCTGAGGAAACGGTAGTAAAAGGAGATTTTGATAATGTAAGGCAGAGCTTTGTTATGGCAATAGAAAGGTGTTTTTCTTTGCTAAGGATACTCGGAGAAGACCAGATCGTGTGGAAAAGATGGGTAATGATTTGCTCATGATCGTTAGGGTCAGTGCCGGAATTTGTGAGTAGCCTTGAAAGGTGATGAATATACGTATCATACAATTCATTCAATGAGTTTTGATCTTTCTCGACTAGTCGTTGAATGATCTGCTTTTGAGTTTCCATGTCGTTTCTCCTTATTTTGTAAGTGGTAGTTTTTTCAATACCCTACCTTAATTATTTCAAACTAATAATTCTTGAATTAAAGGTATTTTCAGATGTAGAGAAATACAAAAATAAAATCGGGAATATGTGCCACTAACCTAAGAGACTGAATTTTCTTGCTTTTTAGAGTGTCGTATTGATATAGTTAAATTGGAGATGAGTTGAAAGGGGACTGTGAACATGTGTGGACAAATCCTGTAAACGTTGAACAATTGATTAGCCTATTAAGATGATGGGATAGGTCTGTCAATGTAACGAAGACAGGAGGTTCACCACGTTCATGATTGATTAAACGAACTTGGCAGATACCTGGAGAAGGTTCTGTCATTTTTTATGATCATCTCCTATCACGAGTGTGCGGGTGTTCCTTCATAAGGGAGGAAGAAAAGATGAATCAAGAGAGACGAATTGCGATTGTCACTGGTGCAAGCCGTCCGAAGGGGATAGGGGCTGCGCTTTGTCGTGAACTAGCTCGTGAAGGTTACAATCTATTTTTTACACATTTTTCACCATATGATTATAAAACGGGGTACAACGATGCTGAAGCGAACTGGGCCGAGGTATTTGAGAACGAGTTAAGAGACCATGGTGTGAGCGTGGAATCGATGGAACTGGATTTAAGCAAAAGCGATGCACCTGCTCAACTATTGGAACGCGTGTTAAAAATGGCAGGACGGCTTTCCATTCTAGTGAACAATGCCACCCATTGTGTAGAAATGAGTCATGAAGAATTAACCTCAGACGTTTTGGATGAGCATTATGCGGTAAATGTGAGAGGTACGTGCATGCTGTCGGTTGCGTTTGCAAAACAATTAAAAAAGGATGATCTCGGCGGACGGATTATCAATTTTGTTTCAGGTCAGGACAAAAGTCCTCAGCCGGGGAATCTTCCCTATATTACGACCAAAGGGGCGATCTCTGCTTTTACGACTTCGTTTGCAACCGAGGTCGCATCCGATGATATCACGGTCAATGCGATTGACCCCGGTCCGACGAATTCAGGGGCAATGGATCGAGCCACGCAGGACTTCTTAAAACCTAAGTTCCCTACCGGACGAATTGGAATGCCGGAAGATGCAGCACGGTTAGTGAGTTTCCTAGCGAGTGATGCAGCGAGCTGGATAACGGGGCAGATTATTCATTCAGACGGTGGCTTTCGAGATTAAGAGAAGAACTGAAAAAAGCGTGCTGACATCGTGTCAGCACGCTTTCCTTTTTTAGAATAAAACATATGAAACAACGACATAGAGCAGAGCCATGACAAGCGATGGGGCAGCATAGCGCCATGAACTACGCACAGTTGATGGGCGAAGGAGCAAGTACATAATCACAATCTTCATCAACAGTCCGAGACATGCGATAAAGATATGGGACATATCAACCGCAGCAAGGATAGGGCCATCTCGATAAAGCAAATCCGTGAGGGCAAGAAGTTGAATGTTGAATAAGTTACTACCAAGTATCGAACCAATTGCCATATTATAGTTTGCTAGTTTAAAAGCTGCGAGCACTGTTACGAGCTCTGGTAAAGATGTCGAGGCAGCGATGAGAAAACTACCTACAAAGCTTGCATTCATACCCGTTGCTTCAGCTAAGCGATCTCCTGCAATGGAAAGAATACTACCTGACACGAAAACAATTAAAGCCGCAACAATAAAACCAATTACAGCCGTACGTAGCGAGATATCTTTCGTAGGAATGTCTTCTTGTTCACCGTCGTCCCCGGAGATGTACTTCATCGAGAGAACATATAGGAAAACAATGACGATCATCTCAATGCCAATACCAAAGATGGAAATGGAGCCTGGTATTAATAGCGAAACAATTAATATGACGAGAAAAAGAAGACCGACGAGAGCGGAAGGTACGTTTGCCTTCGTGTTTACCTTTTGAAATAATCTCCGTCTTCTGTAAATCAAGTCAACAACTGCTAGAATTAACAGGTTAAAGACGTTACTTCCAAGCATATTTCCAACCGCAATATCAGGGTTATCAATATAAACGGCTGTTAGACTCGTTGTTAATTCAGGTAAAGATGTTGCCCCTGCAATAAGGAATGTCCCGACAACAGCTCCACTTAAAGATGACTTCTTACTAATTACATCACCGAACTGATTCAGGTAAATAGCGGCACCGACAACGACGGCTGCTGCAAGAAGAAAGATTAATATAATCATGTGTAACTCCTCTCCGCCAGCGCATACAAAAAAACCCTGGCACAACAAAATTGTACCAAGGTCTTGCGTACTAAAATCTTAGCCCGATGAACCAGGTATAAAAATACCGTATTGATGACTCATCAGCCGTTACCGGTCGCTACTCCCCTTGTTAAATTAACTATAGCTCGGTTTAGTTTTAAAGTCAATTAAAAGGGCATTGGAAAATGATTGAACAATAGGAGCTATCGCTTCCAAAAACGAAGTGAATTGTCTAAAAAAACTTGTGAAACAGGTTTGTTAAATTCATTAATAAGGATCAGAAGGATGACTTCTTTCCTCGGCATTCTGAACAGCTTCATCCATCTTCTCTTCGGTAGAAGTAGAGAATGATTTCAGCCCTTCCGCGACACGCTTCCCATAATCCTTATCACATTCCGTTAACATCGAAATCATTCGTTCCTGAATTTCTTCTCGACAATCTCCTAATGCAATGACAAGATTTGAGATCAAATCATCTCGTTCCCAATCCTTCATCCTTCGATAGGTTTCACCCGCTTGTCCAAAGTTGTTTTCTCTTGATATCTTATTTCGTTGTAGCTTTCCTTCGACGTATGGTTCATATTCTTTTCCCGGATTGACCGCTTCTTTTAGTCCACCAATTAAGGAAGGCTCATAATTGACATGAGGATTTTGATGTTCTGCATAGTCTTGCCGAAAATCCATTTGTCCCGCACTTTCATTAGTTGCAACGTGTTTTGCTGGTTTATTAATAGGTAACTGTAGGTAGTTTGAGCCGACGCGATATCTCTGTGTATCGGAATACGAATACGTTCGTCCTTGAAGCAGTTTATCATCAGAGAAATCTAGCCCATCAACAAGAACGCCTGTACCAAATGCCGCCTGTTCCACTTCAGCAAAATAGTTTTCTGGGTTTCTATTTAAAACCATTTTTCCTACTTTGTGCCACGGAACGTCTTCTTTGTACCAGAGTTTTGTAGGGTCTAGTGGGTCAAAGTCTAATTCGGGATGTTCCCCATCTTCCATAATCTGAACGTAAAGTTCCCATTCAGGGAAATCTCCATTTTCAATTGCTTCATACAGATCCTGTGTCGCATGGTTAAAGTTCGTAGATTGAATCTGATCCGCTTCTTCTTGAGTAAGGTTGCGAATTCCCTGGACAGGCTCCCAGTGATACTTCACTAGGACAGCTTTACCTTCTTTGTTGACCCATTTGTAGGCGTGAACACCAGATCCTTGCATATGTCGAAAGTTGGCAGGAATCCCCCATGGTGAGAATAGAAAAGTTACCATCTGCATCGATTCAGGCGTTTGACAGAGGAAATCAAACATCCGCTCCATATCTTGCCTATTTGTCACAGGATCTGGTTTAAAGGAATGTACCATATCCGGGAACTTAAGCGGATCGCGTATAAAGAAGATTTTTAAGTTATTCCCTACTAAATCCCAGTTTCCGTCTTCTGTATAAAACTTTACCGCGAATCCTCTTGGATCACGCAGTGTTTCAGGAGAATGAGTCCCGTGAACGACGGTGGAGAACCGGACGAATACAGGCGTTTGTTTGCCAACTTCAGTGAATACCTTTGCCCGTGTATAGTTTGATATCGGTTCATCTCCTACTTTTCCATACGATTCAAAATAACCGTGAGCACCTGCGCCTCGTGCATGTACAACGCGTTCAGGCGTACGTTCACGGTCAAAGTGACTAATTTTTTCTAGGAAATCATAGTTTTCAAGCGTTGTCGGACCTCGGTTTCCAACTGTTCTCACATTTTGATTATCCGTGACAGGGTGACCCTGGCGATTGGTTAATGTTTCATCCGCTTCGTGTTTTTCATTTTGTTGGTTTGGATCTTTCTTCATGGCAAATCCTCCTTCTCTATATCGTTCAAATTATCCCCAAAAAAATCGTCCTTATACTGTTTGTATAGTTAAATTTTGGTTATGGGTTTGCACGGAAATGAAACCCTAGCGTCTGTTTAATCGTAAAGAAAGAAAGCGGTTTACGATGAAAGGAGTAAATGAAATGCTTGAGATCATCTTAACGATTGTGTTTGCGATCGTTTTTATAATTGGGATCTATGTACAGGTGACAAGAAGAAAACGAGCTGGGTTAACCGGGGTGAAATCAGCTATTGCACCCATTTGTTTTATGGTTAGTGCGGCTCTTAATCCATTGGGGTACTGGTTCGGTTTCCTTGGTTTAATTAGTTTATTAGGTTCGATGCTGTTTCTATTTCTGGGGGCCTATTATTTGAAAGAGATGCAAGCACCAGGTGAAAAAGTTTCGTGAGGAGAGGGGGATCGTCCGAATGAAAGCACTATTCGTAAAACTGTTGCTCATTGTTTTCACTACTATTACTATGATCACGATCTATTATGAGAATCAGAGCGCGGTTGGAATTGACATTGGCGTGATCGCCTCAATGAGTGTTGGAGGAATGTTCGTGTTCCTAGGAGCTCAACTGAACAAATATAAGGGAGAGCAAAAAGGATGAAGTACATAAAAGTTATAATATTGTCGGTAGCGATTATGGCGACAATTAGTATTGTTTGGTTAGGCTTTGCAGGTGGTCATGAAGCTTTGCTTCGAGTATGTATTAGTATTGCTGTCTTTACCTCACTTTGTTTTGTTTATATCAAAGAAAAAAAGGTTAAGAAAAGGATCACGCTATTCTTTTTGGGACTTAGTCTTATTTCAATAACGGTAGGGATTGTCCAGTTAGTTATCAATGGATAGTGTTGTGAAAAGGAAAATAAAAAAACATCTTCAAAGAGAAGATGTTTTGCGTTAAAGAGAGAATCATTTGCGATCGATTAATGACATAAATTGTTTTAGTGGCTCTGAAATCCATTTCCGCTCCTGATAGACAAGTTGTATATACATGCCCGGTTGGTGAAATGGAACAATGGCCAATCGACCACGTTGAATATCTTGTTCAACGGCAATACGAGGAAGGAGCGCAATGCCAAGGCCATCGGCTACACATTGCTTGATCGCTTCTAGACTACTGAATGAGATAACAGACTTTACTTGAATGCTTTCATTCTTAAGCATTTGTTCGAAAAGCACACGATAGGAGCAGCCTTCTTCCGTTAGAATCAACGTTTCCTTTTCTAAATCTTTGAGCTCCAACTTAGTAAGCGTTGTGAATGGATGGTTTGGCGAAGAAATTAGCACCATTTCTTCTTCACGGAGGGGAATTACTTTTAAGTCGGGGTGGCTTTGTAACCGATCCAATAAAATTGTCACATCATATGTGCCGTCAATTGTACCACCGATTAAATTTCGACACTGTCCTGATTCCAAAAGGATCCGTAATTCGGGATGCTTTTCTTTAAGTTTTTTAATATAAGGGGTGATGTAATAAGCAGCGACAGTTTCACCTGTTCCGATCCGAATCGTTCCTTTTAAGTTCGTATCTTTCCGAAGCTGTGCCTCCGCTTCATCTAATAGCTTAACGATATCAAACACATAAGCATGCAGCTGCTCCCCAGGTTGCGTTAATCTCATTTTTCTTCCAACTCGCTCAAATAGCTTCACTTGATAATGTTCTTCTAGCTTTTTAATCTGAGCGGTAACGCTAGACTGGGCGTAACCAAGTTCTTCAGCCGTTTGTGTATAGCTTCCTGATTTGGCGACTTCATGAAATGTGTATAAATAACTTACATCCATTCGATACCTCCATCAAAAATTTCGATCGTTAGTATCAAATATTATAGATAACATTGATGAGTCGTGCAATGATATACTGCCACTATCTGAAAATCATTAAGAAGTAGGCGAGAGTGGAAGCTTATATAAAGGAGATGGACTATGAAGATTTTAGCTTTGTTAGGAAGTACACGAAAAGATGGAAATTCACAATATTTAACTGAAACGATCCTTGAAGGGACGGACCACACCGTCGTCTCTCTTGCAGATAAACAAATTAATGCGATTATTGATGAGCGGCATTCTGAAGCTGGTTTTTCACCAGTTGAGGATGATTATGAAGAGTTGCTTGATCTTCTGTTATCCCATGATGTTATCATCTTTTCAACACCCCTCTATTGGTATGGCATGAGTGGGCCGATGAAGAATTTCTTTGATCGCTGGTCACAATACCTTCGTGATGAGAAGTTGAATTTAAAAGAAGAGCTCATTAAGAAAAAGGCATATGTAGTTGTAACAGGTGGAAGCAGTGCAAAAGTAAAAGCTCTTCCTTTGATTCAACAATTCAGCTATATTTTTGAATTTGTGAACATGGAGTTTGTGGATTATGTGATTGGTACGGGCGTTAAACCAGGTGAGGTGAGGGATGACAGGCTAGCATTAGAAAAAGCAAAGCAATGGCGAAACGAATTTAAGCGTTAGGATACAAAAAGGACGATACCAAATTGGTTTCGTCCTTTTTTCATGTTACGGTGCGTTTTGAAACTGTTGATCGATCTCTCGCAATTGATCATAGGATTCTTTTAAATCGTCAGGAATCAACCTCCGCCCTTGTTCCCAGGCGTTTTCTTCTATTTCTGCGAGAAGTTCCTGCTGAACTTCTTCATCTTCATACATTAAGATGCGAAGGTCGTGCCGGTGTTTCTTAAAATCTAAATAGTACCCAATTTCGTGATACAGAAGGATCAAAGCGATGTTTTCTTCGGTTTCTTTTAGCTTAAAGTTCACTTTTGCTTGATAGCCGTTCATTTGTAAGTAATTAAACTTAATCGTATTGGTCGATACATTATAGCTCATTGGCGCGGCTAGCTCGTTGTTAAACTCATAGTTAATCGATAGCTGATGCTCTTCTAGCGTGTCTTTAATGATTTTTTCAACGTCCCATATATATAACATGTTTTTTATCACAGTCCTTTTAATGTCTTCAATCGAATCTTGCGCTGATTCTTTGGGAGATTCAACCCTTTATTTTAAAGGATTCATCTTGAAACGGCTACCGTTCTGGCAAGATCGTTACGAGATTTACCCGCTAAACTTCAATTCTTTCACCTAACATACATCATTTTCACACATTTATCCCATATTTTTGTGAAATTTATTCGTTATTGTATGAATTGAGGCGTTTGAATTGTTAGAAAGGGTGAAAGTTGATGAGAAAGAATGTAACACTATCGTTATTCGTTACTTCTTTGCTGGTTCTTGGGGCATGCCAAAATTCAGCACCAGAAAACGAATCAGGTACAGCTGAGAGTGAACATGAGGCAAGCTTTTCTTTGGGCAAAATGAATGATTTCTACATTGGCGAAACGCTAAATGATCAGTCTCTTATCCATTCCTTTATTCCAGAAAATACGGATAAGTCACCGGTTATTATGGTGCCAGGTCTCGGGTTAGGCGCTTCAATTTATGAAAGCACGCCAGATAATCGGAATGGCTGGGCCTATGATTTTGTAGCTGCTGGCTATCCAGTTTATACAGTGGATACATCTGATCTTGCAAGTGCAGGTATTTCCGAAGAAGAAGCGAAAGCAACATTGTCAAAATGGGATTCGGAATCGATTTGGTCTCGATGGGGATTAGGTTCTGGGCCAGGTGAGGCTTATGCGGATGGTCAATTTCCTGCTGAGCAATTTGACCAATTTTATTCCTCCATTCCAATGCAAATCAAACTAGCTAGTAATGATTCTTTAAGAAAAGCTACTGGAAAAACTGGCAGTAGATCGGGAAGTGGGGATGAGACAGGGAAGAGTAGCGGAGGAAACAGTCAAGAAGTTGAAAATATGATTCAGCTTTTAGAAGAAACGGGTCCTTCGATTCTTCTTGTTCATTCTATGGGCGGTGAAATTGGTTATGAGGTCGCTCGTCAACGTCCTGAACTTGTCAAAGGACTTGTTGCGATTGAACCGGTTGGTTCGCCTACAGATGAATCTGAAGTAAAGTATACTTATGAAGACATTCCATACCTCGGTGTCTATGGCGATTATCTTGAATCAAGGAATCAGGTATCTCGTCTTGAAGCTGTGCAGACAACCTCTAACATCATTGAGGATAACGGAGGCACGTCAGACGTTATTGAGTTAACTGAAGAAGGAATGACTGGAAATTCACATCTCATGATGATGGATCAAAATAGTGATGTGATTGCAGGGAAAATCACCGACTGGCTTGATTCAGCAATTCAGTAAGAAAAAAGAGACTTTCCGATTGGAAAGTCCCTAGTCTGTATTAAAGAAAGATGAAATAAAGAATAAATAAGCCTCCGAGCGTATACATAATCGGGTGAACTTGCTTCCATTCTTTTTTTGCAATCATCGCAAAAGGATAAAGAATAAAGCCAAGTGCAATTCCTGTCGCAACGCTGAACGTAAGAGGCATCATAATGATTGTAACAAAAGCTGGAATAACCACTTCCAATCTGCTCCAATCAATCTGCTTTACCTCAGTTGCCATAAGTGCCCCGACGATGATGAGGGCTGGAGCGGTTACTTCAGGTGTTATGACGCCAAGTATAGGCGAGAAGAACAGCGCAATGAAGAAACAGGCTGAGATAACGACAGATGTAAACCCAGTTCGGCCACCAACTGCAACCCCGGCAGAAGACTCTACGAAAGATGCAGTTGTTGACGTACCAAAGATCGCACCGACAACTCCTGACGTTGAGTCCGCAAGTAGGGCGCGTCCTGCATTCGGAATTTGATTGTCTTTCATAAGACCAGCTTGACTTGCAACGGCAATAAGAGCGCCTGCCGTGTCGAAGAAAGCAACGAATAAGAACGTAAAAATAACGGCTAGAATTTCAGGTGTGAAAATATCTCCTAAATGCTGAAAGACAACGCCAAATGTTGGCTCAAGGCTCGGTACCTGTCCAACCACTGAAGTAGGAACTTGCACAAGGCCAATGATCATACCAATGATCGTTGTAATCACAATCCCATAAAAGATACCACCGCGAATACCGCGAATTAGCATCATCAGCGTAATAATAAATCCAAAAGCTGCTAACGCGGTTGTAGGTGTTGTCAGCTGCCCAATTGAAATAAAGGTGGCTTCATTCCCAACGACAATCCCTGCATTTTTAAGACCAACAAAAGCAATAAAAAAGCCGATTCCAGCTGCAATGGCATGCTTAAGGTCTTTTGGAATCACGTTAATAATTTTCTCGCGGATTTTCAGTAAGCTCAGAATCATAAAGATAATCCCGGCAATAAAGACGCCTGTAAGAGCTATTTCCCAATCAATTCCCATTCCAATAACAACGGAGAAGGTGAAGAAAGAGTTAAGCCCCATACTTGGTGCGATACCTACAGGGAAGTTAGCAAGAATACCAATAAGCAATGAGCCAACGATCGCGGATAGAGCGGTGGCAGTAAAGAGCGCTCCTTTATCAATGCCGGCTTCACTTAAGATAATCGGATTAACAACTAATATATAAGCCATGGATAAAAAGGTTGTTATCCCGGCTAACGTTTCTTTTCGATAATTCGTTTCCCGTTCTGTGAACTGGAAAAAGTTTTTCATGGTAGACCCTCCTGATTCAAATAAAAAAACTCTGGCCAGAAACCAGAGCATCATCACAAGGAAATATGAAAAACTTCATAATTCCTTGTAGACAAGCCATTCTCGGTAGCTGGTAGAAACGTTCAGGCCCTATTCCTGAACTTATACAAGGTTTAGTCATATGATAAATTTATAACGAGAATCATAACAATGAAGGAAAGACGGGTCAATCGTTTTCGTTAATGTTTCAGTATTCATTGTTTTCTAATTTGCATTACAAATATAAAAATAAATAGGGAAATGTTAAAAATTATGTAATTTGTAAGAATACAAAACATTGAAGCCTATTATATGGTAATGTAAATATAAGACAAATATAGAGGGAGAGCGCTATGTTGCTGCAGAATCTAGAAAACGAAATTCAGACGTTGCGAATGGTGCTTTATGATCTAGGACAAGAAGTAGATGACTACTCAAGCGGGAAAATTCTCCTTTTGAGTAAACGATTAGACGAGAAAATTATTCAGTATCAGAAGCTGAAAAAATACAAGTGCCATCATTAATAAACTTTCCAGAAAACGCGAAAAGGAGCACCCTCTACTATGAGGATGCTCCTTTTTGTATTGTTCTATTTATTCATGTAGCGATCAACTTCCCATTGGCTTACCATTAGGGAATATTCAATCCATTCCTTTTCTTTTTCTTCGATATACACTTTAGAAGTATGGTCACCTAGAGCTTCCATAACAACTTTATCTTCACGAAGTGACTTGATTGCTTCCTTCAAGTTTGTTGGAAGTGTTGGTACATCATCTGTGTCTACTTCATAAAGGTTACGTGTTTCTGGCGCACCAGCATCAAGATCGTGACGAATTCCTTCAAGACCTGCATGAATAACGGCAGCAAGCGTTAGGTAAGGGTTAGCTGTTGGATCCGGGTTACGAATTTCAAAGCGAGTACCCATTCCACGCGTTGTTGGAACGCGAATCATACAGCTTCGGTTAGAGTGAGACCATGCCACACTGACAGGTGCTTCATAACCAGGTACAAGACGCTTATAAGAGTTTACGTTCGGGTTCGTAATGGCTGCTAGACCATTTGCATGTGAAAGGATACCAGCCATAAACTGTTTCATTGTTTTGGAAATGCCTTCTGGATCGTTTTCATCGAAAAACGCGCTCTCGCCATCAGTGAATAGAGAAAGGTGACAGTGCATACCAGAGCCATTTTCACCAGCGATTGGCTTCGGCATAAATGTCGCATGGTAATCGTGGCTTGTCGCAACATCTTTTACAACGTTTTTGAACGTTTGAATGTTGTCAGCCGCTTTAATGACGCTATCGAAACGGAAGTTAATTTCATGTTGTCCTTGTGCTACTTCGTGGTGAGAAGCTTCCATTTCAAAACCGAATTTCTTAAGCGTACGAACGATATCACGACGTACTTGATCACCTTTATCTTTAGGTGAAGCATCGAAATAACCTGCGCGGTCATTCATCTTACGAATTGGATAACCGTCTTTATCTAGCTTGAAAAGGAAGAATTCTGGTTCTGGACCAACGTTAACGGTATAGCCCATATCCTCTGCTTCCTTCATCGCTCTTTTCAAAATGAAGCGTGGGTCACCTTCGAATGGTTCACCGTCTGGAGTATGAATGTCGCAAATAAAGCGAGCGATACAATCCTGATCAACAGCGTCCGGTAGGACTTTGAATGTTTCAAGGTCAGGGAAGAGGTACATATCACTTTCCTGTATATCAGAGAAACCAGCAATGGAAGAGCTGTCAAACATTGCTTCGTTGTTCATCACACTTTCCAACTCTTCTATTGGAAGTTCAACGTTCTTTGTTTCACCAAGCATGTCCGTAAATTCAAGACGAATAAATTCGACTTTCTTTTCTTTTGCTTCCTTCATGATGTCCTGTTGAATACTATTCTTTGTTAATGTCATGGATTAAATAACCTCACCTTTAATTTTTTTGTTAGTGTTCATTTTAATGATATTTACAGATAATTGTGTTTTTATGTAAGGAATCCTAACATAAAAGTTAAACACGAGTTGATGACTTGAATATGTGTGTATTAATAACCTTAGTGAGAGTGGAATAAACCACTTTTTCACATGAAACTTTTTCTAAAAAGATTTGAAAACGCTAACAAAACCGTAGGAATAGCGTTTTAAGCAATCGGAAATTCATGATATGAGATAGACAAGAAGGTAGGAAGGTGCTATCATTCTAAATGATAATGAATCTCAATATCACTTAGGGGGTACATACAATGAAAGTTATGAACAAGAGGATTACTCTTATTCTGATGTTAATGCTCGTTCTTATACTTGCTGCTTGCGGTAATGAGAACGAAAAGAGTGAAGGCAGCGAAGAGATGAAAACCTTCACCTTACCAGATGGACAGGAGTTTGATATACCTAAGAATCCAGAGCGTATCGTAGCAACGGATTATGTTGGTTATTTCCTGGCGCTTGGGATTACGCCAGTAGGTGCACCAGATCAATTTGTTCTTGATAATCCTTATTTTACTGAAGAACAGATCGCAGATATTGATGATATCGGCACGCCACCTTCAGTAGAGAAAGTTACGTCATTGGATCCAGACTTGATTGTGGTAACGGATCAAGAACAATATGATTTGCTGTCAAAAATTGCGCCAACTGTGCTTATGCCGTTTGGAACATATGATTCTCTAGATGAAGAAGTAACCGCAATGGGTGAAATTGCAGGAAAAGAAGAAGCTGCGGCAGAGTGGATCAAGCAATTTGATGAAAAAGCAGAAGCTGCCCGTGAAGAATTGAACGGTGTTATCGGTGAAGATGAGACAGTAGGGATTTACGAAGTTCAAACAAAAGATTTCTATGTGTTCGGAGATAACTTTGGACGCGGTGGTCAGGTCATCTATGATGCGCTTGAGTTAAAAGCTCCTGAGAAGATTCAACAGGATGTGATCGAAGGCGACAATTGGAAAAAGATCTCACTTGAAGTATTACCTGAATACGCGGCAGACCACATGTTTTATACCGAGTATGCTGCTCAGGATAATCAAGATGTGCTAAAAGAAACGAAAGAAAGTGCGCTTTGGCAAAATCTAGACGCTGTGAAGAACGGTCATCTCTATGAAATGAATTTTGAAGATATGTATTATTATGACCCAATCGCTGTTGAAGGTCAGCTCGACTTAATCGTCAACACGTTAAAAGAAAATAATAAATAAATAAGAAGTCCTGGTGCCAGGCACCGGGACTATTTTTCAATACATAAAGCAAGGAGTCATCCTATGTCAAAGAAAGCTGAACCGACGGCAAAACCAATAGAAAATCAGCTCGCTGTTCAATCGCGACCTGTCACAGCGATGCTCATTCTTGTTGCAGGTAGTGCTGCCCTCGTCTTGAGCCTGGGACTATCGGTCGCACTTGGAGCGGCAGATATTAAGTTGATGACAGTTTGGCAAGCGATTTTTCAATTTGATGCCACTTCAACCGAACATTCCATCATTCGTGAGTTTCGAATGCCTCGCTCAGTTGCCGACATCTTAATTGGCGCAAGTTTTGCAGTAGCTGGAGCGATCATGCAGGGAGTGACTCGAAATCCTCTTGCAGACTCGGGGTTACTTGGTTTAAATGCTGGGGCAACCTTGATGATTGCGCTTAGTTTTGCCTTTTTCCCGGTTCTTTCCTATACGAACCTGATGTTATTTTCTTTCATTGGAGCTGGAATCGGGGCTGCACTTGTATTCGGTATCGGTTCTCTCTCTCGAAATGGATTATCGCCGATGCGTCTAGTCCTCGCAGGGGCCGCGGTAAGTGCACTTTTCACCGCGGTCAGTGAAGGCGTTGCCATACATTTTCAACTCTCACAAAATCTTGCTTTTTGGTTTGCAGGAGGCACAGCTGGTTTGAAATGGCCGCAAATTCAAATTTTATTGCCGTGGATCGTGATTGCGCTTATTGTGGCACTGTTTCTTTCGAAGTCTATTTCGCTACTCAGTCTTGGGGAAGATGTAGCTGTAGGTCTTGGTCAGCGGACAAAATGGATTAAAGCACTTGCTGCAGTTGTTGTACTTGTACTGGCGGGAGCTGCCGTATCAGCAGTTGGTCCAATTGGGTTTGTGGGTCTTGTGATTCCTCATATTGCGAGGTTTCTTGTCGGTGTGGATTACAGGTGGATTGTTCCATGCTCAGCGGTTCTAGGAGGACTATTTATGATTGTTGCTGACATGGGAGCAAGGCTGATTAATGCCCCATATGAAACGCCGATTGGGGCGATTTTCGCTCTTGTCGGTGTCCCTTTCTTTCTATACGTAGCGAGACGTGAAGGGAGGGAGTTGTGATGAATATCGACTCTTTATTTCATGTACAGCGGAAAAGAAACCGCAGGCGCTATGTGATGATGGGCATTTTTCTTTTTCTCATCATTGCGACCTTTTTTATTAGCTTAAATACAGGTTTAACGAAATTAAGTCCTAGCGAGGTCGTGAAAACGTTGTTTGGCAGTGGTACAGAGAAGCAGTCGTTAATCTTATTTGAATTTCGCTTGCCTCGAATCGTTATTGCCATTCTTGTTGGCGCAGGGCTAGCGGTATCTGGCTGTATCCTTCAAGGGATTTCACGTAATGCTCTTGCGGATCCGGGTATACTCGGAATCAATAGTGGGGCCGCTTTAATGGTTGTTCTATTTATCTCCTTTTTCCCGAAAACGACGGATGCCCCTATTCTTCTTATGCCGTTCCTAGCGTTAATTGGCGGGTGTGTCACGGCAATCGTCATTTATGCGCTTTCGTACAGCAAAAGAGAAGGGTTAATGCCTCAGCGATTGATATTAAATGGGATTGCGGTCGCTGCCGGGATTAGTGCTCTTATCACCATCTTAACGCTTCGAATGGATCCGTTCGACTATCAGTTTATCGCTGTTTGGCTTGCGGGAAAGATCTGGGGGACAACGTGGGTTCATGTGCTCACGTTACTGCCATGGATCTTCGTTTTATTTGCATTGATCTTCTATAAAGCAAGAACGCTAGATGGATTGAATTTTGGGGAGAAACTCGCGACCGGAATGGGTGTGAAAGTAGAAAAAGAGCGTTTCTTACTTCTTGGCGCTTCGGTCGCACTTGCATCCGCTTGTGTGTCTGTAAGCGGAGGAATTGGTTTCGTTGGTCTTGTTGGTCCACATCTTGCACGACAGTTAGTCGGAAATGATCACAGATTCCTTTTGCCATTATCAGCTCTCGCAGGTGGACTTGTGCTTTTAGTAGCGGATACGATTGGTCGAACGATTCTAGCACCATCTGAAATTCATGCTGGTATTATGGTAGCAATTATCGGAGCACCGTACTTTTTATATTTACTTGCTAGAGCAAAAGCTTAGGAGGCGAATGATGTGAAGAATGAAATTTATGATGTGACGATCATTGGTGGAGGGCCAATTGGGTTATTTACAGCTTTTTATAGCGGCATGCGTGAGCTTAAGACGAAAGTTATTGAATACCTTCCGCAAGTTGGTGGGAAGGTAACCTACTTCTATCCAGAGAAAATTCTACGAGATATCGGTGCGATTCCTGGCATTTCCGGAGCAGATTTGATCAAGCAGCTTGAAGAACAGGCGAGCACATTTGATCCAACAATGGTTTTTGAAGAACGAGTGGACGGACTTGAGCGAGCAGAGGACGGAACCTATATCTTAACGAGTCATAATGGGGAAAAGCATTATACTCGGACAGTTATTTTAGCTATTGGACATGGAACGCTTGGGGTGAAAAAGCTTCCAGTTGATGGGGCGGAGCATTTTGAAAGGAAGAACCTCTACTATGCCGTGGACCGTGTCGAAGACTTCCGGGGCAAGCATGTCATGATTTCTGGAGGAGGTGATTCGGCAATCGATTGGGCGAATCGTCTTGAACCTATCGCAGATAAAGTAACGATTGTTCATCGCAGAGAGGCTTTTAGTGGTCATGAAAGTAGTATCACAGAAATGAATAATTCAGATACGCACGTCAAATGTTCATGTTATGTCTCTGACGTGATTGGTAAGGAGCGCATTGGTCAGGTTGTTCTTACTCATGTCGACACAGGCGAAAAAGAAGTAGTTGAAATCGATGCACTCCTTGTTAATCATGGATTCAATCTCGACTTAGGCGGCATCCAAAGCTGGGGAATGACGATGAACGATGGAAAAGTGGTTACCGATGCAAAAATGGAAACGAGTATACCTGGAATTTTTGCAGTAGGAGATATTGTCACATACCCTCACCGTTTAACACTCATTGCAGGCGGTCTTGCGGAAGGCCCGAAGGCGTTGAACAGTGCAAAAGCTTTTCTTGATCCTGACGCAGAAGCCATGGCGATGTATTCGACGCACCATAAAGATTTTGTAGAAGTATAAGCGAAAGGAGTGAGCGTCATGATTGAAACAGAAAATCTTAACATAGGTTATCAAGAAAACATCATTGTGGATCAGTTGAATCTAACCATACCCGAGGGTGAGATTACGGCTCTTGTTGGGGCGAATGGATCAGGGAAGTCGACCATTCTTAAAACGCTATCTCGATTAATGAAGCCAAAAAGTGGAACGGTTTACCTGGATGGACGGGCGATTCATGAGCAAAAAACGCGCGACCTTGCGAAAGAATTAGCAATCCTTCCTCAAAACCCCACGGCTCCAGAAGGGCTAACGGTTTTAGAACTTGTCACATACGGTCGCTTTCCTCATCAAAAAGGCTTGAAAGCTCTCACGATGGAAGACAAAGAGAAGATTGCCTGGGCAATTGAAATGACGGGGATTGGGGAATTTGCCAACCGTTCGATTGATCAACTTTCAGGTGGACAGCGCCAGCGCGCCTGGATTGCGATGGCTCTTGCTCAGGATACGAAAATTCTATTCCTTGATGAACCAACTACTTTCCTCGATATGGCGCATCAGCTTGAGGTACTTGAGCTTTTGCAAAAGTTAAATGTTCAAGAAAAGCGAACGATCGTCATGGTCGTGCATGATTTAAATCACGCCAGTCGGTACGCAGGTCATATAGTAGCAATTAAAAAAGGAAAAGTGATGAAAACGGGAACACCGATTGAAGTGATGAAGTCAGACACTTTAGAAGAAGTGTTTGGGGTTCGAAGTGATATCATTTATGATCCTCGCTCGGGGCAGCCACTTTGCTTACCGTATGGACTTTGTGCAAGTCTATGAAATGTCGAATTAACTTGCTCCTTATAATGGAGCAGGTTTTTTTGTGGAAGGATCATCTTCTTTTCTAGCGAATACATAAGACAAACTCGTATCTAGATCGACCGTTCATAGGAGGACGTCATGATTAAGGAAATGAAAACGAAGCAACAGTGGCTTGAAGCATTTCAAGTGATGCAAGAGCTTCGCCAGCATTTGGATGAGAAAACTTATCTTGATTTAGTAGAAGAAGCCAATCAGAAAGACATGTATCGACTATATGCGCTTTATGATGGAGATGAACTTGTTGCGGTTACTGGATTTAAGCCAATGATTACGCTCTACTATGGAAGGTTTGTCTGGGTTTGTGATCTTGTCACTAGCGAACAACATCGTTCAAAAGGTTATGGAGAAAAGCTTCTTACGTTTGTTGAAAACTGGGCTCTCGAGAACGGGTATCAATCTGTGGCTCTGTCTTCCGGTGTTCAAAAGAAAGAAGCCCACCGTTTCTACAAAGAAAAGATGTCTTATGATCAGGTTAGCTTTGTATTCAAAAAGGGGTTAACTCTTTAGAAGCATGATCTTAACCTATAGCTGTCGCCTGGTGCTATACTTGGTGCAAGACAAACGAAGGATGTGGCGTAACAGTGAGAAGACTAGGTCAAACAAATTATGAGATTTCGCCAATCGGACTTGGAACATGGCAATTCAGTCAGGGGAGCGGCTTAATTGGCAGTTACTTTTCGACGATATCTGAAAAAGACATGGACGCGATCGTGAAAATGAGTCTTGATGGTGGGATTAACTGGTTTGATACAGCAGAAGCTTATGGAAAAGGAAAATCAGAGGAAGCTCTTTCTGGTGCATTGAAAAGACTCAAAGTTGAAGAGAAGGATGCACTCATTGCAACAAAGTGGTGGCCGCTTCTTCGAACAGCTGGCTCCATTTCAAGTACGATCCAAAAGCGAAAAGATGCTCTGCATGGTCGTCGAATTGATTTGTATCAGGTGCATCAACCATTTTCTTTTTCTTCTCCTGAAAAAGAAATGAAGCAAATGGCATCACTCGTCAAAGAAGGTCATATTGGCGCAGTGGGGGTAAGTAATTTCAATCGAGATAAAATGGATCGAGCCATTCAAGAATTGAAACGGCATGGTGTGAATCTTGCATCCAATCAAATGAAATATAGCTTACTTGATCGACGGATTGAAACGAACGGGGTGCTGGACCTTGCTAAGCAAAATGGCGTCACAATCATTGCGTATTCTCCGCTTGAGCAGGGGATTTTAACAGGAAAGTTCCATCAAAATCCTGAACTTGTCGCAAACCTCTCAGGTCCACGTAAACACATGTCTCAATTTAAACCGCAGGGGTTAGCAAAAACAATGCCGTTAATCGACTTATTAAAAGAGATTGGTCATTCATACGGCGTCGGAGCCGGTCAAGTTGCGTTAAACTGGCTCGTTCATTTTCACGATCAGACGGTTGTAGCGATTCCTGGCGCCTCGAAGTTAAAGCATGCGGAAGATAATGTCAAGGTGCTTGGATTTAAACTAACGCAGGATGAAATGAAGCGAATTGATGAGGAATCAAGGAAAGTAGCGAAGATGTAAAGGGACAAAAGCCGCAATCCAATCAGATTGCGGCTTTAATCTGCTATTCTTTTTCTACTAATTCAAAGCCAATGTAGCCAAGTGCAGCTTCAAGGTTTTGAACAGTTTTAAAATGGGGAAGTTGTTCGTTGGCTACTTCTTGTTGAGCGATAGCGGGTGTAACCCCAGTAATGATTGTATCGATTCCCATCAATTGAATGGATTTAAAGAGGTCTCCAAGAATTGCTGGAAAATAACCATCAACAATTTTTAAGCCTGATAAATCAACAATAAAATGATTGATTTGTTGATTCGCTCCATATTGAAGGACTTGTTTAATGATGTTCTCAGCTCTTCTTTCATCGATTATGCCTTGCAACGTTAAAATAGAAATTCCTTTTGTAATGGGAACAATTGGAACACTTAAGAAATCCATATTATACTTTGTTTGATCGAGTTCGATTATATAGGAAAGAATTTCAGCCATAGATTTTAAATAAGAAATATCATCTTCACTGAATGACTTCTCTTCCTTATCCATCACACAAAGTGTACCAAAAACCTTTCCATTGGTATCCGTCAAAGCAACTCCGAGAAATCCTTTTACCTTGAGTTGAGAGGTAACCTCTAGCTCTCGCGTAAATTCATCATGTTCCAGGTTAGCTGTATGCATGACGTTATCCCTATCATTAATAATTAATCGACAATATGTACCGCTATACTCGACAGCGTATCCTTCTGGAATGATTTCTTCTTTTTCATTGTAAGAGCTTACAACAGTCATGGCATTTTCTCCACGCTTCGTAACATAAGCGGTATTCACACTTAAACGATCGCTAATTAACTTAAATAATCGTTTAGAAGCGTTTTTTAGTGAATAAAACTCCGTAGAGTCTAAATTATATTCATTCGTCATAGACAATAACTCTCCTTAAAACGATTATGTGTCACTTGATCCTGTCCGTTATATTTTATAGTAAAGAAAGGAATAGAAGCAAATTGTGGGAACTTTCCATTTAGGTCATACGTAAAACGAGTAGGGAAAGGAGAGATAGCAAATGGAAAATAGACCACGAATTGAGGTTAATAAGACGTTAATTCAGAAATGGTTTGATGTAGCGACACTTACATTCCTTTTTCTAAGCATCGTCTATCTTTCGTTGGAATGGTCAGGCGTACCTAATCGCGTTCCCATCCATTTTAATGCGGCAGGTGAAGCGGATAATTGGGGTTCAAAAACGGCGATCATTCTTTTCCCAATGCTTGGTATTTTGATCTGGGGAGTTTTCACTGTTCTTGAACGTTATCCTCATAGGTATAATTATGTGGTGAAAATCACAGAGGGCAATGCAGCTCTACAATATCGAAGTGCAGTTATACTCATGCGCTTTTTGAAAAATACGATCGCGCTTTTGTTTGCTTATTTAACAGTGGAATGTGTGCAAATTGCAAAGGGGATTGGAGAAGGTCTGAATTGGTGGGTGATGCCACTCTTTCTTACGCTGATCTTTAGTGCGATTATTCTTTATATTGTGCATTCTATTAGGTGGAGATAGAAAATAATCTGTGAAAACTTCTATTAAAAAAAGTAAAGCGCATACAGGTTAAATTCGTGAACATTTCGATGATTTTTCGATGAAAATCCAAAAAAAATCTACAGAAATTGCCCTTCTGTGTATGGTATAGTGGAGAAGAAGTTTAAACTAATTACATATGTATGTAATCCATACAGTTAATCGAGTGAGGTTGCCTTAAGTAAGGGTCATTAAGGCTAGCTGAACCAATCGTGATAAACGAAAGATAAAGGAGCTACGATATGCTACGCCATGAAGAAGATGTGAAAGTGTTCGCTTTAAACTCAAATCCGGAGTTGGCTCAAGAAATTGTTGAGACGCTTGGAATTCAAGTTGGGAATTGTTCCGTTAAGCGATTTAGTGACGGTGAAATCCACATGAACGTTGAGGAAAGCATCCGTGGTTGCGATACATACCTTGTCCAATCCATCGCAGGCTCAGGAAACGACTATTTGATGGAACTCTTGATCATGATTGATGCATTAAAACGAGCATCTGCTAAAACGATTAATGTTGTTTTGCCTTATTACGGGTATGCGAGACAGGATCGTAAAACAGGACCAAGACAGCCAATTACTGCAAAGTTGATTGCGAATATGCTAGAGCGTTCTGGTGCAACTCGCGTGTTAACCATTGATTTGCATGCCAATCAAATTGAAGGCTTTTTCAATATCCCAGTTGACCAGGTTTCTGGTATTCCAATCCTTGCTGAATACTTTGAGAACAAAAATTTGGAAAATGTTGTTGTTGTGGCACCTGATAATAGCAGTGCGCTTCGTGCACGTAAATTAGGGTCAATGCTAGATGCACCAATCGCTTTGATTGATCGTCGCTCTTATGACACAGGAGAACCATCCACTGTGAACGTCATTGGCGATGTGAAAGGGAAAACAGCCATCATCATTGATGATATGATTGATACTGGTCGAAACGTAACGTTCACCTCTCGCATTCTTGAGGAAAATGGGGTGAAAGATGTGTACGCTACATTTACCCACGCTGTTCTTTCTGGTCATGCAACGGAAGAAATTGCTGAATCGAACATTAAAGAAGTGGTTGTAACGAATACCATCTCTCTTCCAGATTCAGAAGATCTTGATAAAATTAAAGTTCTATCGATTGCACCGCTTCTTGCTGAAGCGATTCGAATCGTTCAGGAAAAGCTTTCGATTAGCCAAATTCGATAACATGATGAAGGGAACTGTTTAGAAGCAGTTCTCTTTTTTATTGGTGAAAGCGAAATTTAATAGGAAGTGACTCATGATGGCGAGTCACTTCCTTCATTGATTTGAATTAAGCTTGCCTGAATGATGTACCGATCTGGTGCAGAGCCGAGGTAATCAAACGGATAGCACGTGGTGAGTGTGAGAGTGGGGGAATTCTTTTCCACAATGACGCTACGATCATGCTCGTCTGTAATCCACGTTTTGCGGATTTGATATTCATACGTTGTATCATCTAATGTAAGGTAAAGACGATCGCCTTTTTTTAGTTGGTCAAGACCGTCAAAAACGGTATCGCGGTGTCCTGCAAGGGCGGTGTGGCCTGCTTGATTTGGTAAAGTAGTGAAAGCTGTGTCATACATACCAACTCCCTGTTTCAACGTTTGTTCATCCGTTCCCCAGTAGATCGGGTAAAGGTATCCTAGTTGAGGGATCGTTAATTCACCGATTTTTTCTCCCGTTTTCGCTTTCATCTGTGGCTTGACGTCACTCGTATGAACCACTTCTCGGTTCACTGTCTCTTGATAATCGGTTTCCTCCCAGTCTATTGAAATAGCTTGAGCTTTTTCAGGTTGAAACGTAGCAGCACTCTTCTGAGTCCACCATTCATAGCCGCTCCATCCCGTCACAATCATGCCGGTTATAATAAGTAGAATACTGAGTTTCTTAACCACCATCAATCACCTTCTTTAGAAATCGAGATAGGCGATGGTCGCCTATCTCGTCGGGATGGTATGTGCCTTAAGAATGAACGCGTCTTTTTAAAAGTAGTAGAGAACCAAATGCTGCGATGGCAAGTCCAAGCAACATATAAACCGGATAGCTTGTCGCTGTATCGGCCATTTCAGCGCCTTCGCTGTCAGCTGCTTCTGAGCTTTCTTCGCTTGTCATGTCTTCATCTGAAGCTTCGCCGCTGGACGCTGCTTCTTCGTCAGAGGAATCGGAGCCACTGTAGGAAGAGTCTTCACATGCTTGTCCATCGTTGTCTCGATCAAGATCGCTCGGATCCTCATCAGGGTTGTTGCTTTCATAATAATTTTGCGCTTCTTCTTGAGAAGAGAAGTCATCACAATTCTTATCATCAGCTGCATACCCTACGTTTGTAAAACCAAATACCAATAAGAAAGTTGCTAACAAAGAAACGAGCTTTTTCATCTTCTTCCTCCCCGGATTAAGTATTTTTTTGCCATCCCTTGTTATAGGGTAACAGTTTCCTAAGGAAAGATCATACAATTTGTCAGAATTAATTGAATAAAGAGAATATTTTACTATAAGAGGGAAATAAATTTCATGAAAGTATGTGAAGGTAAGATATTTCATTTTTAAATAAAATGGGATGATCCATGAAGCGGTTCGATTCGTTAGCTTCATAGACAGAAAAGTAGGTGGATAGGAGAGAGAGCAGATGAAGAAAGGACCCATTGCGCTTGGAATGGCCTGTTTGTTAGCGCTTGGTGCATGTTCAGACCCTGGTAACGGTGCTGGAACAGGTGGAACAAGTAGTAAAGAGATGAGTAGTGTTAACAGCGAAGAGACTGGCAGTACGGTCGAGAGTAATGGAGAAGGAGTGGGAGAAACGACTGATGCTGGGATTGAGATCAAGATTTCAGAAGATCAGGCAGACGATCGTGAACATGAGGAAGGTCATGGTCATGGAGGACATGTAAGCATCTCACTTAAGAATGATGTGATGGATCCAGCTCTTCTTGTGACAACCGTCACCGAAGCAGGGGAGTCACTGACTGAAGCAAATGTGCGTTTTGAATACTGGATAGAAGGAGAGGAGAAGCATACCTACACAGATGCGGATGAAAACAGTGAGGGTGTGTATGAGGGGATCTCAGAAATTTCCGAGCCAGGAACGTACAAGCTGAAAGTTCACGTTGAGAAGGGGGACGAGCTTCATGCGCATAAACCTTATGTGCTTGAAGTCGCGGAGAAGTAGTAGTGAAAGAAAGGCGAAGTGGAGATACTCCACTTCGCCTTTCTTCGACATTAATTGAGCTCAATCGGGTGGTGACAGGCACGCTTATCCCTTCAGCACTTGATCAATGGCGTGAGCAACGCCGTGCTCGGTGTAGTCTTTTGTTACCCAATCCGCTGCTTCCTTGACGCGTTCTTGAGCATTACCCATGGCAACGCCAAAGCCAGCTTCGCGGATCATCGCAATGTCGTTCATGCTATCTCCAACTGCCATTACGTTTTCCATTGAAAGATCAAGCCAGTCACAAACTTTCATGAGAGCAGCAGCTTTATTAACGCCAGACGGATTAATTTCAAGGTTCGTAGGGCTTGAATTCGTTACCTCGAAGGCTTCATTCGCCATCACTTCATCTGTAATGATTTTGCGGATATCATCATCTTTAATATCAAAGCCAAATTTCAACCACGTGTAGTCATTGATTTCGCGATCAAATGGTTTTTGCGTATTGAATACGCCTTCTGTCGTAGAAGACCAGAAATACACGTCATGCTTCACTTTTAATTCCCACAAACGTTCGACAAGTTCATAATCCAGGTGAGAGCTATCGACAAGGTTTAATTCCTTATCATAAATCTGTCCACCGTTTACCGTAACCAGGTAAGCAGAATGACCAAGCTGTTCTGCAATATCACGACAGAACGGTAGTGAGCGTCCTGTACTTAATACAACATGAAGGCCTTTTTCTTTTGCTCGTTGAACAGCAGCTTCGTTTTCCTCTGACACCTCTCCGTCATGATTGACCAATGTGCCATCCATATCTAATGCAATTAGTTTGATCTCTTTTTCCATCTCTACCACTCCTATTTTTATCTACTCTAAGTTTAAACTAAATTGATGTCGAACTGTAGTATTTGCAACTTGGAACTTTTTTTCAGATTTATCGATTATACCATAGATCGCCAGAATCATTTTTTTGACAAAAAAGAGACTGGGAACGAGATAGCTTCACCTGATTAGATGCACTAAAAAATTTTATAAGGAATTTCCAAAAATAAGTTTTACTGTTTGAAATTCGAGGAACTGAAAAAGTGGACTGTTCGTATCACCAATTTGGTGAAGCAGCTGCCTCATGAGCTGAGGAATCATAAAAACCAAAGAGGTGAAAGAAATGAATCCGGAACAAATTGGATTCGCATTGTTGTATATCGGTGTTTTTCTTTTAATAGGGAAGATCATTCGTTTGAAAGTAAAAGTCTTACAGAACTTATTCCTACCTTCCTCCATTATCGGTGGATTTGTAGCATTGCTTCTCGGCCCACAGGTGCTCGGGAAGATCATGTTAAATTTCGTTTCGGAAGATCATTTTCTTGCGAGTGGAATTATGACGAATACAATTATAGAAGTATGGTCTGCGTTGCCAGGGTTAATGATTAATGTTGTCTTTGCCTCATTATTTCTTGGCGCAACGATGCCAAAGCTACGTGATATCTGGACGTTCGGTGGACCTCAGTTAGCATTCGGCTGGGCAATTGGCTGGGGCCAATACGTAATCGGGCTACTCGTAGCCATTTTTATTCTTACACCGTTTTTCGATATTCCAGCGATGGCTGGGGCATTGATTGAAGTGGCGTTTGAAGGTGGACACGGTACCGCAGCAGGGATGGCAAGTACGTTTGAAGAGCTTGGCTTTGAAGAAGCCTTTGACCTTGCGATCGGTCTTGCGACGGTAGGTGTTCTTTCTGGTGTTGTTTTCGGTATTATTCTCATTAATTGGGCAGTACGTCGAGGCAAAACGAAGGTCATCAAAGATGTGAACGGCTTTTCTGACCTTCGTAAACAGGGAATCATGGAATACCAAAATCGTGAACCAGCAGGTAAAATGACGACTCGTCCTGAGTCGATTGAACCGCTCTCGTTTCACCTCGCTATTGTGATGCTTGCTATTCTAATCGGTTGGTTGATCCTTCAAGGATTAATCGGTCTAGAAAGCATTACGATTACAAACTGGACTGGCTCAAGCTTTATGAAGTATATTCCGCTCTTCCCGATCGCGATGTTCGGGGGAATTATTCTTCAAGTGTTCTTCAGCAAAAAAGATAAATACAACCTTGTCGATCGTCGCATGATCAATCGTATACAAGGACTTGCGCTTGATGTGTTAATTATCACAGCTATCGCGACAGTGTCGCTCGACGTAATTGGTGAATACCTTGTGCCATTCCTTATTCTTGCGGTTGCAGGAATAAGCTGGAATTTATTCGGCTTCCTAATGCTTGCACCGAAGATCATTCCTGACTACTGGTTTGAACGAGGCATCGGTGACTTTGGTCAATCGATGGGTGTGACGGCAACCGGCTTGCTTCTTATGCGGATCGTTGATCCTGATAATGAATCCCCTGCGTTTGAAGCGTTTGGTTACAAACAGCTTGTTTATGAACCATTCCTAGGAGGAGGGTTAGTGACGGCACTATCCGTTCCGTTCATTGTGCAGTTCGGTGCGGTAACAGGACTGATCTTCGCTGTGATCATGGTGATACTCGGGGTTGTATCGGGTATTTATTATTTCGGTAAAGGAAAGCATATCAAAAATAACTAATAGATGACGCCATTTCTGACTTCAGAAATGGCGTTTTTATTTATAAAATGGAAGAAGTGAGTGTTTTTTTAGGAAAGTAGAAGGGAAATTACATTATAAAAAGAAAATGGTATAGAGTATGAGCGGACTTGGATTTCGTCGGGAGGGATTCTTTGGGTACACCAGAACTTAGTCGTGATGACTTGAAACTCACGGAATTAAGCTATGTAAAAATAAACGCACTAATGTTATTGATGATAGTACCTTTATCGATGATTGGGTATCAATTTGCTGTTTCGAATGAGGAGATGTTTTTCGTTTATGAGTGGTCGCTTGTTGTTCTAGTCTTGATTTCTTTTATACTTGCAGGAGCTACGAGTATCATTTACAACAGTACTAATACATGGCTTTCTTACGCCATTCTTAGTTTTGACCTCCAATTTGCTGTTTTTGGTTTATTTATGGGGCCATACACCTCTTATGAACTCTTCTTTGTTTATTATCTTTGTGCAGCGATCGCACTAATTATTTTTATCATGACATTAAAAAAGGTGAAGGTATTTCGATATCTTATTGTTATTTTTATCATCGTCACGGTTCTTTTAACGAGCTACATGTTGCTGCTTCAAAGCTTGTGGGGGATGAATTGGATGTAAGAAAAAGATTCAGAAAGGGTGAAAGAAAATGGCGACAGCAAAGGAAAATTTTCTAAGGGCGTTCAATGAAGCGTTTATTAGCGGGGATCGTGACGCTGTGCTCGCGAGTGTGACAGATGATGTCCAATGGCACCTCATTGGTATGGAGAAGATCGAAGGGAAGACCGATTTTGAAAAAGCATTGAATCGTATGCCTCCACAACAAGATGAAGCGAAACTTATGATCGATACAATCATCACCCATGGTGTTACTGCAGCAGTCGAAGGGAAAATTCAGATGGGTGAAAAAACCTACGCCTTTTGCGATACGTATCGTTTTAATCAATTTAAAGATGGGGTTATTAAGCAAATCCATTCTTTTATCATTGAAGAGCGGGAGGGGATCTAGAGCATATGTTGAACAAATCATGGGTGAACAATCTGATCGGGTGCTTACTACTTCTATCATCCGCGAGGTCTTTGGATTTGCTCATTCATAAAGAATACGGACTATTAGGGTTTAATTTCATTTCGTTTATCGGATGTCTCCTAGCAAGTTGCTATTATTTCTATGAAGGCTATTGTCTGTATAAGAAAAATCGCAGTGAAACGATGTAAGTAAAAGGCGAATCTTTCCTTAGCCTAGTAAAATAGTACAAAATTCGACCTTATTTATTAGAATCTTCTAAACTATTGTTTAAAATTCGTAAAAATCGGTTAAACTGTAATTAATCGCATAGAAAACGTAGAAGCGTTTCTATCAATATGAATGGAGGATTGGATGATGGAGAATCGAAAAGTCTACCAAAATCAGATTTCGGAAAAGAGACAGGAAATGGTCGCGCAACTACTCGAACACATCAATGCTTCCACTATCGAACAAAAACAAGATATATTAAAAAAAGAAATTGACCAGGCGCTCGATTGTCGCGACCGTGAAACGTTTATGCAGTTAACTGATCGTCTTAATTCACTCACATAATGAAAAAGTTGGCATATATGTTAAACCGCTCGCTTATAATCTAGTATTCAAACACTCAGGAGGAGATGTTGATGCTAGATTTAGCGGCGGTTTTTTATGTTGTGATGGAATGGATCAATGAAAATAAAGGGTACAAGCTCCAATCTGTCTTTCTTTTCGGCGGACTTGGTCTGTCATTTGTGACATATTTTCTCTGGTTCATAAAAAAAGGCTATAAAACGGTCGGAATCGTTAAGAATGGCTGAGCTGAGTGCGTATTTCGTCGTGTCGAATCGGTAGAATTCCGCGAAAACATCCAGTAATTCCGCGGAAAATTCATTTATTCCGCGAAACGAAAAAAAGACACCCTGAAGGGCATCTTTAAAAAGGCACGGTGATCGATTGGCCCTTCGTTAGCGTTTCTTCATTTTTGTCGAACACATCACTGGTTTGAATTGTTAGGGCATCCAGTTTCTCTAGGTCAGTCGTATTCAGAACAAAGCCGAGCTGTCCGGTTTTTTCTTCACCAGGTGCGTAATCTCCGTAAAGGTTCTCGAGGTAAAAGTCATCATCGAATCCTTTCTTCTCACCGTCACTCGTTTCAAGTGTTGAAATTGGTGCAAAGTTAACGGTTTGATCCGACGTGTTCTTTACATGGACGCGAATCTTTACATAGTTGAATTTTGTTTCATCGTTCGAATATCCATGAAAAAAATCGATTAAGTCAGGGGAGGGCGCATAGGCCATTACCTTCACATCTGAAACGGTTAGCTCAACATCCCCAAGCATCGTTTTTTCGTTAAAACCAGAGCTTGCTTTTAACGTAATAGAGCCGTCTGCATCCTGATAAGTTTGGCCAACTTCAGTTAGTGAGCTGTCATCAGGTGCCTGTGGACTATCTATTAATCCTTTGTGTTCCTTTTGATCTGTATTTGTTTCCTCTGCTTTTGTTACGGTTGTCGTGTTCTCTGTTTGTGAACTAGCTTGCTGGTTCGCATTAGTAGCGCAGCCCCCAAGAAAAAGAGAGGCAGTACATAGGGTGATCAGTACTTGTTTCATGTAAAATAACCTCCTCAGTAAGAAAGAAAACTCCCGCTGCTTTTTGAAGCAACGGGACGTTTTTTTTACTTGTCTTTTTTGTGATCATCGTCATTTTTTCCATGATCTTTTTCTTGTTTTGCGTTAAGAAGATCCATCACCAATTGACCTGTTTCATTGTTATCATGAAGGCCGACGAACTTTTCGGATTGTGGGCCGTACGCGTACACATTCACGTCGACACCTGTATGTCCGCCAGTTGTCCAGCCAGTTCCTGAGCGGATGTCAAAGATCTTTTCAATCGCATTATCAATTTCCACCACATCGCCTGTTTCAGTCGCTTTTTTGATAGACGCGATTTCCTCAGATGTTAATTCAAGATCGATGTTTTCAGTAAGTGTTTTTTCCACATCTGCACCTTCAGCAATCTGTGCTGCCATGTAATCAGGTGTCTTTTTGGCAGCTTTAAGTGGAGCTGGATCCCACTTGTATTCTCCGTCGCGTCCCATCGCAAAGCCACCGGTAGAGTGGTCAGCTGTTGTAACTACGAGTGTATGCTTGTCCTTTTTCGCAAATTCAATCGCCGCTTCGTAAGCTTTCTCGAAATCTTCCATCTCACTCATTGCAGCAACAACGTCATTATCATGACCAGCCCAGTCAATTTGGCTACCTTCGACCATAAGGAAGAAGCCGTCTTTGTCGTCACTTAGGCGCTCAAGAGCAGCGTCAGTCATTTCTTCAAGAGAAGGAGCATCTTCTGTGCGATCAATTGCTTTGTCCATTCCTTTAGGTGCAAACAGGCCAAGAATTTGTTCGTTGTCGTCTTGTGCGAGTTCGTCCTTTGAAGTGACATAGCTATAGCCATCATTTTGAAATTCTTCCGTTAGGTTGCGATCCGAGCGCTCGAAGTAAGAAGTTCCTCCGCCAAGCAATACGTCCACTTTATGCTCTCCATTGATCATCTCATCATAATAGTCGTCTGCAATGTCATTGTAGTTATTCCGCGATTCATCATGAGCACCGAATGATGCTGGCGTGGCATGATTAATTTGAGAAGTAGAAACAAGTCCAGTAGCCTTGTTCTTTTCTTTTGCTTCTTCAAGAACAGTCTTCACTTCATTTTTATCCATATCAACGGAGATGGCGCCGTTGTAAGTTTTGATTCCAGCTGCCATCGCCGTACCCGCTGCCGCCGAGTCCGTTACACTCTCTTCTGGATCCCATGAATAGGTTTCTTGAGCGCCAACGAGATATTCATCGAAAGCTGTCTTTTCCATATAAGGTGTAGTTTTGTCATCCATAAAAGAACGGTATGCCGTTGTATATCCCGGTCCCATGCCGTCACCAATTAAGAAAATGACGTTCTCGATTTCGTTTTTAGGGTTTTTACTTTTTTCAGATTTTGCTTCTGTGTCCGTACCAATCCCAGCAAATCCAGCTACAGCTAGTGATGAAATAACAGCGAATGGAATAAGCTTCTTTTTGGCATTTTTACTAAACATATTAATTTCCCCCCGGTTCAATTTTTCTCACAAATCATAGTTTACTTGTTTAACGTGAAGCTGATGTTAATCGATTGTAAGGATCATTTTAAGATAATAAGGTCGATCGTCATGGTCGGAAAAACGTGGAATCGCTCGAAAACGTCACGTTTCTTATCATGTGCACATCTCGTGTTTCTGTCTATGATCGTAATGATAGCGAAACCATTTTACAAGAGTTTTTGGAAGAATTAGGTCATAAGAGCGAGGGGAATGGGAGTGTTTATTGACAGGAAAAGCATTTTAATGTCTATTCTCACACGACCTATTACATAGAAGAAAAAGGTCGTGTGAGACAGCAGTCTTAGGAATAGGCAATGATTCTACGAAACTGTTAAAATTATCATTATAATAAAAAAATTTAAAAGGGGAGATTGAAATGGACTTAGTTATGAATGATTCGGTGATCTATGATTTTAACAAAACGCATAAGCCTGTAAAGATCGTACCATCAGGAACTAGCGTTCAAATCGTGACGTATGACTGTTTTATGAATCAGCTTCAATCGGAGGAAGATGAGATTACTGGAATTGATTGGAACCGAGTGAATCCTGCAACTGGCCCAATCTATGTGAAGGATGCACAACCTGGAGATGTGTTAAAAGTTTCGATTGAAAAGCTTGAAATTGGAGATCAGGGCGTTATGGTCGTTGGGCCAGATCTTGGGGTTATGGGACATCGTTTAAAAGAAATGGAGTCAAAGATGATTCCAATTCAAGATGGGGCTGCTTGTTTCAATAACCTTAGCATCCCGTTAAATCCAATGATCGGCGTAATTGGTGTCGCTCCAGAAGGCGATGGTGTTTCGTGTGGCACACCTGGTGCGCACGGCGGAAATATGGATAATAAGATGGTTACGGAAGGAGCGGTGCTCTATTTTCCAGTGTTTGCGGAAGGTGCACTGTTCGGATTAGGTGATTTTCATGCAGCGATGGGGGACGGTGAAGTGAGTGTTTCAGGAATTGAAGTTCCTGGTAAAGCAACAGTTAAGCTTGAAGTGATCAAGGGGGAGTCTCTCGTTCAACCGATGCTTGAAAACGCTGAAGTTATTACCCAGATTGCTTCAGCTGCCACGCTTGATGAAGCGGTAACACTTGCAACCGAGCTAATGGTCGATCGTGTTGTGGAGAAAAGCGGAATGTCGATTAGTGAAGCAACCATGCTGATGAGTGCAATTGGACAGGTTGAAGTGTGTCAGGTCGTGGATCCACTACTAACAGCAAGATTCGTTGTACCGAAATGGTTAGAGCAGCAGCTAGGCGTACGCCTTATTTGATTCGACATATGCTGACAATAGTTCGGGTGATTCGGATAGTTTCGGGTGGTGCCTGTCACTCGCATGAGATATACTTGGTGACGCGGACACGGTCGGGAAGCGCTCGGTATGCGGTGACGCGGTTATCGCGTTTTTTTCGCGGTTTTTCGCGGTGCCTGTCACTTGTCGAATTTGTTGAATGAATTGGAGGAAGATTAGTATGATTCGTTTTGGAGTTGTTGGAACAAATAAGATTACGGATAATTTTCTAGAGGGGGCGACTGAGCTTAGCGATTTTAAGCTTACGGCGGTTTATTCTCGAACGGAAGAGAAAGCTCAGGCATTTGCTGAGAAGCATGGAGCAGAGGCGACGTTTACAAGTCTTGAGGAAATGGCGAACAGCGCGCTCATTGATGCCGTCTACATTGCGAGTCCCAACTCGTTACATGCAGAGCAGTCGATCATTTTCATGAACGCTGGGAAGCATGTGCTTTGTGAGAAACCGATGGCGTCAAATAAACGTGAGGTCTTACAAATGGTCGAGGTTGCCACTCGTAACGGCGTTCTTTTGATGGAAGCGATGAAATCCACCGTGATGCCGAACATGCACATGGTGCGAGAGAATTTGCATAAAATTGGTCAAATTCGTCGCTTTGTTGCGAATTACGGCCAGTATTCGTCGCGTTATGATGCTTATAAAGAAGGAACAGTGCTAAATGCATTTAACCCTAAGTTTTCAAATGGATCACTGATGGATATCGGCGTATATGGCGTTTATCCTGTCGTATCCATGCTTGGCATGCCGCAGTCGATTAAGGCAGAAGGCGTCATGCTTGAGTCGGGCGTTGATGGAGAAGGCAGTATTTTACTTGGATATGAAGACAAAGAAGCAGTGATTATGTTTTCGAAAATCACAGATTCTCATCTTCCATCTGAAATTCAAGGGGAGAACGGGAGTATTCTCATCGACA
Organism: Guptibacillus sedimenti; assembly: GCF_028610665.1. Classification (NCBI taxonomy): domain Bacteria; kingdom Bacillati; phylum Bacillota; class Bacilli; order Caryophanales; family Guptibacillaceae; genus Guptibacillus; species Guptibacillus sedimenti. The sequence continues at coordinate 223,004 of NZ_JAQQWV010000002.1, forward strand.
AGATCGGTTCACCGATGGATGTGAAAATTCATTATCGAGATGGATCGATTGAAGACCTGTCACAGTCGCAATCCCATACGATGATGTATGAAGCGAAGGAGTTTATTGAACTGATCCAGGCCGGTAAGGATCAGTCTTTGATCAACTCACATGAAAATTCTCTCCGTTCGATTGAAGTAATGGATGAAGCACGGAAGCAAATCGGAGTCATTTTTCCGGCCGATCACCGATAAAGCGAAAGGTTTAATTTATCTCAGGTCGTCACGTGCATATTGCGCTAGTGGCGGCTTTTTTATTTCACCTAATAAAAAAACGTAAGCCTTTTCATCCAGCCCGTTTGAACTAGTTTCAAAAGGGTACGATATTAATAGAATAGAAAAACATGGAGGGATGAAATTGGCTAGTAAATATGGAGAAGTTGTACAGGAGTCGTTACATGCACTACTCGAGGATCAATCGTTTTTACCAAATTTCAAGGATGAAGATCGAGAAAACGCGTTCAAATCCCTTGAATCGATTCTCTCAACCCCGAACCAAATTCAAAAATCATTTCTCCGCGTTCCTCTCGAGAACGGGAAAATTTTACGAATTCCTGCTTTCCGCGTTCAGCATAATAATGCGGTAGGGCCTTATAAAGGCGGGATTCGCTTTCACGAAACGGTCGAGGAAGATGAAGTAATTAATCTGGCAACGTTAATGACATTAAAGAATGCGCTTCATGATGTACCATTTGGTGGAGGAAAAGGTGGCGTGGTCATTAACCCACGAGAATTTTCGGAAAAAGAACTACATACGATTTCAAAAACATACGTTCAAAATTTCTGCGATATTTTAGGTCCAGATAAAGACATCCCAGCACCGGATGTTGGAACGGGTGAACGAGAGATGGACTGGATGATGGGTGAATATAAAACGATCCATCCGGGACGCCCGTATCGCGGAAGTTTCACAGGGAAAAGTCAGGTGAACGGCGGTTCGCTTGGTCGAAGGGAAGCAACAGGAAAAGGCGTTTACTATACGCTTCGCTACATGCTTCATAATTTTGTGAAAGAAAATGAAGAGTGGTTTAAGAGAAATGATAATCGCTTTGCCAAAACAGCACTTGAGCATTCCGATCGTCCGTTAACGATTGGAATTCAGGGATTTGGTAATGTTGGATCCGTTGCAGCCCTTGAATCGTATAGCTGCAACTACCTCGATACGAAAGTCGTTGCGGTAAGCGATCGAAACGTAACGCTTTATAATGGTGATGGCCTTGATATAAAAGCCCTAATTGAGTTTACGTCCAATCATGAAGGTGATTTGCCTACGACAGAGGAAGCGTTGTCTGATCATGAAATCAAAGCGGATATTCAAGAACGAGAAGATGTTCTTTACCTTGATACGGACGTGCTGATTTTGGCAGCGCTTGAAGATCAAATTCATGAGGACAATGTTGATCAAGTAAAAGCGCGTATGATTGTAGAAGGTGCGAACGGCCCCATTACACTTGGTGCAGATCGAAAGCTGAGTGAAGATGGTGTGCTCGTTATTCCGGATATACTCGCAAACGCAGGTGGTGTCATCGTTTCTTATTTCGAATGGCTGCAAGGAAGGGAGACGCAATTTTATAGTGAAGAAGAAGTTTTTTCTCTTCTTTTTAAAAAAATGAAGGAAACGATGGATGAAATTTATCCACAGTTTTTCAATGATCCATTTGCGCTCAGACAAAATTGCTACATCCATACGGTGATGAAGCTATCAAATATTCTTTATCGTCATGGTAAGCTCTACTAAAGCGAAAAACCCTCTCCTATTGAAAATAGGAGAGGGTTTTCCTTATGGGATTAAGAAGTTGGTAACGTTTCTTTGAACTCGGTCATTTTCATCATCGTTTCATCAATTAGCTCGGTCATTTTGTCCGTATCAGGCTCATCTTTTTTACCTTCATCAATGAGAGGATAAAGGCTTTCTTCAATGTTCTTGTAGGCATCCGGGAATTCTTCTTCTACTTGAGATTCCATCTTGTCCCAGTTTTCCTCGAGCGTCATCGTCTGTTCATTAATCGTTTCAACATCATCGCTACTATTTTCGACTGTTGTTTTAAGTTCCTCAAGGTTCGATAATGCCGTATCAACGCCAGCTTCAAGATTGGTCATTTCTTCTGAACCGCTATCGCCCGAGTCGTTCATTCCTTCGTTTGTTCCTTCATTCGTTCCTTCATTTTCGGAAGCGCCGTTTTCTTCCATGCTTGAGTTGTTGGCTTGATTACCTGTGTTATTCTCAGCACCATTTGATCCGCAACCTGCTAGAAGAGAACCTGAAATGAGGCAGGAAGCAAGAAGAATAGGGAATTTCTTTTCCAACAAAATCCACTCCTTTCAATTACAATTATTGGTTCCCAGTAAGCGTTTTATTCAAACGAAGTCAAAAGTTGTGTTTTTTTATGAGGAGATGGTATGAAGGAAGATCGTCTTAGGACAATTCGGATGTTTTTTTCTAACCTAAAGTTTTTCATCATGATCCAAGGGTAGTCATGGTGATTTTCTTTAAGGGCGAATGTCCCATTTGCGGTATGATGTGCCCATTTCTTAAATTAACGCACCATCTTTCTACATCCTATCGTTCAATACCTCTACTACTATTTTGAGTAGGAAACTGTTATACTATCCAACAAGGTGACAAATTGTGACAAATTACGGGAGGTGACAGGCACCATCATGAAAGCAGTTCAAGTAATGGGTTATGGTGATGTGGATCAGTTAGAAGTCGTAGACCAGGAGATTCCTGTTCCGAAAGAGAATGAGGTACTCGTTAAGGTAAAGGCATGTGCGATTAATAATACGGAAATTTGGATGCGTGAAGGGGCATATGGAACAGGAACGAAATCAGGATGGCGTCCTGAAGGTGTTCAGTTTCCTAGAACACCAGGATCAGATATTACCGGTACGATTATGAAAGCCGGTCAACAAGTGAATGAGGAGATGATCGGGAAGGACGTCGTGCTCTTTCCTTTTACTTCGAGCGGAGAGCCAGGGTCTGAACATATCTCAGAAGATATGTCTTTCATTGGATCAGAGTATGACGGAGGGTATGCAGACTATGTTGTATGGCCAGCAGAACTCTGTTTTGACATGCCTCTTGCTGACTATACCGAGAGTGCCGTGTTCTCTGTTAGTGGGATGACAGCGTGGCATATGGTTGAACAAATTCAGCCTAAGCAGGGCGAGACCGTTATGGTTACAGGAGCAAACGGTGGAGTAGGTTCTCTAAACGTCCAAATTGCGTCTCGTGTATTCGGTGCTAATGTAATCGCGATTGTAGGCGACCTCGCTTTGGAAGATCAGTTGAAGAAGCTTGGGGCAACGCACGTACTTTCCTACAAATCAGATCGGCTTGCTGAAGAAATACTTGAAGTGAATGGTGGACCGATTGACTCAGTGTTAGATGTTGTTGGAGATGCCTTGTTTTCAACTTCGCTTCATGTCTTAAAGAAAGGCGGCAAGTTTTGTACGTCTGGTTCTGCTGGTGGACAGAAAACAGAACTTGATTTTAGAACATTGTATTTGAAGCACATAACACTCTATGGCTCTGTTCTTGGGACAAGAGAAGAGTTTAAACGGATGCTTAAAGCGATAGCTGATGGGAAGATCACACCAGTAATTGATCGAACGTTTCCATTAGAACAAGCGAGAGAGGCTCAACGTTATTTTAAAAAAGCGGGTAAACTAGGAAAAATTGTGCTACTTCCTGAAGAGTAAGTTGACTGATTGAACCCCCTATTTCCTAACTGGAGATAGGGGTTTTCCTATGTCAGGTAGGTGAGTGCGCCAATAAAAACAAAGAACGGGGTCACCACTTTTAGGGAAATACAGGAATAAGCGATGCGGTTAACGAATATGTCATGTATAAAATCATAGAGGTGATGGTGTGAAGAAAAGGGGTTTCTTCAAACTTTACTCGATGCTTTGTCTGCTTAGTGTTTTTGGGTATTCCTACTGGGCCACTTCCTGGACGGCAAGTCAATTGCCGGCACTGTCGAATTGGAAAAGCCATCTTATTTTCACGCCGAGTACGGTTGTAGCTTCTAAAGACATTTATGAAATTGATATGTTTTTGTATGCACTTAAGGTAGTGCCTCTAATGGCAAGTGTTTGTTTTCTTTCTTTGTTGATGATGATTGGAATTGGGATATATTATGTGAAAAAGCAGCTGTCGTACGTAGGTGAAAAGAAGATAACAAGTTCATAAGGAATGAAGAGCGGGGCAGCCTCGCTCTTTTTGTTTTGGATGATGTTATAAGTCACGGTTATAAATGTCGTCTAATAAGTTCAGATTTATTCGACTATAATTGACGTTTTTCGAGCAAAAGCGAGCGGTGACAGGCACTCGCGCTTTCTCTTAAATGCGAATGAACCCATTCATAAAAGAAATTGGTTTTATTGCTCATTCAAACGGGTAACATCATTCGAGTGAATTCGAGTAAATGTGGGTGGTGACAGGCACCCAAGAGTCGGCTTTTGTCGATTTAGATTTGCCAGGATTGGACATAGTAAAACAGACAGAAGATATTTGAGGAGGCAAATCAGCTATGATTAGTATTATTGTTGGTCTCGCTCTCTTAATGCTCCTCGCTTACCTAGGGTGGTCGATTATTTGGATCGCGCCATTGGTATCTGGAATTGTTGCATTATTGAGCGGAATGAATATTCTTGAGTCCTATACAGGAACGTATATGGAAGGATTCGTTGATTTCGCGAAAGCGTATTTCCCAATTTTCTTATTTGGAGCGATTTTTGGGAAGTTAATGGAGGACACAGGGGCAGCGCAGTCTGTTGCTTATAAAATTTCAAACTTAATCGGAGAGAAACGTGCGATTCTTGGGATGTTGATCTCAGCAGCGATTCTTACATATGGAGGCGTTAGTCTCTTTGTTGTTGTATTCGCCGTTTATCCACTCGCCGTGGCAATGTTCCGCCAGGCAAACGTATCACGTAAACTTCTTCCATCGACGTTTGTACTAGGTGCTTTTACATTTACGATGACAGCACTGCCAGGAACACCGCAAATTCAAAACATCATACCGATTAATACGTTTAAAACATCGACGATGGCAGCACCGATTCTTGGAATTGTTGCTGGTTTAATTATGGCAGTTGGCGGTTATTTCTATCTCAAATTCCGTGAGAAACAGCTATCGAAAAATGGTGAGGAATTTACAGAGCCTAAAGGATCAAACGAAGTAAAAAGTATTAATGAAGATGAGCTTCCGAACTGGATTCTTTCTGTAATTCCATTGATCGCTGTTGTTGTGACACTAAATGCCTTTGAAAACTTAAGCATTTTGATTGCACTTGGCATCGGAATTCTTCTCATCATGCTCTTTAATATTAAAAATTACAAGCAGTTCATTAAAGCAATCAATGGTGGGGCATCTGGCTCTGTAATGGCAACAATCAATACAAGTGCTGCCGTTGGTTTCGGTTCAGTCGTCACAGCTTCTCCTGGTTTTGAAGCAGTGAAAGATCTGATCTTCGCGATTCCACTTAGTCCGTACTTTTCAGAAGCCTTTGCTGTTCAGCTTTTAGCGATGATTACAGGCTCAGCTTCTGGTGGTATGGGAATTGCGCTTGAAGCGCTTGGTAGTGAATACTATGACATTGCCATTAGTAACAATCTTAGTTTAGAAGCGTTCCACCGTATTACAGCCGTTGCTTCTGGGGCATCAATCCTGCCTCATAACGGTGCTCTTTTAACGCTATTTACGGTTACCGGACTAACGCACAAAGACTCCTATAAAGATGTGTTTGTGGTTGGTTTAATCATCCCAATGATCGCTACGATCGCGATTATTTTCCTTGCAATGATGGGCATTAACTAATTCATCCGATCATATGAAAATCCCCCTCACATCTTTATCATAAAGGTGTGGGGGGGATTTTTTGTGCTTATTGAGCGGTATAACCACCGTCAATCACAGCAGCTTGACCTGTTATACTTTTCGCTTTCTCACTAACTAAGAAAATGGAGTAGTCAGCGACTTCTTGTACTTGGATTAAACGCTTCTGAGGAACGAGTGGATAAATGACTTGTTCTAACGCTTTCTCTTTTTCGATATTGCGTGTTTTTGCAAGGTCTTCTAATTGATTTTGTACGAGCGGTGTATCAACGTATCCTGGACATATCGCATTTACGGTAATGCCGTAGTCTGCGCCTTCAAGGGCTGCTACTTTCGTAAGGCCAATGACGCCGTGCTTTGCACTGTTGTAACCAGCTTTTCCAGCAAACCCAATCAATCCATTGATGGAAGCCATGTTTAGGATACGACCATATCCTTGTTCTTTCATTATTGGAAAAGCATATTTGATGCCATAGAATGGACCCTTTAGCATAATATCAAGAATTAACCCGTACTTTTCACTTGGGAATTCTTCGATTGGCGCCACATGCTGAATCCCTGCATTGTTAACAAGAATATCAATACGTCCAAATTTCTTGACGGTTTCTTCAATAGCATTCTTCACATCTTCTTCTTTCGCAACGTTTGCAACCACACCTTCAACCGTAAAGCCTTGAGAAGTTAGGCTTTCAACCGACTCCTTAAGGGTGTCTTCATTAATATCATTAAGCATCACCTTCGCGCCAGCCTTCGCAAACTCAGTAGCGATCTCTAGCCCAATTCCCTGACCAGAGCCAGTAATTAATGCACATTTACCTTCAAGCATTGTTGTATCCTCCTTAAGTATAAGTAACTCAGCTATTAGGATACCCAATTCTGCTTAAGATATTTCGACTTCGTTCGACGCATAACGGGTGGTGACAGGCACCATTAGAAAGGCCCTCTCCCCAAAGGGGAGAGGGCCAAACACATTATTTAATAATTTTCTGATCTCTTGCCATTTCCCTCGCTACTTTTGGTGCGAGCCAAACCATTGGCAGAAGGATAAGCGAGACTGGAACAGCTGTTACAACAATGAAGTTCTGTAACTGCGTAATGCCGCTGTCACCTGTAATAAGTAGAATGACTGCGACAGTTCCCATAAGAATTGCCCAGAATACGCGAAGCCATCTTTGGGGATCGCCTTCACCCGTAACCGCCATTGCAATTGTATAAGACATGGAGTCACTTGTTGTTACAACGAAAAGAATCGTTAGAATTAAGAACAGTGGTGAAACAATGCTTGCAAGCGGGAATTGCTCAGTAATGGCGAACATGGCTGCTGGATTACCAGCGGCATTCAATGCTTCTGAGATCGAACCAGGATTTGAAAGTTCAAAGAAAATTCCAGATCCTCCGAGTACGGTAAACCAGAATGTTGAGATAACCGGTGCAAAAATCGAAACTGCAATAATAATGTCTCGAATCGTACGTCCTCGTGAAATACGACTAACAAGAATCGCCATCATTGGACCGTATCCGATGAACCAGCCCCAGAAGAAGACTGTCCAGAATGAAAGCCAACCGGTATCACCACGGAATGTGCTCATCGTAACAAATTGATCCACATAAACACCAAATCCAGAGATAAAGTGGTTGAAGATAAAGCCACCAGGACCAAAGATGACAATAAACGCCATTAATCCAATCGCGAGTCGAACGTTAAAGCTACTTAAATATTGAATTCCTTTGTAAAGTCCTGTAACTGCTGAAATCGTAGAAACAATCACGACAGCTAAAATAATCGAGAACTGTGTGCTGAACTGATTAGGAATGCCGAAAATTTCCTGCAAACCGTAACTTGCTTGTAAGCCTAAGAAACCAATTGGTCCAATTGTACCTGCGGCAACCGCAATAACGGAAAACGCATCAATCAGAGTACCAAACCAGCTGTGACGCAGCTTTTCACCGAAAATCGGATAAAGAAGCGTACGCGGCTTCATTGGCATTCCTTTATGATAATGTCCGTACATCATCACAACGGCACTGATTGTACCTAGAATGGCCCAGGCAAGGAAACCCCAATGCATGAAGCTTTGAGCAAGTGCAGTATCAATTGCACCTTGAGTTCCAGCTTCAATGCCTTTTCCATCTTGAGAAGGAGGAACGGTTAAGAAGTGGTACATCGGTTCTGCCGCTGCCCAAAACACACCGCCACCGGCAAGTAGTGTCGCCATAATAATGGATAACCACTTATATAGGCTAAGCTCAGGTTTATCCATACCACCTAATTTTATTTTTCCGTATTTAGAAAAGGCCAATCCAATTCCAACAAAAAATGTTGCTAGCATTAAAACTTGCCAGAACCCACCGAAAAACCTCGCAGACCAGGCAAAGCTTGAGCTAACCAAGTTTTCTACCAAAGATATATCAAAAAGTGCAAGAATCACGAAGAGGATCAATACCCCACCGCTTATACCAAAGACGGGCCAATCAATACGCCCAGTTTCTTTATTGTCCATACAAGACTCCTTTAATCGCTTTTTAAACACAATTACTTACTCTACCACTACCGTTAGTATGGTGTAAAGAGAGAAGTTTTAATCGGCTACATTACGTAATAATTTTAGGTGAAATTACCAGGTAATCGATTCCATTAACCCCCTTTTTTGTAAAATAAAATCGAAATTAGTCGAAATTGTGTTTTCAATTTGTAAATACCCCACGAAATTAAAATAAAACCGGAAAGAAGGGGGGATTCTTTCCGGTTTCGAATTCGTACTCTAATCCTTGTAAACCGAGTGGCATCGACATCTGATAAAGGATCTTTATTTCGACCAGTAACCGTCTATGATAACCAAGGCGCTTCATTCTAAAATAATAACCCACGAGAAGTAATACAAAACTAAAGAAAAAATTAATGATCGCGAGGATCATTGCGGATAGTAAACTTGAATCATTACCAACATAATGAGTGATGAAGAAAATAACAAATGCAGGAATGCCAACAAACCAGGGATGTTTCTTCATATTAAATTTACGATCGGTAGGTGTAAGAAAGTTTTCATCCGACTTTTTGATGGTGCGCCTTGAAATGTAAGCTAGAAGAATGAGGAGAATTAAGGAAATCGGAAATCCGATGTTAAACCCTAAATAGTAAAAGGATAGGAAGGCTCCGCCGAAAAAAATAAACATGAAAAGAAATGACAAAAGAAATTCCTTGCCGGGCGAGCGTGCTTTTTTCTTTAACATGAACAATTCCTCCTATAATAAAAAGGTTATTTTTCATTGCGCCAATATCTCAATAGAAATAAGGAGGTATAGAACGTAAGGAATCCAATAATAATGGCAAGGTTTTTAGAAGATACCTAAGATTCATCTTTCACAATGGATAAGCCAAACAATACGGCGATTCCAGTTAGGAGCCCGATGAAAAGCTCTTTCCAAGTGCGTAACATAACAATCATCCTTTTCCTATTTGTTCATTCATACCTGTTTAGGCCATCTCGCAAACCAGATTTTTACATAAAAAAACGTCCGCGATGGACGTTTTTTCGGAAAGAATCATTATCGGATCAGTGTAAAGGTAAAGATTGAATTTCAGCATTCAATACAATTTTACTGATTAAACGCCACATAAAAAGGATGGTGTTCTTCGTTTAAGCAGTATTCCATGCGCTGTCGGAAATTTTTCCAAGTAACCATTTCAAGTGCTTGATCGATAGGAAAGAATCCAACTTCAAGGCTCTCTGATGAGGTTGTGAGTTCACCCCCAACATAGTTAGCAAGAAAGAGGGTATTCGAAATAGAAGACTTCACGTTTTGAAACACGCCACAGAATTTAACGATTTCAACATCAGCGCCAGACTCTTCCTTCGCTTCTCGAATTGCGGCGTCGTGTAATGATTCGCCTTCTTCCACTTGACCTCCAGGGAATTCCCAACCTCTACGCGGCCCTTTGATTAAAAGTACTTCATCTGCTTTATTTAAAATAATGGTAGCTGCTGAAACGATATGTTTTGGAGGATGATACGTGTAAGGTTCTGCTGTTGACGTGAGAAAGTCCTGGTTGCTTTCAAGATAAAGGTTCCCTAGATCACGCTGTTTCGCTTTCTGATGTAACGCGCTTTTTCGAATTTGCTTTTCGATCTCTTCATAGTGATTCATACTTTCATATTGCCAGGTCGCGGTTATTTCATTCTGGCTTTCGTTAACCCAACGCCCAATCAATTTGGCACCATGTTTTAGTTGATTTGGATAAAGATAAGTATGGAAAAACTCGTTAAATTCATCTAATTTTTCGGGTTTGATGGTATAGGTTTTTCTTCGATAAATCATTTCCGCTCGCTCTCCATTTCAAAAAGATTTACTAGTGCTATTGTGTCAAATTATTAATATTTTGACAATTAATGTTTGAATCTTCTTCATTGGTGATTTCTAAAACGCTCCTGTAAGCTGAACATATCTAAAGATGAAGGAGAGAATAACATGCCAGATTTAAACGATCGAGTGATATTAATCACCGGAGGAAATCGAGGTCAGGGAAAAGCAATCGGTGAGCATCTTGCTTCATTAGGAGCAAAAGTGATCATTGGAGCTCGCCGCTATCAAGATGCTGAGACAGCTGCAAATTTGATTGGGGCTTATCCTGTGCAGTTGGATGTAACGAAAGAAGAGCATTGGAAATCAGTGCTTGAAGAGATCCAGTCTGAATTTGGTCAGTTGGATGCGCTTGTAAACAATGCAGGGATACTAAAAAGAAAACCATTTACAGATTTGTCGGTAGAAGAATATCTAGAGTTAATGAACGTAAACCAGCTTGGTGTTTTTATGGGTATGCAAGCGGTTGTTCCGGTAATGGAGAAACAGCAAAAAGGGGCGATCGTGAATAATGTATCGATCTCAGCGTTTGCCCCGATCGGTCAGTCTGCTGCCTATGCGGCTACAAAAGCAGCTGTCGTTGCGATGTCTAAGGCAGCGGCAATCGAATTAGGTCCGAAAGGGATTCGAGTAAACATGATTCATCCGGGAGGAGTTGAGACAGAGATGGCGACACAGGGAGAGGGTGTGCCAGATTTCTATGAGACGATTCCGCTAGGTCGTATCGGACAACCTGTTGAAATTGCCAGGGCCGTGGCTTTTCTTGTTTCTGATGAAAGCTCCTATTGTACGGGAACAGAAATTGTCATTGATGGAGGTATGACGCTCGGATCAGCTGATGTATAAAGTGGAGTGAAATGGTACCTGCTGCGCCTGGTGAATTAATATGTTGAACACGTGACTTTTTGCAAATCTGTTGAAACATCATCATAGAGAGTGATTTTTTTTGAAATCCGTGCTAAATAGTTCTGCTGCCGCTTTACTTCCTGTTCTACTTTTTGTTTATGAAGGGAAAGAAGCGTTCTTCTTTCTCGGATAGTCGAATCACCTTGTTTATAAAGATGAACGTATTTTTTTATTTCTGCAATCGGCATATTTGTAGAACGAAGAGCCAGAATGAAATGAAGCCACTCTAAGTTATTCTCGGTATATCTTCGAACGCCGTTTGCATCGCGTTCGATAGAGGGGAGGATTTCTTCCTTCTCATAGTATCGAATGGCAGATGCAGATTGATTTGTTAGCACAGTTATTTCCTTCATTGAATAGTATTTCATCTTTGATCCCTCACTTTAAGTCGCTTTCATTGTGTTAAACCGCACTTTAACCTATAGAGTGTGGATTATCAATTAAAACGATTGATAATCCAACTTTGGAGGTTTTATAAATGACAAAAGAAAAAGTCGTCATCATTACTGGAGCTTCAAGCGGTATTGGAGAAGAAACAGCTAAGTTACTATCTGACAAAGGAGCAAAGCTCGTTTTGGCAGCTCGACGTGAAGATCGCTTAAAAGAGCTTAAGCAGAAAATAGAAGACAACGGTGGAGAAGCGATTTACCAGGTAACAGACGTAACATCATCTGAAGAGATGGAGTCGCTAGCTCAATATGCGTATGATACGTTTGGAAAAATCGATGTGATTGTGAATAACGCAGGTTTAATGCCACTTTCCCTTCTACACAAGAAGAAATATGATGAATGGGATAAAATGATTGATGTTAATATTAAAGGTGTTCTTTACGGTATCGGGGCCGTTCTTCCTTATATGAGAGAGAAAAAGGAAGGTCACGTTATTAACATTTCATCTGTAGCTGGTCATGAAATTTCACCAGGAAGCTCAGTCTACAGTGCTACAAAGTTTGCAGTAAGAGCCATCACTGAAGGACTAAGAATGGAAGAGTCCGTTGGTAATAATATCCGTGCTACGATTATTTCACCTGGAGCCGTTAGTACAGAACTTACTGAAACGATTACGGATGATGATGTGAAATCTTCGATTGATGCGGTTTATAGCGGTGCAATTAAAGCGGACAGCATTGCTCGTACAATTGTTTTTGCGATTGAAGAACCGGCTGAAGTAGCCATTAATGAAATTCTAGTACGTCCAACAAATCAAGAGTGGTAAGAAAGAACAAGGAGAAGCCAACAATTGGCTTCTCCTTCTTGATTTTTTTAGGTGTTCAGGAGTACAATGAGAAACTGAGCCTGAAATAGAATGTTCGGTCTTTTACTGCACGACTATCATAATCTCATGATCTTGAAGGTATAAAACGAGACAGATGCGAGCGGGCAAGGAGCTCATCTCGTTCAACACAAAATTGTAGAACCATATAAAAGGTAGCAATGATCTGAACTATTAGCGTCAGACATAAGCCGAAAAGGAGAAGCACTCCTTTTCGGCTTTTTTTGTGTCTTTACACCTGAGTTGAATCCATCGAGAAAAAAGAGCTGGAGGCTTACAGTGTTTACTTTAAGTGATATTCCTATGTTTTTTGTGAATTTCTTTATTATTCTTCCGATCGTAACATTGGTGCATGAGGCTGGACATGTCCTCGTAGCGAGATTATTTGGGGGAAGGATCAAATTCTGCATAGGTACTGGGAAGAAAATTATCGATATTGGTCCATTGGAGGTGCGAAAGAAATATTTCATGGAAGGATGGTGTCAGTACGATAAGTTAACTTACGATAAAACGTGGGCGCATGTGTCGATTTATCTAGGGGGCAGTATGTTTAATTTAATGCTTATTCTGATCATTAACTATCTGATTTTGACAGAGGTGCTGCCCGAAGCTCTAGTATTTAGGCAATTTGTTTATTTCTCTTTTTACTTCATTTTCTTTTCTTTAATGCCTTATAAAAACGAAGACGGGAAGCCAAGTGACGGCATGGCCATCTATGATGTCATTCGCTATGGGAAAGCAGAAGACCCAATCGACTAAGTTCGACACAAAGCGGGCGGTGCCTGGCACCGCCCGCTTTGTGCTTACTTTTCTTCGTAGAACGTTATCCGATTTAGAAAGGGGTCGGTGACGGTCATTTCGATGGTTCTCCAGGAGGTATGCCTCATGCCGGGATTGGCGTAGGCGTACTCCTTTTGAGAAAGGGTGTGATGATAATCTTCAACGTTATCTAGCTTTACCCGTATAGAACTTCCAGGTGAGGCATCGCCATGGTGTTCCGTTAAATGAATCAGGGCGTTATGAAAAGAGACTTGAATGTATTCAGGCATATTTTCTTCATACTGATGTCGCCAATCAATCGTAAATCCTAAGAAATCCCGATAAAAGTCAGTGGCTTTTTCCGTGTCAAAGATGCGAAAAATCGGTGTAATCATGAGTAGAAAGAACCTGCCTTTCCTTCATAGTTTTTCAGCGATTTGATTTGTCAATGTGAAGCAATCAGACAATGGCGACTGGCGTACATTCATCATATAACGAATCTTTCACTATAAAAAGGGTATCTGTAAAAAAAAGGGTAAAGAAGTTTGGAAATGTGCACGACGATCGAAAAAGCTTTTGAACAGAAAGAAAGAGTCCGGTTCCTTCCCGGACTCTTAAATCTTAAAACTGCTGTATTATCCGATCGCTTCCTCTTTTCCTTCCTCTTCTTTCACCTGTTCATCCTCTACCCAGGCATCGGCATGTTGAATTCCTAGCTTAGTAGGGTTAAAGACAGGGTTTTTTCCTTGTTTCCGCTGATTTTCATAGTCTTTTAAAACCTTGAAGGCTACTTTTCCTAACAAACCAATCGCAATCAAGTTAATCACCGTCATCAGTGCCATAAAGAGGTCGGCCATTTTCCATACGAGACTTAAGCTTGAAATCGAGCCAATAAGAACAAATGCCATTGTAGCGAGACGGAATACAAAAAGCATGACGTTGCTTTCTTTAATAAACTCAATATTTGTTTCGCCGTAGTAATAAGAGCCAATAATTGAACTAAAAGCGAACAAGAAAATCGCTACTGAAATAAAAATACCTGACCATCCACCAATATGAGAGTTTAGTGAGTTTTGAAGTAGTTCGATTCCTGTCACATCACCTGTTTGAAACACAGGAGCTAGTAAAATAATGAAGGCGGTGGATGAACAAACGAGAATGGTATCGACAAATACCCCAAGAGATTGAATAAGTCCTTGTTTCGCTGGGTGTGAGGTAGTAGAAGTTGCAGCTGCGTTCGGCGCACTCCCCATACCGGCTTCATTCGAAAATAGTCCTCGTTTTACTCCGTTCATAATAGCTGCCCCAATCGCTCCTCCTACTGCTTGTTCAAATCCAAAAGCACTTCCTACAATAAGGGCTACGATTGATGGTAGCTCGGCCAGGTTCATCAGTAGAACAAACAAGGCAATGACAATATAGAGAATTGCCATAACAGGTACAATAATACTGGATAAGTTAGCAATGCGATGCACGCCACCAAAGATCACAATTCCTGTCAAAGCCGTTATGATAAGGCCAATGACTAAAGGTTCGATCCCAAATGCATTCTCAAAGGCAAGTGCAATGGTATTACTTTGCACCGAATTGAAAATTAGACCAAACGTAATGGCTATCAAAACGGCAAAAACAATTCCTAACCATCTTGCTTTCAGCCCTTTTTCAATATAATAAGCGGGACCGCCTCGAAACGCGTTTTTACCTTTCACCTTGTAAACCTGAGCAAGTGTACTTTCAATGAAAGCTGTCGCTCCACCAAGCAAGGCAACCATCCACATCCAGAAAACCGCTCCTGGACCACCTAGCGTGATCGCCACGGCAACGCCTGCTAAGTTCCCTGTACCAATCCGCGTAGCGGCACCGACACAGAAAGATTTAAAAGGGGAAATGTTTTTCGCTCCATCCTTATAGTCAGGTTTTTCTCCTAATACGCGAAACATCTCACCGAAAAATCGAAATTGAACAAATCGCGAAGCAATCGTGAAATAAATGCCAAGTCCAAGTAACCCGGCAATAAGGACGTAACTCCAAAGAATGTTGTTTGAACTATCAATGATACTTGTTAGAAATCCTTCCATAGGCTGAACCGCTCCTCTAGTTGTCATTTGATTTATTTTTCTGAAAATTTACCACTAGTTATTATTATACATAGATTCGACAAATTAACAATCTATTTCGACAAATTACAACATTTATACAATTTGTAGTAATCCTTACCAGTGGATTTTAATTTATGTAAAGAAAAAAGAGCCGCTTCCATTTTAGGAAGCGGTCCCTATTGGAATACACATGACTATTTAAGCGGATTCTTTAGCTCGTTCACCTCATAAGCAGCCCTTAGACCTGATTCAATCGCACCTTCCATCCACCCGTGAAAGGAAGAGGTATGTTCTCCTGCAAAATGGAGTTTCCCTTCCGGCTGTTTGATGACCTCCCCAAGGTTGTTTTCTTGACCGGGAGTGAAAAGAGTGAAGCACCCAGCAGAATAAGGGTTATTACTCCAATTAAAGGGAACGGCTTTGATAAATGCCGTATACACTTCGTCTCCATAGATTTTGGCTAGATCTTTAAGTAGGATACGAGTCAGTTCATCTTTCGGTAAACTTCCCCAGAGCACGGCGTCTTCTCCCCAGCTATAGCTAGCTAAAAGTGCGGCTGATCCGTTTGAACCGATTCCTTCTCCTGGAACATAACTAAACCGAATCGGTAAATCCGTTAGCGCATTCCCCACATTGTTTTTTTCCCAAAAGCGATAGCTAAATTCAATTCCGATCTTTACGGCTGGAACATTGATCAGTTCACGAATCGCCTGCCATTTTTTAAATGAGACCGAATGATATGGAGCAATGTCGATAAATTGAAGAACGGAGAAAGGAATGGCGACAATTGCGACGTCTCCTTTCAGACGGAACCTTTCCTGTGTTTTAGGATTCAGCGTTGTTATAGTAACGCCGCGGTTCGCCTGCTTTATTTTAATCACTTTCTGATTTAGAAAAATGTGATGCTTCAGTTCTTCAACGAATGAATGGGGCAGGCGATCGTTACCCCCATCAATTTGATGAAACGCTACTTTTTTGCTGAAAATCGGATAAATAATATCCGTTAAAATGTCTGTAAACGCGAACTCTGGAAACCCTTCAATGCCAAGCATAACGCCAATCATGCGAATGGCATTAAGGGATAATGGTCTCCCTAGCGGATTGTATTGCAGAAATTCTCCCATTGAATATTCTCCGTATTTGGCTACGAGTTCTTCTTTTTCTTCTTTCGTACTGGCTTTATAAAGATCGATAAATGGCTGTGTTGCTTCAAGAAAAAGTTCTGTCGCCGTTTTTCCTTTTTCACTTTCATTCACTGGAAAGCCAAGAATGTCTGGATTCTTTTCATATTCTTCTTTCGTTGTTAGCACATTATTTACAAATAGAAGGTCTCGTGGTGAGGCGTTTAAAAATGGGTGGAGGGGCAGGTTGAAATGACGAATATATTCATGAACAAGAGCATGATTATCAGGTATTCTCATAGCACCTGCGTCCATGTACTGGTGTAACGAAAACGGTTTACGTAGTGTATACACTCGCCCGCCAATGCGGTCATTGCCTTCTAATAGTGTCACGCGATGGCCATTTCGTTTTAGCAATGAACCCGCTACCAGTCCTGACAGACCAGCTCCAATAATAATGACGTGTTTAGGAGGGCTTTTTCCTGGTAACCCATTTCGAATTAGTGAAAGCAAATCTTCAGGATAATGTAATGAAGAAAATGGTTTGGCCATAGATAGCCTCCTTGTCTAGTAAACACCACTTAAATACTAGGAGAAGAATTCACCTTATTAATCTATGTCTAACAAAAAAAGGATATGAAATGTGAAATTTTTCTTTCTATAGCGGAGAGAATGATTAGAAAGAAGAACCGTTTCCTGGGCGCAAACATAAACTACAAAAAACAAACAGATGCGGGACGGACTTGTAGTTGAAGGAGGAAGGACATGAACAGGCAGGAACCTCTCCCTACACTGTTTACGATGCGGCGTAAGAAGCCAAATTTTCTTATCTTTATGGTGGATCAACAGTGTGATCCATCTGTAAATCAAGCGGTCGAAAAGAGAAACCTCTTTATGGAGGAACTTTTGCTTAACGGATTTGAATTTAAGAATCACTATGTGGGTAGCTCCGCTTTTGCGTCTAGTGAAATGACACTTTATACAGGGCAGTATCCTTCCTTGCATGGGGTAACGCAGACGAGTGGCTTTGATCGGACGCCGTTACACTCTGCTTTCAATTCGAAAACCGTTCCTTTGATGGACGATTACTTGCGACGGGTGGGCTATGAGACCTATTGGAAGGGAATCGCTTCCAATCAAAGTCTTGTAGCACCTAAAGAGAAACGCGATGAGGTTCGTGCAGATGAAGTTGTGACACTGCTTAAAAAGCTTGATCGAGAAGATACGGAAGCATCAAAGCAATGGATCATTTTCAGTTCGTTTCGTTCTGAGCAGAGTTGCAGTGAGATGATGAAAGTATTTCAGACATTGAAGAAGACGGCGTTTTACTTGAATACGATCGTTCTTTATTTATCGGTTGAGGGACAGCAAGGGATCGGGTCGGATGGAAATTATAATAAAAAAAGAAATAACGTGTTTGAAAAATCGATTCACGTCCCACTGATTATTCATAGTCCCGCGCTCATTAACGGTAGAAAGAGCACATCGATGCCAACCAGTCATGTCGACATTCTTCCAACAATGTTAGGTCTAGCTGGAATTGATGAGGAAGAGATTCAGACGTTGCTGAGCGTTGATTATTCGGAAGTTCGTCCGCTTGTTGGAAAAGACCTTACGCCATTACTGTTTGGCAGGAAGCGGTTTTACCGGGCAAATGAGCCAATATATTTCATGACAGATGATGAAGGAAGACGAGAACTTAATGATGCTCCCGAGGAATTAGTTGAATCCGTCGTGCAGCCGAATCATATGGAAGCGGTAGTGACGATGCTGCGTACTGGCGAAAAGGAGCAGCAGGAAGTGTGGAAATACGCGCGATACTATGATGATCCAAAATATTGGCGGATACCAGGCGTGTCAGATGTGGTCGTTACGCTATCAATTCCTGATCCGTCAGGGGAGGAAACATTATCGAAATGGGTGACCACAACGAAGACATCTCCGACTCCAGACGAATTCGAGCTATACAATGTAACCCGCGATCCGTTAGAAAAAAAGAACCTTGCTGATCCGAACTTTGAAATGCCTGAAATGAAAGAGGTTCGAAAGGTTTTATCGCTCATCTTAGAAGAACAGCGCCGTCAGAAACGATTACATCCCATGAGAAGCGACTCGGGGGACGTCGCTATTTAAGGTATTGAGAGGTATGGAGAAAGTGAGAAGACAATTGAGGACTGTAACCATCGAAAGCGGAAGCGCTCACGCGCTTCCGCTTTCGACTTTTTGTGACAAATAACGGGTGGTGACAGGCACCTCCGCGAGCTAGGTCTTTATACTTATCTTTTTTGGGCGTAAAAATCTTATTATGATTAGTATAGCTTAATTAAATATATCTAAATAACTATATAAAAGTAATTAAATGGAATTTATAAGTGAATATAGACACGCACCGAAAAGTTCCATACGCACCAGGAAGTAATAATTTTCTCGCTTTAATAGTTCATTTCATTAGTTCTATACTATGAAAGAAATTGAAGCAGCTAGAAAGGTGTGAAGATACATGAAAAACATTCTACTTATCAATGGACATGAGTATTTTCCAAAGTCGAAAGGTGAGTTGAACAAAACGATCTTTGAGGAATGGAAAGAGGTGCTATCCTCAGACTACGATGTGAAAACAACGATCGTCGATGAAGAGTACAATGTTGATCAAGAAATCGAGAAGTGGCAGTGGGCTGATGTGATCATCATGCAAACGCCGATTTACTGGTTCAGTATCCCAGGTAACTTTAAGAAATACATCGATCGCGTCTATATGGACAAGATCTTCTTCATCGGCTCAGATCGCTATGGTCAGGGCGGAATGTTTACAGATAAGAAATACATGTTCTCTCTTACATGGAACGCACCTGAGGCAGCGTTTGGAAATGAACAGAGCTTCTTTGAAGGACGAGATCTTGATCAAGCGATCGATCACCTTCACAAGATGAACCAATATATCGGTATGCGTCCGCTCCCAACTTACTCCATTCACAATGTGATGAAGGAAACAAATATGGCGCACTATAAAACGAAACTACACGATCATTATCGAGAAGTGTTTGGTAAATAAAACACTCTTTCCACATCGGGATGGTTTAAAATTTATTTTTCGGGAAAACCATAAAGGGACATTTGAAAGGAGCATTAAACATGACTGTACAAACAAAAACATTAAACAATAATATCGAAATGCCTGAACTAGGTTACGGCGTATTCCGCGTTGAACAAGGCCAGGAATTAGTTGAAGCAGTGAAAACAGCCATTAAGAAAGGCTATCGCAGCATTGATACAGCAGCAATCTACGGTAATGAGGAAAGTGTTGGTCAGGGTGTCAATGAAGCGATTAAAGAAGGTCTTGTCACAAGAGAAGAGCTTTTCATTACTTCAAAAGTATGGAACGATGGCTTAACTTACGATGAAACGATTGAAGCATATGAAACTAGCCTATCAAAGCTAGGTCTTGAATACCTCGATCTTTACTTGATTCATTGGCCTGGTGATAACAAATACCAGGAGCCGTGGAAAGCACTAGAAACACTTTATAAAGAAAAACGCGTACGTGCGATTGGCGTAAGTAACTTCCAGGTTAACCACCTTGAAGATCTTCGCAAAAACTTTGAGATTACACCTGTGATTAACCAAATCGAATTCCACCCGCGTTTAACACAGGAAGAAGTAAGAACGTATTGCGAAGAACACAACATACAAGTAGAAGCATGGTCACCACTTATGGCAGGTGAACTGTTAGATAACGAAACAATCGCAGGAATTGCAGAGAAATATAACAAATCCGTAGCACAAGTCATTCTTCGCTGGGATCTGCAACATAACGTGATTACCATTCCGAAATCAATGAATGAAAAGCGTATTGAAGCGAATATTGATCTTTTCGATTTTGAACTCACTTCAGAAGAAATGAAGCAGCTTGATGCATTGAACGACAATGCTCGTAGTGGTCCTCATCCTGATGAATTTGATTTTAAAATGTAAGACCAACGAAGGACCTTATCTGTTGATAAGGTCCTTCTTTTTGATTTGTAACGGTAAACGCAAGTCTATTAGAAAACAATTTCAAAAAGTGATAACTAGTAAAGCCGATCTCATTATAGAGATTGGCTTTTTATCATTCAAAAAATTTATTTCCCCCGCAATGCCCCTTTTTCCACTTTCCAAGCGATATATAAGGTGAAAGGAGGTGATCAGCATGGCAACCTCATCTCTAATGGATACGCAGCTTCGCATGGTACTTGAAGTAGGCGTGGACGCAAACGGCAAATCCATCTTCCGCAGCAAGAACTTCAACAACGTGAAAACATCCGCAACACCTGATGCGCTTTTCGCAGTCGCACTAGCGCTAGCACCGCTTCAGCAGCACAATTTGTTCGCAGTTGAGCGCAATGACTCTTCTGATCTTCAGGCGTAATCAGTGGACAATTTTCTAAGAAAGGAGGAAATCAAACATGGCAAAAACACTCGAACTTCAGTTTAACACCCGTGACAATAAACCGTTTTCGATCACGTTAAGTGATCCAGTCGAGCCCATAAATCCGGCTGCAATTGCAGCTGCGATGGATACGCTGCTTGCGCAAAACTGTTTTACAACAAGCGGAGGCGATCTTGTCTCCAAAAAAGGCGCTCGTATCATTGAACGCAATGAGAACGACATTATCATCGGTTAATTGATAGGAAAGAGGAAGGGCATTTGTCCTTCCTCTTTAGCAAGTTAACTAAGCGAACAAGGAGGGAGAACGAATGGAGTCCTGGATGTCTCTCATCAGCGATGTTGGCTTTCCTGTTGTGGTGACGCTTTACTTGCTGCACCGCATTGAGCAAAAGCTCGATACGCTGAACGATACCATACTGCAGCTACCAGATCATTTAAACGTTCGAAGTTCGAATCAAAAAACAGGGTGATCTCTGTAAAAAAAGAAGAGAGGGTTCGCTAAGTGAGCCCTTTCTACCATACATAAGCCTCATCTAACTTCATATCGACCAGCGGCTTCCTAACTCTCTTTTTAAATTCAGAGATGGTGAGGTTTCTTCAAGTGTGCCGCTGATCAGAACGTGGAATGCCTACCACACGTTCGAAAACTAAACTTGCCAGGTGAGCTGAAGCCGATGCAGAAAATTCAGCGTTCTCAACGATACACAGTTCCCGGTTTCTGTGGTGAGAAGCTATGGCGTGAACGGCCGTTAACGGTTCGGGTAGGTAACCAGGCGTACTACGGTACGGTAGCAGCGCGCAGATGACGCACATTGGACTGGTTTAATGTGTAGAAAGCGTGCTGTTGAAGAAATTCAAGCGTTCAAATCGGGTGATACGGTGGAAACCTCAGAAGGTCTCAGTATACTTCAGTCGAAAGGACGGCTACTTTTACAGCGCTGATGTTTTTTTCAGCGCTGTAAAGGTAGTCATTCTCTGTCCAATGTTTCCTATCTAATCTAGTGCCTTCAGTGGTTCAAGAGCACAAGAGCAAAACAGCAAGAAGATAAAGAGAAAGAAAGAGAAAGAAAGAGAAGGATGAGGAAAGTGATAGGGGGCTGGGGAGAGCGAGTCAGAGTTTGACGTTAGGGTTTGATACGAAAAGTACAATCAATTACTTTATAAAGCCTGCCGTGATTCTCGACATCAAGTAACAATATTCGGGTGGTGACAGGCACTATTAAAGAAGCTGATCCACCAACATCCTAAACTCCTCTGCAATCTCTTTATTCGTACTATAATAAAACGTATTCCGATCATCCTTAATATGAATATTCACTAATCCAGCCCCTCTTAAAATCGAAAGGTGGTGGTGGATATTTCCTTTCGCCATCCCGATTTCAGAAACAATGTCTGTGAAAGTATGGGACTCTTGAGACAGAAATTCGAGGATCTTTAATCGCTTTTCATCACCAAGTGCTTTTGTAAAACGGAGAAGTTCATTTCGTTCCTTTTTAGGATCCTTCACAGAATAACTAATATAAAGCGTATCTTTCAAATGGTCGATCAATGCCATAGGTTGAATGTGCAGAGAGGGGATTAAGCATACGTTCTGAACCGTTTTCGACTCCACCACAAAACGACTAGCTTGCAAAATAACTTCCTCTCCGGAATCTTCTTCCAACATCTTTTGTTTACTCTCTGCATCAGCCGTTAATCGCTCCAAAACTCCCTCACGATGATCCTGAAAATATTGCGTATTCCATTCCTTTAACAATTTAATCGACTGATCTCGCTGCGCTAATAAATTTGTAGGTATCGCCCTTTGATCGTCGAGCGAAGAAGCGATCCGCTCAAACAATTCCCCAGCTGACATATTCCCTAACCATTCAAAAAAAGAATCGATGTCATGTTTATAAGGGGATTGTTCAATGAAAAGCACGAGTAAATCTTCAAAGAACAGATTCTCTTTTGATGCGATGGCCTGTTTCAATTCAGGGGAAAGCGATTCTTCCACTTCGCCTGGCCACTTAGAACCAAGATCTAAATATTTCATAAGGGTTTGTCTTTTATATAAAGAAAAGCTTAATAAGAGCTCATAAACTGTAGAAGCTAGCACACTAACGTTATAGGACATAGAAATTCCTCCGATCACTCAACTTTTTTATTAGCTTAACATAATGAGTTCTAAATTAGAATAATCTAAATTATTTATATTAACTCATTGACTGAATATGTTAGTTCAATTAATATTGAACTAATCAAAAAGGTGGGAGGTTTTTACAATAACATTCATTGAACTGCAAAGACAGGTAATTGATCTTGTTGAAAAGAAAGCCAATATGGAAGCTTTTACGTTAATGGAAGAAGCAAAAGAAAAGTTCCCTCAGAAACGTGATCGTTTGGGACATTGGATCGCAAGTTTGTACGTTTTAGAAGGGAAGCATCAGGAAGCGCTAGTTGAGCTGCAAGATGTGATCGAGCATGGCTTATGGTGGAATCCAGAAATATTATCAGCAGATCCAGATTTAAGCACACTAAAACCGTATGCTGAGTTCAATAAGATTTTGCTAGAATGCCAGCGAATGTATGAAACTGAAAAAGAATCTGCTCATGCTCATTTCACAACACGCGGTAACCAGGAGGCAGAGACGGTTCTCTTCCCACTGCACTGGAAAGGGTCAAATAGTAAAGAGTTTTCCAAGCAGTGGTCTCATCCCGAAATTACAAACCATTACTTTATGGGTTTTCCTCAATCCACTCAGCTTTTTAGCTACCAATGCTACTCATGGGATGATGCAACAATGGCAATGAATGATGTGAGAAGTACCTATCAATCGTTCATTCAACAGCATCATCTCGCTGAAAAAGTTCACATCATCGCAGGAGCATCTCAAGGCGGGAATATCGCCACTCAAATGGGTTTGCGAGCTGATGTAGAAGAGTTTCACAATTTTATTGCGATTGTTCCAGCTTTCGATCTTAAGGCACTTCAAGAAATACTAAAAAATCAGCTGAATCCTCATGCAAGAGGCTGCATTATTACAGGAGATCAAGATCCTTTCTATGAAACTGTATTAGAAGCGGTTCAACTTTTTGAAACGTATCAGATTCCGTGCAAACTCATTGTAAAAGAAGGAATGGGACATGAATTTCCAAGTGATTTCCCAGATGTGTTAGAAGAGGGCGTTCAATATGTAACAGAATGGGATACAAATAGGGATGACCATACTGGAAAATGAAA
Organism: Guptibacillus sedimenti; assembly: GCF_028610665.1. Lineage (NCBI taxonomy): Bacteria > Bacillati > Bacillota > Bacilli > Caryophanales > Guptibacillaceae > Guptibacillus > Guptibacillus sedimenti. Next base: position 247,048 of record NZ_JAQQWV010000002.1, read on the forward strand.
CCAAATATCTGGAGGATCGTACTAGTAAGAGAGAGGGAAAAATCGAAAAGGGGAGATCGGAAATGGAGTCAAACAAAAATTTATTGTTGAAACCCTACTGGATTATTAATTTGCTCGGCCTCTTACTTTTTATCCTAATCGGAATGTTCCTTGTTGTGAACGACCATCTAACTGCGTTCACCATCGTTGCGATTTGCTATGGATTTTTTATGTTAATTGGTAATTCGCTGTATCGCTCAAATCAAAAGTTAAAAAATAGAACATGACCATTTGCGTTTTATAATCAATAATAAAAAAAGTCTCCCAGTTTTACTGGGAAGACTTTGTGTCTTGCTGATCGTCATCCTCATCATCGTCGTCATCCACTTCGACCTGCAGAACCTCACCGCTCATTCCATCAATCTCCACTTCCGTTTCACCAGCATCCGTTTTGATGTCGAACTCATAAACAATCGTTCCGTTTTCTTTCTCAACCTCTTTCTCAGTTACTTCTCCAGAAACTTCTTCCTTCGCTATCTTTTCGGCTTCAGCTTCAGAAATTTTCGCTTCCTCGATTAGTTTGCTTTCACTCACGTTGGTTGAAGCAAGCACATTCTCCATCCCATCTGTTCCTTGATAGAGAAAAGCACCACCTGCAAGTCCTAGTACAGTACCGCCTATAATCAATGTTTTTTTGAATTTCATCATGTTTCCTCCTTTGGTTTGTATGACATCCTCTATGATAAGGAAACAATCTAATAAAAAAAGGACAGCTACATGAGAAATAAATGAGCATTCTCTCATGAAATTCTCATTTTTCTATTGCTGTTAGGGTAGGTACAATAAAGAAAGAAGAAATGAAGAGGTGAAAAACATGGAGAAAGAATTTATTCTTCTTGTAGAAGATGAAGTGAACGTCATTCAATTTATGCAGTTAGAACTTAAGCACGAAGGATACGAGGTGACGACAGCGAAAGATGGAGAGGAAGCAATGGCGCGATTTCAAGAAAGGGAATGGAGCGTCATTCTCCTTGATTGGATGCTTCCGAAGCTTGATGGGCTTGAAGTGTGCAGGCGAATTCGAAAAACGAGTCAGGTACCGATTATTATCTTAACCGCAAGGGATTATGTCGGGGATAAAATTCTTGGCCTTGATCGTGGCGCAGATGATTACATTACAAAACCATTTGAAATTGAAGAGTTGCTGGCACGAATTCGTGCAGTATTAAGACGTGCTCAGGCTCAGGGGGAAAAAGCGAAAGAAGATAAGTTAGTGATTGAGAACCTAGAAGTGAATTTGAAAAGTCGTCGCGTTACTCGAGAAGGTAACGAGATTGAACTCACACAGCGTGAGTTTGATTTGCTTGTTTTTCTCATGAAGCATGAGGGGGAGGCCCTCGGTCGTGAATGGCTTCTTTCCGCTGTATGGGGCTATGATTTTGCAGGCGAAACGAATGTCGTTGACGTCTACATTCGCTACCTTCGCAACAAATTGGATAGAGACTACGAGCCAACGCTCATTCATACGGTAAGAGGAATTGGCTATATCCTTCGTTCTTCATAAAGCCAGGAATTAGAGGTGGAATATATGAGTAAACACCGAAGTCAATCGCTACTAAAACAATTCACTTCCTGGTATGTATGGCAGTTTATTATTTCCCTGATCATCATAGGTATCGTCGTACTTAGTGCGATCGGATTTTTCTTGCTTGAAGCGACCCAGGATGAGATCGAAGCGATGGAAGAAAAACTACTGAAAGTTACAGAGGAAAGTGGTGTTCAGCAGTCGCTAGAAGAAGTTCTTTATCCTGACAATACGGACTATTATGTTGAAATTCTTCAACATGGAGAAATTCTGGCACAAGTAGGTGATGAGGAAGAACTAGATCCGAAAGATGAAATGAATGTGCCCTGGTTGGATCACTACATTTGGAATAAAGAAGAAGGATTATTTTATAAGAGTGATATAACGTTTGGCGATGGTGTGATACATATAAAAGTACCACTGGAGGAAGAGCTTGAATTCCTTCAGCTGATCTTCACCATTCTTCTCGTTACCGGACTAGTAAGCATTCTTCTAGGATCTATTCTTATCTATCAATTTACGAAAAAAAGACTGCATCCGCTCCTGAATATAACAGATGAAGTGAATGGAATCGAAGGATCATCGGATTTGCAAAAACGAATTTCTGAACCTTCGAACCCGAAAGAATTGAAAGAACTTGCTAGTACGTTTAATCAGTTACTTCAGCAGTTGGAAGAGCAGTTTGAGCGGGAGAAAAGCTTCGTCTCGAATGCTTCTCACGAATTAAGAACGCCGTTAACCTCTTTTCGTGGCCATTTAAATTTAATTAAAAGGTGGGGGAAGTACGATCCCGACGTACTGGAAACATCCATACAAGCCTTGGATGATGAAAGTAAACGTATGAAGCACATTTTAGAACAAATGCTCACCATCGCTCGAAATGAACATATGGAAACAACTCTTGAAAAAGTGGATCTGACTGAAATTGTTCAGGGGGTGATTGCCCAATTCGAAGCACGTTCACATGTACCGATATCTGCAAATTTTGAGCAAAATGTCCTAGTGTCAGGTGATCGTGAACAGCTCAGACAAGTGGCGGTCATTATAGTAGAAAATGCAGAGAGGTATACAACGGAAGGCAAGATTACCGTCCGTTTAAGAGAGGCAGAGAACAAGGTAATTCTAAGCATCTCGGATACAGGAATCGGTATTCGCCGTGAAGAAATCCCGAAGATTTTTTCTCGCTTTTATCGCGTTGATAAAAACCGTTCACGAGAAACAGGGGGTACGGGACTTGGTTTATCGATCGCGAAGGAAATCGTCGAGAATCATCAAGGTAAGATTGAAGTGGAAAGTGAAGAAGCGGTTGGTAGCACATTTACTGTATTACTACCTGTGATTTCAGGATAAAAAGTCTTAAGAAGGGTTGTTGGTTTTTAAGCGAGTGACAAAACAACCTATTATTGGATAAATATGTTAAAGTTGTTTTGGTAAATGTTTTGTAGTAAATCATTCAAAAGGAGTTGGAGAAGTGTCAATCCTTATTGCCTTATTTCCATTGTTGTTTTGGTTAAGCATTGTAGGAGCGATCATCTATTTCATCGTTAGAAAAGTAAAGCGGTCACGAAGAGCGCTTGAGGAACGTATTGAAGTTCTGGAGCAAAATCAGGCGGTTGTAAAAGATAAGAGTGAGTTTTAAGGCCGTTCATGTTCCGCTGGGTTTACTGGTGATGACTTTCACGATTCTTTTTATCGGGAGCTTCTATCAAATCTTTACGGTTTCTGAGATGGTATTATTTTCTCTTCTTCTTGTTTTCATCATGATGGTGATTGTTGATATACGACGTTCTTCATTTAAAGAAAAAGACGCAAAATGGCCACGGAAGTACATTTTAATGAGCGGCGCGTTCACACTTGTAAGCTTTCTCTCTTGAGGGAAAGCTTTTTAACATGTGTTGAAAAAAGAAGGTGCCTTCTCTTATTTATCGAAAAAGTAAAATGACTGATAAAAAGAGGAACAGGAGGCAACGTATGAAATCAAATCGCGTACTTTTAATCGTTGATGTTCAAAAAGCGTTCGAGGACGAGAAATGGGGAGAGCGAAACAATCATCAAGCAGAAGCAAATATACGTAAGCTGTTAGACGCCTGGAGAGCGAATGGAGATTGTGTCATTTACATTCAGCATCGATCTGATGATCCAGCATCTGTATTCTACCACGGACAAGAGGGGTATGAGATAAAGAACATCGTTAAGCCTCAAGCCGAAGACGTGATTTTTACAAAGAAGGTGAATAGTGCTTTTATCGGTACCAATCTAGAAAACTACCTCCACGAAAATAACTTATCGGAGGTAGTCATCACAGGGTTAACGACACCACACTGCGTTTCCACGACGACAAGAATGAGTGGGAATCTGGGATTTAATACTTATTTGATTTCAGACGCCACAGCAGCTTATGGACTCAAAGATCATGATGGTCGTTACCATGATCCAGAATTGGTTCACATGTTCACCTTAGCGACATTACATGAAGAATTTGCGACGATTTTAAAGACGGAAGAACTATTGCAAACTTTTGATCTTGTATCTGAGCGGTAAAATATCACCAAATTAAACGTGGAGGTAGTTTCATTGATAAAAGGCATTAATCACTTCTTATTTTCAGTTTGCAATCTGGAACGATCGATTGCATTTTATCAAAATGTTTTTGATGCTAAGTTACTTGTGAAAGGAAAACGAACAGCTTACTTTGATCTGAATGGAATGTGGCTTGCGCTGAATGAAGAGACTGACATTTCGAGAAATGAGATTGCCCAGTCTTACACGCATATTGCTTTTACTATTGAAGAAGACATAGAGAAAATAACGCGGAAATTAGTTGACCTTAACGTGAAAATTCTATCAGGACGGGAGAGAGATCACCGAGACAAGCAATCAATTTATTTCACTGATCTGGATGGACACAAATTCGAATTTCATACGGGAACGTTAGAAGATCGGATACGTTATTATAAACAAGACAAGGCATATATGGATTTTTTTGAGTGAGTTGAGTTAATTGTAGGGTAATATATGCTTTTGCAACATAGAGAATGTGACCATTAACTAATAAGAGTTTTATAGGTTTAGTAAACCCTTGAAGAGGAATACATAATAGATGGAATAGGACGTTAGAGTGGGCGAACTTTAGACTACAGGAGGCAATACAATGAACGTATTAAAAGAGCAGTATGATTTAATCAAGCATACGCGTAAAGTTCTCTTTCACTTTTGTGAAAAAATCGAACAAGAGGATTATCTAAAAGAAGTCGATGGATATGGATGGGGCTCAATCAGAAACCTTCATGTACATATCGCTGAATGCTACCAGAGCTGGATCGGTCGATTTGCTCTTGAAACATCAGAACCTGTCGTGAATGAGTTAGAAGTGACAAGTGTTAATGAGATGAGGAAGGTGTTTGAACAGGTTGATGAGCTAGTCTATCGTTTTCTAGAGGAATATGATGAGCGCTTCGATGAAAAGATTAGTCGGGAAGTTTCCTGGAAAGAAGAGGAAGAAGAACTTTCTCCCTTATGGTTACTCACGCATACGATTACACATGAATTTCATCACAAGGGGCAGATTGTAATACTTGCTCGTGCTCTTGGCTATGAGCCTGTTGACACGGATCTATTAACCCCATCTGATATTAACCGATATTTAGACTATCCTGAACAAGGCTAATTTGGCTATAGAAGGAAGACGACTTGTGCATGCACAAGTCGTTTTTTCATTTGATTTTATCGGGCTGATAAACGACATTGTTATTAATGGAAAATAAGGGAAACAAACTTTTGGATAAATGGTAAAATCAAGGTGAGGTTTAGGAGAGGCAAGTATCCGCCTAGCAATGCGTTAAAAAATTACGCGTAAGGGACAGGTGTACATATGGGCGATATCGTATTTCAACTGATTTCGTTTTCTTTAATGTTTGGGGTAGTAGCGGGGATTGTTTTTTTAATCGTAAGTTTGAAAAAGAGAAGTTCGAAGCTTGATCGTGTCGAAGAAAAGGTCGATCAGCTGCTTGAAAGAGAAAGATCGCAGTCTGATCGATAAGGGGAATGGCTATTTATATAGGGTTTTAGATGGTTTTTTGTTTCTTTTCATTACGCTCCTATTAATCTATGACTACTTTCCAACGTTCTTTTTAAAAGAGGTTATCCCCCAAAATGTTATATTTTTGTTGTTGCTTGGTATGCTTTTTATCAATGCTATCAACAAAAACAAGCAAACCTCTCCCGAGAAAGACATGTTCAAGTCACAGCTTGTTTTTCTCCTCTATGTTTTTATTTTGATGTTTGCCCTAAACTTGGCTGGTGGGGAATCGACGGTCGGATTATCTTTTGAAAATCGAATTTTCTGGATCGTGGTATCCATCGCGCTCGTTCAACTAGTGGTTCAATGGAAACGGATGAAGCGAGAAGGTCTGGAAAGAGGTTAAGGAAGAAGCGAATTAGGCTGAGATGTGTACTTCATAGAGAAAGGATAGATCCACTGAATCGAGTAAAGGATTTTTCCTTTCTTTTCATATTATCTAGCAGCAGTTTGATTAAGAAGCTTGTTGCGAAAAGGAGGGCGTACATGAAGAAAGTACAAATCATCCTTGCGATTCCTTCAGGTTTTCTACTAATTTACTCACTATTAACCAGCTATAAAGCGGGGCAGTTTATCGCGATGGCTGGTCTTTTTATTACTCTTTTGGTGAGGCAAGTTCGACTATGGAAATATGGTGCGATCCTTACTCATCCAAGTCGTCGGTATGAGGGGGAAGTGGAAGAAGAGCTGGACGGTGGGGGTTCGGAGGAATAGGTTCAGAGAAGATGGAGGTGTTCAAATGAGTCAAATGCAGGGAATACTGCTTGGTGTCGTAATAGGCATTGCGCTTGCGATTGGGTTTAATGTTGGAATCTCAGTGACTGACAATATCGTAATAAGCATTGTGATTGCTTTGGTTGTGGGATTACTCGCTAGAGTGGTTGGCAAGCTTATCATCAAAGGGATGAAATAGATTGAATCGTATAGAAAAGAGATGATTATGAAGGAGAATAGTTGGTCAAAGAAGAGTAGAAAGATTGTAAGAGGGCTGATTTATGCCGCGCTCTTTATCGGAGCTGTTCAATTTTTGTTTGATCCGGATCCTTTTAATGATTACATAGGTTGGGGATTTTTACTCATGTTTTGGTTGATTCGAATGGTACATAGTGCGGTTAGAAACCTGAACGATGGTCACAGAAATCTTGCGATGTTAGATGTCGGCATGGCGATTATGTCTGGTCTAGCTGTTGCGGCAGTATGGATAACTTATTTCATCGGCCTCTAAGCCCTGGTGCAGAAGATGGAGACTAATCCATTCTTACCCTTTTCAGTTTGCATTCGCTTACAAATGTTTACACTTATTTCTTCCGTGGTATCTCAATAAAACAGCATTATTAAACTAACCATTATGGAAGAAAAAAGGAGAGATACATCGTGAGCAAAAACGGACAACCAAAACAAACGCAGGCAGAGCAACCTGGTATTGAATCGCAAATGACGCCAAGACCGGATCAACCGCATGAATACATAGGCAGTCACAAGCTTGAGAACAAAGTGGCGCTCATAACTGGTGGAGACAGCGGCATTGGTCGCGCGGTGGCCATCGCCTATGCGAAAGAAGGCGCACACGTCGCGATCAACTATCTTGAAAAAGAACAAAGTGACGCGGACGAAACAAAGAAATTTGTTGAGGAAGAAGGCGTCAAATGTTTCTTGATTCCAGGAGATGTATCGGAAGAGAAAGAATGTAAGGATCTTATCGACAAAACGCTTGATCACTTTGGAAAGCTCGACATCCTCGTGAATAACGCAGCGATTCAATTTCCAACAGAAAGCATTGAAGACATTTCTTACGAGCAGTGGGATCAAACGTTTAAAACAAATGTGTATTCCGTCTTTAATATGACGAAGTACGCGGTGCCGCATCTACAAAAAGGAAGCTCGATTATTAATACAACATCGATTAATCCATACACAGGAAACAAAGTGTTAATTGACTATACGTCAACGAAAGGTGCGATTGTGGCATTTACGCGCAGTATGGCTGCGAACCTTGTTGATAAAGGCATTCGCGTCAACATGGTGGCTCCAGGACCAATCTGGACACCGCTCATTCCATCTACGTTTGATGAAGATTCCGTTGCAGAATTTGGTACAGACAATCCGATGGGACGCCCGGGTCAACCGTCTGAACTGTTTGGGCCATATGTCTTGCTAGCGTCTGATGACGGTTCTTACATGACTGGCCAGTGCATTCATGTGAATGGCGGAGACTTTATGTCTTCCTGATCACGTGGTCGGGTTGATCGTCGGAATGGCCGTTTATTGGCCAAAAACGAAATTTATTGGCCAAACTGAGATTTTATTGGCCAAATTCGAGATATATTGGCTAAAATCACAATTTATTGGCCAAACCGCGCCTTTACCAAAAAAATCGCTCACTCATGGATCAGTTTTCAAGAGTGAGCGGCATTTACAATCGTTCGCATAAAGCACAGTTTGGATGATGAATATAACGGTTCCTTTTTCGAAAGGGAATCGTTTTTTAATTTTCTAAATGAAATCATATCGATTGTATTGGAAATGATGGTTTGCTAGAATCAGATGAACGTGTAACTAGAGAAGAGAAAGGTGTCACTTTTATGCTTCATAACCCAACAGGAAAAGAACGGATCGGACTCGCTTTACTACTAGGGATGCTCGGAATTATGGGCCCATTAAATATTGATATGTATCTCCCTAGTTTTCCAGGGATTGCGAGTGATTTAAATGCGAGCGCCTCGCTCGTTCAACTTAGTTTAACAACCTGTCTCATTGGACTTGCGATTGGGCAAATCGTAATAGGTCCTTATAGTGATGCACAGGGAAGACGTAAGCCATTATTAATTTTTATTTTCTTATTTGCGGTTGCCTCGATTCTTTGTGCAGTTGCACCGAACATTCTGACACTCGTGATTGCCCGTTTCCTTCAGGGCTTTACAGCATCAGCTGGTGTTGTGCTCTCACGTGCGGTTGTTCGTGATGTGTTTAGTGGACGAGAGCTCACGAAGTTCTTCGCGCTTTTGATGGTGATTAATGCAACGGCCCCAATGATTGCGCCCATTGCAGGTGGAGCGATTTTACTTTTGCCATTTGCGACGTGGAATACCATTTTTTATTTCCTAGGTCTTCTTGGATTGATTATCGTAACGGTCATTGGCCTACGACTACCAGAGACGCTACCACCTGAAAAAAGGCTGCCAAGCACGGTGAAGCAATCGGTTCGTACGATGGGAAGTTTGCTGAAAGATCGTTCCTTTATTGGCTATGCATTAACGATTGGCTTTGTCCACGGTGGTAGCTTTGCCTACGTTTCCGGAACACCTTTCGTTTACCAGGGGATTTACAACGTTTCTCCGCAGTTGTTTAGTCTATTATTTGGGATTAACGGGCTCGCAATTATTTCAGGGAGCTTTATGATTGGTAAGTTAAGTGCCTACTTTCATGAAAGAAGTTTGCTTCGAACCGCAGTGATTACGGCGGTAACTGCTACGTCCTTCCTTTTAATTATGACGATTATTGAAGGACCGCTTGCGACGCTTGTGATCCCGATTTTCATTTACATGACAGCGATGGGGATGGTGCTTACAAGTACGTTCACGCTTGCGATGGATAAGCAGGGACACAGGGCAGGAAGTGCGAGTGCCGTACTTGGTATGCTACCGCTGCTATTCGGTTCAATGGTTTCACCTCTTGTTGGAATTGATGAATCAACCGCCATTCCAATGGGAGCGATTCTCTTTACAACGTCTTCGATTGGGGCGATTACTTTCTTTACACTTACGAAAAAACATCGTAGTGAAGCGACTTCCTAATGGGAGTCGCTTTTTTACTTCAATCTAAGCGGACCTTGCTTTTAATTGCCATTTCCTTTTTCTCGCTGAGAACGAGATAGGGTAAAATCAACTTACGTAAATGAGGTCATGAGATGCAGAACAAAGGAGAAGAAAGATTGTATTCAGTCAGTTAAAACTCTATAATTGATAATGGATCTCAATTGTGGGGATATCATTGAATCGATCTTGTTAGAGGGGGTATTTATTTGCTTAAACGCTTCTTTTCTTATTACAAACCATACAAATGGCTATTCATCCTTGATTTCGTATCCGCCATCATTGTTGGTGTGTTGGAGCTTGCTTTTCCACTTGCGGTGAACCAGGTCATCGATCGGTTGCTACCAGAAGGAAATTGGGGCATCATTCTTCTCGCTTGTGCAGGATTGCTCCTTATTTACTTAATCAACACCGGCCTGCATTTTATCGTTACTTACTGGGGGCATAAGCTCGGAATTAACATTGAAACAGATATGCGTCAGAAGCTGTTTACCCATATGCAAAAGCTATCATTTGGTTACTATGATAATAGTAAAACTGGTCACAGTATCTCAAGGCTGACAAAAGATCTGGAGGAAATTGGCGAGGTAGCGCATCACGGCCCAGAGGATGTGTTTGTGGCAGTGATGACGCTTCTTGGTTCATTTGGATTAATGCTAATGATTAACTGGAAGCTTGCTGTACTTTCTTTCATTGTCATCCCGCTGCTAATTATTCTTGCGATCTACTTTAATAAAAAGATGACAAAAACGTTTAGGCGGATGTTTCAGGATGTCGCTGAAATTAATTCACGAGTAGAAGATAGCATCGGGGGGATTCGCGTCGTTCAGGCGTTTGCGAACGAACATCATGAACAAGAAAAGTTCCGTACTAACAATGAGAGCTATCGCTCTACAAAGCTTCAATCGTATAAAATCATGGCACAGAACGTGATGTCGAACTATCTATTAATGAGAGTCGTTACGCTATTTACGCTGCTGTTCGGTACCTACTTCGTGATTTCAGGAGAGCTCACGTACGGAGAGTTCGTTGCGTTCATCTTATTATCAAACATTCTCATCGGACCGATCCAGAAGATTAATGCTGTCATTGAAAGCTATCCGAAAGGCATTGCCGGATTTAAGCGGTATACGGAGATTATTGATACCGATCCGGACATTAAAGATTCAGAAGATGCGATTGAAATGGCGCTTGGTGGAGAGATTCGCTATCAAGATGTTTCGTTTGGCTATGAGGGCTACGCGCCAGTATTAAATAAGATCAATTTATCCATACAGCCTGGTGAAACGGTGGCATTTGTAGGGCCATCTGGTGCGGGCAAAACAACATTATGTAGTTTATTGCCTCGCTTTTATGAAATACAGGGTGGTGCGATAACGATTAACGGCATTGATGTGAGAGAATTGAAGCTATCCTCTCTCAGAAGTCAGATTGGGATCGTGCAGCAGGACGTTTTTCTTTTCTCAGGAACGTTCCGCGAGAATATCGCTTATGGAAACCTTTTAGCTGAAGATGAAGAAATACTTGAGGCCGCACGGAAAGCAAAGCTAGATGAGTTTATTTATCGTCAGCAAGACGGATTGGATACGGTGATTGGTGAAAGAGGTGTAAAGCTTTCTGGAGGACAAAAACAGAGGCTTGCAATCGCGCGCATGTTCTTGAAAAATCCACCAATTCTTATTTTAGATGAAGCAACTTCCGCACTCGACACTGAAACGGAAGTAGCAATTCAAAAGTCACTGGAAGAGCTTACGGAAGGGCGAACGACGCTTGTGATTGCCCACCGTCTTGCCACGATTAAAAATGCTGATCGAATTATGGTTGTGACGAAGGACGGGATTGCCGAGCAAGGAAACCATGCGGAGCTTATCGAATCAAGCGGTATTTACAGCCGTCTGCATAAAGCCCAGTTTGGGTGATGGATGAAATGATCCCTATCATACGTAGGGATCGTTTTTTTATTTTAATAACCACAGACGGTAGCATGGATCTTCTAAAATAGCATCGAATGAAGTACCCAGAGCTTTAGTAGGCTCAGGCTTTTTTTGCCTCCTATTCACTGTTTCAAAATCAACGATAAACGATGAGATCTTGCAAAAAAAAGGCAAATCAGATGGCTCATCACCTTTCTGCATTTGCCTTGTTTGCTTTTATTTCGGTCGGGAAAGGGGTCTGTTCTTGTTTTGGATCATCCTCCTCATCCTTGGAAGCATTAGCCGTTTTGTAGCGCTGCTGCTGTCGATAGCCATACGTTGACGAAAGAACGACTTCCTCATTTTCAAGTGCAGACCCAAGCGCGCCAATAATGATTGAAATACTCGTAGCTGTCCACGTGATGTAGAAGTAGTTATCATACCCAACTGGTCCGGATAATTGCGATTCTAACAGCCCCATTGGAATGAAGGCTAGAACGGCTAAGCCAAACATAAAGAATAAAATAATGTAATAAATCCCTATCGTGACGAGTAGCGTCAAAATAGTGGCGGTGTTATACAGCTTTCGAAGGTATTTTGCGCGATCCTGTCTTGGTTTTTCCCATAAATTATGGGCCATGACAATCCACCCGACCATTAAAAAGGAAGACACGACCATTAGCATGAACATTCTCCATAGTCCGTAGCTGTTACTTAATTGCCAGAGAGTGGGGAAAACAAGTGCGTAAGAGCCTGTCGCAAAGGCAAAAATAATCACTTTTTTAAAGGCCGGGAAGATGGCCCATGGTCGGTTGGCGCGAACCATGCCGGTTAATATGCGTAATGCACCACTGATACGGGATTTCACAATATATTGTACATCAATGGGGGAATTTTCTCCTTTTGTCACGCGTTTAATTGGAGAAAATCGTTCAACGCTTCCCCTTTTAAAAAGTTGCTTGGAGCCTTTGTTTTTTAACTTCTCGTTTTTCTGGTCGCTTTTCGCCTGGATTCGCTGTTGGGCCTTTTCACGATCGCTGTCAGGACTTCCATAATACATTTCATTCACTAACTGCAGGATCGATTGCCGAATGCGTTTCACCATCGGAGTAGAGCCGAGGCCAGGAAGACTGATGATAGCCACTTTGCGATCAGTAGAAGCTTCAGCTAAGATGGGTTTCTTTCCATCAAAGAAGGGCAGGTCCGTCAAACAAACGATATAATCCCAATCTTCGTTTTCTTTTCTTTTACAACCCGCTTCTAATACTTCTTCAGGGTTTTCCGTAACGCCAGTGAGCGGATCCACCCTTGAATCTACGTTCCATTCGCATTCATCTCTCACGTAATAGCTTAGTAGCTCAGGTAATTCGCCGCTTAATTGTTCACTAAGCTTTTTGGGGTATCCGGGTGGTGTGACCAAACCAACCGATAATGTTCCTTGACTCACGTTCTTTTCCTCCCACACCAATTTTTATGATAAAAAATAGATTCCCTATTTTATTGGGGTAAAACGGATTTTTTGTAAGAAAATGAATTGAATCCAATCTTGAGTTTATTTCCAATATTTGAAATAATTGTATCGGTTATATGGAAAGGAGCATTTTCGTGTTTGAAATCATTGATGCACTTGTGCCGACAATTATCGCGTTCGGTTTCCCACTCGCTGCTTCCATCATCGGCTACGCGAAGATGTCTGAGACAGAGCGTAAGGAAGTGAGAGAAACCTTTCTTACATTAAAATCTCTTTTTACAGGAGGATTCATTGGCTTAGGTTTATTTATTGTCTCCATAGGAGATGCCCTCACCATCAATAGCTTGAAAGTGGTTGGCCTTCTTTTTCTTATTCCTGGCACGGTTTTTACGAGCGTGATCGTATGGAAAAGAAGCAAAGTGAAAGGGATGACGACTGTACTTTTTTTAAGTGTGTTTATTTATTTTTGGGGACTGCCAGTGTAAGGGGGGAAATGAATGAAACAAAAAACAGTTTTATATGCTAGTCTGATTTGTTTGGTCTTGCTTGCTGCGTCCATTGCCTACAATTTCCTCAATGAGGAAGATCCATATCTTGGTTATACGGGATTAGGGGATTCGGTTAAGCTTTCAGAGGATGACCGTAAAGTCTACTTTTCTTATTATCAAGATGGGAAGGAATCGATCTATCGCGCAAATATCGATGGCAGTGCAGTCGAACAAATAATCCATCCGGATGAGGAACGGCACCGAAAGCCAGACTTATCTCCAAACGGAGAGAAGTTGCTCTATTTATCTCAAAATCGTGATCGCATCCAGTCATTGTACATAGCCGATTTGAATGGCGAGAATCCTAAGAAACTAACGGATGATACGATTCATGTCGAAGAAGCGGTCTTTTCTAAGAACAAAATCTATTTTGTCGGAATGTCGGCAGAGGCCGTGGGAAAAGCAGAAGGGGAAACGAAAGAAGGGTTTGATCTTCATTCGGTCGATCGAGAAGGGAAGAATGAGCAGAAATTAACTGATCAAGATCATTTTACAATGAACCATCTTGCCATCTCGACTGATGGTTCAGAGCTCTATTACACGTTATTTAATGGGAATAGTGATAAAATCTATGCTTATCATGTAGAAGATAAGAGAGAAAGAAGGGCGGACTGGGTACCGACTGAAGTGGGTTCCTTATACGACTGGGATTATGATGAAGAGAAACAAGCGTTCACGTATACAGATGTGTCAGAGGAATCGGACAGCTCGTTATTCAAATATGAACTCTACTATCGAGATTTAAATGGGGATAAGACAAAACAGCTCACGACATTAGAATCTTCTGTTGTGTCACCGGATTTCTTTCACCAGTCTGACAAAATCGCTTTTCTCGAGTACACGAATTGGTCCGGTCATCCAGAAAAGTATCAATTGAAGACGGTGGATTTCAATACGAATGAAATGGACAACATTACGATGGATCTACCGGAATCCACAAACAGCCATTGGCTTAGAGAAGCGCTGAACATTTTCACGAGCTCTACGGCAATCGCGATTTTGTATACCGTCTTGCTATGTTTGGTCACACTCTATTCCTATAAAAAGTATGGGAAGCCATACCGAACGGGTCTAATTAGCTTACTATTAGCAGTCGCTGTTTTTATTAGTAGCTTTATTCTTGGGATAATGACCAATCCGTGGGTTGGTATTGCCATTAGCATTGTAGCGATTGGCATGGTGCCAGGTAGTTTAATTGCATTGATTGTAGGGTTTTTGATAGATAAATTCGCGAAGAAAACTAAGTAAAAGAGCCGTCTCCTATTATGGAGCGGCTCTTTTACTTAGGTGCAGACAACCTCGATGCGTCCATATTCATCGACCCAGAGCCCAATAACGTGAGCGAACCCCCATGACCTTACAACCTGAGTGGAAGTAGCAATGTCTTTAAAATGTTGGCACTTACTCACTGGGTTCGCGGCACAGTCAAAATGACCCACAACCGCAATGACTTGAGAAGCGTGTGCAGTTAAGGACACGATGGTGTTTTCTCTTAATCCGGCAACTTCGCAGGCCGGGCCATGAGAGAGCACCCGGTCCATGCCTGGCTCTGTAATCAGGTCAATGTAATCAAGCTGGTAATGTGCTTTAAGCCACTCTGTTACTGGAATTTGTGTTCGGCCATCAATACAATTTAACGCGGTTCCGAATCGCTTTCTCATTTGACACCTTCATTTCCCGCTAACGTCCATGGCATGTACGATAGCTATGATGTAATCGAGAACCTGGATAATAAGTGGCTGGCCCGTGGTGAACACCATAGCCAGGATAATAACTTCCGTGTCCGTGATGGTACTTGAATCCAGGATGATCGCTTCCATATCCATGATGGTAACCGAATCCGGGATAGTCGCTTCCGTAGGCAGCGTAATAAAGTGGTCTTTGCAACATCGGTTCCCCCTTCAACAGTTGTACGTTAGTGTATGTAAACAGATGGAGTGGCGTATAGGCATAGAATTTCGCTACTATGATAAAATGAAACAACCATATGATAAAGGGTCGGGATGACATGGATCGTAAAATCAGCAATAAGCTTATAAAAGAAATGTGTGGGGAACGCTCTTTTAAAAAGGGGGAGTCTTATTTTTATTCCAATAAAGTGACGCTTCATCACGATCACTCGATGAGATATGAAGCGACAGTTCACGGAATGGAAGACTTTTATGTCACGGTAACGACAGAGGAAAACGGACACATTAAGGCAGAATGTAGCTGCCCATCGCTTGCAACCTTTCAAAAAGATTGTCAGCACATTGCGGCCGTGTTAATCGGCATCCGTCACGCTCAACAAAAAGAAACGGCCGTGCAGGATGAGGACAGCTTGGCAGAAGATTTCATGACGCTATTTACCAATAAATTAACTCCAGAAAGCGGTCACCAACGCTTTTTTGAAAAGCGAAAGGTGCTTGATGTGGGGTTTACATTGAAGCCTGTTTCACTTCGCGATCAGGATTTACTGGGAGTTGAAGTTGCTGTCGAACACGTGAAAGTTTCTTCGATTCGCGACTTTCTTCACGATGTACACGAGGGGAACGTCAATGAAGTCTCTCCTGACGTAATCTATCATCCGGAAAGTCACTGCTTTTCAAATGAAGCAGATGCCATTCTCCATCATTTAATCCGCGTGGCTCGTGATGAAAAAACGTTGCTTCAATCGCTCCCTTTGTGGCGTGACGATCAGCGGTCCGATACGTTACTGATTTCGCCTTCTTCATGGAGCAGTTTGATCTCATTCATCACCAGCGCTGACAAGGTCAAAATGGCACATAGAGGATCTTTGTTTGAACACGTAAGAGTAGAAAAAGGCTCGCCCCCGATTCGTTTTTTGATTGACGTATGGGATGAAAAACACTGTCGCATTACGATTAAAGGTTTTGAGCAGATGACGCTTTTACATAGCTATCAATCGCTTTTATATAAAGGAATCATCTTTCAATTAGATAGACAAGACTTTACCCGCATGGCTGAGTTAAAGAAGATGCTTCCGTCAGAAAACAATCAGATTCCAATTGCGTACGAACAAATGGATCAATTTCTTGAAAAGGTTGTTCCTGATTTGAAGCGAATGGGGCATGTGGAGCTTTCAAAAGCTTTTCGTGAAACGTATATGAAGACACCGTTAAAGGCACGACTCTATCTCGATCGATTGAAAAACCGACTACTGGCAGGGCTTGAATTTCAGTATGAAGAAGTGGTTATTCAGCCATTAGAACGGCGGGATGTCCCGGGTTCCATGATCATTCGAGATATCGAGCGTGAAGAAGAAATTCTGAACATGATGGAAGAAAGCGGGTTTTCAAAAACAGATGGCGGCTATATGATGCAAAATGAAGAACTTGAGTATAATTTTCTTCATCATACCGTTCCAAAACTACAATCAATGTTGAAGCTTTACGCGACAACAGCTGTTCGAAATCGACTCGTTCGAAAGAAGCACTATCCCAAAATAAATGTAAAGCTGAAGAAACGAGAGCGGACAAATTGGTTAGAATTCACCTTTGAAATGGACGGCATATCTGACAATCAAATTAGGGAAATATTAGCGGCATTAGAAGAAAAGCGTAAGTATTATCGCCTGCCAAATGGATCGCTTTTGTCCCTTGAAACGAAAGAAATGGAGGATATGCATGAGTTTCTAACTACGGTCCCCCCGCAGGAAAAGTTTGAGCCATATTTTTCGCTTCCCGTTAAAAAAAGCGCGAGTTTAGTGGGGACAATTGAAACGAATAGCATCTTTCTAGCAGACACATCGTTTCGTAACTTTCTAGACACGATGCGTCTTCCGAATCAAGATGAGTTTAAAGTGCCCGAATCGTTGGATCACATTTTGAGAGATTATCAAATACAGGGCTATCAATGGATGAAAACCTTAGCGAGCTACGGGTTTGGCGGAGTGTTAGCGGATGATATGGGACTTGGAAAAACGCTGCAAAGCATCACGTATATCGTGTCTGAGCTTAACGCTATTCGTGAAGAGCATAAACCGGTTCTGATCGTGTGTCCTTCCTCGCTTACGTATAATTGGTTCAATGAAATAAAGAAGTTTGCTCCGGAGCTTCAAGCGCAGATTATTGATGGCAATCAATCAACGCGAGACAAGCTTCAGCAGACGAGCAAGGAGGTGGATGTGGTGATTACGTCTTATCCGTTACTTCGTCGCGACATCCACTGGTATGAAAAGCAAACCTTCCATACGGTCTTTTTTGATGAAGCTCAGGCGTTTAAAAACCCTTCAACGCAAACGGCCAGAACGGTTAAGAAAATCAAAGCGGATCACCGGTTTGGTTTAACTGGCACTCCGGTAGAAAATGCGATTGAAGAGCTTTGGTCGATTTATCACGTTGTCTTTCCAGAGCTTTTTAAAGGGATCAAAGCCTACAGCAATTTAACAAAGAAAACGATCGCAAGGAGAGTACAACCCTTTTTATTAAGAAGAATGAAAGAAGATGTCCTGGCAGAATTACCAGAAAAGCTTGAATCACTTGAATTAACCGAGCTATTGCCTGAACAGAAGAAGCTGTACGCAGCATACCTTGCAAAGCTAAGAACCGATACGTTGAAACATCTCGATCGAGACACGATTCGTAAAAATCGAATTAAAATTCTAGCTGGGTTAACGCGTCTGCGCCAGATTTGCTGTCATCCATCCCTATTTGTGGATGGCTACAAAGGGAGTTCGGCTAAATTCGAGCAGCTACTTCAGATTATCGAGGATTCGAGACGATCCGGGAGAAGGATGCTGATTTTCTCTCAATTTACAAAAATGCTTCAGTTGATCGGAAGAGAGCTTGCAGCAAGAGGACAAAGCTTTTTCTACCTGGATGGCGAGACGCCTGCTGAAGAAAGAGTGGAGACGTGCGATCGATTTAACGATGGCGAACGCGATGTATTTCTGATTTCTTTAAAAGCTGGGGGAACAGGTTTGAATTTAACCGGAGCGGATACGGTCGTTCTTTATGATCTCTGGTGGAATCCCGCTGTTGAAGAACAAGCGGCAGACCGAACGCATCGGATTGGCCAAGATAAGGTGGTCAACGTCGTTAAACTTGTCGCAAGGGGGACGATTGAAGAAAAGATGAATGATCTTCAGGAGAAAAAGCGTGAGCTCATTTCAGAATTAATTGATTCAGAAGAGAAAACAAAGACTTCCTTAACCGAAGAAGATATTCGTGAGATTCTAATGGATGCATAGATAAAAAGAGCCTGAAGCAAAGCCGCTTCAGGCTCTTTTGCTTTCCTTTTTCTAACACCCTTTCTTTACAAAAAACAATTTCTTCCAGAAGGTTTTGCGTTTTGAATGAGAGGGAATTGAGGTTTTAAAATGTGAGATTTGGTGGAGGTTAGAAAAATGAACGGAGTCGCCGTTGGTCACAAAATTCAGTGCAAGTCCGAATACGAAACTCTCAAAAACGTGTTGGTTGTAAAACCATCATTTATGAGAATTACAGAAATAATAAATGAAACCCAAAAGCATTATGAAAAGAGCAACATTAACATTCCGCTAGCTCTCGAGCAACACGAGGCATTTGTGAAAGTGTTAGAAGCAAATGGTGCTAACGTAAGTGAACTGCAAGCTGCATCGAGTCTTCCTGAGCAAGTTTTTACTCGTGATATTGGCTTTACGATTCACGATGAACTATTCGTTGCGACGATGAATGAACAAGTACGCCAGCCGGAAGTGAATACGGTAAAAGCGTTCCTTGACGAGAATGAAATCTCTTACCAGGAAGGTTTACCAGAATCTATTGAAGGTGGCGATGTCGTGGTGGACGGTTCCACGATTTGGGTTGGGAATAGCGGTCGAACGTCACAAGTCGCAATTCAAGAACTACAAAAGCGTTTGCCAGCTTATACCGTTGAATCATTGTCGTTAAGAGAGGATATCCTTCACCTGGATTGCGTATTTAACATTGTTAGTGAAGAGATCGCACTTGTTTATCCACCTGCTTTTACAAAAGATGATTTAAGAAAATTGGAAGCGCGATTTCAGTTAATTCACGTTACAGAGGAAGAACAGTTCTATATGGGACCGAATGTGCTTTCAATTGGAGAGGGGAAGATTGTCAGTCTTTCGCAAAACAAACGCTTGAACCGCATCTTAACGGCGCATGGGTTCCACGTTCTCCCGATTGATTTCTCTGAGATTATTAAATCTGGTGGGTCCTTTCGCTGCTGTACTCTTCCGCTTGAACGAAGCTAATCTTCTAGCGGGAGTCGATTTTGTCGCTAGCCAACTCATAAAAAAGGAGACGTGAGAATGTTAAAAACAGAAAGTCGCTACTTGTTAACGAAAGAAGATATTGAAACTCGTGAAGATCTTCCAAAGTGGTTGAAGGCGGAGTATGAGACCTTCAGCCAATTAGTAACAGACCCGACCTTCCCATGTTTTTTTGGTCGAACTGCTCAGCTTAAAGGTGAACTTCGCTATGCTTATATTGAACATAAGGATTGGTCGAATTTACCGGAGGCCGTTGAAAGCTTTCTAAGCTTATTCCAAAAGCCAACAAAAATCAGACACGGCTTATTCATTTTCGTAGAGCCCGAAAGCAAAGAAAAGTCCATTGATGAGTATCGATCGCAGTTCTGGGATATCCTTCAATATTTACATAATCACGATCGATTTCCTTGGCCGAGCGATGCACCGAAAGATCCAGAGCACTACTTATGGGACTTTCACTTTGCTGGAGAGCCGATCTTTACCTTTGGCAATGCGCCAGCTTACAAGCAGCGTAAAACAAGAAACCTTGGCAATAGCTTGATTCTCGGATTTCAACCTCGAGCCATTTTCCAGGGGTTGGAAGGTACTGAAAAAGGCGGCATTATGTCACGTGAAAAAGTTCGCGCTCGTGTGGAGGCATGGGACCAGCTTCCGAAGCACCCGGATATTAGTCATTTCGGCGACCCCG
The DNA here is from genome assembly GCF_028610665.1 of Guptibacillus sedimenti. Lineage (NCBI taxonomy): Bacteria > Bacillati > Bacillota > Bacilli > Caryophanales > Guptibacillaceae > Guptibacillus > Guptibacillus sedimenti. Next base: position 267,339 of record NZ_JAQQWV010000002.1, read on the forward strand.
ATCACAATGAATGGAAACAGTCGTTTATCGGTGACGACGTGACGCCAATTGAAGGGAAGTGTCCTTTCTTTCATAAAGGTTCTTAAAGAATAAACAATTATACAGTAAACGCCGATCAGCCTGAGTAGGGAGAGTTCCTGCTCAGGTTATTTGCGTAAAGGTGCGTGAACAGATTGTGGAATAATATGTTAAAATGTAACGTAATATCAATGCAAAGATTCTCCTACCTGTAAGGTGAACCAAGTTTGGGTTTTTCCTGGGAGGTACTCAGATGAAGGGTCAAAAGAAAGAGAAAAAGGGTTTCTTTAAAATTCAGAATGAGTATAGACGAAAAGTACGAGAAAAAGGGGAACAGCCTTCTCCAACTTCTGAATTAAAAAGCATCGTGCTGATCCTTTTCACTTTGATCTTAATGAAGTGGTTGTATATGTTTATTTGATCTTCATAAATGGATAAGGAGAATGCCGCAGAGGAGGCGTTTTTATTGAACAGCATAATGAAAGGGTTACCAAATCTAGAAACGGAACATTTTCATCTACGGAAAATAAATATGGATGATATCCCAGCTATTTTTGATTATGGTTCGAATCCGAACGTTTCGAAACAGGTAAGCTGGGAAACACATCAGACGGTAGCGGACACAAGGGTGTTTGTGGATATGATTGTAGAAGGATATGAACAAGGAACGAAAGCGCTGTGGGGAATGGAGTTAAAATCAACCGGAAAGCTTGTTGGAACAATTGATTTTGTTGCGATTCAAGAACGTCATCGAAACGCGGAAATCGGCTATGTGCTTTCAGAGGAATGCTGGGGAAAAGGGTATATGACGGAAGTGGCCAGGAGAATCATTACCTATGGATTTGAAGAACTTCAGTTAGAACGCATTCAAGCCAGGTGTTTCAATGAAAACGAAGGTTCTGCGCAAGTGATGGAAAAGGTCGGCATGTCATTTGAAGGAACCATGAGAAACGCGATGTTTGCCAAGGGGAAGTTTCATGATTTAAAAATGTTCGCGATTGTTTCGGAAGATTACTTGAAATCTTGTCCTATCCAAAACCAAATTTGGGAATGAAACGACCTTTTTCTAGGTCGTTTTATTTTGTTGACGAATCATTAAAATTAGATTACTATCTAATTAGTTATTTATCTAATTAGATGGGAGGTGGAACAGAGTGCAGTTAAACAGATTAGTCAATTTTCATAAAACACTAGGTGATCCAACTCGTATAAGAATTCTTTCCTTACTAGCGACAGGTCCTCTCCATGGACAAGCCATCGCTGGCAAGTTGGGATTAAAAGCACCTACGATCACGCATCACATGACGAAATTAAGAGATACTGGCATTGTGTATCAGCGTAGAGATAAGAATACAATCTACTATTATATTGACGAGAAAAAATTCCGCTCTTATTCTGAAGCATTACCGAAGATGCTCTACCAGCCTGAACAAGACAAGGAGGACGATGCATTGAAAGCGCAAGCTGTCGTTAATAATTTTATCGAAGCAGATGGAACGTTAAAGCACCTCCCTTCTCAACGAAAGAAAAAGATCATCATTCTGAAGCACTTGATAAATGGATTAGAACGAGGGAAAAAGTATCCGGAGAAAGAAATAAATGAGTATATCAAACGGTTCCATCCTGACTTTGCGACAATTCGTCGCGAGTTTATTATCAACCATTTTATGTACCGAGAGAATAACATCTACGAACTAAATCCAGAAGAAATGTGGGCAACGATCGACTAAAAGCGCAATCGCAGATTGTGCTTTTTTCTTTGGGTTAGGAAATAAAAAGGAAATAAATAATTGAAATATTCTTCTTGTTTTGAAATAATTGGTAATGCCTAAGGTGGTAGCTCATACATACGATTTTTTCATTAAAATGGAGGATTTATCAGATGAAATTGCAAACGAAGTTATCCATGATTTTGCTAACCTTTGCTCTGTCCGCTTGTGGAAATTCAACTAATGAGTCTAGTGCTCAATCGAACAACCAGCTCTCAAGTAACACATCTCCTCAACTGACAGAAGAGGATGATTCAGCTGAAGAAGTCGGAGAAGATACGAGTGCTGACGATCTAGACGTAAATAAGCAAGAGGATGCATCAGCTCGTACAACGGAAGATTCAACGAATGGAGAGAAGGAAAATTCCGATCAACTTAATGTTGAAAACCAGGAAAATCAAAAAGAAAAATACTTCAAGAAACTAAATAGCATGTATGAATCGGATCGAAATGTAGAAGTGAAAGAAACGATTGTAGAAATGGAAGAACAAGAGGCGGAAAGGTATCAAAATTGGGATAAGATGTTGAACGAAATATATGGAGTGCTTCAGGCACAGCTTCCTTCGGATGAGATGGATCAATTAAGAGAAGAACAACGAAACTGGGTAGACCATAGGGATGAAGCTGCCAAAAAAGCCTCACTTAAATACGAAGGGGGTTCCACCGAATCATTAGAATATGTCGCAACGCAAGCGAGTCTTACACGAGAAAGATGCTATGCGTTAGTTGCTAAGTATATGAACTGATGGTTAGGTTATCGTTTTTGTCTGTGTGATGCTACATAAATACACTAGTGCATCTGCTAAGACGCAAATGAAGGAAAAGGTGAGTGATTTTGTGGCACCAAAAGTGAGAGACATCATGATTTATAGAAGGATTTCACTTGTCTTTTTATTTATCTCCATGCCTTTAAACATCCTTGGAAGTTTTGTCGGGGGATGGTGGGTGACTTTGTTTGGTCTCTCGCTTTTAAGCCTCTTTTTTATCACGACTTTTCTTTTTTGGAGATGTCCGGTGTGCAGAAAGAGATTGCCGTTACGATTTGACAACGATAAAGATCTAAATGACATTTATCGTTGCCCATATTGTCAGACAAGGTTTTTAAATGGAGAAATCATAGAATAGGAGAAATGCTTGGATTCAGCTTTTTTGGAGTAAATTAAAATCTCTAAATCCTCTAAATAGAATTAGAGCTATCCATACGCTTCTATATATAAACACTAATTAATTATTGAGCATGCCGTTGTCTGTTTCGTTTGAATATTCCGTAATAACGAAACCTTTAGCGATAGAAAGACGTAGAATGAACTAGTGAAGGCGGGATATTTTTGAAAAAGGTAATCGCTAAGGCAATCGTAGCATCTCTTATAATCGGTCTAATCGTATGGGCAGCAAGCGCATTCTTTTCTTTCTCGTATTTTGAATGGAGTTTTCTCATTGGAATTGGCTTATCAGTGATCCTTTATTTTTTCAATAGTAGTGGAGGGATTCTATCAGATGCAACAAATTTCGAAGCGAGTCAAGCAGGGTGGAAAATTCAAAGAGATAGCGAAATGAAAGTGAATGTTGGAGCTGTGTTTTATGGTTCCTTACTGTATACACTGATAAGTTTAATTTTGACAATTGTTGCTTTCTATTAAGCGGATATTTAAGGAGTGAGAGATCGTTGCGTAAACAGATAAATAGTAGCATGCCGGTCAGACAGGAAAGCGATGAAATATACCTGGATGTGTTTCGTGACATTATTGAGATCATGCATCATGATTATGCAGGTTATGAGGATAAAGCTGAGTGGGATCAACCGGAATTTTACTTAGATCAGATCCATGAGATGGACGATCGAAAATTTGTTGACCTCGTGCAAAGCTATTTGTTGGATTTTAACGATTTACATACAGGGTTTACGGATCTTCTTAATACGAAAAAGGATATCGGGTTTACGGTAAGACGGTTTGAAAACAGGCTCTATGTCACATCCTCATCAAACGAGAAGCGAATCAATACTGGTGATCAGATCGTGGCATTAGATGGAATTGGCATTGCACAAATAGCAAAGAAATATGCAAAGGAGCTTCGAACAACTATTCAAGAAAGACAAAAATGGGAACCAATATTACTACGCTTTGCAAAAGCAGAAATTGAAACGAAACAAGGTGATCAGGCTTCTTTAGCATTAAGGTCATACGAGCCGATTCCTTATAAAGCGGAATATAGCATTCAAGAATTACAGAAAGATCTTCTTTATATGAAAATAACTGATTTTATGAATCATGATGCGATTGGGCAATTGATTCGTCATAACGAAGATAAACTATCAACCTATCCATTCTTAATTATTGACGTGCGATTAAATAGAGGGGGAAGTGATCTTGCTTATTTTGAATTGTTGCCTTATTTATTTAATGGAGGAAAAGTAGATCTTCGTGATTTTTTAAATGAAACAGCTTTAACTAATTGTACCGAAAGAAATGTTAAGTTACGAATTCAAATGCTTGAAGAGGCATTGGCTTCAATCCAGGATGAAGAAACCCGGCATCAAATTAAGATGATAATAAGAGAATTAGATCATCATCGAGGAGAAGGATTTGTTGAACTGAACTTATCAGAATTAGAAGAGGATCTTGTCTTTGAAACCAAAGCAGGCCCTGAAAAGGTTATTATTCTATCCGATGTATTCTGTGGAAGCTCTGGGGATTCTTTCGTCGAAACGTGTAAGCATTCTTCCAAGGTAACGGTGTTAGGTAGACCGACGTTAGGAATGAATGACTACGCAAATGTCGCTTTCAAAGAGTGGAATAATCGTTTTCAACTGATGTATCCGACGTCAAAGTCATCTCGTGTAGATCAAGGAAAAGGGATGAGTGAAAAAGGAATACAACCCGACAAATATGTGAGGTGGACCCCTTCCCATTTAAAAGAAGATGTTGACTTGATCATGGCTGTACGGGAGCTATATAAGGAAAAGTAATGAAGCTCACCAGATGGCGAATGTTTACGATGTAAGAGAATACAATAAACAGCCCTCTATAGAAATACAGCGCATAAAGGAGGATGGAAAATGAAACGCCTTATTGTTCTATTGGGAGTTGCGTTGGTTATGGTGGCTTGTTCGAACCAAGAAAGCAGTGGAGCGATAAGCGAAACTTCTTTAGAGATTGAACCTGCTGAGTTATCCGAGCGAGAGCAAATGATTGTGAATCAAACAGGTGTTGATTATCAAACGTTTTATACGATAACAGGTGAAGTAAATAAAGGAGAGATGTTGAAGGCTTCCATTGATGTATATGAAAATGGAAACAAACGAAACATTCTTTCCTCGGTATCAAAACCTGGAGAATTTAATGAGGCACTTCACTCGTTTCAGCTCTTAATGGAAGAAGAGAAAGCCTTTCTTACACTTGGAGAACCGAATGGATATGCCCGAGGAACCGAATTTCTTCCAGATGATCTTGGCAGCTTCAGCTTTGTGAATATAGAAGACAAAGTGACTATGAAGAAAGGGGAACCTGTTTACTTGTCTTACCTAATCGGAACAAGTCAAAATGAACTATCGATCGAGAGCAATGAAAATAAATCAACCTTACCGAAATCAGTGGAAGAGGCGGAATATGCCGTTGTTTTTAAGTTGGAAGTAACGAAGGATAACGAGCAATAGTCACTGCGCGAATCGGCAAAAAGATAGGAGATGAGGACACTTTATGAGTAAAGGATTATTGCATTCGGAAGGGTTAATTGTTTTCATTGGCTCTTTATATTTCTACGCGTCAATCGATGCAAGTTGGTGGTTGTTCATTCTTTGTTTATTCCTCCCTGACCTCTTTATGTTAGGATACCTGGTGAACAATAGTATTGGTGCTCTCGTTTACAATATTGGCCACACCTACCTCATTCCGCTTCTTCTTCTCATCCTAAGTGTGAGTTTGAAGCTAGATTTACCTCTCGCACTCAGCCTCATCTGGATCGCGCATATCGGAATGGATCGAACTGTAGGCTATGGCTTAAAGTACCCATCTCAATTTAAAGAGACGCATCTACAAAAAGTCTAATGATTAACTAAGGAGGAGAGACTCATCATGCAAGCCGTCATTTTTGATATGGATGGAACGCTTTTTCAAACAAATAAAATTCTTGCCGTATCTTTAGAGGATACGTTCCAATATTTAAGGTCAATCAACCAATGGGATGGGAAAACCCCCATTGATCAATACCGTGAGATCATGGGCGTCCCATTACCAAAAGTATGGGAAGCTTTGTTGCCCGATCATTCGATAGAAGTAAGAGAACAAACAGATGAGTATTTTTTGAAACGGTTGATGGAGAACATCAAGGAAGGGAAAGGCGAACTGTATCCGAATGTGAAGGAAGTTTTTACTTCGCTTAAAGAAAGTCAGTGCTCCATATACATAGCGAGTAATGGTCTAACGGATTATTTAAATGCCATTGTTCATCACTACGAGTTAGATCGTTGGGTGACGGAAACGTTTAGCATCCAACACGTGAACTCTTTGAATAAATCGGATTTAGTTCAAAAGATTGCAGAGAAATATGAGCTAACGGAAGCGGCCGTTGTAGGGGATCGCTTATCCGATATAAACGCAGCCAAAGAAAATGGATTCGTTTCCATCGGCTGTCATTTTGATTTTGCAAAAGAAGAGGAACTCGCTCAGGCAGACCGAGTGATTCATGATTTAAACGAACTAACAATGGTATTGACCGAATTAAATTTAGCAGAGGTTTAGAAGAATCATTTTATGAACGGTATTTTTTAAAAAAGAATGTAAACGATTGTATTTTATTTAACTTGAGATATAATAAAGATAATAATTAACATTTTGTTAAATAAAAAATAAATAAAAGCATATTATGTATGTAAAGGGGGAAAACCATGTCAAATCAAGAAGCGCTTGATCAATACGATGTTAAAAAGTATCGCACTCCAGATGGTTATACTTCTGATATCGCAGTTTTCACAATCGTTTCAGAAAAGAACGCCGATTATAAACCATCCAAGATGACGCTAAAACTTATGTTGATCAAACGAGCGAAACAGAATAACGAAAAACAGGTCAATATCGAAGCTGACAAGTGGGCTCTACCTGGTGGTTTCGTTCAAGATGATGAAACAGCATTTGAAGCTGCAGGTCGAGAACTATTTGAAGAAACGGGTGTATCCAAAATACATCTAAAACATTTCGGTATTTATGATAAGCCAGGTAGAGATCCTCGCGGTTGGATTATCTCAAATGCCCATTATGCCATTGTCTCCTCTCAACAACTCGCTAAAAGAAGAGCTGATGACGATGCAGCGGAAGTAGCGTTGTTTTCGATGGATGAAGTTTACAACCTTAACCTTGCTTTTGATCACAGGCAAATTATCAAAGAGGCTTTTGCAGTCATTAAGCAGGATCTTCTTCTGACGACAGTTGCTAAAAACTTTTTGCCAGAACAATTTACTTATTCTGAATTACAATCTGTCCTTTTGACTGTTGCGGACGATTCGGCTATTTCAAGCGATGCAGGTTTTGCTAGAAAAATTAAGTCCCTTCCCTTCATTGAGGTTGTTGAGGGTAAAAAGACACAGAGAACATCAAAAATTCCGACTCAGTTGTACCGATTTGTTCATACGGATGCTGATATCATCAAACCGATCTACACAGCAAGATATTAATTTTTTTAGATTTAATAATAAACAATATGTTAAATGTTAATTAAATTAGGAGGTTTTTGTTGTGAGTAAAAAAGCATTGATTAATATTGATTATACGAATGATTTTGTTTCTGAAAAGGGTGCTTTGACGTGTGGTAAACCCGCTCAACAAATTGAAGAGAACATTTTATCCGTAACCAAACAGTTCATTGATGACGGTGATTATGTAGTTTTTGCAGTCGATATCCATCATAAAAATGATCGCTATCATCCAGAAACCAATCTCTTCCCTGCTCACAACTTATCTGGTAGCAATGGCAGAAACTTATATGGCGAGTTGAATCGACTATACGAAGATAACTATTTTCTCCAGGACGTTTATTGGATGGACAAAACACGCTACTCTGCTTTTGGGGGCACAGATCTTGAATTAAAGTTACGAGAACGGGGAATATCAGAATTACACCTAGTAGGGGTATGTACAGACATATGTGTTCTCCATACTGCTGTTGATGCTTACAACAAGGGGTTTAAGATCGTTGTTCACAAAGATGCAGTGGCTAGCTTCAATCAAATTGGGCACGAGTGGGCTCTTGGTCACTTTAAAGCTTGTTTAGGAGCTTATGTTATTTAAGTTCCCGCTCTGTACGTCTTATTGAATATAGCCTTCCTATCAAACGGATAAAAGGAGAATCAACTAATTGTTTTCCATACTCTTTTTACACTTATAAATTTCTAGGAGGAATCCACTATGACGAATACGTATGTTGACGATAGCTTTGCTCTACACACTGATCTTTATCAAATCAATATGGCAGAATCCTACTGGAGAGATAACTTTCATAACAGAAAAGCTGTTTTTGAAGTGTTTTTCAGGAAACTCCCATTTGGAAGTGGCTATGCCCTCTTCGCTGGTCTTGAACGAATTATTGAATACTTAAAAGAGTTTCGTTTCTCCGAAAGTGATTTGGCGTATCTTCGGGATCAGGGCTACAAAGAAGACTTTCTTAAATACTTGAGTACAGTCCGTTTTACAGGAACCATTCAATCAATGAAAGAAGGTGAAGTTGTTTTTGGCAACGAACCTATCATTCGCATTGAAGCGCCATTATTGGAAGCGCAGCTAATTGAGACACCTCTACTTTCAATCGTAAATTATCACACATTGATTGCAACGAAAGCTTCCCGAATCGTTCAAGCGATTGGTGATGGTACAGCAATGGAATTCGGATCTAGAAGAAGCCAGGAATTTGATGCTGGGATATATGGAACAAGAGCCGCTTATATCGCAGGGTTCTCCGCTACTTCCAACGTAAGAGCAGGTAAGAAATTCGGGATACCGATCGCTGGAACTCACGCTCACTCACTTGTTCAAGCCTATCGCGATGAATACACCGCATTTAAGAAGTATGCAACTACTCATCGAGAGTGCACTTTCTTAGTTGATACGTATGACACATTAAAGTCAGGTGTTCCAAATGCGATTAGAGTTGCGGACGAAGAGGGGGACAACATTCACTTCAAAGCCATTCGCCTTGATAGCGGTGACCTCTCCTTCCTATCAAAAGAGGCAAGAAAGAAACTGGATCAAGCAGGATACAAAAATACGAAGATCGCAGCCTCAAATGATTTGGATGAATATACGATTACGGATTTGAAGTCCCAAGGAGCTAAAATTGATATTTGGGGAGTTGGTACGAAGGTGATTACAGGTTTCGATCAACCAGCTCTTGGTGCAGTATACAAACTCGTTTCAATAGAAGATGAAAATGGCCAGATGGCAGATACGATTAAAATTAGTGCTAATCCAGAAAAAGTTTCTACTCCAGGCTTGAAAAAAGTCTATCGTATCATTAATAAATCCAACGGAAAATCAGAAGGAGATTACATTGCGTTAGCACACGAAAAACCTCAAGAAGAAGAACGATTAAAAATGTTCCACCCCGTCCACACGTATATAAGTAAATTTGTCACTAACTTTGAAGCGAGAGATCTTCACCATACGATCTTTCAAGATGGTGAACTTGTGTATAAGTGCCCTCCGCTTCAAGATGTGCAAGCATTTGTTAAGGACAATTTAAACCTCTTGTGGGATGAATACAAACGGTTGAAAATGCCCGAAGAGTACCCAGTTGATTTAAGCCAATCTTGTTGGGATAACAAAATGAACAAGATCCAACAAATTAAAGAAACGGTTTCACTCTAGCTGTGGCGCCTCTCTACATGTTATGCCGCTAAATATTTTGGCGAAAAACCTGTTCTATAAGGGTATTAGTATCTTTCAGAAGTTTCTTTTTTATATGTTCTTGCATAAAAAAACGACCCACCTTGGTCCGCATTTACAAGAGGCGTGGTGGGTCCTGTTAAGATGATACGCATTAATGGTGCGAAAAAAATTTGGAGGGGTATTTTATATGGCGAAAATCGGTATCTATGGATCTTCTTTCGATCCAATTACAAATGTCCATTTATGGACTGCGAACACGATTGCAAATAGATGCAAACTTGATAAGGTTGTTTTCTTGCCCTGTTCAAATAAACGTCGAGATAAAATGATCAAAACAAGCAATGAAGACCGTTGGAACCTTTTATCTTTAGCGACGAAAAACAACGAAACATTTGTTTTAAGTGATTATGAAATAAATCAAGAAGGCTGGCACCTAACAACTTATGAAACATTAAGCCACTTCAAAAAGGTTTATCCAGATGATGAAATTTACTTTATTATGGGTGCCGACTTACTTGTTGATATTGCAGAAGGCAGATGGGGTAAATCAGAAAAGTTGATTAAGGAGAATAAATTTATCGTAATGGCTCGTGATGGTATAGATATGTTAAAAGCAATTAGCAGTTCTCCACTTCTTCGCAATAATGACGATGGTACGTTTCACTTACTAGACAAAGGAATTGCTATGGAGATTAGTTCTAGCTATATCCGTGACGAACTATCTATGGGTGGTGCACCGAGGTATTTACTTCCAGATGATTGTTATGATTACATTCTTGCCAATTCATTGTATATCTTGGAGGAAAAATGATGACGATACAAAAACCAACGATGAAGACTTACATACAAAAACAGACAGGTTTTTTTAGGGAATGGAAGAGCAGATATTCTTCCTCTAAGCGGGTTATGTGTAAGTAACAATAACTACGTAAAAATCCTTTTATTCAAAGGGATATTTCCTACCTTCTTTAATGCAAGCGATCCTCCCGTTTATCGATAAACAATGAACCATCCTTTTGTAATTCTGCATAAAACACGTCTGAGAGGGATTGAATCCCCTTTGCCTGAATTTGTTGAAGTAGCCATCCTTCATCCACATTCATTTCGTGTAAGGTATTCCGATTTAGTTGGCCGTCCTCAATTAAGGGGGCAGAGAAGGGATAGATCTTTTGCGTTTTTGAAGTAATACCTTGATCTCCTTTCGTTACCGGTTGCTTGTTATCTTTCTTTAAGACAGATAACGTTCCGTCGGTTTCAAAAATGGCATAGTCGACGTCTTTTAAAGAAAAGACGTTCTTTTTTCGGAGCAAGAGGTTAAGGGCATCAATGTCGAGTCGAAGTTTACGAAGCTCGTTTTCCATTATTTTTCCGTTACGGACAATGATTTTTGGACTCCCTTCAACCCCTAACCTGATTGTTTTTGATTTTAAATCCGCATACCCCATCAGAATAGTAAATAGGGTCCAGGCCACAAGAGCAATCATCCCATTTCTCACACTTATCGAAGAGTCAATGGCAAGAGAAGCGCCTAACGTTCCGAGTGCGATGGCAGAGACGAAATTGAAAAAGGTCATTTGCGAAATTTCTTTTCTTCCCATGATTCTTGTTAATAACAGTAATGTGATAAATGAAAGAGATAGTCTGATGAGTAATGTAATCAGTTCCATGATTTTGGTCCTTTCAATAGTATTTAGTAGCTGTCTTTTAGAGTGTGTTAGTTTCAAAACTGTATTCAGGTTTTCCAAATGAAACTTATTACGAATCGTTTTCGTATAGAGAATACCAAGAAAAAACATTTTATGTAAAATCGCGAAGGGAACGGTGTTAGGATGCTGTTCTAAATCCCGTACGGTACTTTAAATTATTTGGGCTAATAGGCTTCAGATGAACCATTGTTTGAAAGGAGCTCACTATTGGAGACTTTTTGGATCACCGTTATATTGGTCCTGTCTGCTTTCTGTCTGGGCCTCTACTATTTGAACAAAGCTTTACGGAAGTGGCTTAAGGTTGAAAAGAAAAGCATGTTTTCTTATAACCATGTGAATGGCACACATCGAAAAATTGACTGGGCGATTCGGATTAGTTTCATGCTGCTATTGATTAGTAGTTTATTTATTAATATAGAGCGTATTCCATTAGAACCGCTCTGGTATCTTCAGACTCACATCATCATGTTTGTGTTTATCATTGTACTGGAAACCGCAAGAGCGATTATGGAGAAACTGTACGCAGAGAATAAAAATGATTATCTTTTTACGCTTTTTCAACTTGGAATAATCGTTGCTTTTTTACTTTCATTGTTTCGAACCAACTTCTTTTGGCTCTTGTGAAATAGTCGAAAAACATGTGGAAAAAGGAGGATTCAATATGGATGTCGGTTTATTCATCATCGGGATCGCTCTCTTAATCGTTTCTTATTTGGTGGGGGTGAAGAAACAAACGTGGTTACTGGCAGGTTTTAATGAAAAGATGGTGAAAAACAAATCCCTATTAGGCACGCTTGTCGGCTTGCTGTTTTTTGTTCCGTTAGGTTTACTTACGATCATCCTTAGCGTAGTCGATTTTGCTAATGAAGGTACGATCATCGTCGTAACAATGGTGATTTTGTTTGGAGTTGTTGCGGTTTTGATTAATCGAAGGTTACTTGATTCATAGGTTGTCGCATACCCACTTGATGACTAAGTGGGTATTTATTTAGGGGAATAAATTAGGAGGAGAATGCATGAACACAGTAAGATGTGAGCTACGGTTATTTTTGGAAACGGATAAGCAACATGTTAAAAGATTGTATAAGAGTGAACAAGTTCGAAAGTATTTAGGTGGAACCGTTGATGATGAAACATTTGAACAAGGGTTTAACAGCATGATTAACTCGCAAAAAACGTCTTCCTATTGGACTGTTTTCCTAAGGAATTCAAAGGAATTTATCGGTATCGTTTTTCTTGATACGTATCGTGATGGGGTGAAAACAGAAGTAGGGTATCAATTTCTTCCGGAGTTTTGGGGCCATGGGTATGCGGGGGAAGTTGTGACAGACGTTATCGAGTATGGATTTAACGAATTAAATTTAGATGAAATCGTGGCAGAGACACAAACGCAGAATACGTCATCTTGTCGTCTGTTACAAAAAGTAGGAATGACTTGTGTAGGACAGCTTGAACGATTTGGGGAAGAGCAGTCGGTGTTTCAACTTTGTCGTCCATGAAAGGTTCAATAATTATGTTAAAGGGAAGAGAGGATAATAAGAAAAAAATAAGAAGGAGAAAGGCGGCTAATGATGTATTGGTTCATAGCCCTTTTTGATGAACAGACTGAGGCGCAGGTGAAAGCAATATGGCAGGAGCTTAAGGAGCAATCTCTTTCCTACTATATCGATGAAGTGAAGGACGGTAGACCACACATCACGCTCGCAAGTTATGAGGAGTTAGATAAGGAAGAATACATAAGAAAAATCGATGCCTTTTATGAAGAGGTAGAGAAGGTGGAGCTTACGTTTAATACGATTAGTTCGTTCTTAAACTATGGAACGATCTTTCTAACACCTACCGTAACGGAGAATTTACTCTCCCTTCATTCCGCGCATCATCATCATTTCGAACGCTTTAATGGGAGTGCCAATCCGTTATATTTACCGGGTAAATGGATTCCTCATTGTACATTAGCAAATGATTTATCTTCAGAAGAACTAGCAAAAGTTTATCAATATTGCTTTGATCATAGTGATACGATTTATGGCAGGATTGAAGAGGTAGCGTTGATTGAACGAATCGATGAAAGTGAAGAAGGAATGGAGGCTCCGATCATCTACTCCAAGCGATTAAGGTAGAAGATAAACTTTATAACTCAGAGATTAGAAGCGTTACTTGCTTAATAAAAGATCTAATAGGGCCGTAGTTCAAACGTGCTATAAAGTGATTTCTAATTGAATATCACGCATTTCTCGTTCATAGATTTCACGATTCATTTCTTTAGCAATAATGCATCCCATCCTTTTGTAAAAGCGCTGCGTTTCAACAGAGGGGTGAGCACCAATATACAACTTTTCTACGCCCAATTGCTTTGCAATGTCTTTCGCTTTGACAAATAGTCTGTGGCCGATTCCCATTCCTCTATAGGGTAATGAAGTATGGACGTAAGAAAGTTCACGATAAGTTGAGCGCTCTCCAAATGTCTCAGCTTCAATAACAGCGAAGGCAAGGACTTTGTTCCCTTGTTCAGCTACAATGACAGCCCCGCCACAAGTGATGGTTGACTTGAAGTGATTCACAATTTCTCGTTTTCTCTCAATTGTCCAATCGTCCTCAAATCGATCCTCCTTTTCGTTTAACCTGTTCGATTCAACAACTAGTACCTGTGTTGTTTCTTGTTTACGTTCAAAAGAATCAAGGATTGAATCTTCAAAATCAATCGATTGTAAAACCCTTATCGTGTCCATTAATCTTCACTCCTTTTGCACTAAATATAGCATATTGAAATGAATTCGCATGTCTTTTTGTGAAGGATGAAACAAGGTTTGTTATCTAACAAAGAGGATAGCCGAGTGGCTATCCTCTTCCTATTTCTTTAAAATTCTTCGTAAGTAGCCGGATCTTGATCATTGATGCGACCATTTGGACGCGTTAATTCAGCCATCATGGCCATTTCAGTTTCATCTAATTCGAAATCGAAAATGGAGAGGTTTTCACGCTGGCGTTCTGGAGACGAAGATTTAGGGATTGGAATGGAACCTAATTGGTAGTGCCAGCGTAAAATGATTTGGGACACGGACTTGTGGTGCTGTTCTGCGATTTTTGTGATCGTTTCATTTTCTAAAATGTCATTCACCCGAGCAAGTGGGCTCCAGGATTCCGTTTTAATGTTGTTTTGTTCGTGCCATCTTCTTTGTTCTTCTTGGTTAAAGAACGGATGCAATTCGATTTGATTGATGCTTGGCTTAACGCCTGTTTCCTTTTCCAATTGTTCTAAGTGTTCAGGGAGGAAATTACATACGCCAATGGAGCGGATCAAGCCCCATTTTTTTGCATCTATTAAAGCTTGCCATGCTTCCACAAAATGACCTTGTTTCGGATTTGGCCAGTGGATGAGGTACAAATCGTAGTAATCTAAATTCGCACGATACAGTGATTCTTGAATAGCCGTTACCGCTTTTTCATATTCCTGATATCGACCTGGTAGTTTCGATGTGATGCGTAATTCGTTTCTTGGAACTGTACTGCGACGAATGGCTTCGCCAACCGTTCCTTCATTCTCATAATTATACGCGGTATCAATGAGGCGGTAGCCAACATCAATCGCACTTGTGATGCCTGTTGCACCATGATTTCCGTTTAATTTGTAAGTTCCAAATCCAATCGCAGGTAAAGTAAGGCCATCATTCAACGTGATTTCTGGAATTGATTTCTTCATCCAAACTCATTCCTTTCTGGAGTACGTTCTTTAAACTAGTACCTCGTTCTAGAAAATGTAAACTTATGTAAGCGTGATCAATTCATTTTCAAATAAAATAATTGGGAATGGTTTTATCACACCATAAAAGAGCTTACGAAAAGAGAGTAAGCTCTTTTAAGTTACGGCGACCTATCGAATCATTCTCGCTTTTTCATAACAATCTATATGGGGATCAGGAGGAGTTAGCCCCCTGCGATAAATTTCAGAAGTTAACATTTCGATAAACGCTTGATCAAGTTGAAGCTTATACGCATCACAATAGGCAATGAACAACTCCTGATTTGTGAGAAACATCATTCTGATGACCTCCCTAATTTGTTGTTGTAGCTGAAACGATAAAGGATATGCTGCTTTTCATTTTTGATGGGGTACATAATCAAAATAATGAAGCAGAATCTTTTTCCCTTTTAATCGCTTTTCCATATAGGCAACAAACAAGAAAGTGCATCGAGCATCATACAGATTTCGATCTTTCTTAAGTTCATAGATGGCGGCCTGATCTGATCGCTTTGGACGATAAGGTCGGTCCATTGTCATAGCGGAATAGCTATCAATCACACGAAGGAGATTTACGGCAAACGGCAGCTGTTCCTTCAACATATGATCAGGATATCCTGTTCCGTCACTATTTTCGTGATGATGTAAGATCAAGGAAGGCTCGAAATCAATTTCTGGATAGTCACTTAAAATCTCTATGCCAAGTTCTGGGTGTTGTTCCAGCTCGCTTTTCTCAGAAAGAGTGAGTGGTCCATTCTGTTGAAGAATCTCTTTTGAAACAAGTAGCATTCCTATGTCATGTAAAAGAACGGACTGAAGGATGATCGGTTTCAATAGGGAGTGAAGATTGTAGTGCAAACAAAAATCAATATAATAACTTGTGGATTGAACGGAGTGATGGAAGGAAGGAGGGTCGTGACGACGGAGAAGTTCCATCAATTGCAGTGATTGATAAGAAAATAAATGAGCGTGCCCGTGCAATGTACACTTTTTCATGTTCATTCTCCTTTTGAGGAGCCGGTTGCACTACTTGCTCCCTATCATTCAAGTGCCCAGGCTAAAATGATAGTTCATCGCATTCTCTTTGTTAGTGTTGTGTTCCTCTGAAATTTACGGAACTCTAATTTCTTATCTAATCAATACCATAAAAAGGCGGGTTTGTTAATAGTTTTATGCACGATTTTATACAAAAGGTTAAAGCAGCTGGTTACCTAGAAAATCAGGTCTTCTTTATAGCGACCTTTAATCCTATTGGGCAACAAAGAAATAAAACAGAAGCATTTCTTTAATTAAATATACTTTATTTCCCAATACAAAATTATCCATTTTAAAGATATGATGTTAGTGCACTCATTTGGTGAAAATCAGATGAGAAAAATACATATCGAGGAGGAGTAACATGAAGAAACTTGCAAAATTCGCAACCATTTCATTTGTCTCAGTTGGATTGTTAGCTGGAGCAGCACAGGTAGGTACCCCTACAGTTGAAGCTAAAGGGCCTGTAGTCAATGCACCAGCTGGATGTTTTGGACCGGTTTATTATACGGTGAAGTATGGTGACACTCTATCAGAGATTGCCTCTAAATATGGTTTAACAACGAACTACCTTGCTTCACTGAACAATATTTCAAACCCGAATCAAATCTACGTTGGGCAAAGATTAAAAGCTTATAACTGTAATTAGATCGTGAAACAGAGCTTACTGAGGTTTATCCTTAAGCTCTGTTTTTCTTATTGTGCTAATGATTAACAAAAGTAGTGGAAGTCCAAATACAAAAAAATAACTTGCAGTGGCATGAAAGTTTGATAGGGTTTCAATGGTGAACATGTCATGAGGAACAAGTGAAATTGTCAGTATGAGAAAGGTTGTTATGATAATTGGCCACGTTGCTCTCTTACGTTTCGTAAGCGTCTTGATCCCCTCAGAAGAAATGTACAAATACGATCCAAACGAGGTTAAGACGGATACGGTCCAAATCGATAGAAATAGCAGATCAATCCGATCAATGATAAGAAAAGAGATTCCTTTTAACATATAAACGGTTGGATCTTGAATCGTTTCAAACTGCCTTGGGCTAAAATACACGTATGTGGCAATCGTAATTAGGCAGTAAAAGCACGTCACCGCTACGTTGGAGAGCGTTAAACTAACGAGCGCTTCTTTTCCTTTGTTTTGTAAATAAGGAAAAACAAATAAAGCCATCTCAAAACCAATCATGGAAAAGAATCCTTCAGGTGTGGCTTTTAGAATCGGACGTAATCCGTGCTCCCCAATGGGTAGGATGTATCGTATATCGGATTGCCTTAAGGCGACTAGAATCATAATAATGAGAGGGATAACTAAGATCGTAACGAATTGATTGAATCGACCGAGCACTTTTACTCTTCCTAGGACAAGATAGGCACCTGAGATTGATAGGAGAGAAAGGATTACGATTGAAGGAGTTCGAGGCAGAATCCAAGTGTTAATACTTATTTGAAATAGTTGGAGCACGAGGATTGCCGTTAATCCCGCAAATAAAATGTAACCGATCGAAATCATTGTGCCGATCAATCGTCCCATGATTTTTGGTGCATACTCATAGAGCGATAAGGTAGGAAATCGTTTACTTAAAAAGTACAGAATGAAAATAACGGCTTGAAACCCTATACTAGCAAGTATAATTGCGATCCATCCATCTTTTCCAGCTGTGGAGTAGAGTGTCTGGGGTAAGGAAAGAATACCTACACCCACCTGGGTCTGGAAAATGATAAAGAGAAATTGAACTGAATTAATTTGCTTACTCGTTTTCATCTCCACTGCCATCTCCGATCGTCCCGCGGTTATTACTACTATCTCCAGCATAGTTAAAAAAATGCAATGAGAAGAAAAGGCTTTTCCCACGCTGATTTGGAAAGATTATACGATATTGAAAATAATGGATTTAAATTGGTGGAACCAGGGAATTAAATAGGGAATTTTAACTTGTAAAAGGGGAAGAGGAGTGGAAGAAACGGTGATGAAGTTCTACGAATCAAAAAGAAAATTAATCTTATTAATGGTCGGGTGCTTGTTGTTCGTAGGGGCGGGTGGGTATTTTTCATATACTTTATTTCAAGAAGGTAGCATTTTAATCGCTCTCATTATGCTACTTTGTGGTGGTTTTTTCCTGTTTATTCTCACAATGTATGCTAAAAAAGTCGCCACAGGACACCCCCATGTAACCCTAACCCCTGAGGATTTGGAACTGTATGTGCTTCCAACAGAGAAAATAAACATTCGATGGGAAGACATTGAGGGGTTTATCCCGTATCGCATGCATAGCAATTCTTTTCATGGGCTTGTCTTAAAGGAGGAAGAACGCTATGCAAAGTTAATGCCAAATAAGATGAAAAAGCTATCTAGAATGAATGTAAGAATGGGCTATCCTCAATATAATATTGTTCTTTCTCATTTAAAACAAAAGAACCTTCTTATTGAAGAATTGGAAAAACGAATCGTTGAAACACATCCAAGTGAGAGTTCTAAGACGAACGGAGCGCTTAAATAAAGGACTCACTTTTGCCTTTTTTCTAGAGCTCATTATGCCCTTTCCGACATCTTAATAAAAAGATTGGTGATTAGTTTGGCGGCATAAACGACAAATAAGTAGGCCGCTAAAAGGACGAACCAATTTGTATACAGTTCAAAAAGGTGTAGTCCAATTAAAAGCGGTTTAAAGATAAATGTGAACGCAATGGCAGAAAGCGTACCATACAGCCAGTAGTTTTTCTCCTTATTTAAGCACCATTGGTAAAGCAAAATAAAATAAACGGGTATGAATGAAGCATCGATGCTAACGCTTGAAGGGAGTTGTGGGATTGCGATATAAGGATAATCCCACCAGGACTTTCTAACCCCTAGTGAGTCAAGATAGGCAGCGATGACGTGAATCGAAAAGCCAAAAAACCCAAGAAGGAAGATGTTTTTACGATCGATGAAGAAATACAATACAATGAGAGGGACGAGTAGCATTGCAAGTATGGTCCAGAATTGCCACGTCGTATAATTGGAGAACTGATGCCAGTAATCGATAGAAGCCGCTTCAAGTTGTTTTTTTAATGAAAGTATATGATCAAATTGTTGTTGGCGATCCATGTAAATACCTCCTTTAATGGGTAGTATTCATCGATTGTTGAAACGCTATTACAATTCGGTATAACTTTTGACAAGTTAAGTGAAAGATCTCTTACTAAAAGGAAAGTTGACCATCAGTGACGAATTCAATAAGCGACTTTACTATCCTAAATGAGGTGATGAGTTGGCTCGAACGGCAAAGCAAGTGTTTGTTAACTTACCAGTGAAGAACTTGGATAAGTCGATTCATTTTTTCACAGAGCTAGGTTTTGAATTCAATCCACAATTTACAGATAAGAATGCCACGTGTATGGTGATCAATGAAAATACATTCGTGATGCTGCTCGTTGAGGAGTTCTTTCAAACATTCACTCAGAAGGAGCTAGTAAACGCGAGGTCATCAACGGAAGTGATTATGGCGATATCAGCTGAAAGCAATGATGAGGTTGATGAGATTGTGAAGCGAGCGCTAGCAGCCGGGGGAAGTCCTTCAAATGAAGCCATTGATCATGGTTTCATGTATGCATGGAGCTTCCAGGATCTAGATGGTCACCTGTGGGAAGTGATGCATATGCAAGGTTCAGTAGAGTAGGATAGAACAGATTAAACAAAAAAAGGCCCCATCCTACTAACAAAGTAGATGGGGCCTTTTATATGATTATACGATTAGTCTGCTACAACAAACTCAAAGTTTCCTTCAAATTTAACATCTTTTCCTAGCAAGAAACCGCCAGTCTCAATAGCTGCATTATACGTCATGCCGTATGCTTCACGGTTAATTTTCCCTGAAACGTCAAAACCAGCGACAGTGCTACCATCAAGTGGGCTTTTCGATGTTCCGTTATATTCAACTGTAAACGTTTCTTCTTTTGTCACGCCTTTAATGGTAAAGTTGCCAGTTACATCATATTCTTCGTCAGATTTCTTTTTGATCGACTTGCTTTCGAATACCATGTTTGGGTATTGATCAGCTTCAAAGAAATCACCAGAGCGAAGGTGGCCGTCGCGGTCTTCGTTACCTGTATCGATTGACTTTACAGAGATGGTTACTTTAATGTTTGCGGCTGTAAGGTCATTAAGATCGCCATTGAAATCAACGTCAAAGTCAGTGAATTCCCCTTTTGCTTTTGAAACCATCATATGTTTAATTTGGAAATCTAAGCTACTGTGAACCTTATCTAATGTTAATGTTTTCATGAAAAATTCCTCCTCAAGGATTGGTGCTTTTTAGTATGAATTAAAGATATCTTATTTTTATCTTGAAGTCAAGATAATTTAATTCAAGATATTGAGTTCTGTCTTTTTAACTAGAAAAATGAGTGGAAGACATCATGCGAAAGGCTTGTTTTCGTAAAAATAGGATAGGCAAATGGGGGGAATTAAGGGTGATCGCGTTTGCGAAAATGAAAGTCGTGTCATGAGGGGAAGTAGAAGGGAAGAAAGAAGCTAGTTAAATGAAAAAATGGATGGTACTTGGAAGTGTCATGTTTGTGCTTGCAGTGGAGGAAATGAAAAAGGAACGATGGAAAATGAACCTGAGACAACAGGGGAGAAGCAACGTGTAAAAAGGCAAACGGCTTTTAAAAAAACCGTTTGCCTTTTTTTAGTTTGCGACACTTTGTTCTGTCACGACTTCCTGTTTGCGCTCTCGTTTTGCTTTTCGGAAATAGAGCAGTTCATAAAAGACAGGTACGATGACGAGTGTTAGCACCGTTGCTCCAGAAAGACCACCAATGACGACAACGGCAAGTGACTTTGATACGAGACTGCCATCTTCTGCATGACCGAATAGGAGTGGAAGCATGGCACAAATGGTGGCGATCGCTGTCATGATAACCGGACGAAGACGCGTACTGCAGGCTTCCATAATCGCATCGCGAATGATCATCGTTTCTTCATTTTGTTTCACGCGATCGATTAACACAATCGCGTTTGTAACCACGATACCAATTAGCATCAACGCTCCGATCAGTGCGGTCGCATCAGCTGGCACTCCCGAAATTAGTAGACCAAGAACGGCGCCAATGGATGCTAGCGGGAGCGTCATTAGAATCGCAAGTGGTGCTCGCAAAGTTTTAAAGGTTAGCACCATAATGAGATACACAATAAGAATGGACGCGAGCATGGTCATGCCAAGATCTTTAAAATCATCTGCCTGTTGCTGCGAGGCGCCTCCAGTAGCAAGTGTAACGCCATTCGGTAAATCAAGTTCATTTACATTTTGATCGATATTTTGCGCAATAACTGAAAGCTCCTCTGGCGTCACTTCGGCTGTAATCCGTGCATACAAATCACCGTCTTTATGAAGCACCGTGCTCGGTTTCTCTTCTGTGGTGATGGATGCAACTTGAGACAATGGAACAACGCCGTTTGACGTTGCGAGTGTTAAATCGTTTAACTCAGAAAGTGAATCTGTTTTGATTCCAGCATTTAAAAACACTGGTGTTTGTTGCTCGTTAAGATCGATTGCACCAATTGGCTGTGGATTCAGCAAGCTTCGAATCTGCATGGCCGTTTGCTCGGCATTGGCTTTTTCTGTATTGACTTTAACCGTATACACGGGCGACGTTTTATCCTGATTGCTTGAGACTTTTTGAACCCCATCAACTTCTTTCATTTCATTCATGATCTGATCAGAAGCAGTTAGAATATCGGTTGTATTGTTTCCGATTACATCGTATGTGATAGAAGAATTCGAGGAGCCACCAAACATCGAAGACGGGCTCGCTTCAATCGTCACGTTCTTTTCATTCTTTTTCGCTTCGTTCACCTGGTCAATGAATTTCTCTGCGTCAGCGTCTTCTTTCATAATGAAGAGATAATTCACTGTATCTGGATCGCTCACCTGACCATACTGGGCATCTTCTTCGCTCGATCCATATTGGGTAACCATATGCTCATAGCCATCAAAGTCAGCTAATGTCTGTTCAAAATCCACCATCCGTTCTTGCTTTGTTTCTTCAGGCGTTGCGCTTGGGAATTCCATACTAACGGATACCATTGAAGCATCGTTTGCACCGGTTGCTGCTTTTGGCATCGTCATGTAAAGTGCGATCGAACCACCAAATACGAGTATCGCTAATAAGATCGGAACGAATTTATGATTAAGCGACCATCGCAATACATTTAAATAGCGGTCCGGCGTTTTATGTGCTGGTAAAGTGGTGTTCTTTAGCATCGCTCGACTTAGAAGTGGAACGACGGTAAGCGCAACAATAAGGGAAGCGAGTAGAGAATAAGTGACGGTTAAGCCAAAAGGTAAAAGGAAAGCTCTAAGGGAACCATTCACTAGCCCCATTGGCAAGAAAACGGCAACCGTAATGAGCGTTGAAGACGTAATCGCTCTCGATACTTCCTTTGTGGCATCAAGCACCATCGTTTTAGATAGCTTCTCATTTTGACTTCGCCTGAAAATGTTCTCAACGACAACAATACTATCATCAACAAGGCGTCCGACGGCCACTGCCACCCCACCAAGCGTAAGAATATTCAATGTTACGCCAGAAATCCAGAGAAGAAGGAGCGTAATGGCGAGTGAAAGTGGAATGGAAAGCGCCGTAATGAGCGTCGGTTTAAATTTCCTCAGAAATAATAAAATCACAAGTGTGGCAAATAAAGCACCAAGTCCAACTTCACGAGCCATGCTCGTTACCGAATTTTTTACCATGTCACCAGTTGTGAAAAGCGTTGTTGCTTCAACTTCCGGGTAGTCTTTGTTGATTTTTTTTACCGTTTCTTCGACTTCATTTCCAGCTGTTACAGCACTTGCATCGCTTTCTTTAAAAAGCACAACTGCAACAGCTTCTTTCCCGTCAACACGCGCAATCATATCTTCCGATTTTACTTGCTCAACCGATGCGATCTCTTTCAAAGAAACAGAAGGCGCATCCGGAATTTGAAGCGGGATCGGTAAATTTTCCAGCGCCTTAATCGACGTCAGGTTATCGGTAACGTTAATCGTGCTTTTTTGTCCATCTATTGTACTGTTTCCAGCAGTGGCTGATACGTTTTGTCCTTGCAGAACGCCCATAACTGCATTCACTGGTAGTTGTAGCTCTTTCAACTTTTCCTGATCTAAATTGATTTGAATGCGAGATCCGCTTTCCCCGACGATGCTTGCAGCAGACAAGCTTTCTTCATTTTCAAAAAGCGGTTTAAACTCATCGTTCACCTTTTCGATGTTCGTTTTCGTTAACCCATCGTCAAACGTAAGCGACACTTGACCAACAGGGATCATCGTTGTATTGAGCTGCGACACCTGTGGTTTTCCGATGCCTTCAGGTAACGAGAGCGCGCTAATGGCATCTTGCACATTGTTCTTCGCTTCTTTCATATTTGTTTTGGAGTCAAAGTTGATCACGATTTGTGAAAAGCCTTCGCCAGTTGTTGAAAGTATGGAGGTTTTTCCACTAATCGACGCCACCGCCTGTTCGACGGGCTCTGTGACCGATGTTGTCATCGATCCTGCATCATACCCCTGACCTAGTGTCACGACTGTTACTTGTGGATTATCCGCTTCAGGTAAAAACTCCATTGGCAAAAGAAAATAGCTAACCGTCCCGACTAATAACGTAATGATAACAAACAATGTCATCGCTGCTTTGTTTCGAAAAGCCCAATTTGTTAATGATGGCATACAGTTTCCCCCGGTTTCCTTAAAATAGTAAGTGCGGTATCAAACTTCCGTCCTCGTTCTTTTTAAATTTACTGCAATTACGAGTGAGCCACAGCGGTCCCCGGTCCAAACTTTATCTAGGTCTCTAGACGTAGATAGTGGAGGCCGTACTACAAATGTCATTGTACGCTTGAGATCCTGCACATATGCTTGTTGCGGAAACGACTTTTGGCGTTTTGGCCAATAAAAATGAAATATGGACAATAAAATCTCATTTCGGCCAATATATCTGAAATTTGGCTAATATAATTGAAATCTTGCCTATATCCTACATTTTCCGCTACTACTTTATGAAAATGTGAGGTCTTCTCACGCAGAAAATTGGTAATTTGCAGAAAAATGGGATTAGTACTTTAGTAATAGGGTAATAAAAGATAGTCCTGGTCTGGAGACAAGGTGAAAAAGAGATGAACTCGCTGTCTTTCTATTTCGAATTTGTAGTATAACTCTGATTCGAGGGGATGATAGGAAATAAAAGTGAAGGAGGCTATCGTATTGGACAAATGGATGAAATTTCTCGAGGTGAATGCTCCTCGTATTTTTGATTTAGCGATTGAGCACACAATATTAGTAGGCTTAGCGATTATTGTTGCGCTAATCATTGGTGTTCCACTTGGCATCTATTTAACAACAAATGACTATCTTGCTGAAACCGTTCTGCAGATTGCTTCTGTCATGCTAACGATTCCAAGTATTGCCCTATTTGGGGTGATGATCCCTGTCTTTTCCATTGTCAATCAGGGGATTGGGTTTGTCCCAGCTTTCGTAGCGCTAGTATTATACTCGCAGCTCCCGATTATCCGAAATACATATACGGCAATTCGAAACGTTAATCCGGAAATGAGAGATGCTGCGAAGGGGTTAGGGATGAAAACGAGTCAGCGTCTATTGCGTGTTGAGATTCCAAACGCTTTTCCCATTATTATGGCAGGTATTCGTACGGCCGTTGTCCTTAATATTGGGATCGGTGTCATCGCAGCCTATATTGGCGCGGGCGGCTTAGGCGTACTGATTACACAAGGCATTTCACGCGGCGATAATTACTTAATCATCAGCGGCTCAATCGCTGTTGCTATACTAGCAATGATTGCAGATGGGATTTTGCTATTTATTCAAAAACGCTACACACCAAAAAGCATTGCGAACTAAGGAGTGAGGTGAAGAAATGATTACATTTGATAAAACAACAAAGACATATGAAGGTGGCGTAACTGCCGTAGATGGAGTGGACTTCACTGTTGAAAAAGGCAACATTGTCGTGCTGCTCGGCCCATCTGGGTGCGGGAAAACCACGTTGCTTCGTATGGTGAACCGTCTGGAAACGATTTCAGATGGGAAAATCACGATTGATGGTGAAGATTCGATGTCCTTAGATCAAATCGCATTAAGACGGAAAATTGGATATGTCATTCAAAGCAATGGGCTTTTTCCAAATATGACGATTGAAGAGAACGTGATGATTGTCCCGGATCTACTAGGTTGGAAGAAGAAAGAGAAGCGAGAGCGATTTAACAAACTAATGGAAATGATCGGGTTGAGTGGTGAGAAATTTGGCAAGCGTTATCCGCATGAGCTTTCTGGAGGACAGCAGCAGCGAATTGGTGTCATTCGTGCATTAGCCGCAGATCCGCCGGTTATGTTGATGGATGAACCTTTTGGCGCACTCGATCCTATCATTCGTGAAAAAATTCAAGATGAATTTCTTCAAATCCAACGCGAAGTGAAGAAAACGATTCTATTCGTTAGTCATGACATTGATGAAGCGATTAAAATGGCAGATAAAATCGTTCTTTTACGTGGTGGAGAAGTGATGCAATACGATACTCCCTCTGAGATGCTCGTACGTCCTAAAAATGAATTCGTTCGTGAATTTTTTGGAAAGGACAGGGCCATTAAGAGCTTAAGTCTACATCGAATTCAAGATCTGCAAGAAGTGATTGGTCTTGCAAATATCGATGAAACGATTGAGGACACAATCACGATTAATGTAAATCACGATTTGCGTAATACGTTATCAATGCTTCTGAATCAAGAAGCTGATCAGGTGATCGTGATCGATAATGACGGAAATAAGTTAGGTGCTATTACGATTGATCTTGTTCAAAAGTATCTTCACTTTGAAATTAAGGCAAAGCCTACCCTGGTGCAGAAAGGGTGATGAAATGAATAAGAAAAAAGTGATGAGCCGTGTGGTGAGCTTTTTCGTCTATGGAATTGTCGCGGTGTTCTTTATTTGGGCCATCAGCAACAGCTATTTTAACTATATTTTTAGTCAATCAAGTACATTTCTCTACTTATTGAAACAGCACATGCAATTGGTGCTTGTATCTTCACTCTTAGCCGTCGTTGTCGCATTACCAGTCGGTATTCTTGTGACGCGTAGAAGTTTTCGACGTGCAGAGTGGATTGTCTCGAATACGGTGAACCTTGGACAAACCATCCCAAGTCTTGCCGTTCTGGCTTTAATGATTAGTATTTTAGGTATTGGGTTCAAAACAGCAGTATTCGCTCTGTTTATTTATTCGCTCCTTCCGATGTATCGAAATACAGTGGCAGGCATTGATTCGATTGATGAGAATTTGATCGATGCAGCGAGAGGGATGGGGATGAAGCCGATTCAAATTCTATTTCGCATTGAGTTACCAAATGCGTCTTACTCAATTCTTGCGGGAATTCGTACGGCTGTCGTATTAAATATCGGTACAGCAGCACTCGCCTATGTTGTTGGCGGAGGCGGACTTGGCGTATGGATTTTCACAGGCATTCAGTTATTTGATAATGGTTATCTAATTTCAGGCGCCATTCCAGTCACATTATTAGCGATTTTTGTAGATTATTTGCTTCGGTTGCTTGAGCGTAAAATCGTACCAAAAGGCTCAAAGCCGCCACAAGAAACGTAAAGGTGGGAGGTGTTTGCATGAAAAGAAAGGTATTTCGTATCATCGGAATTGTGCTGATCCTTTCGATGCTTGCTTCGTGTTCAAGTGTAGGGATTGGGGGCAAACAGATATCCGTTGGAGGGAAGAACTTTACGGAACAATACTTGCTTTCAGAAATGACCGCTTTTCTATTAAAGGATGAAGGGTTTAATGTTAAGCAGATGAATAACCTTGGAAGTACGGTCGTGCGGAAAGCGCTCGAAAACAGCCAGGTAGATATGATGTGGGAATATACGGGCACAGCCCTTATTACATATATGGGCGAAGAGCCCATTGCAGATCCTAAGGAAGCATTTGAAAAAGTGAAAGAATTAGATGCTAAAAATAATGACATCCACTGGATGAACATGTCGAATGTGAACAACACCTATGCGCTTGCAATGAGAAAAGAGCAGGCGAATGAATTAGGCATTGAATCGATTAGTGATCTAGCAGCTTATGTAAATGAAAATCCAGGCGAACTCACAATGGCCTCAGACGCTGAATTTGCTAACCGTCCTGACGGATTACCAGGCGTAGAAGAAACATACGGATTTGAATTCGATTCAAGTCAAATCAAGCTGATGGATCTTGGCTTAACACAGCGGTCATTAGATAACGAACAAGTCGATGTCTCAGTCGCATTTGAAACAGATGCAACGATCGTCGAGTATGATCTCGTGACACTAAAAGATGATAAAACGTTCTTTCCACCCTATCGGGCAGCGGTAAGTATTAACGAAGACGTCTATGAAAAGTATCCAGAAGTGGAAGAAATCACAGCACGTTTAGGTGAAAAACTAAACAGCGATATTATGCGTGAACTGAATTATAAAGTTGATATTGAAGGGAACAGTGTTTCTGTTGTTGCGCATGATTGGCTTGTGGAAAATGGATTGTTAGAAGAATAAATTTCATTTTGAAATGTCCTGTGACTTAGTGCAGGGCATTTTTGTATGAAGATTTATTATAGTGTTTATCTATATTTGATGAAATTGGATTTACTTTTTATGGTGTTGTAGGAGGAGGAGTATCTTCTATAATTGGGCAGTTTTGTTGAAGATTTTAATTCGAGATAATATATATAATCTCAATCAAAAGTTGTATATAATCTCCTTCTATCGTAAGTAGTGTTTTAACATCAATGATTGTATTATTGATGACAAGACATAGATGCTTTTGGGAGGGGAATAGCTTTGGAAATTAGTGAGGTTATTTTAAGAACTAATGATCTTGAAAAAATGAAAGAGTTTTATACAGAAACTCTTGGTTTATCTTTGATAAAGAATAACAAAGAAGATTTTCAAATTGCAGTTGGTTCTAGTCAACTTACATTTACATCAAGGGACGTAGAAGGAGAACCTTTCTATCATTTTGCTTTTAACATTCCTTCAAACAAGTTTAAGGAAGCTAAAGCTTGGGTTAAAAGTATAGTTAAATTAAATTATGAGGATGGAAATGATGAAGTAGATTTTTCATATCTGCCTGCCAAATCAATTTACTTTTATGATCCTGTCGGAAATATAGTTGAGTTTATCTCCAGACATTCAATTTCAAGAGCTGAGGTTGGCCCCTTTTCACAACATAGCATTCAAAATATAAGTGAAATAAGTCTTACCGTGGAGGAACCTATTAAAATTGGTAAAAAGTTGATTGATATAGGAATTAAAGAGCGTGATAACTGTGAACTAAGTGATAGTTCGCTTAATTTTATGGGGGACAAGTCTAACGGGATTTTCCTTCTGTTAAATAAACCAGGTAGGAGATGGATCTTTTCAGATAGAATCTCTTCTGTTCATCCTATTTATATTAAGCTAAGTAATAATGTTGAAATAGAAGTGAGTGACACCAAAGAGGTAGTAATAAGTTCAAAGTTTTGAGATTACTATTCATAAATTTTTCGCATAATCGGAGCAATCATTTAATAATAAGAAGGAGGATCTAATGTCTGAGGGGTTACTTCACCACGTTGAAATCTATGTATCTAATCTGGAAAGATCAACTTCATTCTGGAGCTGGTTCTTAAAGGAGTTAGGGTATGAACCTTTTCAAAAATGGGATAAAGGACAAAGTTGGAAGCTAGATGAAACTTACTTAGTGTTTGTTCAAACAGAAGAAAAATTTTTAGATATACCTTATCACAGATGTAGAGCTGGTTTGAATCACCTAGCATTTCACGCTTCATCACGTAATAGAGTAGACGAAATGGCTAATAACCTGAAAGAGAGAGGTATAAATATTCTATATGAAAACCAGCATCCTTTTGCAGGCGGTAATCATCACTATGCTGTTTACTTTGAAGACCCAGATAGAATTAAAGTAGAATTTGTAGCATCATCTCCTTGAAATATTTGAAGTAATCTTGAATATAATTCTTCAACAATCTCGGAGCGTTTGCTAAATAAAAAGTAAGCGCTCTAAGTAGTTAAGAACAGAGTTTTGAATATTTTGTGCTCGCTCTTTTTATTTATGGCAACTCTAAATTAAATGATGAGAGAGGCTATTATATCAATGATTTTAGTTAAGGAGTGAAATGGTGGGTACCAATCTTAAAGAACTTATAAAAAAGTTAGAAGGTAGTCATTTAAATCATGAGATTCGTAGTTCAGCAGAAGAATTAGATAAGATCCTTGCTGATGAATTTTTTGAAATTGGAGCCTCAGGAAATAAGATATATAAAAAGGATTGTATTGATAGTAGTTTGGCATTGGATGAATTGTCATTATATGATTTTGAAGTTCATCCATTAGGTCCTTTTGCAGTTTTAACAACTTATTTTGTTAATAATAAAACAAACAATCGTAATACCCTAAGAAGTTCAATATGGAAGTATATAGATGAAAGATGGCAACTTTATTTTCACCAGGGCACAGTCACAAACTTACGTGTTGAAGACGTTAATAAATAATTATATTTTAATAGTAATTTCTTATTCTACAATCTCGGAGCAATTCTTTAATAAAGACTTTAAATATAGAGGGTAGCTAGGTGAAGTCACTATGCAAATTATTAATGTAAGAGAAAACCCAAAGTATAAAGAAGCAGCGATAAAGTATTTTCAGAATAAGTGGGCAAATGAAAACAGCATGAAAGTATATGAGGACAGTATTACCTACAGTATAAAAACAGATAGTCCTCTTCCTATTTGGTATTTAATGCTGGAATCAGACGAAATCATTGGGTGCGCAGGTCTAATCACGAATGATTTTATAAGCCGAATGGATTTATTGCCGTGGGTATGCGCTATTTACATTGAAGAAAATCATCGTGGTAATGATCTAGGGAAAGAACTGCTTTTACGTGCACAAGCTGATGCAAAGAAAATAGGATACAATAAAATTTTTCTTTGTACTGATCACATTGGATACTATGAGAAATATGGATTTTCATATATAGGTGAAGGGTATCATCCTTGGGGAAGTCATTCGAGAATATATGAATGTACTAACTAAGGTAATCAAATAAAAGTTTTTGATTTGTTTTTCAAGAATATCGGAGCGATGATTGAGGAGGAAGTGCAAAAATGACAGAATCCCTTTATACAGGCATACTGATTTACCCTAGATTCAGTGAATATGAGCTTTCTGTACTATTATCGGTATTGAAACAAGGTGGAAAACAAACTATATTTCTAGGTTTAAATAGTCATCCTATAAAAGGAGAAGCTGGCTTACCTTGTATACCAGAATCTACAATAAATGAGTTTGATATTAATCTTTTAGATAGTGTTGTGCTTCCTGGAGTTGATGATTTTGAGCATCTTGTTGACGATCATAAGTTGTCTTCCTTTTTACATAAAATTGATGATCGAAATCGAATAATTGCTGCAATTTCTAGTGCTCCTTATTTATTATCAGCAAGTGGTGTGCTAGAGAAGAAGCGTTATACTACAGGATTAACTACTGAACAAAGGAATTTCTTTGGTACATTTAACAATGAGAACTATGTAAACTCACCAGTTGTTGTGGATGATTATCTTATTACAGCGAAAGGATCAGCATTTATAGAGTTTGCATTTGGAGTTGGAGATCAGCTAAATCTTAAATATGAAAAAGATTGGTTCTTTTCAAACAGCTAAAGTATTTTTATGTCAACGTCACAAGCGTAACTAGAATGTAAGTTCAACAATCTCGGAGCGATTACTGAATCTTGGTTAAGCACTTTATACCATTAGTTTCAAAACTAAGTTAAATTTAAGATATATATTATTTTGTGGGAGAGCTATATGAACATAAGAACAGAAAGATTAATAATTCGTGGTTTTGAATTAGAAGATTGGGAAGAAGTATATACATATACTTCCCAAAAAACTGTTATGGAATATATGCCGGAAGGTGTATTAACAAAAGAAGAAACTAAGAAGTTTATAAGAGAAAACATTGGAGAATCAGCTAATAAATTTCCTGTGATACTTGCAGGCAAGAAGACACTAATAGGTCATATTGAGTTTTTTAAATATTTTGGTGAACATTCTTATGAAATAGGATGGGTTTTCAATCCGGATTATTATAATAAAGGTTATGCTTCGGAAGCTGCCCTAGCATTATTAAAATATGGATTTGAAGAGTTAGAGTTACATAGGATTGTAGCCACTTGCCAACCAGAAAATGTTCCTTCTTATCGTGTTATGGAAAAAATCGGTATGAGAAGAGAAGGGTATTTTAAAAAATGCATTCCGCATGGGGATGGTTGGTGGGATGAATATTCTTACGGAATTTTAGAAGAAGAGTGGAAAAACCATTTTTAGTTTTACAGTTTTGTCTTTTGTATTAATTGAATCCATTGGATAAATCTTAAGTTATAGTTTTCATGTAAAAAGAAGGATTATCTTAATAAAGAGTAAGCGCTTTAAATACAATTCTATTGTAGGAAGACGGAATAAGAGAAACTAAAATTAAAAAAGGAGAAGTATGATGTATAACGTTTCAAAAGCCAATATTACAGACTTAGATGAAATCGTACACGTTGACAGTGAAGTAATTGGAAACACAAGCAGACGGAAGTTTATTAAAGATACCATTGAGAGGGAATGCTGTATCGTTGTTAAGGAGGCGAAGAATATCGTAGGGTTTTTAACGTATGATACTAATTTTTTTGACTGTTCATTTATATCTCTTATTATGGTAGCCCCATCAAAAAGACGGAAAGGTTATGCAAGTTTGCTGCTGGGATATATGATTAACCATTCTCTTACTGCAAAAGTATTTTCTTCTACTAATTGCTCTAACGTTAGGATGCAGAAAGTATTTGAAGCGAACGGATTTATTCAAAGTGGTAAAATAGAGAATTTGGACGAAGGGGATCTCCAGAGATGATATTTTTTAAATCAACTTACTAGATCTTGTATTATTGAATCATAGACGTTGAAAAAAATATTAAGAAGACGGGAGGGAGTTTAAGAGTGTTGATGAAATTAATTCCAAACGTGTGGGAGACTCCAAGACTAACAATTCAAGATCTTAAAGAAAGTGAAATACAAATTGTTCAAAAGATATATGAACAAGGGAGTTACATACATCAATGGGACGGCGGTAGTATAGATCATAATTATGCTTATCGCTGTTTTACTGAAGGCGACTTACCTCCTAATGGAACCAAAGAACGCTACAAAATTCAAGTGTTAACACTAAAGGGAACGGATACTATTGTTGGAATTCTTACAACTTATCATGGATATCCGAAGCCTGAAACATTTTATATTAACTATCTATACATCGACAAAATATATCATAAACAAGGACTAGGGAAAGAAGTCATTAATGAATTACTCACTATTTTAAGAGAGTCTAATTTTGTAGAAGTCCGAGCAAGTGTAGCCATAAAAAATTGGCCAGCTCTTAGATTTTGGACTGGACTTGGGTTAAATAAGATTAATGGATTTTATGGAGATAAAGAATATAAGGATGATCATTACGCTGACATCGAATTAATTATGAATTTTTAGTTCCATATCTTCAACAATCTCGGAGCTTATCTGTAATAAGATAGGCTTCTTTTTGACGTGGAATAAGTGGTGAAGTAATTCACTTTGATTTTAAATGATTGGTATCACTTGAACATAAGGCTATAGACTTTATAAGACTGAAGACCTATTTTAAAATAATTCTTAAGATGATTTTTGGAAAATTCAATTAAATGTATGATTAAAGAATAGTTTGAAAGTACGTCTAACGAACCAATGAAAGGTAGTGGATAATTTGATAAGAATCTCTTTTGGGTTGTTTCTATTAGTAATATTAGTTATCCCTAATATTGCACAAGCGCAAAACCATGAAGAAGATATGCTTACAGAGTATATGAATGAAGCAATGAAGAAGTACCAAATTCCAGGTGCGTCCTTAGGGCTCGTACAAAATGGAAAAGTGGTCTATCAAGAGTCGTTTGGTAAGCAGAGTGATGGATCGCCTGTCACAAATAAAACTCTTTTCTCAATAGGATCAATAAGTAAACCATTAACAAGCCTTGGTATTCTTAAGTTAGTGGAGAAAGGAGAAATAGAGTTAGAAGCTCCAATAGATACATATATCAAATTCGATTACGGACAATCGACCAATCAATACGTTATTAAGGTAAAACAACTATTGGCACATACGAGTGGGATTAGCTCCTTATCTGGAATGGAAGTAGCTGATAAAAACTTAAGAGGATCTAATGCCCTTACAGAAGCTGTAAAAGAACTGGAACCTCTAAAACTTGTTTCAAAACCAGGACAACTTCACCAGTATAGCGCTGCGAATTATCTACTACTAGGAAAAATAATTGAAGAACAATCTAAAGTACCTTTTGCAGAATACATGCAAGAGGCAGTGTTTAAGGACTTGGGTATGTCCGATACGGTTGCTTCGTATAAATCAGCGATTAAATTGGGATATCAGCCAGGTTTTCAATCCTGGTTTGGTAAACCAGTTGAAAGCAATGTTTGGTTCGATGATGGTGGTGCCCCATACGGTTATATGGCTTCGACATTAGAGGATATGTTAGCGTTCATAAGAGCCGTTCAATACAGTGACACCCTTTTATCTGAACCTTTAAACACGCTATACACCAAACCAGAAGTGTATAGAAAAGAAAACTTGTATTATGGATTAGGCTGGAGAATCAATAAGGAGAAAAACGAACAATATATTTTTCATGGTGGAGAAACTCCAGACTCGCGTTCTGAAATCTTCCTACACAATACGAAGGACTATGCCTTTGTGTTGCTGACCAATAAGAATAATTTTTCTGAAGTCATGAATACGACTAATATGAAAGAAGGTATTAGAGAAATTATTGAGAGTGAACAAATATCTTCTTTGCCTGAGCCTAACTATCAAATGCAATGGATAACCTTATTTTGCACTATGGTAGTAACCTTGTTAGGGATTTGGAATATCTCCCGACTTTATCAAAAGAACCTTATTTTTAAGAAAATATGGTACATTGTAGCCGGACTATCCATCTTGCTAGGAGTTTTTATGAATCCTTTATTAGTTCAATTATTTCAATCACCATGGCATACCATTAATGCTTATGCTCCAGATACTGCATTATTAATTAAGATACTCATTGGAGTATTAGTGACATATGGGCTCTGTTCTTCTATAGTTATCTCCATTAAAAAAGAAGTAGTCAGGACATTAAAGAAAGGTAGAACAAAAATAATGTAATAAGATCTACAAGACTGAAGCTTGAAAAATTGCATAAAGTAAATACTTTACAAAAAAATTAACATTAGCTCTTAGCTGTTAAACCGGAGCGAATGATGTATTACTTTCTAATTAATTTTTCTATGAGGGGTGAAGTTCCGATGTTTGTCAAAGTATATGAATATCAAATTCACGAAGAGAGTATAGAAGAGTATTTCCGTATTCAGCAAAAAGTTGGAGAAATTTATGGAAAGTACATCGACGTTGAAACCACTTACTTACAAAGCAAGGAAAATTCATTAAAGTGGATGGAAATTGCAAAATATGAAAGTGAAAAAGAATATCAGAAGGCGATGGCACTAATAAATCAGGAAAATGAGATTCAAGAATTATTTAAATCCTTCGAAGCCATTCTGTTATCAGATACAAATATGGTCAGGGAGGAAGACTTCTTGGATATAAAAGAGGTAGCAAACTCTTGATCAACAATCTCGGAGCGTTACTGCAATAACATCATACGTACTAGTGATTGAATGATCTTCATCAATTAGGTGTAATTTCTGATTAAGGAATTACACCTTTTTCTTTCAAAAATAGTTGAGTAACTGGTTAGGTTTTGAAATAATTGGAATTGAAAGAAAAATGGATTTTTGTAGAAATATAGTCATATATCCTGTTTATTAGGAGGTAATAAAATGTATGAAACAAGATGGAATACTAATAAAGAAATTCCTATTATGGCTGACCTATGGTACAAAATGGCCTGTGAAATGGGAGATGTAGATGGCATTCCAAAGCCAGATGTACAGAGGCTTGAGGAAGTTGAGAGTTTATTTCTAAAAGAATTTGAATTAGATAATTTAGTATTCAGAGTTGCCACCGATAGCAATGATAATATTGTTGCTTGTTCAGGAGGGTTGATTAGGACAGAGTATTCATATCCGCTTGCAGAAGAACAGAGCCTTTTTGGTTGGGTGATAGCAGTATATACGAAAGAAAATCATCGGAATAATGGGCTAGCTTATAAATTAGTCGATGAAACTTGTGGATGGCTCAAAGAAAAAGGAGCAATCCGAGCAAGGTTATGGTCAAGTTCCACTGGAAGAAAGATTTATGGAAATCTAGGGTTTAAAGATATGATGGATATGTCAAAGCCACTTACTTAAATGGCATGATCAATATATATATAATGATAATAACTAATATGGGAGGAAAAAATTGATACATATAGGCTTAGACTTTGATGACACTCTCATTGATATGAGGAAATCAATTATTAGGTTGCTAAATGAATTGCATCAAAAAGATCTGATCTATGAAGATATTAAAGAATGTGGAGTTTAGGTGAGGTTTTAGAGGACCGATTTTAATAGTTGATTAAAAAAGTTATTCCGTTATCTCGGAGCAAAAGTTGAAGATCGGTACATAGATTTTGGCTCCTCAATATATGGAGGGCTATGCTATGTAAGAAAATAGAAAAATGTTAAAGAGAGGAAAATTAATGGAAAAACAAAATCCTATAATTGAAACAAAACGATTAATTTTAAGAGAAGTAACCTCAGAGGATGCTTTGGATATGTATCACTATTTATCCGATGAAGAAGTCGTAAAACACATGGGTCTAGCGCCTGCCCAAAGTGTTCAAGAAGTAATGGATGAAATCGACTGGTATCATTCAATAATAAAAGAAGGTACAGGTATTAGGTGGGGAGTTACTTTAAAAGACTCAGATAAGGTTATAGGTAGTTGCGGGTATTTAAATATGCAACACAAACATTATAGAGCTGAAGTTGGATTTGAATTAAGTAAAAATTATTGGGGAAAAGGCATAGCTTCTGAAGCGCTAGGAGCTATTATGAGGTATGGATTTAATCACTATCAGTTAGAACGGATAGAGGCTTTGATAGAGCCTGGTAATATTCAATCACAACAGTTGGTTAGCAAACTAGGTTTTACAAAAGAAGGCTTACTCAGGCACTATGAATATACTCTTGGTAAATTTGATGATTTATATATGTATTCAATTATTAAAAGAGATCTTATCAAATAATAGAAGTGTAATGGTGTTAAGGAAGATATCTATACTGAGTCTTAATTAATCTCGGAGCAATAGTTTAAAAGAGTGTTTGCTTTATGCTCCACAGTTGCAGTTACTTGAACATTAAAGAGAAAGGAATTGATAATGATTCGTTCAATATTTTTGATAGTAAGTTTATGCTGTATCTTTTTATTGACCGCCTGTATAGGTGAGGAGTACGATTTCACTCCTCCAACAATGACAGTTTGGTACCATCATCTAAACGACTATGATTCATATGAACTTAAAGAAGCATCCGTGAATTGGGAAGGTCCTAATGAGGAATACAAAAAAACTGTTGTTGACTTTCAATCATTAGGAATCGAACAGAATCAAATTGAGGTCAATGCTGGTTCAGAGGGAAACATAGAATTTGGACATTCTGATTTTAAATTAGAAGAGTTTCAAGTATCTCTTTGGCAAAACAATGAAGAGATTGAATTGCCTGTAAATAAATCTAATGGTTTTCAATTTCCAGATTCAAAAGGTAACTATATCTTAGAAGTGAATCTCTCTTCTGATATGGGAGATGTTCAATATGTGGGGAACATTGATCTAAATTAACACTAATGTACGGAAAATTCTAGAGTTTATCCCGGTTCCAAGTCTTCTGGATTATCGGAGCAATTCTAGAATAACAAAGTTTACCTTAACCATTTAACAGAATAAACATTTCACTTAAACAATTACATGTTGGGAGGTCAGGGGGCATTGGAAAGAATTATAGGTACATATACAATAGAAGGACAAACCATCGAATATTCAATTACTGGAAAAGAAGGCGAACAAGTATTAGTGATGCACGGAGGACACTCCAATTGCAATGAAGAATTTGGATATGAATCACTTATTAAAAGTGGTTTCATGATCATTACACCTTCAAGGGCTGGATACGGCAGAACCTCAAAGAAAATTGGAGAAAGCTTGTCCGAAGCCTGCGGTTATTATGTGAAGCTATTAAATCATTTAGGAATTGAAAAAGTTCATGTTCTTGCAGTTTCGGCTGGGGGACCAAGTGGACTTTATTTTGCTTCTCATTACCCGAAGAGAGTCAAAACATTGACGTTACAAAGTGCTGTTACCAAAGAATGGCATACCCCAAAAGATAAAATATATAAATTGGCCCAGATTTTATTTCATCCTTCTTCAGAAAAAATGACATGGAAACTCACTTCAATCATGAGCAACTGTTTTCCGAAGTTTATGTTTAAGCAAATGGTATCCTCATTTAGCAAGCTTTCATATAAGCAAATAAAAGACAAAATGTTGGAAGAAGATATTGACGAACTCCAGAAGATGAATAATCGCCAGCGATCAGGGTCTGGCTTTTTAATTGATTTATTACAAACAAAGGAAATTACATCAAAGGATTTAAATGAAATTTCTTCCCCAACCCTTATCATGCATAGCAAACATGACCGGGCAGTCCCGTTCGAGCATGCACATTATGCTCATAAACAAATCTCGGATTCGAAGTTATGTATACTTAATTCATGGGGACATTTGATATGGCTTGGTGAGGGAGCGAAAGACCTAAATGGGACACTTGTAGACTTTCTTACTCGTTATTCATAAGATCCTAACAATTCAAAAGTGGAGAGCTAACTGGTATTCCTTAAAAGCGCGCAATATAACAAGTCCCCCCTAAAAAAAATCTGGTTATTCCAGTATCTCGGAGCTTATATATAATAAGGTGGGCTTCTTTATCTGAAATCTAATAGCAAGTTAGAATCCTTAGTAACAATACAGGATTGATAAAATATACTTCGCGTATAATATCAATTTTACGAAAAATAGATCATCTCTCTCAGCAAGAAATAATACAGACACAGCAAGCCCTCACACTTTAAAATGTAGGGGCTTGGATCATTTTATAGTATATAAAGAGGGAAGGAGTTAGGGGACACTCCTTGGTTCAAGCTACCTATCTTAAGAATATGGGATACTTTTTAAAATTTGGCATTTATCAAAAACTCTTTAGAACTATTATGCATACGAGGCTCAAATGGATTGTCTTAAATAATGAACAGTGCTTGTGGAGGTGTCCAGGATGGAGTCTAGAATACTTTATTTAGAATCTCATTAAGTCAAATTATACGATTAAGCAGGTTGCGTTAAGTTAGAAAGGGATAAACTTGATAATCATTCTTTAAAAGATGAAATCATAAATCTTGAGCTAATTTTTTCATATTAGAAAAGTTCTTAGCTTCATGTTACTGACCTATTAACGGATACGTTTTGCTTTGTTTCAACGTATCATTCATTATTTCAACTTCCCATGCATGAAAGTCAAGTGCCGCCAATTGAATCGCGTTCTCAAAAACAACTCGATCTGCTTCTGTTACTATATCTTCATCCATTTTGTATTGTACCGTAGCAACACTATTTTTAATGGATGAGTGGAGAATTTCTATCCCTTCCACAATGGCTGACGAATAAAACGCGTCGGCATTATCTACTGAACTCATGGCTTCTATTGTCTCTCTGAAAGAGAGCAGCTCATCGTTTTCATTTACTACTTGCTCCTCTAACTCGCCACCAGGCAAGAAGAAGGTTTTCCCTAATTCTTCGTCATAAATCGTATAGTAGCCGCGGGTGAAACCTCTTTCTTCTTTAACAGCAACAGATTCATCGACTGATCTTTCAGCCAATACCATACCCTTTTCACCATTAGGATTTAAAAATGTAATTTCTTTCACTCCATAAAGATCACTGATTCCAAATAACGCCTTGAAGAATAAATTGCTTTGTGCAGAGGTTGCAGCTAAAGCATTTCCATCTTCATTGAAGTGGATTAGTAGATTAGGCCATTCAAATGTTAGATCAGTATATGAACTAAGTATATCCTGCTCAGACGGATCATTATTGAATAGTGACGTTTCTAAGCGTTTTTCAGGTGAAAGTGCTTGCTCTTCTTCCTCATCACGCTGTATCGTGTATGCCGTATAAAAATTATTTTCATGATCAAATAAGTGAGTATCAATAAAATAATTAGGATTCTTTTGCTCCCCGCTATAAACGTCTGTTTTGTTCTCATCAGCATTAGAAGTTCCAGCTTTATCTGAAGGTTCCATGTTAGCACCGTTGTCTTCTGCACTACCATCGTTTTCTACCGATTCCATACTTCCATTTTCACTAGACTCAGAAGTCTGTGAATTTACCTCATCCTTTGAGCTTTGACATCCAGCAATTAAAAGAGCAATTAGTAACACCCCTGCTAGTTTTGTCTTTTTTTCCATTTTTTTACGCCTCCTTAACCCATATATACCCCCTAAGTAGTTTCTAAACAGTTATTTTTGGTTATTTATATTTATTTTTCAAAATATCTTTCAGCTGAATAGAGACTAAAAATGATATGGTAAAAGAATCCTGAATGTGCTTTTTTGAGTTTTGATATTGATCTACGGGGTACATTCCTTCATGTAACACAATAACCGACAAAGGAGTTTTTTATGATGGCACAGCGTTTTAAGACTGGCGAAAAAGCACCTGAGAATGGAACGTATGAATTTGTTGGATTAGTAAACGAATCAAACGAGAATGCTAACGCAGAAGAAGAAAAAAACATTGAACTAAGCAGTGGAGATACATTTCCTCCATCTCAATCCAACAAAGATGCGGCGTATTGGGAAAAATCAAATTAAATTGTCATTGAACCTCCGAGAATGTTCATTCGTTCTTAGAGGTTTTTTTGTTTTCTTGATGGCTTGGATTTGTCAGTGCAACAGGCAAAATGATTTAACATAAACGAATCCTCCATATGTGGAAATAAATGTTACGATTGGTAGTGTGAGACTAAAGTCATTTATTCAAGAAAAGTTGGTAACAAATACAAAACAGACCGACATTTATCCAGTAGCTAATAAACCTCTTATCACGTTAATTCATAAACGAACTGTTCGAGAATGAGGGAAGTACGAAGAAGGAAGTAAGCGTCACTTCATGGGGCATTTTATACTTCTATACATAGTAAAAACGGAAAGCATGATTGTAGTTATGAAAGAATGAGAAACAACTAGGCTTTTTTAAGGAGCGATCATCGTAGTGGATAGCATTATTTTTGACTTAGACGGGACCATTTGGGATCCGATTGATACTGTATTACTAGCATGGAATAGCCGTTTGAAAGAGCATCCTCAAGTAAATCGGGAACTGACAAGGACTGACTTTGAAGGAACGATGGGATTACAAATGCAGGAGATCAGTCTTAAACTGTTTCCTCATTTAACTGAAGATGTTCGCGAACAGGTCATAAAAGAGTGTTGTGAGGTTGAACAAGGATATTTACAAAAACACGGCGGGTCTCTTTTTCCTCAGGTAGAGGCCGTCTTGCAGAATCTATCAAACTCCTACAACCTCTATATCGTCAGTAATTGCCAGGATGGATATATTGAATCATTCTATGCGTATCACCAACTTGAGAAATACTTTCAAGACTTTGAAAACCCCGGGAGAACAGGCCTTTCAAAAGGCGAAAATATTCAGTTGATTATGGAGAGAAACAACTTGACCTCTCCAATCTATGTAGGGGATACGGAAGGAGATTTAAAAGCAGCGAGGTACGCCAAAATTCCTTTCATTTATGCGCAGTATGGTTTTGGACAAGTATCCGAATACGATGATGTGATTGAATCGTTTCCGGAGCTGTCAAAATTCTATTGAACTCACCTGTTATGATAATGGAAAAGGTCTTCAGTACATCATAAACGCTTCATTTATTCAATTAGTGAGGGATGAAAGGAGGAGTCTTGTATGAATGATCAGTTACTTCCAGTACTGAACGAAAAATACCCATTGGATTTGCTCAAAGTAGATGCTATGACAGATGAGATGTTTCGTTGTACGGCGGAACAAGGTACTTACTACGCCAGGGTGACCAACTATAAAAGCTATGAAGAACAGGTAGATGAAGTGACTTATACGAATTTCCTCTATCAAGAAGGTTTGGGTGTATCGCCTACAATCGCTTCAGTAAATGGAGAAGTAGTTGAAAGGATTATGCTAGACAGGGAAATGTTAACAGTCGTTTATCAAGCGGCTCCTGGGATCCATTTGCCAAGAGGGCGTTGGCAGCCCAATGTGTTTCATGAGCTAGGTCGGCAAATAGGGCGATTGCACCGTTTGTCCAAAAAATTTGAAGAAACCTACCCCGTTACTAATATTAACGACTGGCATGAGAATGAGGAGTACGCCTTTCTGAAGTATATTCCCAAAGAAGAACGTACGATTAGAGAGGTGGCACATGACGTCTTATCAACAATAAAAAATCTTACAAAATCCTATTCCAACTATGGATTATTACACGGTGATTTGTGCTTAGAAAATCTATTAGTTGATCAAGAATCAAATTTAACAATGATTGATTTTCAAGATTGCGAGAAGCACTTTTATGTTTTCGATCTAGCTGCTGCAGTTTATAGTGCAATGGAATATTCCTATGTTGGGGGAGGGAACATTGTGGACTATGGACGAGCGATGACAAAAGCAATCCTCCAAGGTTACCGGGAGGAAAATAACTTATCGCCTGAAATGGAAGATCAGCTTCCTTTATTTATCAAACTAAAGGAAGTATTTGAATACAGCTTAATGCATATGTATTGGGATAAAGAAAGGTTAACGGAAGATCAGATTAGAATCATGAACCATTTTAGATTAAGGATTGAACAACATCATTCTCTTCTAACAAGGTAAGACAGAGGATTTGAGTAAAAAACAAAGAAAGAGGAGAATCAAATCGAATGAAAACAATCACTCATCCATCTATCAAACTATCACCTTCATTAAATCGAGAAGACTACAACGAAATCCTCAGATTAAAAGAATGTTGCCTTGAAAAAGAAGAAGTAACGTTAAAACTAGAACTTGATTACAAACTAACTAAATCTTATAACGAAACTATGGACCAGAACAAAATCAACGAGTTTATGTTTTATGATGATCACACACTGATCGGCTATATAGGCATCTGTCAATTTGGTTCAGAAGCATTAGAAGTAAATGGGATGGTTCATCCTGAGTTTAGGAGTCTGGGCGTCTTTAGACGGTTGTTCTCACTTGTTCATGATGAGTGGAATAAACGGGAATCGAAACAGATGCTTTTGTTGAGTAATCGAAATTCTGCTTCTGGGGTTAAGTTTATTAAAAGTACGGGAGCCCACTATGAGAACTCAGAATATGAGATGCATTTAATAAGTGAAGCAAGGGAAGCCGCGAAGACAAACCTTCATTTTCGAAAGGCGCTTAA
This sequence comes from Guptibacillus sedimenti, assembly GCF_028610665.1. Classification (NCBI taxonomy): domain Bacteria; kingdom Bacillati; phylum Bacillota; class Bacilli; order Caryophanales; family Guptibacillaceae; genus Guptibacillus; species Guptibacillus sedimenti. The sequence goes on from NZ_JAQQWV010000002.1 coordinate 310,083, forward strand.
TCAAGATGCAAAAGAAATTGCGAGACAAAATGCGATATACTTTCAAATGAATTCAGAGGAAGAGTCAACACTTCCTGAGGAAGCAGCAAAGGATGGAATGGATATTTTACTGGCTGAATGTAACCAAACAGTTATAGGTAAAGTTCATATAGAAGTTCAGAATGGCGTGGGTGGCATTTACGGGTTAGGCGTTCTCCCTGAATTTCGAGGAAAAGGTTATGGCAGAGACATCCTCCTGAAAGCTGTACAGGAATTAAGAGAAAAACAAGCCCAACAAATTATGCTCCAAGTGGCAGTGAAGAACAAGAATGCTTTAAATCTATACCAATCGTGCGGTTTTAAAGAGACTTCTACCATGGATTATTTTAAATTGACAAAGAACTGAATTAATTGATGTGAGGGTTAGCAATTTTAAAAAGATAACCATACTCAATATGATAATTAAAGGAAAGTGAGATAAGCTTATGATGAAACCATCTGCCTTACAAAAGGGAGATCAGGTAGCCATTATTGCACCTGCTGGCCTGCCAGATAGAGAGCATCTGAACCAGGGAAAACGTGTATTAGAGAAAATGGGGCTTGAAGTCGTTATCGGAAGGCATGTGTTCGAGTTTGGGACAGATTTAATAGCTATTGAACAAAAGCGACTTGCTGACTTACATGATGCATTTAGTGACCCATATATCCAGGGCATTTTTTGTGCCAATGGAGGATTCGGATCAGCAAAAATGACTCCTATGATAAATTATGAAAAGATTCAAAGAAATCCTAAGATCTTCTGGGGATACAGCGACATTACATTTTTGCTTAATGCCATTCAAAACTTCAGCAACTTGGTTACCTTCCACGGACCGATGGTGGCAACAGATCTCAATGATGAAGAAAGAACGGCAGAGACAGAAGCCTCGTTTCTACCTTTATTTACAGGTGAATCTCAGATCTATGATTCTCAAAAATCACCTCTTCATATAATAGCTGATGGTATAGGGGAAGGACGGTTAGTAGGAGGGAATTTAACGCTGCTTACCAATGGATTGGGAACGCCTTATCAAGTGAATGCAAATGGAGGCATTCTGCTTATTGAGGAAGTTGCAGAACCTGCGTTTCGTGTTGATTTGATGCTTACTCATCTTAAACAAGCAGGGGTGTTTGATGAGGTTAATGGTGTTGTTTTAGGTTGTTTCCAAGCTGATTCAGATGAAAATAAGGAATTGAAAAAAGTGCTTCAAGATTTCTTCTTTAATGCGCCATTCCCTGTTGTAGAGAACTTTTATTATGGTCATTGTCAGCCCCATTATGGTGTGCCGCTGGGGGTAAACGTAAAACTCACAACATCGCCACCGCGGTTGGAGATTGATTCGGGAGTGACTAAGCTTTGAAAGTATTATTTAGTAATCACATGAGCTTTTAAATTCACCTAAACATAGGTCACTCAAAAATTAGCTTTTCACTTTAGCAAAGGTAAAAGGGGATATGTATGACTTATAAATTTGAAGTAATGACTCAAGATCAAGCAGAAGACATTTCTTATAATTGGCACTATGAAGGGGAATATTCTTTTTACGATATGGAGGCGGATGAAGAAGATTTACAAGAATTCGTCGATCCGGAATTACGTGGGGACACTAAGTTTGCGGTGATGAAGAATAGTGAATTAATTGGTTTTTTCAGCGTTAACAAAGTGGATAATCTAACTTATGATATTGGCTTAGGGATGCGCCCGGATCTTACGAATAGGGGGATGGGTTTGGACTTTCTAAAAGCAGGTCTCGCGTTTGTGAAGAATGTATATAACCCAAGAAAAATAACCTTATCCGTTGCGACTTTTAATCAAAGAGCCATAAAAGTATACAGAAAGTTAGGATTCAGAGATGTTAATACGTTTATGCAGGATACAAATGCTAGCACATTTGAATTTTTGAAAATGGAATATGAACGGTAAATCGATTTCGCTCGGATTTAACATGATGAAAAGGTAACGTGCGGAGTTGATAAGTAATAAAAAGTTCAAAAAGGACGTTAATTGCAACTGTCGTTTTTATTCTTATTGCATTTCCTTTAAACCTTCTCCTTCCATTTCTAACGTTATTGAACTATTTCATCATAGGTATCATTGCAGCGGTTATTTATCCTGCAGCAGATAAATATTTACCCGTAGATGAAGAAGAAGAGCGAGGATTTAGAATCAGGAGAAGGAAACATTTAAGGTTTTAAGAAAAAAAGCTAAAACGCGAATGGGAAAATGGATGTGAACCTTTAGGAGATCTTTCTCAATTCATAGCCATCAAAATATGAGATCATTATGTTTAAAAGCAGACACCAAGTCTGCTTTCCGACTTTATTCTACTTCATCCCAATCTGGGTTCCATACAACCTCCCACAAGTGACCATCTGGATCTTGAAAATGACCAGAATACCCTCCCCAAAATGTATCGTGTGCAGGGTCAGTAATGAGGGCACCTGCCCTTTCAGCTTTGTCCATTACATGATCCACTTCTGTCTTACTATTGACGTTGTGACCGAGAGTAAACTCAGTAGGACTTGGATGATGAACCTTTATCTTGGCTTCATGTGCTATATCTTTCCGATGCCAGATCGCAAGTTTTAGACCGGGTTGCAAATCAAAGAAAGAAACAGCGCCATGGTCGAACTCTTCACCAACGATTCCTTCAGTAGGAAATTCTAGTCCGTCACGATAAAAGCGTAACGCTTCGTTTAGGTCGTTTACGCCAATCGTGATGACAGACACTCTAGGCTTCATAAATCCAACCCCTCCTATTCATTGTAAAATCATTCTATCACATCCATTTTAAATAAGAGCTCTCCAGTGATGGCTACTGTATGGTAACCTCTAGAATCAGGCCCCTTCAACATTCTTATATTTGTAAATTTCATCTGTTTCATAAGTGGAATGAGCTCATTTTCAATCATGTTCTTCATAGTATCCCACGACTCCCCATTTTTTCCGTCGCAAAGCGTTATTGAAACCGTTCCTTTTTGTTTAAGGACTCTAGATATTTCTGAGATTGCTTGAGGAAGGTTTTCCCAGAAGTAAACGGAATGGACACTCAATACTTTAGAAAACTGTTTATCTTTAAAAGGTAATTGATGAACGTTTCCGAGGACAACTTGAGCTCTTCCTTTTCTTATTGCTATTTGGTTTCGGATCGATGAAGAGTGAAGGAGCGTCTTAGAAACATCCAAACCGATTACTTTGTGAACGGAATGTTCGTTTAATAAACGTTTCATCGCATACCCTGCCCCACACCCAATCTCCAAGATGTCTTCATCTTCTTGGAGGTTTAATAATGTAATGGACCAAATCGTTTCTGGTTTGTGTTGTCGTATCATTTTTTCACCAATGTACCATCCTAACAATCCTTTGGGATGTTGGTACTGTTGTTCAACCGTGCTTGCCATCCGTTTGAAAAAAATCATTGCGCACCTTCTTTCTTTTATACGTTAAAAGTATAAGTAGATTAAATCGATTAAACAATCTAATATAAGTTATAGTTACTATTAATTATTTTTATATAAGAGGTGTGGCATTGGAAATTAATCAGCTAAAAGCTTTTGAGTTGGTCGTTCGGTTAGGTTCCTTTAGTAAAGCTTCAAGATATTTAAACGTATCGCAACCAACCATCAGCTTACGAATCAAAGAGCTGGAAAAGAGTGTTGGAGGTTCATTGTTTCATCGTGTCGGGAAAAATATGGAACTGACAGACCTGGGGCAGGGGTTCCTACCATATGCGAGTCAAGCGTTAGAAGTATTATTAAAGGGACTAGAAAGGGCTCAATCCATTAAAGAAGGAAAACGAGGAGAAGTAAAAGTAGGAACACTACCTACATTTACCACAGGCATTTTTACTTCAACAATAGTTGAAATGCATGAGAACTATCCCGAAATCGACTTGGTCATTCATACAGGTCATAATCAACAAATTGTTGAGATGCTCTATGATGGGTTTATTAAAATGGGACTGATTACTCATCCCTATTTTAATAGTGATTTAAAGACGCTTCTTTTGATGAAGGAACCGCTTATATTAGTGGCTCATAAGCACCATAAATTAAGTGAATTAAACGCTAGAACCTATACAATAGAGGAGATTTTTGCAAATAGTAGTCCTTATATTCTGACTGATTGGAGTGATGAGAGTAAACATTGGCAAAAAACTTATATGTCATTTGGCATGGATACTCTTGAACTCCCTCCCACTACAGCTCTTGACTTTGTTCGTTCAGGAAAAGGTGTAGCTCTTTTGACCAAATCACTCGTTCAAGATCCATTAACGAGGGGGACACTAACGAGACTTTTGCCTGTGGACATGCCAGAACTAACTAGATGCGTTGCTCTAGTTAGTTTGGAAGGCGAAACTTCTCTCACCCCAGCAGCGCAACGGTTTGTGAAAATATTAAAAAATCATGCAGCAACACTGAGGTCTCTTTAAGAATTCATCCGATCACTCTAAATTGTACGACCCCAAAATCCTTATTGACAGCACTAACCTCGATGAATATACTAAATATGTAAGAAAAAGGTGGAAAGGAATGGTACTTAGCGGATGTGGAATTAATCTTATTTAAACGGGATCAAACTCATATTTTCATAAAAATGAGAACCTGGAAAATAGGATTAGTCTGTCCAATTAAGTGATCATTTCATCATGTACCTTTTTCAAATAAAGGGAGACGTAAAGAATATTTACGTTTATTTCACTATTTGTTTAAGCGTTTGCATGTTATTTGATATGGGATTAGCAGCCTCTCCAGGATTCTTGGAGAGGCTTATTTATGTTCAATAAGCCTCTCAATCAAATTTAGTAAGAGGTGACCTGCATGGCGCGAGTGATACAAGTGAAAGATCTGCAGAAAAGTTTTGGCGAACGGGAAATTTTAAGTGACGTTAACTTTGAGATACGAATTGGTGAGAAGATTGGTTTAGTTGGCTGGAATGGGGCTGGGAAATCAACCCTTGTCAATATTTTGATGAAAAGGATTGAACCAGATAGAGGTTCTGTGACTATTCCCCATGTGAACATTGGCTATTTGCCTCAATCAACAGATAATCACCTGGCTGTTGATGCTGAACTTTTCGGTGAAAGGTTACTGGAACAAAGTAAGAAGCTAGGGTTTCAGAAAGAGCGATGGGAGCAAGAAAGTCTCCAACATTTAAGTGGTGGCGAAAAACTGAAATTGTCTTTAGCGAAGATCTGGGCAAGTTCACCCGAATTTTTGATCTTAGATGAACCAACGAATCATCTGGACATTCAGGGAGTCAAGTGGCTAAGTGAAGAGGTGAGAAATTATTCAGGTGCTGCCCTCATCATTTCACATGATCGCTATTTTTTAGATGAGACCGTGACAAAAATATTTGAATTGGAATCTGGAAAATTAACCATCTACGAAGGAAATTACTCATTCTATCGGAACGAAAAACAGAGAAGATACGAGCAGAATAAGCGTGATTATGAAAAGCAACAGCGTAAGGTCGAAATGATTGAACAACAAATCTCCACGTTGAAAAATTGGTCAGCTAAGGGCCATCGTGAAGCTGGAAAAGGTGGATCCAATTCGGAAAATCGTCAAATGGGATTGCGGGAATTCGAACGAGCGAAGGCAAAGAAAAAGGATAACCAGATAAAATCGAAGCTGAAACGGTTAAATCTAGAGCTTAAGAAAGATGGAGTCGAAAAGCCTAAAGAAGAGAAAACGGTCTCTTTTCAGTTTGAATCAGGAGCGAAACGTGGCAAGAGAATTCTTGAAGCAAAGGGGATCAAGAAGCAATTTGGGGATCGCTTGCTCTTTGATAAAAGTCATTTTTACATCAAACATGGTGACCGAATTGGACTGATTGGATCAAATGGTACGGGTAAAACAACCTTTATAAAAATTCTCCTTGAGCAGGAAAAGCTTACGAAAGGTTCGCTTTGGATGAGTGAATCGACTAAAGTGGCTTATCTTTCACAGGATGTAACGGACTTACCAGGCGAGAAAACGCCGTTAGATTATCTTGATTTAACGAACCGACAGCTGGAAACAAGAGCGAGAACGCTTCTTTCGAATATGGGTATTCAGCAAGAGATTCTAGGGAAGCGCATTTCTCAATTAAGTCTTGGAGAACGAACACGAATTAAGCTGATTCATATGATTTTGATGGAATATGACTTCTTAATCCTGGATGAACCGACAAACCATCTTGATCTGCCAAGCCGGGAAGAGCTAGAAAGAACGCTAAGTACGTATTCAGGAACGCTGTTGATCGTTTCACACGACAGGTACTTAGTTGAAAAACTGTGTACAAAATTATTAGTTATTGAAAATGGGAAAATGAAGCGGGTTGAGGTAGGCATTAAGGAATATGAGGAAAAACAAAAGAAGAAGGAGACAGGAAACGAAAACGAAAACATAAGGGAAGAATTAGCCGTTCTTGAAACCAAAATGACAGAGCTCCTAGGCAAAATCAGTTACTTGTCAGTGGGGACAGAGGAATATGAATCGATCGATAAAGAGCTAATGAAGTTGATGGATTTGAAAAGAAAATGGAACAGCTTATGATGTAGAGTGATTCTTTGTTATTTTTACAAGACCCAGTTGAACATAAAGATAAGTTGAAGGAAGATTCCCCGATCACTTATTTAAAAGGGATGAATAAATTAGCTAGTCATTCAGGGTACCAATGATTTGAGGGTTGTTAAGGTTGAGTCCAATCAGATCTTTGATGCATTGAAGGGTTTGATCAGCAACTAATACAATAATACTAATTTCTAAAGATGCTAGGAATCCAATCTATTCGAAATTCCTAGCATTTTTTTATGTAGGATTTGCGTTTTCGTTTACAAATAGGCTAACTCGTTGGTGTATCGAGTTTTTGACCTCTATATATTAGACTTTCTATCCTCATAAGCGACAGTATGGTAAAAAGTATGGAATATTCTTGTATTTTCCATGATCTCGTTTTACCTGGTAAATAATTGGGAAATTCCTCCGCACAAGTTCATTTTGGTACACCAAAGGAGGATTAAAATGCGATTCTATTATACAGGTTTCGTGATATTAGCAGCTGTTTTATGGGGGATTTCAGGAGGTTTAGCAGGAATCTTAATGGACAAAGGGTGGAGTCCCCTTGTGATCTCTTTTTATAGAGGGGCGATTGGGTTAGTGTGTTTAGTGATTTGGGTACTTCTTAAACGAAAAGATAGTTCAGGCAAGCATTCTTCGAGAACCATCATGTGGTCCATGCTCGCTGGGATTGCTGTCGCTAGTAACTTCAGCTTTTACTTCCTCAGTATTTCCGAATCCGGAGTTGCCGTAGCGTCAACCTTAATGTACACGGCACCGGTATTCGTGCTGATCAGTTCTTTTTGTTTTCGAATCGAGTCAATTACGCCATTTAAGGTCATCTCAATGATTATCGTGATGTTTGGAATCAGCTTATTAACAAACATTTATGAAACAGGGATAAGCGAACTAAATGTGGTAGGGATCATGAGCGGGTTACTATCAGGTGTTTCTTATGCGCTCTTTATCTTTAGTTTTAAGAATGCTTCCGAAAATAATAGCCCTCCGTTTGTTCTTAGCACGGCTTTTGCTACATTTACCGCCGTATTGCTTCTTTTTATTGATCATAGGGAAGCACTCTCCGCATTGTTTTCGGAGGATCTGATCTGGTTTATTACTCTCGGAATCATTGGCGCAGGTGTTTCTTTTTACCTCTATGTAGAAGGGTTGAAAAAAACGTCCGCTTCCGTGGCTGCGGTTATTGCAATGGTTGAACCCGTCACCGCTTCTTTATTTGGATTAGTGGTTTTAGGAGAAGTTCTTACTGTCCTTCAAAGTATTGGGCTTATTGTCATCCTAATCACGATTACGATGTTAAGTGTAAAACAAAAGGATTGTTGAAAAATGATGAGAGAAAGTGTGGTCGTAGGGCAAATGGTTTGATTTAATAAATGTAAGAGCTTTTGTAAAACGTTTACTACTACTGCGATTCGAAGGGGAAATTGACTTGGAAAATGAGTGTTTTGTTTGCAGGAAGCATGCAGGTCTACTTGAGCTAGCCGGGGGAACGATCTATGAAGATGATTATGTGTATGTTGGACATATTGATCGAGGAGGGAAACCGACCTACCCAGGGCATGTGATGATTGATCTTAAAAGACATGTGCCTTCACTCGCGGATATGACGGCAGAAGAAGCGAGTGCTTTTGGGATGATTACGGCACGAGTGAGTAAGGCACTTCGAGAATGTGAGCACGCCGAACATATTTATGCGCAGGTGTCTGGCGATTCTGTTCCACATCTTCACATGCACCTTATCCCACGCTACGCTGGTACGCCAGAAGATTATTGGGGTCCAATGGAAGTCTATGAGTGGCAGGATGCGCCAACTGCGACAGAAAGGGAAATTGTTCTCTTATGTGAAAGGTTGCGTGCTCAATTAGAAAGAGTACTGGTGACTTGAGCCTCTCTATCATCTGTTTTATCGTGCTGACGAGCATGGGCATACCATTTCTTTTTTGGGGAGTAAGAGAGGTATGGCGAGGTGGTAAAGGGATTACTCGAGCTAAAGGGTATTTGGAATGTTTGTATGAAGTGGTGACACTTGAATTAAGTTCTGTCAGTCTTCATCTTTTAGTGGGAGTTTTTTTGATTATAGCAGGTGGGTTGTCACTTTTCTTTTAAAAATGGAAATATTTAGAAGAACATAGAGAAGGAGAGAGAGCATTTTATTCGGATGATAGTGGTATAAGTAAATAGAGAGAACGATGAAAAATGGCCCACAAAAGAACTGTTTTGTGGGCCGTTTTATTTAGATGTGTTGCGTTTTCAGATCGCTTACTTCGTATTCGTAAACCCACCATCAATGCGAATCACTTCACCATTGATATACTGCGCTTTCGAGGTTAATAGAAACGTGACAAGCTCAGCGACTTCTTCAGGCGTACCGAGACGTTTCTGAGGAATACCGGCTTCAGCATTTTCTTTCATTTTCGGATTGGCGTCATAAAAGTCTTTAACCATTGGAGTTTCGGTTGGTCCAGGGGCGATTGCGTTTGCGCGCAGGCCGTCTTTCGCATATTCAGCGACAATACTTTTCGTTAGTCCAATAATCCCGTGCTTTGTAGCGGAATACGTGACAACCGAATCCTGACCGATGACACCGGCACTTGAAGCCGTGTTCACGATAGAACCTCCACCATTTTTGATCATCACATCAGCTACGTATCGAACACCGTATAAGGCGCCCATTAAGTTAATGTCAACGATCTTCTCGATTTCTTCCACTTTCGTATTTAAGTAGTATTCTCCACTACCGGAGATGCCGGCATTGTTGAAGAAATAATCAATTGAACCAAAGGCTTCAACTGTTTTATCGACGTAATTTTTTACTTCATCTGCTTTGGATACATCAGCTTTTATGAAAAGCGCATCAACGCCTGCTCTTTTTGCTAGGTCAACCGTTTCATTACCGCCTTCTTCGTTAATGTCTACTGCGACAATATTAACTCCTTCATCAGCTAAGCGAACCGCCGCTGCTTGTCCTAATCCACTTCCTGCACCTGTAATAATTGCGACTTTACTCATGCGTAAAACCTCCTGATAAATTGTTTAAAAGTTCTATCCTGATGCTATAGTACTAGCTTTACCCGATAAAAAATCACATTAAACGATTGGAGTGTAGCGCATAAGTCATGGTTAGTGAGCTGTAATGAAAAACTGAAATGGAAAAACTACGTTACCTTGATACGTATTTGTTTCCCGTTACCCAAAAACGCCATGGATAGTCACGCGCTTCACCGGAGTTATCAATTCCAATGCGTTTTCCTTCAGAAATGTGATCAGGCTGATAACCACTACGAATATAAAGTGGCGCTCGCATTAAAGCATGTCCATAATCGCCTGGATCAATTCCAAGTGCTTTTGTAAGTTTGCCAGGTCCATCTGTCCATTCCTTTTGTTTACGGCCGGGTCTTCGTTGCTCCATTAAATCGAGCCCTTTTAGAGGCTCAACGGCTCGCACTAGAACAGCTTCTGGAACACCGGTTTCAGCACTGACGACGTTAAATAAACAATGTGTATGCATCACATAGGTATAGGCATTTCCAGGAGGGCCAAACATTACTTCCGTGCGCTTTGTGCGTTTGTTGTTGAAACTGTGGGCGGCTTGATCGGTTGCTCCGAGGTAAGCTTCAGTTTCAACAATATAGCCAGATGCAAGCCCTTCGTCTGTTTCTTTTACTAGCTCACAGCCGAGGAGCGCTTTTGCTAGTTCGAGGGTAGGTTTTTGATAGAATTCTCTTGGTAAGATTGACATGAGTGGGTTCCTTTCTAATGGGGATGAGAATTTGATTTTGGGTCTCTGTGTATCAGTTTTCCACGAGTTTTGAATAGATAAACGCGGGAACCGCGGGTGACAGGCACCCGCGGTTTTGAAAGGGGGGCGAAAATACCTGATCGTTCACTTTCTAACGACGACATATGGCCTCATCATTTCATAATCTTCGTGTTCTAATAGATGACAGTGCCAGACAAACAAGCCTGCATAAGGTGCGAACTTCATCATGATGCGCGTGATTTCATTTGGATTTGCCCGGACGGTATCTTTCCAACCGCGTTCATTTGGTTCCGATTTCTTACGTGGTCCCGTTGTCACAATGACCCCTTTTTGATCATATAAGTCCCTGTCAAAAGGCTGGCGATCAAGAATTTGAAAGCGAATAAGATGGAGATGAATAGGGTGAGTATTATTCGTGATATTAATAAGATTCCAAATTTCCACGTCACCTAATCTAGGCTTTTCGGTGATTGGATCAGACCAGAGCTGATTGTTTAATAGATGAAGGGATCGATTGTACGAATCGTTTCTCATGTTAAGTAGAAGGTTTCGTTGATTGTTTGCCTGGTACTCGTTCATTGTTTCAAACTGGGCCAAGGTTCCTGGTATAACACTTTGATCTTGATGAGAGAGCTTTTTCGATACGCGAAACTGCATAATAACCCCGGTGGTTTTAGGATTCGGCAACTTTCCATTTGGATACGATGAGGGAGCATCATTGGTTAAGATGATCACCTCTCCACTAGAACGACTAAAGTCCACCACGACGTCCACACGTTCTGCAGGAGCGACCAAAACGCGGGTGACAGGCACCGGACGCGGTAATAATCCCTGATCAGTCCCGATTTGAGTGAAAGGGAGGCCGTTTGAAAGAGCAAGACGATAGAATCGAGCATTTGCGCCATTCAGAATGCGAAACCGATACTTGCGAGGTTCCACTTCTAAATAGGGCCATACTTTTCCATTTACAAGGTTCATCTTTCCAAAAAACTCTCCAACAACGGATGGTGATACAGCCGGCACAGGAGGTTTGGGTTCAGCCGGATAATACAAAGATCCATCTTGATGAAAGGAGCGATCCTGAATAATAAGCGGAAGATCAAACTGACCGTTCGGTAAACCGAGTAATCGTTCTTCCTCATCATGAATGATATACATCCCGGCAAGTCCGGCATAGATATTCAAGCGGGTGATACCCATCGCATGATCGTGATACCAGAGGTTGGTAGCAGCTTGACGATTCGGATATTCATAAACAGGGTTGGTGAAAAAGGGACCGCGTTGCTGAAAAGCCTTTGTAAACCAAGCTTCTGGATAGCCATCGCTTGTATCTGGTGTAGAGCCTCCATGAAGATGCACAACTGTACGAACGTCCGGGACTTCTACACCAGCCCCATGAACGGTGTGATCAATCGGAAGAAAATGCCTGGTGGGAAGGTCGTTTTTCCAGAGAACACGAATAAGCTGATCCCGAAAGACATGAAACGTTGGACCGGGAAACATCCCGTTATATCCCCAAATCCGAGTTGGTGGCAAATCTTGATGAAGCTTTTGCATGGTTTCTCTCATTGTCACTTCGTAAAAGGGGATGCCGTTAGTGGTTTTGAGTGGTTGGATGGTCGGGAGGATGGGGAGTCGATCCACAAACTTTTCAAGCATGTGTGGCACTCCTTTCATTACGGTGTTTTTTGTTTATCTTATGTTTGCGTGAGAGGATCTATTTTTAATTTGTTTCGCGTGTGGGGGTGAGAATAGAAAAATCCCCCTCCTTTTCAAATGGAACAGGGAGGGGGGCGGATAGATAGATCTATGTAGCGCACTTTCAGCCAAGAGGGATTTGAAGTAGTGGTTCGTAGCGGTTGCTGTTAGGGCGTAGTTCGTATACTTGTACAGATTTTACTAGAAAAGTAGGATACGGTGTTAACTCTTTCTCTGCCGCATGCTCCATATTGCTTAACTCCTCTTTCGTTAAGCCATACAGTGCTTTTCCGAGCGTTAGGTGAGCCACAAAGTCATCGAGCTCAAAATATTGGTATTGGTTGATGAGTTTCTGTGAAGGAGAAATTGCTCTTACAATCGCTTCGTGTAAGGGATACAGCTCATCGGATAGAATGCTTAAGTAAAGAATGTTATCACCAAAATAGTTTGGCTTGGCTAGGGTAATGGTAAACGGGTGAAGGCTTTTACAAACCGCTCTCACTTTTTCAATCCATTCCTTATCTGGTGTTAAGCCGCCTTGTGCTTTGAGAGTAATGTGCGGTTCGACGATCGGGGAATCTAGCCATTTATGTTGAAAGTGCTCGACCTTTTTAAGATAGTCGGGTGGTGGGGTAATACCGATAAAATACTGTGAGGGCATAGAGATTCAGTCCTTTTGATAGATTTTAATCGTGAGTACCGTTTGATTACGTGTATGTTCTTCTTATGCTGTTATCACTGTTTAATTATGGTCATTATAACAAAAATAGGATTGTGAGAGTGTTTGACTGGTTGTAGTGTTCAAACATAGGGTATCATTGCTATATCTTGCCACTTTGCAAATATCGACAGCATTCGCCTTAAACCGGGTGGTGACAGGCACCAACTAACAGGCACCAACTAGAGGAGGTTTTCTATGTCTTCAGAACTTGAATCAAATATGGAACGCGAAACGAAGTCGGCATTATCAAAGCAATTCATCTTACAATCTTCCTACTGGAAAGCCATTCAACTTCTTGCAGGGATAAATTTGCTCTTTAGTTTATTTTATCTCTCATTTCGAAATACAAGTCCGATTTGGAATGTGTTTGGGGTTTTGTTTCTCGTCATGATTGTGATGAGCATGTTAGGCGTGCTCAGGCAACGTAAATTAAGCATTGCGAGTGCTCTGTATTTGATGTTTATTCCTTTTTCAATCATTTTGATTGGCTTAATGAATTTTCAGCTATCAAATCAGTATCCAGGTGAAACAAGCATTCTACCGATTCTTATCCCTAGTTTGTTTCTTCTGGTTCATGTAGTTACCTTGATTTTTGCCTGGACAATGGACAAGCAACGAAAAGAGGGAGGGAACAGTACCCCCCGATGGTTTTCTGATCTATTGGTATGGGGAAATATCGTTGTATTACTCGCGGGACTCTTCACAAGCTCTCTGATTCTCTTTCGTTACGAAAACGGCGGCTATGGGCCTTACGTGAACCAACTCGCCTTGTTTTACGCAATCGTTTTCCTAGCGAGCACCGTACTCGTTTTACAGGGAAGCAAGTCGTGGATAAGACCACGCCCAACGTTGCGGAGGATCTTGATGATCGGTGGGTTTGCCATTACTTTCGTTCATTTCTTACCGCTTCTCTCTGTCCCGATTACAATCAGTCAGGCAGAAGAACAGGTAGAAGAGGCGTTTAGTCAATGGGATTCAACGTCATTCCATTCGTCTGAATTTCAACAAACGCCATTTTCGCTTCCCGCTTATTTTCTTGGCATGCCCCCTGCAGATGTGGAGGGAGAAAAGGATGTGCTGTTTTATGAAGGGACTGAAGGAGTGGACGATGGCGTTGAGCTTCGTTTTGATTCCTTTCTTCCAAAAGAAAAGGATGGAAAGCTCCCTGTCTTAATTCGTATTCATGGCGGATCATGGGCAAATGGAGATAAAGGTGATGCGAACGTCATGCAGCAAAATACGTATTTTGCAAATCAGGGCTATGCGGTATTTGATATTCAGTATGGGCTGACGACGCTAAGTTCCTATGGATTAAGCAGCAATGTTCCTGACCATGTGAGGGGACCATTTTCAATTGATGACCAAGTTCGTCATATTGGACTTTTTACACAGTATTTAACGGAGCATGCAGAGGAATATAATCTCGATCTTTCCACAACATTTATTTCAGGTGGATCGGCCGGGGGTCATCTGGCAACGGCTAGCGTTCTTGCAATGACAGAGGGGAAGGACGGTGAATGGTTCTCGGAGGAAATCAACGTGAAAGCTCTGATCCCTTACTATCCAGCGAACAAAGGGCCAGCGCTCGGCGGTATTCCTGGTACGGAGGAACTTCTCTGGCCAGAACAGCTCGTTAGCGAAGAGAGTCCACCAGCGCTCCTTTTTCACGGTACGCACGATACGTACGTTGGGTATGAAACGGCCGCATCGTTTAAAGAAACGTATGCAGAGAACGATAATAAAAAAGCCGCTGTGATTTATATGCCGTTTGGAAACCATGGCAGTGACTTTTACTTTGCAGGGTATTACAGCCAGACATTTACGTATTACATGGAGAGGTTTATGGCGTTGTATCGGTGATGTTTAAGTGATAAGGTTTGAAATAAGATAAAAAAAGAACCAGGCGACCCTAAAGAGAGAGGGAAGTGCCTGGTTTTCTTTGTAAGTCAAAAGTCGATTTAAATCGGCTTCTAAGATTAAACGAGACTAATGCCTATCCAAATAAAGTAAGCGATTACAGAAACGTTGAACAGTGTAAAGAGCAATCCGATTGTCGCCCATCCTTTTTTCTCATCGCTCGTTCTGTAGACTACAAATGCGAACAAAATAGACAGCACACAGCCCGCTAGAATAACAAACATAATGGATATAGCAGCCGATTCACCGGAGCGAGAAGATACCGGATCAATCAAAAACATAGCGAGAGTTGTTAGAACACTGATGATATTAAATAAAACCGTTCTCCACGTTGTTCTCTTTGAGCGGTAGGTGTAAAACATGTTGTTCTCCTTTCTAGCCTGTTAAGTAGCATGTCTTTCATTATAGTGGAGTTAAAAGGAGAGCACAAACTGACGAGTGAAGGTGGTTCGAGGAAGAAGAAAAAAGAATTAACACATTCGACAATTTCCGACTGAAACCGGGTGGTGACAGGCACTACAATTGATTCAAATGGATATTGTCTTTAACAAAGAGTGGAGAGAAGTGGACTGGGTTCGGTTTAAATGAATGACAAGCGAGGTGCCATGATGCGGTATACAGTTGTTCGAAATATGTATTTGTTTCTAGGATGTTTTTATTTAATAAGCGTGCTGCTTATTGCAGGCTATGCCTTTGTCTATGACTTAGGATTACCTACTCTCTATTTTATCTGGATCATCGTAGGGGGTATCTTGTTGTTCATTTTTAGAAGAAATATGAAGCGAGTGATGAGAGAAAAAGCAATAAAATAAGGGCAGCGCACTCTAGCAGTGACATCATAAAAAGATCGTTAACACTTCCTAGTTTAAATGTGTTGGCGGTTTTTTTATGATAAAAGGACATCTATTTACCCGCACATCCTTGGATATAGTACAATAAAACTGCACGATACAATAATTGGAAGTGGTGATGGAATGAATCAAAACGTGTTAACCCTCCCTGCAAGCGGTACATGTAAGATCATTTACGAGCACAGCATCCATGCGTTTCCCCATCCCAAGCCTTACCGAGCAACACCCTATGTTGCTTTCCGAGAAACAGGTGGATTCATTGGAAAACTATACACTATCCGCGATTGCTTTATACTCATTCCTCCTTATAATCCTACATCAGGAGATCTCACACGTTTCGACTTAAAAACTCAGGAAAGAATTCTTACCTACATCCGTGATCGCAAAAAAGGATTCGGTTTTGAAAAACAAGGACAGCCCTATATGTTTTGGGTCCTTGACCAAGAAATAACGTTACCTCACCGGCCGAAAGTGAAGCCCCACACGCCAGGTCATCAGTATTTCGCCTATGAAGATTTCATATCACGTGAGCCAGTGATCACAAAAAACGGAACCGTCTCAAAAACCGGCGTCTTCGAGTACGATGATTTCAGAGACAATCTGCTAATCGATAAATACAATCCAATTCTACCCGCTATGAGAAATATGAAAACAAAGCATTTAAGAAGCGAAAATAGTGAAGACGCCATCACCTGGAACGTGTTTAAATCGCTCCAACAAATCAACCCTCGACACTGGTATCCTGAACTGATTTCAAAAGGAATCAATCAAACGAAATACTCACCAAAGCAACTAGTCCCTACCGATCAGCTACCTCACAACCTAACCATTAACCTCTGGCAAACAATCAAACCGCCGTCACCTTTACTAGACAATCAACCAGAAGGTCCAACTGAAGTGGATGTCATCATTGAAAGTGAAAAATTTGTCTGGTTTATTGAAGCGAAATTCAAGTCCGACATTGCCACAAAAACAACTCACAATCATTCCCGAAACCAGGTACTACGCAATATTGATGTTGGCTCCCATTATGCCAAAGGAAAGGACTTTTACTTTTCGCTCCTTATCTTAGAAGATGCTTTGTCCTCAATAGGTGTTTCAACGGTAGAAACCTACAACAGACAACTAACGTCGAACACACACCAATTTCAGCGGGACTTCCTACATCGCTCTAATCATCTTTCAAACGTTCAGGGCATAACCGTTTTTTATTGGAATGACTTTGTAGAGATCTTTAAGAATTGTATGCAAGAACTAGAGGACGATTTTGAGCAGCTGATTGCAGCACGCGCTTTTCACTGGATGACCGAAAAGGTAGATCAGATGGTTATAAACTAATCAATTCATGAAAAGGGGCTGCCAAATGTGGCGGCCCCTTTGTTGATAGAACGTGGTAGAAATCCTTCCAGTCTCCATGTCTTTTCTACTAACTTTTCCTCTTTTTCATGCTCAATTTCAAAAAAATGTTTACTAATATAATAAAAAGGTTATTTCCCTTATTACAATAAATCGAGAAATATTTTTTCGTAGGATAGAGGAGGAGTCAAGATGCAATCACTTTGGTTTACATTGCTATCTTGTGTAGCATTCATGGTGCTTGTTGGTTACATAGCTTATCGTAAAACGAGAGGGACGACTAGTGGTTCCGATGGTTATTTTCTTGCAGGAAGAGGACTAAGCGGTGGATTTATTGCCGGCTCGCTTTTGTTAACGAACCTGTCAGCTGAGCAGCTGGTAGGGTTGAACGGTCAGGCGTTTCGAACGAATTTGTCAAACATGGCCTGGGAAGTAACGGCAGGGGTAGCGGTTGTCCTTATGGGACTTTACTTGCTACCAAAATATTTGAACATGTCGATTACAACACTTCCAGAATTTCTTAGCAAACGATTTGATGAAGGTGTAAGACGCTATACCGTTGTTTTGTTTATGGTTGGGTACGTTCTGGTAACGATTCCTTCTATGCTTTATTCCGGCGCACTCGCCGTTCTGAAATTGTTTGATGTGCCGTCGATTTTAAATATTTCTTATACTCAGTCGATCTGGGTGGTCATCTGGGGAATCGGCATCATTGGCGCCGTTTATGCGATCTTCGGTGGATTAAAAGCCGTAGCCGTGTCTGACACCATTAATGGCGTAGGGTTACTTATTGTTGGTGCGCTCGTTCCGATTCTTGGGCTTATCGCACTTGGAAATGGCGCGTTCCTAGACGGTGTTAAAACAATCACAACAACAAATCCGGAAAAACTGAATGCGATCGGCGGTCCGGAAGATTCCGTTCCGTTCGGTACAATTTTCACAGGACTTATTATTGCGAACATGTTCTACTGGGCGACGAACCAGTATGTTATACAGCGAACGCTAGGCGCACAAAGTTTAAAAGAAGGACAAAAAGGGGTAATTTTCTCCGGGTTCTTTAAGCTTCTTATCCCGATTTTCATGATGGTGCCAGGTGTTATCGCGTTTCACCTTTACGGTGGGGATCTGAAGTCTGTTGACCTAGCTTACCCAACGCTTGTGATGAACGTGCTTCCATCCTACTTATCCGGCTTTTTCCTCGCAGTGTTGCTTGGTGCCGTGTTAAGTTCTTATAACTCACTATTAAATAGTGCTTCAACAATGTTTGCACTCGATATTTACAAGCCGGCAATGAATAAAGATGCCACAGATGAACAGCTTATCACCGCGAGTAAATGGTTCGGCTCAGTTATTGCAATCGTCACGTTTTTCGTGTCGCCGATGTTAATGTACGCACCAAATGGTTTATGGGATTTGATTCGAAAGTTTACGGGCTTTTTCAACATTCCGATCGTTGCTGTCGTGCTCATCGGAATTCTATCAAAAAAGGTACCAGCATTAGCCGCAAAAGCCGCGATCATTTTCCACGTGGTGGCTTACTATATGATGGTATGGGGAACGGAACAGATCTTTGGACTTCCGATTAACATCCATTTCATCCACATCTACGGCATTCTATTCGTAGCTGAAGTCGCGATCATGTTCGGAATTGCTTACTGGAAACCACAAGAAAAAGCGTATATATTCCCGAAAGCTTCTAAAGTAAATATGACGCCGTGGAAATACAGCGTACCCGCAGGAATTTTACTGATCGCAAGCATATGTGAAACGTATCTTGTCTTCTCGCCAATTGGAGTTGCTTATGCAGGTGGCATGATTTCGCCATCGTTCTTACCAGCGACAGGAGCACTCGCAGTCGTAACCCTTATTGCGTTTGCCGCTGCGACGAAAAGCTGGGAGCGGAAATATGGTCATACCATTAGCCGTGCGAAGAATGCAGTGAAAGAAACAAGTAGAGAAGTAGGAGGACAAACGCAGAGTCCTCAGGTGAATTATTTTACTAAGAAGGATTTATAAATCTAAGTCTTTTTGATCAATAGATCCGTTTTCTAAAGCAGCCCGTTTCATTTTAAATGATGAAACGGGCTATTTTTTTATCTCTTTCTCTAGGATCATTATCATAGTTATCGATCAAATTGACTAATTTTCCACTTCTTCATCCAATCGATTAACCTCAACAGATTTATCTATAAAATAAATGGTTCTTTTGTGAAGTATTGATACACATAGCTTGGTGTCTTTTTTTATAAGGAAATGGAGAATAGGTCAATCGTCACAGAAAATAAATGTAAATTTTAAATTTACCTAATTTACAAACGATTATCATTAAAAGTATATAAAAAAATCGTCGAACTATGTAACATTAAGGTGGAAGATGACATGAGAGGAGATTACGATGAAGAAATTAACAACAGTACTTGCCGCCGTCAGTATGGCGCTAACGATCTTTACTCCAATGGGGTTACCGACAGAAAAAGCTTCCGCTGCTACATCTGGGGATGTGGTGGTGAATGAAATTGCGTGGATGGGGACAACGGTTGATTACAATGATGAGTGGATAGAGCTTTATAACAACACAGGAAGCTCAGTTTCTCTTGATGGTTGGACCTTGACGGCAGCTGATGGAACGCCCGCGATCGAATTAACTGGATCCATTCCGTCTGACGAATACTTTGTACTTGAAAGAACCGATGATAGCACACTTTCGGAAGTAACTGCGAATCAAACATATAGTGGGGCGCTTAGCAATTCAGGTGAAGTACTTGAATTAAGAGATGATAGTGGTGCATTGGTTGATGAAGTAGATGCTTGGCATGCAGGTGATAATACCACCAAAGCATCAATGGCACGTCTTGATCCTGCAATTACCGGAACGAATGCTTCAAATTGGGCAACAGCTACTCATACATATGCAGAAGGACTTGGTACACCTGGTACAATAAACGCAACTAGTGGCTCACAAACCGGTGTATGTCAAGATACTACTGAGCACCTGAATCAAGTTTCCGAGGGACCAGATGCAATCAACGTCTATTTTAATAAGTGTGCGCTTGATCAATATGCTTCAACAGGAAATGAAGCGAACTACAATGTGAATCTAGAAGATCGTTTGCTCAATCGCATTAATGCTGCTGAGACTAGTATTGATTTTGCAACCTATGAAATCAATCTACCAAAAGTGGTGGATGCCTTGATTGCGAAAGCAGCAGAGGGTGTCGATGTTCGCGTAATTGCCGATGCGAAAGATGCAGCGGACCCTCATTATATTGAACGATTTGAGTTAATGAGACTTTACGTGGAAGAGATGGTGCGGGGCAATGATGGAGTGTTTGGAACAGAGGATGACGTAACTGTTTTCTCTGACTCTCCTATGCTAGCAGTAGAAGATCAGACGAAGCGAGCTAATCACAACTTACCGGCATCTCCGAACGATTTTCCAAAAAGAACGATTATGATCGGAAATACGGAGATGACAGGGTATGTTTTCGTTGAAGCTGAACAGCAATCAGATGGAAGTTATTATTCTCCTGGCACTCAAATGCACAATAAATTTGCACTCATAGATGATAAATGGGTGTTTACAGGAAGCTGGAATTTTACTGTAACGGGTCTTTATGGATCAGAAGAAAACGTGGCAAACGGGATATTAGATGGGAATCAGCAACATGTCGTTGAAGTGAACTCTTCTGAACTAGCAGGAATCTATGAAACGGAATTTAACGAAATGTGGGGAAGTAACACGCAGAATCCCAATGTTGAACAGGCTGACTTTAGCTCTCGTAAAATCGATAACACCGCACATGAGGTAACGGTCGGTGGGAAAAAGGTTGAGGTGTTTTTCTCACCAGGAGATGATGCGGTTGGACGCATGACGGAGCTAGTGAAAACAGAAGCAGACCTCAGCACGTACTTCACCATTTTTGCCTGGAGTGACCAAGCACTTGTGGACGAATTAAAGAACAAATGGGAAGGTTCTTATGTCGATCAGCAGGGAACACTCACGGGGTTTGATGTGAAAGGCGTATATGACAGCTCATTCTGGAACCAGTGGTGGTCAGCTAGTATAGAGATGACGGGACGCACAGCAACAGGTAGTACAAACAATCCGAATACTCGCTGGGCCAATACTGCTCCAGTTTATAAAGATGCAGAATCGCGCAAGCTTCATAGTAAAACAATGATCATCGACGCCGATACAACGAGTGATCCAACCGTCATCGTGGGTTCAACAAACTGGAGCACGAACGGCAATGATGTGAATGACGAGAATCTGTTAATTATTCATGATACAGACATCACAAATCAATTTGTGCAGGAATTTAATGCGCGCTACACGGATGCTGGTGGTATGGTGCAGTAAGTTGATTTAAAAGTGTATTTACAGATTTAGAATTAAACGAATGCATAAACGGGAGTAGATTAACTGTGAGGACCTAGATTATCAAATTGATGATCTAGGTTTCTTTCATTTCTAGCTTCCAAATAGAACAGAAATGAGCCGTCCTTATTACGAACGATAGAGCCAGATGCCTAATAACGCTGCATTGAACAAGGCTGAAATCCGTCTTTCTTTAAATAATATGATATTACCTCACACACAAAAACACATCAAAAACCGATTCAGCGCATTTAAAAGGTTTATGCCTTAGGAAGGTAGGGAAAGTTTCCTATATCAAAATCGCTTTATCTTGTTAAAGCGGTACTTTAGGATAAAGGATGGTTTAATGAACAGAAAAGCTTATTTAATGGAAACTCTTTTAAACGGTGAATATTCAGGACCTTCACAGCAATCAATTACGTCAGTCGTGTATGATTCCCGTGATGTCGAAGAGGGGGCTGCTTTCGTCTGTATTTCAGGTGAAAAGATGGACGGTCACCTTTTTATCGAACAAGCCATTCAGCTCGGGGCGAAAACAATTGTAGGGACGGACCATGAGAAAATGGCGACAGCTTCGGCCCTTTATCGAGAAGTGAGCTTCCTTTATGTTCACGATAGTCGCCAAGCGCTCGCTGAGCTTGCGAGAGTCATTTATGATTTTCCTTCCGAATCGCTCTATACAATTGGGGTCACTGGAACGAATGGAAAAACTACCGTTTCTTCTTTCACATACAATCTCTTAAATCATCTTTCTTTTCGAACGGGCTTGATTGGGACGGCTGGGATCTGGGATGATCAGCAGAAAACCACGTTTAAGCAAACCGTTCCGACTACGCCAGAAGCTCCGGATATTCATCGCGTGCTCGATTATTTCCGTGCGAGTGAAATGAAGGCAGCTGTCATAGAATCAACGTCCATTGCCATTGAACAGAAGCGTTTGTTAGGCATTTACTTTGATGTGGCTGTTCATACAAACTTAACGCCTGAACATTTAGAGTTTCATGGGACGATGGAAGCGTATAAAGAAGCGAAGTTAAAATTGTTTGATCAAGCGAAACGAGCGGTGGTAAATATCGACGATCCGGCCATGTCAGGGGACATCATTGAGCGTTTTCAAGGGCAACTTATCACCTATAGTTTGTCGGAGTTAGGTGACATACGGGCCGATCATATTCAAACGTCCATTAACGGAACATCTTTTACACTCTATGCGTTTAACAGAACGTACAACGTGGAGGCACCGATTATTGGGGAATACAACGTGGCAAATCTTCTTGCAGCGATCGCTACGTGCTATCAAATCGGGTTTTCAGTTGATGAAATTCTCTCTGTGATTGATCATATTCAGGCACCTGAAGGCCGTTTTCAAGTGGTTGACGGGGCACCATTTCAAATTGTTCTCGACTACGCCCATACGCCAGATGCGCTCGCAACCGTTCTTGACGCCGTACGTCACGTACCGTACAGGAAACTGATCGTGATGATTACCGGCATTGGGCTGCGTAACCCTGAAAAGCGTCCGATGATGGCTCAGGTTGCAGATGGCATGGCAGATGAAATCATCGTCAGCGTGGATCAACCAGGATTCGCCGATCGACAAGAAGTAGTCAATGACGTTTTGAAAGGGTTCCACCATCCATCTGCTCCACATATTCACTCAAGGCTTTACCGAGAGGAAGCCATTCACCACGCCTTTGATCTAGCTGAGCCAGGAGACGTCGTGCTCTTAACTGGCATTGGCTTTGGAGGTTACCAGATCATAGGGGACGAGCGCGTTCCTTATTCAGAATTAGAAGTGATTGACGATTATTTTAAAAATGGTTCGTTAGACGTTCAGCAAATAAAAGAACCGTGTTAAGCACGATGAAAGTCTGTTATCAGTATGTTCGTTCCTGTGACTTCCGCTAGGACCGTTCATGCTTTTTTTTTGTCCGAATTCACCTTCTTTCCTATTAAAAGAAAAAGGAGGAATTTCTGAGTACGGTAGGAATCGGCTTTACCGATCAAGAAACTAATTGGGATAAGGTCCGAGTGGTCATATCAGCATCGCAGTGTTTCAAGTACAGTGACCTAGATCGAGTCTTGTCTAGCTTTACACTTTGCGAAGGTAAGAAAAGGAGAGATACTGTGGAACAGTTTGCTGTTTTTCGAACACCTCAAACGATTCTCTATGGAAGAAATTCGTTTCAACAAGTTGGTGCGGAAGCCATTTTACGTGGAAAGAAAGCGCTCATTGTAAGTGATCACGTGATGATGAACCTCGGATATGTAACTGAATGTCAGAAGCTTTTGAAGCAAGCGGGAGTAGCGAGTGAATGCTACACGGGTGTTGAATCTGAACCGACGGACGATTATGTTTCTGAAGCGCTCGGTCATCTTCGTGAAACGAGCTGTGAGATCGTCATTTCACTTGGCGGAGGAAGCTGTATTGACACGGCGAAAGCCATTGCGGTCCTTGCGACAAATGGAGGATACATAGGTGACTATCGCGCAAATAGAACGAACGCTGTAAATGCTCCGCTTCCGCATCTTGCTATACCTACAACGGCAGGTACAGGATCTGAAGCAACGGACGTCACGGTTATTACGAATACGACGACTCAAGTAAAAATGATGATCAAGCAACCGGCGTTTATGCCAACAGTAGCGATCGTAGATCCACGTCTTTCTGTTTCGTCTCCACCTCATGTCACTGCAGCAACAGGGATTGATGCGCTCAGTCATGCAATCGAAGCGTATTTATCAAAAAAAGCCCATCCGATGACAGATACGTTTGCTTTATCAGCTATGAAGCATCTAATCGACCAAGTTGAAATCGCTTACAGTGATGGTGAGAATATAGAGGCGCGGGAGGCGATGAGTTTAGGTGCCCTTCAAGCGGGAATGGCTTTTACAAATGCATCGGTCTGTCTTGTCCACGGGATGTCACGTCCGATCGGAGCGCTCTTCCACGTGCCGCATGGCTATTCGAATGCGATGCTCCTTCCTGCGGTTCTAGACTATAGCAAAGCTTCCTGTACGAATCGTCTTGCTGATCTCGGACGCCTGTTTCAGCCGGGGATCCAATCGAATGAAGAAGCGGCTGGGATTGCGGTAGTATCTGTGAAAAGGCTCTGCGCGTCCTTGAACATTCCCAATCTAAAAGAGTGGGGCATTGATGAGACGGCGTTTAACAAGAAGGTTAGTAAAATGGCAGCTGATGCGCTAGATAGTGGAAGTCCGGCACAAAACCCGCGCTTACCAACACAGGCTGAATTAGAGGAATTATTTAAACTTAGCTATAACTATCAGTTTACAACTGAAGCAAACATACGATAACGCGAGTAGACGGAAGGAGAATGGAAAATGGCAACGACGGCAACGAACGTCCTACAAAACTATATTAACGGCAAATGGGTAGATGCCAAAACCACGCAGTTTCAAACGGTCCCAAATCCAGCAACGGGGGAAGAACTTGCCCAGGTTCCCATTTCTACGAGAGAAGACCTGGATGATGCGGTAAAAGTAGCGAAGGCCACCTTTAAGACGTGGAGCAAAACGCCCGTGCCAAGAAGGGCACGTATTCTTTTTAAGTATCAGCAACTTCTCGTCGACAATTGGGACGAGCTGGCGCAGTTATTAACGAAGGAAAATGGTAAAAGCTTTAAAGAAGCACAGGGTGAAGTGCAGCGCGGGATTGAGTGCGTTGAGTTTGCAGCCGGTGCGCCTTCCTTAATGATGGGAAAGCAGCTTCCGGATATTGCGACAAACCTTGAATCGGGTATGTATCGCTATCCCGTTGGTGTTGTTGGCGGCATCACGCCGTTTAATTTCCCGATGATGGTCCCTTGCTGGATGTTTCCTCTTGCGATCGCGATGGGGAACACGTTCGTGTTGAAACCATCAGAGCGAACGCCGCTACTTGCGAACCGTCTAGCAGAGTTATTTAAAGAAGCAGGCTTACCTGATGGCGTGCTCAATATTGTTCACGGTGCACATGATGTGGTCAATGGGTTACTAGAGCATAAAGATGTGCCCGCGATTTCCTTTGTCGGCTCACAGCCTGTCGCGGAATACGTCTACAAAACAGGAGCTGCGCATGGGAAACGCGTTCAAGCGCTAGCCGGTGCAAAGAATCACTCAATTGTAATGGCCGACGCTGATCTCGATGCTGCCGTAAAAGAAATTATCGCAGCTTCCTACGGTTCTGCAGGTGAGCGATGCATGGCGTGTTCTGTCGTAGTCGCAGTTGATGATGTCGTCGAGACGCTCCTTCAAAAGCTGAATGAAAAAGCAGATGAAATTAAAATTGGTAACGGCCTTGATGAAGATGTGTTCCTAGGTCCAGTCATTCGAAAGGAGCATAAAGAAAGAACGGAAAATTATATTCGAAAAGGACAGGAAGAAGGCGCAACTCTTGTCCGGGACGGTCGAAATGATGAAGCTTACAACGACGAAGGCTACTTTATTGGACCGACGATTTTCGATCACGTGAACTCTTCGATGCAAATTTGGAAAGATGAAATTTTCGCTCCTGTGCTATCGATTGTACGAGTGAAGAATCTAGAAGAAGCGATTGAACTGACCAATGAATCTGACTTTGGTAACGGCGCGTGCCTGTTTACAAAGGATGGTAGCAACGTACGCTACTTTAGAGAAAACATTGAAGTCGGCATGCTTGGGGTAAACATTGGCGTCCCTGCGCCAATGGCCTTCTTCCCATTCTCAGGATGGAAGAATTCATTCTACGGTGATCTTCATGCGAATGGATCAGATGGAGTCGAGTTCTATACGAGAAGGAAGATGTTAACGGCTAGGTGGTAATCGAAAAGAATATAGATTATACAAAAGGTGTAGAGAGGAGGACCTCTCTACACCTTTTGTCATAAGTACTTTTTGTAATAATTCTTCAATAAAGAAAGGAGAAAATAGGTAGTGATGAAACATTTGATGTCTTTGTTTCGTATGACTAATTAAGATAGAAAATTGTTTTATATTCAAAAGGGACGAGGCAAACAAAACAGGTCCTAATAAGTTTAGATGTTTTTAATTATTTTTTTATCAGGGGGATGAAAAGTTGGGGTTATTCTTTTACCTTACGATCGTGATTGGGTTCTCGCTCATCTATTATGGCTATGTAAAGAAAACAGAAAGAGATATAAAAATGAAAGAGCTAGAGCTTGAAGAGAAAAAGATTGAGTTGGAAATGAAAAAGTTGGAGTATCGTCAGGACAACAGTTAATAAGAAGAAAAGTAATCGCTCGCGTTCTACGTAATTACTTTTTAGTTGAATAAAAAGAGAGGGAAGTGTGTTAAAGAATAATAGAATTATCATCTAGTCAAGCTAAATGAAAAAGCGCCAGAGAGATGTGTATCATCACCTATCTAAACAATGAGTCTTTATCAATCAAAGATTAGCTACTTTTTACTCATAAGAGAAGATTGTGTTATTCAGAATAATTTGAAATAATTGGTATTGTTGAGTTGGCTGTTAATTTAGAATGCTTGCTTTTTATTTTTTGTAAAGAGCCATTTGAGAGATCACTAATTGGTGATAGGGGGTGAGGCTATTTGGTAAGTGAAAGGTTTTCAAAACTGGATAGATGGCGAGCAAAATATGGCGTATTAGCGATTGCCCTAAGCTGTCTTCTAACGGCTATTAACTCATGGGGACAAAATTGGATTCTTACGAGTGTTTTGGGTTTAGGTGCACTTGTTTGTGGGGTACTCGGGTTCTTTGACATGAAGAGAACCAATGACAAAGAACAAACAAGTTAGCATTATCATATTAGATTCCTCATTAACCCATCGTGAAGCGTTTGCGCAATAATAGTATCTCGAATGAAATTAGGTAGATTTAAGAGGGGAATGGAGAGAATGTTTTTATCGTATTTATTAGTGTTTGTTCTGGCTGCGATTCCATTATTTGAACTTGTTGCTGTTATCCCATTAGCGATCATCGGGGGGCTGTCGCCAGTACTAACGGGTGTACTTGCTTTTTTAGGAAATGCCCTGACAGTCATTTTGTTAATCGTATTTGTAGATAAATTTAAAAGTTGGAGGAAAAAACGAAAGCAAAAGCGTACGAAAGATGTGATCCAGCAGGAGGGAGAGACGACAGAAGCACATGTCGAAGAAGTGCAAAAATCGAAAAAAGAGAAGCGAGCAAGAGTTCTTTTTGATAAGTATGGTTTACCTGGATTAACAATTATCGGTCCTTTTTTCGTCGGCTCGCATATCTCCGCGTTCATGGGAATGAGCTTCGGGTCGAAAAGAAAGATGGTCACGAGCTGGATGATGACTAGCTTAGTTCTTTGGACAGTGATTATGGCCGTAGCCTCAACCTATGGAGTGGCTTTTTTTGTACCTGATGTAGAAGATGATGGCGTTTTGGTTCGTTTGTTTACGAACTAGCATTCTTTCTTAAAGAAAAGTAAAAGTCCCCATATAAAGGGACCTACCATTAATATAAAGGTTGTGTGGTATGACAAGGTGGAAATCCGTTAATATCCTGAATCATGTAAAAATCATACTGCTTTAAGGCAAATTGGGATTGATACAAATATTCCATCACGAGGAGCTTTCCATCAGATGTCCCGCACAAAATCCCTGATGTTCCCTGTCCATTTACGAATGAAATTCCAATCGGATAACCTATTAAACTTCGAATTTTTTGTTGCCATGGCATCTTCATCACTCCTTCCTACATATCATATTGGATGTGGAAATAATAGGTGCTTGTAGTTTCGTAAATGAAATTCATGCGACCAGGCACACCTCTGCCCCGTTTTGCAATAGATTAAAGCGAAGGGGGCAGATCGGCGTGAGCGATAACTATCTAGGGATCATTCTTCCCAAATCAACGTATGAGGCGATGGCTGAACTACATGGAGGCACACGCAGCATGTTTATGATTTGGGAGAAAGCAGCGAGAAAACATGGCCTTATTCCTTGTTATATGCGGTTCTTTGATATTCAACCAGGCGTAGCAAAGGTGAATGCCTATGTCTACAATAACGAGACGTTTCATCTTCAAAAAGTTCCAGCGCCGAAAGTCATTTACACGCGTGTCCTCGATTACTTGCCAGCTTATCGTTCTCATCTGAAATCCTTAATGAAGGAAGGGCACGTGATCTACAATGTGCCGAATTATGATGTGGAGAAACATAAGGTTCACGACCTCTTAGTTAAAAACGAGAGTGTGAAAGACCATTTGCCAGACACAGAGCTGTTTACTGTGGCAAACTTAAATAAAATGGCGGCTCGTTACAATCAGCTTATTCTTAAAAAAAGTTACGGAGAATTTGGGATGGGCGCAATGAAAATGGAACGTTTGAAGAAGGGGTGGCGCCTTTCATATAAAACAAAAGAAGGCGAGTTAAAGCAAGTCGATTTTAAAACGAAGCTCCCTACCGTACTTATCAATCGGTTCCGCAATCATACCTATTTAATTCAGGAAATGATTCCACTTGCTACTTACAAAACCCTTCCATTTGATTTACGAGTAGCTACGCAAAAAAATCGATACGGAGAGTGGCAAGTATCAGGGCTGATGTGCAAGGTCGCAAATGGAGGAGACTTTCTAACGAATGGGGCCCAGGGTGGAACGACTTACACACTCGAAGCGGTTGCCCCGCACTCGCATCCAACGATTCCTTACGAAACGATTGTTCACCGTATTCATCAGCTCGCCCTTCAGATCACTCATATCCTTGATCAGCATTTTCCACACCTAGCGGATCTCGGCTTCGATATTGGGATCACGCAAGAAGGAAAACCGTATTTTATCGAATGTAATTTTATCTCTGACTATGTGAGCGGATTGTTTGAAGATGGACGGATCCTTCACGACGAGTGGGAATCTGTGTTTCGGACGCCGATTGAATATGGGAGATACTTAATGGATCGATTGTAGAAAGAACAGAAACACTGACTGGGTCTAGCAGTTTCTGTGTTCGGATACAAAAATTAAACTGACACATCAAAGGGAGCACCGAATCGCAAGGATGATGGCGCTCTTTTTTTATTTAACGTAGCTCTTTAATTGGTGTAGGAAATTTGAAAAAGAACTTTATGTTTTTTCAAAGAAGATGGGAGAAACGAGGGACCGTTTAAGTGACCAGTAGTGGTTCGGAATTGGGGAAGTCTAGTAAAATGTAGCTGGTGTTTAATCAGTTTAAAGGGCAAATTTATGGAAGAGTTGAATTAGAGATAACAGCTAAATTGAAACATATTTCTTATGTGAACGTATGTATTGAGGGATAGTATGATAAAAACCGGCAAGGAACTTATTGGTGATTTTTCTTCTGATTGATAATCGGAAAGGAGGAGAAGTATGGCAGTTTTTTTGATTAGTTTCTTTTCGGCAGTAATCATATACATGACTGTTCATTCGATAATCAAGGCTTTAAATATAGCCTTAAATAGAGATGAGATATCAAAACGCAAATATAGACTTATTATTGCTACATCAATTGTTATTGGCACTTTCGTAGCAGTAATTTTACCTTTTGGATATCAAAGGCTTTTTGATGCTATTCTGTAAAGTTTTCTTTAGCGTTTGCATAGAAGGTTAGTGTTGGGAGGTATATTTAAACTCCTGCCACTAAACACCAAATTGTTTTAAATGGTGGTCAAGATGCTTGTAGATTCCTTTTCCCCATTGTTCGGAAGTAAGTTTTCCGAAAAAAGGATGTGGATGATTTGTACAAGCCTCTGGTCCATTTTTTTGAAATATTATTATTTTTTGTTTCAGTTTTTCTCTTTCGATGTCAAAATCTCTTTTACTTGTAATTAAAATGGTTGGAATAGTCGACATATTATCGTCTAAAGGCTTGTCATTATAAAAGATGGGTTTTGCAAATCTACCTACTAATAACCCTAACCAACCTCTTGGAGGGAAAGAATAGCCCATTGCGATATCTTGGAAAGATGAGCAATGAGCTAACATTTGAGAGACATCCATTTTCCCCCATTTTGGTTGTGAATTTACATTTAAGTTATCGATACGATTTAAAATTTCATCTGAATACGTGATCTCAAAAATATTATTCATTAAAATCCTCCTTTAGTTTTTTATTTTAACCAAGAAATACCCTTAATTATTTAATATGTAATTCAACGTCACCGTTATTTAATCCTTGTAACTAAAGGGTGCTTTAGTTTGGAATTCGCTTCAAGATATCTGAAATCAAGTCTTCTGGACTAATCGGAGACAAATCTGGAATAACGTTTTGATCATCCTGTTTACCGTATCTTCTATTATACGAATGGCAGCGATTATTCTATATATATTCTCCTATATGTTCATTTGAAGAGGTGGTAGTAATGGATAGGAATAGTCTTAACTTACTTACGAGAATATCCTACTTTATTGGATGGGTTACTGTTTCAGGGATTATAGTATTCATTTACATTGGCATAGCTTCGGGAAAGAGTGCCAATTCGATCGATGATATTCTAAAGTTTTATGTGTCGCTTACTTTTCTTTTATCTATGTTTGGTATTCCATTGAGTATTGTTTCAATGTTTAGTAAAGATAAATTAGGAAAAAGAATATTCGCTTTCATAGTAAATTTATCGCCAGTGATGATTGTTACTTGGGGGTTTATTATTGAAGTAATTAGAGAATTCTCCGAGACACCCATTTAGAAAAGTAGTTATAAGATGTGGTTGCTTATGGAGTTATTTACTTAGTTATCGCAGTCATTTTTGCCTCGGTCTTATTGGAGAAGGAATTGGAATGAGTATCATCTTTATTTTATTCATCGTTTTATGTTTTTACTTTACACTTATATTTCTTGAAGCTGAATCTCTCTCAAGAAACAAAAACCTTACTAAATAGAAGTCTCCTATTACTTATCCTTTAGTGGTACTCAAACGCTATTCTAAAAACTTTGAAGACTGATTAGGAGGGTCAAAAAACTATACCCCTTTTATCAACGTGTTCTGGTATCTTGCTGTACTGTTTATGGCAAATGATTCATCACGCAATCCAAATATCAAATAATATTTCTTAATACCAGTGGCTTTATATCCAATAAGAACCAGTTAGACCCAAAAATAACTGAATATTCCTTCTTTTTTGCGTAGGTAGACCTTTCTCAATTTGGCATGAAAGTTGCATGTTTAATTGGTGAATACAAAAGGAGGAGAAGGATATGAAAAAAACAATCATCATGTTGTTCGTCGTCATTCTTTGGTCTGGCTCGTTTAACCAAGTCGAAGGTAGAAAAAGTGACTATACGTATTATTCTTATGGAAATGAAGGGGATGTGACTACTTCTACTACTTATGGAGTTAATTTAATGGGGGGATCAACAGATGTCGATGAGGCAATGAGATGGATGACTGAAAAAGCAAACGGTGGAGATTTTGTCATTTTAAGAACTTCTGGAAGTGATGGGTATAATCAATATCTATATGATTTAGCTCTTGAAAACCAATCCGATGTCGATTCTGTAGAAACCATTCTGTTAAAAAATCGTAATGCTTCTTACGATGCCTTTGTGTTAGATAAAGTACAGAAAGCGGAGGGCATCTTTTTTGCTGGCGGTGACCAATTTACGTATATGGATTTTATTGAGGGAACCCCACTAGAAGATACTTTAAATGATCTTATTCAGAAAGGTATACCTGTTGGAGGTACTTCTGCTGGTTTAGCGATTCAAGGCGAGTTTGTATTTGATGCGGCAAATGGGACTGTATATTCAGATGAGGCTCTTGATGATCCTTACAATCAGTATATGACCTTTTCAAAAAAATTTCTATCAAATGACTACTTAGAAAATACAATTACAGATAGTCATTTTGAACAAAGAGATCGAATGGGACGTTTAGTAGGCTTTTTATCAAGGCAACTTCTTGATGGATGGACGACTGAAGCGAAGGGAATTGCTGTTAATGAGCAAACGGCTCTCTTAATTGAAGAAGATGGTTTTGCAAGAGTGGTTGTGCAACCTGGAGGAACAAACCAATCCGTTTATCTAGCGAAATCTTCAACGAAACCTACCAATGCGGCACCACTGGAAATTGAGAATGTTGACGTAATTAAACTGAAGAATGGAGATACTATTGATTTACAGAATTGGTCTAGTCATACTGGTTCTTTCTATCAATTGAATGTTAACAATGGTAACTTATTTTCTTCTACAGGTAATATATATGGAAACTAGAAAGTGAGTTTAAATAAAGTACTTTGCTAAACCTACTTATACAAAGAGCGGTCAGAGGCTACTTGCCCCTGATCGTTTTTTATGGGATCTCCTTGTAATCGATATGCATTCACTTCAACAGTGATGAGTTTGTATTTCAATTCAAAACAGCAAATGAAATCAGTCTTCATTTGATTTCGCAACGAGTGCCTGCAGGGTATTGCTAAACGATCGGCGCATTGATGTCTTTAGTAGAATCGATGTTTGAGGAGAGGCTAGCTGATCAAGGAGAGTGAGTAACGCCGCCTGAGTCGTTACGTTATGAATCGCTTTCGAATTCATGCCTTGCTTAGCGGCTTCAAGACAAATTGGATAAGCATTCTTTCCAACAGCGATTAATACATCAACGTTATTCTTCGCGGCAAGAGCGCCCACTTTGCGGTGTTCCTGTTCCGCGTAATCCCCAAGCTCTTCAATTTCCCCTAAGACGGCAACTGTTTTTCTTCCTTCTGCTGTTTCAACGAGAACTTCTAATGCCGCTTCGATGGAAGTGGGATTTGTATTCCACGTGTCGTCGATGAGCAGACTCCCTTTTTTCCCTTCATAGAACTGCAAGTGACTTTTAATGTGACGGAACGTATGAAGGCGACGAATCGCATCCTGGATCTTAACACCGACAAGGGTGGAAGCACTAATCGCTGCGAGCGCATTGGAGACGTTGTGCGTGCCGTAGCCAGGTACAAAACAAGCGAACTCACCTTCATGGCAGGAAAGGGTAAAATCCATGCCGTTTTTATTGAGATTAAATCGGATCGAATGGGCTCGGTAATGCGCTTTCGCATCCTGACCATAGTATAGAACCTTTCCAGTGAACTCACTTAAATCAAGGCTCTGAATCGTTTCATCATCTCGATTTAAAAGGATCGTTCCATTCTTTCCAACAGCTTTTAACATCTTTGCCTTTTCAGCGATATACGCATCCTGGCTTCGAAATCCCTCTATATGATCGGTCCCTATTGCTGTGATAATCCCAATTTGTGGGCGGAAATAATGCGCAGAATAAAGCAGCTGATTGGGTCCAGATACGCCCATTTCAAAAACGGCATAATCGGTTTTTTCGTCGATTTCAAGCAAGTAATCAAGGTTTCTTGCGAGTCCGTTATGACTTAATTTCGTTCGCACCACCTGTTTTCTTTCTGAAAGAATCCATGAAATCATTTCTTTCGTTGTCGTTTTTCCACACGTCCCGGTCACGCCGATTACAGGAAGATGGAATAAGCTACGGTAGAACGAAACAAATCGGTAATACGCTTTTCTCACATTCTCTACATAGATAACCGTCACATCATCTCGTACATGCTTCAGGGCTTTTGGATTAGAGGTGACGACGGTTAGATTGCGGACTGCTGGTAATGGAAGGGAGGCCTTTCGTTTCAATATAAAAACAAGCGATGAATCTGTGATCAGATGTTCCCCATATTTTGCCGCGTTGTGAATGGTTTTGGTAATGCTCCCTGAAAGAACCTTTCCTTCTAGCACAGGAATCAATTGACGTAATGGAAGGTTTTTCATCGTAAACCTACTCTCGTATTAGACTTCTATGTATGTTATTCGAATTCATAGAAATCTGTACGGGCTAATCCATCATCTTAAGCGGAAGCACATCCCTCTTTTCTTCCAAAAGCATATACTACCCTAGAGCTTGCCAGCTGTGAAAATGGAGCGGGGGTAGTAGGATGTATGTGATCAAACCATACGAGAAAAAAGGCCAAATGATGATCGTTTCGAAATCAACCATTCCTGGTCTAGTTGGATATTTAAATAGGCAAGTGCGGCTACAGTTCGGAATTAGATCGGTAGAAGTAACGATCCACTTTTCTGATGCGATCAAAAAAGAAAATGTGTATCTTTCAACAGATGTGTTGAAACAGCTTAGACTACCATTAACGTGCGGCTATGATTTGGTTGTACAAGGAGGCAAGGTGACGATCGGTCCTTTTATCGGGATTCTTTGTGAATTAACGAATCGAAAACTAACGGAAATGTTACCAACGTACAGTAGTTTTGTGAAAGGTTACCGATACATTGGGGGCGCGATCGCTGTGTTTTCAATCGAAGGAATTCAGAAAGAAAAGCAAACGATTACTGGTTATCTCTATGATCCTGAGAAAAACAGCTGGGAAGTAAAGTCCTTGCCGTTTCCGGCCGTCGTGATGTCGATTGCTGAGCCAAGTTTAACCGCATCGTGGGAAGTTTTTCATGAGCATATGAAGAATTTTGAATCGTTGCTAGGAGGTCGTGTTTTCAACTATCCGCATTTCTCGAAATGGGAAATGCATCAAATGTTACGATCAGAATTAAAGGAACATCTGCCTGAAACGACTCTCTACACAAATGTTGAAAATATCCATGAAATGCTGAACAGGCATGGAAATATTTATATTAAGCCGTTACACGGTAGATTAGGGAAACGCATCTTTAATGTTGTTAAAAATGGCGAACAAATAAAGGTGAAATATGATGAGAAACGGATGAGACATGAGGAAGTATTTTCGTCTAATGCCGACAGCCATCTCTTTTTTCAAAAGCATCTTATTCCAGGCGCTTTTCTTATTCAACAAACGATTCCACTTAAAATGCATAAAGGAAGCGTAATTGATTTCCGGGTGATGGTTGCAAAGAATGAAAAAGGTTTGTGGGAGAACTTAGGAATCTACTCAAGGTACGGAGCTAGAGGGCAAATCGTTAGCAACATAACGGCGGGTGGTCATACTGAAATTGCAAGGGACACGTTGAAAACCGTATGGAAACTTGAAGATAAAGAGATTCAGAGAGTCGAACAGGAAATGGAGCAGATTGTGTTACGTTCGATTGAAGTATTAGAAAACCAGGGCTACCATTTAGGCAATATTGGCGTTGATATTGGACTAGATGAAGAATGTCATATGTCCATTATTGAAATCAATCATCAAAATCCCGATCCGTACATTGCGCTGATGGCGAACGATCGCTTAGCATTTTACAAGTGCCGGTTTCAATTGATGAGGTATGGACGGTATTTGGGTGGGTTTTAGGTGGAGAGGCTGCTGGTGAAGGAGAGAATGAATGGAGCTATCCTTTTCGCATACGGGGTGTAAAAAGTAGGTAAGAAAAGGATAGCTAGCTTATTGGTAATGTTATTTTCATAGGTACCCTCATTCATTGGTGGATTTCTGCAAATTCAACAAATGGATCGACGCGAAAGAATAGCTGTTCCAACTCTTTAAACGAACACATCACTTGGTCTGATGATTCATCAAAGAAGACAATTGCATAATCATCGTCATCTTCTGACCAAACCCGTTGGCCATAAGGGAGCGAATGATCATTCTCAAGAGTAACGTCTTTAATATCAAATGTGGCATGAATCCATTCTTGAACTCGTTCACGAGCTTCCATGATTTAGCCTCCTCTAAAAAGTATTTCTCCTATTGTTACCCGAATTATATGGGGGTTAAGCAAATATTTTTTTGTTTAAGCTAAAGCAAGCTTACGACAGGCATGGTGAATGAGCGTTAAGGGTGGGGAAATGTGAACGAAAAAGAGAGCTCTCGTAATGAGGACTCTCTTTTTGCTACGGGATGCTGCTGTTTGGAAGAATGATTCTCGTTAGCCACTACAAGTCGAATTTGGCCAATATAGTTGGGATTTAGCCAATAAAATTAAAAATTAGCCAATAAATCAAGATTTTGGTCAATAAAGAAGGGGTTCACCTTATCGATCGTTTATACTATTATTTATCATGGAAGAATCATTGAAGCTCAGAAGATTGATCATGACAGTTCGATAGATTAGAGGAAGAAGAATAAGAAGGAGAAGTTATCATGCCGACAACTATGAACAACACAAGAATTGAATCTGATTTTTTAGGAGAAAAAGAAGTACCGATTGAAGCCTATTATGGTATTCAAACCCTGCGCGCCGTGGAGAATTTTCCGATTACGGGCTACCGCATTCATGGAGAATTGATTAAAGGATTTGCGATGGTGAAGAAAGCGGCGGCGCTTGCCAACATGGAAGTGAAGCATTTGTATTCCGGCATCGGCAATGCGATTGTGGAAGCAGCGGACGAATTGCTGGAAGGAAAGATGCATGACCAGATCATTGTCGATCCAATCCAGGGAGGCGCTGGCACTTCGATCAACATGAACGTGAACGAAGTGATCGCAAACCGTGCGATTGAGTTGTTAGGAGAAGAAAAAGGGAACTACATCGTTTGTAGCCCGAATACGCATGTGAACATGTCACAGTCCACTAACGACTCTTTTCCAACTGCCATTCACCTCTCTGTTTTAAATATGATGGAACAACTATTAAGCACGATGGAAGACATGCATGAGGCTTTCGAACAGAAAGCTCAAGAGTTTAATCACATTATTAAAATGGGGCGTACTCACCTTCAAGATGCGGTACCGATTCGACTTGGTCAGGAATTTCAAGCATACAGCCGCGTCATCGCAAGAGATATAAAGCGAATCAAACAATCTCGTCAGCATTTGTATGAGCTGAACATGGGGGCAACGGCGGTTGGCACGGGACTAAATGCAGATCCGCGCTATATTGAATTCGTCGTCAAAGAACTTGCTGACATTAGCGGTTTACCACTGGTTGGGGCGGAAGATATGGTTGACGCAACGCAAAATACCGACGCGTATACTGAAGTTTCCGGTGCGTTAAAAGTGTGCATGATGAACATGTCAAAAATTGCGAATGACCTCCGCTTAATGGCGTCAGGACCACGAGCAGGATTAGGCGAAATCAGCTTGCCTGCAAGACAGCCAGGCTCTTCGATCATGCCAGGTAAAGTGAATCCAGTACTACCTGAAGTGATTAATCAGGTCGCCTTCCAGGTCATCGGAAACGACAACACCATCTGTCTCGCTTCTGAAGCAGGTCAGCTTGAGTTAAACGTCATGGAACCCGTACTTGTTTTCAATCTGCTTCAATCGCTCAGCATTATGAAAAACGCATTCCGCACGTTTACTGACAACTGCTTAAAGGGCATTGAAGCGAATGAAGACCGCCTCAATGAGTACGTAGAAAAAAGCGTTGGCGTACTAACTGCCGTAAACCCGCACATCGGGTATGAAGTAGCAGCGCGAATCGCGAGAGAAGCGATTCTAAGCGGCGCCTCAATCCGAGAGCTTTGCATAAAGTACGATGTGCTGACAGAAGAAGAACTGAACTTAATTCTAGATCCTTATGAGATGACGCATCCAGGAATCGCTGGCGTGTCGTTGTTTGAGCGGGAGTAGTTGTAATGTAAAGCCGCACTTCGTCGTTAAGCGAAGGGCGGCTTTTTTGTGCATGAAGAGATTCGTTATGAGAGGTGGCCAGTGCTGTTAGCTCCTGTCGACGTTAGAATCATTCTTGTTAGCTAATAAAAGTTGAGTTTTGGCCAATATATTCTGGTTTTAGCCAATAAAAAACGATTTTGGTCAATATAAACGAAATCTAGCCAATAAAGCGAGCGGTTCTCAGTCCCGCAACCCACATTTAGGAAACCGGTTTACTAAAAACAACTTAAAAAATTAGAAAACTCCCACATTTACCATTGAAATCGGATACATTATGTGGTTTAATCATAACTAACGAACCATTCCGGCTATTTTTTTTGCTGGTTTACGAAACCGGTTTCCTTAACTTGTTTTGTCATCTATGGGTCTATCATTTATTGGAGGGGATATAGGATGAAAGGTAAAAAGAAATTTCTTTCCGTGCTGTTGCTAAGTACAGCTTTAGTATTAGCTGCTTGTAACGGGGGCGGAGATGAGTCATCTGGAGATGGCAAAGTAACGTTGGACTTTTGGACATTTGGCGCAACAAACTATGAATCTTTAGCGGAAGAATATATGAAAGACAATCCGGATGTTGAGATTAATGTAAAAACGTCTGAGCTAGGCGATCACCATAACAGTCTCTTTACATCGATTTCTGCAGGAACGGGCGCACCAGATCTTGCGATGATCGAAGTGGATCAGCTTGACCGTTACCGCGAGGCGCAGGAGCGATTTGTGAACCTGTATGATCTTGGGGCAGATGAAGTGCAAGGCGATTATCTTGATTGGAAATGGAACATGGCAGAGAGTACAGATGGCGACTTCTTATTCGGACTTCCAACAGATATCGGCCCGAAAGCAATGTATTACAACGTGGACGTTTTTGAAGAAGCAAACTTACCAACTGAACCAGAGAAAGTAAAAGAAATGATTTCCTCACCTGATCAATTTGCAGACGCTGCGAAAACAGTGCTTGATGAAACAGGCAAACCAATGGTTGATAGCATGGAAATGGCTTACCGTGCCAACATGGATGCTTTAGAGAAAAGTTATTTCAATGAGAAAGATGAACTGATCATTGGCAAGGAAGGTAATGAAGTAAAAGAAGCTTATGACTACGCTGTTTCTCTTTATGAAAAGGGTTACGTAGGAAATTATGAAATGTGGACGCCTGAATGGGCAACGGCTCTTAACAAAGGTGACTTTGCCGTCGAGATGGCTCCAGCGTGGTTGAAAGGCTACATGACAGAAAATGCTCCAGAAGGAAAAGGCAACTGGCGCGTATCAACACTACCAAGTGAGTTTGCTGGTAACTGGGGTGGATCTTACGTCGCGATCCCGGCAGAAACAGAGCATAGTGAAGAAGCATATGAGTTTGCAAAATGGCTCGTTTCTCCTGAAAACCAGTTGAAATCATTCGAAGAGAGCGGACTTTTCCCTTCAGCTCCATCCGTGTATGAAATGGACGAATTTGTGAATAACGAAGACGAGTACTTCGGTGGTCAAAATACAGCGGCTACTTTTGCGGAAGCAGCGAAAGAAATTCCAGCTGTCTACAAAGGACCAAAATACGTAACAGTCAATGATGAAGTACTGACTGCCCTAAGAAACGTGCAAGAAGGTGCTGATCCTGAGAAAGAATGGAAAGATGCGGTTAAGCGTATCGAGGGGTTAGTGAAACGATAAACAGAAAGCTGCTTAAAGGCTGGCGGGGGAAAACTCTTCCGGCCTTTAACTTTGGAGGAGGTTAAGTCATTGGAGGATGTGCAAAAGCAAGCAAAAGCTCGTAAAACAATCAAAGCTAGTAAACTGTCTGAAAAGAAGAAAGACATGATTTCAGGCTATCTCTATGTTGCACCATTCTTTATTGTGTTTGGGATTATTGGGTTATATCCAGCTCTGTTTAGTATTGTCCTAGCTTTTCAGGAATGGAACGGGCTTGGTGAGATGGAGTTTGTTGGACTTAGTAACTTTGCAGTCGTTTTACAAGATCCGTTATTTTGGAAGTCTTTATATAATACGGTCATCATCGGGTTAATGGGAACGGCACCGCAGTTAATTGTCGGGATAGTTCTTGCATATTTCCTGAATCTCGCTGTGATTCGTTTCACCAATTTCTTCAGAGTAACGATTTTTATGCCATACATCACGTCGATGGTTGCCGTTGCTCTCGTGTTTGGGGTTTTCTTTAGTAGTAATGAAACGGCACTTGCAAACTACGTGATTGGCTTGTTCGGCGTTGATCCAGTGAGCTGGAAAACGTCTGAATGGGGAGCGAAAATTGCGATTGCGCTCATGGTATTTTGGCGCTGGGTCGGCTATAACACCATCATTTATCTAGCTGGCCTACAAAGTATTTCGAAGGATCTGTATGAAGCGGCTACGATAGATGGAGCGAACAAACTCGAGCAGTTTATCTACATTACGATTCCATTATTGAAGCCATTCATTATTCTAACGGTGTTTATGTCGACTGTTGGTGCCCTTCAATTATTTGCGGAACCAACCGTGTTCTTAGGCTCATCTGCATTCAGTCGCGATGAAGCGATGACAGTGGTGATGTACTTGTACCGTGATGCCTTTAACCTTGGCTCATTCGGAACCGCATCCGCTACGGCAGTATTGTTGCTTATTATCATTATTGGTGCTGCAGCGATTAATACGTGGTTAACATCTGGCATTGGCAGTAAGAAGAAGAGAGGAGTGTAAGGGATGAAAAAAAGAAAAAATCAATCAAAAGCGGGCACGTTACCGATTTATCTTATCCTGGGATTTACCTCTCTCTTTTCTCTGTTCCCATTTTACTGGATGTTCGTCATGGCGACGCAGCCGAGTGCGGCGTATAACTCTATTCCACCGACGCTACTACCTGGTGGAAAGCTAGTTGAGAACTTCCAGAAAGTACTTGATACGATTCCGTTTTTCCAGGCGATGTGGAACACCGTCTTGCTATGTACAGTCGTAACCGTAGCGGTTTTACTGATCAGTTCATTAGCAGGATTTGCGTTTGCGAAGTTCCAGTTCCCAGGTAAAAACTTTTTGTTCATCTTAATTCTGTTAACAATGGTTATTCCGCCACAGCTGGGATTGATTCCACAGTACTACCTCATTTCCCAACTAGGCTGGCTTGATACATTGATGGGTGCGGGAATCTTATTCCTACTAAATCCACTCGGAATTTTCCTAATGCGTCAATATATCAGTGAATCCGTACCTGACGAATTAATGGAAGCGGCAAAGCTTGATGGCTGTTCGAACTTTAGAATTTATTGGAGTATCGTCATTCCGATTATCAAGCCTGCTTTTGCAACACTCGGAATTATTGTCTTTACGTTAGTATGGGGAGAATTCCTATGGCAGTTCACCGTTCTGCGTGATCCATCTTCTTATACGCTACAGGTGGCGCTTGCTTCTCTAAACAATGCTTTCCGAGTCGATTTCGGAATGTTACTTTCAGGCGTGTTCTGGGCAACGGTTCCATTGATTATTATTTTCCTTATTTTCAACAAGTGGTTTATTTCGAGCATTACGGAAGGATCTGTTAAATAATCGGCTGTCTCTCCCCCGTATTTTGATACAATAAATGAGAATACGTTAGCAATGTTGCTAAGGAGATGAACGCGATGAATTTAACGATTAGAGATATTGCTCGAATGGCTGGGGTATCTCCAGCGACAGTATCAAAAATCATGAACAATTACGATGGGATCAGTGAGGCCACTCGTCAGAAAGTATATAAAATCATTGAAGATACAAAATATCAGCCAACTTTTTCAGCGAAATCGCTGGCTACGAAGAAATCAAACTTAATTGGGTTAATCTACGCCGGGAAAATCAACGTCGATTTCAAACACCCTTTCTTCAATGAAGTGATGAATACATTTAAGAAAGCAGTGGGGGCTCTCGGATATGACCTCCTTCTGTTTTCGAATGAAAAGTTCTATCAAGGTGAAAGCAAATACCTGGAGCGATGCAGGCATTTCCATGTCGATGGCTGCCTGATCGTAGCGGGAGATGAAATTGAAGCGGCGGTTCATGAAATCGCGCAAAGTGATATTCCTTGTATTGGCATCGATTTAAAGCTAGAAGGGCCGAAATCCAGCTACATTATGACGGATAACGCCAAGATTGGCATGAAAGTCGTTGAGAATTTCTATTTAAATAAAGTAAAAAAGGTCGCGTACATTGGTGGGAAACAAGATTCGCTTATTTCGGGGATTCGAAATGAAGGATTCATGGAAGCGATGAAGCAGTTCGGTCTGCCGTTGAATGAAAAGTGGATTCACTATGGCGATTTTTTCGAGGATAGTGGGTACCACGCGATGAACAAGATTCTTCAGGACGATGAACGTCCTGAAGCCGTGTTCGCTGCTTCTGACATGATGGCGCTCGGTGCGTTGAAAGCGATGAAGGAGCACGGCATCAAGGTACCAGAAGACATTCAACTAATCGGCTGTGATGACATTGAATCTTGTCGCTATAGCGATCCCCCTCTTACGACCGTGAAACAGGACAAACAAAAGTTAGGAAAGCTCGCAGCCTACATGCTGGATGATTTAATACAAGGAAACGAAGAGATCCATCCAGTGAAAGTGGACCCTGAACTTGTGATTCGATCATCTAGTATAGAAAGGTAAGAGGGCTCCGACTACAGGAGGCTACCAACATGACAACAATTCAATTTCCAGAAACGCTGAAATGGGGCGCAGCAACCGCTTCTTATCAAATCGAAGGCGCAGCAAATGAAGACGGCCGTTCGCCGTCTATTTGGGACACGTTCTCCCATGCGCCAGGTAACGTAAGAAATGGGGACCATGGAGACGAAGCGTGCAATAGCTATCATTTATATAAAGAAGACGTGCAGCATCTGAAGAAGTTAGGCGTAGATCTTTACCGTTTCTCGATTGCATGGCCACGGGTGATGCCTGAAGGAAGAGGCGAGTTGAATCCGAAGGGCGTCGCTTACTATCAAAACTTGATCGATGAGCTGATCGAAAATGGCATCGAACCGATGATTACCCTTTACCACTGGGATCTTCCTCAAGTGCTCCAGGACAAAGGCGGCTGGGAAAATCGTGAGACGATCGATGCGTTTAACGAGTATGCCGTAGCGATGTTTAAAGAGTTCGGCGACAAGGTATCGAAGTGGATTACAATCAACGAACCTTGGTGCGCTTCATTCCTATCAAACTACTTAGGCGCACACGCACCTGGTAAAACGGATCTACAAGCGGGTGTCGACGTCGCGCACCATCTGATGGTTGCTCATGGTAAAGCCGTGCAATCCTTCAGAGAGCTTTTACCAGATGGTGAAATCGGCTATGCCCCGAATACAGGATGGCTTGAGCCGTTCAGTAATAAGCAAGAAGATATCGATGCCTGTAAGCGAGCAATGATGTGGCAGAAGGAATGGTTTATGGATCCTGTCTTCAAAGGGTCTTATCCAGAAACGTTGATTACGATTTTCGAAAACCATAACGCAAAGCTCAAGCTTGAGGACGGGGACCTTGAACTGATTTCTCAGCCGATCGATTTCATGGGCATTAACTATTACACGGGTAGTCTCGGAAGGTATAAAGAAGGGGAAGGACTTTTTGAAGTAGAGGAAATTCCACTCGATTACCGAAAGACGGATATCGACTGGCCGATCTATGCAGATGGGTTCTACAACGTGTTATGTGATCTTCACGAAACGTATGGTGATGTGCCGATTTATATCACAGAAAACGGTGCTTGTTATAACCATGAAGTAGAAGACGGAAGAGTGCATGATCAGGAGCGGGTCGATTACTTAAAGCAGCATTTAACTTCCCTACACCGTGCGATCGAATCTGGAGTGCCGATCAAAGGCTACATCGTCTGGTCACTGCTTGATAACTTCGAGTGGGCATTTGGCTACGAAAAGCGCTTCGGTATCATTCATGTGAACTATCGTACGTTTGAGCGCACGCCAAAGGACAGCTACTACTGGTATCGCCAGACGATTACGAATGGGTGGTTTGAGGTTTAAGAGGTTAGGCTTTGTGACTAGAGATGAGCGTAGGACTCGCTGAGTGTGCGAGGGGTTTTGCTCAGTCATGAATAACCAGGCAGATATACACGTTGTGTGTGGATTGCCTGGTTTTTTGTTTGAGGGAGTTGTGTGGTTTGTGCTGGGAGAGGCAGGGGGGCGAGTGAGCGGTGCGTGCAGTCGTTCGGTGGTTAGAATGATTCGATTTAGCTAATAAATAGCAGCGCGCTGGAACGTGAGAAGCTAAGGAAGTAAGCTGAGAACGTCATGTCGACATCATTCGCCATATTCCGGGTGGTGACAGGCACCATTTCTACCATTTCTGTACTTTCCTGTGGGAAAGCGCCAAAAACCGGAAGGACTATGTTACCATTAATCATGTAGTTCTTTAGGAATATTAAGGGGATGGAGGTGTAATTTTGGAAAAATGGATGAAGTTTCTTGAAGTAAATTCTTCTCGCATTTTTGATTTGACGATTGAGCACGCCATTTTAGTAGGGTTAGCTATCCTAGTAGCGCTCCTCATTGGTGTACCGCTAGGAATCTATTTAACGACAAATGACTATCTGGCCGAAACAGTTCTACAGATTGCGTCTGTTATGTTAACGATTCCAAGTATTGCGTTATTTGGTGTTATGATTCCTGTCTTCTCGATCGTAAATCAGGGGATCGGGTTTGTACCAGCTTTTGTGGCATTGGTTCTCTATGCCCAGCTTCCGATTATTCGGAATACATACACCGCGATTCGTAACGTTAATCCTCAAATGAGGGATGCTGCGATTGGGCTCGGGATGAAGCCC
This sequence comes from Guptibacillus sedimenti, assembly GCF_028610665.1. Taxonomy (NCBI): domain Bacteria; kingdom Bacillati; phylum Bacillota; class Bacilli; order Caryophanales; family Guptibacillaceae; genus Guptibacillus; species Guptibacillus sedimenti. Next base: position 354,603 of record NZ_JAQQWV010000002.1, read on the forward strand.
ATCCAACGTTTGTTCCGAGTAGAGATTCCAAATGCGTTTCCAGTGATTATGGCGGGTATTCGCACAGCTGTTGTCATCAACATCGGCATCGGTGTCATCGCTGCCTATATCGGAGCGGGCGGTCTTGGTGTGTTAATTACGCAGGGCATCTCACGAGGAGATAACTATTTGATCATTACCGGCTCAGTTGCTGTTGCGATTCTAGCCATGATTGCGGATGGCATCTTACTATGGATTCAAAAACGGTTCACGCCGAAAAGCATTGCTAATTAAGGAGTGAGGTGTACGAATGATTACGTTTGACAAAACGACGAAAACATATGAAGGCAATGTCACCGCCGTCAAAGGGGTCGATTTTACCGTAGAAAAAGGTGAAATTGTGGTTCTATTAGGCCCATCTGGCTGCGGAAAAACGACACTGCTCCGAATGGTTAACCGACTTGAGTCGATCTCGGATGGGAAAATCACCATTGATGGACAAGATTCAATGTCACTAAACCAAACGGCCTTAAGAAGAAAAATCGGCTACGTGATTCAAAGCAATGGTTTGTTCCCGAACATGACCATTGAAGAGAATACGATGATCGTTCCGGATCTCTTAGGCTGGAGTAAGAAGGATAAGAAAGAACGGTTCCACAAGCTAATGGAGATGATTGGATTAAGCGGAGAGAAATTTGGAAAGCGGTATCCGCATGAACTTTCCGGAGGACAGCAGCAGCGCATCGGAGTTATCCGCGCACTCGCGGCAGATCCCCCAGTTATGCTCATGGATGAACCTTTTGGAGCACTTGATCCGATTATCCGTGAGAAAATTCAGGATGAATTTTTGCAAATCCAAAAGGAAGTCAAGAAAACGATTTTGTTTGTCAGTCACGATATTGACGAAGCGATCAAAATGGCCGATAAAATTGTGCTTCTCCGTGGTGGAGAGCTGATGCAATATGACACGCCTTCTGAGATGTTGGTCCGTCCTAAGAATGAATTCGTTCGAGAGTTCTTTGGAAAAGACAGGGCCATTAAAAGCTTAAGTTTACATACGATCCAGGATCTTCGTGAAATGATTGGTCTTGCAGAATTTGATGATGCGATTGCTGACACAAAGACGATTAATGTAAACCACGATCTTCGAAACACCTTATCCATGCTACTGAACCAGGAAGCAGATCAGGTGATAGTCAGTGATGATGACGGAAACAAGCTCGGTGCGATCACGATTGATATTGTTCAGAAGTACCTTCATTACGAAATCAAAGCAAAACCAGCCCCAGTCCTAGAGGGGGTATAACATGAATAAGAAGAAAGTTATTAGTCTTGTTGTACGCTATACCGTTTATGGGCTCGTCGCTTTGTTCTTCTTTTGGGCAATCCGTAATCATTATTTCGATTATATTTTTACGGAATCAACAACATTTTGGCATTTAGTTAAACAGCACTTACAGCTTGTGCTTGTTTCATCGGTGCTCGCCTTACTCATTGCGATACCTGGTGGAATTCTCGTGACAAGGAAGCCATTTCGACGAGCGGAGTGGGTTGTCTCAAATACCGTAAACCTCGGCCAAACGATTCCCAGTCTTGCCGTGCTCGCCTTGATGATTAGTATTCTTGGGATTGGCTTTCAAACAGCCGTATTTGCCCTGTTTATCTATTCTCTTCTGCCGATGTATCGCAATACCGTCGCTGGAATTGATTCCATTGATGAAAATTTAATTGATGCAGCGAGAGGAATGGGGATGAAGCCGATCCAAATTCTGTTTCGAATCGAATTGCCAAATGCAGCCTACTCCATCTTAGCGGGAGTTCGGACGGCGATTGTACTAAATATCGGAACGGCTGCGCTAGCTTACGTTGTCGGTGGAGGCGGTCTTGGGGTATGGATTTTCACTGGCATTCAGCTGTTTGATAATGGCTACTTAATTTCCGGTGCGATCCCTGTTACGCTACTCGCTATTTTTGTCGACTATTTGCTTCGACTACTTGAGCGTCTCATCGTTCCTGAAGGCTCGAAGCCATCACAAGAATTGTAATGGGATAGGAGGTGTTGATGTGAAAAGCAAGGTGTTTAGTGGAATCATCTTCGTGATGATCTTAGCGATGTTAACCTCCTGCTCAACGGTTGGAATTGGTGGGAAACAAATTTCAGTTGGTGGGAAGAACTATACCGAACAGTACTTGCTCTCAGAAATGACGGCTTTCCTTCTGGAGGATGCTGGCTATGATGTGAAGCAAATGAATAACTTAAGTAGTACCGTTGTCAGGAAAGCCCTAGAGAATGAGCAGGTCGACTTGATGTGGGAGTACACAGGTACGGCGCTTCTTACTTATATGGGGCAGGATACCATCGCTGATCCTGCCAAAGCGTTTCAGAAAGTAAAAGAGATTGATGGGAAAGAAAATGATATTCACTGGATGAACATGTCTAACGTGAACAACACGTACGCTCTTGCCATGAGAGAAGAGCAGGCAAAGGAATTAGGGATTCAATCCATCAGCGATCTCGCAGCTTATATGAATGACCATCCCGGCGAGCTTTCCATTGCCTCTGACGCCGAATTTGCGAACCGTCCAGATGGCATTCCTGGGGTAGAAAAAACGTACGGATTTCAATTCGATACAAATCAAATTAATCAGATGGACATCGGATTAACGCAACGAGCATTAGACAATGGCGACGTTGACGTATCGGTCGCGTTTGAAACCGATCCCACCATTGTTGAATATAACTTAATTACATTGGAGGATGACAAGAATTTCTTTCCTCCTTATACAGCAGCAGTGACGATTAATGAAGACGTCTATGAAAAATATCCGGAAGTAAAAGAAATCACAAAACCACTTGCCGAACAGCTAAACAGCGACATTATGCGAGAGTTAAACTACAAGGTAGACATTGAAGGAAACAGTGTCTCCGTTGTTGCGTATGATTGGCTTGTGGAGAATGGGTTATTGGAAGAGTAGAGAGTTTAGCCTCAAAAAGGCCTTTCCCCGATATACAGTCTGGGAAAGGCCTTTTCATTTAGAAAGAAACTTTAGCAAGCTTAAGATGAGGGAACTGAGCCACCCGCATGGCGTTCGTACGCTAAGGTTAGAATGATTCTAGTTAGCTAATAAAATTGGCTTTTGGCCAATATGTTTATTCTTGACCTAGAGTTAACTCTAGAGAATACACTTCATGTAAATCAATGACATATACGTATATGTCATTGATTGCTTCCTGGCACGGAGATTGCCGATTACTACTAACTAAACGGAGATGCTCCCTATGATGTTGAAGGAAACGCATACACTATCGAAAGGAATTGAGATTCCTAAATTAGTTCTTGGCACATGGATGATTGATAATGACGATATTTAACAGGCCGTTGAATCGGCCTCTTTTTAATTTACCGCTAAAAAAGACAGATGCCTTAAACACCTGTCTGTTGAAAAATTATTTCTGTTCCGTATCGATTTTCTTTAATTCCTTTGCGGGAACGCCTCCGACAATGACGTTTGCAGGGACGTCTTTTGTGACGACGGACCCTGCAGCGATAATCGCACCTTCCCCGATGGTTACCCCAGGGACGACGGTAGCATTTGCGCCGATCCAGACATCGTTACCGATTTTTATGGGAGCGGGATGTAACGTACCTCGCTTCTTAGGATCGACGTCATGATTAAGCGTAGCCAACACAACATTATGTCCGACTAAGACCCCATCTCCAATTGAAATGCCTCCCTGGTCTTGGAAGCGGCAGCCGGAATTGATGAATACATTCTTCCCTACTTCGATGTTCTTGCCGCAATCAGAAGAAAAGGGAGGGAACATCGCGAAGCTGCTGTCAACTGGTTTTCCAATCAGCTTTGAAAACAATTCACGTACTTGTTCAGGGGGATGATACTTCCCGTTTAGCTGGGCTGTTATTTTCAAGGCTTCCTGTGAAACCTTATGCATCACTTGATGTGCCTCAGACCCTCCTTCTACCGATTCGCCATTATTCATTTGCGCTAAAAATTCGTTGAGATCCATATGCACTCTCCTTGTTTACATACTAAAGTTCCTTATTATCATTCTATACCTTATAGGTAACTCTAAGGCAAAGAGGAAAATGAAATGATCGGCAACACAACTTTTTTTCCTTCCTTCTATCACGCTACGGATGCATGTAAATTGGATATTTATGAATTCCTTTGACCTAGAGTTAACTCTAGGTTGTAAAATGTGTATCATATAGAAAACAAGTTTTTAATAACGGGAAGAAAAATAGACCTAGGACCAAAGGTATTTTTACTAGATAAAAATGAAAGCGAAGTACAGTGGATTGGAAAATGGACTTTAACAGGAACGCACGTATTAACTCTGTAGATCAGTTAAATAAAATAATGAAAAGTATAAGGAAGGAGAATTAGGATGAAGACTTATTCGATCAGCGAAGTTGCAACAAAATTGAATCTTACGGTTTACACTTTACGTTACTACGATAAGGAGGGGCTTTTACCTTTTGTTGAACGGACCGAGAGTGGCGTACGCGTATTTAAAGATTCCGATATCGAAGCTTTACGAATAATGGAATGTTTGAAATCCACCGGGATGCCTCTTAAGGAGATTAAAACGTTCTTTGACTGGTGTATGGAAGGAGATTCGACATTACAGGAAAGATATGAACTGTTTATAGAACGAAAAGCGACAGTGGAAACGCAACTTAAAGAACTAAACAAGACAATGGAATTGATCAAGCATAAATGCTGGTATTATCAAACGGCATTGGAAGCTGGAACAGAAGAGATTCATAAAGACGATAAAATAGAGGTTTATTCTTCTCAATAACAAAAGCCACCTGAAGTGAGGTGGCTTTTGTTTAACAGAAAAATTGATTCCTTATGTGCTACGGTACCTTTACTTTCCCAAAAAATAATCGCTTGACCTAGAGTTAACTGTAGCTTTTATACTACTCATGTAAATCGCACTAAAAAAATCAAGACTTGAAAGGATGAATATTAAGATGGCAATTAAAAACAAAGTGGTTGTAATTACTGGTGCAAGTTCAGGTATTGGGGAAGCAACAGCAAAATTATTAGCAAGAAAAGGAGCAAAAGTCGTTTTGGGTGCTCGTCGAGAAGAAAACCTAAAAAAGATATCTTCTGACATTCTGGAAGAAGGTGGAGAATCGGTTTATCGCGTAACTGATGTAACCAATCCAGAAGATAATCAAAAATTAGTAGAACTAGCAAAAGAACAATTCGGTAAAATAGATGCCATTTTCTTGAACGCGGGAATTATGCCTAATTCTCCATTCTCAGCTTTGAAAGTGGACGAATGGAATGACATGATTGACATTAACATCAAAGGCGTACTCAACGGTATTGCGGCTGTACTTCCAACCTTCAAAGAGCAAAAATCCGGACATGTTCTTGCTACTTCTTCTGTTGCTGGATTAAAATTTTATCCTGGCGGCGGGGTTTATGGCGCAACAAAATGGGCACTAAAAAATATGATGGAAGTTTTACGTATGGAATCAGCTATGGAAGGTTCTAATATCCGTACAGCCACTCTATATCCAGCAGCAATCAATACAGAGCTGCTTGAATCCATTACAGATGAAGATACGTTATCTGGTGCAACAGAAATGTATGAAGAATATGGAATTGCATCAGACAGAGTGGCGAATGTTGTGGCTTTTGCAATAGATCAACCAGAAGACACGAATATAAATGAGTTTACAGTAGGCCCAACTACTCAACCCTGGTAATTGGTTTAGATTCTTGAGGAAGTTGCAGAGACAGTGGTCTATGCTATTCGCACTCCTGAGAAGTGCTTATTTAGACTTATTAAGAGTTTAACCCCTCTTTCACGAGGGGTTAAACCTTTTTAGGAATATGGATTTCTTCGAAACGTTTTTGTGACTGGAGATTAACTGGTATTTAATCCTTTACTAAATTTAAACTCCTCTCATGAGTTTCTAAATTTCTGAGAGGAGTTTGTTTTATTCTTAACTATGCACCAGGGAATTTATGTTTCTCAAGGTTTAATAATTTGGAGACGTTATGCGATACATATGTCACAAAGTTGATTTATATATAATTGTTTTTAAGTGACAGGATGATTACCTTGAAACTGAGTCTTAATGAATAGGGCAGCTTTATATTAATAAATTGCTTGTTCAACTATGGGGGCAGGTATTTGTCATTATTAATAGTATAGTTATTCATAAATACAAAACTAATTGTCAGATTTTTATTTGACTATTACAAAGGAGTATTTAAATGAGTGCCAATCATAAACTGCTTCTTACTTTCAAAAGTGATCTTTACACTTATTCATTGGAACAGCTAAGATATATCTCGAAAGAAGGGGTTTGGTCTATTGGGCAGATGTATGACCATTTAATTGTTGTTGCCCATGAGTATCTAGATAATATGGAAACATGTTCTATATCAAATGAGGAACAAGTTCTTGGGAAAACCCAGTTTGGTGAGGAATTATATAAGAACGGAGGCTTTCCACCTATTAAAATAAGATTACCAGATGAACTAAATTCTCCACCAAATAATACAGACAGCAAGGAGGACCTAATTAGGAGGATGGATCAGTTAATGCAAAGGTTGAGTCATTGGGAATCGAAAGTGAATGATATTTATTCAAATTATAAAGTTGAACATGGAGGGTTCGGCTGGCTAAATGCAAAGGAATGGTATGATTTGGTTATGATGCATTTTCATCATCATTTGCGTCAAAAAGAGGAGTTGGAAAGTTACATATTATAGGTGGGAATTACATTATGAATTGGTTGCCCTTCTTCAACTAATTCGGAGCGATAGCTGTACACCGGCTATCGCTTATTATGCTAACGGAGCAGTTTAGTAGACTTACAACTCCAAACGAAAGAGGGCGTGTTAATGAATGCCTCATTTTTACTCCGCTTCAAAGCTTTCATTATTGATTACATACTTATTCTCATTTATTTAGTCGGACTTTTTATTTTCAGTGTATTTCTATTTCCATCCTTACAGAGATTCTTCACCGGTTCACTAATTTTAGCTCAGTTTACAGGGTTTTTATTGGTAACTTTACCTGTATCACTTTATTTTATTATTAGTGATTCGAACGTTGTTGAACAGTCTTTTGGAAAAAGGAAAGCTGGTATACGTGTTGTTGGAAGCAAAGGAGAGGCATTATCAATGCTGCATGCAACTTTTCGGACAATCCTAAAGTTTTTGCCTTGGGAGTTGTCACATTTCCTTGTATATCGACTAATTTATATAGGTGATGGCGAAGTACCGTTCACCCACTATTTGTTAGGCGGACTCATCTATGTACTTATATTTGCATACATATTAACAGCCATTTTTACGAGAAAGAAACAATCCCTTTACGATATAGTGGCAAAAACACATGTGGTTAAAGTCTAAATAACATACCTATGTGATATTTAAAATTTTTATTGCACTAACTCGGAGTGTTTGCTTCATAAAAAGTAAGCGCTCCATGTAGTTTAAGGGCGAGATTGTTGAAGAAAAACCCGTGCAGGTTATGCTAGAAACTAAATGGAATACTAATCATAAAATACATTAAAAAGCGGTGATATCAATGGTTGCAAAGACTAAAAAAGATTTTGAGGGATTGAAAATAATTGGTGAAATTTGTGGAGCGATTCGAGATGAATTAGTCCTTAGTACGAAACCCGGAATTACCACAAAAGAACTCGATGAAATTGCAAGAGAGATGTTTGAAAAGGCAGAAGCTCAATCTGCGCCCAAAGGAGAATACGGTTTTCCTGGGTATACGTGTATTAGTATAAATAAAGAAGTGGCGCATGGGATTCCAAAGAGGAATCGGGTCATCCATGAAGGAGATTTAGTCAATATAGATGTTTCAGGTTCAAAAAACGGATATTACGCAGATACTGGAATTTCCTTTGTAGTTGGGAAAGGCGAGGCGGCATTACAAAAAATATGTGACGTTTCTAAAGAGGCATTCAATACTGGACTTAAGCAGGCAAAGCCAGGTTCAAAAAAAAGTGCTCTCGGAAAGGCTGCACACAATGCAGCGAAACGCCATGGTTTAACAGTCATAAAAAATCTTACTGGGCACGGTATTGGGCGTTCGCTTCATGAAGAACCTAAACATATTTTTAATTATTTCGCTAGTTGGGATGATGAAATTTTAAAAGATGGTATGGTAATTGCCTTTGAACCTATGATCTCTACATTTGAAGAGGAAGTTTTCCAATCCGAAGATGGATGGACCCTCCTAACCAATGAAAGCTTTGTGGCTCAATACGAACATACGGTTATTCTTACAAATGAAGGACCAATTATTACGACATTGTAAAAAGCACCAGTACCGCAATCGGACGCAATTTAAGAATATTGGATCGTGTTCTTTGTTCCGTTATATCGGAGCTTATCTGTAAGTAGATAGGCTCTTTTTTATGCGGTTCTAATCGAAACAGACGGTCTTTCTTTGGGATGCATAAAAAGTATTTACATTTTATATATTCAGGAGTAAACTATGTCTCAGTTATATCAATCAACCGTTTCTTAATCTTAAATCGCTTAAACCTATTATGGTGCGGGGGACCCAATTTTGATGCAGTTTACTGCTTGGGGTGAATCCTATGGAAGCATAGGTAGGGCTACTCTTATAGCCCGAATCCGACAGCTAACTCCGTAAGCGTTATGAGGGAAGACGATGAAACTTGTGTTCGAAATTTAGGATCACAGGCTAATTTGTCTGTGGTCTTTTTTGTGCGCAAAAAGAGTTATCCTGATAGGTGATGGACAGATTAAGAGCATAATGGGATGGCAATTGAGGGGAGAAGACATTATGAAAAAAAGTTTTGCCATAATTGGACTTGGGAGATTTGGGGGAACGCTTTGTAAAGAGTTGAATAGGCGGAATGTCGAAGTTCTTGGAATCGATAAAGATAGCCAGCGCGTCAATGAATACTCGTCTCATGCGACGCAAACGCTCGTATTAGATGCAACAGTTGAAGGGAATTTACAGCGAATTGGTATACGGAATTTTGATCACGTTTTTGTTTCCCACGGGGATGATCTCCAATCCAGTATTTTAACAACTCTGCTCTTAAAAGAAATGGGCGTTAAGAAGGTGTGGGTGAAAGCAAAAAATGATTATCATCATAAAGTACTTGAAAAAATAGGGGCGGATCATATTATTCACCCAGAGAGTGAAATGGCGAAACGCGTAGCCCATCATGTGGTTTCTGAAAAGATCATCGATTACGTCGAGCTGTCTGATGAATATAGTATTATCGAAGTGATTGCCACACAGAAAATATCTGGGAAGTCGTTACGTAAACTGGATATCAGAGGAAGGTTTGGTGTCACGGTGGTAGCGATTAAGAAAAAAGATAAAAACATCCTTGTGTCTCCTGCTGCTGAGTCGACGATCGAGAAAGAGGATGTCTTAGTCCTGATTGGAAACAACGACAATCTTGAGCGATTTGAACAGTCAGGGGTATAAGGGATGATGACAAATCGGTTTGCCTTAAAGTTTATTAAACTTAGTCCTCCGCAAGTACTTATCTTTGTTTTCGTCGTCTTGATTTTTGTTGGAACAGGATTATTGAAATTGCCTTTTGCTACGACAGATGGGATTACGTGGGTGGATGCATTATTTACAGCCACATCCGCCATGACGGTAACTGGACTAGTGGTCGTTGATACAGGCCAAGCGTTTACGCTATTTGGTGAAATTGTCATTGTTTCATTAATCCAGCTTGGTGGACTCGGAATCATGACGTTTGCGGTTTTAATCTTCATGGTGCTGGGCCGTAAAATTGGCATGAAACACCGTTTACTCGTGCAACAGGCAACCAACCAAACCTCGATAGGCGGGGTTGTCAAATTAGTAAAGAACATTTTGATTTTCTCTTTAGCCGTTGAAGCGATAGGCTTTGTTATCCTCGCAGCGCGATGGGTACCTGAAATGGGGTGGCAGGCCGGAACGTATGCCAGTTTTTTTCATTCGATCTCTGCTTTTAATAATGCTGGTTTTTCCATCTGGTCTAACAGTTTAATGGATTATGTAGGTGATCCTATTGTCAATATTGTTATTTCATTTCTATTTATTGTCGGAGGAATTGGGTTTACCGTTCTAAACGATCTTATTCGGAGCAAAACCTTCCGTGAAATGGCCCTTCACTCTAAAGTCATGCTGACAGGGACGGTTGTGATTAATCTCATCGCCATGTTCACGTTTTTTATTTTGGAGTATCACAATCCGCAAACGCTAGCCAACTTATCACTTGGTGATAAGTTATGGGGTTCCTATTTTCAGGCGGTGACGACAAGAACAGCCGGGTTTAATAGTGTTGATATAAGTGGGATTGGAATTGACACGGCTTTCTTTATGTTTGTTTTAATGTTTATCGGGGCAGGCAGTACTTCTACTGGTGGAGGAATTAAACTAACGACAGCTTTTGTGATTATTATGGCTGTCATTACCTTTCTTCGTGGGAAAAGTGATCCTGTTATTTATGGAAGAACAATCAGAAAACATATCGTATTAAAAGCGCTTGCGATTACAATGATTAGCATCATGACTGTGTATTTGACCATTTTTGTTCTCGTTTTGACCGAAAATCATTCTTTTATTGAAATTGTTTTTGAGGTTATCTCTGCTTTTGGGACCGTCGGATTATCGATGGGCATTACAGGCGATTTGTCCACAATAGGAAGGATTGCCATCGTCTTTATCATGTTTTTAGGAAAGCTTGGCCCACTCACTCTTGCCTTTTCATTAGCACAACCAGACCGAACGAATATACGTTATCCTGATGAAGACCTGTTTACTGGATAATAATCGGAAAAAAGGGGGATGATCACATGAATTTTAACCTGGATGAAGCGATTCGGATATTAGAACGAACGCCGCGGTCATTAGAAGGGTTGCTCGCTGGATTATCGAATGGCTGGTTAGTGACGAACGAAGGAGAAGGGACATGGAATGTCTTTGAAGTCATTGACCACCTGATCGAGAGTGACAGAACTAACATTCCGCATTCGGTGAAGTAAAACTAAAGGCATTGCTAGCAACTTGGTTTGTACACGATTTTACTCACATGTCTCAAATCAGAAGAGTGATGGCAGAAAGGTATAGAAAAGATGTTGGGCCATGGAAAGAGTATTTGTCGGTTTTGAAACGTTAAAAATGAAAAGAGAAGGAAAAGCTAACTTTCGAAACCAAGGAAGTTAGCTTTTTTCATGTATCCTTTTTAGAAAAGATTGTCATAAAATTAAAATGAACGATTTCAACGAGGTCAGCGTCATATAGGTGCAGGTAAAGGAGAGGGTTGTATGGAACGCGAGGAGGAGATTCAATTAATTCAGCAGGCACAAGCTGGAAACGATGATGCGTTCACTCAGCTTTTTCAGTGCTATTATGCTTTCCTCTATAAATATCTTTTAAAGCTAACCTTAAATGAAGAGACTAGCGTCGATCTTGCTCAGGAGACGATGATGAAGTGTTATGTGAAGCTATCTTCTTATAAAGGAGGAGCGAAATTCTCCACCTGGATGATCTCAATTGCTTCAAGGCTTTACATGGATATGCTTCGAACACAAAAACGAGAGAGGAAATGGGTGGAAGACGAAAAGCATGCCCTATCGCGAAAGCTGGCGTGGGAGGCAAGTACGAAAGGAATGAACTGGAGCGACCTTTTTACAGATTTTAACACGTTAGACTCAACGTTAAGAGTTCCGATCTTGCTACGTCACTATTATGGCTACTCGTATGATGAAATAGGAAAAATGCTCGGCATCCGTACAGGAACTGTGAAATCCAGGGTGCACACGGGGATACAAAAGTTACGAAAGGAGTTGGATATGCCGTGAATGACAAGGAAGATAAAAAGATAGTGCAACACCTTAAAAAGGATTGGCAGCAAATTGACGATCTTGGAAAAGAATCACTTTCAAAGGTAGATATGCAGGAGCAACTTCTGATGTTCCAACAAAAAAAGAAAAAAGCCTTTTATCTTGAAAGTGCGCTCTTCCTGTTAACAGCGCTCGTGATTTTAACAGCCGTCACCGTTAGTCTTTTTCAAGCTCCGATCTTCTTTCTGATCATCCAGGTCGTGGCCAGCCTGATCGTTCCTTTTGGTGTCTATTTCACTTATAAGAAAGTGAATAAGAAAGGAGTGGTCAGCCATGACAAACCTTGAGCTCTTTGCTCTTGTTCCGATTCTGATTCTCTTGTTACTCACCCAGAGCATGCTTCTCTTTGTCGATGCCAAGAAAAAAGGCAGTTACCCGTGGCTATGGGGGATCTGGGGATTGATTCAATTACCGATGCCAACATTATTTTACTTGCTGTTCGTCGTGTGGCCATATAAACGAAAAATAAAAAAGGAGAGGAGTTGAAAACATGGAAGCTTTGAACGACATAAACTGGGCACTAGTTGCGCCACTATTGATCTTGCAGGCGATCTTAACCATTTCAGCGCTTGTGAGCTGCATCAAGCAAAAGGAAACAAACGGACCTAAATGGATGTGGATCCTTCTAATTCTGTTTGTGAATCTCTTTGGGGCGATTCTTTACTTTGTGATCGGACGTAAAAACAGTTAGGGGGTGGGAAATCATGCTGGTTAACATCGACAATCTATCGAAACAATACAAAGAAAAAAGAGCGGTCTCGAACCTCTCATTCAGCATACGTGAGGGGAGTTGTATCGCCTTGTTAGGTCCAAATGGAGCGGGTAAAACGACGACGCTACAGATGTTAGCTCGCCTCCTCACACCTGACTCAGGCGCCATCCAATTTAAAGGATATGCTGAGAAAGACTATCGGCCATTGATTGGCTTTTTACCTCAGCACCCATCCTTTTTTAATTGGATGACAGCCAAAGAATTTCTGTTTTTCGCCGGGAAGCTATCCTCTATTCCAAAGGAACAGCTTCAAGCTCGTGTACAGGAGACGTTAAGGTTTGTAAGTTTAGAAGAGGCGATGAATAAAAAAATCGGAGGCTTCTCCGGCGGAATGAAACAACGCCTCGGCTTAGCGCAGGCTTTGCTACACAAACCGAAGCTTCTCATACTAGATGAACCGGTATCAGCGCTCGATCCAAAAGGAAGGCGAGATTTCCTCCACTTGATCGAAGAACTGAAACAAGACATGACGGTACTATTTTCGACCCATATCTTACACGATGCACAGCAAATTTGCGATGAAGTTCTTATTCTGCAAGATGGCTGTCTAAAGTGGAAAGGTTCATTACCTTCTTTGCGTAAAGAATTTGATTTATTGCCAATTAAATTACAAACCGAAGAACCGATGAACGGGATTATTGAACAGCTGGAGATCATCGATGCTTATGAATACATTGATCTTAAAACAGTGAAGGTGAGACTTCATGCGCATGTTCACCCAAATGAGCTGTTACAGGAGCTCATTAACCGGAATAGAGCAGTAACTCACTTTGAAATGATGCATGATTCATTAGAAGATGCTTATATGAAGGTTGTGAGACAATGAACCGGTTTCTAACGCTATTACACAAAGAAATCATCGAGCTAATGCGGAATGGAAAATGGATCTGGCTTCCGGTCGTACTGATGATCATCGGCATCTCGCAACCCTTAACAAGTTACTATATGCCACAAATTCTCGATATGGCCGGTAATCTACCAGAAGGAGCTAGTATCACGATCCCGACACCTACGGGTGAAGAAGTATTGAGCGGCGCCCTATCTCAATATGGTACGATCGGTACCCTTCTGTTCGTTCTCGCAACCATGAATGTGATTGCTCAGGAACGACAAAACGGTTCCATTACGCTTGTTATGGTGAGACCCGTTAACGAGTGGCAATACTTAGGTAGTAAGACTGTGGCACAGCTTGCTCTCTTGCTGCTATCACTTATCTTAAGCTACTGCCTCACCTGGTATTATACAAATTTATTATTTACTCCGGTCGACTGGCGGGTCATGTTGAGCAGCCTCGTCATGTACTGCTTCTGGGTGCTCTTTGTCGTTTGCGTTACGATTTTTGTTGGGACCATCATCCGGCAGAGTAGCGCGATCGCTGGCGTCAGTCTTCTCTTTCTAGCGCTAATCGGCCTGCTGACTTCACTCCTTCCGAGATTCATGGAATGGAGTCCAGGAAATATAAGGGGAGAAGCGACGAAGGTTTTAGTCGAACAACGGTGGACCGAGTCAGCATGGACTGTCATCGGTAGTACCGCGACGTTATCTCTTTTGCTATTTATAGCGGGCGTCATGGTGATGAAGAAGTATAGGCGTTATTAGAGGGGGAGGGTTTTTTTGGGTGAGATGGGGATGGGGGGAGGGGTGGCTATACGTCGTTTGTTGGAATGATTCTCGTTAGCTAATAAAATGTGGTTTTGGCCAATATATTTTGATTATGGCCAATAAAAATGGATTTTGGACAATATATCTGGAATTTGGCTAATAAAGAGCACTATGCACAAACCGAGAGCGCGGATTTGCTCAGTATTCACACGTTTCCTCTCGACATGCGTTCTTTATTTCCGGAAATCCCTCTCCTAACCCGATACTTCCTACTGAAAAATCGTTTTCGATCCCAGCGGAAAACTCAGCTTCTCCGCCCATAGAGCCATCTCAAAGCAATCTTTAATAATCACAAACTCTTTCTTCACACCCCTTTTTCCGAGGGGGAAAATCACCGCTACGAATGGCTAACCCGGCGACTGTAAAATCGTTTTCGAGGTTGATGGTGAAATCCTCCCCTTGATTCACCGTACCATCAATCGCCATACCGCCCATTTCCGTTTGATAGGGCGCGCCTAATGTTATTTCTTCTATTAAAAAGTTGTTCACCATATAGCTTTCCGCTGCTTCGGTTGCTTTTTGGATGGTCTCCTCATCATACGTTTCTGCCTGGCATCCACTAAAAAGGATCACCAAAGCGAGAAAAGCACTTCTATAGGACTTCATTCCATTTCACCTCACATCAAATCAGTGCTCATATGTACATGTGCGCTCCATACAGTCCTCTTTTCGATCCGGAAAAGTCTCGCTTACCCCAACACTTCCAACCGAAAAATCATTTTCAATCCCTGCAGAAAAAGTGCCCTCTCCGTTATTCACCGATCCCTCTACCGTCATGCCACCCATTTCATTTTGATAGACGCTTGTGATTTCAACGGATTGGATCTCTTTGAAGTTGCTCTTGATGTAATTTTGTGTGGAAGCCTCCGCTTTTGCAATGGTTTCATCATCATCCATTTCATCTGAAGACGCCGCCCAACTACACCCACCAAGGACAGTGAACATAAGAAGCACGATAAGAAGTCGTCTTAACAAAAAATCACCTCGCAATCAGGAAAGGGAAGAAGCACTTTTTCCGTCACGTTAATAGTCACAAATGTTCTCCTTACACGCTTCTTTCTTCTCTGGAAAATTTTCGCTCTGAATAGACATCACTGAAATCGTCAAATCGTTATTTAACATTACTGAAAAAGTCTCTCCATTTGCTTTCCCTTCAAGTTTGAAACTTCCCATCTCTCCCTGGTAGGGATCCTTCAGCGTGATCTGTTCAATGCTCTTATAATTATTTTCTATATAGCTTGTCACACTCGCTTTCGCTTCTTTGATCGTTTCCTCGTCATATTCCTCACTTTGCATCAGACTACATCCCGTAAGTAAAAGAAGTGTTAATGCCAAAAGAGAAAGGGGCCATTTCAATAAAATCACTTCCTTAGAAAGATACAATCTATCATTTGAGACTAGATATTAACCTATTCTTCCAGCTGTCCATAGTCACACGAGTGCTCTCGGCACGCTTCTTTCCGTTCGGGAAATCCCTTGCCCTTCCCGATCCCACCGACCGTGTAATCTTCATTTACCCCAATATTAAATGTGGCCTCCCCATTGACCGTTCCTTCTAGAACAAGCCCGCCAATAGGGTCACTATGATCCTCACTAAAAGTGACCTCATCAACGTTATCATAATTTGCTCTTAAAAAATGTTCCGCTTCTTTCTCTGCTTGTAAAATGAATTCTTCCGAATAGTCATTACTACCAGTAGAGAATAGACTACACCCGCTAAGGAAAAGGGCGAGCATGATAAAAATTGGTGCTTTCCATTGCATGATCATCACCTCTCGTGAACGGCGGTTAGAAGTTGCCCTACCACTGTTAGAATCATTCTAGTTAGCCAATAAAATGAGGATTTGGCCAATATATCCCGAGTTTGGCCAATAAAATAGCAGAATGGCCAATATAATTGGATTTTAGCCAATAAAGAGGGCGACACTCGGTATAAGAGGGGAGACGCCTAGATTAATACGCACAAATCTGCTCTTTACACGCCTCTTTCTTTTCTGGAAAATTCTTTCCTCGACTAACCCCAGCAATTTCAAAGCGTTCACCCATCGCAATCGTAAATTCCGCTTCTCCATTTACTGTACCTTCAACGGTTATGCCATCCATTGGATTGTTGGGATCATCAACAAACGTGACTTCACTTACATTTTGATAATTATTTTTCAAATAACTTTCCGCTTTCTCTTTTGCCTTTTCTAATGTTTCATCCTCACTAGAGTTCACGCTACAGCCTAATAGGAGGACTAATAATGAGATAAGACAGATGTAGACGCTTTTCAATAAAATCATATCCTCACATGTTGAATTCATTAAAAGGTTCGGTCACTCACAAATCTGTTCTTTAGACGCTTCTTTCATATTAGGGAAATCCTCTCCTGGAGCTAAATGCCCAATTGAAAAATCACTTCGAACCCCAGCCGCCCCGTCATTAACCGTTCCCTCAATCGTTAAACCACCCATTTCACTTTCATAGGACCTGGTTATCTCAACCGATTCGATTTCTTCATAGTTATGTAGTATAAAACGTTCAACCGATTTTTTTGCCTTGTCGATGGTTTCCTCATCATAGTCGTTTTCCTGTGAGAAAAACCCGCAAGCCCCTAATAGAACGGAGAGGGTGAGGAAGAAAAATAATCGTTTATAAAAGGGAACCACCTCATTTTGATTCACGTTGTTAATAGATCGATAGAGATGAAAAACGTTGAATCTAATTATACCAAATAAAGGTAGAGGATGAAGAAATCGTTTGAGACGCTTAAGGGGGAGTATACGAAACAGAGAAAAGCCGTTTCTGAATATTCATCTTGCTACAATGAAAACTTCCACAAAAGAATTTTGAAATGAAGCAGATTCCTCTTAACATTAGCTGATTAAGCGGAGGAAGAGGTTTTAATGAGAGATCGTTGATTTGCTAGTTTCATTACGATTGAAAAGCATGTTTCGTATATAGGATGAAGTGGTAGTTAATATAGAAAGTTACAATATTTGGATGGCGTTTGAAGAGGAGATTGAGAGGAGGTAAACATGTCTTTTGGTAAAAGGTTCCTTATTACATGGTTGATTGTAATGGTATTAATGAGTATTGAGTATGTGTTTTTGCCTGATCATGTCATTATAAAGGGTCTTGCACTAGGTTTAACAACCATGACAGTTGCGACCGTCTTGGATAAACTGTATCCCACAAAAGAAAAAACGAAATAATCGTACATTCATAACCAGGTAAGATCATTCTTCAGCTAAATGAATCATAACCATACACAACTAGAGTTGCGTATGGTTATGAGGTGTCTTATTTATGAACCGCAAATCTGTTCTTTACAAGATTCTTTCATCTCTGGAAACCCTTCTCCTAATCCTAAGCTCCCAACAGTGAAATCATTATCGATTCCAGCTGAGAACCTAGCTTCACCACCATTGACCGTTCCATCTACATTTAGTCCACCTATTTCGCTTTGATAAACTTTAGTGACCTCAACGGATTCAATCTCTTCATAATTATTCGTGATGAATTTCTCAACAGAAGCCTTTGCTTTTTCCTGTGTTTCGTCGTCATAATCCTCTGCGTATGGAAGCTACAAGCAGCTAACAGGAGAAGAACAACAAGGGGAAACGTTTTTCATGCAGAAATAGGTACATCTCCTAACCTTTAGCTCGAATATGGAGTAAGCGCATTGAATGTAAGAAGCATTTAATCGTCACATATTCTCTCCAAACATTCTTCTTTCTTTTCAGGAAACTGTTTACTTTGAATCGCTATCCCAGCTACCATCAGATCAGTGTCTAGGCTTACGGAAAAAGCTTCACCGTTTGCTTTACCATCCACGGTCAAAATTCCCATTTCTGCTTCATAGGGCTCGGTTACTGTAAGGGTTTCGATGTTAGCGTAATTGTTTTCTATGTAACTCGTCACGTTTGCTTGTGCTTCTCTCATTGTTTCGTCGCTGTATTCTTCCGTACTAGAATTCACACTACAACCAACTAATAAAATGAACGCTACAATGGTGTAAATACGGATGAATTTCATTTGAGGTCACCTCGCTTTATGCATTTTCTTGATTAGCCTAAACAAGAAGGGAAGCGGGTAGCTCACATACTGCAAAAAGAAAGCCTGCTTGCACAGAAAAGATCTAAGGCAACAGGCTGAGAGAGTAGTAAACTTGTTACTTCCTAACTTCATAGTCACAAGAATGCTCTTTACATTCTTCTTTAGGCTCTGGAAAGCCTTCCCCCATGCCAATGCTTCCGACTGTAAAATCATCATTCACTCCGATATTAAATGTAGCTTTTTTATTAACTGTGCCTTCAAGAACAAGTCTACCCATCGGTGCAGAAGGAGACTCTTGAAACTCTACGCTTTCGATATTTTGATAATTATTTATAATGTAACTTTCTACGCTGGCTTTCGCCTTTTCAATTGTTTCTTCGCTATAGTTTTCGCTGTTAGAGTTCACACTGCAGCTCCCTAGAACTACTAGTGATAGTAATAGAAAGAAATGAATTCGTTTCATTTTCATCAATCCTTTGTTGCTAAATTAAACATGAATTTATTATACCAAATAGAGTAAATATAAAATCTTATAAATTCGAACTAAACCGGGGAGTGATAGGAACTCGCGAAATTAGAATTGTTATAGGCAGATACAAAAAACCGCACAATGTAAAATATTTGCGCGGTTTGATCTAATAATATTCATCTTACTTTTTATTTCTGTTATAAAGAATTTCAAAAACTTCTGGATCCAGATCAATAATGTTTCTTATTTCATCCTTTGATAACTTGCCGTTTTGGATTAATTTATTGAGTTGGTTTTCTTTGATTTCTATCTCTATATCTTTCTTAATATTAGCATCATAATAGGCCATTTCCTGACCTAATCCTTCCTGCCAGTAACGTTCGGCTTCTTCTTTGCTCATTTTGTGCCAATGTTGCATAACATCCTTCATTAGGTCATCACCTCCGATTACTAATTCTTCTATTTTATTATATATTACCTCGTCTAAACCATTTTTATTCATCGCAGTCAGTAAAAGCCACCAAAAATCTTCTTTTAATGGTACATTTCCATCGTTCTTTTTAAAGTAATCTTTGAAGAGTGGTAGTTCAATAATATGTAATTCCATTATATCAGTTAAAAGGAAATCTTTCTCTAACTCTTTCAATGCATATTTGGTATGGTATTTGAAGCTTTGATTGGCATTTAATTTATAATTAAGAATGCTTATACCAATTGTTTTATTAAGAAGGGTGTATTGTTCACTTTGTGCTAGCTGGCTGCCATAAACTTTTGACCAATAATACAACATTCGTTTATCGATAAATTGTTGCTCTCCCACTTGTATCTCAATATTTACATAAGTACCAGTGTCCGTTCTAGCGCGTATATCTAGAATAGACTTCTTGTCTCCCACATACGTTCCAGGGTTTTCACCGTTCCCAATCTCAACAGATTCAATTTCTCGATCGGGTTGTAAAACGTCATTTAAAAAGCGGATTAAAAATCTTTTGTTCTCATCTACACCTAACAAGTACTTGAATGCAAAATCATATTTTAAATCAATAGATGGTTTTCTCACTCATAACCACCTTCCTTTTTTTACTATTACACACCGCTTCTAATAAGATGTTAGAGTTTTAGAGTTAATATGTATAGTTTTTAACAAATAGAAAAACGGTTTATGAATGATCTGGACAGTTCAAGCTGATACTGTCTTAATATTCGCCTTTTACTTTTAAATAAGATGCATTAGTGCAAAAGTCAAATATCTAACAAAACGAAAATTTGGATTGAAAGTAAATAAAGCCTCACTTTGTTTTGGAACGAAGTGAGGATTTAGCTAAGGGAATTTATTTAGTTTTTTGATAAAGAGTGTTTATGTTCAGTAGAATGCAAGGTCAATAGATAATATATATTTAGTATTCGTATTCACAAGAATTTTTCGCGCATTCGTCTTTTCTATTTGGGAAATTTTCGTTGATGCCAACGTTATCTACAGAGAGGCCTTAATGGGTATGTATTTAAAAGTGTTGACTCAGGAGAAATCGTTATCAGCTTTCGAGGTACAGAAATGTCAAAACAAATATCTACTAAATTGCACATAACTTCGATGGCCAGGTGAATAAGGCGCTGGTGCAGCGTTTTGAAGAAAACGAGTTGAAGTTAATCAAGATGAAGATGATGTATGAAATGTTACATGACAGTATAAAGGTAAGGTGAACAGAAGGACGTCTCATTAAAGGGAGGTTCTTTTGTTATGCCTATCGAAAGTAATTAGGGGCAGACTTACGCTCAAACGCTTATTTCGACAGCATTCGCTAAATAACGGGTGGTGACAGGCACCATCATATTGGAGGGTTAACTTATGTCGATCAATGACCTCGTTGAAACGAATAATGATCTATCAGATGTAGAACCGATTCTCTATGTGAAGAATTGGATGACGCCGGAACCTCTTTGCATCAAATCGGAACAGTCAATTCAGGAGGCTGGTGAATGGATGATCAGCCATAAATTAAATACATTGCCGATTGTAGATGACGACCATCATTTTCTTGGAACGATCAGGTTGAGGCAAGTGCTATCTTATTTTCTTCATAACAGTAGGGACGTTAAGGTAGGTCGGGATCTTTTTAAACGAAACTTCGCGGTGGTACATCCTGAAGATTCCATCTTGGAGGTTATTTCATTACCATACAATGAACTGCCTGTCCTTGATTCAGAAGGGAAATTAATTGGCTTGTTATCAAAAGGCGATATTACGGATGGGTTTTCGAAATACATTTCAATGCTTAAGCAAAAACAGCATACGGCAGAGGCGTTGAACACCGTGCTCGAAAGTGCTTATGAAGGGATTGCTGTTGTAGATGAAAACGGAACGATTCAGGAGTTTAACGAAGCGTACAGCCGTTTTACTGGGATCGAGAAAGAAAATGCGATTGGACGGCATGTGACTGAAGTAATTGATAATACAGAGCTTCACATGACCGTGAAAACAGGACTAGCCGAGCGTGGTGTACTCCAAACAATCCAGGGCCATGAAATGGTCGTTCACCGCATTCCCATTGTGAAAAATGGCGCTGTGATCGGCGCAATCGGGATGCTTATCTTTGAAGGGATTTCGGAGATCTATAAAATTTATGAACGACTTAAAGATACGGATGCAGAGGAGCCTGAACGAGGCACGAAACAAGTTGGAAAAAAGAAAGAGAATCACATAACGCTTGATCAAATTATTGGTGTAAGTGAAGAGATTAAAGCTACGAAACGACTTGCTAGAAGAGCAGCCAGAACAGCGGCGACCGTGCTCATTACCGGTGAAAGTGGCACGGGGAAAGAAATGTTTGCGAAAAGTATCCACCATCTAAGTCCTTTTGCGACAGGCCCCATGATTAGCGTGAACTGTGCGGCCATTCCTGAGCATTTGTTTGAATCAGAATTATTCGGATATGAAGAAGGCGCGTTCTCAGGAGCCAAGAAAGGAGGAAAGCCCGGGAAATTTGAGCTGGCGAATAACGGTACGATTTTCTTGGACGAAATTGCAGAACTTCCGCTAAGTATGCAAACAAAACTGCTTCGTGTGCTCCAAGAAAAAGAAGCTGAACGGGTTGGTGGCGTCAAGAAATACCAAACCAATGTAAGAGTGATCGCGGCAACGAATCAACATCTAAAGGAGCTCGTCGAAAAAGGGACGTTTCGTGAAGATCTGTTTTATCGATTAAATATCATTCGCCTCCATGTCCCGGCTCTTCGGGAACGGAAGCAGGATATACCGATTCTTCTGTCTTACTATGTGAAAGAGATTTGTGAGAAGTATCGCGTCCAAACAAAACGATTTACCCATGAAGCTCTATCTACTCTTACGCATTCAGAGTGGAAAGGGAATATTCGTGAACTGGTGAATACGATTGAACGTGTGGTTACGCTTATTGATGAGCCGGTTATTGGGAAAGACCACCTCAATGGACTTTTTAGCGTGAAGGAAGATCGTGAAAATCAAATTCCTGATGAAAAACCCCACAGCTTATTAGACGAAGCGAAACGAGTTGGGAAGGATCGAGAAAAGGAAACTATCGTTCAAGCGATAAAAGATGCAGGTGGCAATAAAACGAAAGCAGCAGAACGCCTGGGGATTCATCGGACTACGCTTTATCAAAAGTTAAAAAGTCTCGACATCTCCTAAGTAATGTGTAGGAGAATCACTACATAAAATCGACAACTGTAGTGTAGGCACTACAATCAGTAGCGCAAAAATGCTTGATGTAGCGCTTGTTAAACTTGGCACGGATCTTGCTTCTATAGATAAGTAAGTCAGAATGAAGGAGTGATAGCCAGGTGGAAACCTATGCCGTTTTTCGAACGCCGCAAACGATTTTATATGGTCGAGAGTCATTTAAACAAATTGGAGTGGAAGCTTCCATTCGTGGAGGTAAAGCACTCATTATAAGCGATCAGGTGATGTCTAGTCTCGGCTATGTGAGTGAATGTCAGGATTACTTAAAGGAAAAGGGGGTTGAAAGTGAGGTTTATACAGGAGTAGAGTCAGAACCGACTGATCAGTATGTGGCAGAATCGTTAGCCCTTTTAAAAGAGAGTCAGTCTGATGTCGTGATCTCGCTTGGGGGTGGAAGCTGTATTGATACAGCAAAAGCGATCGTGGTTCTTGCCACAAACGGTGGTGACTTAGCCGATTACCGGCTTAACAAGAAAGTCGCTGAGCATACTCCAATTCCGCATATCGCAATCCCTACAACAGCAGGAACGGGCTCGGAAGCGACAGATGTGACGGTCATTACAAATACATCTAATGATGTGAAAATGATGGTGAAGCAGCCAGCTTTCATGCCAGCTGTCGCGATTGTTGACCCATTATTATCGATCTCCTCACCACAGCATGTAACGGCTGCAACAGGCGTTGATGCGCTGAGTCATGCGATTGAATCGTACTTATCTAAGAGATCTCATCCGATGACGGATACATTTGCGCTATCGGCGATTCAGCTCATTGCCCAAAATATTGAGAACGCTTACTTCAATGGTGACAACCTTGAAGCGAGAGAAGCGATGAGCTTAGCGGCTTTACAAGCAGGCATGTCGTTTACCAATGCATCCGTTTGTCTCGTTCACGGAATGTCGCGACCAATCGGGGCACTCTTCCATGTGCCACATGGCTATTCCAATGCGATGCTCTTACCTGCTGTTCTTGAATTTAGCAAGGGTGAATGTCAGAAGCACCTTGCCGATATCGGACGCATTTTTCAACCGAGCAGTGCCACTCTTACTGATGAAGAAGCAGCTGAACAAGCGGTGGCTTCCGTTCAAGAACTTTGTCGCACGTTAAACATTCCCAATTTGAAATCGTGGGGCATTGAGCAAGAAGCCTTTAACCGAGCCGTTTCTAAGATGGCGGCGGATGCGCTTGATAGTGGGAGTCCAAGCCATAACCCTCGTGTCCCTACTCAAGCAGAATTAGAAGAACTTTATCTGACTTGCTATGACTACCAATTTCGTAGCGAGCACAAGGTTCAATAACGCGCTTAGAGGGTACAGGGAGGGAAGAACATGCTAGGCATGCTGGGTTTAATCTTATCATTAGGCCTCCTCATTTATTTAACGATGAAAGGGATCAACATCATCATAGCGGCGATTCTTTGCGCCGTGCTCGTTGCCCTTACTGGAGGTCTAAATCTAGAAACAGCGTTAACCGATTATTACATGACAGGATTCACGTCGTACTTTGCTTCATGGTTTCTCATCTTCTTATTAGGCGCCATCTTTGGAAAAGTGATGCAGGAAACGAAAGCGGCAGATAGTATTGCGAATTGGATCAAGAATACGCTCGGTCCTTCTCGCTCTGTCTTTGCGGTCGTTGCGGCGGCAGCCATCATGACCTACGGCGGCGTTAGCTTATTCGTTGTCGGTTTTGCGGTTTACCCTATTGCCGTCTCTCTTTTTAAATTAGCGAACCTGCCACACCGCTTTATCCCTGCAGCACTCGTCTTCGGCTCCATTTCCTTTACGATGACAGCTCCGGGATCACCAGAAATCCAGAACCTGATTCCAACCGAGTACTTTGGAACAAAACCAACGGCTGGTGGGTTCATCGGCATCCTCATTGCCATCTTGATCATGTTAACGGGTGGATGGTTGTTAGGGAAAATGGTGAAAAAAGCGGTGCGAAATGGGGAAACTTTTTCATTGCCTAACGAGACTTCAAAAGCCTCAAATGAAATCGCTGCAACAGCCGAATTGAAGCAGGTGGAGACTGAACCTGAGCCAGAACCAGAGCAAAAGCAGTTGCCGAATGTCATTTTGGCCATCTTGCCACTCGTCACGGTCATCGTCTCGTTAAATACGCTGTCCAATTTCATTTCATCAACAGGAGCTGCCCTTATTTCGCTCGCTTCCGGTATTGCTTTAGCGTGTGTGATTATGCTTCCATACTTACAAGAATTCTGGAACCCGCTCGCAAAAGGAACGCATGATGCGTTAATAGCTGCTGCGAATACTTGCGCCGTAGTCGGCTTTGGTAGCGTGGCGGCACAGGTCGCGGCTTTTCAAACGGTAGTCGATGGACTTGTGAATATTCCGGGTCCACCACTGATGGGACTTGCGATCGCAGTTACACTTATTTGTGGGCTAACGGGCTCAGCCTCCGGTGGTCTTGGAATCGCACTCCCGATTTTATCCCCGATTTATTTAGGGATGGGGAACTTAGATCCTGGCGCGATGCACCGCATTTCAGCTCTTGCTTCAGGTGGACTCGATTCGCTCCCACACAATGGCTATGTGGTGACCACGATCCGTGCGATTTGTGGTGAAACACATAAGCGTTCTTACGGACCGATCTTTTTACTTAGCGTTATCCTGCCGACGATCGCCTTGATCCTGGCAGTCATTCTATACTCGATTTTCTAAAAAGTGTACAAAAAGGAAGGGGACTTTAACATGGCAACGACAACAACAAACACGCTACAAAACTACATTAACGGTGAATGGGTAGACGCAAAAACCGATCAATTTCAATCTGTACCAAACCCAGCAACGGGTGAAGAACTCGCTCAGGTACCGATTTCCTCAAGAGAAGATCTTGATGAGGCAGTAAAAGTCGCAAAGGCAACCTTCAAAACGTGGAGCAAAACCCCCGTACCAAAGCGTGCTCGCATTCTGTTTAAATACCAGCAGCTCCTCGTCGACAACTGGGACGAGCTTGCACGATTGCTTACACAGGAAAATGGAAAAAGCTTTAAAGAAGCGCAGGGCGAGGTACAGCGCGGAATCGAGTGCGTGGAGTTCGCTGCCGGTGCGCCTTCCTTAATGATGGGGAAACAGCTTCCGGATATTGCGACAAATCTAGAATCCGGCATGTACCGCTATCCCGTCGGCGTCGTCGGTGGCATTACACCGTTTAACTTTCCGATGATGGTGCCGTGCTGGATGTTCCCGCTCGCCATCGCGATGGGCAATACGTTCGTCCTTAAGCCTTCAGAACGAACGCCGCTACTCGCAAACCGACTAGCTGAACTATTCAAAGAAGCGGGTCTTCCAGACGGCGTCCTTAATATCGTTCACGGTGCCCATGATGTCGTAAACGGCCTATTGGAACACAAAGACGTGCCAGCGATTTCCTTCGTCGGCTCACAGCCTGTCGCAGAATACGTGTACAAAACAGGTGCAGCGAATGGCAAACGCGTTCAAGCCCTAGCCGGTGCGAAAAACCATTCCATCGTCATGGCAGACGCGGACCTTGATGCAGCGGTGAAAGAAATCATTGCCGCTTCCTACGGATCAGCAGGAGAGCGATGCATGGCGTGCTCGGTCGTTGTCGCGGTAGACGATGTGGTCGAGCCGCTACTTCAAAAGCTGAACGAAAAAGCGGATGAAATTAAAATCGGAAATGGACTGGACGACGATGTGTTCCTAGGACCCGTCATCCGCAAAGAGCACAAAGAAAGAACCGAAAGCTACATCCAAAAAGGGCAGGAAGAAGGCGCGACGCTTGTCCGTGACGGAAGAAACGATGAAGCGTATAACGACAAAGGCTACTTCATTGGACCAACGATCTTTGATCACGTGAACACGTCCATGCAAATCTGGAAGGACGAAATCTTCGCTCCCGTTCTATCCATTGTACGAGTGAAAAACCTAGAAGAAGCAATCGAGCTCACCAATGAATCCGACTTCGGAAACGGCGCATGCCTCTTCACCCAAAGCGGCAGCAACGTCCGCTACTTCAGAGAAAACATCGAAGTCGGCATGCTCGGGGTAAATATCGGAGTTCCAGCACCGATGGCGTTCTTCCCATTCTCAGGATGGAAGAATTCGTTTTATGGAGATCTTCATGCGAATGGATCGGATGGGGTGGAGTTTTATACGAGGAGGAAGATGTTGACGGCTCGGTGGTAGGTAGAGTATAGAAAGGTGAAATAAAGAAATGGAAAGGCGTAGAGAAGGGAATAGCTGTGATAGCGCCATCTCATTTTCGTGTTTATTTGGTTGAAAAGCTACCAATGTTCTCTTCATTTAGAGTTAGTTATTATGTCAAAGGAAAAAATGTTAGTTTTTCAATGCTATCAAACCCATTATGACTTTGAACAATTAGTTGCAGAGCGGGTATATGCGTGGTTGATTAGTAAAAACAAACAATAAAAGGTGAAGGGAATTCACCTTTTATTGTTTGTTTAATTTCTCATCATTCACTTTTAAGGTAGTAACTCCACCAAACCTAGTAATTAAAAAACTTGGTATACCTATTCCAAGAATTCTGGAAGCCTTTACATTTTAAACATAATTATAACTTTTTACTTTGTATGCTCCACATAATTGATAATGTGCTATAGTAACGTTTGGTAGGTGTGATAGTTTTATAGGGATTGTTGATTAATTTTATATTAGGACTTGTAAAGACATCGCTAATTACTACCAAATTGTAATCCCCTGCTTTTTCCTTAGCAGTTGCCCATTCTTTATCTGTAAAACTAATTCCGCCATCTTTTGAAGACAGCCCCTTCACTTCAAATACTATCGAAGTATCTTCTAATTTAAAGTCATAACCACAACCTTCATCCCTTGTATCAACTAATTTCCCCTGATTTAAATTATTGTAATTTTGTTTAAAATATTCCATGAATAATAATTCGGCCTTTTTTCCAGTAAGACCTCTATTATATGAAATCTTGGATGGTTCGGTAAAAAGTGAACCAAAGGGGATGTTTGATACTTGATATTCATTATTACTCAATAACTCCCTTACAATTTCTGTCATTGCATCTTCGCTAATGTGGCCAAATGTATCTATTATTTCTAAACTGTTTTTAGAAAGCTCCTTTTGATACCATCCATTTCGTCCATTATCATGTATAGAATCAAAATCATCCCTTCTATTCTTGATTGTATTTGGTTTATAACCAAATCTTTTACCGGCATCATTATACGCTTCTTTATAAGTATCGTAGTTTAAATTCATTAAGGCTCGTTTATTGTACTTAGAAAGGTAATAAGAAAATAATAACATGCATTTCTTGTTTAAATTCAATTAATCACATCCTTTTTAGTTAATTTTACCATCAGGGATTTTTAAGTTTCAATAAGATCAGATTTATAATGACTTCTGTGGTGTTCTTAGAGAAATTGATGTGAATAAATACTCATTCATATTATTAAAGAAACTTTGTAATGTTCTACATAGTAATATAAAATTAATTAATAAATGGTTTCTACATATTATCATTAAGGTTATTTCGGCCCAATAATTTTGATGAAGAAGAAAATGTTCCCAGAGGAGAGAAATATAATATGGAAAAATTAAGAGTAATGGACTTATTTGCTGGAGCTGGGGGCTTAAGTAATGGATTTGAACAAACTGGACAATTCAAAATTCAAATTGCTGTTGAACTTGATGAAAATGCAAAAAAAACATATAAAACTAATCACGGCAGTGACGTGGAAATGGTTTCTGATATAACTGAGTTACATTATAGAGATAATAACAATAAATTGAAAAAAAAGTTCAGGAATATAGATGTAATTATTGGAGGACCACCCTGCCAGGGGTTTTCAAATGCAAATCGACAAAAAAACACTTTAATATCAAATAATAATCAATTAGTGAAAAACTATTTAAGAGCAATTGAAGAAGTTTCTCCTAGAGCTTTAGTAATGGAAAATGTAAGTAGTATGGGATCAAAAAAACATAAGTTCTATTATTGTGAAGATGACGTATTAGAACTTGAGAATCTTGGGATAATACCTGAGACCGAAAATGTAAAAATAGGAGATAAGACATTCCTATCAGAAGAATTAATAACACTAATTGTTACATCAGCTAATAAAAAGGAAAGTCTTGCTCCGTTTCTCTTAGATAAAAACGTATTTTCAAAATTAAATACTGTTTTAAAAAAGTCCTTAAAAAGTGATGATCTAATAAATTATTTTAAAAATAATAGAAACAGTTATTATTTTCAAAAGCTCTTATTGATTTGGGATAGTTTAGTATCAGCTTGTTGGAGCAAAACATATGAAGAAGAATGGAGACTAGTCCACTACTATATAAGTGAAATTATTTTTAATAAATGTAACGTATATACTAAACAATTGTATAAGTCGTTGAAAGTGATAATTGAAACTCAAAAAGTTATGAATAAAGTACAAGAAGTGTATGATAATAGGATTCTTTATGAGAAATTGCTGTTCATTAATGGAGATTCTTTGGCGATTAGATTAAAAACATTTAGTGTACTCAACTATATAACCAAGAAGTTAGATTTCCTGGGTTATAAAATAAATGATGATAAGTATATATTTAACGCAGCTCGATATGGAGTGCCACAAAATAGAAAAAGGTTAATACTTATTGGAGTAAGAAAAGACATTATAAAGGATAAAGAACTAGCTTTGCCTATTCCACTTTTTAACAAGGAAGAAGATTACTTTACTATATATGACGCTATTGGTGATTTAGAGGATGTCCCACCCGAGATTGAAGTAGTAAGAAGTGAGAAATTAAAGACCTCCTTCCCAATTAATTCGAGTAAATTAAATCAATATCTAAATGGTAAAGAATTAATACTTTATAATCACGTAAGAACTCACACTAGGGATATGGCGTTAAAGCGATTTAAAACTTTGTCACAGGGACAAAATTTTCATGATTTGGATGATTCTTTAAAAACAACATATACTGATCATGCTAGAACTCAAAATACGGTTTATAAGAGACTGGCTTATGAATTACCTTCAGACACTGTAGTGAATGTTAGAAAATCCATGTGGATTCATCCTATTAAAGATAGGGCATTAAGCATTCGAGAAGCTGCAAGGCTCCAGTCCTTTCGGGACAATTATATTTTTAAAGGGAATAAAGATAGTCAATATCAACAGGTTGGTAATGCAGTACCACCACTTTTAGCTAGAGTCATTGCAGAGAGCATTTTGAAATCGCTTGGTGAAGAAGTTTCTAATACAGTTAATGAATTATTGGGAAATAATTCAAATGAATTAGATGGTGAAAAAATTACTAATACATTCTCAATATAAAATAATAACAAAATCTCTTGTACATTGATCACGGTATACTAGTGTTTATATTTCTATAACGAAACTTTAGATTGTTATAGATATTTATGATGCTAAGATACTTTATATAGTTGTAAAAGATTACTTCCAAAATTTTCTTTGATAATCAATATCTCTTGATGAGTTTATTTAAATTATTTCATTAAATTAATAATTTATAGTTATTAAATAATTTAATAGGGAGTAGTATGATTTGTACTATAGTAAGACTCAGTTAACTAGAATAAAAGATAGTTATTGTTTGTTATTTCAAATTGAAAATACAATGAAAAGTCATGCACAATTCACACTAGAAAGTGAATTTGGGGTTAATTGGTTATTTATTTTAAAACGGAAATATAATAATCAAATTTCTAATAAACACATTCCTGATATGCAT
The DNA here is from genome assembly GCF_028610665.1 of Guptibacillus sedimenti. Taxonomy (NCBI): domain Bacteria; kingdom Bacillati; phylum Bacillota; class Bacilli; order Caryophanales; family Guptibacillaceae; genus Guptibacillus; species Guptibacillus sedimenti. The sequence continues at coordinate 384,859 of NZ_JAQQWV010000002.1, forward strand.
TTCCATGAAATTATTAGCTTAATAAAAATGGTCTCTTTGTTAAATAAAGATTATCAAAAAGAACAGATAGTAGACTTAACAAAACTTAATAAGGTTAGAAATCAAATTGCACATTGTACATTAATAAGTCATGATGATTATTTGTTACTAAGAAGAGTTTTTCGTAATATGAGAAAAATCAGATCTTTAGATACAAATATCAATTAATCTCTGTTTTTAGTTGTTAAGACCCATAAGGGTCTTTTTTATTAGGGTGTTCTGTTATACAAAAGAACTATATTTTATCAATATAGTTTGATAAAATATAGATGGAATAAATAGGAACTACTAGTATTAATGTAGGGTGTTGGAATAATATTTGCGTAGATTAGTATTGAAGTAGTGAACTGAGTAAAGTTAATGGGGGTAATTATATGGTTGATGTGAATCTACCGATTTATGATCATGTAAGAAGTGCAATTAGGAATCTTTTGGTGAATTCTGAGTATGATTGGGGAAAAGTGTATAACGCAGGTGATACCAACGTTCCTTTAAAACAAAATTTATGGAACTTGAAAGCTGTGGGGATGGTTGGTGAAAATGTAACTGAGTATATTTGGAAAGAAATTGTTAGTAATATTGAAGCAGAGGAAACACAATCCAAGAGGATAGATAAAATAAATAATACTTCTACTATTATTTCTATTAAAGAAGATAATAATATTAAAGTACCAGATTCTCCAAGATCCTCTTGGCAACTCTACAAAAAACACCTTGAATCAAATGGGTTCAAAAGAGAATCTATTAGACAGATTGAGGGTTCTACGCTCTCAATACTGAAAAGACTTAGCACCAACACTGAAACTACAGGACCTATTAAGGGACTAGTTATTGGACATGTCCAGTCTGGGAAAACAGCAAGTATGGCTGCTTTAATGGCAATGGCAGCTGATTATGGTTGGAACGCTTTTTTTGTTTTGTCAGGAATGATTGAAAATTTACGTAAACAGACAGAAAGACGACTATTTAATGATTTGAACCACCCCGGGAATAACAACTGGGAAGTACTAAGTGATCTATCCAAAAAATCTCCATTAAATCATCAGTTGCAGAGTTTGCATTTAAATGAAGGCAATTCAAACAGATACATAAATATTTGTTTGAAAAACAAAACTCGTTTAGAGAATTTACTTAGCTGGTTAACAACAGATAAAAATAAGCTAAATAAAATGAAAATATTAATTATAGATGATGAGGCTGATCAGGCAAGTATCAATACAAAAAATGAGGAAGAAAGAGCAAAAATAAATGAATTAATTATAAAACTCGTTGATGCTTCAAAAGATACTATTCGACCAGCTGCCATGAATTATGTCTCATATACTGCAACACCTTATTCCAATTTTTTAAATGAGTCATCATATGAATCTCTATATCCAAAAGATTTTATTGCTAAATTACCAGTAGCACCAGAGTATTTTGGTCCAAAACAAATTTTTGGGATTGAAGGTTCTGAAGAAAATCAAGGATTAGATATTATTCGTGAAGTGTCTCAAGAAAATTTTGAAGAAATAAAAAGGGTACAAGAAGCGGAAACTCACGATTTGCCCCTAAGTATGAAGAAAAGTATTGCTTGGTTCTTAGTTGGTACTTCTATCATGAGATATTACAAATATTCAAAGCCTATTAGTATGTTGATCCACACCAGTCAAATGCAATTTCACCATCAAAACATTGCTAATGCAGTTGATACATGGATAAATGAGACAGAAGATGACAACTTAATTAAATTTTGTGAAGAAGTGTTTAACGAAGAAATTAACAAATTTTCTTTAAATGAATTCAGGAGTGGGTTTAAGAATTATCCAATACCAAATGATAAGTTGAATGATTATCCTGCTTTTATAAATATAAAGTCATTCTTATTCGAATTAATTCAAGAAATAACCCATATTAAGATGGATAATGAAGGTGATTTAACATATCACAACAATATTCATTTATGTATAGATAATTGTTCATTCAATGGAATAACTGAAGGTAATTCACATATAAGGTTAGCGTATCCACAAAAACGACAACTAGAGCAACTGGAAAAAGCACCAGCATTTATTATTATTGGAGGAAGCACTCTTTCTCGTGGACTAACAATAGAAGGCTTGATTAGTACGTACTTTTTAAGAGCATCTACAACAGCAGACACCTTAATGCAGATGGGTAGATGGTTTGGATATAGAAAAGGTTATGAACTTCTCCCAAGGATTTGGATGACAAAAGATACCTATAATAAATTTCTATTCTTATCGAAACTGGAAGAGGAACTAAGGGAAGAGCTAGAAGAATACATGTTAGGGAATAAAAGTCCTGTTGATTTTGGACCGAGGGTGAAAAACTCCCCGCAAGTATCATGGTTAAGAATCACATCAAAGAACAAAATGCAAGAAGCTGAAGAAGTGGATATGGACTTTACTGGTACTTCAATACAAACCATCCACTTTGATAATGATTTAGATGTACTTGAGAGAAATATAAACATAACTGAAGAGTTTCTAGGTAAAGTACCAAAAAAACCTGAAAGATCAGTTACTAGAAAAAGTGCATTAGTATATAGAAATGTAGACTTTTCATTAATTAAAAACGAATTTCTATTAAAAATGAAGTTTAATGAGAGATCTCGAACGTTTAATCAAATTGAGTTGTTTACTGATTGGTATGATAAGGTCGAACAAGAAATTGGCTTTAAGAATTGGAATGTTGTCGTAGCTGGTATAGGTGAAGTATCAGAAGTTAATAAAGGCCATGAAATTAAAGATTCCCAATGGATGCTTGGTACTTATAGCGTTGGCAAAGTAAATCGTTCTGCAAAATCCAATCAAATGGAAGGGGTTTCTAAAACTGCAAACATAGGAGTGTTAAGAGCACCTTCGGATTTAATAGCAGATATTCCAAATGCTGAGGCTGGTGAGGAATATAACAAAGATAATAATATAAAAAATTCCCAAATAATGAACTTGCGAAGTAAATATAACATGGATTCTGTTCCGCAATTAATAATATATAGAATCAATAAGAATTCAGAAGCTAGAGTAGATAATGAGAGTAACAGTAACAGAGTAGATTTGAATTTTGAAGAAGACATTATCGGATTGAATATAAACATTCCGGGAAGTTCAACAGGAAAGCCAGCTGCTAAAGGATTGAGGGTTAAAATAGAACCTTCAGAAATTGAAGAATAAGGTTAAGGTGATTTTGTATGGAGATAGAAATTGCAAAAATGAGTAGGATGGCCGAGAGAGGAAGCTCATTACTACGTTTAATTCAGAATACTGATACGCCTGTATTGGATTTGCTAGTAAGAGAATCAGTACAGAACAGTTTGGATGCTACAAACAATGAGAAGTCGCCTGTAAAGTATGATATTTCAATCAAACAATTTAAAAAGAAGGAATTAACAAAACATTTTGAGGGTATTTCAGATTCTTTAGAAAGAACACAAAAAGGTGATAAGCATGAAAGTATTGTAATACGTGACTGCAATACAACCGGATTAACAGGACCAATACATCATGAGTACATTGAAAATGGAAACTATGGTAATCTATTGAAACTTATTTATGAGATTAGTATGCCTCAAAGCAAGCAAGGAGCAGGTGGATCATGGGGATTAGGTAAAACGGTCTACTTTAGATTGGGAATAGGTCTAGTAATCTATTACTCTAGAATTAAAAAAGAAAATGGCTTATTTGAACAGAGACTTGCTGCATGCTTAGTTGAAGATGAAACTAAGCAAGAAACTGTACTTCCTCAAAATGAGCATGGTCTTCAACGAGGCATTGCTTGGTGGGGAGAAAAACATACTGAAGAGTCAACAAAACCCCTCACAGATGACTATAAAATTAAAGAAATATTAAAAGATCTCAATGTAAAAGCATACGATAATGAAGAGACCGGAACTACTGTAATTATTCCCTTCGTAAATACAGAGAAGTTAATACCGAAAAGTGAAACAAATCAGAAGGAATTATGGTGGCATACTGATATTGAATATTACTTACGGGTAGCGATTCAAAGGTGGTATGCACCAAGAATTGATAACAATAGTTTTCCTTTTGGTTTTCCTTTATCGCCTTCAGTTAACGAAGAAGAAATAAGCGCGGATGTTATGGTTCCATTTTTTTCAATAATAAGGTCTCTATATATTTCTGCATCAACGAATCAAACATTAAAGAACGATAACAACCTTAAGGAAAGTAATATTAAAATTAAAGAAATAAAGCTAAACAAGGATTTGGCAAATAATGTTGCTGGTAGGGTCGCATTTGCAAAGGTTACTAAAGACGATTTAAAAATGACTATTCCAGATAATAACAAATCACCGTTTCAATTTTTGGAGTTATTGGAAGAGGACCCTGAGCAAAATAGTCCAATACTTACTTTTACTCGGAAACCAGGTTTATTAATTAACTATGAAACTGTCGGAAAGTGGGTTCGGGGAATTCAGCGTACTGAGCGAAACGAATACTTAATCGGAGTATTTGTGCCAGATTCAAATAATTCCATGACAAATGTACCAGGGTATACCTTAGAGGATTATTTGCGTAAAAGCGAAAAAGCGGATCACACCTCATGGTCTGATTTAACAATAGATGACAAAAAGTACACAATAACGGATAGAATTCAAAAGAAAGTATCTAGTTTAATATCTACCCAATATCAAGATAATACTGATCTAATAGAAAAACGCAAAAGTGGAGCACTTGGCAAAGCGCTCGCCACGGAATTATTACCTCCTATAGGGTTTGGAAAAAAACCCAACGTACCTTCTAAACCCAAAGGTGGTGAAGGAGCCGGAAAGAAAAAATTGAATTATGATCAATTCATTATACAAAATATAGAATTAAATAAAGATGGAGATATGTTAATACATTTTGTTTTGTCTGTACGAACTGATAGCACACTTCAAAAACTAGAAATCGAAATAGAAACTGAAGGAAACTCAAAAATCAATGGTGATGATTGGGAAGAGGAAATTGGTACCTCATTCCCATTAGAAATAAAACATTTTACTTTAGAAGAGTCCAATACCCCTTACCAGACTTCTTATGATTTTACTAGAAATTATCGGATTAACAATATTATAAGTATCTATTTAGAAAAAGCTATGGATGCAGAACTTAAGGGGAATATGACTTTAGTAAGAAAGGATTTATCTGTTCAGGCATCCATACATCATACATCTGAGAAGAAGTTATACGAGGAGCATGTTCAATGAGTGCTACATTATTATTTCATAGAATTTTAGATCAAGAACTTTATGAAAAGTTGGGTGTAATCAAACAGCCATTTACAGCAAGTTATTTTAACGGAGAAGATGAAGTTGACATGAAAGTAGAACCTTTAGAAGGTCAAAATACAATATACCAAATTGTAGATCCTAAAGTTACTTGGGAACCTTCTTCTCACGAAATAAAGTTAAACAAGCGGATAACAATTACAAACCCTGGTTTTCTATTTGGTGATAATTCGTTGGTTGCAGACAATGGTTGTTTGGGAATAGGATTAAGGTGGTATTCTCGTGATGCTGCTCAGAGAAATGTTACCCATGCGACTGAATTTAGTAAGTTAAGTAATTTTCCTTTGGAGGTCGAAGTAAGTACATCGATTGAAAGAGGTTTACTTAGAGGGAATGTAACATTTGAGATTTTCGTATATCTTTTAGAGAGTGGTACAAACACCAGTACAGTTAAACCGGGAACAATGTTAGGTACATTGGATGAATGTGTTATTGCTTTTGATGGAAATTCATCTGTGTTTCCAATAGTGGAAGTGAATGAACCGAATAAACCTTTGTGGTGGGTGGACTGTAACTTTACAGAGCCATTATTTGATTCTTTCACTGAAGACAATGTTGCAATAGTTATTAATAATAGTCATAGAAACGCAAAAAAACTTGATTTAGAGAAGGGGATAGGTTCATCCCCACTATTATTGGAAGTAATAGCAACTGGTTTACAAATGATAATTGAAAAAGTAAAAGAATCAGATGATTGGGAGAGTATTTTGGTAAATAAAGATACAGAACCGGGTAGCATAGGCGAAGCAATATATTACTTCATTGATAGTTTTAATTGGGACCCCTCCTCTCCGGAAATTTTAGCTAAGTCTATTAGATTAGATTTCGATTCGAAGTTTAAGTGAGGTAATTTATATGTGGAAGAGTATGACAAAAAAAGAAGCTCGGAAAATATTTTTAAGTTGGGATCAGAATACCTCTCCTGTTCCTTCGTATGATTCTGAATATAATCGATTAAGAACAGATTTAAACTCTTGTTTTGAACAAGCAACACGGTATGTAAAAGAAAACGATGTGAAAAAAAGAGAATATATTACAGATTTAAATTTTGGTGTAAATATGTTTGTTTTATTAAAAGAAAAATATAACTTCACTCCAAGAGAAGCTTCTAACAGTGAAATTTGGAATTATATTTCTATGAAAGTAATTCCAGATATTATTTACGAGAGGTGGGGTTATAATGAAGGAAGATTTTTTAGTAGGAGTAATAGAACGTGGCTAAAAACAATGTGGTGGTATATATACCTCTCTTGGATTGATAATCAACAGGAAACTTATAATATACTGAAAGATTTCACTACAGATGAAATTGTTCAATTAGTAGAGCGGTCAGGTCCCCACGGTTACAGAATGCCGTTAACGAGAGAAATAATGAGACAGTTCAGCACGTTAGATGAAAGTTCAAAAAGGAAGTTGTTTAGAAAGGTAATGAAGTTGAATACTGCACGAGTAAAATCAGTTGAGCCTGCACTTATTCCAGGAGGGTATGAAAAATATGTTAAGGAGCTTATAGAGTACTTTTATGAACCCAGTAAACCTAAAAGCAACACATTTAACTAAAAGTCCTTCAATAATAGATTTATTCTCAGGATGTGGGGGACTATCAACTGGGTTTATGATGGAAGGAATTACGATTTTAACGGGAATTGAAAATAACTTACATGCATGTAAAACAGCTTCATTAAATTTACATTGGAAACATGGAAATGACAAGGAATACTTATGCGAAGACATTACTAATGTTAAAGCTAGTAGTATAGCGGATAAAAATTCTGGACCACTCATTACTATTGGTGGTCCTCCTTGTCAAGCGTATTCTAGAATTGGAAAAGCTAAGATAAAGTCGTTGGGTGAGCATAGATTTGGTTTAAATGACAATCGGGCTTTCTTATATGAAGAATTTATTAGAGTAGGTGTGGAGCTTGATTCAGAAGCTATAATCATGGAGAATGTTCCTGAATCTGTATGTTTTCAGGGAAAGAATATACCTCAAACTGTTTGTGATATATTGGAAGAAAAGGGCTATAATGTGGTTTGGACAATATTAAATAGTGCTGATTTTGGAGTTCCACAAACTAGAGAAAGAGTATTTGTTATAGCTATAAAAAAAGTTTATGGTGAAATTAAACACTTACCTTTACCAACTCATTCAGAGACTAATTTTTCGGAGAGTAAACAAAGGAATAAATATAAAAGGTTTATGCTAGATAAAAACTTCAGAGAACCACTAAGAGCAAGGGAAGGTGCTCCTAAGTGGGTAACTGTTGAAGAAGCTATTTCTGATTTACCCGGTGTTTTTCCAAGCTCTAATTTGAAGTATCCTAACATAAAGTTAAACACCCTTTTGTCTTATCAAACGCCACCAACTAACAATTATCAATTTCTTATGAGAGGTAATAAAAGAATTTATAATGGGACAGTGAATGGAAACTGTTTTAGGAATACTAAGAGAGATTTTCGAATATTCGAGGATATGGGTTTTGGAGATGATTATAGAAAAGCACATAAGATTGCAGTAGAAAAGTTTGATGATATTTGCTCTTTCTTGGGTGTGACCAAAACATGTAGTCCAGATAAGTATTATGATCTGAAAAAAAAGTATGTACCACCTTATGATTTGTCTAAGTTTCATACTAGATGGAAGAAGCTTGATCCATACAAACCTTCACATACATTAGTAGCTCATCTTGGAACCGATACTTACAGTCATATCCATCCTTATGAACCAAGGGGAATAACTGTTAGAGAAGCAGCTAGACTGCAATCTTTTCCCGACTCTTTCATTTTCAACACATCTATGGGACAGGCTTTTAAACAGATAGGAAATGCTGTACCTCCCTTGCTTGCTAGGGGCGTGGCCAAGGCTGTTAAGAAAAATCTTGGAATAAAAAGTGATTAAGGAGGATTTATGGAGCTAGTTGAAGAAATAAGGAGAAAGTTTGCCAATATATCCATTAACAATGCTTCCTCTATTAACAATTTAGGAGAATTATATAATTCTTGGGTTTTGAGAATTGATCAAAAGTACGCAGTTGGAATTGAGGTATCTGATAATACTGAGGTTAATGAGAGCTTTTCAAATGTTTATTATTATACAGCAGAATTGAGTGTTGAAAGTAAAAAGGTAAATATGCTTATTTTAGCTTCTTCAGGTGAGGAATTTAGATCAGAATTTGCAGGGATTTGTGCACTGTTCTTAGAAACAGGGATAAATGGTGAAAAAAGAAAGGACATCATAAACTCTCCTCTCAACTGGTGGGAAAAATGGAAGTCGCTTTTGGGGAATAAAAATGTTACTCAGAGTGTCCATGGAGCATTAGGCGAATTAGTGTTCTTTTACTACTTAAAACAAAATGACAGAAATATCTCATGCGAAAATTGGGGTGGACCTAAAGGTAACTCTCATGATTTTCAAATCGCCAACTATTTCTATGAAGTAAAATCCTCAATTATTAAGTATAATGATATAGTAAATATTTCAGGGCAGTACCAACTAACTAAAGAAGAAGCGGGTTCACTTATATTTATTAAATTTGAGGAAGTTAACAATGGAATAAGTATAGAACAAGTAGTAAATCTTTTAGTAGATATGGGCGAAAGTTATCATGATATAAATAAGTTGTTAAATGCCATGGGAATGCTGGAAAAATCCCAATCAAGGAAAAAGAAATTTAGAATACTTGAAGCTCGTGCTTACAATATTGATGAAAGTTTCCCGGTTATTGATGTGCGAAATCTTAACTCACATAAACTTATTGAGCACGTATTGCAATTGAACTATAAGATAAGTTTGACGGGATTGGAATATAGACCAATTGAAATTAAAATCCCATAAATAAAAAGTTTCATTTTGATATAATCCCTTTTAAGTAGACATTAAAAAAACCTCCATGTTACACGATATTTTGGAGGAAAGAATGATACTTGAAGGGGATTTTTCTATGGAAAAAAGGACAGTGGTTTCAGAGGTAAACAGACGAGTTTAAACATTATGTGGTGATGAAATACGATAACGGTTCTAAAAGTTACAAAGTACTAGCGGAGGAATTGGGGGTACTAAAATGTACCCAGCGTAAAATGTGGGTGAGGAAGTGAAATAACGATGAAACGTTTGATACACGGAGTAGCAGTTGGACAAGCCCTAAGAAAGGTAAACCGTCCACAAAAAACAATTGAAGAAGAAAGAGATTACCTGAAAGCTAGATGAACTTATCTAGAAAAGGAGGGAAAATCCAAAAACAAAAAACCAAAATGAAACCGTTGATGAATTAAGGAATAAAGCTCCAGTTACCTGGTAATTAGAGATCGTTTCTCTCAGGCCATCAAGCTATTAAAAATGGAGAGCCAGTACAGCAAAGCGTGAAGAAAGACCTAATCAAGATTATGAAATCAAAATGCATATGATGGGCATTCATTTTCCTTATTCCTACAGGCGTTTTCAAAAGATACTTAAAGCAACACGCGCCGATTGAATATCGTCACGCGTATCTATATTTCAGCTTTTAAATAGTAATTCTAATTCCATAACTCAATTTGAAACTTCTCAGACCTGGCTAATTGGTATAGCATTTCTTGATCGAATTCATCTACTGGATATTTATTAATAATGAGTTTACTAATAGTTGAAAGATTCATATCAAAGAGATCCATTAATCTTATATTTTCATTTACTGAATCAACAAAAACGCCAACAATTGTGTAATAAGTTTCTGTGCTTTTAACGATGTTAGTTATTGAAGCAATTGCGTTATTAGATTCTTCATGCTCATTTAATTGGTAGTAAATAGCTACATTTGCCACTTGTATCACACCTTCTTAGAGGATACTATTAAAAAGCAACCCTTTAATTCTAACACATTATTTAACTACAGGTAATGAAATTTTGCTATAATTATGCTAAGTGGTTGATCGGTTTGGAGGTGAAAGTGTGTTATATAGATTTATTGATTTGTTTGCAGGGATTGGTGGAATTAGAACAGCATTTGAACCTTACGGTCAATGTGTTTTTTCATGTGAATGGGATATTAAAGCCCAAGAAACCTATGAAGCAAATTTTGGTGAGAAACCTGTTGGTGATATTCGAACTGTTAAAGAAAAAGATGTTCCTGATCACGATATTCTTCTTGCAGGGTTCCCTTGTCAACCCTTTTCAATCGCTGGAATCAGTAAGAAGAAAAGCTTGGGGAGAGAACATGGTTTTCTAGATGAAACACAAGGAACTTTATTCTTTGATATAGCTAGAATTATTAAAGAAAAACAACCTCAAGCATTCTTACTTGAAAATGTTAAGAATCTTCGAAGTCATGATAAAGGAAAAACTTTTAAAGTAATAAAGAAAGTATTGGAAGAAGAATTAGGGTATACAGTTTATTCTACAGTGCTCAATGCTAAGGGGCTAGTTCCTCAAAATAGAGAACGCATATATATTGTAGGATTTAAAAAGCAATTAGTTTTTGAATATCCGGAAATCCCTGAGAATGGTCCGCCTTTACGAACTATACTAGAGGAAAACGTAGACAGTAAATATACTCTCTCAAATAAATTATGGAATTATTTACAGGCATACAAGGAAAAGCATTTGAAAAAAGGTAATGGATTTGGATACGGTCTGGCTGATTTAAACTCGTATAGCAGAACATTATCTGCTCGATATTATAAAGACGGAAGTGAAATTCTTATTCCACAGGAAAAAGGAAAAAATCCTAGAAGGTTAACTCCAAGAGAGTGCGCTCGTTTGCAAGGATTTCCAGAAGAGTTTAAAATTGTAGTAAGTAACACTGCAGCGTATAAACAATTTGGTAATAGTGTTGCAGTCCCCGTAGTAAGCTTAATAGCAGAAAAAATGATACAAGCTATTGAGAGGGACGTTACAATTTCGGACGTTGTGGAAGAGGAGCGGACTAAGTATGCAACTCGATAAAAAAGCAAAACTATCTGATTTAATTGAAGCGGCCGAATTAATTGGTCGCTTTTATTGTAAATTCATTACTGCAAATGATGTTGGTTTAACTAATGCTCATCAAGAAGGATTACACGTTTCAAAAGATGCTTGGGGTATATTTTTTGAAGAAGCAGGTATAAAAGGAAACAACAAGGACAAAATTGTTAAAATGCATATGGATGGATATTACTCTTTTGAAAGCAGAGTAATCTATTATGGAAAAGGTACCAGAAATGAATACAGAATTACTCGTTTTTGGAGTAATGCCCCGTGCGATAAAAATGAACAAGTAGGCAATCTAATAGTATTTTTACCTATGGATGATGAAGAGTTCAGTGTATTTATTCTTGATACAGAATCTGATATAGAAGGGTTTAGAAAACAATTTTCATTGTCGTTAGTAAATAATAATGCAGTTTATCAAAATGGTAGAGTAAGTGATGTTTTACTTTCGCAAAAGTTAAAAAAAGAAGTTGAACAATATGCCTCTTTGTATACTGGTTTTCCGGAGACAATTCACCTTGCTGGTTTAGCAAGAGAAGTTTATGAAAATGTATATGGAAATAAAAGCTTTGATTTAGATAAATTCTTGTTAAAGTGGATAGAGACAGAATATAGTCTGTTTCGAGCAATTGAAAAAAACGTATATAAGGAATACCTTATTGAGCCATTCTACGAATTGGACCCTTTATTAAAATTTGCCAGCAGTGCATTAAATCGTCGGAAAAGTAGAGCTGGTAGATCGCTAGAACATCATATCGATTATATTTTCAATAAAGTAAATTTGCCTTTCAGTCACCCTGGGAAAACAGAGGGAAATAAAAAACCTGATTTTCTCCTTCCTTCAAGCGTAGAATATGCTGATTTACAATATGATTCAAAGGATTTAATATTTCTAGGTGCTAAAACCACCTGCAAAGATAGATGGAGACAAGTGTTAAATGAAGCTGATAGAATACCTGTTAAGCATTTATTAACTTTGCAACAGGGGATAACTGTTAATCAATTAAATGAGATGCAATCTGAAAATGTAATATTAGTGGTTCCAAAAATGTATCATACAGCTTATCCGGAGAGTCATCGTCATAGGCTTTTGACAGTTGGAGAATTTATACAATATGCTAAAGAAAAGTATAAGTAAATACCTTTAGGTTAAGTGACGTATTTCATTTTAAAGTTTTACATTTCTAAATGCGATCAAGGTGGGTAAAGTCTTTGCAAATAATGATTAACGATGTAGTTCTAGGTAGTTTGCGAAAAGGAATTTTTAAATGGGGAATAAATAACTATAAAAATTATCCGTGGAGGCAAACTTCAAATCTCTGGCATGCCTTAGTAGCTGAGATTATGCTTCAACGTACAAATGCTGATCAAGTTAAACCGGTCTACCTTGAGTTTATCGAAAATTATGAATTTCCCTACAGCTATTTATCTGATCAATCTAGCAATGTTTTCGAAAATTTAGGATTAAGATGGAGAGAAGAAGTTCTGAAAAACTTAGCGATCGAACTTACTAATCTCGGTTTTATTCCTGAGGAAAAACTAGCATTATTAAACTTGCCTGGAGTTGGAAATTATATTGCTGCTGCCTACCGTTCTTTGCATTTAAATATTCCTGACACCATCATTGATAGCAATGTAGTGAGGTTATATGGGAGGCTTTTTGGGTTTAAAACAACACCTGAAACAAGGAGGAAAAAATGGTTTATAGAACTGGCAGAAAAGATGACTCCTGATAACGATCATCGTAATTATAACTACGGATTGATTGATTTAACTAGAGAGGTTTGTAAATACAAACCAGAGTGTGAAGTATGCCCCCTGCAGTCTGAGTGTGAGTATTATAAAACACAAGTGACTAATTGATTGGAGGATCTATATGCCTACCTACAACAAACTAGTAAGAGATTGCATCCCAGAAATCATTCGTGCAAACGGTAACAAATTCAACACTAGAATTCTTGATGAAAATGAGTACAAAGAAGAGTTGCAGCTAAAACTAAAAGAAGAACTTCAGGAGTATCTTGAAGCAATGGAAGATAGCCATGCAGTTGAAGAACTCGCTGATATGCTGGAGCTGATTTATTCGTTAGTTGAGGTGCATCATTCTTCTTTAGATGAACTGGAAGAAGTACGCAGGGAGAAAAGGGAAGTGCGCGGTGGGTTTGATGAACGGGTTTACTTGATTGATGTAGAAGATTAAACAAAGTAAAAAAACGAGCACTCTTTAGTGGAGTGCTTGTTTTTTTAGCTAACATCATAGCTTATACGAATGAATCGTTTTGCCTTCTCAAAATCTTCATCGGTGTAAATTGTTAGTTCCAGGTCACCGGTACCGTAGCGACCAATGTTACGAACATCTCTACTAAACTGATCTTCTAATGTAATTGTATCCGGATCAAATTTCAGAAAGAACACAACCTTGCCGTTTTGGGGATGTACTTCCAGACAAACGAATTTTTAATTCGCTTAAATGCTATGTAATATTTCAATGTCTTCATCTGAACCTCATCGCCTAAAGCCATCATATAAGACTTAATCGCTTCGAACCGATCTTTTAGCTCAGTGGTCGATTGGCCGATATAATCACTGACGGTTTTGTATGCGATTTGCTTTGTATCGTTTGAAGAGGTTGATAGTTAAGTAGTTTGAGCTGTTGTTGTATTAACAAGGTCTAACAAGATAAAGCCGTCATGATAGTGCTTGTATTGATAAAGCTCTATGTTTGGATTAATTTGTTGAACGGCATGTTCATCGTATTTCGTGAAGCCGCCAGCAATACAGAGAAGACGTGGACTACTCCAATCAATTGCATCAGCTAAGGAACTTCCATACTACCGCATGACCGTCCATCCAAACTCTGCTTTGTGATCAAGCAACCAGTCTAAATAAAACAACCCCCTGATTGATCACGTTCTCATTAATTGATCGTTTGTATTCAATAATAACGGGGGCAATGTTTTCATCGATACCCAGGTTGTCGATTCTACCAGCATGCTTTTCCCGGTTGTATACTCAGAGGCAAGAAAACGTACACCTAAGAACGTTTCTAGATGTTGCTCCATAATTTCTTGTATCGATTTTTCTACTGAAACCGACTGCCCTTCTAGTTCAGTAATGGATTCAGTGCCCAACTTAAATAATTTGATGTCTCCCAATGCTTTCACCTCCACCGTTATTATGGTATTCCATTCCATCCATAATTTACCATAATTATTTGTTTATCTTAACTTATCAATGAAAGATGATATAATATAAAATAATGGTAGATTCATCCATAATTACCTTGCATAACTAACTAGGAGTTTTTCCAATGAACGAGCATACTTTGAAAGAAACAATAAAAACTCTAAGCATCTGGAAAAAAGGCAATCAGCGTGCCCCACACAAACCTCTTCTTTTGCTTTATACACTTGCTAGATTACAAAGCGATCAGTCACAGTTCATTCCATATAAACAAGTGAAAGAAAAATTAACGAGTCTCTTAATTGAGTTTGGACCTAAGCGAAAGTCTTATCATCCTGAAGAGCCATTTGTAAGATTGAAGCATGATGGGATATGGGAGTTAAGAACAGCTTTGGAGCTCGACACTAGAAATCCAAACAATCGATTATTATTAGATCATCATGTAAGTGGTGGATTTACTGATGAAGTCTACCTTTTGTTAAAAGATAACCATCAGCTTTTATGTGAGATAGTAGATATACTACTTCGTAATCACTTTCCAGAAACATTACATGAGGATATTCTAGCTCATATTGGACTGGATCTAGAATATAAAGGCAAGCGTTCAAGAGATCCTTACTTCAGAGAAAGAATATTAACAGCCTATGAATATAGTTGCGCAGTTTGTGGGTTTAATGTTCGACTTGGAGACAAGCTTGTTGGCGTGGAAGCCGCTCATATTAAGTGGCATCAAGCTGGTGGGCCTGATGTTGAAAACAATGGGATTGCGCTTTGTTCCATGCATCATAAACTATTTGATCGAGGAGTCTTTACGTTGTCAGAGGAGAATAGATTTCTCGTAGCTGAGGAGGCACATGGGACAAGCGGTTTTCAAGAGTGGCTACTTCAATTTCATGGTAGGGGTATTCGACGTCCCATCCATCCGGATTACTTACCAAAGGATCGCTTTTTGAACTGGCATGTTAGGGAAGTTTTTAAAGGGCCGGAGCGGTATTTGTATGGTTAATGGTTAGGGTATTGATATTTATTAGATTCATCCGAAAGTTTATCTATGAAGGGGTGACAGGATGAGTAAGATAGAAAATGAGGTTAAAATTGCAGAGAAATTAAAATTTTGGGAAGAGCAAGACCATATTAATAAAGAGTTAATACCTAGAGTAATAAGTAATTATGATAAGATTTCAGATTTGACTTATCAATTAGAAAAAAATTTGGATTTCCTCGCAAACTTACAAGTGAAAATAGATAAAAGTAATGAAAATGTAAGCAATGAGATAAGGATTTTAAAAAAGGAAAATAGTATTCTTCAAAATAGAATTGAAGAGCTACAGAAAGAACTAATATTATATAAACAGGTTTTCAGGTCTATTAATGAAAATAAAATTGCTGTTTCAAATTCACAAGACAACGGTGAAAGAAAATCAACAGAAAATTTAAGGACGATTCCAAAGACTCGTCAAAAAAAGGATGAATCAAAAGGGTTAATTAGAGAAAATACCTTTATGAAAATTGGTATTACTAGTTCAATAGTAATTTCTATAATTGCTCTAGTAGTTTGAGGTGAGAAAATGAAATCTTATTCTTTACTTAATTCTTTAAAAGAAATTCCAAAAGTTGAATTAACTAAGCGCTATAAAAAAAATCATGAGATGATTTCTTTACTAGATTCTTTGAAGAATAAAGATGTTATAGTGCAATCAACAATTTACTCATCGATCATAGGCTATCAGATACTTGAAACAAGAAATATACCGGATGATTTATTTGATGCATATGCTTCCCAATACCCAAAAATGTTTAGTAGTGGAACGTCCTTATACGACAAGTATATAGAGACGATGGATAGTGGAGAATATTCTGTCCTGGGTCTGGTAAATGCAATTAAAGGTAAATTTTTTGAGTATCATGTTAAAGATGAGTTATCCATCCGTTATCCAGATTTTGATTTTTCGATATCACCTCTTGCAAACCAACCATTATGGGATATAAAAGGTGTTAACTCTAAAACAAATGAGGAAGTTTTTATTCAGGTAAAAATGATGACTTCAGAAAATTCGTACGATCTAACAAATACTATGCTAGAGAACCCAAACATTTATTATGCCACAAGCTCCGAGATTAGGGAAAAAATTCTTCATCAAAAACCTGAATTAGAAGAGCAATTCATACCGATAGAAGTTTCTAATTACGAGTTTACAATTGGTGTTAAAGATGGATTAGAAACTTTGAAAGAAAACATGGGAATTGATGTTCCAGATGAAGTTTTTGCTTTAGCCCCATATTCGACAGAGATCGTTTTAGGTGTGAGATTGTTATATGATCTGGCTTTAGTGAATAGAGATTTTAGACGTATAAAAACAACAGAAAAGGCACGTTTGGCAGCAGTAAAGGTTTTAATACTTTTTTCAAGGTTTGGTGTAAATACTATTCTAGGAATCGCAGGTTCTTCACTTGGAACAGTTATAACACCGGGAATAGGGACGGCAATAGGAGGAGTTAGTGGTGTAATAGTAGGCTCTATGATAAACAAGAAAATTGCCCCATATTCTCTGGAATTAGCCTACAAGCTGTTATACATTGACGAAGAAGATATGTTTTATTATAAAAATATAGATAAAGTTCATGATTTAGCCTACGAATATAGAAACGAAAGATTGTCATTACAAAGTATAAACCTAGTGTAGAGTTTGAATCTTATGCCCGCGATATTATTATAAGGTTAGAAATTATTTCGAACTTCAAGATGCAAATAAAATCGTGGCCTTTTAAGTATTTTATTTTGATACTTCTTGGATTATTAAATATACTTATACCAACTAAATAAGGTTATCAAGAGTGAACGAGAGTACGGGCTCTTTGACTTCACAGCAACCTGCCAGGCGGTAAGGTGCTCCAACCTGCAAAGCATGGCTTTGAATGATAACGCACGGATAGCGGAGGCTCTTTGTTGCATTCATTTGCAATGAAGGGCCTTTTATGTTTATTTGTTGAATACCTTGTTTATAACACTAAGGGGGATGAGTTTGTGAATGTTAATCGATTTGCACGAAGCGTCATGGCGAAAAGTTATGATGGGGAAAGTTTTTTATTACACGTGGCAGAAGTCATGGAGCGTCAGCTGAAGGAGTGGGACGCAGCGTATGAAGTGGTCGTTATGAAGCTGATTGACTATGAAGTCGTGATTAAAAAGGAAAATCGTTCTTATGAACTGTTGCTTACTGAGAAAGACTTGCTTTTGCTACAACAGACATCACCTTATGCACTGGATCGTTATTTGTGGCAGGCATTCGAGAAGCAGGGGCTTCCGATTGTGAGAGGGAATGGGGATTATATTGAAAGTATGATATGAGTCAATGTTAATAGAAGATGATTTTGCCAATTCATTTTGATGATTCGAAATCGTGGATGTTTGGGGAATAGATTTGGAAGCTTTTAAGCATAAGCTGTAAAACTATTTTTTGAAATGAATCGTGTATTCTTTCTGAATGCTTTTGAAGTTATTTATTGTGGTAAAATTAAACTATTAAAGTAATGGATAATAAAAGTGGTAGAAGAAATATGGATCTTGTTTTACTTTTTCTTTTGATTTTTTAACATTACGAAATTTCCCTATTATAGGAGCGTTCTAATATGAAAACGAAAATGAACTATTTCATCTTATTTTTAACGATCATTTTTATAGTTGGTTGTACCAACTTAGAAGAGGCATCCAATAAAAATGCAGAAACAGATACACAAGAAGTAGGTACAGTTGAAACAAATGAAAATAGTGAAAAAGAAGAAACGAACACTGCGGTTGCTGATGAACCAGTAGAAGAGGAAACACCAGACCCAACAGATGATGAACAGTTCGCAGGATACGAACTTATTGAAGTGGATGGTGGAGATTTGTCTGGACATCGAGAACCTAACGTCGTTGTTGATATTGGTTACGGTGACCGTGAATATTGGGCATTTACGAATGAATACGGACAATTAATACGTGTCGTTGCTGACGAAATCATTCTACAAGATGATCGTAACGAACCTGTATTATCGTCTGGACGGTACTATTCTGATGAGGCCAAGGTTCCGGGCGTCGAAAGTGACGTGTTAGACGAAGGACATATTATTGCTGATTCTCTAGGAGGGGTATCGAATGCTTATAACATTACCCCACAAGAGAGTACACTTAACCGACATGGTGATCAAGCTTATATGGAAGACGCGATCCGTAGCGCAGGTGAAGCTACTGATTTCGAAGCCATTATCACCTATTCGGATACAGAAAAGCAGATACCTTCAAGTTATGAGTACACGTATACGTTGAACGGAAATGAGATCGTTGATACATTTGATAATGTGAACCCTGATGAAGTTAACGCATCGCTCGGCTTAACTGAGAGTGAGCCTGACGATTCAACTCCTTCAGACACAGAGGGTGATATTTCTAGTATTGATACAAACGGGAATGGGCAAGTGACGATTAAAGAAGCAGAGGCAGCAGGTTATAGTATGCCGATCATGAGTGATCATTGGTTATATCCTTATATGCGTGATAATGATAATGACGGTATGGTAGGTGAATAAGAGTCTACGCTTCGCCGGGACGGTTCTCGCATCGCCGGGACGGTTCTTATGATGCGATATTTCGAAAAAAGGTAGAGGAGTATTAATTATTAGTATAATTGATGCTCCTTTTATTTTGGAGATGGAATCGTTAGAACCGTCCCGACGATTCTCTAAACAGCATAAGAGGTTCATAGAAATAGTCCTTTTCTCTTGGTAGAAAAGGACTATTTTTGTGGAATGCGTCGAAAGACATAGAAAAGAAGGGAAAGAGAGGGTATTCTAAGTTTAGAAATTAATGGAAGAAATGAGAGCTGGCATTTCTTGCTCGACAATACAGCGGCTATACCTAACTAGACGTACACATAGACTTCATTTGTGGTGAAACGAGGTTTGGTCGAAAAGGAGGTTGCGGTGCTAAACGAACTAGAAGAATTTAAACGTTATTTAGAGCGTATGAAGTATCGGGCAGAAGCCGAGGCGTTGGAAGCGTATCTAGGAAAGGTAAGGGAAGCTAGATTTGATATCGATGATAGTAAACGAGTCTTTGATCACCATCATTCGACTTACTCGTCGAATTGGAACGGCGAGGCGCGCGAAGCTTATGAAACCCTTATCGGAGAACTGGAACACGCAACTCAAAGTGTGTATGCGGTTCATGAGGAACTGACCTCTGCGATTAACGAAGAAATCGACCGACTTCTTCAGAAAGCGGAGGGCTTGAAGTGACGAGAATAGCGATAAAATCAGAACAATTAGATCAGCTGGCAAGCGGCATCCAAGATGCCGAGCGAAAAGCAGATGAAGCAATCAGCGATTTTAAATGGAACTATCAATCTCTTCTAATGAACATCACGGGCGCGAACACCGGTAAAATTGATGCCCTTCAAGCGGAGTTACAATATGAAATGCGCAAATACCGGGACAAGCTCCATGACCTGCAGGCGGCAGTGAAATTAACTGAGAGAAAAATGACGGAAGAAGATCACTCGCTTTCGGCAAAGTTTGGCCTTATGGCATTAAAATTCAGTGGTTTAAACAAGCTGTTTCAGAATTATGATCCTATCACGGGAGAAGCATTAAGCTGGAGTGAACGTCTCTTTGGGAAAAATCCACTGACGGCTTCATATGATGGCGCATTTGGAGAGATGTTTCCGTACCTCCAATATGCCCTGAACCCACAGGTCATCCAGAGTAGGATGAAGCAAACGTATGAAAGTGTCGTCCTCGATCCTTTATCAAAAACGACGACTTATCTAGACGAGGTACGCCAGGATGTGTCACATAGTGTAGTCAGGTACTCAAGCTATGTGGATCGCTGGTGGGGTGAGACGCAACAGAAGGTTGATGAAGCGCGGAACACGGCGCGGAGCTTTTTAGGTGATGTGGTAAAAGGTGTGCAAGTTGGAAGCGGGAATGCAGTGGAAGATATGATTGAGGGATTTAAGGATCTTAACGCATTAGGTGAAAAAGCATTCGGACCGAACCTTGCTGTATATCGCGATGAGGAAGATCTCCCTGAATTACTATTTAAAAGCTTAGAAACGATAAACTTCTATAAGAACATCTTTGGTGATCCAAAAGGCAATGTCCAGAAGGTGTTGGATGTACCGAAATACATGTGGCAAGGATTTAAAGAAGCCTGGGATCGAGACTTTGTGAACGGCGACGCCGAAAGTCGAACGGAATTCATTACTTACGGTCTAACATCATTAGGAATTGGAGCCATAGGAGATAAAGGTCTCGGCAAAATCGGAACAACCGCAAAAACGATTGACGATGTTGCGGATGCAGCGAAGAATGTTAAGGTTGAAGGGAAGGGTGCTCAACCGGCGTTAGCTGGAGCTGGGGCAGCTTCGGTTTCTAAAAGTGGCGCTCCTTATAATGCTTTAAATGATCCGGTATCGCGGATTAAGACTGAGATTGATCGGGTTTATGGTGGGAAGGGTACGGTTAAAACCGGACCTAGATCAGAAATTGATGAGGTAATTAAAAACGACTACGATAAGGATGGAAATATTGTTAATAGATCAATTGTACCTAAAGGCTTTAATAGTGTTGAAGACTTTTTAACAAAAGTAGATGATACTACTATAAAGGAATTTGGGTATGATAGTATTGAAGAATTAAAAGCAGTAGTAGGGCATGTTGATGAATACTTAAATGCTTCACCCAAAAATAATATATTAAACAAAGCATTGGCGGGAGGTAAACATCCCAAAGGTGTAGATTATGATCTATTAGGATTTCCAATATTTAAGGAAGATCATTTAAAGTTTACATTAAAATTAGACCAAGAATATTATGTTATGAAAGATACTACTCAATTTAAAGAATGTACAAAAATTTTAAAAGATGCTATTGAGAATGGAGAAGTTTCAAAGGAGCTTTTTTCAGCAGAGCAGCTTGATCAGATTAAAAAGGAAAGAGCTAAAATTAAGGGGTTAACTTGGCATCACCATCAAGTTCAAGGAAAGATGCAATTGGTGCTAAAAGATATTCATGGTTCAGTGAACCACCTTGGTGGTAATAAACTCTGGGGAGACGGTATAAGATGAATGAAGAACTAGAATGGGAGTATGCTGATACAGTAGTATCAGAAACTAAAGTTAAAGAAGTGGGGTTGCAATTAGGATTCCAATTACCACATGATTATATTGAATGTGTGAAGCAATTTGGAGGAGCAAGTGTATTTCCTGAAGAATTTAATGTTGAAGGTGTAGAACGGTGCTTTGGTAGTTTGTTTAGTTTTGATGAAAATAGTAGTGAGCATATTATTAAAAATTACAACATATATAAAACCTCAATCCCGAAGAATGTTTTACCTATTGCTGATGATCCGGCTGGAAATTTGATTTGCTTGGATTATAAAGATAGCACTCATACTCCCAAAGTAGTGTTCTGGGAACATGAAAATGCAGCAGATAAAGAAATGTTAATGAAAGAAGAAAATTTAACAGAAATACAAGTTGAAGAACGAGTAAGAGAAAACATATTTTTTATCTCAGACACATTTTCTGGATTTCTTAATAAGTTGCACGATTGACATTTGGAGATGTAAAAGATAGGAAGTGTCTCAGATTTACCATGTAATAAGAAAAGTACAGGGGTAGCGTTAATTATTCAAATAATTAATGCTCCTTTCTTTATGAGATGGATTCAATAGAACCGTCTCGACAATTATAGAAGAAGGGAAGCATTAATATGGATAAGAATCAAACTGCGAAAGAAATAAGGACTGCAGTTAAGCGTGACCAATTAAATACGGTAAAAGATTTGCTTGAGAAAGAACCAGAAATGTTAACATGGATAACTCCTTTTGGCTCATGGTTGCATATAGCTGCTGCACATGGAAATTTAGATATAATTCGATATCTTATCGATGTTGGCATAGATATTAATATACAGGGAGGGACCTTCTCTACAAATGCCCTCGAAAGAGCTGCGGCAAAAGGGAATTTAAAGATTGCTGAATATCTTATTAACAAAAATATAGAGTTTGATATTAGCGAGCCGGATAGAAACCCTTTATTTGCTGCGATATATGGAGGTCATTTAGATGTTGTGAAGTTATTGGTTAACAATAATTTCGATATTTCTATAAAATACTCTGGTGACAACATGGAAAATATGGATGCCCATGCCTTTGCTGTGGAAAGAGGACAAATAGAAATCGCAGAATATTTAAGGAGTAAGTTGAATTAATAAGTTGAAATGTTTTTAGAAAAGGGAGTGCTATTCAATTATATAGCGCTCCTTTTGTTATGGATTTTTAACTTAAACTCGATGCGAAGATATGCTTATCGGAGAACTCGAACAAGCCTCTCAAAGTGTGTATGTGGTTCATGAGGAACTGACCTCTGCGATTAACGAAGAAATCGACCGACTTCTTCAGAAAGCGGAGGGCTTGAAGTGACGAGAATAACGATAAAACCAGAACAATTAGATCAGCTTGCAAGTGGCATTCAGGATGCTGAGCGAAAAGCAGATGAAGCGATAAGCGATTTTAAATGGAACTATCAATCTCTTCTAATGAACATCACGGGCGCGAACACCGGTAAAATTGATGCCCTTCAAGCGGAGTTGCAATATGAAATGCGCAAATACCGGGACAAGCTCCATGACCTACAGGCGGCAGTGAAACTAACCGAGAGAAAAATGACGGAAGAGGATGACTCGCTTTCTGCGAAGTTCGGCCTTATGGCATTAAAATTTAGTGGCTTAAACAGGTTGTTTCAAGACTATGATCCCGTTACTGGAGAAGCATTAAGCTGGAGTGAACGGCTTTTTGGAAAAAATCCACTGAATGCTTCATACGGTGGTGCATTTGGAGAAGTGTTTCCGGATCTGCAACATGCCCTGAACCCACAGGTCATCCAGAGTAGGATGAAGCAAACGTATGAAAGTGTCGTCCTCGATCCTTTATCAAAAACGACGACTTATCTAGACGATGTCCGCCAGGATGTGTCGCATAGTGTGGTCAGATACTCAAGCTATGTCGATCGCTGGTGGGGAGAGACGCGGCAGAAGATTGATGAAGTAAGGAATACAACGTGGGATTTTATGGGTGATGTTGTAGAAGGTGTGCTGGATGGAAGTGGGAATGCAGTAAAGGATACGTTTGAGGGGATCTTTAATGAAGGATTTATTGAAACAATTCGTCGCTTAAATCCTGTGTATAGCGTAACAAAAGATGTGCCTAAACTGATAAGCTTATCTAAAAGCGTTTATGAAGATCCAAAAGGCAGTTTTCAGAAAGTAGTCGATGTGCCAAAATACATGTGGCAAGGCGTTAAAGAAGCCTGGGATCGAGATGTCGTAAACGGAGATGCGGCCAGCCGAACAGAATTTTTCACCTACGGGCTGACCACTATCGGTATAGGATTGTTAGGAGATAAAGGTCTCAGTAAAGTTGGAACAGCTGCAAAGACGATTGATAAAGTCAGTGATGCAGCGAAGCGTGTTAAGATTGAAGGAAATGGTCCTCAGCCAGCATTAGCAGGCGTGAGTGCTGGGGCGTTTTCTAAAGGTGGCACTCCTTATAATGTGTTGCATGTTCCGATTTCACGGATTAAGACTGAGATTGATCGGGTTTATGGTGGGAAGGGTACTGTAAGTAACGTACAGAGTACAACTAGAATACATGAAGTAAGAGTTAACTTTAAGAGAAATGTTAAACATGATTCTGAAGAGTTTGCAAGGCAATTAAAAGACCAAGAAAAAGGTATGAATGAGTTAACAATGGAGGAGTATCTTAAAAATAGAGAAAGATATATTGCTGAGGGACGAGCATTAGAAAGTAATGCTATTCAGCAAACTGCACGAGAAGAAGCATTTTTTGATAAGGTTTCAGAACTTATAACTAATGGAAAATCAATTGGTGAAGCAGAGGAAGAAGCTAAAAGATGGCTGAGTAGCCAAGCAGCCCTCCATAATCCAGATCAAATTGCAGGTGGGAAACCAGATAAAATTGGTGGGATGGGTGATAGGAGTATTAATTCTTCAATTGGTTCCCAGTGGAGATATAGAATTGATGTTATTGATGAACAAATAGTGGAAAAGGCAAAAAATATGACACCTGAACAATTAAAAAATACCTATTTAAATGTAAAACTGACACACTAAGGAGGATTATTGATGGAAAATATATTAATTGACTATAAAATTAACAGTAAGGTTCCTAGCGAAATAATAACAAAATATAAAAACTTAATTCCAAATGAAATAATAGACTTGTGGCAAGAGTATGGATTTGGAACATTTATGCAAGGGTATTTTAAAACTGTTAATCCCGAAGAGTATATGGATATTTTACAAGAGTGTAGTGAGAGATATAAGGAATCTGTAGTGCTATTTGCTACTGGTATGGGAGATTTAGTAATATGGGCTGACGGATATGTAAGATTGCTTAATTTTAGATATGGAGTACTGAAAACATTATTTCCGAATATGTTACATTTTATTAAAAGTATGGAATTAGAAAAAATTCGAGATGAGTATTTACTTTGGCAACCATATCCTGAAGCTGTTAAGAATTTTGGAGAGTTACCTTATGATGAGTGCTTTGGCTATACACCTCTATTAGGTTTAGGTGGGTCAGAAAAAGTAGAGAATCTAAAAAAAGTTAAATTGAAGGAGCACATTCTAGTTATTACTGAATTGATGGGACCAATTCAGTAATATTCGAAAGCATCTGGGTATTATAGACATGTTCGATGATTTTGAGAAACATTGTAAAGGAGCGTCAATTATTAAATTGATTAACGCTCCTTTTGTTTGGTCTGAAATCACTAGAACCGTCCCGGCGATTCGGAGCAATGATTCTAGCCCCAGCAAATAAAGAAAACCACATCGAACTACCAAAATAGTCCTTTTCTCCTAATAGAAAAGGACTATTTTCATGGAATGCGTCGAAAGACATAGAAAAGGGGGGAAAGAGAGGGTATTCTAAGTTTAGAAATTAATGGAAGTTCATTGACAGCAGTACTTAGAAAACCTACTATTCTCCTGAAATTTGAGAAGTGTGAGGAATAGTAGTTTAGATGATTTATTAGTAAACGATAGTGGAGAGCAGCTGTCGTATCAAGGGGGTTATTCTTTCAGAGTAGCCTTGAAAGTGAGGAAAGCCGATTATGAATAACGAATTGAAGACGAAGTTAAAAGAGTTAGGGATGAAGAAAATACAACAGCTTTTTGGAGAGACGGAGTTTGCATCAGAGATTCTTGAGTTTGCGAATTTGTTTTTGGAAGACGCGTCTATTTTCCCCCATTTGCATGACGCCTATAGACATCAACTCGATTCCTTGGAGGTAACGAGTCAGGGCATCGATATTTTTTATCGTAAGGAACAAGAGGTTCATACGATTTCTTTTTTAGATAAGAGGTTTTCGTTAGACGATGCTTCTTATGTTTCCTTTTTAACTTATTCTATTGATCTCATGCGTGAGGTTTTGCCGCTAGGGACTGTGGTTGAATTGGATCCACGCTATTTTAAACCGGGGGAGTCTGCTTCCGAACCGATTAAAGTGGTGATTACTGGCCGGTTTATTTTTCCGGAAAATTATCGTTCGTATTTTCCCTACTCCGGTGTCGTGTATCCATTTGGCGAATTGAACAAGAGGAACACGATCCATTTTACGTATCCATTGATTCAGAAGGTTGTCCATATGGGCTATCAAGATGAGATGGAACAGTCATATGACTATCTTATGAAAGAAGAATTGATTCTGGATAAAGGGATCACGTCTATTGAGTTTTCGGACAAGGATATGCGGAGAATTCAGAATTTAAGTAGTCGAGGGAAGGTGAGCGATCATGCAATTGTATGATTATGATTTTTGCCACAATCTGTTGTACGCAGGATGGGATGGAGGCATTATCAATAATTTAAATGATGCCCGGCATGAGATTTTACAGAACTTTGATCAAATGGATTTTGAAAATGCTTCTGCCTACGAGGAGATGAGGGAGATCGTCGAAGGCATGGTCGCTGAAATTGATCATCTTTTGTCTAAAATTCAATCCGTTCAATTTAAATAAAAGGAGGTTACACCGTTGTCGAGTCAAAAGATTGAATTAAACCTTGCTGAGCTGCGATCCGCATTGAATTCGTTGGATTCAAGCATCTCAGAATTTAAAAGTTACACAAAGAATTTCCATGACTCCACGAGAGACGAGTTAAAAAGCTTTAATTCCGATTTCATAGAAGAGGTCGATGCGTTACTAGATAACATGCATAATGATAGCCAAACGCAGTTGTTGAACAATCTGGATGCGATTTATCAAGCAGGGGACATGCTGTTAGAAAAGATGAAAGAAACGGATGAAAAAATCGGCACGACCATCAGGAGCAACACGGAATGAAGCGGGACCTCAAGATCAATTATGGTATACTGGATGGCATCATAGAACAGCTACATAAGTACAAACATGCCCTTGATACAATGGAGTCGTCCCTAGCTAAAGTCAATGAATACGTGAAGCCGAACCAGGGAGAAAGCATTGATGCCTGGGTTTTCACGATCGAAGAATCAGAGGATTATATCCGAGCTTATCATGAACAAATTCAGGATCTTCTAACCTTATTCGAATCCTATGTGACTGATACGAATGCCTACATCACGCCATTAGCAAGACAATCGATGATGCAAGTGGATCGAAATGATATCTGGGTCAATCTGCAACAAATCGAACGTGGGATATCTGGGAATGTCGGAAAAGCCTCTCGCGTCGCAAGCCGGGTTCCCTACAACACCTTCTCGTTCTTTGATGATCCAACCGAAAGTGAAATCGAAAAAAGCCGAAGTAATGAAGCCAACTTGAATCAAATTCGTCGTGAAATCAATCGGTCAGAAAGCGTCCTCCAACAAAAAATGGACGACCTGTGGGGCATTTACAATACAAAAGTAAAGCCGTTTGAGAATACGGATGACGACTATTATGGAAAAGCTCAAAAACTAAAAATGTCCTACACGGGTGTGTTTGAAGGTGTTTGGGACGGTGTGGAAGACCTTTCCTCTGACATTTATGGATTTGGAAAAGGACTCGTTCTCGGTTTATATGAAATCGGAAAGGGCATCGTCACAGTTGCCGGTGACGCCGGGATCGTCTACACTTCCCATCAACTTCCTGATTCCATTGAACCCGACTTTTTAAAGGAAGCAGCGGATAAACGAGTCGAAGGCTATAGAGCCGCTGCCATGCAGGCGATCAAGGATCCGATGGGCGTCGTTGAATCAATCTCACAATCCTTCTCCGATACTTATGAAGACGAAGGAATCGCCTATCTTGCAGGAAATGCCTCCACAGCCTTTATCCCGTATGTTGGCATGGCAGGTAAATCAGCCAGCCTCGCTAAAGTAGCTGGAAAGATCCCGAACGCCAACCCAAGCAAGGTCGCTGGAAGCAGCAAAGTAGACGTCGCGGCCATCGTGAAAAAGCATAACGCCTTTGAAGGAATCAAGCGCGGCATGGGTGAATTTGTCCAAGACGTTAAAGGCGGCATGCAGGTTGCGGGGAATCGTAATAGGGTGGCTTTTGGGGCTAATGGGATTGCGGAGAATTCGCTTGGGAGAGTCGGTGATGTAGCGGAGAGTGGCGTTGCATGGGTTTCTAGGAGCAGTGGTCCGAATCGTGCGGTGGATGATACGATTGTTAGGATTAAGACTGAGGTTGAGCGGGTAGATGGTGGGAAGTATAACGAATCAGCAAAGGGAAAAGCTGATGTTAATACGGAAATTAAAAGTGTAAGGTATGGAGAAAGAAAAATTTCTGATAAAATTGGTAGAAAATTGAGAGCTTCGTCTCCTACCAAAAAGCTTCAAGATGAGGTAAATAAGAATATTGATAATTTAATAGGTACTCCTGATCCAGCTTTGCCCGGTAAAGTGATAAATGGGAAATTACATGCAGATCATATTGTGCCTTTATCTAAGATTAATAGAATGGAGGGTTTTGAAAAACTTACTTTTGATCAACAAAAAGAAATTGCTAATTATAGAGAAAATTTCATTGGACTGACGGAAATTGCAAATAAATCTAAGGGATCTAAATCCTATGAAGAATGGACAATATACAAAAAAGAAGGGATATATGTTAATCCAGAGTTTAGAGAAAAAATGATATTGAAAGAAAGAGAATTAGAAATAGATATCCAAAAATTAATTGATGAATTTAATACATTAAAAAAGGAGTGATAAATATGGAGAAAATATCTTTTTTAAGTCAATACCGTAAAGAAGTTAAGTTAGTAAATGTAAAAAAACTGGAGAATGGCTTAAAGGAAACAATACCGAAACAATGGCTAGAGATTATTAGTGAAGAAGATAAGAATTTAAGGGTAGAGAAGACGTTAGAACTTTGGAAAAGTCTATTTAATAAAGAGCTCAGTAATTCAATTTTGTACTTGTCAGCAAATTTAATAGACGTTGAATTAATAGTTGATAATGGTATATTCACGATTTTGTACAGTATTCATGACCCACAAGGTAATTATATGTATTATGAAGGAGGATTACCCGGTCAAAATATTAAAAATTCTAATTTAAGACCATTTTGGGAGGATACTCCAGATAAATTAAGGTCTTTTTATGAAAAACTACATGATGGTTTCTATTATTTCCCAAGTCGAGCGATGGGACTAGTATCTTTAAGTGATGCTACTTTTTTTGAAGATGACGAATGGGGTATTATTGACGAATTAGAAGAACCTATAAAGATTAATTTAAGAAAGACTTTTGGTTTTTTTGAAAATGGAATGGGTGGCTATTTAGCTGTAGATCTAGAAAACTGCAAAAATGATAATGCTACCCTTTGGTTTACTGATGACCAACCAGAATATGAAGTTAATTTTTGGGATGTTGCAGATGAATGGTTATTAATTGGATTCGAAGAATAGTGTTATCAGATATTGTTATCTAAGTGGATAGTTCTCATGCTACATATATTCAGTAAAATTAAAGGATTGCTAATGAATAAATTTATTAGCGATCCTTTAATTATTTATTAGGAATTAAAATTAACAAATAGAGAGAATAGATTGCCACATAAATCAGATACTCCTGGTAAAATGCCTGGAGATCATGCTGGACATATTTTTATCTATGATATGGAATCAACAGAACCACCACCGCGATTCCAACAAAAAAGCCGTAGGGACAGGTACCTCGTCCCACCTCTAACATTATTTAATTCACTTATGAATGTTTTTTTTATTCACAGCTACAAATGAAATTCCTCATTTTCAAGCACATCAAATCCACAATTTTTAGCAACTACCGCCGGCTGTATACCGGCTTTATTTTTTCTAACACCCCAAACTACTAGATCGAAGAATCAGAGGATTATATCCGAGCTTATCATGAACAAATTCAGGATCTTCTAACCTTATTCGAATCCTATGTGACTGATACGAATGCCTACATCACGCCATTAGCAAAACAATCGATGATGCAAGTGGATCGAAATGATATCTGGGTCAATCTGCAACAAATCGAACGTGGGATATCTGGGAATGTCGGAAAAGCCTCTCGCGTCGCAAGCCGGGTACCCTACAACACCTTCTCGTTCTTTGATGATCCTACCGAAAGTGAAATCGAAAAAAGCCGAAGTAATGAAGCCAACTTGAATCATATTCGTCGTGAAATCAATCGGTCAGAAAGCGTCCTCCAGCAAAAAATGGATGACCTCTGGGGCATTTACAATACAAAAGTGAAGCCGTTTGAGAATACGGATGACGACTATTATGGGAAAGCTCAAAAACTAAAAATGTCCTACACGGGACTTTTCGAAGGCGTTTGGGACGGTGTCGAAGACCTCTCATCCGACATTTATGGCTTTGGAAAAGGACTCGTTCTCGGTTTATATGAAATCGGAAAAGGCATCGTCACGGTTGCCGGTGACGCCGGGATCGTCTACACGTCCCATCAACTTCCAGATTCCGTAGAACCCGATTTTCTTAAGGAAGCAGCGGATAAACGAGTCGAAGGCTATAGAGCCGCCGCCATGCAGGCGATCAAAGATCCAATGGGCGTCGTTGAATCGATCTCACAATCCTTCTCCGATACTTATGAAGATGAAGGAGTAGCTTATGTCGCAGGAAATGTCTCCACAGCCTTTATCCCGTATGTCGGCATGGCAGGTAAATCAGCCAGCCTCGCGAAAGTCGCTGGAAAGATTCCGAACTCTAACCTAAGCAAGGTAGCTGGAAGCAGTAAAGTAGACGTCGCAGCCATCGTGAAAAAGCATAACGCCTTTAAAGGAATCAAGCGTGGCATGGGAGAATTTGTCCAAGACGTTAAAGGCGGCATGCAGGTTGCGGGGAATCCGAATAGGGTGGCTTTTGGGGCTAATGGGATTGCGGAGAATTCGCTTGGGAGAGTCGGTGATGTAGCGGAGAGTGGCGTTGCATGGGTTTCTAGGAGCAGTGGTCCGAATCGTGCGGTGGATGATACGGTAGTCCGGATTAAGACTGAGGTTGAGCGGATAGATGGTGGGAAGGGTACTGAAAAACAGATTGGTAATGTTTCAAGCGGTGTCATTCGTGAAAACAAACATTTGAATAAGAATGGTCAATTACTACCCAACGTTAAATACAAAACAGGAGAGTATGATTATTACTACAATACGGATGATTTAGGAAGAATTGAAGAGTTTAATACTGAGGAATTAAAATTAACTAATAGAGAGAATAGGTTGCCACATAAATCAGATACTCCTGGTAAAATGCCTGGAGATCATGCTGGACATATAGCTGCAGATAGATTTGGAGGTTCTCCTAACTTAGATAATCTAGTTAGTCAGTCTAGTAATGTGAATTTGAGTAAGTATAAAACACTTGAAAATAAGTGGGCAACGGCCATACAAGAGGGTAAAAAAGTTTCTGTAAATGTTAAAATTAATTATGAAAATGATGGATTAAGACCCATTAGCTTCGAAATAAAGTATGTGATAGATGGCTCTATAAAGAAAGTAAAATTATCAAACTCGAGGTGAATGATATGAGTAAAGTATTTGAAGATTATTTTTCTGAATTACAAGCAGACATGGTAGCGATATGCCTAGAATATGTTGAGAATCAAGCTGAAGAAATTTTCATCTATTGTTCGTATGAACCGGAAATGTATGCATTTGATGTATTTTATAAAATAAATGGAGAGTATTTACAAAAGCATGAATTAAATAAGGCAGATAATACAACTGTAACTAAGGTGAGAAAATATGATACTTCTGAGAACAGACAAGAAATGGTTTTGGATATTGGATTAAAAAACTTAGAAGAGATTCATCAGAAATGCAAAGAGTATGATAGAGAAATGCCGAGTGAAATGAAATTATACTATAATGTAAAAAATAATAGTTTAAAAGGAAAGTATAAATATGATTTAGTATATTCGAATAAAGATGAGATCTTGCCTGATGATATTTTTGAATCATGGTTAGAAGAAGTAAAATATAGTGATCATTAAATTTTAGTCAGTATATAGCTCTTACTGCTCCCATTATGTACTATTACAGAAAAATAGTTAGAAGAGACTGGGACATGAAACAAAGGGACAGGTTCTTCGTCCTAATAAACTACAAATTAAATTCCTGAGTTTTAACCCCATCAAATCCAAAATTATTAGCAACTATTCGCCGGCTGTATGCCGGCTTTATTTTTTTACACCCCAAACTACTAAATAAAGAATTAGAGAATTACATCCGAGCTTATCATGAACAAATTCAGGATCTCCTGACCTTATTCGAATCCTATGTGTCTGATACAAATGCCTACATCACGCCATTAGCGCGACAAGCGATGATGCAAGTGGATCGAAATGATATCTGGGTCAATCTGCAACAAATCGAACGTGGAATATCAGGGAATGTTGGAAAAGCATCGCGCGTCGCAAGCCGGGTACCTTACAACACTTTCTCGTTCTTTGATGACCCAACCGAAAGTGAAATCGAAAAAAGCCGAAGCAATGAAGCCAACTTGAATCAAATTCGGCGTGAAATCAATCGGTCAGAAAGTGTCCTACAGCAAAAAATTGACTACCTCTGGGGCATTTACAATACTAAAGTGAAGCCATTTGAGAATACAGATGACGACTATTATGGGAAAGCTCAAAAACTAAAAATGTCGTACACGGGTCTTTTTGAAGGCGTTTGGGACGGTGTCGAAGACCTTTCCTCTGACATTTATGGCTTTGGAAAAGGACTCGTTCTCGGTTTATATGAAATCGGAAAAGGCATCGTCACGGTTGCCGGTGACGCTGGGATCGTGTACACCTCCCATCAACTTCCTGATTCCGTGGAACCCGATTTTCTTAAGGAAGCAGCGGATAAACGAGTCGAAGGCTATAAATCCGCCGCCATGCAGGCGATCTAGGATCCGATGGGCGTCGCTGAAGCGATCACACAATCCTTCTCCGATACCTATGAAGACGAAGGAGTCGCCTATGTCGCAGGAAATGTCTCCACAGCCTTTATCCCGTATGTTGGCATGGCAGGAAAATCAGCCAGCCTCGCCAAAGTCGCTGGAAAGATCCCGAACGCCAAACCAAGCAAGGTCGCTGGAAGCAGCAAAGTAGACGTCGCAGCCATCGTGAAAAAGCATAAAGCCTTTGAAGGAATCAAGCGTGGCATGGGAGAATTTGTCCAAGACGTTAAAGGCGGCATGCAGGTTGCGGGGAATCCGAATAGGGTTGCTGTTGGGGCGAATGGTGTTGCGGGGAATGCTGTTGGGAAAGTAGGGGATGTAGCGGAAAGTGGCGTTGCATCAGTTTCTAGGAGTGGCGGTTCGAATCGTGCGGTGGATGATTCGATTGTTAGGATTAAGACTGAGGTTGAGCGGGTAGATGGTGGGAAAGGTATTAAGGGTACAGACGAAATTAATAGAGGTTTTAATGAACCTAAAGTTGCAGAGCAAATAATAGAGGAAAGAACCAAAGGTATGGATTTATGGCCACATCCTACTCAACAAAAACAACTAAGTGCTTTGAAAATGAAAGAACTAAAAGTTAAAATAGAAAATAGAACAATTACAAAAATCGATATAAGCAATATATGTGGAATAAAAAGTTTTCGAAACATAGAGCTATGGGCGTTAACGATTTCTGGTATCAAGAACGTCAAAGAATAATAAATAACGAATCTCCAACAAGAAACTGGGATCAGAAGCAAGTGAGTGATATTTTGAACGGTAAGAAACCTAAAGTAGATGGAAAAACCGTACAGGGGCACCATACTTTCAGTGCTTCACAGTATCCGCATTTAGCGAATAAAGGAGAAATTATATACCCAGCTACTTTGAATGAGCATTTAAATGGCTGGCATGGTGGAAATTGGAAAAAAGCCTCCCAGGTAAAAGGATTAATCCTATAAATGACTTCTGATCTATGGAAGGAGATAGTTAAATGGCTAAAATGAATATGCAATTAGAAAAGGATGCAAATGAAGTTAAGTACATCTCTATTTTACGGAAAAATACAAATAAAAGTATTAATGAGTTAAAAACATTATTAAATAATAATGAGTATGTTTTATCGTATAATATATTAGATATTGATGAATTGTTAGAAATGAAAAAAATTATAAGTTCATTATTGAATGCTGGTGCTAAAGTTCATATTTATGAAGATAATAGAGAGGTTAACATGGAATTTCTTGATAACCTTATAGAGTCTTATATGGATACGTTAAAGTATCAGGAAGAAGTTGACGAGCAAATTAATGGAGATTAAAGCATCGATAGACCATTTAGTTGCTTTTTTGGTAACAGGTGAACTTTTTATCTAAGAACAGGTTCATTCTTCCTATCATATGCTGAGTACATTCCCAGATTTTTAACGGAATCAAACCTTAGCAACTATTCGCTGGCTGTACGCCGGCTTTTTTCTTTTTCAATCAGTTAAAGGTGCGTTTAAGATTTTAATTAATCTACTTTGAGCATCGCGGGAACAGGGACGGTTCACATGATGCAATATGTTGAAAAAAAGTGAAAAGGAGCATTAATTATTCCGATAATTAATGCTCCTTTTATTGACGAGCCGGAATCACCAGAACTGTCCCCGCGATTCGTTCAACAAAAAAGCGATGTTCACGCAAAATCCGCAAACACCGCCCTTTCCTGTGTAAAAAAACATTGTCGTTCAACCGATCTTATGGTAAATTTATATAGATGCGCGCATACAAATATAAATTTACTCATATTACCCTATTTTAATTATACAGTGCGCACGATTCGTTTGTCAATCCTTTTATCTATTATTTAAAGGAGTGTTTGCATGGATTCGAAACTGCTGCAGGAAAAGAAGCGATTGGACAGTGTCATGGGCACGATTCAAGAGGAAGTTGAACGATTAGAAGACGAAACCTCTAGACGGAAAAATGAAGTGGTTCATATTCGCAAACACTTTTGGGATGAAGTGAAGGTGAATACGGATACCTTCGATGATTACCTTGAGACGATCATCGGATTGAGGCAAGAAGCTCAAGCACTTTCGGTTAGTCAGAGCTCTCATAGGCATGCATCCAAACGCTTATCCACGCTTCGTCGTATGGAGGAGGTTCCTTATTTCGGCAGAATTGATTTTAAAGAAGAAGGTTCATCCGATCAGGAACAAATCTATATTGGCATCAGCTCATTAAGAGATGCGAGCGGCGATAACTTCCTGATCTACGATTGGAGAGCGCCGATCTCGAGTGTCTATTATGACTACCCGCCAGGTCCTGCGACGTATGAGACACCAGGAGGCGAAGTTCAGGGCACGCTTGAGAAGAAATGGCAATATCTTATTCGCGGTGGCGTTTTGCAGTCTATGTTTGATACAAGTCTTACGATTGGCGATGAGATTCTACAGGAGGTTTTGGGCAGAGGCACAGATAAACAGATGCATAACATCGTCGCTACCATTCAGCAGGATCAAAACCGCATCATCCGTCATCATCGTGGAAGGCTTTTGATTGTTCACGGGGCCGCAGGGAGTGGCAAAACTTCAGCCGCGCTGCAGCGGATTGCGTATTTATTATACAGAGATCGGGATCACTTAAATGCTGAACAAATTATTTTATTTTCACCGAACACAATGTTTAACAGCTACGTCTCCAATGTGCTACCAGAACTCGGTGAGGAAAATATGCAGCAGGTGACTTTTCAGGAATACTTGAATCATCGGCTTAGAGAAGAGTTCGAAGTAGAGAATCCGTATGAACAGCTAGAATATGTGTTAACCGCAGATGATTCACCGACTTACAGGGCAAGGATTACGGGGATCAAATTTAAAACATCGACTCGTTTTTTTGAAGCGATCAATGACTATTTAGAGTCCCTAGAGCAGTCTGGGATGCAATTTCATGACGTGACCTTCAGAGGAGCACCGATTGTTTCTGCACAGCAGATGGTAAACAGATTTTATCGGGCTGACACGTCACTTCGTTTACAAAACAGACTTGAAAAGCTGAAGGAGTGGATCCTGAAGCAAATTAATGCGTTTGAGAAGGTAGAATGGAATGAGCCGTGGGTGCAGGAGAAAATCGAACTACTTAGCAACGAGGAGTACCATGCCCTACAAGCTTTTCTCGCGAAAAAACGTGGCATTGAAGGAGAAGCGATCTATGAGTATGAGGTGGAGCCAAAAGAATTAGCTCGCTTAATTGTCCGGAAAATGCTGAAGCCGTTGCGAAAGAAAATCAAAGAATTACGTTTTGTTGATTTTAAAGAAATCTACAAGCAGCTTTTTGCTGATCCGATGCAGATGAAGCGGCTAAAAATGAATGTGCCGGTGGAATGGACAGCGGTTTGTCAGGCAACGATCCAATCGCTGGATGAAGGTCATTTGAGCTATGAAGATGCGACACCATTTTTATATGTCAAAGAGCAGATTCAGGGCTTTCAGACAAACAGCTCCATTAAACATATTGTGGTCGATGAGGCGCAGGACTACTCGGCTTTTCAATTTGAGTTTCTAAAGCGCCTGTTTCCATCATCTAAAATGACAGTTCTTGGGGACTTTAATCAGGCGATCTTTGCCCATGCAAGTGAAATGGCTGATTTTCACTCACTAACGGACTTATATGGAGCGGATAAAACGGAAGTCATCAACATTGCGAGAAGCTACCGTTCCACTAAGCCAATCATTGAGTTTACGAGGCGGCTCGTACCGAATGGGAATAAGATTATCCCCTTTGATCGAGATGGAACAATTCCAGAGCTGAAACAAGTGGAGGATGATGCAGAGCTACACACCAGCATCTCTTCAAAAGTAGCGGAATACCGAGGTCAGGGGTTAAACAGTATTGCAATCATCTGCAAATCAGCAGAAGAAAGTTCCCGTGCTTATGAGGGTCTGTCTGGCATTGATGGCATCAAACTTTTGAAAAGCAACTCGACTGAATATGAACAGGGCGTGGTTGTCGTCCCATCATATTTATCCAAGGGGATTGAGTTTGATGCTGTGATACTTTATGATGCGTCAGATCGTGTTTATGGAGATGAAAGCTTGAGAAGGGTATTTTATACCGCGTGTACGAGAGCGATGCATGTTTTGCAGTTGTATAGTGTGGGGGAGCCGAGTGGATTGGTGCGGAAAGCTTTGCGGGAAGGGGTTATTAAAATTTGATCCTTGCGCATCGCCGGGACGTTTCTCCTCATGCAATGTCATGAAAAAGGTCAAAAGGAGCAATCATTATACCCATAATGATTGCTCCTTGTAGTTATTAGATGGCATTATCAAAATTTCCTTCTCACCCATGCATCCCCCCAACCAACCAACTCTTAGCCCGATGAAAACCGATAGGAACTTGAATAATCGTCGTTTTCTGGGAACCTTCCAGTTCGTAAATGTCATCACATCCAATGGTATCAAATCCAAGCAGGGGGTGGCCGTTCATGCCAAGTGCGCTCGCTGTTAACAAGGTTCGCTGAAGCAGCATTCCCGCTTCCATGTGTTGAATGCGATATCCTCGGTAGCCAAGTTCACCTTTGTGATGTGTCCGCTCCCCAACGATATGCAGGCAAACCGGGACTTGATGGAGATTAACGTTGTGAAGAGACATTCCGGCCTGGAGGCTAAATCGAAAGTCACCTTCTTTAATAAGGAGAAGGGAATGCGAAGCAGCGTCATACCGATAGGCCCCATTCGGAATGCCATCAATCTGATAAAAGCATCCATAAATCGAGACCCTTTGCTTTTGATTTTCTTCTTTATCAAGATCGTTAGTGTATCCATAGGAATCCATGCTTTCCTTAAGCAGTGAAGCAAGCTGAATCTGATCCATTCGCTGTGCACGAAAATCCATTTCAGGTGAATAGCGATTTTGGCAAGCGTGAGCGAAGTTTTCGGATAGTTTCTTCCGTACCGCTGGCAAAGCGATGTGAACCTTACATTCTATTTTTTCTTCTCTCGCTTCTAATTGCCGAACTAACTCGATAGCTTCCAGTAGAGTCTCCTGATGAAGCTGAGTAATTTCAGGAAAAGGCAACACGGTTTGCGAACGTTGCTCATGCGTGGTTTGGATTTTTGGAATGGTGTTGCTTAAATGTGTAGCTGTGCTTTTACTGAGTATTTCATCAAATGCAATCTTTTCCCCTGATAGCGGGATAACGGCATAGGTGCTTTCCTCCTTACCGTCTATTCCGAGTAGATGATTAACAGCTTGATCGAGAAATTGAAAATGAATCTTAGGATGAAAACCACAGCGTTTACTCACCTCTAATAACTGCCCCAGAAGCGCGCCCGCATCCAATCCTTGAAGACGATACGAAAAATTGTGGTACTTAAAGAAGTTTTTCCAAAACATTGTGGTAATGATGACCGCTCCAAAACAATTGGAAAGGGTAGAGCTGTTCCCTAGTGCACTCGTTAAGTAAGAATCAAAATGGCCCTTCCTGAGTAAGAGAAGGCGATGGTGAGCGACATCGTAATGGTAGATTCCGTGTGGTAAGTCTTCTAGCTTAAGATAAACATATAGTTCACTTGGATATAAGCCGCCACCCGAAGGCGGGTAGCGGCGAAATCCTTGCATTGTTTCAGCTGATTCTTCCTTTGTGGAAGAAGGGAAAGCGGTCTGGTTAAACTGAGTCAGTCCATAAACGTACCAGAGAAAATATCCGATGTTATTTAGGTCAGGTGTTGGGTGAAAGGACTGATCTTGAATCGCAAGGGGAATATCGTAAGGAAGTTGATACTCCGGCAAATGGCGGTAAACCTTATATGGAAGGGGAGCATCGTCCCAATCCACTTCCCAGTTTGGTGGCGTTACAAGGTCATTTTGAAAATGCAGCTGGTGTAAAAACAGGTCGAGATCCATGACATACCTCCTTGCCACGTTAAGGAAATGGATGCGGATAAGGGTTGAGCTCCTCAATCGTTAAGTCTCGATCAACAAATCCGAGTTCTTTTGGAACCGTTAATACTCTGCTTAATCCGGTGACGCGTCTAAGGTGATGGCCAAATGTCATCGGAAGCATACCTGGAATGATCACTTTTGCGCAGTGGAGTCCGTTCCGTTTTATTTCAGGGGTCGTTTGATCAACAACGATTACGTCTAAGTTTAAGTGCCGGAACGTTTGTAACAGGTTATTGAGATCCTCTGTAAGATCGTCATGATGCTTTGCTGGTTGAAAGGCCTCTTGGAATGTTTGCAGCGGTCGGTTTTGATTTAGTAAAAAGTGAAGGCGTTCTTCTGCTTCAGGAAGTCCATAAAGCATGCCGTGATCATCCATTTTCTTTACGAGCGAAGAGTCATGATACATGGCTAAAAAGTCGTCTTTCTTCTTTTTGAATTCTTTATTTAACGGCGTGATCATACCCACACTTTCAAAAATCGCGCTTTTTACAGCGCGAACAGGATCGAGATGGGCGCCGGCCGCACACATGAGATTTAAACGATCAGAGTCAGAGGTGCTGTTCTTCGTGATCGTTAAAATACACGGGATGCCGTGCTCCATCGTGGCATTGTATAAATAAAGATTATAGCCCGTTATCTCCTGCATTCGGTCAATCATCAAGTGGAGCTCCTCGTCGTTTGACGAGTAAGGATCAATTTGCGGAAGCGGAAGCTGGGCGTACCAGCTCATCAGAAAAGAATCACGTTCAAGCACTTCCATCATGCCGTAGAAAATGGCTTCTTCAAGACTTCCCCCGATCGCACAGCCGTTTGACGTTTCAAAAACAAAACCATCTCCGCAGCCCATACTGTAATACGCGAGACGCTCAGGAACGAGAATAGGCTCGTTTTCAATAAGTGAGTAGCCCCACACCCAGTTCATTTTTCGATCAGGATGAAAAGGAGAGAAAGGATATCCTTTCTCTGCATACTGTTCATCAGCATGAACGCCGAGCTGAAGCGGGTTTAAGGCGCGGTCCAGGTTACGATAGCAATCGTGAACGACAGTCCTTTTTCCTTTCGGATCAATCCCGCACGAGCGTTCCAATCCTTCCAATATCGCAGTCATTTGACTCATCGCATACGAGTTTGTTCTTCCTGCCGAGCCTTCATTTCCATTGAAGAGAGGGAGGTTCACAATCGCATCCGCATACGTTGTTTCAAAATCGATCATGAGACGATTTAAAAGGCCTGTGCGTGAGTCGAGGTAATCCTTTGAGAGCACGTTGCGTAAGTCGTCGATCGACCGAGTGCGGTAGCCGCTGACTTTTTGACTTGGTTTTAACGTTATCATCGCGTCCGTATCTTCTGGGAGAGAACTGCATACGGAACAATAGGCATCTGGTAAGATCCGGTGGCGAGAGCTTTCAAGGGAAGCTAAGTTTAGTAAATGGATTGCATTGAGAAACTGAGGTGGTTTGCCATCCGCTAGATGCTGTACTTCGTTTTTGATTAGCTGAGCTATTTGAAGAAGACTGGTTTGTGAGATCCATTGATCCTCACTCCCGTTACCCCTTTGGGTTAACACCTGCTGAATCTTCCAGAGATCTTCGCGATCGGTCGCTGCCATCATCTTTCTCGTATCCGCACACTGTGAACAGCCTGCGATTCCAGGCTGAACGAGTGGCCCGATCACCCCTTCGCCAAATGATAAAAATGCGCGTAACCAATTGATACCGAGCTCTCGTGCCACTTCTTCGGCTTGTGTGTGGAGTGATGGATGCCAGCTGTCGTGAATAACCAGTAACAAGGATGTCTCCTCAGGGATCGTCCCTTCTAAATCAGAGAGAAGCGTGAGGTGATGTGGAGCGAGTTGTTCCGCTACGCAATCTCGCAGCAGACCATTTCCGACTAAGGTAATGTGAGCACTCACGTCATCTCCCCCTCTCGTAACAGTACGCCATATATGTTTATGGCTCCATCTTTTTCAAACGTATCGAGATTTATTTTGATAATGGAGAGGTGTTCGAAACGGTTCATAACAGAACGAAGAACTTTAGCCTGATCGTGTGGGTCATAAGCAGGGATATCAATGGACTGGATCGATCTATCTTCAAAAGGAATGGTTGAAAAAGAGAGAGCTGCTGAAATGTTCTTGTTTTGAGCTTCTTTCACAGCTTGTAGGAGCGCACGTTGTAATGCGAGCACGAACGTCATCCCGACGCTTCCGTACCAGCGGTTATCCGATGCTTTCCTCCAAACGACAGGAAGGCCGTTTGAATCTTTTCCTAAAGCGAGATCCGGTACTTTGTTCATGGTTGTTAACACTTTCAAATAGTAGCGACAGGGTTTGTCTTCAACATGTTGAGCTGCAAATCGACAAATCCCTTCCATGCACTGATCGGCTTTCTGATTCCATTCCTCTTCTAACGCTGTTTGCAGTGCGCGACTGACAGCCTCAACAAACGTTTCTCCAACACCTAAGTGGAGATCGGCTTCTGAGTACATAGCTTTTTGGAAAGAAGAGGGAAGTGACGCGATTATCTCTTCTTTTAATGGCAGAACGTACTCCTCAATACCAGTCAATCCAGCATCAAGCCTTGCTTCTTCGTGTGTTAAAGCTGAACTTATTAGACTCGGATGTAACAGAGAAGATCCGGTTGGTTTGACGTTAACTGGCTGAATCTCACATTGAGCTAAAGGCAATTGATTTAGCTCACCCTCTTCCCACTTATGGAAAATGCCCAACTGGCTGGTTAACTGACTGAAATAGTAAAGGAGTTTGTTTTGATCTTTTTTCTTATCTTCACTAAATTCTTTGGAGAGCTTTTCGACTTCGATTTTTCCTGTGACGAGCGGATGAGGGCGATAGGAATGCCATTTGCCTTCAAGGGTTTCAAGATTAAGCAGAAACACTTGATTGTTCGAAAGTACAGGGAGGCCTGTGCACTTTTTAAACCATTCAAATGCGACCATATTTGCAAGCATCGATCCAGCAGGCGGTGAAAAGGAGCCGGTGTTTTGCGGTTCATGCAAACTTCGCCACGCAGATTCCCAGCAGCCGCTGTCTTGCGTAACGAGCGGACCGGCCATTCCAATTCCTTTTGTACAGATGGCGGGGAAAAACGGCTTATTTTTTTCTTTACAGGCATGCAGAAGACTTCGTAGCTCCTGAACATTTTCTTCGGAAGAGACATATAAAATGGCGTCGAATGGTTCGATCTGCTTATCCCAAGCGATCGGGCCTCTCTTTAATACAACCTCAATTGAGACTTCAGCATCTGATTTTTTTGCTGAAACTTCTAATTGTCTGATTCGATTTTGGCTCGTCTTTTCATCCGTTAATAGTACCTGGAAACGAGGTAAACCAGATGTTAGCAAGGAAGAAACCAATCCAATTAACATCGATCCTTCTCCAACAGCCAAAACGTTTTTCTGCCGGTATTGCTGAAACCGATAAGCACCGGAATCAGAAAAGCTTTCGATGTACTCAATCTGTGGAGCGAACTTCTCCACAATATGTGGTTTTAATTGGTGGGGACGGTCCTGACTAACGTCACGAAGAAACCCATTCGTATAGAGGGTATTTGTAATTTCGTAAACTCGATCACGATAAGGCTTTGTTAGACCCCCTGTGAGGGTTTCAAGTGAATATTCGCCGTTATACATCGGAATCAGCTTTTCGATCCATTGATGGATCGTGCTCCCTTCCATTCGAAAGGACCCTGCATTGTTTCTGAAATAGACGCTTCCACTAGGTTCCGGCATGAAAAACGTGCCTTTCTTTAGCTTTAAACGCATGGAAGGCTGAATATTCGTCATAAGACACCTCCTGACCCATAGATCTGACTTCATACTATGAGTCTATGTTTGCAGATTTGTCTCTTATGTGTGGACAAATAGTAGGAAGCATCGTTATCGAATTCCTTTTAATTATTTTGTGAAGTTACTGAAATTAAATAAAAGCCACGCCTTAATCCAGAGAAGGATAAAAGAGTGGCTTTGAAAAAACCTCTACGCTATTAATGAAGGTGTTTCTTTTCGATTTAATGAATACCAGATAATTAAACTTTCGAAACACCGTTTTAATCAATAATCGCAATGCCTTGCTTTTCATACAACCGTTTAATATCTGCATTTACATTCTCCGTGATTAAGTATGTTAACTGATCGGTTGGCGAGACAATATGATTTGATACGGTATCCAATTTATCGTTTGTCACCATCCCTAACACTTCGGTTGATATCGAAGCCATTTTTCGTTTCACAAGTGCCTCTGACGAACTTGGTACACTTATCCCGATTTCAGGATCTATATTATATATCCCCATAATATAGAGATCTGCGCGCATCGTATTCAACGTTTCGTAAGTGTCTATGCCTAAATTCACCATAGACTGCTTAAATAAAGTGCCTCCGATCATAATAACCTCTAACTCACTATGGTTAGAAAGTGCCATAGCAATAGGGGGGCTGTTTGTTATCAGAGTACCTTTTAATGACAAAGGAAGCTGATGGACTAGTTGTAGATTCGTTGTCCCGCCGTCAATCATAAGAACCATGTCATCTTTAATATAATGTAGCGCTTTGTGAGCTAGATTCAATTTCGTTTCATTATAGATCTCTTTTCTCGTTGTAAAGTCCTGGACAGGTGGTCCTTTTCGTAACGCCCCGCTATGCACTCGTTTGATAACTCCCTGGCTGTCCAGCTCTTTTAAATCTCTTCTAATGGTATCTTCTGAAACGGACAAACGCTTACTTAAGTCGCTTGCAATGATTTTGTGTTCTTCGTTTAGAATATCAATAATTTTTTGTTGGCGTTCTTGTTTAAGCATAACCTTAAGACCCCTTTTGTCATTTCTTTCAGTATATCATGGACGCGATCACTTCTAAATATCAACTCTGCATTAAAACGCAAAAACATGCAATAAATCGCTTTACTTTTTCTTGTTCATGCATTATTATAATTAAAAAAGCGCACAAACACAAACTAGGAGGCACAAACATGCAGAAAAACATTACGATCGCACCGTCTATTATGTGTGCAGATCTTTGTAACTTAGAAAAAAGTGTTAGAGAGATTGAGGAAGCTGGTCTTGATACGTTACATATCGACATTATTGATGGGGCCTTTAGTCCGTCCATGCCACTAGGAATTAATACGATTGAACAACTGAGACAAATTACGGATATGAAATTTGACGTTCATATTATGGCTAATACCAATGAGTTTTTTATTCAAGAGATGTTGCGAATTGGAGTTGAACAAATTACTTTCCATATTGAAACGAGTTTTCATACGGATCGCTACGTTAACTTAATCAAGAAGCATAACACCAGGGTGGGAA
This sequence comes from Guptibacillus sedimenti, assembly GCF_028610665.1. Lineage (NCBI taxonomy): Bacteria > Bacillati > Bacillota > Bacilli > Caryophanales > Guptibacillaceae > Guptibacillus > Guptibacillus sedimenti. The sequence continues at coordinate 429,023 of NZ_JAQQWV010000002.1, forward strand.
TCGCTCTAAATCCAGCTACTCCATTGTCAGTATTGGATTATGTGTTACCACAATGCGATACGGTATTGCTTATGCTCATCAATCCGGGATTTGCAACGGATAAAGGGGAGAAGCAAGTGACGTATGCTGCGAAGAAAGTAGAGGATTTGTCTAAGATGATCCAGTCACAAGGGTTGGATACAAAGATTGAAGTGGACGGACGTGTCTCTCTTGATACCATCTCTACTCTCGTTAGAGCTGGTGCTGACATATTGGTGGCTGGAAGTACGAGTTTATTTGAACGAAGTAATCGTTTGAAAGACAACAAAATATTTATGGAATCACTTATTGCTGAAGGATTAAATGAGGAGGCTACGATTAATGGTTAATTATAAGGAAGCATCTGGTGTTATTACAAATGAAATTACGTCAACGCTAACGAACGTGAATAGCAATGAAATTGATCATTTAATCGATCAAATCAATAAAGCGGAAAAAGTTTTCTTTGTCGGAGTAGGAAGAGTGCTTTTATCTTTACAATCGATCGCCAAAAGGTTTGCACATCTAGGTGTACAGACGTATGTGGTTGGGCAAATAACAGAACCTGCTATGACGGATAAAGACTTGCTTATTGTCGGTTCAGGGAGTGGTGAAACGGCTTTTCCTCTCATTATTGCTAAAAAAGCGAAAGAACTAAACGCAACTGTTGCTCATATTGGTGCTAATCCAAATAGTTCAATGAGCCAATACGCAGACGTGTTTGTCCGTCTTCCTATAAGTTCAAACCCAGAATCATCAGAAGAAGTGCAATCAGAGCAACCTATGAAGAGCTTATTTGAACAGAGTTTACTTTTGTTAGGAGACGCAATCGCATTGATGATCGTCAGAAAAGAGAATATTGAATTGAATTCCTTGTGGGAGTTTCATGCGAACTTAGAATAGTAGATTCCTGTGGTCAATGAAGGCAACTTTCGTTTACTTTCTATTTCTTTGCAAAAAGATATCACGCAAACAATTGGTATAGACGCTTGTCTATAGGCATCCTATACTAACTTCTAACGATCGCTAAGCGAAGAACTGATAGAAAATGAAGTAAAGGGGGCTCAATAATGAAAGCGCTACATTTCGGTGCGGGTAATATCGGTAGAGGTTTAATCGGGAACTTGCTCAACAAAACAGGATATCGTATCTGTTTTGTTGATGCAAACCAGGGACTAATTGATCGTATCAATAACCAACAGCAGTATGTGATCGAGTTATTGGATGAAAATCATTCACAAGAAACGGTTTCTTCTGTGAAAGGGTTACATACTAGTGCTCACGATGACATTATTGATGCCATTGTAGAAGCGGACTTGATTACCACATCGGTTGGGGTCAATAATCTCAAAAGAATTGCTCCGATTCTATCGCAAGGACTTCTAAGGAGAAAGGAATTGACCAAACTTCCGATCGATGTCATGGCGAATGAAAATACAATCAATGCTTCCTCGAAATTGAAGGAAGAGATAAGAAAGATCGTTTCAGAAAAAGAAATGAATGAACTAAGCGCTGGATTTCCAAACTCGGCGATCGACCGTCTTTCCCTTTCTGAAGAGAGAGTTGAAGGGGATGTTGCCCTGGTAGAACCCTATTATGAATGGGTCATTAATCGATCTGAAATGGTGAATCCAGATTTGCCTGACATAGAAGGTGCCACTTATGTTCAAACATTAAAACCTTATATTGAACGAAAGTTGTTTATCGTCAATATGGGACATGCCGCCACAGCTTATATGGCAAACGTAAAAGGCTATCAAACGATACAGCAAGCTTTGCAGGATCCAAGCCTTGAGGAGTTCTTACGAGCATCTCTGCATGAATCTGCCCGTTATTTCGTGCACACATATTCCATGGATGAACAAGAATTGGAATCATTTATAGAAAAAACGATTGCCCGCTTCAAGAACAAAAATATTAGCGATGATATTTTTCGAGTGGGAAGAGCCCCTATACGAAAGCTTGGTTCTGAGGAGAGGTTAGTTAAACCAACCGTAGCTCTTTCGAATATGGACTTGCCGATCAAGAACTTAACTTCTGCGATTGCAGCGGCGTTTTTATTTCATAATCCTAAAGATGAAGAGTCAGTTGCCCTTCAAGAGTATGTCGATGAGAAAGGGATAGAGCTTGCAATCACTCATTTCACCGAAATAAAAGACTCTAAGATTCGAACAAAGATAAAAGATCAATATATTCATTTAAAAAAAGAACGGTCATTGAAAATCTAATTAGGAAGGGTGCTTTTATTATGCTAAGCGAACATTTGAAAGGAAATATTCAATTTCTAAACTCTGTAAGTTCTTGGGAGGAAGCGATCAAAGAATCTGCTGCTCCTTTACGAAAAGATGGAAACATTACAGATCAGTATATCGAGGATATGATTCAAAACGTCCACACAAATGGTCCTTACATTGTGATTGTTCCAGGAATTGCGATGCCCCATGCTCAAAATGAAGACGGTGTCATCAAAACAGGCGTGTCACTTCTGAAGTTAGATGAAGCTGTCTTATTTCCACAAGACAAAAAAGTTAATCTGCTATTTACGTTAGCTGCTGAAGATTCCTCTGGTCACTTAGATTTGATCTCAGACTTATCTTCGCTACTAATAGAAGATGAAGTCAGAGAACAACTCGAACAATCTAACAGTGAACAAGAGATCCTGGATTTGATTCAAACAGTTGAATAAACACATTAGGTTGATAGAGATAGTCAAGGTTAGCTAAGTTTTTTCTTATTTAAGAAGATGAGAAAGGGATGATTCAGATGGCAAGTCCTGCAAAGGCAACGACTGAAAACAATGTAGTAGACATAAATCGTCCTTCTACAAGGGCTAGAGTTCAAGCTTTTGGCGGATTCTTAACCAATATGGTTCTGCCAAATATCGGTGCATTCATCGCTTGGGGTTTGTTAACCGCTTTGTTTATACCTACTGGTTGGATTCCTAATGAAGATCTGGCGCAAATTGTCGGTCCGGCCATTACTTACTTGCTTCCTTTGCTTCTTGCTATAACTGGTGGGCGTATGGTCGGAGGTCAACGAGGAGCTGTTATGGGAGCGATTGGGGCGATTGGTCTGATCGTCGGATCAGATATACCAATGTTCTTAGGAGCGATGGTGATCGGGCCTTTAGGAGGACTGATCATAAAGAAATTTGACCAAGCGATTGAAAATAAAATTCCTGCCGGATTTGAAATGATTGTTAATAACTTCTCACTTGGAATACTCGGATTTTTATTGATGATCGTATCCTTTTACTTTATCGGTCCAGTAATTGAATCGGCGAATAACTTTGTTACGTCAACGATCGAAGCATTGGTTGCTACGGGATTATTGCCATTACTATCTGTTATCAATGAACCAGCAAAAGTATTGTTCTTAAATAATGTCATTGACCAGGGGATTTACTATCCACTCGGCATGCAGGCCGCTGCTGAAACTGGAAAATCAATTTACTTTACTGTCGCTTCTAACCCTGGGCCAGGACTTGGCTTGTTGCTAGCATTCACCTTCTTTGGTAAAAAGACAGCCAAACGAACGGCTCCTGGGGCAATGATTATCCATTTCTTCGGTGGGATCCATGAACTGTATTTTCCTTATGTACTAATGAAACCCCTTACAATACTAGGGATGATTGGTGGAGGAATGACGGGTATTGCGGTGTTTAGTTTATTTGATGCAGGCCTTGTAGCTGGACCAAGTCCTGGTTCTATTTTTGCTTATCTAGGACTTACTCCAAAAGGAAGTTTCATCGGTATTATTGCTGGGGTTCTAGCAGCTACTGCCGTCACCTTTTTCATCACCTCTCTTATCTTGAAAATGGAAAAGAATAAGGATGAGGATGAAGAGGATGAAGAGCTTTCCCATTCGATTGAAAAGTCGAAAGCAATGAAGCAAGAAGGGAAGCAGCTAGCGAATTCAAATGATACAAAGAATGAAGAGATCAATAAGATTTCATTCGTCTGTGATGCAGGAGCGGGAAGTAGTGCTTTAGGGGCGACAACTTTCAGGAAAAAATTACAGAAAAAAGGGATCGAAGGTCTTGAAGTAAAACATTATAGAATAGAAGATGCCCCGCAAGATACAGACATTATCGTTGTTCATAAGGATCTTTATGAAAGAGCGAAGCACGCCCATAAGGATAAGGAAATTATTACGATTGAGAACTATCTTAATGATCCTAGCTTAGTAGAACTGATAGACAGGTTAGAAGACCAATGAGTATTCACTTGTATGACCTTAGTCAATTCATTTAATTATATTACCAAAAGACCAGGAGCAATAGCGTTGCGACCTGGTCTTTTTAGCGCTCTCTACTATTTTTGCATTTCCATCCTATGAAAAGCACACCGGGAGCAATCCAAAGAATTTTATCTGAATGAGAGTCTAAGAGATGAAAATCTTTGAATCTTTATGATGGTGGTATGAAGTTTATCTTTAAGTGGCTCTAACAATATGAAAGTTATTAAAACGCATTCGAAGATTTGAAAATTATCTGGGGAGGAACAGATCGCACACCTAACGATTGATCGCCTCAACCATGTCGTCATCTTGCTGGAAAAAAAACGCCCCCACCCATAAGAAAACCTCCACCCAAAGAAGAAGAATAACAACCCAACTCCACAGAAGTAAAAAATGATGTTGAAACTGATCGATAAAAGATATCGAGTTTTGTCGATCTGAAATTGCCATCGAAAAAGCGTAAAACATCCCAAAGGTAAAGTTCCTCGACCACTGACTCACATCATACATGAATAAGCCCTGTTGCCAACCGTATACTTGTACTCTCTTGACAGCTTTTACGATTTCAATCGTCTCAACTTCTTTAAGGAGTTTACAACTTCTAAAGTCCTTTTTCACTACAGTTGTTCTCTATTTCCCTTGTTTTTTTACCATAATTGATGTTAACTTAAATACAACTGAATAAAATCTAATGTTTTCTAGGGTTCCGTAACTGATTAAGTTGGTCTGGTCCGAGAGAAAACACGCAGTTTTCAACTGTGACACGGAAGGATAAAAGCCTGGGAGAAGCTGTTTAGCAGTGATCTCTCAGGCTTTTTGTTTATTAGCTGTTTTGGGGAGAATATAGATGGAGGTGCTCGTTAATTGGATGAAAATTGGTTAAAAGTGTTTATTGCTGCTTTTTTTGAAGTTTTGTGGGTGATTGGTTTAAACCACGCAAGTGACTTTTGGACTTGGGCTGGAACGATTATTTCGATTATAATAAGCTTCTACTTAATGATTATAGCTGGTCGAGAACTACCTGTGGGAACGGTGTATGCCGTTTTTGTAGGATTGGGTACAGCAGGAACTGTTTTATCAGACATCCTATTTTTTGGCGAACCATTTAAGATTGGAAAAATTCTATTGATTGTTGTTTTATTGGCAGGTGTCATTGGGTTGAAGTTAGTGACAATAGATAAAGAACAAGAAGGAGAGCAATCGTAATGGCGTGGGGATCTTTACTATTAGCAGGATTATTTGAAATGCTTGGTGTCGTTATGATAAACAAGCTGCATAAGGACAAAAATTGGCAATCTTTAGTGATGTTAATTCTTAGTTTTGGGGTAAGTTTTCTTTTTTTAGCTTTTGCTATGAACAGTATAGCGATGGGGACGGCTTATGCCATTTGGACTGGAATTGGAGCGTCCGGTGGAGCAATAGTAGGGATGTATTTATATGGTGAATCAAAAGATTGGAAAAGAGTTTTATTTATAGGAATGGTTTTAAGTGCAGCGATTGGTTTAAAGTTGATTTCATAAAAAAACTAGTGAAGAGAGACTTTCTCCATTTTTCATAACATGAAAGAGCGCTTATCTTTTCATAGATAAACGCTCTTTTCTACTTCCAACATATACAAAACACACCTAAACTATCCATTTTGAAATGGGATCGGTACACTTTTATATATCTTAAAATAAGGAGACCATCATACTGTGCCTCGTATACAATCAACTGAATTCTTTTGTAAAAGCTGTTACCTGAATTTCATCCCCGGCCAGCACGTTGCTTATCTCAGTGAAAAGCATTATACCGTTTGTGAATCTTGTTCTACTCACGAAAGCCATATTGAATGGCGAATTGTTAAAGATATTTTTGATTAATCAGCTATCGGTTTTTTTGACGTTTGTTCTACCCATTTTACAAATGACTCCCCATAGAAGTGTTTGTTCATATCAGACACGATGGACATGAACTGAGCTCGTTTGTGTGGATCCATTTCCTTCATATAGTTCCAGAATTGATATTCGTAGGTGGAAGAGGTGTGCAGAATGTTCTTACCTTCTGGGCTAAGTGATACATAGGTAACGCGTCGATCCTGGTTCTTTTTCGTTTGGATGATCAGGTCTTTTTTTGTCATACGTGTTAATACCTGAGCCACCGTTGATATATCGAGCAAGCTTAATTCAGCTAGTTTGGTGAGGGTAATGGATTTTTCTAGATAGACAATCCACAAAATGTGTTGTTCTGCCTGTGTGATTCCGAGGTCTTTTGCGGCCATTTGCCATTCCTTATCTAATACTTTGAATGCCGCACGCATGTGATTCATGATGTAATGCAATTGATTTTCCATACATCGATCCTTTCTATAAGAGGTTTAGTTCTATTTTACTATAAAATGAAGTATGCGGGAAATGATCTGATAGACTAGCAAAGGGTTAATAGCTTTAAAAAAAACATTGTTTAGATGGGGTTTACTATTAAGAAGGAGAAGTACAGGAGGTTATTACTGTAGCACACTCGGATGGTAATCCGAACTAATTGAACAACATCATTAGGGGAAAGCAACGTCATAAGGAATAATAGTGAGCAAATAAGGCGCTATTAAAGCGCCTTATTTGCTCACTATTATGTAGTAAAATACTTTTCTAGTGCCTGCTGTAACGTTCCAAGTGTTTTAGTTTTTTCATTTAACATAATACCGAGATCCGTAACTTTCCTGACAACTGCTTTCCTTAATCCAGTTATGACGGTGTTACACCCCATTAGTGAAGCACCATCAATGATTTGAATCAATCGGTAAATATCATCACCACTAATATCTGCTACTCCGGATAAGTCTATAATCAATGTCTGAAGACGCATATCGCTTATTACTGTTAAAACCTTATCCTCAAGGACTTCGGTTCTTTGAGAATCAATTGCCCCGATCAATGGGAGGATGCTAACTGAGCGGTTAATGGGTATAATTGGCACGGATAGATTTTTAACTTGTTCTTTTTGAGCGTTTATCAGGGAATCTTTATATTTTGTATAACTTATGAAGAAAGAATTTAAAAAGTAGTCTACCCGGTTGTTAATTTGTTTTTCCATTTCAAAGAAATCAAAACTCTTATTTTTACCTTGCAATTCAGTATATTTTTGGAAAAACACCCACAGCGTTCGTCTTATGGCTTGTACCCACTCTAACTTAAACGAGATTGCAAGGGAGTGCGTTGCCCAGGCAATTCCTTCTTTTTCGGCAAACGCGTGAAGCTCCTGGTCCTTCTCTTCAATGATATAAACAACGAGTGAATGAGCATTGGTCACAAGGTCGATATTCCCTATTCTTAGTATTTCTTCAATCTTATCCTTTACGGTGACAGCTTCTTGTAGGAGCGTTTCTGTAAAAAGTTGACTGTTTTCTTCGAAGAATTCTATAAATTGAAAAAATTCTTCATGCGTGAGTGTTTGCAATTTCCTCTCCTCCTAGAATGTTATACTAGTCACTTTTATTATAAAACAAATTCCATTTAAATTCAGTACATTTTCCAATGGCTCTTCATTAGCTCTAATCACTGTTCAAACTGTGGGAGTGTAGAGATATGTCATCCGCAGATTTATTTTTCCTTCTTTTTTAAATGAAAAAAGGCGCGATTAGGCGCCTTTTCTAGTCTTGATAAATGCTATTTCGCATTTTCATCTGGTTGATGAACCCCAAAGATGTTTCCTTCCGTATCCTTATAGTATCCCTGCCATGCCATCCCCGATAGCGCGTATTTAGGTAATGCGACCACACCGCCTTTTCCAAGGATTTTTGCTTCAATCGTATCGTAATCTTCTACCCCCATCGTACAGGCATAGCCGTTTACGGGCTGATTTGGTTCCGGAGGTGGACCTTGACGCTGCATGAGTGCACCGTTAATGCCAGGCTGGTCGTCACCGCCAGTGACGACGCCAAAGTAAGGCATGCCAGCAAAGTCGCTCCAGTCTTCAAACGTCCATCCGAATACATCCCCATAAAACTGTTTTGCGCGGTCCATGTCATCGACGTGAATTTCGAAATGCACAATTCTTCCCATAATTCCCTCCTGAATGATCGTTGTGTCTTCATCAATGTATTTTCGATAAGGCGCATAAGCACTCCTTCTAGAATAAACAAAATGCACGCAGGTTTTTGGTGGAAGGAAGATTCTTTTGTTTTATCGAATAGGTAGAAGGGAGAATTTAAGCAAGTGTTTGTCAATGAGGAGGGAATGTGATGCTATTTATGCTGATTGTGAAAGCATCGAAGAATTCGGAAGCTGGAAAGCTACCAAGCGCTGAGCTTATGGCAGCGATGTCAACGTACAATGAAGAGCTAGTAAAAGCTGGCGTTCGGGTGATGGCAAAAGGCCTGCATCCAAGTTCGAATGGATTGCGTATTTCGTATCCACACGGTGCCCCTGTCGTGACGGAAGGGCCGTTCCCTGAAACGAAAGAAATCATTGCTGGATTCATCCTCATTGATGTGGAGTCGAAAGAGGAAGCGGTTGAGTGGGCGATGCGCATGCCAGACCCGCAAGGAAATGGCGAGGGACTAGTTGAACTGCGCCAAGTCTTTGAGTAGCTTTCATTCATTAGGAAGTGGGAGGAGTACCAATGATTCATGAACTTGATCAAGCTGAATTCTACAAATGCAAAACGTTACTAAATGATATCGGACATCTAGAAGCAAAAGCGGTCATCGAGGGGAATAACCCTGGGCGCGTTTTCGTCGATCATCTCGAGATCCCTAAAGCAGGGCTTATCTGGTTAGGAAATCATGACGGTTTTTTCTTTATTGGAGATGAACAAAGTGATGTGTTTCTTCAAGAGATCAATAATTTTATGGATACGACAATCATTCCTGAAGCAAGGCAGCTGAACGTAACGACTTTTATCGCTATTGGAAACCATTCAAGGTGGAATAAAACAATCGAGACGCTCTTCACCCATCGGGACATGAATAAATTCAAACAACATGTGTATCGACTCGAACACCCTAAAGAGCATCATCATCCTTCCATTAAATCCGAGTACCAGGTAATCAAAATCAGCGAAGCTCTACTTAACGATCAGAACCATTCAATTACCAATAATCGCTTCTTACAGTCGAAGATAGCTGAATTCTGGGCTTCACTTAATGACTTTTTGGCAAAGGGAATCGGGTATGGCGTTGTCTATCAAAATCAACTTGTGAGTTTGTGTTTTTCTGGATTTGTGGCTGGAAATGTTCACGAGTTAGATATGGAAACCATCGAGGAGCACCAAGGGAAGAAATTAGGTCAGGTGGCAGCGTCCAGTGTGGTGAAGGAGTGTGTTGATAAGGGGATGGTTCCATATTGGGACTGTGAAGAGGCAAATCAGGCTTCCAATGCCATTGCGAGAAAGATAGGGTTAGAGAAAATCTTTTCTTACAATGTGTATCTTTTTCCGATGGATTCCTAAGTGAATTTAATTAATAAGAGGTGAGTGTATGGTTTTTTTACATAAAGTTCAAAAAGAAGAAGAGACGATTTTGCATAATCTCATGCAATTTTATTTTTATGAGTTTAGTAAATACTTACCAAACATGAAGTTGGGAGTTAATGGCGCCTACAAGAAAATTGAGTTAGATCATTATTGGCGTGATCAACACCAGGCTTATTTTATTAAGTTAGGTGATGAAATGATTGGTTTTGCTCTTGTCGAAATGGGCAGTCTTTCAAGTTCAAATACCATTCAGGAGTTCTTTATTATGGCTAAATATCAGGGGAATGGATATGGAAACGAAAGTGCGAAAAAACTGTTTGCGATGTTTCCTGGGGAATGGGAGGTAACTCAGATCGAAAAGAATAAACCTGCACGAGCTTTTTGGAAAGGGTTAATTAAGGAAGTGACTGCCAATCAATATAAGGAATATCATGAAAACGGCTCTTACGTACAGAAATTTAATGTATAGATTAGTAGAGCAAGAGAGTCATCAGGTGTTTGGACTTTCAGGTGATGGATGTCCTAGTTATCGCGTCATTCAGGGAGTCACGATGGGACGACCAAGTGTTATTCGCTCTGAGGTTTTTATAAAGAATGGGGAGATTAGTTGAGGAAACCACTTTCTGGGGAGGAGATTTATTTGAGTTCAAGCAGAACAATGATTAGGTCTGACATCAATGAAGTTTCGATGCTAATCGCAGAGTTAAACAATAAGGAAGATTCGTACATTGGCTACTGTGGAACCGAAGTTGAAGAGATTGCTAACTCTTTTGTAGAAGATATAACGGATATTCATTATACGAAGAGTTTTGTAGTAGCTTATGAGAAAGATGAATTGGTTGGTGTTTTAGGATTTGATGCTTCCCTAGAAAGTCATCATGCAGAAATATGGGGGCCATTTGTGAAAAAACCTGAATGGGTCAACCAGCTATGGACTGAAATGGAGAAATTACTACCTCCTGAAATACATAAACTCAGTATGTTCACAAGTCATCACAATCAAAATCTATTAAGCTTCGCTAAGGAAATGGGATTTGTTAAACAAAGTGAGCAATCCATACTAACGGTTTCTCGTGAGAATAGGCTGCAAATAAAAGATGAACCGATTGTGGAACTAACGGAAGAGTACTTCTCAGAGATAAAACAATTACATGATGAAGCTTTTCCAGAAACGTATTATAACGGGCAACAATTGATCGAGCGCCTTAGTCAGAATCGAAAAGTGTTTATTGTGAAAGAATCCAATCAGCTAAAAGGATATATTTATGTGGAGGCTGAACCAGCGTTTGGAGAGGCTAGCATTGAGTATATGGCCGTTATAGATTCGGAACGAGGTAAGGGATTTGGGGAGCAGCTGATAACTGGTGGCGTGCAATGGATTTTTACTTATGAGGATATTTCTTCCATCACACTTTGTGTTAATGCAGCTAATGAAACAGCCATAAAATTGTATAAGAAGGTTGGTTTTGAGCACGAACATGATTTAGTATTTTTGCAAAAGAATAGATGATTGTTACCAAGGAACTTCAAAATATGAAGTTCTTTTTTATATAGAATGGAAATAAGATTCAGATAATTATTGTATATATTGTGTATATTGTATATAATTAATTACAGATAATTGAAAGAGGTTTTTTTATGAAAATTATACTATCCAACAGTTCAAAGACACCGATCTATGAGCAGATTCACATCCAATTAAAAGAACAGATTCTAGCAGGTGATCTGAAGTCTGGACAGCCACTTCCATCGATGCGTCAATTGGCGAAGGATCTAAATGTTAGTCTCATAACATCTAAACGAGCCTATGAGGAACTTGAAAAAAACGGGTTCATTTATTCAATCGTTGGAAAAGGGTCATTTGTATCGGAACAAAATAAGGAAATGATTAAGGAAAGAAAAATGCAGGGGATTGAAGAGCAATTGGTGACTGCCATCAAAAATAGTAAAGACATCGGCGTCACGCTAACCGAATTAAAAGAGTTGCTGACCATTTTATATAGGGGGGAAGAATGATGCAAGATGAAAATGTGATCGAACTCCAGCATGTCTGTAAGTCCTTTGAAGGTTTTAGCCTAAGGGATTTCTCGTTAAAGGTTAAAAAGGGATATGTGACAGGGTTTATCGGGGGAAATGGTGTAGGGAAGTCCACCACAATTAAACTGATTATGAATTTGTTACAACCTGATAGTGGATCGGTTTCTGTATTTGGATTAAATTACAAAGATCATGAGAAAGACATAAAGCAGCGAATTGGATTTGTATTTGATGAAAATGTGTTCTATGAACATCTCACACTGGCTGAGATAAAAGCAATCGTAAGAAATGCATATATAAATTGGGATGAACAGATATTTAGCCAATATATAAGTATGTTCAACTTACCACTAAATAAAAAAATGCAAACTTTTTCTAAAGGAATGATGATTAAAGCGTCTTTAAGTATCGCATTGTCTCATCATGCGGAATTAATTATTATGGATGAACCTACTTCAGGATTAGATCCTATTTTTCGAAGAGAACTATTAGATCTTTTGCATCAACTGCTGCAAGATGGGGATAAAACAATCTTTTTTTCCACTCATATTACATCTGATCTGGCCTCGATTGCTGATTATATAACCTTTATTCATGATGGGGCACATATTTTCACGAAAGATTTTCAAGAAATTGAGCAGGAATATGCGATTGTTAAAGGTGGGCTGGAATTACTAGATCAGGAAACAGAACAGGAATTTATAGCTGTACGAAAAATGCCTTATGGATTTGAAGCTTTAACCTCAAATAAGCAACGAACAAAGAGTATATTTGGAGAAATGGCGCTTTATGAAAAACCAACCCTAGAAGATATCATGTACTTCACAAAGAAAGGGGAAGGATCTCTTGTTTAACTTAATACATAAAGATATCATCTTATTAAAAAAAACGATGCTCGTATTATTGGCAATTTTATGTGTGTATTTGATCTTGGATTTTTCTATTATCTGGGTAGGAATCCTTTGTAGTATATTGATATCGATGCAATCCTTTACCTTAGATGAAAAATCCACCATCCAACTATTGCTTAATTCTCTCCCCTATACAAGGAAAGAGATTGTGAGTTCAAAGTATATTGTTGCCGTTCTCTTTACGCTATTGATCGCTACAGTTACTTATATTGGTAACATAATCATCCATGGAGAAATGACTTCTTGGAAAGAACTATTGTTCATGGTTGCTGTTGTAATGTCGATTCTGTCATTCATATTTCCTTTTTGTTATAAATTTAAAAGCAATTATCTTATGATAGCGGCAATTGGTTTATTTGCAATGTATCTGTTGACAGTTACTTTTTTTATCCATGATTTACATGATCGTATGAGAGCGTTTGTTAAGTTGCTTTTAACTTCCAATAATACTGTAGAATATCTTGCTATAGGGGTGTCCGTCCTCCTTTTATACATATGTTCAGGATTTGTATCCCTCCGCATTTATAGAAAGAAATTGCTTTAATAGACTTACAAAAAAGTTCATTTAATATATGAATTCGTTTTAAATGCATTCATCATTAAAAGACCCTGGAAGTGCTTAGCGCTTCCAGGGTCTTTTTTCGTTGATCTATGTGAAGCGGCATCAAGTGTACTTAGAATAGTTAGTCGATTTCACGATTTTGACGTGGTCTTCAGAGTCTAAGACCTGATCAAGTTCAGCGACCACCGCAGCGACCGCATCTGCCACATCCGCCACATCTTGCGGCACATCCACCACAACCTGCGCATCGAGCACAGCCAGCACAGCCAGCACAACCTCCACAGCCGGCACAGCCTACGCAACCCGCACAGCGGAAACACCCAAAACACCCAAAACACACAAACCCTATTAATCGAGTATCATTTGGATCTATATTCTGATCTCTATTTGTATAATAGTTAGCTTGCTCACATGGAACTAACTCCTGGGCATGGTACTCTCCAACATCTAAGTGCTGAAGATCGTTTTGAAATTGATTCATTTTTGTAACCTCCATCAAACGTTTTCATGGACTGAAATCCACATTCCTAAGCGTTTATCTCATGAAGCACTTTCTTCAACACACTATGTAGATGGGCTGGGTCATGTTCTTAAGTAGAGAGCGAAATAAATTTGCGAGAGCGTCGGATAAGGTTTCAGTGAAGCATTAGTTTAGAAAAAGTAAAAGGAGTGCTAATGGAATGAATCATTAGCACTCCTTTGATTTATGAATTAGATCTGCTCTGATGATTCTAAGTAAAAAGATAGGGGATTTCCCTTTCCATAATAGGGAAGTTCCCTGATTACCAAATTCTCCTTACATTTCTATAATAAAAGTAACAAGTAACCTGCGGGGGGGATTTTATATGGCAGAATCTGTGCTTCGAAAACCGGCTAAATCTATACGCTCATTCAACCATGCATTTGCTTCAAAATTTGCGAAATCAATGTTTTTTACGATAAGTGGCTTAGTTATCCTGTCGTTTATTGCGACGAGAATGTTTACGCACGTCGATTTGAATCTTTATGGCTATATGGTGGGGACGTTCGTGTTTATCGGTGGATTCTTCTATCGTTTCATTGCCTGGGGGGAAAGACCACCAACAAAAATCATCATTAAAAAAGGAATCAAGCTGCTCGGTCGCAAGTCTACGCCAAAAACATCTGTTGAGCATCTTGGTACATATCAGTTTATCTGGAATCGGGGGATTTACCGATTGACCCAACATCTTCTGCTTGGCTGGGGTGTCATTCTATCCTGCTTTGTCACGTTTCCGCTCGTGTTTGGATGGATGTACTTCACGATGGAAGAAGGCGGTGCTTACACCGTCGTTGGAATGGGCATCAACTTAATGACTGTCAATGCAGATGGAATTCTTGCTTTCTTCTTTTATAATGCGTTGAATTTTACAGCGATCATGGTGATCGCTGGTGTGTGCATGGCGCTTTATCGTCGCTTGAAAAATATGCAGGCTAGGGCGGAACAGAACTTTATGTATGACTTTCTACCACTTTATCTTTTGTTGTTTATTAGTGTAACAGGTCTTCTCTTAACGTTTATGAACGTATTTTTGCATGGCCAGGGACATTACGTGATGTCACTCATTCATCAGTATTCTGTTATCATTACGCTCATTTACTTACCGTTTGGAAAGCTTGCTCATATTCCATTTCGACCACTTAGCGTGTTTGCGCGCAATTACCGTGAACATTATGCTGAGCAGTCGATGAAAGAATGCAAAGTATGTGGTGAACCTTTTGTTTCGACTGAACAATCAAAAGATGTGATTCATGTGCTGAATACAAATGACATTACGTTCAATATGGAAGACGGGTTTCATCTTGCTGAATTATGCCTTCCATGTCGAAGAAAATACCGCATCGCACGATTTTCTGGATTTGCGACACACGAAGTGAAAACGAAGGAGGCCAATCAGAATGCAAAGGGATAAATTTTTTCGAGATATCGAAAATGTCACTCACCCAAATGAAAAATTAGTTAAGACACATTGTAGCTATTGCGGCATGCAGTGTGGAATGAACTTAAGGGTGAATACGATCAGTAACAAAATCATTGGTGTCGAACCTCGTTATGATTGGCCGGTAACGGTTGGGAAAATGTGTCCAAAAGGGGTAACGGCATATCAACAAACGAATCACCCTGATCGGATCCTTCGTCCACTCATTCGAGATGATGCCTCATTGAAAGGAACGAAAGAAGGTTTCAGAGAAGCGAGCTGGGAAGAAGCTTATCAGCTTATTGCTAAGAAATTCGGTGAGCTGCAAGCAGAATATGGGAAAGATAGTTTGTCCGTTTTCAGCGGTGTGTCCATGACAAATGAAAAATGTTATTTAACTGGGAAGTTTGCTCGCGTTGCCCTTGGTACGCGATACATTGACTATAATGGTCGGTTTTGTATGTCTAGTGCAGCGGGTGGTTTCTTACGCTCATTCGGAGTAGACAGGGGCTCAACATTGCCATGGACGGATATCCATGAGACAGATTGCCTGTTCATTGCTGGAAGTAATACGGCAGAATGTCATCCCACTTCAATGTTTCGCGTATGGAATGTGCAGGAGCGTGGGGGTTACATCATCGTGGTCGATCCTCGTGAAACCCCTCTCGCTAGAAGAGCGGATGTTCATCTTGATCTAAAACCAGGAACGGACCTTGCGCTTGCGAATGGGATCTTGCATCTCCTAATTGAAAACGGCTATGCAGATGAAGCCTTTGTGAATAATCATACGAACGGATTTGAGGAAACAAAGGAAGTTGTAAAAGAGTTTACTCCTGAATATACGAGCTTTTTAACAGGTGTTTCACCTGAAAAAATCATCAAGGCAGCTGAAATTTATGGTAAGGCACCAAATGCCATTGTCATGTTTGCACGTGGCATCGAGCAACAGCATAAAGGTGTTGATAACGTTTCCGCATACACGAATATGGCGCTTGTAACTGGTAAAATCGGTCGACCAAAGGCCGGTGTTGCAACATTCACAGGACAGGGAAATGGTCAGGGTGGACGAGAGCACGGTCAGAAATCGGATCTTTTACCTGGCTATCGTAAAATCACGAATCCTGAACACGTAAAAGCAGTTTCGAAAGTGTGGGGCATTAACCCTGAAGAAATGCCGAAGCCAGGTGTATCAGCTTATGAGATGTTTGAGTTGATGGAGAAAAAAACAATTCGAGGACTATATCTTCTTTGTTCAAACCCGGCTGTATCTGCGCCGAATTTAAATTTCGTGCGAAAAGCGATGAAGAATCTTGATTTCATGGTTTGCGGTGACTTCTACTTATCAGAATCGGCAGAGTTTGCCGATGTGATTCTTCCGTCCGTTACGTGGTCAGAAGATGAAGGAACGGTCACGAACATTGAAGGTCGTATTATCAAAATCAACCAGGCTCAGAAGCCAATTGGTGAATCAAAGCCTGATTGGTTAATGCAAGTGGAACTTGCTGAACATCTTGGCAAAGGCAAGTATTTCTCTCATTTGAAAACGGCTAGAGATGTGGCGGATGAATTTAGATTAGCAACAAAGGGCGGAAACGCCGATTACTACGGTGCTACGTGGGATAAGATTGATCAGCAGGATGGTGTGTTCTGGCCCTGTAAAGATGGAAAGGACAAAGGAACACCGCATATGTTCCTTGATCAGAAATTCTATCATCCAGATGGGAAAGCGAAGATTTGTGCACTCCCATACCGCCCGCCTGCGGAAGAGCCCTGTGATAAGTATCCGCTCCGTCTCACAACGGGTCGTGTCGTCTACCATTACTTATCTGGAAATCAGACACGCCGCATCCAATTTCTGAATGACATGTGTCCAGAGCCATATGTAGAAGTACACCCAGATACGGCTAGTGAGTACGATCTAGAACATGATGAGAAAGTTCGTCTTTATACAAGACGAGGA
Source organism: Guptibacillus sedimenti (assembly GCF_028610665.1). NCBI lineage: Bacteria > Bacillati > Bacillota > Bacilli > Caryophanales > Guptibacillaceae > Guptibacillus > Guptibacillus sedimenti. Next base: position 446,138 of record NZ_JAQQWV010000002.1, read on the forward strand.
GAAGCCGTCTACAAGGTGAAAGTGACGGAAGCGATTCGTAGAGACACTGTGTTTGTTCCTTATCACTTTGGTCATGATGAATCCATCAACCTGCTGACGATCGCAGCGCTCGATCCAATATCAAGAATGCCTGAATTCAAAGCATGTGCTGCTCAAATGCAGAAACTACCTAGTGAGAAGGTGTTGTAAATGAAAAAGCGACTGTATATTGAGTTGGAAAATTGCATCGGTTGCCGCGCTTGCCTTGCGGCTTGTACGCAATGCGGGGGGCATGAGCAACGGAATCGAAACTATGTGTATGACGTTAATCCGCATGTGAATCGTCAAACGATGCCACTCATGTGCTTGCATTGTGAAAATCCAGCCTGTGCACGAAGCTGTCCTGCCCAGGCGATTCAAATTCATGAATCAGGTGCTGTTCTTTCAGCATTAGTTGAGAAATGTATTGGGTGCCAGAATTGTACGATTGCCTGTCCATATGGGATTCCGAAGTTTGATGAAGAACAGAACCTCATGTATAAGTGTGATCTTTGTATCGACCGAACGAAAGATGGCATTCCTCCAATGTGTGCGAGCGTCTGTCCTTCCAACACCCTGCAGTGGTTAACGGAAGGTGAGATCGACCGAAAACAACAGCAGCACAATCTTGATAATGGAAAATGGGTAACCAGCATGCCTTATCTAGAAGGGGCAACCAATGTGAAAGTGAACCTGCCTGGCATTTTGCAGGGAACAGAGAAACTCTTTTAGGGAGAGGATTTAGTATGACGGATCAAAATAATCGTGTGCCATTCGATGAAGATAATTACACGCATAATATTAATCGGAATAATGAACGGATGCTGGATCGAAGAGGTTTCATGAAGACACTTGCAGGAGCAGCTGGCGTGTTCGCCATCTCTTCGTTACCTTGGGGAGCGGTTGCAGCTAAGGAATTGTTAGGACTTGGCGAAAAAGAATATCCACATCAAAAAATCGTTAACGTGAAAGACATCGCGGTTGGCGATTCGGTAGACTTCACTTTTCCAAGTGAACATGACAGTGCAATCTTAATTCGCTTGAGCGAGAAAAAGTATGTTGCTTATCAGAATGCGTGTACCCACTTAAGGTGCCCGGTCTATTGGGTGAAGGAAGAAAAAGAAATGATTTGTCCTTGTCATCACGGTAAGTTTGATGCGGGGACGGGGGCGCCAACTGCAGGCCCACCAAGACGACCTCTCCCTGGTATTCAAGTTGAAGTGAGAAATGGCGTAGTATACGCCGTCAAGGTGAAACGATATGAAGCGTAGTTATGTAGGCGTTCTATTACTTTGTACCATCTTACTCTTGAATATTGTTTTCACACAGTTAATGGTTCACCAGTTTTATTATGAACATTACTCAATGACGCTAGTATACGGTGGGCTGAACATTCTTCTATTTCCAATTGCGCTCCTCATTTATAAAAAGGAAAAGCATAAAGGAGGCACTCATGGGCATGAACAATGAAACTTACTTAGACTTCTGTTTTATCCAGCAAGTCACCGGTGATCTTGCAGGCGAAGTGGACCACATGCTGAAGCAAGTATTCGAGGGACAGTACCTTAACTGGTATCTCGATGAGAAAGTTGTAAATGGAGCAGAGATTGTTGTGGCTGAGGTAAAGGGGATGAGTGAGTGGACGTCTGAATATGACGTCACTCAGCATCTTGAAAGATGTGCTGATTCGAAATTCTGGGAAGTGTTACAAGGCTATCAATTTTTCGTCTATCCTGCAAATAGGGGGTGCAGCTCTTGTGGCTCACGTTAGCATGCAAGATTTAGAACCATACATCGATCAATCTGTTCGTGTTTGTATCCACGGAGAGCGGGGAGAAGAGATGGCCCCCTGGGTGAAGAAACGTGTAACAAAGCTAGAATGGTGTCCGGATCACACCCATCTTCGTATCTTTTTCGATCATCAATACTTCTTTGCTGTTCCACTTAGTAGCGAAGTTCGTCTAACGAGAAGTGAGTGGTGTGCTTATGATGAACAAGTTGGCCTCTATTACGTGATGAGAAACGAGGAGAATGAATATGTATAAAAAACTACAGCTTCCATTGCAGACAATGAATCTGGTAACAGGTTTTATGGTCTGGGTATTGATCTCATCTTTACTACCGTTTATCACAGAAGATATTGCCATTGCACCTGAGCAAATTGCCTGGGTAACAGCAGTTCCCGTGATTTTAGGCTCACTATTGCGTATACCGATTGGCTACTTTGCAAATCAATTTGGAGCTAGACTATTATTCATGATTAGCTTCATTTTATTACTTTTCCCAGTTTACTATGTAAGCATAGCGAATTCCTTCGCTGATCTTCTAGTTGGTGGCTTATTCCTTGGGATCGGTGGTGCAATCTTTTCTGTTGGGGTGACCTCTTTACCTAAATATTATGCAAAAGAACGACATGGATTTGTTAACGGCATATACGGAGCTGGTAACATTGGTACAGCCATAACGGCTTTCGCTGCCCCGGTTGTTGCTGCGAATTACGGGTGGTCATTCACAGTGAAATTATATATGGTATTATTAGGCATCTTTATTATCGCTAACTTTTTCTTAGGAGATAAACATGAACCAAGAGTCCAGGTGCCTCTAGTGCAACAAATTAAAGGAATCTATAAAAATGAAAAGCTATGGCTATTCTGTTTATTCTATTTTATTACGTTTGGCTCATTTGTAGCTTTTACGGTATATTTACCAAATTTCTTAGTCGCGAATTTCGGGCTCGAAAAAGTAGATGCAGGGATAAGGACGGCAGGGTTTATCGTGGTTGCGACGTTCTTACGTCCGGTTGGAGGCTGGCTTGCTGATAGGTTCCATTCCCTCATTCTACTAATGTATGTATTTGGCGGCTTCACAGTTGCTGCACTTATTCTATCATTCGCTCCTTCCATTCAATTGTACACGATTGGGTGCATTACGATTGCCATGGCAGCCGGAATCGGAAACGGTGTTGTGTTCAAACTTGTTCCGATGTATTTTCAGAAACAAGCAGGAATTGCAAACGGTATCATCGCAGCAATGGGGGGACTTGGTGGCTTTTTCCCACCTCTTATTCTGGCATCGCTATATCAATTAACGGGACACTATGCGATTGGTTTCATGGCATTATCTCAGTTAGCGCTTGTTAGTCTTGTTCTCGTCATTTGGATGTATTTCCAGGATAAGCTCACCCTGTCTCATCAAGTGATGGTTACGACGCCGCTTGGGATGATGGTCACTGACAAACAGGGGAAGATCATTGCGGTCAATCCTGCTTTCACGCAACTGACAGGGTTTAGTGCGAAAGAATCAATTGGAGAAAATCCGAATATGTTGAAGTCGGGAAAACAGTCCGCTGCTTTCTACCACCAGATGTGGGAAACTCTTAAACAAAATGGATCCTGGCAAGGACAAATATGGAATAAACGAAAAGACGGGAATTATTTCTTAGAATGGCTCACGATTAACGCGATTAAAGACGATTCAGGAGAGGTCATTCAGTATGCTGGCGTGTTCAGTGATATTACAGAAGATAAGTTGAAAATGACGAATGAGTAAAGGAGGCTCGAAATGGCGCTAAAAGATGGGAACGAGGCTAGTACTTATATTATTCAGTCACAAGAAGAAGAAATAAAACGCATTGCACTCGAGCTTCATGAAGGTATTAGCCAGAACCTGTATAGTCTCTATACAGGTTTGGGGTTTCTTGAGACAGGCATAGAGGATCCGCATATGAGAAGCTATGCGAAAGAAATGGCCACGCTAATGGAGCGTACGATTCAAGAAGTGAGACTACTATCTGTTGAGCTTTATCCGAATACACTCACAACACTAGGGCTCATTTCAGCATTAAAAAGTTATTCAAAGCTTTATACATCAACGTTTGGTATCTTAGTAAACTTTGAATCCACAGGTGATGAAATAGTGATGTCTGAGCAAAAAAGCATGGCGGTCTTACGTGTTTGTCAGGAAGCCCTGATTAATATCGCCAAGTACGCTGACGCAACCTCTGCTTCGATTCGGTTTACATGGAAAGAAAAATCAGTGAAAATACAAATAGAAGATTATGGGAAAGGATTCGATGTCATCAAAGTCATGAAACGAAATCATTTTACTGGAATTGCTGCGATGAAGGAAAGAATGATTCTTGCAGGTGGGAAGTGCCACGTTACTTCTAAACTGGCAAACGGAACGACGGTTTCAATCAGTCTACCCATTCAGAGAGAGGGGGAATTCTAGTGATAAAAGTTCTCTTAGTAGATGATCACGCGGTTGTGAGGATGGGCTTGAAAATGCTATTAAATTCACTAAAAGATATGGAAGTCGTAGGAGAAGCATCTGAAGGCAACGAAGGTATTGAAATAGCAATGCAAACGAATCCGGATGTGATTTTGATGGATTTAAGTATGCCTCATGGGAAGGACGGGTTATCAGCGACATCTGAGCTGAAAAAACAATTACCTCATACTGCCATTCTCATTCTTACGATGCATGATGATGAAGAGTATTTATTCCGTGCAATCCAGGGTGGAGCATCTGGTTGTGTTTTGAAGAGTGCGCCTCATGATGAGCTTGTTCAAGCGATACGATCAGTCTGTAGTGGTAACGCATACCTTCATCCCTCAGCAACAAAGAGATTGATGGAGGAATACATCGGTAATTTGAAGCAAGATGAAATGGATACTTATCAATTGTTATCCGATCGTGAGAGAGAAGTGCTTACGCTTGTTGCGAAAGGATATTCCAATAAAGAAATCGCAGAAAAGCTCGTCATCAGTGTAAAAACGGTTGAAACTCATAAAGGCAATGTAATGGGGAAGCTCAAGATTAAAACAAGACCAGAGCTTGTATCCTTCGCATTAAAGAAAGGTTTGCTAGGTTATGGAATTCAATAAGGAGGAAAGATGATGGAACCGTTTGAGAAGTGGATCTCACCTGAGGGGAATCGTTTGAAACGAGATCTTTCTTGTGATGTCGTTGGACTGGCACTACAAAATAGGGCTGGGCTAGACATTACATGGCCATGCGTCATTGGACATCGGAATGAAAAATACAAATATATCACCGTTCGCTATGGCAAAGGAATTGCAGGGAAAGTGATATCCAGCAGTCGTCCGATGGAAATAACTTCTTTTCCAAATGGTATCCTTGGCAAATCAACAGATTATCCGATCATGCTAGCTGAGCAACTCATTTCAGCTTATGCTTTTCCTTTATTATGTGGTGACTCCCCGAAAGGCGCATTATTAATTGGTTTTCGTGACGTGCATTATTTTACTGAAGAAGAAAAAAGTCAAGTGATTGAAGTAGCACGTGGTGTGGAGTCGAGATTGCCGGAATATGGGAGGGATCGCTTTTGATTGAAAGAAAAAAAAGTCACCCTTCTGTTGAAACGACGGAAGAGGCAACAATTGTTACTGACGAAAAAGGCAACATTTATTCTCTTAATGAAGAAGCGATAGATTTGTTTGGGCTTGTTCAAACGAGTCATGTAAAAACCGTACAACAGCTTTTACCTAATCTTAATTATTCACTTCTGGATCAAGGTATTGTGGTCCAGCGTTTTGGTGTGGGGCAAAATGGACGGTATTTCCCGGTGTTTTTGCGGAAAAGTTCGTTTACGCTTAAAGGAGAAGCTTACATCCTTCTCGTAATCCATAAAAAAAATGATCGCTCCATTGCTGGTTTAGAACCCCAAAAAGTACTGAATGAACTCCTCGATATTAAATTCGCGCTCGATGAATCGACAATCGTCGCGATTACCGATCATTCAGGAAAAATTGTGTATGTGAATGATCAATTCTGTCAGATTTCAAAGTATTCTCAGGAGGAGCTGATCGGAAGAGATCATTCGATTATAAATTCTGGCTATCATTCAAAGGAATTCTTCCGAAATCTCTGGCGAACGATTGCTAAGGGTGAAGTGTGGAAGGGCGAAATTAAGAATAAAGCGAAGGATGGGACGCCCTATTGGGTGGATACAACCATTGTGCCCTTTTTAAATAAAGAAGGAAAACCCTATCAATACTTAGCTATTCGTTCTGAAATTACAAACCGAAAAAAAGTTGAAGAAGAATTAAAGCAAATGGCAACCAGAATTATTGATGTTCAAGAGGAAGAACGAAAGAGACTCTCTCGAAATTTACATGACGGAATTGGCCAGAATCTTTACAGTCACCTTATTACGATCAGCCGAATGGATGCAGAACTGGATCACCCTCTTATTACGCAAATGCGTGATGAGGCGACAGCTATTATTGAGGAGGTTCGAGAGATTTCTTGGGAATTACGACCATCAGTGTTAGATGATCTTGGTCTGATACCGGCGATCCGTTCTTTCTTAAATAGGTACTCGGACAACTATGACATTGATGTTTTCTTCGAATGTGTCCTTGAGAATCGCCTTGCAAACCAGTCTGAAATTACAATCTACCGCATCATAAAAGAAGCGTTAACAAACGTACGTAAATATGCTGGTGTCAAGCAGGCTTCTGTCACAATTCGTGAACTAAATGAAGTGGTTCGAGTAATGGTAGAAGACAAAGGGAAGGGATTTGTACAAGATCGCCTTGCTTCCGGTGTTGGGTTGTTCAGTATGGAGGAAAGATCAAAGTCAGTAGGTGGCGAGTTGCATATACATACCGCTCTAGGAAAAGGAACAAAAGTGATTCTAGACATTCCGCAATAGATGGTAAGTTTCCCAAGTAAAACGATAATGCATTATGCTGCAGGACGGGAGGTTTTACATTGGAAAACATGAAAAACATTTTGAAAAGAACGTCACTTTTTCTTGGGTTAGATGATGAAGAAATCGAAGAAATTGAAAAAATCACAACAAGAAAACGTTTCGGTCAACGAAGTTTTGTGTTTATGGAAGGCGATGAACGTGAGGCGGTCTTCTTCATTGAGTCTGGAGTCGTTAAAACACATAAAATTGATGAAGACGGAAATGAACAGGTGTTTTCTTTACTGCAATCAGGGGATATGTTCCCACACGTCGGTTTCTTCGATCAATCCCCGTACCCGGCAAATGCCAGGGTGTTGCAAGACGCGGAACTCCTCATGATTCGGATTGAGGATTTTAATCAACTCATGATTGAAAAACCTCACCTTGCAATTAAAGTGATGAAAATGATGGGGAAAAAGATTCTCCAGTTACAGGAACGAGTCCAATCACTCATATCACAAGATGTTCGGCATCGTTTCATTCAAGCCATTACCAGATTAGCTTATGAAAATGGGAAGAAGCGTGATGGGGGAGTTGCCATTGATTTTCCGATTACCAACCAGGATCTAGCGAATATAGTCGGCACGTCTCGTGAATCGATCAATCGGTTATTAAATGAATTAAAAAGGGATCAGGTATTAAAAAGCGATCGTAATGGCATATTTATTTATGATCTTGCCAAACTGCAGCATTCTGAATGACAAAAAGGCACATCTTGTGCCTTTTTGCGTTAAAAATGAGGTTTCTATTCATGATGAACATTCGCGCGCTCACGTTCGAGTCGTGGAAAAAGAATATTATTCTCAAGATGGATATGCTGAAAGAGATCGGATTCGAGTTCTTCTAATTTAAGGTACGTCAAGGTATAAGTTGTGCAGGCACCTTCTGGAAGAGTGTAATTGTTCGTAACAGCTCGAAGTTCTTTTAGTAGATTGCCAGCTTCTTCGTGGTCTTGCTCAAGGGCAGCAATTGTTTCAAGTACTTTCTTCAAAGAATCTTGTGACGGGTCTTCTTCGTACGCCTTAATTTTAGGAAAGACTTTCTCTTCTTCCTGAATTAAATGATCTTCTAGTTCAAGCTTAAGTCTACGAAACAAGCTATAGACCTGACTTAATTCTGGGTGTTTCATTCCGTGCACACGATAGACTTTTGTCACAAAGGCGTTGAGTTCAGTAAGGACGTTATCGAGGTATGCATGGTGTGTAGTAAGGATGTGATCGATTAAACTTGAGTACCGTTCCAACTTCCAGTTCACTTCTCGTTCATTCAATTTCTTCGTTTCTACATAGAGGGTGTTCAATCTAGAGAGGACTTCCCCTTCATTAAGGTTTTTCTCAGCAATGGCTTCACGAATAGGACGGTTACCTCCACAACAAAAATCAAGGCGATATTCCTTCAGAATCTGGCTTGCTCTTGGAAATTGTGTGACGATCTCACCGGTTTTGGTAGCCCCATTAAACATCTTTTCCATCGTTATTACCTCCCGAATCGTTACCTATTCTTAAGTACACTCTTAATGTAAACCATTTCTATGCGCTAAACTGTGGGATAAATCACACAAGATAAGGTAATCCATCACTTAAAGAAATGGAGTAATAAGTATTGAATACTGACAGCGTTAAAAGCCATTCAAAAAGCTACCCTAAAAGAGTAGCTTTTTAAAATTTAGTTATGTACTTGAAGTTTGTTTCCACTAGGGTCATAAAAGTGAAAGAATTGATGTCCCTCATCTTCCTGAATCGGTTCTACTTGCACATCTTGGTCAACTAAATAGTTGTAGAGTCGATTGATGTTTGAAGTAGTCAGACCAACAGAAAATTCTGGTTCACCATTTTTGAAAAAGTGTCCTCTCGAGTTCTTGTCCGCTTCTACCAAAACAAAGAGGGGACCTTGGTCAAGCGATAAAACAGCTAAATCACCTCGATTAAATTTTAAGTTGAACTTTAAACACTCTGAGTACCAGGAAACGGATTCACTGACATTAACGACTGGTATTCGAATATAGTGAATACCATTAAAAAGTGAATGGCTCATTTTATTCCTCCTTACATAATCGTTACCTAAACCCATTTCGGTAAGTTCGCATGGTCTCCTTCTTATTCCTTATGATTATTGATGGATTTATTGATCGAATTTTGAAATAATTGATATGGTAAAGTGTCATTATTTCCGAAAGTGCAGGCATTGACTCATGAATAAAAAGATAATAAGTAAGGTGGAAGAAAGTATTGGTAAAATAGAGCGAGTGAGTTTGCTACAGGATCAGGGTTGTACGTCCGAAGTGCATCAAATCGTCACAAATGAGGGTAGCTATGTCATAAAAAGTTCCTATGAACAGAAATATCGAGAATGGTTGATGAATGAAGCAGCTGTATTAGAAAGGCTACATACGATCACAGAGATACCAACGCCAAAATACTATGGTTCTTTTGAAGGGGCGAATAGCAGTCATCTCATTATGTCATACGAGAAAGGAATGACTTTAACAACTGCTTTAAAGAAAGCGGAGAAACAAGAGAAACTATCTTTAATTAAGAGTTTTGGGCATTTTCTTCATCGTCTTCATGAAACGACTGTTGCTGGCTTCCATAATCATCATTGGTTAGCTCAACAGTTAAAAAAGGCGGAGGGGTACGTAAAATCTGGTCATGCTGATGGGAGTTTCGAACTCTTGCAGAAGTTGATTTTAAATCAACCATCTAGCGTTCAACAAACGATGATACATGGGGACTGCACGACGGATAACGTGATGGTGATTAACGGAGAAGTGAGTATGTTTATTGATGTTGCAGGAATGACGATGGGTGATCCTAGATATGATGAATCATTAGCGATTCGAAAATGCCTAAATCATGATGAATACATAGAAGCATTTTACGAAGGATACAGGCGTTATAAGGTAACAAAAAAAGAGTTCGAGTATTTTAATGAGGGGTTATATGAATTTTTCTAACCTATCTAAATATTAATTTATAAATTAACTAAAAAGGAACAATAGCTGCTCACTAATCGTCATTATAATAGAAAGCCAATATTAGGGATAGATTCCAATATGATAGATAAAAGGAGAGAGCGTATGGGAGTTTGGTATTTCTTACTCTTGTTTATTGGATTGTTTTTAGTAGGAAAAGGGCTCATTGGAAGTAAACGAATTTCTGTCGTTTGTATAGGCGCACTATTTATCTTGTTCGCTCTATTTATGTTTTCACCAGGGAGTGATGAGATCATTGCTGATTTATTGAATTTGAACTGAAAGGAAAATTGAGATAGAAAACCAAGGGACGTTCCTATCCAAACGAGGTGTTAGGTTGAAGACAAAAGAAGATATCATTAAGCTAATCGAAAACGATGAACGAATGATGGAGATCATTAAGGCGGCAAGTCAACTGAGTTTGCCAGATTGGTGGATATGCGCGGGATTTGTCCGTTCAAAGATTTGGGACACACTACATGGATTTGAAAACAGAACTGATACGCCAGACGTTGATGTCATTTATTATGATCAAGAAGATATAAGTGAAAAAACTGAAAAAGAATTAGAAGCTGAGTTGAAGAGCATCCTTCCAGATGTACCATGGTCTGTGAAGAATGAAGCACGAATGCACGTGATAAATCATATCGAACCCTACACTTCTGCAGAGGATGCCATTTCCAAGTTTCCAGAAACCGCAACGGCTCTTGGTGTCAAAATCGAGAAGGATAACAATCTTATTCTTACTGCTCCCTGGGGTGTGGATGATGCGATCAATTTAGAGGTGAAGCCGACACCTTTTTTTAGTGAGAGTAAAGAGCGAGCCGCCATTTACAAAGAACGAGTGATTAAGAAAAATTGGAAGGAGATTTGGGAGAAGATCGAAGTGTTTCCGTTATAGAAATGATGCTTTTAGAAGGAGATTATCTGTGATGAGGTAGTCTCTTTTTTGTAATTAAAATAGAATGGCAGAGTCTTGTTAAAGGGTAAATTCGTAAATATACATAACGAACTCCTAATTTATTACCAATTCTTGAAACTTAAGGCAGTTACTGATCGTATATTTAATTAAGACAACGAAACGGAGGTTGTATTTTGCTTAAAAGAATTCTACTAACTACGATGACGCTTATATTAACTGCTGGTTGTGCATCGAACCAGCCTGCTAGCGAAAACTCGGAAGAAGAGAATACGACGAAAGATGATGTCACAACGGTACTAGAGCAAATATTTTCAGGACCGGATGAAGAAATAACACAGATTTATGAAGAGGAAAAGTACGAAGAGGTTTCTACCTACTACATGGACAAATTCAGCTCTTACTTTACAGAAGACTATATGGAGAGTGCGATGAACAACAATTTACTTAACAGCTTTCATCGTAAGGCGTACGGAAATGGTGTTGAAATGGCTATTGGGACCATAAACGTTGAGCAGAGTGAGGACACAGCAACGGCCTATGATTTTGACATACAAGTTAACGTAAGCAATGGTCAAACTGCTGATGTTAGTGGAAGAGTTAACACAAACGAAGAAGGAAAGATAACGCAAATCCGCTATATGGATACTCAATCATTGCCCTATGCTTTCGATACAGCAACAGAAACAGAAGAGGGATTATACGTATACGATCGTTCAAGATTAGTAGATCGAACGGGAGATGAAGCTTATCAGCCTCTGTATCCGACAGTCATGCCTTATGAAGTGGATGGGGTAGAAATCAAACATGAGAGTAAGGATGATAGCACCATAACGTTTATTTTTCATGGCGAAACGGGTGAAAAGATGGAATTGATGACCGTTAAAAATGGTGAGATCTCTTCTGATCAGTTAGAGACAGAAGAGGTTTCAATTGGCGATCAAAAAGGAGTATATGCAGGAAAAGAAGGCGAGACGCAGCGGTTGATTTGGACAAATGGTTCGATTACCTATGAGTTGAAAGGGAAGATAGAGGACTTATCAAAAGAAGATTTGCTTACAGTTGCGGAGTCTTTTGAATAAGGGAAAATTGAGGAGGAGCTGAGTATATCAGCTCTCTTTTACTAGTTACCTAGCATTGCCTGGTTGTTCATGTTTTGAAATAATTGGGATTGTATTCTTTTACTAAATCCTGGGTGATTTTAAAAAATGAGGAGGAAATTTATTGACTTACAAAGAGAACTGTCCATTTTGTAATCCTGAAAAAGACGAGAAACAGAAGATCCTATTTGAAAATGAATCTTGTTATTTCTTACAACATGACGATCAACAAGATGTCTTAGAAGGCTGTGGAGTGATTGTTCCAAAGAAGCATCACGCTAACGCATTTGAATTATCGCAGGAAGAATGGAACGACACGTATGAACTTTTACAGGATGCAAAGGAATACCTGGATCAAGCGTTTTCTCCAGATGGCTATACACTTGGTTGGAATGTGGGAGAAGTCTCCAATCAATTCATTTTTCATAGTCATCTGCACGTTATACCAAGATATGATGACGAGCCATTGGCAGGAAAGGGATTGCGTTATTGGTTAAAGCAGCCTGAAAATAAAAGAAAAAAAGCACATCTGTAGTTCTCTCATCGTAAGAGGTGCGATTTTTAAGAAGAGGTAGGGGTGTTTCAGATTGTTTGTGAACTATACTCATCATCTCATTTATTATAATCATTTCTTTTCTTCACCTATACTCTTTTGGTCGGGGTTACTGGCTGCTTTTGGCTATGAGTTTGTTTTAACCATAATTGATAAAAGAACAATTAAAACGAAAGTGTCATGACATGCAATAAAAGGAGTGCTAATGAATGATTTTATTAGCGCTCCTTTTATTTATAAGATTTAATCAGTAGAACCGTCCCACTGATTCTTCCACTGATTCTTACAATCCTCAAATAAGGATTTGGACTTGTTCTACAATTAGAAATTTCAGGGAATCAATAGGAATACAGAAGGATGTAGCTGACGATTTGAATGAATTTCCAAATGAGTAAAGAGAAACAATTGTATTTTTTTAATGTGTAATCATTATAATTGTATAATAATTAACTAGCTTAAAACTTTGATTATTTCGATTTTATTCTTGTATTACAACCGTGATAAAACTACATTAAAAAAATATTTTGAATTTCTGTGTTATACTTGATTTGTGTGAAAGTTTTCTATATTTGAAATTTTTTTACTTATAGGCTTTTTCTATATGGACAAGTTTTTACTTGTCAAATAAGATCTCTTTTATGCGGAGTTACTGCAGTGAAAATAGATTTAGGAGGAATTGCCTTATGAAAGAAACAGCAATCGTATATTGTGAAAATAAATTTGGCACAATGGACGGAAAGACAGCTAATGGGCTGGTTCGAAGTTCAAGAAAATTCGAGATCGTTGGGGTTATTGATAGTACAAAAGCTTATTTGGATGCTGGCGAATTTCTTTTTGGAAAACACAATGACATCCCCATCTTTAAGAATCTTGATCATGCGCTAGAAACGGTACAGAGAGTACCTGACCAATTCATATATGGAATAGCTCCTTCTGAAGCCTTTTTAAAACAGGATGAACGAAATCTTCTTTTCAGAGTGATGGAACTGGGGATGAATATCGTTAACCCTCTTCATGAATTTTTCACGAATGATGAAGAATTTGTTCAGCATGCGAAAAAATGTGGTGTGAAAATTAATGATGTGAGGAAGCCTCCGGAGAAGAAGGACATGCACCTGTTCTCGGGTAGAATCTTAAATATAGATACGCCGATCATCGCGGTACTCGGTACAGACAGTGCAATTGGAAAGCGAACAACTTCTGTTTTGCTTGAAGAAGCCTTGCTGAATCAAGGATTAAATGTTGCATTTATTGCAACAGGCCAGACGGGGTTAATACAAGGCGCCAAATATGGTGTAGCGATCGATGCTATCCCATCGCAGTTTATGACAGGTGAAATTGAAAACCAGATCATGAAAGCGGTCGAAAATGAGAAACCCGATATTATTATTGTTGAAGGACAGGGCGCATTGAGCCATCCTGCGTATATTAGTTCGTGTGGAATCATTAGAGGTTCGAGACCTGATGCTGTTATCGTTCAACATGCGCCTAACCGTGAGTATTTGGGTGATTTCAGTTACATGAAAATGCCAACGATCAAAAGTGAGATTGATCTCATCGAAAACTTTGCGAAGTCTAAAGTTATTGCTGTGACGATTAATCATGAAAATATGTCTGATCACGAGCTTGAGCAAACAATTGCTCAGTATGAACAAGATCTAGCGCTACCAACAACTGACGCACTTAAATTTGGATGTGATAAATTGGTGGGAAGTATCTTTGAGGCTTATCCTAATTTGAGAAGAAAACAGAAAACAGTCATCACCCATTGACGATTGCTTGTGCTCCTCGCATCGAAATTAATTTGGCGAAAATCGCACATAACGCAGCAACATTAGTCGCTCTCTATGGGGCAAGAAATATCGGGTTGATGGGTGTGACGAAAGTCGTTTGCGGAGCACCAGAAGTTGCAAAGATACTCTTAGACGAAGGATTTCGTATGCTCGCAGATTCGAAAATAGTGAACCTTAAAAAGATGAGAGAAGCTGGAATAAAGGCGAAGCTTGTATTGCTAAGATCACCAGCTTTAAGTGAAATCGATGCTGTTATTAAATATTCCGATATTAGCCTTAATACAGAGTTATTCGTTATAGAAAAATTATCTGAAGCAGCTTTGAAAAACCACCTTGTCCATAAGATTATTGTTATGGTTGAGATGGGGGATTTAAGAGAAGGAATTATGCCAGGAACTCTTGAGACTTTTATTGAGCATGTAGTGAAGCTTGAGGGAATCCAAATTGTAGGGATAGGTGTTAATTTCGCTTGTTTTGGAGGAGTTAAACCGAACAATGAAAAAATGATCGAGCTCTCTCAATTAGCGACCATGATTGAGACAAAGTTTGCTTTTCCTCTTTCAATTGTATCTGGTGGAAATTCTGCTAATTACAATTGGTTTATGAATACTACTGACGTAACAAAAGTTAACAACTTACGTCTGGGAGAATCGATTTATTTGGGGCGGGAAACATTAAATCGCCAGGTGATACCCGGACTGTATACGGATGCTTTTACGTTAATTACGGAAGTGATTGAAGCGAAAATGAAGCCTTCCATGCCATATGGAGAAATAGGACAGAATGCATTCGGGGAAGTTCCGGAATTTTGTGATCGAGGCATGATGAACCGAATTATTCTGGGCATAGGAAAGCAGGACGTACTAATATCAGGGTTGACACCCGTTTTGGATATTGAAATTCTTGGTTCGAGTAGCGATCATATGGTAGTTAATGCAAAAGAGAGCAAGCTACAAGTTGGAGACGAAGTCACTTTCAATCTTAATTATGGAGCGCTTCTTTCGGTTATGACGTCGCCGTATGTTTCAAAGAAGTATAGTCATGCATTAAAAGTTATCTATTAATTTAAGCTATGCAACATGAGGAAAGTATAGGGAGTGCCAATGATTTAAACATTGGCACTCCCTTTTTGTTATGAAATGGACTCTTAAGCACCGCCCGAGTGATTCAGAGAAGATAGGGGAGTTCCCTGATTAAAAAGCGATCGCAATGGTGTGTTTATTTATGCCTGGACAAACTGCAGCATTGTGAATGACGATATCAGATGGAATTAGCAGAACCGTTTCACCGATTCCCGAGCGTTTACAATCTTCCCATCACTCATCGTCACGATGTGATCCGCATAAGCTAACATTTCTTCATCATGAGTCACCGTTAATGTGGTCATCCCGAGCGATTTCGTTACGTGCTGAATCAACGCCATGGTGTCTTTTGACCTTTTTGAATCTAAACTTGCTGTGGGCTCATCTGCAAATAGAACTTTGGGGTTGTGGATAATGGCCCGTGCAACGGCGACTCGCTGTTTTTCCCCGCCTGATAAGGAGGAAGGGTAGGCTGTTAGCCGATGCGTCATTCCAACCTTTTCTAATACGTCCGTTATCTGTTTTCGCTTATCGCGTTTGTTTATTTTCATTTCAGCCACGTCCATCATCATCGAAAGTTGTTCTTCAACTGTTAGAAAAGGAACGAGGTGGGATGATTGAAAAACAAAACCGAAATGATGCGCTCGGATGTTTCGCACCTGTTCTGGTCGCAATTGTGCTAAATTCTGATTTTCAAAAAGGACGCGACCGCTGGAGAGAGGTTGAAGACCGGCAGCGATTGTCAGCAAAGTGCTTTTTCCTGAACCTGAAGCACCGATTAACGCGGTTACTTCCCCTTTTTGAAGCGATAAATCCACCCCTTTTAACACTTCTTCTTCGACTTCTCCATTTATGAACGTTTTTCTGATTTGTTCTAATTGTAGTTGTGTCATCTTAAGCCTCTCCTTGTTGAATAGCCTGCAAAGGTTCAATTTTCCTAATTTGAAAGCCTGATAACGTCGATCCTAAGAAACCAACAATCACGAAGACGAAGGATAGTTGTATTGTTGTTTTAAGAGTTAAGTGATAAGGCATTGTATCAGGAGCAATTACTTGAAAAACTTGGCTCAGTAGTCCAGAAACGAAAAGAGCTAGTATCGTAATAAGCGCCATCTGACTCCAAATCATTTTAAACAAATCCCCTGTGCGAATGCCGAGTGCTTTTAAAATGCCGTACATACCGATTTTCTGGACATTCATCATATAAAAGAAAATCGCAAACAGCATGCCGCTAATCACAACGAGAAACCAAACAATCATATTTAGCGTCATTTGTTCAGCCTGGTAACTTGGGATGGTAGAGAGAAATTCGTTCTTAGAAAAGGACTGCACCCCGCTAATCTCCTCGGTTGTATTAGGACGATAAATGAGCTGCAATTCATCCGTTCGAAACATGTTTTTAAATGATTCCTGATTGATAAACGCAACGGGCGAGTGGTTGAACTTTTTGTTATCAACAAAATCAATCACCTTAAATGTTCCGTCAAAGAGAGGACTGGTTAGTTCATCACCAACCTTGATGCCTTCCGCTTTTAACGAGCGATCGAGAATGACTTCTCCTTTGTTTACCTGTTGAAACAATGGCGTATCTGTAGAAGTGAGAAAGGCAACGCTCTGTTGGTTGTCTGCTTCGTTTTTGAGTGACCCCATTTGAAGGGAAAAGGCGAATGCGTCCTGGTCGCTCTCAAGGATTTGATGCTGTTTCTTCTCTTCAAGATGAGATTGCGTGTAGGATTCGTTTGAGTCCTCGCTCATGTAAAACGTGCCATCCGGCATGTTTTTGATCAATGAGACGTTGTCTTGAGATAAGCCATTTGCAAGACCAGAAATAATGAACGTGACCAAACTAATGAGTAGCACGATGGAGCCGACGATAAGAAATTTCGGTTTATTTTTCTTCATTTCTTTCCAAGCCATATTCATTTACCATCATTCCTTTCTATAAGAAAAACCTTTCGTTCCTGACACTGATTACTTTAAATCAGTTAAGTGAACAAAAGGTTAATGAATGATTACAAATGTGGAAGAGTGATTGTAAATGTGGTGCCTTTTCCTAACTTACTTTCGACGAGAATATCACCTTGATGGAGTTCAATAATTTCTTTTACAATGGATAAGCCCAAGCCTGTGCCTTGCTGTGTTCTCGTACGCGCTAGGTCGGCACGATAAAAGCGGTCAAAGATTTGTTCTTTTTCACTTGGATCTAAGCCGATGCCTGTATCCGTAAAGGTTAGTTCGATTTGGTCTTGAGTGTCTTTTAGCATAACCTCAATCGATCCACCTGGCTCGTTGTATTTTATTGCGTTCGTTAAAAGATTTTCCCAGGCGGTATATAACAGCTCCGGATTCCCATTAAATTGAACTTCGTCAAGAGTATAGGTTAAAGAAAGCTCCTTTTCATCGATTCGCCAATAATAGAGATGCAACAGGCTTTTTAATTGAGCGGATAAATCAACCGACTTTCTGGAGTGATCTTTCTCTTTTGGTTCAAGAGAGGATAGCGTTAATAGCTGTTTGGATAAAATGGACATCCGTTCTGCTTCCTCTTGAATGACACGCAAGTATGATTTTCTGTCTTCCTCGGAAAGGGCATTGTTTTCTAATAAACGACTGTACCCCTGTATATTTAATAAAGGCGTCTGAATATCATGCGATACATTTGAGACAAATGACTTCCGAAGCTTGTCTAATTTACCGAGCCTTGCGATCATTTCTTTGAAATTTTGCGCCAGCTGGCCAATCTCATCTCTGCGATGAATGTCCAAGTGAACATCAAATCCTTCTTCTCGCACTTTATTGGTTGCGTGAGATAGCTTTCGGATTGGGCGAATCAGCATCGCGGACCAAACGAGTTCGGCAAGTAAACTTAAAATAAAGATCACGAACACCATCCAGCCTAAAAGAAGATGGATCTCGTTGAATAAGAGCTTAATATCTGGTCGCAAAAATAGCGCATACTGCGTCCCATCGTAGGTCAACGGCACACCGACTGAATTTTTTAGCTCGTTGGCGAAGAACCCCGTCACAAATGTTTGCTTCGGAAATTCCTTCATACCATGATAGGGTTGACCATCTAATACATCATCGATCGCTTCTTGCGATACGTTTTTTTCTTTAAATTCCCCTCCATAAAAACGGCTTTCTCCCTGCCCAACTAAAAAAAGCTGGTACCCGGTTGCTGCTGTATGGCTAAGGTATTCTTCTAGGTCCGCCTGGTTTTCGGCAAACCCCGCTATGCTTGTCGCAATCTCCATGTTTTTCGCGTCATTCTCTGGTTTTAAGTTGTTTTGATAGTAAGCATTCGCAAATAAAAAGCCAATAACGGAACTGATTAGCATAATGACCAGTGTTGTTAGGATGAATTTCGAGTAGAGGGATTTCATGATATGACCTCTAGCTTATAGCCAATTCCACGAACGGTAACAATTTTGATGCTAGAGGTAACCGCTCCGAGCCGTTCACGAACCCTCTTAATGTGAACATTGACCGTTCTCTCATCCCCTTCGAAATCAAAGCCCCAGATCTTTTCGATCAGATCATCTCGATAAAAAACTTGGTTCGGTCGAGAAGCCAAGAGGGCTAGTAACTCAAACTCCTTTAAAGGCATCAGAAGGTGCTGTTTTCCAATTTGCACCTCATAATTTCTTTTATCAATTTTCACATCAGCCAGCTGAATCGTATACTGACTCGGCTTATCATATCGTCTTAAAACAGCCTGTACACGGAAAATCAGTTCCTTCGGTTCAAATGGTTTGACGATATAATCGTCCGTTCCAGCAGTGAATCCTTGTTCTTTATCATGTAGCTCGCCTTTGGCGGTTAATAAAATAACGGGAAGGTCGTACGTATCGCGAATTTTTTTGGTAAGTGTATATCCGTCTAATCCTGGCATCATCACATCCACAATAGCAAGGTCAATCGTAACTTCTTCTAATCGTGCTAAAGCTTCTATGCCATTTCTTGATGTGTATGTATGAAACCCAGCATCTCTGAGCGTAACTTCGACAAGATTTAAAATGTGCGGATCGTCATCGATGATTAAGATGGAAATCACGTGTTTCATCCTTTCTGTACAGAATCTCTCCCACCTATCTTACAACGTAAAGGTGAACAAAAGATTAACGGATAAGAGATCGTGGTGAATTTTATTTAGCGGATTTAGCCGGTTCGTTTCATGTACCCTCTCAATCATTCTTTCTCAACAATGATTTGCTCAAGCGCTTTTTATCAATTTTTTATAAAAAGAAAATTAAAAATGACTAAATGACAAATATATATTGCAAAAAGACGTTGATATTATATAATGGAAAAAGAAGGATATGGTTCATTTTAATGAGGGGGATGAAGATGAGTATTGAAATGCATGAACTTTCAAAGACGTTTCATAAGAAGGAAAGAGCACTTTCTGACGTTACTTTGTCGCTACGAAAAGGAGAGGTTGTGGGACTTGTTGGACCAAACGGGGCTGGAAAAACAACGTTAATGAAAATCATTTCTGGGATTATCGTAAAGTATGACGGTGAGCTTACTTTCAGTGGAGAAGGTCGTTCCGTTGGAAGTTTAATTGAAAAGCCAAAGTTCTTTCCGAATAAAAGCGGGCGGTACAATATCCATTATTTTCGTTCCTTGTTTGGTGGAGACGATGAACATTTCGATGAAATTATTCAGTCGCTTGGTATGGAGTCGTACTTAAAGAAAAAGGTGAAGGACTATTCGCTTGGGATGAAGCAGCGTCTAGGGATTGCGCTCGCGCTTATTTCGAATCCGGATTATCTCGTATTGGATGAACCGACAAATGGAATGGACCCGGATGGAATACGGAATATCCTTGGCTACTTAAAGAAGCTAGCAAAAGAAAGAGGCATTGGCATACTGATTTCAAGTCACATTTTAGAAGATATCGAGAATGTGAGTGATCGTGTTTATGTGATTAAAGAGGGACGGTTGATTAATGAGTATGCAAGAGATCAGCAGCAGGGTGAAGTTTTAGAGTTCACGTTTTCTCAAGCAGATCTTCATCAAGCTATGCATGTGTTGGCAGGATACGAAGGGATGACCCGAAGTGGAAATGTTCTTTCGGTTCCATTTGATGGAGATATGAAACAGGTGCTGAAACACTTAAGTCAGCACGATCTTTTCCCAGCGGATGTGAAGCGGAAAAAGGACACGCTTGAGGATTTCTATTTTCAAAATATGGAGAGTGAAGCGAAGTGAATTTTGGACAGTACATGAAGCTTGAGATAAAACGTAACCTTAGCCTGCCGTTGTTTCTGTCGATTGGATTTGCCTTTTTGTTTGGTGGAGGAATTGTTTATTCGATTTACGAGCTGGATGGTCCATTTCAGCCGGAGAATGTGTCAGGGTTATATGGGGGCGTCGCCACGGTGGCACTTGGAATATTTTGTGCGAAAGTCGTGATTGCTGATCTCCATTACGGTACGATCTATCTTCTTTTTACGTCTGCTCGCGATCGCATCAAGTTTTTGGTGTCCCGGGTGCTCGTCATCAGCACAATGTCACTTTTGTTCGGATTTGGGTGTGCGGCTCTGCTTTTTGTGAATCATCAATTAAATGGTCAGGCTTTTTCAGTAGCGGATGTTGGGATGTCGGTGCTTCACTATGTGTTATTCGGCGTCTTTTTTACCTTACTCTTTCAAGTGGTTTCGATGTATTATCAAAAGGTGATGCAGCTGTTAATTCTTTCGCTTGTGACGATCTTGGTGCTTCCTGGTCTACTTGGCATCGTGTTTCAGGTAGAGGCAGTTCCTGAATTTGTGAAGGATCTCGTCGCGTATGCGCCCGTATACAGTCTGCCGAATCAGCTACCATTTCTTGCGCTGGATGGGGTAGAAATGGGTGTTATTGCGGTTGTGAGTTTACTATTGTTTGTGTTTGCATATGATCGGTTACCGAAGATTGATTACTAAGTTTTAGGAGGAAGAGGAACGATGGGATTTGGATTTAAGAAAAGACAACATGATGAACGGGTGACCAATCTGCAAAATAAGATTTACCGAGAAATGTACATTTTAATCGTGGTGATTTGTGCATTATCGATTGTATATAAACAATTTTTCGTTGATGGGGGAACGCGAGAATTATGGACGGAAGTGATTATTTTGGTAGCGAGTTCCGTATTCTACGTTGGGAGATCAGCGATGCTTGGGATCTTTTCAGATGAGGTGGAGCTGCGTGAGTCGAGTAAGTTGGGCTTTAATACGAGAAACTTTGTGATCAGCTTGATTGTAGGAGTTGCCATTTCACTGTTTTTTGCTATCAGAAACTCTCAAAAGTATGCTAATAGTTCAGAAGAAGCGTTTACTTTCTTTTTTGTTATTCTTTTTGGGAGCTTAATGATTTACATTCCTGTGTTATTTGCCATAATGGTGGTACCTTATGCGATAGCGAAGCGCAAAAGTGATCAAGTGAATGAGCAAGAGTTAGAAGAGATGGATGATGAAGATGTGCGGTGATGAATGGTGAAGAATGTACGATTAAAAATGGCGAGAGTGGAGCACGATCTCTCCCAGCAGGAGCTGGCCAAAAAAGTAGGCGTGTCGAGACAAACGATTGGGCTGATTGAGTTAGGGAAATACAACCCATCGCTACAGCTATGTTTATCGATCTGTTGGGCGTTAAATAAATCGCTTGATGAATTGTTTTGGATGGATCCGGAATAGAGGAAAAGCTACGTCATTCTACGAGTTGTGGAGTGAGGTAGCTTTTTTTGTTCACGACAATGCTTCAGTGTTTTATCGACAAATCTTAACATAAATCGGGTGGTGACAGGCACTTACCTACAAAAGACCTACGCGTAATCAGGAAGAATGTCGTATACAAAATATTGAATAAGAGTTATAAAATAGAATTTAGACTATTTTGATAAATTTAGGGGGAATGGGATGAAGAAGCAACTAATTGCTGGTGCTGTGATGCTGGGTCTATTTGCAACACCGATGGCGGGGTCAGCATCTGCAGAGACGAGCTGGAAGAATGTGAACTGGAACGAAACGTTACAGGAGGAAGATGGAAGTCCGTTTAATAGTGAAAACTATGATTTTGTGAAGTACTCTGAAGTTGATGAGAAGCTTAAGGAGATTGAGAAGAGCAGCAATCGGATTACTGTCGAGACACCTGCACAGTCATCAGACGGACAGGATCTTTATGTGGTTACCATTTCAGATCCAGAAGCAAAAGGGAAATATGGCTACCAAAAAGCATTGCGAAAGAAAATGTTTAAGAGTCCTGATAAAGCAGAGAAGTTTATTGAGAAGCATCCCGATTTTAAAGTGCCCGTGATGATCAATGCTTCGATTCATGGAACGGAGTTTGTTGGATCTGATGCAGCGCTTCAACTGATTGAGCGATTTGCTACGGCGGATGATGCGAAGACAAAGGATTTACTCGAGAATCACATTTTAATCTTTAACGTGGTGGCTAATCCAGATGGGCGTATTGATGCGACTCGCTTTAACTCAAACGGTATTGATTTGAATCGCGATTTTATTACGCAATCTCAAGTTGAAACAAAGCATACGGTGAATTTGATTAAAGAATGGAATCCGATGGTGTTTCTTGATTTGCACGGGTATGTGAAAGCGTATGGCGGGGAAACTAGTCCTGGTTTAATTGAACCGTGTACACCGCCACATAATCCGAATTATGAATACGATTTGTATTCAAAGTGGGCTATGGATCAGGCGGAATCAATGGAAGGGAACATTGTTGATCATCGGAGTGAATACGACAACACGAACACAGATACATCCAATGTGAATTATCAAACGATGACGGGCACTTACATACCGCAGCGTGACGACGAAGCGGGTTGGGATGATTATCCACCGATCTTCACACCGATGTATGCGATGTACCACGGAGCTTATGGCTACACGCTTGAAGCCCCAACGAATGATTGGGACGGTGTGAAATGGCACTATGATGCGGTAATGGGAGCACTGGAATTTTCAAATGATAATAAAGAAGAAATGATCAAGGATCAGATCGAAGTGTTTAAACGCGGGATCCAGTTCGATCACCCGTATCATACAGAAGGCTTTTTCCCAAAGGCTTATATTCTTCCTGTAGATGAAACGGATCCAACTGCTACGGAAAAAGCAGTGGAGCATCTTATGTTCAATGATATTGAAGTGTCACAAGTGAAAAAGTCATTTACGTTTGATGGAGAATCGTATCCGGCAGGCACTTATATCGTCGATATGAGTCAGGCAAAAGCGGGACTTGCGAATACGATGCTGTGGGATGGAGAGGATATCACGGATATTACGCCAGCCATGTATGATATTTCAGCATGGAATTTACCTGAACTATGGGGCTTTGACGCGATTGAAGTAGAGGCCGAGAGTTCCTTTAACGTAAAGACGTTTGATGTAAAGAAGGTAGATGGAGATGGTCAATTAATTGGGGATGGCCCTTATGTGATCCAAAACTCCTCTGTAAAAGCAGTAAACCTGGTGAATACGCTCATTGAAAAAGGGTTTGATGTTCAGTGGGGAGAAGATGGTGCGTTCTATGTTGATGAAGCACCGACGCCTGAGTTGAAGAAACTCGTCAAAGAATCTGGTATTGAGGTTACAACAGCCTCTCTAGTGAAAGGAAAAGAACTCACTTCTCAAAACGTAACGATTTTAAAAGATGGTGGGATTTATAAAGCACAATCTCATGCTGGAACACGATTGGCATTAGAGCGATTAGGCTTTAATGTTACAGAAATCACGCCACGAGAGCTTGCGGAAAATGGTCTTGGTGATACAGATGCGTTTTTCTATAGTGGAACGTCTCGTATGATTTCCTACAACAATACCGCGGCAAATGCACCGTTCGGGTTGGAGAGCGAAAGCCAATACCAGGCGTTTAAGCAACAAATTCAATCTTTTGTAGATGGTGGAGGCAAGTACGTTGCGGTAGGAGCAGGTGCATCAGATGCGTCTAAAAAGCTTGGCGTAACCGATGTAACGGTGAACAAAGGCTATTCAAACAGCAACGGTATTGTAAAAGTGGACTACGGTTCTGAACTATTAACTTCAGGATATGGATTGGATGATTACGGCTTTGTATATCAACCGGTTTGGTATTCGAATGTTGAAAACGTCGACGTGCACGCTTCGTTTGATACGGGAGACTTCTTTGTTGCTGGTCACTGGGAGAACCGTGATGCTGCAGAAGGACAGCCGGTTATCGTAAAAGAAAGGGATCAAGACGTCACATTGATTGGAATAGAAGCTGGATTCCGTGATCATACGGATGATTTGTTCCGACTTCTTTCGAATGCGGTGTTTAGTGAGTAAAGCAGGAATCAGTGGGGGCACAGGCCCTCACTGATTTTTTTATGTTATCCCATTTAGCTGGGGAGATTGAATCTATACCGAGCTTAGATTCGTGGATTTGAATTATGCATGAAGCTCCTTATGGACATGATGAGTCTATACGTAAGAAAGAGGTGCTCATCATGGAAATAGTCATGGATGCTTTGAAGGTGATTTTTCGAATCGTGACGATCCTTCCGTTTATGCTTGCGATCGGACTTTACATGGGAAAGCGCTCGATTGGTGAACTTCCTGTGTTTGATTTTCTTGTCGTGCTTGTTTTTGGTGCGGTCGTAGGAGCGGATATTGCAGATCCGAACATTGACCATATTCACACGGTTGTCGCGATGATTGCGATTGCTCTTTTGCAGAAGCTGATTATTAAAATAAAGTTAAAGAACCAGAAAGCTGGAAAGCTGTTTACGTTCGAACCGACTGTGGTGATGTACCAAGGGAAATTCCTAAGGGAAAATATGAAACACATTCAATATTCGATCGATAATATTCTCCAAATGCTTCGTGAAAAAGATGTTTTTCATACAGATGATGTGGAACTGGCAATCGTGGAGGCGAATGGAAGACTTAGTGTGAAATTATACCCTAGTAAAGAAACGGTGTTGCGAGAAGATATGGCGATTTATAAGAAGGGGAATGATTATGAGATTCCCGTTATTTTGGATGGGCGCGTTCAAAAAGACTTGTTGAAACATATTGGACGAACCGAAGCTTGGCTGATGGACGAGCTTGAGAAGGCTGGGGGCATGAAGGCATCTTCTGTTTTTTACGCGGGTGTTACTGGTGAGGGAAAGCTTGTTGTTTCTTTGAAAGATCAGGCGTTAACAGATGTACCACCTGTCAACCATTAAAAATGGGAAGATGATTGGACGTAGGGAAGACCGTGTTAATGGTAAAGGCGTGTCAGCGATGAGACACGCCTTTTCGTATGTTTGATGGTGAAAACAGGATAACTGATGCTTTTTCTCATCGTAGGAAGAGAAACTATTGCTTCTTATTTTTTCGGTGTTGATTTTCTTCTTTTGTTTCAAGCATGCCATAGTCACCATTCATCGCCTGTTCATCTTGATCGACACCAAGATCCGCTTCATTGACGTATGACTTCTTGAGAGCAGTTGGCTGGTTTGCGAATTTTTTCTTGTTTAATTTCATTAGAATCACCTCTAGTGATTAGGATGGCTTATTGGTGGATGGATATACGTGTTAGTCGTTCATGCTGACGACATAATGTGACATAAACCGGGTGGTGACAGGCACTCGATATGAGGTTTCATCAAGAAGCGATCGGGTATTCATTAATGGTATAACTTTCCATAGGTGGTGCTGTTATGGCTAGAAAGATTGGATTAATTGTTCTATTCATTGTAGCCACAGTTGTGATTCTGTGGATGGGGATAGCGGATTATCAAGAGGATGGGTCCTATAATCGGTTGATGAAAGGTATCATTGCGATCGCTGTTATCGGGATTGGACTTAGTCAAGTACCGACCAATCATAAGAATAGCTCTAGCTGAGCTTCCTAGTTCGGTTTATGAAAGTTATTGAGCAATTAGAAAAAAGGATTCTCTCTTTCATCCATCGAAGTAGGAGGTTTTGAAGGGGGATTCTACGTGAATTACGCTGTGTCAGTAACTGATACGAAGAAAGTAGAAGAAATTGAACGAAGTGGGCGTGAGCTATTAACGTATCTTAAAAAGTATGAGGCATTCTTAAACAACTTTACGTCGATTGAAGAGCCGCCTAGAGGGATTGTGTTTCATGATTTATTGTCAGCGACAAAGCTGTATTCAACCATTCCGCTTCCAGCTTATACGTCGAGAGATCTGATTCATCTCACCCCTCTATTGGAAACATGGAAAAAGATCTACTTAACAACGACGAATGGTGTGAAAGAAGCAGAGGATTATTACCGGAATCTTGAGATGGTTGATGTCGCTGAGATTGCGGCTCATGAAATGACTCACCATGCAGACTTCTTCCATTCAGAATTTGAAGATTGGGAAGAAGAGAATGCAAGTGACATGTGGTTTGAAGAAGGAATTTGCTTTTATTTGCCGCGTAAGCTTTTGATGTCTTCAGAGCGATTTGAAAGAGTGATGGAGGTAGAGCGCCTGTTGATTGATTCGTATAAAGAGGAATACGGAGAGTATTCGCTAGATGCCTTTGGTGAAGCAGGGTATCGTAGTGGAGACAACTTTGATTACTCGGCTGCGTTTTATGATTATTGGAGAAGTACGAGAACAGTTACGAGGCTAATCGATGAGTATTGTGAAGGAGATGTGCAGAGGCTGATTAATTGTTATCGAAAGTGGGTAGATGGTGGCGAGAAAGGACGCCTTCAGGATTTCTTTGTTGAGAGATTTGAGTTCTCAGAAGAAGTGGAGAGAGGTCTTTGGCTGCATAGTCGTGGGACGGATTAAGTGATGGAGACACATACGGAATTTTGTCGACAAACTTTAACAAAAAGCGGGCGGTGCCTGGCACCGCCCGATTTTTCTTTATAGTGCTTCTCGGATAACTTTCTTGTAGTAGACGACGGATAGTGCACCAAAGATGGAGTAGAGCAACGTATAAATCCCCATCACGATCAGCATGGGTGTATAGAGTTCGGTTCCGAAGAAGAACCAGCCTGAACGAATGGCGAAGTAACCGTGTAGAATGCCAACGACAAGTGGGATGCCAAAGTTCACCATCTGTTTGCCGCGAATGCCCCGAGAAAGGTCCGCTTGCGTGAAACCAAGCTTTCTAAGAACGGTATAATTTGGACGTTCTTCTTCTCCTTCATTCATCTGTTTAAAGTAGAGAATGCAGCCAGATGTAATCAGGAAGGTAAGGCCGAGGAATCCGACGATAAACATGATAAGCCCCATATTTTCCTTTTGCTCTTGGAAGGCTTCGTACTGAGAGCTTCTTCCCTGGTCCTCCTCAAAGGAAAGTGACTGGAATAAGTCGGTGGCTTCAGGTAACGTTGACTCGTTTTCCAGATTTAAGCCAGTATAGGTGAGAGGTTCATCTTGGATTTCTTCATCCATATCCTTCTGAAGTGCCACAAATGTCGTTTCATCGACAACGACCGTTGGGAGCCCGCCATCAGAGTAAATATAAGGAAGGATGTAGTCCTGTTTAAGACCAAGATAGTGCTGTGCTGTCACTTCTTCTTTTCCTTTTAGTTGAATGGTCCCTTCGTTTTCAAAGCTAATAACGGTATCAAGAATTTTACTAAAGCCAGTAAAAACCGCTTCATCAGGAGAAACATCAATGTCAGTAAGGGTTTCATCACTGATTACAGGTAAGATCATTTCACTAGCATCAAATGCATTGTTAGACGGTTGTTTCGCAACAATGTCTTTGGTTAAAACCGTTGCTTGAAGAACGTCCAACTCATTGATCGTGAAGTCGTAGCCCTTTTCGTTCAGTTCCTTTTCAAATCGATTCACATTCTGCTCTTCCGCCAGTGAGAAATGGTCCGGAATATTTTGTTTAGCCGTTTTTTCAGCCGAATAATACGAAATATAGCTGAGCGAGGTAAGGGCAATTGCGAGTGCTGATACAGTCGTAATGATTGTCAGGAGTAGCGAATTTGATTTCATTCGAAACATGATCGACGAGAGGGAGAGGACGTCGTTAATGTTCAAATAGCCTTCTTTTCGTTTTCGAAGCAGGTTGGCGACAAAGCGAATCGACCCTTTGTAGAAAAGGTACGTGCCAAGAATGACGCTTCCTAGAATGAATACCATTACGATCAGAAGCTCAGTCATTTCTGAAAAATCGCCATCAAACATTTTGCTGGATACGTAATAGCCTGCAATGATTAGTACAAGTCCAAGCACGCCCATAATGATTTCCCGAATGGAAATCCCTTTTATTCGATCTTCCGTTTTCGACGTGACCCGGAAAAGAGAGAGAATGCTTTGTGCCTTAATAAAGATCCAATTTGTTAGCATAATCACTCCAAAAATGGCGAAGAAAACGATAACGGTCTGCACAAAAGCCGCAGTGGAAAAGTTGAGACTCGCGACGCCATCAATTCCCGCGGCTTTAAAGAGGACCATTTGAATTAGTTTTGAAAAGGAAAAGCCGACGAATATGCCGATGATCATCGATCCAATATAAATTAGCAAATTTTCTATCGTTAAGATTCGAAAAATGCGTCCTTTTGTCATGCCAATTAATTGAAACAGTCCAATTTCTTTGCCGCGTCTTTTGATGAAAATGCTGTTCGCGTAGACGAGAAAAACAGTAACGATCACAACAAGCATGACAGAAGCTGCTCGGATCGCTGCGGCCATCTTAGCCGAGGTTTCCATGTTGTTGACGCCAGGGTCATATTGAAGAGTGACAAAGGAAAAGTAGAGCCCGACACTAAAGATCAAGGCAAAGACGTACAAGTAATAGTTCTTCAGGTTCTTCTTTAAGTTCTTCAGGATCATGTGATTAATGTTCATATTGTACACCGCCGAGCACGCCCTGCGTTTTCATAATGTCTTTTAAAAACGTTTGGCGAGATTCAGTCCCTTTATTCAGCTGGGTGTAAATCCGACCATCTCTAATAAAAATGACGCGACTGCTGTAGCTCGCTGCGACAGGATCGTGGGTCACCATGGCAATTGTTGCTTCTCGCGTCTGATTTAAATCGCTCAGCTTATTTAGAAGATCCGATGCTGACTTTGAGTCGAGAGCGCCAGTAGGCTCGTCAGCAAAGATGATGCTCGGATTGTGGACGAAGGCCCGAGCGGCTGAAGTACGCTGCTTTTGCCCTCCTGAGATTTCGTTCGGATACTTATCCTGGATGTCATAAATCCCGAGTTCATCGGCGAGTGCATCAAATGCAGTGTTTGCTTCTTTTTTCGATACCTTCGCAATTGAAAGGGGAAGCAGCACGTTTTCCTTCACGGTTAACGTATCAAGGAGGTTATACTCTTGAAAAATAAAGCCAAGGTGTCGTTTTCGGAACTCCGCGAGCTGCTTTTCTTTTTGCTTCGTCATTTCCTGCCCTTCGATCTTAATCGATCCGCCACTCACGCGATCGATAGAAGAAAGGACGTTCAATAGCGTTGTTTTCCCAGAGCCTGATGCGCCCATGATGCTAATAAATTCCCCGCGTTCAATCGAAACATCGATCCCCATCAAGACATCTTGCTTCATAAACTTATTGCCATAGCTTTTTTGAATTTTGCTTGCTTCAAGTACGTTGGTCATTACATTCCCTCCAATGAGTTGCTGATAACTTTAGTATAAAGAGGGGCATTCCGCTTTTCCTTCGATTTGCCGAACAATAAGAGGAGGCGTGTGACATTGTTGTCACATGCCTCGAATTTGGTCAAAATCATTTCGTTCTGGAAAGGAGAGGGTAAAAGTAGATCCGTTTCCTGGCTCTGAGGTGACATCGATGGATACTTTTAAATGCGATGCGATTTTTCTTGTAAGATAGAGCCCCATTCCTGTCGCAGCTGAATCCTGATGGTTCGCCGTTGACGTAAAGCCTTTCTCGAAAATGCGAGGTAGGTCACGTTGGATGATCCCGCGACCCTTGTCTTTTATGACAAGGACAGGTTGATAGCCCTTCATACTGCTCGCAATCGTGATGTCACTGTTTTCACTGTATTTTACAGCGTTTGTCAGCAATTGACGAAGGATAAAGGCTAGCCACTTGGCGTCACTTAGTAGCTCTGTTACGTTCAAATCAAGATCAAACCCAACGCCCCGCTGTTTGCACCATGTACGTAAAGGAGTGATTTCATCGACGAGAATTTTTTCGAGATTTACTTTTTCAATATACAGGTCATTTTCAATCGCTGGCATACGTTTTTGGTGAAGTTGCTGATCAAGTAGAAAGTGAATCCGAAGCCATTCGTACGTAAGCTGCTCATTTAGCTCTCGGTCCTGTACGCGATCAATAAGCAAATGAAGTGCTGTAAGAGGCGTTTTTACTTCATGAATCCACGTGATGAGATCGTCTTTTTCGACTTCAAGCTGGTGCTTCATGTGACTGGAGTCATCTTTCAGCTGTTCAATTTGTTCGGATGTGACGTGTTCCACCACTTTTTCAAACGGGCTAGTCGCATGTGGGATGCTTGTGATGTCAAAGTTTGTTTCTCGGTCTTCCAGCTCCTTATAGAATCTCGTTTCTTTAACGAATCGTACTATTAGAAAAAGAAAGAAAAGGAGAGAAGTTAGGAAAACAGCATATAGCATTGAGGTAAAAGGGATTGTCGTATCCACATATGTAACGAGAAGAAAGCACGCTTCTATGAAAAGGATGAATAGTATCCAACTACGTCGTTCTTTCAAAAATCGCCCCATTATTGCGTTTCCAGAGCCATATAGCCCTGACCTACCTTCGTTTGAATGGCATCCCCGAGTTCAATATCTGCTAGTTTTTTTCGAAGGCGATTTACATTAACTGTAAGGGTATTGTCACTTACAAAGCGCTGATCGTCCCAGAGTCGATTGATTAGTTCATCCCGGGTAACGATTTTGTTTTTTCGTTCGATAAGCATCAGAAGGATGATCATTTCATTTTTCGTTAACTCGATGGCATTGTCATCGATGGTTACGCGGTTCCGCTCAGAATCGATGGTGGCACCATGCCAGGTTTTGAGCGTGTTCATCTCAGTATTGTAATTGTAAACGCGCCTTAAGATCGCCTGAATTTTGGCGACAAGCACCTCGAAGTGGAAAGGTTTCTGGATAAAATCATCAGCTCCAAGATTCATCGACATCACCATATCAGTAGGATGATCGCGTGAGGAGAGAAAGATAATCGGAACATTCGAATGATCACGGATCATCCGGCACCAGTAAAAGCCATCAAATTTCGGGAGCTGGATATCAATGATGGTAAGGTCAGGTTTGACCGTAGAGAATTCTTGCATCACCTGACTAAAATCATGAATGCCATAAACCTCATATGACCACTGCTCCAATCGCTCCTTCATTTCCTGAAATAGTGATGTATCATCTTCAATTAGTAATATTTTAAACAATTTGTCCACCACACTTTGCTTCGTTATCTATCTTGATTATAGCAAATAATTGGAAAGCGGTAAGGAACGGGAATGAAGTCAGTTTCCATTCGACAATTTCTAACAAAAACCGGGTAGTGACAGGCACTCGCGATAATCTACACCCATTTCAATAATCTGGTAAACTAGTAAAGTTGGAAGAAGATTGGAGGAAAGAAAGTGAATGTTTATCAAAATCAAGATGACCTCGTTTTTTCTTATATGCGATTAAAATCGCATCGGTTCATTCGGTGGAGCACAGTAGCGATCACGCTAGTATTTTTAGATCTCTTTGGTTTCATTGCATTTTTAGATAATGATAGCTCACTGACCGTGATGTTAACGTTGTTTAGTATTGTGGGGATATTGAACTTCTGGGCGTTTCAGTTGTTTTTAGACCCATATGAGTATGAGTCTGGCTATTACTTGTATCTTGGTGTTTTCGGTGTGATCACAACCATTCTTTTTGTTTTCGTTCATGAGCAGGTTGTTTCTCAGTACGTTTCGGAAGATGAACGGACTTCTCTATTAATGGTCAATGGACTATTGCTTCTAATTCTGACGGGATGTTGTCATTTGTTGAATCGGAATCTTTTGTATGGGAAAGAGTACGATCAGGACAAAAACACAAGTGCGAATCGCAAGTTAAAAATTGTGATTGGTGGGCTAGCGGCTTTATACATACTGGGGCATGTTGGACTCCTTATTATGGGAAATGCTCCGATTCGTCATTTTATTGTTCTAACGTTGCTAACATTTTTTACTGTGGTGACATCCTATCTGACCACCTTTTTTCATCGGTATCGTTTTCTTAGAAACCACGTATCTGTTCTTGAAAAGCGAGATGCCTGTTTTGGTCTGCCGAAACGTCTTCGGATTCCTGAGTATGAAGGAGATGCTTTTACGGTGGTCATCTTCAATAATGTTGAGATGGATGAGGATCGTTTTATTGAGCTCGCGGGAAGTTTTGCGGAAATGGCTGCTGAAGAAGTTCAGCTAATTGAAATGGACGAAGATGGAAGACGTCAGCTAGAAGAACGCTTTCCAAATCAGGAGATTCAGCTAGAGGGGTTTGTAGTGATTAAAGTAAATCGAGAGCGAGTACTCAAAAACCTTCGCGAGCTAAAGAAAAGAACGATGCTGAAAAGTCTTTATCGCAACATTCCTCATCAGGTGTATGAAGAAGCGAAACATGAAGCGTTGTTTCATTTAAATGATGCGGTGTTTTATTCAATGAAGGAAGAAGAAGTGGTGGCGTTTTTAGCGAAGCAGTAAGGCGATGGGATGAGGGGGGTCAGGTACGTACCTGACCCCCCTCATGGACATTTGTCTTTTTTTACATAATTCTCCTATTTTGATCAATAATAAGTGATATCCGGTTGAAGTAAGGAGTTGATCATGTGTACGAGATAACTCAGCAAGTGTTACGCGAAGCGCATCAGGCATGCGGAGATATTGAAACCATTCGTCAGCAGTTGCTAGACGCAAGGCAACGAGGAGATCTGGCGTTAACTCAACGGTTTGAGCAGGAATTAATTCGAGCGGAGCAAGTTGCGAGAGAGTGCCAACGGAAGCTTCAACAAACGACGGCAGGTAGTCTTGAGGGAGAACAGATTCTACAGCAGATCACTCATGACTTACATACGTGCGGTCAGACGTTGCGACAGCAATAAAATGAAAAACATAGTAAAGCGGCTAACAATTTAATGTTAGCCGCTTCTGTATTAACATTTAGATCGTAATTTCTA
The DNA here is from genome assembly GCF_028610665.1 of Guptibacillus sedimenti. Taxonomy (NCBI): domain Bacteria; kingdom Bacillati; phylum Bacillota; class Bacilli; order Caryophanales; family Guptibacillaceae; genus Guptibacillus; species Guptibacillus sedimenti. The sequence goes on from NZ_JAQQWV010000002.1 coordinate 479,385, forward strand.
TCCTTTTCAACACAAAATGTTTGATAATACCCACCTACTACCGCTGCTCTAAATCCTTCGCCGTCTGACTCATCTGCACATCCTTCTCATTTTTTAACGTACCAAACAGGACATCAACGAATGGCGTGGAAACCCCGTACCAGTAATTTTCGTTTTTATAATGATGGAGTATGTGCGTTTTCTTGATCCACTGACCAAATCTTGTTTTAGGCTTAAACGGGCGGTGCGCAATGTAATGCTTCCATTCGTAGACGAAGAACATAGCCAGCAATCCAGTACTAAAACTAAGTGTGAAGAGAAGAGATCCGGATGCCCAATAGAAAATCAAGCAAAGAAGCAAGAGGTTCGGAAAGCTGTACCAGATCGGTAGAAACAATAGTTTCAGATCATTCGGCATTTTATGATGGTCATAGTGCAACCGTTTAATAAGTTTCAAAAGATACGGGTTCTTAGGTGTTTTAATGTGAAATAAAAAGCGGTGGGTAAGGTATTCACTAAACATGTAGGTAACAATACCGATGATGATAAACACTGGGACAAAGGGGGAGAGGGGCATTGTCAGTAAGAAGCCAAGAACGATGAGAAACAGGATAAACATAATCAAGATATCAAGGTGGAAGAAAAAATCATGATACAATCCTTTCACACTACGCGCCCCCGTTCATTTTCGTTTTCCAAAGGTCCAAGCTGGTTGCCATCATTTGCTTCGTCAAGATTTCAGCGTGATCAAGATCTCCTATTAACGTAGCCTTGAGAAATTGTTCATAATACACTTTTGATGCTTGACGATGAGTAGGTTCTAGATAGTATTTCTTAGCCAATTTGCCATAGATGTTTTCGAAACTATTTAAAATGAGAAGAAAAACCGGGTTAGGAGAGAGCTCGGCAACGCTTTTCTGGAGCTTCCAGTCAAACTCAGCATATGATTTCGGGTCGTCTGTTAGCTGTTGGAGTGGAATGAAAAGTGAAATGATTTGGAGCCTGTGTTGAAGAAGAGCATCTCGGACATAAGCTGGTGTTAACGAAATCCGAAGCTCAAGCATGTAAACGATAAACTCATCAGGAATATCATCATGGTGCTGAAGAATGTTCACGATCGTCATTAAATTTCCATGCTTCCAGTAATCATTCACAATGGCTGGCGCTCCTTTACGAATCGTGATCCACCCGTCTCTCTCCAAGCGCTGCAGGGCTTCACGAATGGTAGGTCGGCCAACTTGATAGTGAGATGCGAGTTCTCGTTCAGGGGGGAGCGGGTCATCTGTGCGCCATTCTTTTTCTAAAATAGAACGAATAAGCTGTTTTGCGATCTTTTCGGAGGAACGTTCGATCATCATATGGGATCACCTCTGTTCTGGTAATACCAGAGTATTTATTGGTAATACCATTATAAGATATGGGAGAGGGGAATTGTGAGTTTTTGTTTGAAAATTCTTTCTTTTTATTTCGGAAATTAAAAAGCCCAACGAAGGAGATCTTCGATGAGCTAAAAGAAAATGATGAAGCTATTCGGTATCTAACGTTTTCATTATGCGTTCCTAACGTATCTGAATAGAAGAGGAGAGCTCCTGGTCCGCATTCTCCAATTGTTGCACGGATTCTCGTACGGTCTGGTTGTTTAAGGTAAGGATTTCTTTGTAGGCGTTTCCTACTTCCGTTAGCATATGATTTATCTCATTTAATCGATTGACCACATCCAGCGTATTTCCTTCTCCGGTGTTCTTTGGTAGCTCTGCGTTAAAGGCGCTTAGGCTTTTCTCGATTTGGCTGATCGATTGCTCGACTTCACTAAATTTTACTATCATTTCGTTACTCACTTCGCATTTCTCCTTTCTCTCGCTTCCTCTTCTAACCGGTGGATTTCCTGGGTGATGTTAAATTCAAGCGTCTGGATTTCACGACGAAGGTGATCTGCTTTATTTTCCATTGTATTGAGTGCAGAATTCACTTGGTTAATTGATAGATTCTGATAAGAGGCTTTCATATCTTCACGTATATTTTGAAAGGAGTTTGCTAATTCGCCGGCCCATGTCGTAGGCGTTAGCTCAGGTTGCTCGACAAGCTGTTTATTTTGAATAAATTCATTTTGTAAGCCATCTAGTTTTACTATGCTAGATTGTAGGCGGACGAGCTGAGCTCGCTTTTCAGCTATTTCTGATTGTAAATAGGATAAATAGGACATTTGCGCTATCCCCTTTGTATGTTTGATAAGGAAAATCATACTCAAGCAGTAGTATATGGTACCAAATGGAAGAGGTCTGGTAAATAGGTTGTTCTACCTGTTCGTGAGACTGACGTACGGGGTATTTGTACCTATACCCAGATTATGTATGATTTTAACCATATTATTGTAAAACTGGTAATGCGATAAAATGAAGAGGTTCTTAATCTAATAAAAGTTACGGATCTTCCAATGGAAAGGTTTCATTCTACTAAACGTCAAATGATTACAATAGTCCCTAACCGGGAACGTGGTACATAAGCGCGGTAATCCTTTTTAAACGAATGTTCATACTTTTGCCATAACAAAAACAAGATTGACGCTGTTATAATTAGGATAGAAGTCATGAATCAGTTCACCTAGAAAAGGAAAGAAGGAAAAATGATGAGCACAGAATCTGAATCTAAACTATTGTTTTCATTGAGCATTGTGCAGTTTATCCTATCTGCGTTAATATTGTTACTTCCGATTATGTATCTGATTACTCCTGAAGAGGAGAATTTACTATTATACGGTATCATGGGATTTGGCGTCATTAATCTACTTGCTGGTATTTCGAACAGAATCAAAGGGCAGCAGCGTTCTGGTATGTTTTATTCGATTGCGGGCGTTGTGCTGTTTGCGATTGGTGTTAGTTTACTATTGTTTTAATTTAATGGATTCCTATCATAGACAGACCTATTCTCATCGGAGAGTAGGTCTGTTTTTTGCGTATCGTCTATATTTCCTCACTTAGCGTATAATTCACGCGTGCCATCATGTTGAGCGTTTCTTTTCTCACTTCAAGGTAGAGTTGCTCAAACTCAGCACGATTTGTTTTCGGGTCATCAAATTGCCCGAGCTGTCCCCACATTGCTTGAACAGCTTGCATGTTCTCGAAAAGCTGAAGGTCCATTGGCGTTTGAGGAGCGGGAGGGAGGAGCGTTGGTGATCCAAGACTCTCTAATTCTTCTAAAAGGATTGGGAGTGCTTCATGATCGTAAGCCTGAGTTTGGACGATATAGTCGAGATCACCAAGTGATGGAGCGATAAGATATGTGATCTTGGTAATGCCTCGTTCTAAATTCGTCGCTTCTTCATAAGTGCGGTAAGTTAATTCTTGACCTTGAAGTTGAGCTGGGGTCGCCCGAAGGATCAATTGGTATGCTTCAACAATCTGATCCTGATCGGTAAGCTCATAAGCTTCCTCTTCTATTATTCCGATAAACGCATCACCATAATTTGTGATGTTGCGAATGTTTTCGTTTTCTCCACTAACAATGGTGCGAATTGGTTTCTCATCTAAAGCGAAATGAATGCGGCCATTCTCATCCATGTATTCATCGACAATTTCTTTTTGAGTATGTTCATATGCGATATCTCCGTCTCCTCCATAAGGTGTTTCAATTGAGACGGTAGGAATTCGTAGGAACTTCTTTTCAGTATCCGTTAGGCTATTAGGTGATGACGGTGAATCTGGGGTGAGCGTAGCTGAATTCGATGAGGGAGTATCCTTTTTGTTTTTCTTAACTGAGGACGATTCTTCTGATATGTTGGTATCGCTAGCAGCTGTTTCTTCAGTAGTAGCGGCTTCTGTGCCTTCGTTTTGAGTCGCATTTTGATTGCCATTACAGGCAGCTAATAATCCACAGGCTAATAGAGTAAGTAGGTACTTTTTCATTCGACTAACCTCACATTCGATTATGTTGTATTTCCTTTAATACCCATATAACCCAATCCTAAACAACTGCGGAGCGATTCGACAGGAAGTTACATAAAGCGGGTGGTGACAGGCACTGCAAGGCCTTTCTGGGTCTTATCTACTAAAAAAAGTATTTGAATATTTCGGAACATTCATTATAATCAAGGTTAAGGGTGGAAATATTTACAAGATGATGAAGAGCGTGGTGAAACGTCATCTTGCTGATCGTGAGAGGAGGTGATGAAGAAAGTGAATAGCATACATAAAAGCCCCAGAATGTTTTGTCTTGGAGGACACATTCTGGGGCAGTTGTTGGCGTCCAAACCAACAATAGTACAAGTATACCTTTTTCTTGTACAAAGGGGAACTGCAACGGAATCAGAAAGGGATCCATTGCCAATTGAAAACAGAAGGGAAAAGTAAACATGGTCAATATCGAGGCAGAAATTATGAATGACTATGAAATTAGTAAATCAACTCGGGCGATTGAAGTGGCGAAAGAAGTTGGATATAGTTCTAGAATTTATGATCGAAGCGGGATCTATTTATCAAAAACAACGCCAGTCGATTTAATTAGGCAGGCTTGTCTTGAAGCAGGCGTCACGTATGAAGGACGAAGAAAAGCGGTCATTTATCATTTAAAGTATGAGCAGCAGACGCCAATTATTGTTTCGAATTGGAATGCAATTTCGGCCTTTCCGACTGAATCACCCGAAAGCATTGACTGTTGCTGGGTATTTTATCAGCACGTTCGGGATACGTATGCGATTACGAAAAATACAACGAAGATTTTGTTTCAGGATGGCTTTGAATTAATGGTGCCGGTTTCGAAAGGTAGACTACAAAAACAAATGGAGCGCACGGGGCGCTGGGTTAGTCATTATTCGAATAATCCGGTTTATTGTTGAGAAGGTTGAAGGGGTCAGGCACGTGCCTGACCCCTTTTTCTGTTAAACTATAGAAAAATAGGTTTTTGTTGGAAGGTGGAGGGTGCATGGGAAAACCCATAGCTTCGGATAACGAGGCGTTAGCGTATTTAAGAATAACAACTCCAAAGGAAAATCAATTTTCTATCTTTTTCATGGTTATATTTTTTGTGGATATCATGGGGTTCTTTCCTTATATGGTAGGCCCATTCTCTCAACCATTTTTTTTAGCTGCCCTTTTACCTGCCATTGCCATTAACCTATGGATGCTAGCTTATGTTCTGGCACCTTATAAACTAGCAAGTTCTTATGATCTTTTACTAGGGTGTCTATCCATTGTAAGCAGCTATTTGTATTGGTTAGGTATTGAAAAATTTATTTATGTTAATTTAGGTGCTAATGGGAATTTGTTCTTTTGGATTGGACTAGTTAGTTTTATTTTTATGATCACTTTCTTTTATTTTTTTACACGTTATTACGTGAAGAAAGGTAAATATAAGCGTAAGCGAACGGATCGGCAACACTTAAGTGGGTTTGAAATCGTCATATCCGCAGCCATCGTCATTGGCATGCCTCAGCTTTTGGATTCTATGAGTTTTTTGAAAGTACAAAATGCATATCTACTTATCGTTCTATTAGGTTTCATATCTTTTATTACTTTGTTCATGATCGGAAGTTTCCATAAGTATCATTTTATTAAAAACAATCAGGACCTCGTTAGGAAGGCTTTTCCTCACTATGAGGTATTGAAGAAAGAGAGAAAGGCAATAAAGGAAGACTATAATGTTGTGGTTATAAAAAAAGGTAACTTAACCCACGAAGAGATGAAGGTTTTAACAGATGAATTAGGAGAATTTTCAAATGTTTCTTCAGTCAAAAAGGAAACTTCGTTGACCTTAGATAAAGAAGATTTTCATAACGAAGAAAATGGGAAACCTTTTTGTCTTGTTGTAATGAATGCAGATCAGGCGCAGATTGATGAAGAAATAAAGAAGATGGTCAGAACTAAGCGTTGGAAGTACTTCTTCAAAGGAATCCCTGAGGAAGAGTATGAAAAAGTAGAGGATCGTGTTTTCTTTGATCCGAGAAACGCAGTCTTTCAATCAGGCGATTTATCGGAAGTGAGAGGGTTTTTATTGAGTAAAATGAGATAGAAGGTGAGCGAGGGGTCAGGCACGAAGCTGACCCCTATGCCGGTTGTGGTGAAACTAGTTTTCCTATGAATTGAAGGTTTGAAAGAAAGTAAACTAGAAGTAGTTAGCCTACACGTATCTGACTGGAGGTGTGTTTCAATGGAAGATGCAGCGTTTTGGATTATGATCGGCGGTGGTTTGCTATCCCTTATTGCTTGGGGATATACACGTGAAGAATGAGCGTAACTTTATAAGGTTAGTTTATTTAGTTGTTGGAATCATAGGACCTGTTGTGATCGGGGCTGGGTTTTTACGGTTGCAGCTCGTAGTTGGTGATGAAGCGGGAGCATTTTGGATGTTAATGGGTTTTTTCTTCATCCTGTTCTATATTGAATTTTTGGAAAAGAAAGCAGGATTAAGTGCTAAGTATCGATGGACGAGAGCGATCGCTTCGATGATATTATTCGCAGGCTTCACGTTTTATTTCTATTTATTCTGAAGTAGGGCTGCGTTAATACGCGGCTTTTTATTGTTTTTTAGCTAGACTAGGAGGCGACCAATTGGAATTAAAACAAGCACTAGAAGAACTTAATCGAAATAAGTTTCAAGGAGATCTGGATGATCTGCTTATTCACATGCTTCACCAGATTGGGAGTACCGATCCTGTCTTAAGGGACGATCTCATCTATACAACATTTGGAAAGCTAGTTATAGAAGATTTTTTAACGAAGGAACAGCTTACATATCTATTAAACACATGCCTTGATGATGAACACCTTTTCTATCGTATTGGTGAAAGAGGCACAGATTCGGTTTTTACACGTTCTTTCTCGGTTCTGGTCGTTGCGCTCATTTTAGAAAAAGATCGTGAAGAGGGATTTCTTAAAGAAGATCGAATGGAAGTTGCAACGGCTAAATGTTTTAAGTATTTACGAGAAGAGCAAGATACGCGAGGGTATGTTGAGACAAAAGGTTGGGCGCATAGTATCGCACATGGGGCGGATGCACTGACTGAAGTTATTAGGCATCCGGTTTTTGAAATCGAAAAAATAGATGAATGTCTTGAAGTGATACGGGCGTGTCTTTTTAAAAAAGCCACAACGTATGTAGATGATGAAGATGAACGACTATTGTTTGCGATCGAGGGCCTTTTGGATCAGGGGTTGAGTGAGGAGAAATTTAGTAAATGGATTGAGTTGCTCTCAACAGAGTTAGAAGGGCTGTTTCAGCAGAACGGATATAGCGTTGATTTCTTCCATATAAAAGGAAATGTGCTAAGTTTTATGAAAAGCTGTTATTTCAGGTTAATTATGAAAGAGGATTTTTTTGAAGTGAGGTTTATGATTGAAAAAGTTGTGGAGAGATGGACGAGGAAGATTTATGGGTGACTGTTAAATAAGAAACTTCCCCGTAAATTAGATCGACATCTCGTGTCCTCTTTTCATATAGCTTCGCCTCGTCACCTCATCCCAGATAAAGAATAGGACAGAGCAAATACTCGCCCATAGAAAAAAGGCTGGTGCAACGAAAAAGGTTGCGAAGCCAAATCCTAGATGAATGAAAGCGGAAAGAAATATTCGGAAACGACTCGTTTTTACGGAAAGATACTCAGCCAAAATAGAGACGGGTAGTCCGTATAATAGATTTCCAAGCAAGCTATAGAGTAAAACAACGATAAAGGACATGACGGTAATGAACGAGAATGCCTCCATACCTGCCATTGGAAGCGAAGAGAAAAAGAGTCCGATTGAAAAGGTCATCGATGTAAGGAGAGCGACTTTAAGTTTCCTCATTTTATTTTGAAAAACATGTTTTCTAAAGGCAGGGAATAAAAATGCGACCGCTAGAAGAGACAGAAGTATTTTTAGAAAGGGTGCCGTCTCAGAAATTGAGATGATTAGAATAAAAAGCAAAATCGAAATAATGAGTACAAAGCTATTTTTCTTAAGCATTCTATTCACCTTCCTCTTTTTCTTTAATACTTGCTTTTCATTGCTTTAGCGTAGCGGGGGTCAGGTGCGTACCTGACCCCCGCTACGCTATACCTACTTTCAATGCTCGTCATCTTCATCCATTCTCCACGAATAGCCCGATTTCCCCATATAATAGAGGAAGCCTGCAGAAGATATGATTGTGAGAATGGCAATGAACAATCCCATTTTCTACACCTCCTTAACGATTTGAAAAATAAAGTCAACAGCTTGTTACTCTCGCTGCTGAATAATCGAGTTCGCTATGTCTACCATGTCTTCTTTTGTGAATGCCGACGCTTCTCCTGATGGAGTGAATCCAACCACATTATAAAGGGCGTTTTCGTTCTGACTTACCCACGTCATCGTTAACAGGTGACCATCTTCAGCTTCCGAGTAGAATCCTTTCATGTCATGATCAAGCTCCTGATTTGTTTCCTCAATAGAAGAGACAATTCCCTTCTGATCTTTAACCATTACATTCTACCGCTTTTCATCTTCTGCGTAAGAAACATCGATTCCAAATTGTTCAAATTTTGTTTCTGCGACCGCTTCGACATCACTCACTTCCAATGGGATCGTCTCCATGTCGGGGACGGTAACTTCACTTCTGAATTCTTCTGGAAGTTTCTCAAGTGCCGTCTTCACCTCTGGATAATTTTCTTTCAAAGAGTCCAACTGATTTTCCGTAGATGTTTCAGCTTGCCCACTACAACCAGCAAGAATGAGGATAAATCCGAATAAAACGGATGTGAATTTCTGTTTCATATGTAACGTCCTCTCTGTTATGTACTACGAGAGCGTTGGAAAAAAGTTTCAGATTTACGGGTGATTTTTGTTCATTAAAACAGTTATCACGCTATTAACTATCGATAGAGACCGAGATCACAGCTTATAGATAAACTAAAAAGAGCAGCAAAGTGTCTGCGCCGCTCTTTTCTAATGGTGTGAAATGTTCACTCTGTTTAAGCTAGCTCGCGTTCATAAACAACTTCTTTCGTTTCGATGTCGATCGCATCTACCTTCATTTTAATAACCTCGTTAGTGTCATTCTTTTTAGCACCCCAGAGGCGGATGTAGTTCTCTGTTTTGTGATCTAGGAAATTGACTTGAACTGTTCTGACCTCTCCAATTTCCGCTTCTTTATCTTCAATCCAACACTCCTGAAACACCATCGTTTCTCTCGGTTGGCTTAAAAGGTAATCTTGCATAATTTTTACATATTCAGGGAAATTAAGCTCTCCATTCTCTATGCAGATCTCGTGAAAATCATTGAAATCCGTCATATGGTAGCTTGCTTTTGGTTCGTTATTCATTGTTTCTCCTCCTACAGGTCTCGTTTAATAACATACTCTTTCCCTTAAAGTGAACGTTAAAAACGGCTAAAATTCTGAGAAACGCTCAGGGGATTTAGAAATAAAAAAATACCGCCATCCAACAAGAGGAATGACGGTGCTTTTACCATTTATCTACAATCTCTTTGATCACTGGATCGCCTTTGTGATCAATTCGATATGCAGCATATAGTGTATTGTTAACGGAAAGGTGGGGGAAGAGTATTTCAGATTTCCCTTCTTTTATCGACTCTTCAATCAAGTAGGTAGGCAGAATACTTACGCCAAGGCCTAATTCAACGGCTCTTAAAATCGACTGTAGGTTGGGAATAATGTGATGTGCTTGGATATCCGGACGCTTTTTTAAATGCTCGCGCCAGTAACGACGAATAATAGGAAGATCCAAACCGTAGCTTAACCATTTCTGCTGCTTCAGTAAGTTCTCGATTTCCTCCAATGATGAGGCTTGTTCGAGAGCGCCTTTCTGAGCGGTTAACACAAACGTTTCTTCCTCAAGTTTTACATACTCTATCCCAGCAACCGGCTGCTTTTTAGGTGTGAAAATCAGGTCGACTTCTTCTTGTATGAGATCTTCTAAAAGAGTTGAGGCCGTACCGAACTGAGTAATTAACCGTACATCCACATGTTGAATTTTTTGTAGCAAACGACCTGTGAAATACTCAATCGGACTCCCGATTTTTAAAACGGGAGAAAACGAATCCTTTGAAGCCCTGTGCCTAATCTCGTGTGTAGCACTTTCTAAGTTCTCGATAAGTGGAACGAGCTTCGTGTACAGCTCTTTTCCTTTGTTTGATGGAATCATTTTTCTAGGCGCACGGGTAAACAAGGGTTCACCAACTTCTGCTTCTAAAGCGGATAGATGCTGACTCATGGCAGGCTGGGTGAGGAATCTCGCTTTAGCCGCAGCGGAAACAGATCCATGCTTATAAATGCTAATAAAACTGCGGTACCATTCAAAATCAATCATTGTTCAACATCCTTTAATAGTGAAAAAACGATTTTCCTAAACCTTCTTCAGTTTGTATACTTCCCTTGATTCTACCAGATCCTGAGTGGCATCGCGATATGCCTGAAAATGAGGAGAAGCGATGTGAGCTTGTAACGCTTCATTGTCTTTCCACGTTTCATAAAAAACAAATACAGAATTGTCATCTAGTGAGCGATGGAGCGTATAGGCAACGCATCCGTTTTCTCGTCGAGATGGCTCGATCACATTAGTTAACTTTTGATAAAGCGCTTCTTCTTTTCCTGCTCTTGCTTTCAAGATGGCATTAAGGGTAATCATGCTGATTTCTCCCTTCTATCTAAAAACCTGCAAGCCGGTAAACGGCTTGCAGGCTCCAATCCTTCTGTTTATTTATCGAGCTGAGCGATAACTTCTTTCGCAACACTGATTGTTGATTGTGGGTTTTGTCCAGTAACAAGCTTCCCTGAAACTTGAACGTGATCTGCCCAATTGTCTGCGCCTACAAAGTTTGCACCAAGTTCACGTAAGCGTGTTTCAAGAAGAAAAGGCATATACTGATCAAGCGTTGTTGCACGTTCTTCTTCATCTGTAAAGCCAGTAACGGTTTGGTTCTTTACTAGTGGCGTACCGTCAGATAGTGTTACGCCGACAAGTCCAGCTGGACCGTGGCAGACAGCCGCAACAAGTTTATCTGCTTCATACATATCACGAACCACTTCATGAAGCTTCACGTTTTCTGGAAGGTCAAACATTGTACCATGACCACCTGGCATGAAGATTGCATCGAATTTCGAGATGTCTTTTACTTCATCCAACTTTAATGTGTTTTCAAGGTATTTCGCTGTATCCAAAATTTCCTGTGGTGTTTCTCCACCTTCAAGGCTGCGGTCATCAACTGGCGCTTTACCACCTTTTGGACTAGCTACGGTGATTTCATAGCCTTGATTTGAAAATTCGACATACGCTTCACCGAATTCAGAAAGCCAAAGTCCTGTATCCAGTTCGTTGTTCATTTTGTCAGCCGTTGTTACGACCATTAGTATATGTTTATTCATTATTGTTTTCCTCCTAAGAATGGTGATATTGTCTTACGAGTCTTATTGTAGAACGAGTTTTCGTATAATACAAATTAGTAAATTGTTAATTATGTATAAATATATTTATATGTAAAATTTCGAAAAGCGAGTGGCACATTAATGCTTTTTATCGAGTTTTTCAAGAAAGAAGGAGGAGCTAGCGTATGAGCAAATTGGAATTTCAACTCTGTGGTTTGAGGGGGGGGTTCCGATGAAGATCCATTGCTTAGTGTATGTCGGCATCTTTTCAATGAAGGAAACGATTGGAATAGTTGAAACTTAATGGGAGGGTGAAGCGTATATACTATAAAAAGGGAGGGATGGACATGGAAGCATTCTTTGTGATTTTTCTAGTTATTTTATTTATTGCTCTTGGGTCGGCAAAATCAAAATCCTTGAATCATCGTAGCGGTGGAACGGATCATTCAAGCTATTATAGTGGAAGTCATCATAGTTCAGGTTGTGATAGCGGAGATGGTGGTGGCTGCGGAGGGGGCGGTGGTGAATAGCTGTCATCTTCATCTCAGGAGTGAACGAGTTGAATTGAGGTGATCCAATTGCTTAAAGCATTACGCATAAGTTGCGGCATTATGACAGGCGGATTTGCGGTAGCTGTTTTAACTGGAAGCATCTTTCTATTGCCATTGATGCTCCTTTCGCTTGGTCTTTTCATGACGGTAACGGGTTTTGAGGATCGCGGTCAAAGAAGATCAGCGAAACTAACGTTTTGCGTTTCTGCCTTGATTATTTTCGCTGTGCTTTTTACCTTCTAGGGCTATGAGTAAGCCTTTCAAAAAAAGAAAACAGAACTATTGGAGCGTAAGTGGTAGAATGGAGAGAGTTCATTAAAAAAATATACATAAGGTTGAGAGAGAGATAGACTTTCCATACTGAAGGGAGCACCATGTGAAGACGGAGATTGTCCAATTAACAAAACCAACTGCTCAATTTGTGGAAGTCCTGAATCGTTGGGAAAATGATCGGGAATTGATACCGCTTATTCGTCCAAATAAAAGTCAAGAGGAATTAGATCAACGCAAAACCATTACCCTTGAAGGGGTAAGGGATCGCCTGGAATATCAGCAAATTTTTCAGATTTTTGTGAATCACGAAATGATCGGTGAAATGAATTACATGGTAGACCCTCCGCACCTCTTTAAGCAAGAATCAGGAACGGCGTGGATCGGGATTACAATCGGTGAACCTGAAGGACGAGGCAAAGGAATTGGCTTTAAAGCGATCCAATATTTAGAAGAACACATTTACCAACAGGGCTTTAACCGGATTGAGCTTGGTGTGTTTGAGTTTAATACAAACGCGTATAAGCTTTATCAGAAACTTGGTTATGAAGAGATTGGAAAATTAGAAGATTTCACTTACTGGAACGGAAAAATGTGGTCGGATATTCGAATGGAAAAGTATTTGTAAGATGATGAACAGTGCTGCTTGCCAGAGTTTTGGTTGAGCAGCATTTTTGATGTTTAGGGTACAAGATGAAGAGAACTTGAAAGATGGTAGACGCGCTCTTTTTCAAGAGAAAGAAAGGCGTCGGTTTCGTGATGCTTATCTTTTGGATAATAGCCCAGTTTTTTCAGCACTTTATCATCGTTTAGAAAAAGGACTTTGTAAGAGGGAAGATCCAGGTCGGCATTTTCAGTACTCTCAACGTCTGCTTTTTCGAGTGTGTGACGTAGCTGATCGATCGTTTCCGTTGAGGTAATTTCATTAATGAGTTTTCCTTCATGCTCATATTGGTCAGGAGATGGGGACAAGTCACTCACTTTGATAACGCTGATCTGTGTGACTTGATCAAGAAGGTGAAATTCATCATTTTGACAGCTTAAGAGTAAAAGTAGGAAAGGCAGTAAGATGAAGCATTTACACAATGAGTTCACCTCGATTTAGGATAGGGGGGTCAGGTACGTGCCAGACCCCGCCCTACTTAAGACCTATAATAGCACGACGGCAACCATAATGAGCGCGATTGAGATAAATTTTCTTCTGGTCGCTTTTTCGTTGAATAAGAGAAGACCCGCAATGGTTGTGCCGGCGATGGAACCGCCCGACCATATGGCGTAGGCAAGACCGATTTCGATGGATTGGACAGATAACGTTAAAAAGTAGATGCATAGTCCAAAAAGGAAGAAAGCGGCCACGCCTGGTATTTTCTTTGTAAACCCGGCAGAATATTTAACAGCGATACTTCCAATAATGGAAAACGTGAGTGCAAGAATCAGGTAGGTCATGAAACATTGCCTCCTTCTGTCATATAGCGAGACTTCGTATTTAATCCAATAATCCCTATCACTATAAGCGTTATGGCTAGTAATTTTATGAGCGAAGTGGACTCCTTAAAGACGAGAATGCCAGCAATGGCAATGATGACCGTACCCCCACCTGACCATAGAGCATTAATGATTCCTAGTTCATAATCTTTCGTGAGAAAAATATAAAAAAGGAGCGCAATGGCATAACTTAAGATCACGATAACAGTAGGGCCCCAGTTACTAAAACCATCGGTGTATTTCATGAATGTTGCGCCAATCACTTCAAAAAGAATGGCGATTCCGAGCCATATATAAACATTTTTCATATTCATCCTCCTAGTATTGCTTCTGATCTAGGATTAGCATAACGTGTAAAAGAGTGAGGTGGGTAATATCAAAAAATGATCCATCCATAACTTCAGGTTATAATAAAGGGAAGGTTCGATAGTGAAGGAGGTTGAGCAGTATGCTTCATCAATTAACGTATTTTATTAAAATTGCTGAAGAGCGAAGCTTCACAAGCGCAGCAAAGGCACTCTTCGTTTCACAACCAGCGTTAAGCAAGCAAATGAAGAAGCTTGAGGAGGAACTTGGTTTTTCTCTTTTTAACCGATCAGTAAGAGGTGTGGAGCTAACGACGAAGGGGAAGGCGTTTTACGAAGACATCAGGCCACTTTTCTCCCAAATCAATCAAACCGTTGATCGTTATAAGAAATATGATCGAATTCGTTTTGGCTCAACGCCTATTTTGAGCACATATTTTTTACCGGGATTTTATAAACAACTACAATATTCCAATGTAAATGTGACGGCCATTCGCGAGGATAGCCTTGATTTAGTACCGCTGTTAAAAGTGCATGAAATTGATGCGGCAGTTGTTCAAAATACGCCTGAAATTGAAGGGATGTATTCGAATTTTCTTTTCTCAGAACCATTTGTTGCGGCGGTACCCGTCTCTCTTTCACTAGCGGATAAGGAAGAGGTAACGCTAGAAGAATGTTTCAACTATACGCAAATTATCCCTCCTACCGGCTACCTATCCGAGCAAGTAAGAGGGCTTTTAAGTGAGCATTTATTTGAAGGGAACATGTTAGAAACGCATTATCTTGGTATGGGTGGACTCGTTTCCCTTGGAATTGGGATTGCGTATTTACCGAAAATGATGGCGGATGCGATCGAACAAAAAGGGGTCACGTTTCTTCCGCTAAAAGGAGAGCCGCTACATAGAGAGATGTATCTCCATACGAGCAGTCCTGATCTTCTTAAGCTATTATCCCAGTCGTTTACTCAAGCTTTAACGCTGTAGTGGTAAAGTGATTGTTACAACAGTGCCAACGCCTACAGTGCTATCAAAGTGAATGGTGCCATGATGTTCGTGGATGATTTTATAACAAACGACAAGGCCAAGTCCGGTTCCTGTATCTTTGTTTGAGAAAAATGGTTCGCCTAGTCGTTCCAAACGATCTTTTGGTATCCCGACTCCTTTATCGGCAATTTCGATAAACAAATGCGTATCGGAGTTGCAGGTCGTGATCGAAAGCAGTCCACCATCCGGCATCGATTCAATCCCATTTTTGATCACATTCATAAGCACCTGAGTGATCTGGTTTTTTTCACAATGCATCATAAGGGATGGTGTGTGAAAAACGGTTCTTACATCCACTTTATTTAATAAAAGTTCAGGATTCATAAGTGAAACGACGTTCCGCGTTAGTGCCATAATATCAATTTGCTGATACGTAACAGCCTGCGGTCTCGCAAGTGAGAGAAACTCGTTAATAATTCCTTCGATACGATCCATTTCAGAAAGCATTAGCTCAAGAATTTCCTCGTTAATGCGATCCTTGTAGAGCTGAATAAAGCCTTTGACAGATGTTAATGGGTTGCGCACTTCATGAGCGACGGCTGCTGCTAACTGGCCGATTGCAGAAAGTTTTTCTGAACGAAGAAGAAGTTCTTCGGTTTTTTTACGGTCGCGAATATCTCGGGTAATGGCGGACATCGCTGTAACGTTTCCTTCGTGATCTTTAATGGGGGAGTAGGTGACGCTAACATCGATCTGTGTGCCATCTTTTTTTACTCTTACCGTTTCAAAATCAACTACTCCTTCACCATCAAGCACGGCTTTGATGATGCGGTTTGCTTCTTGTTTATTTTGATCAGGATAGATGTCATGTAAATGGGTAATCATATCCCCATCGTTGTAACCGTAAAGTTTCTTAAAGGCTGGGTTCACCTGAATGATTTCTTTGTCCAGGTTACTAACGGAAATCGCATCAGCGTTTGTGGTGAAAATTGATTCAATGAGCTCCTGGCTTTTGATGAGCTCTTTTTCCACTTCCCGTCGTTCTGAAATATCCCGGCCAATTGCAATAAGGTATTTTCGCTCACCATTCGGATGGAAGGTTGGGGCTTTAATGATTTCGAATGTCCCTATGTCCCCATTTGCAAGCCCAAGTTCATATTCGTACTCTACTTTTGTTTTTTCATTCCACGCTATATTGTCTGTTTTGGCGTTGTTTTTCAGTAAATGATAGGCATCAATGCTGCTACAATTTAATTCTTCGCACGTTCTCCCTTTGTATTTTCCTTCCTCAATTCCAAAAATTCGTTTAGCGTATGCATTCATTTCAATGATTTTCCCGTTCTCATCTTTGAAAATAATAAATTCAGGAATGGAATCAATGAGTGAGCGTAATTGTTCCGCCTGATCGAGTGCATCAAGTTGAGCATTTTTAAATTCAGTCATGTCTTTAACAATTTTATAAGCACCCCGAAATTGTCCGTTCGTATGAATGGGGATGGTTTTGATGAGAAGATGCACGCAATTTCCGTGGACATCGCTCGCTTCAATTTCATATGGACGCTGATCACCGTGGAGTGCTAATTCAAAGTGTCTTCCGATCGTTTGAATGGTTTGCTCGTCAACCACTGCTATTGGAGCATTACGTAAGTCATCAAGAGAATAACCGAGCATGTGATGAAGTGATCGATTGATGAGCGTAAGGTGAAGGCGTTCATCAATAAAAGCGATGCCGTCTGGATTCTCATCAATTAAAGAATGAATTTGCTGCTGAAGCTCTTCCGACTTTTCATTAAAGGGAGTTTCGATATCTTTCTGCTGGCCTTTTTTATAAATCGCCTCCTTATCTTCTACAATGATGAACGTAATCAGTTCGTCGTTAATCGGGGAGAGCCGAATCATTTCGTTTGAATGAGGGAGAGGAATGGAAATATACTCTCCCAGCTTCACGGTCAATGCTTTATTTATGTAGGGGGTTAGTTCGTTCTCTTTTATCCTTAATATGCTTTCATAGGATTGTATGAAATCCATCTGTTCATAGGATGAAAATCTTGAAATGGCATATTCATTACGATGGGCAATGCGACCGTTCCTATCCAAAATAAAGAGGGACAAGGGAATGGCATCGTAATGAGCAAAAAAGGAAGCTGTCATCATTAGGGGTACCCTCCACATCTCATTAGCTATCAATCTATTATAACAAATGAATAAGGGGGAATGGGCAGGGGGGTCAGGTTCGTACCTGACCCCCTGCCTCTTTCGCGATTATTGAGAAAATCATATTGTTGTCTCACACATAATACTGTATGATACATAGTATAGATGGTGTACGACATACAGTATGGAAGTTGGTGAAGATGTGACGCTGTTACAGTCATTAATAACGGAGCTTAGAAGAGGAACGTTAACGCTTGCGGTACTAAGCCAATTAAGGTCTCCTCAATATGGGTATTCACTTGTTCAATCACTTGAAAAGTCAGGAATATCCATTGAACAGAGCACGCTGTATCCACTTCTTCGCAGATTAGAAAAGCAGGAACTTGTGACGAGCAGTTGGGATACGACAGAAAGTAGACCACGTAAGTATTACGTTTTAAGTGAGTATGGTCGTGACATTTTCGAGCAGCTAAAGGCGGAGTGGGAAAAAACGTCAAGCGAGTTAGGGACATTATTGAAAGGAGAGGAAGAGCGTGAATCTGATTGAGATTTACATTGGAGAAGTGACGAGAAGGCTTCCTGAATCCAGTCGAGACGACATTGCCCTTGAGCTGCGCTCGACAATCGGGGATATGTTGCCAGATAGTCCAACGGAAGAAGATGTGAAAAGCGTTCTTAATGAACTTGGAAGCCCGGTACAGATGGCAAACGGATTCCGAGAATGGCCAATGTATTTAATCGGTCCACAATATTTCGAGCATTATGTAAAATTATTAAAAACTGTGATGCCAATCGCTTTGACCGTCACCTTTATCTTGTTTATGACAGCGAATGTTATAGATTACAATGGGACTGAAACGATAGGAGCTGTTTTCTTTCATTTACTTGGAGATGCCATTAGTGGTTTATGGAATACCTTCATCCAAACGCTATTCTGGATTACGCTGGTTTTTGTTGTCTTAGAGCGAACCAATTTGAAGGTGACAGATAGTAGTCATAAGTGGTCTGCAGATGAATTAACGAAAGTTACCACTCCGCCGAAGAAAAAGAAAATTTCAAAGTTTGAACTGTTTAGTGATCTTCTCTTTGCAGCGGTGTGGGCAACGCTATATTATAATGCTGAGCACTTGCTTGGCATCATAAGAAATGGCGAAATCGATGTGCCTTTCTTTAACAATGAGGTGCTGCTCTCTTATTGGCCGCTTGTTAGTCTAGCTCTTCTAACAGCGGTGTTGCTTGCGCTGTACAAAATACTTGTTGGCTATTGGACGAAACGGTTAGCCATTGCGAACGCAGTTCATCATGTCTTCGCAACCGCTGTGATTGTGATCATGCTTTTAGACGATCGTCTCATTCATGATGGTTTTACGAAGTTATTATCCTTGTCTGGAACGGCTCAAAATGTTTTGTTAGCAGCAATCGGACTCTTTTTTGTCATTAGTGCGGGGATTGATATGATAAAGGGATTTTGGAAAGCGAAATTGTGAGTTAGCAAAAGAAGATTGCCGTGAGAGCAGTCTTCTTTTTTTATATTTAGAAAAACAGTTGAATATCGACACTGATGTCGTTATAATGAAATTAATAAAACGACATTAGTGTCGATAAAGGGGCTGGCGTTATGAACTCATTAGTGAAAAACAAAGGATATGTCACGTTAATGATAGCTCAGACGGTTTCAAGTATCGGGGACTGGCTAAGTATTGTTGCGGTTATTACCCTCGTCGGATTAAAGTGGAATGCCTCTCCGATGGAGGTGTCATTCATCATTTTGTGCTTAGCCCTTCCAATGGCGTTATTGGGTCCTGTTGCTGGAACGTTAGCTGATCGCATTAGCCGGAAAGGGCTCATGATTACCTCTGATCTTGTTCGGGCAGGGCTGATTCTCGTATTAACGGTAGCGGATTCGCTTCTTGTCGTGTATATTTGTTTATTTACTATAGGCGCTTTTTCCGCTATCTTTATTCCCGCAAAGAATGGAAAGCTTAAGGAGCTTGTAACGGATTCCGATATGAAAAGCGCCATGGCTATTACATCGATGATCGATTCAAGTACGAAGGTGCTTGGTCCATTACTCAGTGGTATTCTGGTTGCGGCTTTAGGATCGAAGCTCGTGTTTATGATCGACTCGGGAACGTTTCTTGTATCGGCCGTTTTAATCGTATTTCTGCCCAATGCCCTCGCTGCAAACAAAATTTCTGAAGCAGCTGGCAAGTCTTCGTTCAAAAAAGAGTTTTCCCAGGGCGTTACGTATGTAAAAGCGAATGTACAGCTACTCATCGGACTCTTTTTTCTCGGGATAAGTTTAATGATTGTCCAGCTTTCGGATTCGCAGCTCATTGTGCTGTTAAGAGAATTAACGCAAGTCTCACCTGATTTGTTTGGTTATTTAGTAGCATCATCCGGAATTGGAATGTTCTTGTCTGGTATGTTTTTAGCAAAAAAGACAGACTACAAGGCGTTTTCTTTCATGATGTTAGGCGTTTGTGGGATTGGATTAAGCTTTGGTATGATGGCAGTACTAACATATTACGACACGGGTTATTCGCTCGTTTGGGGTCCGTTATTTGGGATTTTAGCAGGATTTTCAGTAAGCTTCGTTTTTGTACCTTTTCAGGCTAATGTCCAGGTAGACACGCCAGTTCATATGACGGGAAGAGTCTTCGGCGTCATTAATAGTGTGACGACGACAGCGACAATAATCGGCCCGTTATTAGGAGGTTGGCTATCGACGATAATTGGTGTAATCCCAACATTTTTGATTACTGCGTCATTGCTTGTTCTTCTATCAGTGACCGGATTATTTACAAAAAGCAAACAGAAGTGGAGGAAGAGAGATGTCTCCGAAAGTCAGCAAGGAACACATGGAAAAGCGACGAGCGAGCATACTTAAAGCAGCGAAGCAGGTTTTTATCGAGAAGGGTTACGAACGCACAACGATGAAACATGTGATGGAGGCAGCTCAGGTTAGTCGTGGGGGATTGTATCAATACTTTTTAAACAAGGAAGATTTGTATGAGGCGATCCTTGAAGAGGGTCTGGAAAAAGCAGTGGATGATAATGAGCAATTGCTTGAGAAAAAAGTTGATTCCTACTGGCCGCTCCTAATGAAGCGCATGTTTGGTGAAAGCATGGAGCCAGACGACCGCATGGATCCGTTAGCGCCTAGTAATCTGGAATTTTTTATTACAGGTCGAAACGATGAACGGAGACGTCAGTATGGCTTGAATCGCTATCACCTTGGGTTACAGGTGTACGAGGAATTAATTAAAGCGGGACAGGAATGTGGAGAATTTAGTCAAAAGTACGATAGTAGAATCATTGCAAAGTCGATTGTATCTTTTGTTGATGGGCTTGCCCTCGATCATGCGATTTTACCTGCAGAGGAAATTCAATTGAAAGAGCAGTCACTTCTATTTGTCGAATATTTAAAAATGGCGCTTGGAATTGAAGAAAACTAATTAACTAAAAAAATAAATTTTGAAAGAATCGCAGATTTTGTGATTCTTTTTTTCATGCTTATAAACCTTGATATAAAAGGGTTTTTGCGATTTTTTTAACTTGGAAATTAGGAGAAGGTCACTTCTTCAGAAAATTTTTTTAAACGTTTTCATTGATTTATGAAATAATAATTCCTATAATAAAGAAAGTTGGAAGGGTTTTCAGAGATTCACTGAAAATATCCTTTATTTCAGAAGAGGTGGTAGTTATCATGGAAATTTATCTTTTAGCAATAACACTCATATCGATTGCAATTGTCATCGTAGGAGTTTCTGTTTTTCAATGGCATGCGTTTATCGGTTTAACGGTAGCGGCTTTATTCCTAGCAGTCATGTCTGGTATGGAATGGGTCAATATCATAGGATCGTATGAAACGGGCGTTGGTGGCGTTCTCGGTCACTTAGTTGGTATTCTAGCCCTTGGTACAATTCTCGGAAAACTGTTATCTGAATCTGGAGCAGGTTTACAGATTGCGAATTTCTTCATTCGCGTTTTTGGAGAGAAGAAGCTCCCGTGGGCGATGTTCTTCTCAGGATTTATTATCGGTATCCCAGTATTCTTTGAAGTTGGTATTTTAATCTTATTACCACTCGTCATTTCAATTCAAAAAGCAACGAAGAAAAACATTTTATTGATTGCGCTACCAGCCGTAGCAGGCTTGTCGATTGTGCACGGATTGATTCCGCCACATCCAGGTGCGGTTGCAGCGATTGGAATTTATGAAGCCGATCTTGGTAAGGTTCTTTTATACTCACTCATAATAGCGCTTCCAGCAGGTATTCTTGGCGGTCCGGTATTCGCGAAGTGGATTAATAAGCGCGTCGTTCCTGTAGGTGAGCCTGATTTGATCAAAGTAGAAGATCAGCGCGATCCTTCTACGCTACCTGGAACAGGCATTTCATTTACAACGATTATTATGCCAGTCTTGCTTCTTGTCTTAGGAACATTCGCACCGTTTCTACCTTTACCAGGTGATGCGGTAGGAATTTTAGAATTTATCGGTAGCCCACTTGTGGCATTGTTACTTTCTTGTTTCTTTGCTTTCTATTTCCTTGGTTTCCGTCAGGGATTAGACAAAAAACAAATTAAAAAATACGTGGAAGAATGTATTCTACCTGTAGGTTCTATCATCTTGATCATTGGTGCAGGTGGCGGTTTTAAACAAATCTTGATTGATAGCGGGATTGGTACGATTATCGGGAACCTTTCACAGGATCTCTCTTTGTCACCGCTCGTTCTCGCATTTATGATTGCAGGTTTGATCCGAATTGCAACAGGTTCAGCAACGGTAGCCCTTACAACAGCGGCTGGTATTGTTTCACCGATTATTGCAACAATGTCAGGGGTAAACCTGGAATTGCTCGTTATTGTAACAGGTGCAGGTTCACTTATGTTCTCACACGTGAACGATGCTGGGTTCTGGATGGTGAAGGAATATCTAGGGTTAACGGTTAAAGAAACGTTCAAGACGTGGACTGTGTTGGAAACAGTGCTTTCCTTTGCTGCTTTTGGTGGCGCTTTGATTTTGAATATGTTTGTATAAGAAGAAAGAGAGAAGGGGGGCGGCGCCGGCCGGACCCCGTGACTTTTTTAAATGGCGGTATTTTATTGTTTGGTTATGTCAGATGTATCGCATTCCATTTGAATGGTGGTGTGGCTAAGCTCAAACTGATCATGTAGTTTTTGATTTGCGAGTTGGAGAAGTTGATCACGGTCACAACCTTTATTGACGACTAAATGACATGTGAAAGCAGGAAAGTCAGAAGTGATGTTCCAAATATGCACGTCGTGGATCGAATGAACACCATCTAAACCAGTTAACATTTTCTTCACTTCTTCTAGATCAATATTTGAAGGTGTTCCTTCCATTAAGACATGGAAGGAATCTTTTGTAACTCGAATCCCGCTGATTAAAACAAGGACAGCTACGATGGAGCTTGCGATTGGGTCTGCGTAGTTCCACCCAGCGAACATGATGAGCAAGGCTGCGATAATCGCACCAATTGATCCTAGTAAATCTCCTAGTACGTGTAGAAAAGCACTACGTAAATTTAGGTTCTCTGATGTATCACCTTTCATTAAGATCCATGCCACTAGTACGTTTACGATAAAACCGATTGTTGCAATGATCAACATCCCAGTACTTGCTACATCAGGTGGATCGATAAATCGATTAATAGATTCCCATAAAATATAGAAAGAAATTGCGATTAGTGCAATACCGTTTAAAAAAGCTGCTAAAATTTCAAATCGTTTGTATCCATAGGTTTTGTCCTGATTCGATGCCTTTTCTCCAAGTTTAAATGCAAGTAGACTCATCCCAAGTGCCACTGCATCGCTAAGCATATGTCCAGCATCTGATAAGAGGGCGAGACTATTTGTTACAAATCCTCCAATTACCTCGAGAATCATGAAAGATGAAATTAGTAGGAAACTAATAAAGAGCGCTTTTTTGTTAGCGGAATGTGTATGTCCATGGTCATGAGAATGGTTTTGTCCCAACGTGATGCCTCCAGTCTGTATGGCGTGTAAGTTATATATGATTATGTGTTCATGTATTGATTGTACCACTTTTTGTGGAGAATTAAACGGGAGAGGGTGGAGATGGGGGGTCAGGTTCGTACCTGACCCCCTTAAAAGACAATTGTCTTTTGAGAGCGCACACTAAGTAGAAAGGTCATGAATACAATTGAATTTTCATGTATGGAAGCCTTATTTTCGGAAACAGTATTAGGATAAAGGAGGTTATGGATGGTGTCAAAAGATCGTGGACTACTCTACATCATTTGGATTGTCACTGGTGTGTTATTATATCGATTTGTTCCGAAAACTAAAATTAGACATGTGATTGTCGTTATGTTTTTCAAGCAATTTATTACCTGGTTTTTAGGGTTATGGGTTGTCGAGAAAGGTTTGATTAGTTATCCGGTACGTTTTATGAAGAAATCAAATAAAAGTAGCTTTACATTTGAATACTTCATTTATCCCTCGTTCTGTGCGATTTTTAATTTAAATTATCCTGAGAAGCGAAATAAGGTTATCCAATTTCTTTACTATCTTTTTCATGTTGGTTTGATAACTGGTGGCGAAGTGTTGGCGGAGCGGTATACGAATCTCATTAAGTATGTCAAGTGGAAGTGGTACTATAGTTTTGTGTCACTTGGAATAACGAATTACATATCGAGACGTTTCTATAAATGGTTTTATAAAAATGAATTTGAAGAAAGTGAAACAGGTGGATGAATCACCAGATCAGTTGTACACACTTTCCTACTAAATAACAGACTGCACTTTACACCTTTCCTTGTGGTATCTTTTTTATGATTCTAGAGAAATCAGTGAAGGGTGTTTAAATGAGTAAAAAAGTAAAACTAACGCTTCCTAAAATTCCGGCAGTTTTAGAAGAAGGAAGCTTTCGTGATATCTATAGTGATGAAGATTTTTCGTTAATGAATTGTGAGATTATGGGAGAAACAATCGAAGACATTGAACTGGATCAGGCCATTGTTTCAAAAGTTGTATTTCGAAATGTGACGTTAACAAATGCTATGCTCCCTCGCGTAGATCTAACGGATGTGATCTTTGATAATTGCAATCTTTCAAATGTGAACTTCAATGAAGGCATCATTCATCGCGTGAAGTTTATTGATTGCAAACTCATGGGAACAGATTTTACTGAAGCAAATCTCGGAAACGTTCTATTTGAAAATAGCCGCGCGCATTTCAGTAGTTACGTGGATACGCGCTTAAAACAAGTGGAGTTTAAATCGACTTCCCTACAAAATGCAAACTACCACGGCTGTCAGTTTACGAAAACGGTATTCGTTCAGTGTGATCTAAACGAAGCGAATTTTGTGCAAACGCGCTTAAATGGTGTAGATATTAGCACGTGTCATTACGAGGGAATTCAAGTTGATTTCGAAACGCTTGAGGGTTGTGTAGTATCAGAGGCGCAGGCGATCGGCTTTGCGAAGTTATTAGGATTGAAAGTAGCGGGTGAATAGAAAGTGGCGAGGCAAGTGCATTCTTGCCTCGCCCTTTTTTTATTGAAAATTTCTAGTGACGTCATGTAATGGGGTGGGGTGCGTTGACCCCCCGCTACGTGAAAAGAGTAAAGAAGTCATTGAGGAATAGATGATAATTTGAAATAATTGAGAGTAGAGCGGGATACATAACGAGAAGAAGCGTTAAGGTTACGCAACAGGCTCTTACGATTGGAGGGTTTTATGAACATTCGACATGTGAAGCAGTCAGACTACTATGTCATTGCGCCACAAATCAATGAATGGTGGAATGGCAGACAAATGGCGGACAGGCTACCTAAATTGTTTTTTGATCACTTTACGAATACGAGTTTTGTCGCAGAACAAGATGGTGAAATTATTGGCTTTCTTATAGGTTTTCTTTCTCAATCGCATCTACAGGAAGGGTATATTCATTTTGTTGGTGTCCACCCTACGTATCGTGGCAGTCACATTGGACGCCAACTCTATGAGTCTTTCTTTCAAACGATGAAAATGTATGGTCGTAATTTGGTGCGGTGCGTTACCTCTCCAGTAAATAAGAATTCAATTGCATACCACATTCGAATGGGGTTTGAAATTGAAGGTGGTAATCGTGTCGTAAATGGAATTGCGGTGCACTCAAATTACGACGGACCGGGAGAAGAGCGGGTTGTGTTTGTGAAGCGCATATAAATGTCCACGGGAGGGGTCAGGCTCGAGCCTGACCCCTCCCGCCTTAGCAGGAATCCCCTATCCCCTGCCGAACTATATTTCTTGAGAAAAATACACACAATCAAAGGAGCGGTGACCAATGTCATTTATGAAGAAAATGATGGCGCGTGTAGGTGTTGGAAGTTCAGAAGTTGATACGATTTTGAATAGGAATGTGCTCGTTCCAGGTGAAACGGTCGATGGTGTGATTAAAATAAGAGCAGGTAGCGTCGAACAAACGATTGAAAAGATCGACCTCTCCCTTCACACAACTTACGTGCAAAAGAAAGATGACAGCAAGGTTACAAAATCGGTTCAGATTGCGCAGCACACGGTAGCGAATCAGTTTACGCTTCAACCAAATGATAAGAGAGAATTCCCATTTGCGTTTACACTGCCACTTGATGCCCCGATCAGTAAAGGGAAGAGCAACGTTTGGCTTCAAACTGGACTCGATATTAAAAGTGCCGTGGATCCGCAAGATAAGGATATGATTCAGGTTGCTCCTCATCCGTATATCAATGCTTTCCTTCAAGCGGTCGATGGACTTGGTTTTAAGCTTCGAGAGGTTGAAAATGAAGAGGCTCACGGTTTTGGCCGACTGCCGTTTATTCAGGAATTTGAGTTCCACGCCACACACGGTGCGTTTCGCAGTCGCCTTGATGAGCTAGAA
Organism: Guptibacillus sedimenti; assembly: GCF_028610665.1. Taxonomy (NCBI): domain Bacteria; kingdom Bacillati; phylum Bacillota; class Bacilli; order Caryophanales; family Guptibacillaceae; genus Guptibacillus; species Guptibacillus sedimenti. The sequence continues at coordinate 505,327 of NZ_JAQQWV010000002.1, forward strand.
GCCGTGTTCCAGCCGGTTTCAAAAGACAACATTCGCGTGATTCTTGAGATCGATCGAAAAGCACGAGGCTTTTCGGGGTTCTTATCTGAAATGCTTGAAACGGATGAATCCAAAGTGCAGTTTATGTTAACAACAGACGATGTTAACGAGATCCAGCGCCAGCTTACTGATGTCCTTAACCAATACGCATAAAAAGTTAACCGCACGCTCGAGCATAGCTGATAAAAACGCACTTATTTAGGTAAGTGCGTTTTATTTTGAAACAAATCTCATTTTAATTCGTATGTATTCTTATAGATAGAATCTTCTGACCGCTTCATTCAAGCAAATAAATATGTACTGAGGTGACCAATTTGGAAGAAGGATTGTTCTTATTGTTGATCGTCTTAACGACAGTCATTATTCTTCGCAAAAAGAAAAAGTGATTATTTCAACGCAAGCTTTCTCTTCTTACTTATCGCCTAGCGCTTCAGCAGGAATTTATTCCCTTTTATCGAAGAGATATGAGTAGTGGATCAATCCATGAAATGGGGGATGAGAATGCTTGAAGCGAATTGTTTTTTTGTAAAAAGAAGTTCCGGGTAAAGCCATCTGATTCGCAATTTCGGAAACTAAAGCAGAATCCAAAGGCGAGCTATGTGTGTCAGTCATGCAACCAATCAATGCAAAGAGAAGCGCAGCGAAGCACGGGTCTTCATCCCGATCAAATCGACCAGTATGATAAGTTTTTTCGCTAAAAGGAGCTGAAAAAAATGAAGAATTGGTTGAAAATGGTGCCGCTTCTTCTTGTCATATTAGTGGGATGTAGTGATAAAGAAGAGGCCGGGGCTAAGCAAGTTGTACATAAAGATCCCGACTTAAAAGTAAGTGACACATTTACATCAGGATCCTATAAAATGATCGGTGATGAAGGGAGACTTGGTTTCATTTATGGGGAAGCGGCAACATTTCAAGTAGGTCAGCCAAACAAGTATATGTGGCATTTTTGGGGAACTGATGATGAACTAGATGGTAGATTTAAAGTGATCGGTACGAATCAGGATACAAATGAAGAAGTGGTCGTTTTTGAAACAAATGAATTGGCAGGTGCTCATAATGGTGCAGATGCTCATACCCCGTCTTCCATGCAGCTTCCTTCAAGCGGAACGTGGGAGCTTGATGCTTATGTCGGCGGTGATTTATTTGGAACGGTCGTTGTGGAGGTAAAGTAGGTGGATGGAGATCAACAATCACAAAAAGAGTTGCTAAAGAACAAAGACATTGACGAGCAGAAAGAAGCGCTCGCGCACATTCTTTCGTTACAACCAGAGATTACGAAGGCGCCGATCGGTGTGAAAATCGATCAAAAGGGTGCGTTTAAAGTCTATGCACCATATGGGCTACATGATTTGTTTGGATTGATCGTCTGTCCGAACAAGCTCTTGATTTCCCGTGATGTGTATGAAGCGAAAGTAGCCAAGTGGTCAGCGCGGTGGCCGGAGCTTGAGGTCATCTCGTGGGATGAAAGGTGACGTAATGAAAACCACTCCTCTTAAGGGTGTGGTTGTACATAAGTTTTGCGAGGATTTAAACGTTTAAAAGTAAGTGAGGTTAGGAATGAAAGCCAAAACGTTTTTACACATACTCGGATGGGTCATTCTTGGATCGTGGCTCATCCATTTTCTAGCGTTCTATTTTATTGATTCAGAAAGAAAGGTCTATAGTATCGAAAAAATAATAGAGGGCGTTGTGTTTATCGTTCTCGTAGTGTCTGTCTATTTTAGCGGTGTTACGCTGTATTACAAATTTTTTGATGACGAAGGATAGGAAGTAAGGGTGGGGTGATGAGAAGTAAGCTGAGCGCAGTGCCACTCATGGCAGAGACGGAAAAGTTTTTCCATCAATAGGTGAAGGTACCCTAGTCGAATTGGTGACCTTATTAGGAATCTCGGGAAGTGATCTTCACCGGGATCTTTTTATAAGACCCCGGTGATTGACACGAAAATTAAATGAAAAGCTATTAGTTAAAGGAGAGTGTACAGCATCGCACCTTTACGATGGAAGATGTCGAATTTGGATCTCACAAAAGTATTGCCTCGAGCTTCGTTAAAAACACCCTTCGTGCTGGGGATTGACGGGCTAAGTCGTTCAGGTAAAACGACCTTTGTCTCCAAACTGGAGCATTATTTCAAGTCGCTAGGATATCGTACGGTTACGTTTCATATCGATGATTACATAGAACCGCGCAATAGACGCTATGATACGGGGCATGAAGAATGGTTTGAATACTACTTTTTGCAGTGGGATATTGAAAAGCTAAAAGAAGACCTATTTGAAAAAGTGAAAGAGGGAGTAAAACCTGATCAAGGAGCTTCTAACGGTAAAAGCCCTCTTTCGGATGTAGTGATCATTGAAGGTGTTTTCCTCCAACGAAAGGAATGGCGCGGAGCTTTTGATCGAATGCTTTTTTTAGATTGTGCGAAAGAGGTGCGATTTCAACGAGAAAGTGAAAAAACACAGAAAAAGATAAAGAAATTTGAAGACCGTTACTGGAAGGCAGAGGAGTATTACTTGAAGAGTGTTCTACCAGGAGACAAGGCTGATATTGTCATTGAATCTTGAGTTTCCTATGTTGAGGTAGGTTATTGGGGGGGAGAATCGTATGACGTTCGCATATGTTCAATGGGGTGCACAGAAAGTGAAGTTAAGCTGGAACGGCAAAACCGCTCCAGATGGAATTGTGACAAGCGCTCATGGATTCTGTTTCAATAGAAATCAACTTCTTCTCGTAAATTTGAAGCAAAGAGGTTGGGACTTTCCGGGAGGTCATATTGAAGCAGGGGAATCACCTGAAGCTTGTTTGGCGCGTGAAGCAATGGAAGAAGGATATGTGAAAGGCGTTAGTCAATTCATCGGTTCTTTATCGGTCGACCATAGCGAAAATCCGAACTGGAACGAACAGAGCGCTTACCCTAAAGTGGGGTATCAACTTTTCTATCGAATGGAAATTAGAGAGGTGCTACCTTTTGAGGCTGAACACGAATCAATTGATCGTATCTTTGTCGATCCCTATCAAGTAGGAGCCTACTACAAGGGATGGAATGAAGTCTACCAGGCCATTTTAGAAGCTGCACTAAAATTGGAGGAGAAGTAGTGAAGAAAAGATGGCGGCTCTCATTCATTTTGGCAACCGTTCTTATTTCGAGCTGCTCTGCTAATGAAAACAAGGTAGCCGAAATAGAACCAGCGCCTGAGTCTGAATATGCGAGAACATTTGATGAGTTAGTGCTTGGTACCCTATTTGATTTTAAGCTTGAAGTACAAAATGCGGATCAAAGATGGGTGAAGCTGTGGGTTGAACGCTATCAAGATGGGAAGAAGGATGATGATTCTGTTGTGGATCTTATTTATGGTGAAAGTTTAGATGAGACAGATGAAGGTCATGTAGGATTCGGAATCATCAATTCAGAAACAGATGAACCATTGTACTTTTTATATGCACCAGATATAAAATTAAATCCCCAGAAAAGCAATCAGAAAGCTAATTTAGAAAGTTCGATGTCGACTTGGGAATATGCGTTTAAAGATAAAAAAGTACCACTAGCATTAGATGAAGAAAAAATACTAGCGGCGTATCGGAGTACAACGTCAAACCAGATGAGGACGGTTGATATGAGTGATCCGAATGATGTGAAAAAGATGATTCAAGAAGACAGTGAAGTGTTACTACTTAAAATCCTCATCACTGAAAATAAGGATGCTCTTTATTAAGAGGCGAAGAGTGGTTTATTGGCCAAATTTTCAGGATATTGGCCAAAAAAGAAATATATTGGCTAAAATGAGATTATATTGGCCAAATCTCACTTTTATTGGCTAACATGAAAAGCTGCCGAAAATTTGGCGGCTTTTTCCTCTGTTATTTTCCATTTCATGGTTGCGCGCTATGTCATTAACTGATATATTACATTTAATGATATATCATTAAACGATATAAGTTTGGAGGAACCTCATGCCAAGGAATGATTCTCTTGATGTAGGAGAGCTAACGGACACGTCTTATTATATTCTTCTATCGCTCATGGAGCCGAAACACGGCTATTTAATTATGAAGTCGATTGAAGAGTTAACAAATCACAGCGTAGTGATCGGACCGGCGTCCATGTATACGACGATCAAAAAGCTTCTTGCGGCCGGTTTAATTGAGCTCTTCGATAAAAGTGAAAAGAAAAAAGTGTATGTAACAACAAAAAAGGGTGTCGAGCTAGTAAGGAAAGAAATTGAACGGAAACGTATCATGATTCAACACGGGGAAGCGATACTTGAAAACAAGGGAGAGTGAGAGGTGTGGGGAAGAAAAAATACGTAATCAGCAGTGGGTTAGCTTTTTCGGAAGAGAAAGAGATGGCAAAGCTGAGCGAATATGCTCAAAAAGGGTGGTTATTTGAGAAGTTTGCTTTTCTGGGATTTGTATTGCGAAAAGGAGAACCACAGAATCTCATCTATTCTCTAGACTATCAAAAAGAAGCTGATGAGGAGTATTTTAGTTATTTTGAAGAAGCGGGGTGGACGTTTGTTTGTTCGGTCGGAAATGAAATGCACGTATTTTCAGCAGCTCAAGGAACACCTCCAATCTATTCTGATAAAGAATCAACGAAAGAGAAATATGAGAGGGAACGTCAGTCAATGAAAAAAGTTGCCATCCCAGCGCTTTTGCTTACGCTTGTTTTCATATTGTTGTCATTTAGTAGTCAGAATGGTTATCTTCCATCGATTGTTGGCCAAATCAGTGAGTTTAGTAGTTATGCTACTTTTATTATGCTGATATTTACTGGAATGCCTTACCTTGCTTATCGCTATAAATTGAAGAAATTAGAGAAACAAGATTTCTAATCAAGGAGAGGAGCCTGCTGATGTCTAGCGTGCTAGAGGTAAAAGGACTTGGTAAGCGATTTAAACATGGAGCAATCATTGAAAATCTTTCCTTTCAAGTTAAGAAAGGCGAGATTATGGCGATTCTTGGACCAAATGGAGCTGGAAAGTCTACGACAATTCGCTCAATTTTGGGGATTTTATATCCCGATGAAGGAGAGATCTTTTATCAAGGAGAGTCTATTAAAAAAATCCCTCCGGAGCGGATTGGGTACTTACCTGAAGAGCGTGGTCTTTATAAAAATGTAAAAGTAATCGATATCCTCCTTTATTTTGCAGATTTAAAAAATTATCCTATTCAAAAAGCCAAACAACGTGCCAGGTTTTATTTAAAAAAGTTTGGTCTAGCAGATAAAGAGAAAGTGAGAATGGAAGAATTATCGAAAGGAATGGGGCAAAAAATTCAGTTCATCGCTTCCATCATTCATGAGCCAGAAATCCTCATTCTTGATGAACCATTTTCAGGTCTGGACCCTGTTAGTCAGGAACTTTTCCAAAAAGAAATCAAAGAATTGGCCGAACTAGGTACTGCGATTTTACTTTCCTCTCATCAAATGAATCTTATCGAAACGTTAGGAGACCGGCTTTTATTTATACATAAAGGAAAAGAGGTAGTGACGGGCTCAATCCATGATGTGAAAGCACAGTTTTCGAATTACAAATGCACGATTCGTGGAGAAAATACCCGCTCCTTACTAGAAGCGATTCCTATGGTTGACCGAATTGAGCAAAAAAACAAGACGTCGATTCTATTCCTTGAAAAGGAGGTAGAGCTGACCAGGTGGTTGAGCACTCTTCCGAAAAAATTAGACATTCAAGAACTTCGACTTGATCGAATCTCTCTACATGACATTTTTGTCAGCATCGCAAGTGGCAGAAAGGACCTGGCCTATGAAAAATAGTTTGAAAGTTGCGAAATGGGAGTTTAAGCGGAACATGACCAATAAGTCTTTTTTGATCTCCGTTTTTATGACACCTATCATTATCATATTGTTTAGTTTTTTACCTTCGATGATATCAGGGGGATCGAACTCCAATGGGATGACTTCATTGTTGAACGCCCGTTTGCTGCCCGGAATTGTTTCCGGTAGTATTTTTCTCTCAGTCTTGTTAACAGGCATGCTGATATTTCAGAGTGCTTCTCAAGAGAAGAAAGAGAAAGTGGCTGAAATTATTTTATCGTCAATGGATCCACACGAATTAATGGAAGGAAAAATCATCGGCTATTTTTTGCTTGGAGTATCACAGGTGTTGATTTGGCTGTTCTGTGCTCTTCCATTTTTAACGTGGAAATTAGGAATGGATATTCTGAAATATTTGTTTGTACCAAAAACGATCGTATTGGTTTTCATTGCACTGCTTGGTTACTTTTTATTTGCAGCGTTACTCGTTGGTCTAGGAGCAACAGTTGAAGATGTAACCACATCAAGTAATTTTCAAGGAACGATTATGATGGTGCCTTTCTCCTTTTCGCTTTTCATTCTTCCTGTATTAGAAGAGCCGAATGGAATAGTCGCAACGATTGGTTCTTATATTCCGTTCACAGCTACGGGCACATTGATTTTCCGTCTTTCTCTACTGGAAGTATGGCCATGGGAAGAGATCATTGGGTCAATTTGTCTCTTACTTCTAACTTCCTGGATCTGCATGAAGGTGGCAGGTAAAATCTTTAAAGTTGGTATCTTAATGTATGGAAAGAATGCTAGTCCACGTGAGATTTGGAAGTGGATGAGGGCTTAAGGGATAGGTGTGAGTGGTTTATTGGCCAACATAAAAAGCTGCCGGAAATCCAGCAGCTTTTTTAATTCCATCTCAAGTTTAAGCGAAATAAATCCGCTGTCCGTTGCAGAGAGACAGTTGTTTGTAAAGGGGGTCAGGTACGTACCTGACCCCCTTTACTCCCCTTCTTACTTATCAACCGCGAGACCTGCGCCATTGTAAAAGGGAGGGAGGATTTTTTGCGATAGGCGAGGTATTTGCGTTCCCAGGTGTGAGCGTATTTTCCTTTGAACTTCCGCAGGCCCTGAAAGTGATAGAAGATATGGCCATGAAGGAAGATTTGAGCCGCGATTCGTTCACTTAGGAAAGAAAATTTGGATTGACCCACATTTGCAAGTGGAGCCATGCCAAGGTTAAAAGACTGATAGCCTTCTGCTTTGGCCCATTCAAATAATGAAAGAAACATAACGTCCATTGTGCCAGACGGGGCACCGTGTATGAAGCGCATTAAATCGACAGAAATGGTTTTATTTCCATCGTAGACTGGCATAAGACTAGTAAAGGCGATAATCGTATCATTTTCTTTCATGATGGCGATCTCCGACTTATTTAAATAATCAACGTCAAAGAATCCTAACGAAAACCCCTTTTCATTCCTTCCTTGTAGCCATTCATCCGATACGTTTTTTAGTTTATTCAATAGCGCTTCACTATGAGGAGGTGTTGCGATTTCAAACAGATAATGTTCACGTTCAAATTTGTTTTTAACTGCGCGCAGCGCCTTCATTCTCTTACCGGATAAGGTGAATTGCTCTAAGTCAACGAATGCTTCTTCACCAAGTTTAAAAAAGCCAAACCCTTTTTCGTGTAAAAGTGGAAGCAAGTCATTGCTCACTTCATAGAAGACTGGCGTAAAGCCTTGAATATCTGCAAGCTGTTGAAACTCATCAATTGCAGTTGAAAAGTCGTTTTCCTCACCGACTGGATCACCAAGGACGACAAGTTTATCAGACGATTGTTGAAAGCTTAGGAATACCGTACGCTTGGCATTCCAGAACAGCGATTTATCGTGTAAGAATACTAAATGCGTTAACGTATTGCCGCGATAGGTTGTTAAGTGCTCGAGAATGTGAGGATCTTGCTTAGGCTCGGAATTCTGGATTGGATTTTTAGGTTTAATTACGGCGTTTCCAATAAGGAAGACGAGTAGCGCAATCAATAATCCGATTAATGCACTGTAAAACAACGTGTGGTAATCCGTAATCAGATAGGGCATCACTTGAGACGGAATCGCGTTCGTTGATGACGGCAAGCTCATGTACCCAATTAAGACATACATCGACGTAATGAAAAGAATAACGAGTGCATCAATAATCGTTTTGCTCCATGTTAAAACATAGCTTTCACGATAAAAGCGCGTTCTTGATAGATAGAGAATAAAGGCAACAATTAATAGGAAAATAGCTTCCTCATAATCAATCCCTTTCGAAAATGTAAATGCAGCCGCGCAGAAAAGCACAACGATCGTCAGGTAATAGGCTCGTTTCACTTTGTATTCAATGCCTCTCGATAATCCAAGTAGCGCAAAGCCTGCTCCGACAGAAAGCTGGTGTGAGAGATTAACAAGAAACGGAATCGAGTGCATTTCCTCGAGAATTTTTAGTCGGTCAATGATTCCGGGTAAAGCAGCAGATAAGAGTAGGATTAATCCCGATACAAAGACTAACAAAGTGATGAGTACGTGGCTCAGTCTTTGCACGAGTGCGATCGGGAGGTTATCCCAGTTCGTATTCCACTTTTCCCAATAGTCTCTAACGAACAGAATCATCGCTAGTAAGAAAGGGAAGAAGAAGTAACCAACGCGAAATAAAATGAGCAGAAAAAGCACCTTTTCATTTTGTAAACCAATTAGCTGACTGCCCCAGATGAAAGTGAGATCAAACGATCCGAGACCTCCAGGAATCATACTAACAATGCCAACACATGCAGCGATCACAAAGAGTGGGAAAAGGTCATGAAATGAAATGCGTAAGTCAAGCATCGTCGCTAATAGCCAGATCGCAAGAAACGCAAAAGTCCATTCAAGGAATGATACGGCAATGAGCTGAAGCCTCGTTTTCGTGCCAAAAGAGCGCGTCCGGTAGTTGTTCCACAAGAACGAAAAAATGAGAACAGGTAAATAAAGTCCAACGATGATTACAACCAAATAGAGCCAGGGAATTTCTTTTAGTAAGGGGCTTTCTCTGTAAGTGATCATCGTGATTAGCGCAAGAAGAGATAGACCAGTTAAATAAAAGTAGGTCATGTTTCCAATGCTCTTTGATAGTTCACTGTGATCGTCCTGCTCCGTTTGATAAAAATAGTTTCGAAGCATGCTGCTAACGATACCACCTGACCCAATCAAATTTGAAACGGCATTCACGATAAACGATTGCTTAAGAAGTTGTTTCATTGGAAATGTTTTTTGCAATGATTTCAAAATCAAAGAATCATATAAAAACATTGGACTAACCGCAGCCATTGTAATGAGTAACACGAGAAAAAGTTTTCCTATATTAAACTGACTTACTTCATTTAATAGAAGACTTACATGAACGTCTGATAGAAATGCCGTGATTTGAATGGCAGAGAGTACAAAAAGAAAAGCTGGTAAGAGTAATTTTAAATAGTGAAATAAAATGGTGTGTAAAATTGGTTTCATAGTTCACTCCTTTCATATGATTTTACAATATTTTTATGAAGATCATGCAGAAAAATGAAAAAAGATGATCGGTAGTCCATTTTCTTTCATACAAAAAACCGTTCAGAGGAGTTCCTCTGAACGGTTTTCTTTACATCTCATCTTGCGCTGGTTTCTTTCTTCTAAATCGATAGAACACGAGGTAAAGCATCGGCACCATAATCAGTGTGAGTACAGCTGAGAAGAGGATACCTGAAATGATCGTAACCGCAAGTGGTGTAAAGAGGGCATCGCCACTTACAGCAACTGGGATTAAGGCCACGATTGATGTGATGGCTGTAAGAATAATTGGGCGCAGACGTACACGTCCAGATTCAATGACAGCTTCTTTCACATCCATGCCTTTCTTAATGGCTTGTTCAATAAACTCAATAAGCACAACTGAGTTCCTTACAACAATACCTGTGAGTGAGACCATACCCATCACACCAAGGAAGCTGATCGGCGTTTGTGTAACGAATAGACCAAGGATCGCACCTGCAATCGCAAGGTATACCGCAACGAGTACAAGGAACGGTAGCGATAGTGAATTAAATTGTAGCGCGATTAACAGATACACTAAGAACAGTACGATAATGAAGAGAACGGTAATTTCCGCAAAGAAATCATTTTGTGCTTCATTTTCACCGCCAAGTGTCATGCTGTAATCCGCATCATCAAGCTGATCACGCTGATCTTCCACAATCTCCGTTACATTTTCTTTATAATTCTCCTCGTTTTTAGGGAAGGCACGAAGCGTAATCGAGCGTTCGCCATCAATGTGAGGAATCTTTTGAATTTGTTCACTTTCTTCTGTTGTGACAAGCTCGTCTAACGAAATCAGTTCAGGAGGTCCGCCTGCAGATGCAGCCGGTAGCTCAAGACTTGAGAGATCAACTTCATCTTCGCTTCCTTCAAGCACGATGTTCATGTCGCGTTTCACAACGCCGTTATCAAATGCTTTTAGTGGAATGCCTGCTGTTGCTAGACGAATTTGCTGACTAACCTGATTCACTGTAATGCCGTTTTCTTCAAGTGCATCACGATCTGGAACGTATTCAACTGAAGGTTCAAAGTCACCTACGTCATCAACGACAAGATCTGTTTCAAGTCCTTCAATTTCATTCTTTAGGTTATCTCGAAGTTCAATTAGCTTATCAATTTCTGGCCCAGAGACGGTGACGGTCACAGGTGCACCTGCTGGAGGACCTTGCTGGATCGTTTCCATAAAGATCTCTGCATCTGGATATTCATTTCTTAATTTATCTGTCCAATCGTCAATGAGACCTTGCGTCGTTTGGTTCTCGCGATCAACGCGAGCGACGATTTGGCCAGTATTTTCACCGGTGCTCGTTAGGGAACTATTAAAGAGTCCCGGCGTACCTGTTCCGGTAAAGACGCTTGTTTCATAAACGCCGTCATCTGTTTTTAATCTGTCTTCAATTTCTTGAAGCGTATCGTGCGTTTCCTCAATTGGGGTTCCAATTGGTAGGGTAATATCTACCGTTACTTCTTCCTTATCTGCTGCCGGGAAGAATTCAAACGGTGTTAACACAACTAATCCAAAAATGGCGGTTGTAAGAACTAGGCCAAGAATAGAAACAAGGATCGGTTTTTTAGAAAAATTCTTTAGAAGCTTATCGGCATAAACATCAGCTAGTTTATTTAGCGGTTTTCCTAATAACCCTGGTGCATCTGACATTGGCTTCTTCGATCGTTTGCTTAAGAAGTAGCGTAAAATCGGTACAAAGATTAGTGCGACAAGCGTTGATGCAATGATTGTTGTAATCAATACCGTAGGCAAGGCACGAATAAAGGCTCCGTTTCCACCTGATAAGAAGATAAGCGGAAGGAACGTAAAGACAATCGCAAGAGAAGAGGTGACGATCGAAACCCAAATCTCTTTAACGCCATTCACAGCTCCCATCATACCTTTGTCACCAAGTTTGTATCTTCGCTGGATGTTATCATTGATTACGATAGAGTCATCGACGATAATCCCGAGTGCGATGATTAACCCGATTACGGAAATCTGGTTAAGGTCCACATCAGCGAACGGCAGAGGGATAAAGCCCATAAGGACAGAGATTGGAACTGCTAGTGCAACAACAAGTGCACCAGATCCAGAAAGTCCAAGGGAAGTTGCTACAATAACGGCTAGAACAGAAATCGCTAGTGATAAGAACAAGCCATCAAAAATATCTGTTACGATCGAGGCTTGTGAGTAATAAGGCTCAAGTTCAACGTTAGAAGGGAGACCTTCTGATAATTCATCCACCTTATCACTTACACGTTCATCAACAGTAGGAATATCCTCACCTGATTTAACATAAGCCGTGAAGGATACGGAAGGCTTTCCTTCAAATGTGATGATATCTTCAAGTTCTTTTGGACTCACTTCGACTGTCGCGATATCTTTTAAGTAAACCGCGTCGCCATCAGGGTTTTTCCCAACAAACAGCTCTTCCATCTCGTCAAGAGAGTCATAATTTTCGACAGAAAGTTGAACGACTTTATCGTCCATTTCCTGTTTTCCTAAAGGCGTTGGGTAGTACTCATTGTTAATCGCACTTTGAACGTCGGTTACGTTCAGTCCAGAATCCTTTAGTTCATCTTGCTTTAATTCAATTAAAATTTGTTCTTCAGGCAGTCCTTTGATTGTTACGCCGGAAACGCCTGATAATTCTTCTACTTCATCTTTCCAGCGGTTTAACTCTTCCTGTAAGGAGAAGAGATTGTCGCGGTTATCGCTTGTTAGATGATAGGAAACAATCGGCATTTTCGCCGTTGATTCGTTCACATCCGGTTCGAAAGCTTCTTCTGGGAAAGAAGTAGAGGCATCTGAAACGGCCTGGCGAACGTCACTAAATACTTCTTTTTTACTTTCGCCTTCTGCGACTTCAACCACAATGTTTGAAAAGCCAGCTGCAGAAGATGATGTGACTTCTGCTATCCCATCGATTGAACTAAGTGATGACTCGATTGGGTTCGTTATCGATCGTTCAACCGTATCCACCGTGGCACCAGGATAAACCGTGCTAATCGTTCCGATATTCACCGTTGTTTCTGGAATTTCACGTTGTGGAAGTTGAATAAATGTAAACACTCCAACAATGACAAATAATAGGATAAAGATAATGAAAAGCTTGGAGCGTTGTAAAATCCATTTCAGCATAGAAGAGCCTCCTCTGTTCATTTTCGACTGGTCGGTCAATCTGATGTCATTTATACCCCATATTTGTTGAAATATAAAGTTTTAATGTGTTTGACTCAATAGTCATTTTTACGGATATCAGTTTAGAAGTCAAGAAATGAGTGTGCTTGAAAATGGATTTCAGAGAGAAATTGTGTCTAACCTATGATAGAGCAAGGTTCTTCTAAAAAATAGCAACCTAACTCTTATCACAGGACACACTGTGACTATCATTTCACTCATGAAGTAGTGTATTCTGTTGAAAGAAGACATCGAGGTGAACGATATGGATAAACGAAAGGCAATATTAGAGGCGGCTGTTGAATTGATCGCAGAGAAAGGCTACACCCACACGTCGATGCAGCAAATTGCGGATAGCGTAGGTGTGTCTAAGGGATCGCTTTATACATTTTTTCCGTCAAAAGAAGATTTAATCATTTCGATTTATGAACATTACCAACAGCTTGTATTTGAACGGGCTTTTGTCGTGGGGTTAGATGGGAACCTGCCCCCATATGAACGGTTCGCGAAACAGTTTCAAGTTCAATTTGAAGGTATATTAGAATACAAAGCATACATGAAAATGCACATGCGGGGAGAGTCGGCCCAAAGTAGTGAGAAGCTAGAAGGAATGGGCCATCGCATGAGAGGACGCTTGTTTAGCTGGTTAGAGAGAAATTTAGTCGAGTTATATGGAGATGAGATTGAACCGTATAAATGGGATTTAATGTGGATGACGCAATCAATCTACACGTCATATACCGGCTTAATGATTTCTTCTGAAAATGAACTTGCCCCTGATCAACTTGGTAAACATATTGTCAGGCAGATTGATATACTAGCAAAAGATTATCTCGCTGGAAAAAGTAATCCTCTTCTCGATGATGAGATGATGCGCCCGTTCTCTGTTGGAATGGATCGCGAAGGAGCGTTTACCTCATTTGAAAAAAGAGAAAACGCATGGAAAAGTCTTTATGAAAGCATTCATCAGCTCGATCAGTCGCACTACTATCTTGAAGTGACCGATCGTATTTCTGAAGAATCCAGGAAATCAAATCCTGATGAAATTGTGATGAGAGGCCTGTTTCAGTTGTTGAAAGCGGATGACGAACTAAATGAGAAAGCACAAATATTAGAAATGCAGCTCTTGCCTGGATCGGAACATTAGATAGATTATCTCCAATTGGTTTCGGGTAACTAGTTAATAGAGAGACGCGTTACACCAAAGGAGAGAAACAGGATGACGAAAACACCTACATCAATTAATGGAAGTAGCACATTTATTTCAATTGTATCGATAGCGGCAGGCTTTCTTGCGGCTATTATAGCTGGAAGCTTCCTTTCTGGAGCCATTGAACTTACAACGATCGAAATCTTTCCGATCTTTTTCCCTATACTTATCTGCGCGGTCGGCATTGTTCTTGGAGTGATCGCCTATCGCTTATCGAAAAGAAAACTAGCTGTAGCCGGAATTGCTGTAAATGCGGTTGTTCTGTTATTGCCATTAACATTTATTGTCGTGGAATGGTGATTGGATAGTGAGGGATTTCTTTAAGTTTCTATCCTTTATCTACAAACGTTAAATACTTATGAGAAACCCACCAAAGCGTCAATTGGTGGGTTTTTGGTTGTAGAGGGGTCATTTAGAGGGGTCAGGCTCGTGCCTGACCCCTTTGTAACTTTTATAAGAATGATCTCGTCTAGTAAAGAAAGGTCGTATCAATGGAAGGAGAAAGACTCCATGAAACGTGAGAAAATCTTGTTCGTTCTATTGGTTGCCGCTTTACTAGCAGGTTGTGGAAGTTTGGAAGAGAAGGGCGCTAACTCATCAAGTCAAAATTCCGAGCAAACGAGTGTAGAGACAGACGCAGAGACCCCTTTATCTGCACAGATTGATATGATCGCAAATGATGAGAAAATCATTGAAATGCTGAAGGAATCAGGCGAGATCCCAGAGAATGCCAGTGCTGCAGAAATTCAAGAGGTGTTAGAAGAGTATTTGAAGAAAAAAGCCAAATCTGCAGAAATCAATGATAAATCAAGTGAGAAATATATCGAGGATTTGAAAAAGGAAATTCAGAAAGATCTTCATAGAGAAAACAATTAATATACCCGCATAATAAACAAAAAACAAGGCGCAGCGATTTTCGTTGAGCCTTGTTTTTTTGAATTTAATGTGTCGAAGCGTTATCGCGAAAAAATAATATTAGTGACATGATTCGATACTTTAGAACTATGACTTTTGGTTGGTGATTGTCATTTTTCTAGTAAAATACGTTTATTTTAGCGGCGATTGCCGAAGATTGTGACTTTTGAATCATTCAAATTTTTCAGATAAAGGGATATAGTGAGATCATTGTAAAGTTATTGTAAAAAACATTTTTAGGGGGAATGAGAAATTGAAGGGGAAAAACGTATTGTCGATGGCGATGATCGCCGCGTTAACGCTAAGTGCATTTTCAACACCTAGCGCAAGCGCAGCGGTCCAAGCTGACACAACTCCAGTAAAGCAAGAAGTGAAGAAAGAATCGGTACATAAGGAAGGACCATTTGATCTCGCCATTGCAAATGAAGAGAAATTGATTGAGATGCTGAAAGAGTCCGGTAAAATCTCAAAGAATGCCTCAGCAGAGGATGCCGAACAAGCATTAGAAAGTTTTCTGAAAAAGAAATCAGAATCGCTTCAAGAAAAGGATTCTAGCGGTGAGTTAGAAGATGAAAAGCTTGAAGTTGAAGCTGATATTAAAGAAAAATTAAAGAATGGCAACAAAGATAAAGCGAAGGGGAACTATAGTAACGGTGGTAAAAATCTTGCCCCAGTCGTTGAGGAAGAATATGACGGAGACGTTCGCTCTGATAACGTCCTTGTTCTTCTTGTTGAATTCCCAGACTTTCCTCATAACAGCATCCAGCCAGAAGAGTCGGATATGTACTATGAGGATTATGTGAAAGAACATTATCAAGATATGATTTTCGGTGAAGACGGATATGAGGGGCCGAATGGTGAAAATCTCGTATCCATGAAGCAATTCTATGAAGAGCAAACAGATGGGGCTTATACGGTCAATGGTAAGGTTGCTGGTTGGTACATGGCTTCAAAAAATGCAGCTGAATACGGTGGTAACTATCCTACTGTTGAAGATAGTGATAAGAACGCACGTGGACTTGTGAAGGAAGCTCTTACGGCAGCTGCTCAAGATCCAACTGTGAATCTTGAAGACTATGATCAGGAAGATCGCTATGATCTGGATGGAGACGGAGACTTCCGTGAGCCGGACGGTTTGGTTGACCACTTAATGGTTGTTCACTCGGCTGTTGGGGAAGAAGCGGGCGGAGGTCAACTTGGACCTGACGCAATCTGGTCTCACCGTTGGAATCTTGGAGGAATTTTCCCAATTGAAGGATCTCCAGAACCAGAAGTCGATTACTGGGGTGAAGGCTCAATGTATGCCTACGACTACACAATCGAGCCTGCTGACGGTGCTGCCGGAGTATTTGCGCACGAATATGGTCACGATTTAGGATTACCTGATGAGTACGATACGCAGTATTCAGGTGAAGGAGAAGCCGTATCTTACTGGTCGATTATGGCTAGCGGTAGCTGGGCAGGTAAGATCCCAGGAACAGAACCAACTGGCTTTAGTGCATGGTCGAAGGAGTTTCTACAAGCTTCTCAAGATGGAAACTGGTTGAAGTATGACGAAGTAGATTTAGAGGACATTGATAAAAAAGGTTTAGAAGTTTATCTTGATCAGGCGAATACAAAAGGGACTAACCTTGATGCGCTTCGTATAAACTTGCCAGATAAAGAAACGGTCATTAACGAACCATTTAGTGGTGAATACGAATATTTCAGTGGAAGTGCCAATGATTTAGACAATTCAGCTGTGATGAATGTCGATCTCTCAAATGCTGCTTCTGCAGAGCTAACATTCAAAACATGGTATGACATTGAAGAAGACTGGGATTATGGTTCGATTCAAGTGAGTGAAGATGGGGAGGATTGGAATACAATCCCTGGTAACATTACAACTCAAACGAACCCGCATGATAGTAATCCGGGAGATGGCATTACGGGTAAATCAGACGGATGGGTTGATGCGTCATTTGATTTAAGTGCCTATGCTGGTAAAGACGTTCAGGTGAAAATCAATTACTGGACGGATGGTGCGGCAATTAACCCTGGTTTTTATGTGGATGATGTTCGCGTAACGGCGGATGGCGAAGAAATTTTCTTTGATGATGCAGAAGGCGAGCCGAAAGTTGAGTTAGCTGGTTTTACAAAGAATACAGGGCTAAAAGTTTCCGAGCATTATTACCTGCTTGAGTGGAGAAACCATGAAGGTGTTGATGAAGGACTAGGTCACATTAGTCGTGGCGACAGTATCATGTCATACGATCCAGGTCTTGTGGTTTGGTATGCTGATAATAAGTATTCCGATAACTGGACTGGTTTCCATCCTGGGGAAGGTTTCCTTGGCGTAGTCGATGCGGATCAGCATGAACTCTACTGGAGTGATGGAACTGTAGCGCAAACGCGTTATCAAATCCATGATGCAGCGTTCAGTCTCCGTAAAGATGAAAAAATGTTCATTGATTACAGTAATATTAATGGGCGCACAATGACGGATAAGAAAAATCAATTCGTTAAGTTCTTTAACGATAATGAAAGCTATTTGAATGAAGCGGTACCGGATGCGGGAAGAAATGTTCCTGAATATGGCCTTCAATTTAAAGTAACTGGTGAAGCAACGGATCGTTCTGTTGGGCGCGTATCGATTTCAAAAAAATAAGATAAGCAAAAAGGGAACGCTAATTAGGAGCGTTCCTTTTTTTGTTTCACACGACTGACTTTTTTTGAAGAAAGTAGTAACGTAAGGTTGACCGAGTGGTGCACCCCATCGTTTAAGATGAAGGAAGGAGGTAATGATGTACAAAATCGGTGAGTTTGCTGCATTAACGGGTTTGAGTAAGGAAACGCTTCGCTATTATGCAGAAGTAAATTTGTTAGATCCAGCCTATATGGATCCAATTAATAAGTATCGCTATTATGATGATGGTAGTTATTTCCTAGCGCTTTTATTAGGGAAGCTACGGCGCTTTGGATTCACAATACAAGAAATGAAAGCTGTGATGGAAGATGAGTCATTTGCTCATTTAGAAGATCTGTTGCGTTTTAAAAAAGCGAACATCGAAAATAAGATCAATGACCTTCACCTTCAGGTAACAGAGATTGATGAGTTTCTTAGATCAGGGAGGGATGACGAATGATACAGTGGCAGGAAGAAAAGGTAATCGAAGCACCGATCGAAACGGTTTGGGACTTATTTAAAGACGAGCATATTAAAGCGATTATGCCTAAAGTTGAAGAGCATGTGTTAATTGAAAAAGAAGAGCATGAAGTAGGGGCTAAGCATCGTCAAACATATCGTGAAGGAAAAAGACTGGAAACGTACACGGTTGAGACGCTTGCATACGAAGATCACGAAACGCTTAAAGTGAAGCGCATTTGCTTTGTTTTAGGAAAGGCGTTTGAAATCACGCTTGGCTTTACACTCCAAAAGTTGGGTGAAAACCAAACGAAATTCATTTATGAAGGACAAAATAAAGGAGTGAATTTTGTAGGTAGAGCCATGCTGAAGTTAAGTCGACCGAAGGATCAAATGAACGTTGTGCAAGAGTTTATGGACCGAGTGGAAAGCGAAGCAAAGAAGAGGGCTTAAATGTGAAGCCCTCATTTTTTTTACTTAAAATAGTTGCCAACTAATTCATCAAGGTGTTTAACAGTTTTTTGGTCAAGTTTCGGATCATCTCTGAGCGAACAAAGAACGCTCTCGATGAGAAACTTACGGGATTTCTTGGAATGGAGAAGCTCGTCCTTTACAAAATCTAATCGTTCAATTGCTTCATTATTTGATTCTGATAGATTAGCTTTTAATAAACGAATGGTACTAACGAGGTTAGAGTGAAACAATTGGTTACCCTCGGGAAACCAGTCGTCCATCTGCTCTGGCTTGTTTAGTTGTTGGTTTGCCATTGAAGCATCTTCCACGATCGTAACCATCCGATCCACGCTGTATTCCACGACTGGATAAATATCTGCACTTGCTCCATTTGCGATTGAATAATACTTGACATTATGGTGAAGTATCCCCAAAAACATGATCGCCCCATCCAATAAGTACGGTTGTTTTTCTTCGCCAAATAGCTCAAGAAACCGGTTGTAAACCCATCGAAGCATTCGTTTCTGACCCTCACGTAGGAAATGTTTTAAGTCTTCATCGTTTGAAACAAACACTTCTTCAAACAGGGTAATGAGCTTGTTTCTTTTATTTGTATTCATTTGCAGTTCAATTTGTTTCTTGAAAATCGTAAGGTCTGATGGATCCTGACCGATAAGCAGTTCATCCCGCTTTCGCTCCATCGATTCATAAAGTGCTTTAAACAGCGCGATTAACAGTTCGTTTTTAGAAGAAAAGTAGTTGTAAAACGTTCCTTTTGAAATACCGCTATACTCTAAAATGTCCTGGATGGAAGTAGACTGAAAGCCTCTTTCTATGAAAAGCTGATGCGCCATCTTAATAACGTGCTGTTTGCGATCGTTCATCGTATCACCTTTTGCTTCGTTATAGTCTTAAGTCAATATCATTACTTTTATACTGCCGGTATAAACCTGATCATACCTTACTTTTATAATTGAAACAAATCCTTTTAAATTGGGAAGAAATAATGATTGCAAAAGTTGAACTCATGGTATATGATATGAGAGATTTGAACCGATGGTATAAATAATTGAACTAAAGGTATATGGGGGTATAAAGATGAGTCAATCAGGTAAAGAGACGCCTCGTCCAAAGTACGGTATTCTTGCGATTTTGATTGTTGGCGCGTTTATCGCGTTTCTAAATAATACGCTGCTTAATATTGCACTACCGTCGATTATGGCGGATTTACAAATTGAAACCGCAACGGTTCAGTGGCTTACGACAGGATTTATGCTTGTGAACGGAATTATGATTCCAGCTACGGCCTTTTTAATTGAAAAATATTCGGTACGCCGACTCTTTCTTGTGGCGATCGGGCTATTTACGCTTGGTACTGTGATTGCCGGAATGGCGGAGATTTTCCCTGTCCTACTTGGAGGGAGAATGTTACAGGCTTCAGGATCGGCCATTATGATGCCGCTCTTAATGAACGTGATGCTTATTAGCTTTCCGATTGAAAAAAGGGGAGCGGCGATGGGTGTTTTCGGACTCATTCTAATGGCTGCGCCAGCGATTGGTCCAACGCTATCTGGGTGGATTATCGAACATTACGATTGGAGAATGCTGTTCCACTTTGTAACGCCAATTGCGATTTCAATCTTCTTGCTTGGGTTTTTCTTATTAAAAGATAAGAAAGAAAAGGTAAACATTCGACTCGATTTGTTTTCACTTATTTTATCAAGCGCGGGGTTTGGTGGTATTCTTTACGGCTTTAGTTCTGCAGGGAATAAAGGATGGGATAGTCCACAAGTGTATTTAACGATCGGGCTCGGGGTTATCTCACTGACAACCTTCATTATTCGACAGTCGAAGCAAGAGCGACCGATGCTAAACTTTACGATCTTTAAATATCCAATGTTCGCTCTTTCTTCTTCCATTACGATGGTAGTGAATATGGCAATGTTTTCAGGAATGCTGTTGCTTCCGATCTACGTACAAACGATTCGAGGCATTTCACCGCTTGATGCCGGTTTAATGATGCTGCCAGGAGCACTCGTGATGGCCTTTATGTCACCGATTACGGGTCGTTTATTTGATAAAATTGGTGGGCGTATTCTTGCAACAACTGGTCTTGCGATTACGGTTGTTACGACGTACCTGTTCAGTACACTGTCGATGGAGACAACGTATAACTACATTATGATTCTTCATGCTGTACGCATGTTCGGGATGTCGATGGTGATGATGCCGGTATCAACGAACGGGTTAAATCAACTGCCAGCTCGTTTTTATCCGCACGGTACCGCAATGAACAATACGTTAAACCAGGTAGCAGGGGCGATTGGAACAGCGCTTCTCGTAACGATTATGTCTAACCGAACAGAGTCTGCTGCAACTGATCTTGCGAAGGAAGCGGTAGCGGGTGGGGTTGATCCGGCTACACTTCAACAGCAAATTATGATGCAGGCGATGCTTGAAGGTATTAACTTCGCGTTCTTTATCGCTACCTTTATCGCAGGTTTAGCGTTTGTGCTTGCTTTCTTCATTAAGCGGGCTGGACGTGAAGAAGAAGTAAAGAAGCCGATTGTACCAGAGTCGAAGCCTGTTGATCTTGTAACAAACGCATAGTATAACTAAAAGGATGAAGCCGAAATGGTTTCATCCTTTTTAATTTATTCTTTTTCGAAATATTAGTTTATATCCTGTGTACCATAGCCAGTTAAAGTGAAATCGACATCAATCATTACTGGCAATTGAGCAAAAATACGATTCCAATCTTTATGATGCTTTTGCCAATAGGCAGGCTGTTTAATGCTTGTCCACGTACCAAACTCAAGGTAATCGAGCTTTTGCTCCTGGGCGATGGAGATGACGTGTTCCATCTGTTTTTTAACGACTTTTTCGCCTTGTTTTTTTAGCTCATCTTCCCAGCCTTCTTGAAAAACATCTCGCTTGATTTCCCAGTCTTCTGCAAGTCTCAGAGAGCTTTTTACTTTTAGCTGAATGGTCAGCTGTCCATCTTTTAACACGGGTTCGATGGAGGTGCTTGCTTTCATAATCTCAAGCACAGCTTGATCCGCCTCAGAATTTTTCTCTTTAATCGCTACTAACCCACCGCTCACTTCATTTGTGATCCATTTTAAACCGGCAATTTCTTCAGGAGTGAGCCAACCGACGATTTGCTCAGATTTATCGGAAATGATACCAGCACCAAGCAGTCGAATACGTCCTTTATTGATACCAACTTCTGGGATAACGAAGCTTGCGCCTTCAGTAATTTTTTTAGACACTTCTCCAAATTTAAGCGTATCTTGAACAAATAAACTTCGATCATGGTTTTGTGTCAGTTCTTTCAACTGAACAGCAGGAAACATTTCTTTCGTCGGTTCAATCGCAAGAATATCAGATGCGGATTCTTTCGTAATAAATATAGCCACAGTTCTCCTAAATTCATGGTCTCGTAGGAAGAAACTAATTAGCTGCTTTAAAGGCTCTTCTTTTAAAAGTCTTTCCGTCAGAACCATGGATTTTAAGTGCGTATAGTTTGGCGGACGATCCGTTTCAAGGGAGTTTTCACGGATGATTTGGAAGAAGTTGCTTCCGTTTAATGTGATGTTCTGATAAGGAGTTCCTCCTGAACTTCCGAACTGTGTCCCTTCGATATTGTTTGGAACAACGTACTGGTTAGTCATGGAAAAGACGTCTTCCTCTGATTCGTTGTAATCGAGTCCAATTCCCATGATCATGCCCAAATCCTCTATTTCATTGCTATCCCAGCACGCAGTAAGGAAGAGAAGTTGAAGAGAAAAGAAAATAAGCAAGCCCTTCTTCACTTCATCGCCCCCTTTCTGAATGTAAAGAGGAATAACAATAGAGGAATAGCGATTAAAGAAGCATATGATAAATAGTTTAAATAGGTGCCATATGAAAACAGCTCTGTAATGCCTGATGGTAGCAGCGAAAGCATGAGAATGAGCAACCCGATGATGGCATTCATTAGTAGCGATTTTTTACAGTTAACGGTTTTACAAACGCCAAGCATCGCAGAATAATAGTATGCAGTTAGGGTGGTGAAGATCGTGATAATCCATCCAAATAAAAAGAGAAGCTCAAATCTTTCAAAGAAAAACCCCTGGAATTCGATCGCTTTCGCCATTTCGATCGTTGGGAATGTGATCACCTTTAACTCTTCAATACTGAGAACACCAATGTTTAGTATGAAGAACAGGACGTAAATAAAGCATACGCTGCCGATGCTGATGCCTAGAATAAAGACAACTGGTTTCCAGCGTGTAAGGCGATATTGTCCTGATAGCACCATCAGAAGCTCATATCCTACGAACGAGAAAAAGGTGGAATTGACTCCTTTTAGCAGGTCAATTCCATCCATATATAGGATCGGTCGTAAGTGAGTCGGTTCAATATTTTTAATGCTAAGTAAGGTTAAGAGGAGAAACATTAACAAAATAAGTGGAAAGTACAGTTGTAAAAAGAGCAGGATGTTTGAAAGCCCTGTTGACACGAGATACATACAAGAGAGTACAAGAACAAGTAAAACAACGAATTTGGGTGTTTTATCAAGTAAGTAATAATTCACAATTTCAGCCATTGTTCGAATGATGTAGGCGGAAATCGCAATCGTGTAGCAAACGAAAATCAGATTGAGCAGCTTTCCAATCCATTTTCCTACTAATTCTGGCGCGATATCAAAAACGGTTTTCAACGGATATTTCTTCATTAACATAAAGATAAATAGCGCGTTAATGAAGGCGACGATCCCACCAAGAATCACACTAATCCACATATTGGGCTGTCCAACAATCGTAGCAGTTTCACGCGGTAACGTGACGATTCCAACACCAATGATAGTTGAAATAAAAAAGATAATGATGGGAAGAGAGTGCTGGTTGGTTTGCAATTAAATCCCCGTCCTTTTTCCCACACGGTAATAGAGCCGTATAAAGGAGTCTTTCCATTGTCTGAAATGAATGGGCGCAAATGGCTCCATATAAGGGCTCGAAAAGCTTCTAAGTTTAATAAGATGTGTCGTGACAATAAAGATCGCGATTAGCATGCCATAGACGCCAAGAATGGATGCAGAAAATAAGAAGAAAAAGCGAATCGTTCTGAGCGCAAGACTTAGCTGGTAATTTGGTATAGCAAAAGAACAGATCGCTGTAAATGAAATCACCATGACCATCATAGGGCTAACAATTCCTGAGCTTACGGCAGTTTCGCCGATAACAATGGCCCCGACGATGCTTACTGTTGAACCAATCGGTTTGGGGAGTCGTACCCCAGCCTCACGTAGAATTTCAATGGTAAGTTCCATAATAAAGGCCTCAATCACGGAAGGGAACGGAACGCCTTCCCTCGTCTTTGAGAGAGAAACCGCAAGACTTGTTGGAATAAGTCCATGGTGAAACGAAATGAGTGAAATATAAGCCGCAGGCAAGAGAACTGAGATCAGGGCGGTGAAATAGCTCAATAACCGAATGAGAGAGGCTGGAATCCATTTAAAGTAATAGTCGTCAGGTGTTTGCAGAAGCATGTTCAGTGTTGTGGGTGCAATTAATACCGTGGGAGAGCCATCTGTCATTAGAGCTACGCGCCCTTCAAGTAGCGCATTCGCTACTTTCGTTGGATGCTGAGTCGAGGCTAACTCAGGAAAAACAGAGAGAGGATTGCGTTCAATTAGCTGCTCAAGCACTCCTGCATCTGTAATATAATCTACCTCAATTTGAGTGATTCGCTCTCTCACTTCGTTAATTAATGTCTCGCTCGCTTTTCCCTGTAAGTATGTGATTGAAATCGACGTTACTACATCTTTCCCAACAAGATGCTGTTCAAATAAAAGGTCGCTCGTTTTTAAATGAGCTCGCAATAATGCTTTATTATCCTGAATGCATTCGATAAACCCATCTCGTGGCCCACTAATCGTCGGTTCATTCACCGGTTCATCCGGTGATCTCTTGACGGAATACGTCGTTTTTACAGAGTAAACGTGATCCTCAGTAGTATCCCGTGCAATAAGGACTGTGCATCCATCCATCAGGTGTCTCGAAATCGTACTGTGATCGTTAATATTATTCACCGCTGCCATTGGAATGAGGTCAGGAATATCGGTTGGGCTAATCTTCGTGTCTTCACTTGAAATCTTTAGTAGCGGACTAAGGATGGTTTTTTGAATAACCATGCGATCAGAAATATCATCTAGATACAACAGTGTTAGTGTGAGACCGTCGAGTTGAATCGTTTTCTGTTTTAAGTCTTCACTGTTATGGAACTCAAGCTTAATTTGTTCCTCTAGTAACGTAGGTGAAGAACGTCCGAATCGTCTTCTTTTCATATCAACATCACTCCGAAAATGATCTCTCTTTATCATTTGCTGAAATGATAAAACTATCCAGATGATGTTCTTTCTTTCAAAACCCTGTTAGGATATATGACCAATTTGTTATTTTCAATTTTCAAACATGGTACGATTTTGCATATGATACAGTCCAGAAAGAAGGGGATTCTGTGAAACGCCTTGTCGTAATTGGAAATGGACTTGCCGGCATTCAGTTTCTTGAACGCTTGCTTTCGATGAAGTCTTCTCGATTTGAAATAACGATTATTGGAAAGGAGCCTGCTTATAAGCGATATTTACTTTCGCGGATTCTGCAACAAGATGTTGCTGTTGAAAAAGCAGAATTAGAAGATGAAGATTGGTACAAACAGCGAGGGATTCGACTCATAGAGAATGAAACAGCGGTAATGATTGATCCACTCAGTCAACATGTGAAAACAGATAGGGGACGGAAGATCGCCTATGACACGCTTGTCCTTGCAACAGGTGCTAATCCGCACGTTCTTCCAGTGAAAGGAGCTGGAAAGAACGGCGTTATGACGTTCCGTTCTATGAAGGATTGTAAAACCTTAATGGATGCTTCGAAATGTTATCGAAAAGCAGCTGTAATTGGGGCGGGTGTACTAGGCTTAGAGACAGCGATGGGTCTTGTTCAACAAGGGATTGATACGACGGTTGTTCATCATCAACCAAATGTGATGAATCGACAGCTTGACCGACTTGCCTCTGAAATGCTACAAGAAGATTTAGAAAAATTAGGTATGAAATTTGCTTTATGTAAACGGACAAAAGAAATTAACGGTGACTCTTGTGCACAATCGCTCACTTTTTCTGATGGGACTTTGCTTGAATCCGATCTTGTTGTAATGGCTGTTGGCGTAAAGTCGAATGTGGAGTTAGCGAAAAAGAGTGGGTTGGAAGTTCACCGTGGTATCCTTGTCGATGACTATTTGCAAACAAGTGATTCATGTATTTATGCGATAGGGGAATGTGCAGAGCATCGTGGCGTTACGTACGGTGTGATTGATCCGATACTTGATCAAGCGGAACATTTAGCAGGTACGATTGCAGGGTGTCCGAAACAATACCGTGGTTCCATACCTTCAACAACTTTAAATATTTCAGGTATCAGCTTGTTTTCTGCAGGTCAAGTGCTTGAAACGGAGGATACGAGAACGTACCAATGGATTGATCCCATTCGTCACGTCTACAAAAAAATCGTGACCTTACATGGTCATGTGATCGGGGCAATTCTTTACGGAGATACTTCAGAAGCTGTCATTTTAGCAAAACTCGTTAGTCGTTTAGCGCCGGTTTCTGACATTCCTTCTAATCAACTTTTTCCTGAAGATAGGAAACGAAAAACCAATTTAACGCTTGTTCCAAGAAGTGATCAAGTCAGTCGAACAGCGCAAAGCTAGTGAAAAGACAATAATAGGTTTTGGGAGGATCAATACGATGCCGGTTCAAGCTGTCAAAATCAATGTCGGAAGGACGCGTGATCACGTTCCTGGTTTTGGTCGTGCAATTGATTTACTCCAGCTATCCATTGCGATTTTTTGTCTGCAGGATGGCACGTTTCGAGCGCTTCATAACCGTTGTCCGAAGGGCGGGGCCATTGTTAATGGAGAAATGTCGGGTCGGTTTATTACGTGTCTTGACCATCAGTGTTGCATAGACCTCTTTACGGGGAGTCTTCAATCAACTCTTGATAGAAAGGTCGAAACGTTTCCAGTTGAAGTAGAGGATGGGTTTATTTATGTCACACTAGAATAGCGTTTAGTTGAACAAATGGATGTGGTGCTGTACCCTCTATTTAAGATGAGGCTTAAGGAGATGGTAGAGGGATGGGACTTAAGAATAAAAGGATTGCCGTAACGGGTGGGCGAAAGGGAGAAGAGATTCGCACCCTTATCGAAAAACAGGGGGGAAAAGCGTTCATACGCCCCGCGCAGGGAACCGTCTTTACGAATGAAGCGCATGTTGTTCAATCAATACAAGAAATCATTGAAAACCCTCCGGAATTGTTGATTTTTACGACTGGTATGGGCGAAAAGAGAATGGCTGAGCTCGCGGAAGCAAATGGTCTAGGAAATTCTTATGAACAGCTACTTCGAACAGTACCAATTGCCGTTCGAGGTACGAAAACCCTCCAGCATTTTAAGCAAAAAGGCATTACACCAGGAACAGTAGCGGATCGTGGGACGATGAATCAACTCGAGCATTCGCTTACGATTGAAAATCAGTCCATTGCTCTTCAAATGCATGGAGAGAATGTGCCAACGTTTATTAAAACGCTTGAACAAGCAAATAATGAGGTTCGACCCATTTATCCGTACGAACACACGCCTCCTGAAGAAGCGGTGGTCGAACAATTGGTTGAGGAGATCGAAAGTGGGCTGCTTGATGCGGTGGCATTTACAAGCGCCATCCAGGTACGGTACTTTTTTGACTATGTTGAAAATAAGAACAAGAAAAACGTGATCCTGTCTCTTTTCGATGATCAGATTCTTCCTGTAGCGGTGGGTGAAGTGACGGAAGAACAGTTGAAAGAGCGCGGAGTTAAGCACGTCTTAACACCAACCACACCACGTATGGGCGCGATGGTGATGGCGATGGCCAAATATTATCAGGAATAAGAAATAAACCAAAAAGCCGTCTTCCAAATTATAGGATGACGGCTTTTTGTATGGATTTAATTTGTTTGATCAGCGAGTTTCACGAGGACGTGAGACATATGCTGACGTTCTTCCTCGTTCGCTACGTTCCATAGTTCGTTTAATACTTTTTCTTCACGGTTACGTGGTTCTTCATGCTTCGCTAGATAGTCTGCAACGCGCTTAGCGCCTTTTGATAATCCTTCTTCACCAAGACCGAGTTTTTCGCCTTTATGAACCTGGTCCCCTAGGTAGTCTTTGAAGGTTTTGAAGTTCTGCATAATATCATCTTTCTTATCCTCACTCATATGTGCTGCTGCTTGTTTTGGATCTTTCTCTGCCATTTCACTCATCTCCTTTAGTGATGTTCATTCGCTTGCTTTTTCGAAATTATGCTTTTTTCCAATAAGCCGACTCTTTGCTGGATCGAAGGGGAGGAAAGGTTTCTCCGCTTTGAAGGCTAATGTGCTTCTCATCTTCTGTTGGATTGCTATTGTTTCCGTTTGTTAAGCCATCAAACTCATACTTGCCGTTTTCTGGAGCCTTTTCACCTGTCTTGTAACGATCTGCCATTTCACTCATCTCCTTTGTTTGTTAAGTACATAGGGTATGTAACCGGAAATGAGAGGCATTAAACCCAATAAATGGGTTGTTAGCATATTGAATGTGCTGTTAGGGTTTTGTAGTGGTTAAGTGGGAGGATTTCAATATAGAAAAAACTAGTGATCTCCCAATCTCTTTTGGTTATTTAAAGATTCAGGTAGTCTCCTTCTCTAATCTCATATCGTTCAATCGCTCCTGCTGGCAATTCGAGAGTTGCATCAGCACCTTTGACAGGAAGGACAATTCTCCAGGGCTTAAGGTTAGGAACGACTTTAACGACCTCGTTTTGTTCACTTAGGAAGACAACATCGATCGAAAAGAACATAAAACACATATGGATGGCGTTACAAGGTGTGATTAGAAGCGCTTCCTCGTGAAGAGGGCGTGTCCGGAACATTAGCCCTTTTAGTCGTTTTCCAAACGTATTCGCTTTACTGATCGTAAGTGGTAGTGTTCGATATAGAATACTTTCGTTAGTTGTAATCATGACAATTCTCCTAATGAATGACTTTTCTTTTACTATATTACAAGCGGTTTTTAACCTCAATAGAGAATATAGACCTATATAATTTGTAAAAAAAAGAAAAAAGGACTAGACAAATTCGCTATAACGAATTATTATGAAGTTAAGGTTGTTCTTTAAAAAGAACAAAGTGATTTAAAGCGAACACTATACTGAACAAAGCATGTGAATGATAGTGTTTGAAAGGAGCTGGAGCAAACATCTCAGTACCATTAAAGAACAGTTGATAACTTGGTAGTTATGATTTCATTCATACATTTAAAAAACAAAATCCTAAGGGGGAAAAAATGATGTTGAAAAAAATGGAGCAGTTTGTAAGAGAAGAAGAAGGACAAGGTATGGCAGAGTATGGATTGATTTTGGCTGGTGTAGCTGTGGTGGCAGCAGCGATATTTGTAACACTTGGAGGGAAAATTAACACTCTAATTCAATCAGTTATAGATAAATTATAAAATTAGAAAGATCAAACCCTGGCCCCACTTACCCAAGTGGGGCCAAATTTAAAAACAAAGAGGGACTGCCATGGTTTACAGTATCCTGGGAATCGTCTTAGTGATTTCATTTATAACAGACGTGCGCAATCGACGCATTTTAAATAGTGTTACGTTTCCAGCGATGGGGATTGGCTTACTTTATTATACGATGACGCTCGGCTTGAAAGGGTTTCTCTTTAGCGGGGCTGGACTTCTAGTCGGTTTTGCACTTCTTCTCATTCCGTATTTGCTAGGAGGAATGGGGGCTGGTGATGTGAAGTTGCTTGCGGCAGTTGGGGCGTTAACGGGTACTTCTTTCGTTCTTCATTCCTTTTTTTATACGGCACTTATTGGTGGCATTATTGGCCTTTTTCTTATTTTTAAAAGAATGTCTTTATGGAAGTATGTAACGTCACCGACATATGCGGTGTCTACCCTAATGACGATGAAGGGATTTACGATTAACAAAGAAAGCAAGCTCACCTTTCCATATGGTGTTGCGATTACGTTTGGAACGCTCTGCGCGGCTTTTTTAGGAGGGGTGGTATGAAGTCAGAAAAAGGGCAATCGATGGTTGAATTTGCGCTTGTCCTCCCGATTCTAGTCATGCTGTTGTTCGGCATTATCGATTTTGGACGTATTTTCCACACTTACCTGGCGATTGACCATGCGAGCCGTGAAGCTGCGAGAACAGCGAGCATTGGAGAAAATGATGCCGCGATTGTTTCGACGGCAGTTGCTAGTGCATCAAGCATTCATCTGACTGCGGGTCAGGTTGCGGTCTCACCAGGTGGAACCAAATCTTCTGGAAGCGACGTGACCGTAACGATTACGTACCCAATCAGCTTCCTCACGCCTGTCGTTTCAAATTTAACTGGACCGATCACACTGTCCAGTTCAACTGTAATGAGGATGGAATGATGAAGAAATTACGCGCTTTATTAATGAACGAAAAAGGCAACGTAGCCGTGATGCTCGCGCTTAGTTTAACTGTTCTACTTGGTGTGACAGCAATGGTTGTCGATGTTGGAAGACTTTATCACGAAAAACGAATGTTACAAAATGCGATGGATGCAGCAGCGCTTTCCGGGGCTCAAGGGTTAGTAACGAGTGAGGTAAGTGCTGCTTCGATTGCAAAAGACCTTGCGAGCAAAAACGCGTTTCCCGTTTCAAGTGGCGATCTTACCATCACTAATAAGTCGATCAAAGTATCACGAGAATCGACAGTACCAATGACCTTTGCCCGTGTTTTTGGAATCCAGGAAGCGTCGGTTCAAGCAGCGGCAAAGGCTGAAATAGGATTGCTTAAATCAGCTAAGCGCGTTACACCGATTGCGATTGAGTATACGGCGATCCCAAACGAAACTGAGCTAAAGTGTGAGAATACCGGCAAGCATCATGGGAACTGCGGCTACCTTGATATCGAGAGTAACGGCGCAAGTGGGCTAGCTGACAATATTATTAATGGGACAGAAATTGAAGTAGGTACGTCTGTTCAAACAGAGCCCGGACAAAAGTGGGGACCTGTTAAGGTGGCAATCGAAACGTTAATCAATCAGGATGCAGGAAAATCAAAATGTCAGCAGGCATCAACTGCCGATTACTCGTGTGCCCGTGTCATCATTATCCCACTTATTGACTCCTGGGATGACGTAAATGGGAAATCATCCGTCAAAGTCGTTGGTTTAGCTGCTTACTGGATTAATCGGTTAGATGAACCAAAAAGGATCGTTGGAGAATTTAAAGATATCGTAACGAGTGGGGAAATTGGCAATACAGGTCCTGGGAACTTATACGGTGTCAAGCTGGTGGAGTAGGTTGATGAGAAGTGAGGGATGAAGAATGAAAACAAAGCGAATTTGGATGTGGTCCGTTATATTTGGCGCATTCGCAACGGTGATTGTGTATGTCGCGCTATTTACGAATTTAACAACGGATGCAGAAACAGAAGTTAAGAAAGTGGAGGAGCCTGAGGTAGCGGCAGAGACAACGATTCCAAAACGAGAGATACCCAACCCAATCGTTGAAGTGAGCGAAGGAAAACGAGCTATTTCGATTGATGTCGAATTAGCTCCAGGTGTTTCAGGACATATTGAACCGAACTCGTTTGTTGATGTGATTGCTTATGAAACGATGATTGATGAAGAAGAGAAAGAATTCAAGTCAGCCGTTATGATGCTACAAAAGGTGAAAGTGTTAAGTTCAGGGAAATCACCGGACACGACGGAAGAAGCGCTTCATTATGAGACGATTACGCTTGAAGTAACACCAGAGGAAGGTGTGAGCGTAAGTCTTGCGGCTAAGGATAAAGATCGGTTTTATTTGATGCTACGAAATAGTGAAGACGATGGAACGGTGAAAGAAGGATTGAAAGAAACACGTCAGGTTTACAAGGAGACGGAATGATGACGGAATTAAACTGGTATTTTTATTCAGATACGAATGCCCAAGCCGGTGAATTGGAAGATCTTCTATTAAAGAAAAATCACAAGCTTAAAAGTTTTCAGCTTCTAGAAGATCTCTTTCACCAGCTTGAGCGTACACCCCATTCGATACTTTTTCTAAAAGCCTACACGACTTACAACGTGTATGATCTTTGTCAGGAAATATCGATGAAATTCCCTTCCGTTTACCTCATTATCCTCGTTCCTGAAAATATGGAAAATACGAAGAAAGCGATGCGCGTGGGTGCGTCGAATCTGCTTACTTATTCTGCTACTACAGACGAAATCAATGATGTGATCCTCCAGGCACAAACCTATATGATGCAAAGAGCTAGCAAGGGGGATGGCGCAACGAATTTGCAAAAACAAAACAGTCGCGTGATGGCAGTGTGTGGTTCAAAAGGAGGGGTTGGAAAAACATCGGTTGCGGTCAATCTCGCCAATGCGTTTGTCAAAAGTGGGAAGAGCGTTGTGATTCTCGATGCGAATTTCCAGTTTGGTGATGTCGCGATGTATCTCGACTTAAAGCCGAATCGCACGATTTATGAGTGGGTGAAAGAAGCGGTTGAACGAGGCCGATATGGGATTGAAAGCTATGTCTCTCACCACTCGAGCGGTGTCGCCATTCTTCCACCGCCTCCACGACCGGAATTCTTTGAAATAATGACGGAAGAACACGTTGCACTTGCGGTAGCTGAACTGCGTAAACGATATGACGTGATCCTGATTGATACGCCAACGTCTCTTTCGGAAATTCATCTTAAAAGTCTTGATCTTGCTGATGATCTTCTTTTAGTGACAACAAGTGATCTTCCTGTATTAAGAAACACAAAGCTTTACGTTGATATGCTAGAATCTCTGCATTTCACTGAAAAGGTTCATGTTGTTTTAAATAAAGATTCCAAGCATCGTACGATTGAAGTAAAGCGATTGGAAGGGATTCTCCAAAACCCTGTCTTTGCTTCGATACCGGACGTTGGCAAGCAAATGACAACCTCAATCAATGAAGGACTTCCACTTGTGTTAAGAAATGGTCGTCATTCTTTTTCGAAAAGTATGCTTCAGCTCTCCCATTTGATTTTGCCACCGCCAGAAGAAGCAGAGAGAAAAACAAAACGATTTGCACTGAGTCGATGAAGGAGGAGTTCCATTGTCGCTTTTTAAACGATATGTCGAAGAAGAGGCATCGCAAGTGGAAGAACAGCGGGAAGCACCGATTGTTAAGTCAGCGGAGTACAAGCAGTTAGAAACAAAATTACAAACATTTCTATTAGAAGAACTTAAAAAGTATCAGTTTCAAAAAGAAGAGGAATTGCGGAAAATTCGGGAGTGGGGAAAACAATTTTTAGATAAGGAAGCAGAGCGGCTAACGTTTGAAGAAAAAAAGCAAATGCTTGAATCTGTTGAGTACGAACTGCTTGGATACGGTCCAATTACCCCACTTCTAGAAGATGATACGGTATCTGAGGTAATGGTAAACGGTGCAGATGCGATTTATTACGAGCAGTACGGAAAATTGAAAAGAAGCCACCTTACTTTTCAAGATGATGATCATTTAAGTCGCGTGATTGAACGCATTGTCGCCCCACTTGGAAGAAGAATCGATGAGAGTTCTCCAATGGTGGACGCGCGCCTGCCGGATGGTTCGCGTGTGAATGCGGTCATCCCTCCGCTCTCATTAAAAGGCCCCTCGCTTACGATACGGAAATTTTCAAGCATTCCTCTTCAAATGAATGACCTTGTTCACTACGGGACAGTAAGTGAAGACATGGCCGAGTTTCTAGAAATCTGTGTAAAAGCAAGATTAAATATTTTTATTAGCGGAGGGACGGGGTCGGGAAAAACGTCATCACTTAATGTTCTTTCCTCGTTTATTCCTAATGATGAACGGATTGTTACGATTGAAGATGCGGCTGAATTAAATTTATCTCAGGAGCATATTGTATCGCTAGAATCACGTCCACCTAATATCGAAGGAAAGGGTGAAATTACGATACGTGAACTCGTTCGTAACGCGCTTCGAATGCGCCCGGATCGTATTGTTGTGGGAGAGGTACGTGGAGCTGAAGCGCTAGATATGCTTCAAGCCATGAATACCGGTCATGATGGAAGCCTTAGTACAGGACACGCGAATTCACCGAGAGACATGCTTTCTCGTCTGGAAACCATGGTCCTCATGGCGGGGTTTGACTTACCACTCCGAGCGATTCGAGAGCAAATCGCGAATGCGCTTGATTTGATTGTACAGCAGGCGAGAATGAAGGATGGATCAAGGAAAATCACAAGAATTACGGAAGTCCTCGGGATGGAAGAGAATATTATCGTCCTGCAAGATTTATTTGTGTATAAAGAAACTGGGCGTGACGCTGAAGGAAAAGTAGAGGGGTATTTTGAAACAACGGGAGTACGACCACACGTGTCAGAGCTCCTTGAACAAAATGGCTACACCATTCCATCATCCTGGTTTAAAGAGGTGTGGTAAGATGAACGATCCTCTCATGATCTTCCTACTTTTTGTTTGCTTTACGGTATTCTTCTATTTCTCATCAAAAAGATTGATGCGAAAAAAACATACGAACAAACGCATTAAGGAGTTTATCCCGCATGCCCTCACCGTTTCGGAAGTAGAAGAAAAGCAGAAGAAGCAAACGTTCAAGCGAATGATCGGTTCGTTTTCTAAAGCTTTTGCTGGGATGCGGTTTAGTCTAAAAACGCAGGCTTACCTCGTTCAATCGGGAAGTTCATTAAAACCGGAGGAGTTTTTTGTGATTCGTCTCCTCAGTGCACTAACGTGTACGGGGGTGTTATATGGAATGGGCTTGCCCTGGTATGGTCTTTTACCGACGCTTCTAATCGGATTTATCATGCCGGTCATCTATATAAAAACGAAAGCTAAAAAGCGGATTAACCTTCTGTCCTATCAACTGGTGGAAGCGCTTGGCACGATGTCCAATTCGATGAGAGCTGGATTTAGCTTTGTGCAAACGATGCAGCTCATTGGCAAAGAAATGCCTGATCCGCTCGGGCCCGAATTTGATCGTGCGGTTCGCGAAATTGGGATGGGGGTTCCGATGGAAGATGTGTTTTCGAGTTTACTGGAACGGTTGCCGAATAAAGAGCTTGAAGTTGTCGTTCAGGCCATTCTGGCTCAGCGAAAGAGTGGCGGCAATCTCGCGCAGCTGATGGATACGATGGAAGATACGATCCGGGGAAGGATCCGGATCCTTGAAGAGCTTAAAACGCTAACCGCTCAAGGGAAGCTTTCTTCATGGATTATTACGGCTCTTCCAGTCGTAATGGGAATCTATCTTTATTTGGTCAGCCCAGACTATCTTGAGCCCATGCTGACGAATCCGCTAGGATTGTTCTTATTGGGCGCTAGCGTGATTTCACTTTTCATTGGTTGGTTTTTTATTCAACGAATAGTACGGATTGAGGTGTAGCAGATGATTTCCGTCTTATTTATGATTTGTGCCTTCGTCTTTTTTATCTTTCTAAGCGCCGCCGTTCTTAAAACGTTATTTCGAAAAGAACTTGCTCTTGAAACGAGGATTGAACATTATTTCGGACAGAATGAAAAGGTCGAGCGTAAAACAAAAAAAAGAGAAAGCGGGGGATCACACCCGCTGGTTCGCAAATATTGGGGGATAGGGATTGAGCAGGTGAACAAAACATTTGCAAGAAAGAATCAAAAGAGGTTGACGATTCTTCTCCATGAAGCTGGGTTTGGAAAACGATCCGCAGTTGAATTCCGTTTGATTCAACTTCTTCTCAGCATTGGTGGAGGGTTTGTTACTTTCTTGCTGATTACACCTGTTACAGATGGCAATGCATCGACAAGTTTTATTTTAGCTCTCGGGATCGCTTTCTTATTTTATCGCTATCCTTTGTTTTATTTAGCTAAGAAAAAAACACAGCGAGTGAAAGTCATCAATAAAGACATGTCGGATTTTTTTGATATGGTGAGTCTGCTTCTTGAAGCGGGTGTCGGTCTTGAAGGAGCGATCGCAAACGTATGTGCACGTAAACCTGGACCGCTTACAGATGAGTTCAATCAAGCGTTGGATGAAATGAAGCGCGGGAAAGCGAGACGAGAAGCCTTTTACAGTTTGAAAAAACGAGTTCCGTCTGATCACTTTCAAAGTGTGATGATGTCGATTATTCAAGCTGATCATCTTGGGATTGGAATGTCAAAAGTAATTAAAAATATTACGACGCGCATCCGCGAGCAAAGACGTGAGCTCGCTCGTGAACAAGCCATGAAAGCCCCTGTTAAAATGCTGATTCCGATGGTGGTCTTTATTTTTCCTCCACTATTTATCGTTATAATTGGACCGATGATGGTGAAGATCATTGTAGATGGACTAGGATAATAGCTTACTCCAAGCTTCCTTTCATGAATAGGTAAGACACTTCTTCTGTAGGAGTGTCTTTTTGAATGGAAGAATAATGCTTCGAGTTTGGTTATGGAATGGTAAAATGGTGAAAAGACGTTTTAGGAGGGTACATTTATGCAACAGATCAAACAAATCGGCGCTCGTTTTTACTACCAAACCCCGGTTTCAGAAACAGACCGACCGATTCTAGGGATGATCGTTGGGGGTGAGAAGTCGTTAATGATTGACGCAGGAAATTCAGAAAACCATGCACGTTATTTTCTAGAGGAACTTTCAGATCGGGGACTTAAAAGACCTGATATGGTGGCGCTTACCCACTGGCATTGGGATCATATATTTGGGTTATCCGCGCTCAGAGATACGGTTTCGATTTCTTCTTTTCAAACGAAAGAAGAAATGGCTAAGCTTCTTCCCTTATCATGGTCTGATGCAGATCTTGATCAGCGTGTAGAAGAAGGAACAGAAATTGAATTTTGTGCAACCGCAATTAAGAAGGAATTTGTGAAGCAACGTGATATAACGATTATGCTTCCGGATGTAACTTTTGAAGGAAAACTAGAAATTGATTTAGGTGGCGTGACGTGTGTTCTTCAACATGTTGGTGGAGACCATGCGGCTGACTCGGTTGTCGTCTACATAAAAGAAGAGAAAATTCTATTTTTAGGCGATTGCTTTTATCCTGATATTTTTTCTAGTAAAACGAATTATACAGTAAAAACGACTACCCAGTTGCTTGATGTACTAGAAGGCTTTGAGGCCGAATGGGTGATTTTATCGCATGGTGAAGCCATTTCGAGCGAAGCTTTTGCGAGAGAAGTAAAGCTTCTACGCACGGTTTCCTCCCTTACTGGACCTTCAAACGGAGATGAAGAACAGATGCAAATCGCTTACGAGAAAATCGTGGAAAGAGAGCTTAATGAAGAGGAACTTGAAGTGATTCAAGAGTTCGCAAACGGGTATAATCTCTAAAGATTTTAAAGATATATTGTAGAGAATGGAGGGAGCGCTATGGCGATCGTTCATGTTGAGAACGCCTATTATCAGCGGCAGAACCAAATGATTTTATCTGATATTTCTTTTACCATTGAACAAGGACAGCACCAGGCGATCATCGGATTAAATGGCTCAGGAAAAACGACGCTGCTTCAGTTAATTTCCGGAGGAGTTTGGCCATTGCTTCGCTATTCCCCAGTTATCGAAGTGTTTGGTCAGCGGCTTGGACAAACCGATCTAAATGAACTAAGAAGAGCAATTGGATGGGTAAGTAGCGCTTTTACAGAACGAATTTCACCCATACAAGAGGTCACAGAAGTTGTGATTAGTGGGAAATTTGCTTCCGCAGGTCTTTATGAGCATGTAACAGAAGAGGATAAAGTGCAGGCAGAGGAGCTTATGAAGGAGTGGGGGTTGCAGCATTTGCATCATAAGCCTTTTCAAATCTGCTCGCAAGGAGAAAAGCAAAAAATCCTGATTGCGCGAGCCTTAATGGCTTCCCCAAAGCTTCTCATTCTCGACGAACCATGTACGGGTCTTGATTTGTATTCACGTGAAAAGCTCTTAGCTCAAGTGGAGCGACTGGCAAAACAGGTAAATAGTCCAACCATGATCTACATTACGCATCATATTGAAGAAATTGCACCTTCCTTCACTCATGCGATGTTAATG
The DNA here is from genome assembly GCF_028610665.1 of Guptibacillus sedimenti. Taxonomy (NCBI): domain Bacteria; kingdom Bacillati; phylum Bacillota; class Bacilli; order Caryophanales; family Guptibacillaceae; genus Guptibacillus; species Guptibacillus sedimenti. The sequence continues at coordinate 542,685 of NZ_JAQQWV010000002.1, forward strand.
GAAAATGGAAGGATTGCGGTGAAAGGAAAGAAAGAGGATGTCATCACCTCTGAAAATCTAAGTAAAAGCATGGATCTGCCGCTAAACGTGACGTGGAACAAAGGGCGGGCGTGGGTTCAAGTTGTGTCAAATGAGAAGGAGTCAACAGTTAGATAAAAGTTATCGATAAGGAGGTCTCATGAAACACTTTAATAAACTAATGTACGGCTGGTTTTATATTATCAGTCCTCTGATAATTGTGATCGGAAGTCTTCTGTGGAAGTACTATTTGTCTAACCTACCTTTTGGCGAAAGTGTAACGGATACCCTTTCTATTCTTGGAATCTATTATTTCTTCATGAGCCTTCTCTGGTTTTTCAACATGAATAAGGTGGAACGTGTTTCTCGGGAGATGGCACATACGCCTAACCAAAACCAGCAACATAGGGATGGAATGAAATGAAATGAAAGATTTCAACGCACTTACATATAAAGAACTCACGATCCGATATGCGGTGCTGACGATTTTGCTGTCGCTTACAATCTTTGTGGTACCGTACTATTTATCGATATGGACTTATCTTGTTTGTATGGTTATTGCCATCTCTAGCGTTGGGAGAACCCTTGTGAAATGGCTGCGTGGTGAGGTGAGAAAAACGTCTCTTAAGGGAGATGTCATACGAAGCTGTACAGTTTCTTTCATGGCTATTCTCTTATTAGTAACCCCGCTTCCTTATTCGATTGTAGTAAAACTGGGGATTATTCTCTTTCTATTGATTGTGAATATGTTTGAAATTATGAATCTAAAAAATAAGCATCTACGTTCATGAAAATCGACCTAAATCATTTGACTCATTTTTTCATCTATCGCTTGCTCTCATCACGTTTCATTTAATTGAATGGTGATAATTTTCTAATAATACATTGACATTTTGTTAAACAAAAGATATTATTTGAAACAATCATTGTTATCAAAACTTTATAGCAACATTTCTTATCAAGAGAGGTGGAGGGACTGGCCCTTTGAAGCCTCGGCAACCGATGAGTTGAATGATCAACTCATACTGTGCCAAATCCAGCAGGTACATCCTGAAAGATAAGAAGATTGGCATCGTTCTCACAAACCTTTCTTCTTATGCTTAAAGAAGAGAGGTTTTTTTATGTGTATCTTAGAAGAGAGGAGCATACTTCGTATTCATACGGTTTTAAATCCGGGTAAACAACTTGTATTACATTGAATTAACTATGCGAGGTGGATTGTATTGCATTTACAGGTTATGAATAGTCCTTTTGATCAAGAACAAACGGAACTCTTAAATCGTCTATTACCAACACTAAATGAAACGCAGAAAATTTGGCTGAGTGGGTATCTTTCTGTTCCGGGAGTGGCAGAAACAGCGGCAACTACTGAAGCTTCCTCAGCGGAAGAAGCGTTCTCAAAGAATGAACCAAAAACGCGTGAGATTACGATTCTTTATGGCTCTCATACGGGAAATGGTCAGTCGCTAGCAGAATCTTTTTTTGAGCGGCTTGATCACGAAAAGTACAACGTTACGCTCTCATCCCTCGATGATTTTAAACCAAAGTCACTTAAGAAAGTAGAAGACCTTTTGTTGATTACAAGCACGCATGGAGATGGCGATCCCCCTGATAATGCGCTAAGCTTTTACGACTTTATCCAAAGTAAGCGAGCTCCTGAATTACGGGAACTCAGATTTTCGGTTCTATCACTTGGGGATAGTTCGTATGAATTTTTCTGTCAAACAGGTAAAGACTTTGACAGACGTTTTGAAGAATTAGGGGGCACTCGACTATACCCTCGTGTCGATTGTGACCTTGATTTTGAAGAGCCTGCCGAGGAGTGGTTTGAAGGAGTGATGGGCGTACTAAGTGATGCCCACTTCACGAATGAAGCGTCACCTTCTAAAGAAGAAGCTACGGAAACGAGTAAAACCTACTCAAGAACGAATCCCTTTAAAGCAGAGATTTTGGAAAATATCAACTTAAACGGTCGTGGATCGAATAAAGAAACGCGTCATCTTGAGCTTGATCTTGAAGGATCCAATCTCGTATACGAACCAGGCGACAGTCTAGGGGTTTATCCTGAAAACGATACCGCCCTTGTGGTTGACCTGATTGAAGAAATGAGTTGGGACCGAGACAGCCAGGTGGTCATAAACAAGCAGGGAGACTTGCAGTCTCTTCAAGAAGCTTTGACGAAGACGTATGAGATTACAAGTCTAACGAAACCACTGCTTAAGAAAATTGCGGAGCTTACCGAGAGCGCAGAGCTTCTCCGCATGGTGAATGCAGAGGGAGAAGAGCTTAAGACCTACATTTACGGAAGAGATCTTATTGATCTAGTGAAAGACTATGGGCCGTGGGAAATCGCTGCAGAGGAGTTTGTGAAGGTGCTTCGGAAAATACCCGTTCGTCTTTACTCCATTGCAAGCAGTCCGAAAGCAAGTGAAGGGGAAGTTCATCTTACCATTGGTGCGCTGCGATATGACGCACACGGTCGAGCTCGTACTGGCGTTTGTTCGGGACAATGCGCGGAGCGCTCACAGGCAGGAGATAAATTGCCGGTCTTTGTTCAACGGAACGAGAATTTTAGATTGCCAAACAATCCAGATACACCTGTCATCATGATTGGCGCAGGTACGGGAGTGGCGCCGTATCGTGCTTTTTTACAAGAGAGAGAAGAAATTGGCGCAGGTGGCGATACATGGTTGTTCTTTGGTGAACAGCACTTTGTTACCGATTTTCTGTACCAGGTCGAATGGCAAAAATGGTTAAAAGAAGGTGTACTTACTCGCATGGATGTCGCTTTTTCACGCGATACAGATGAGAAAGTGTATGTTCAGCACCGCATGCGTGAGCGAAGTAAAGAACTATACGAGTGGCTTCAGAAGGGAGCACACATTTATGTATGTGGCGATGAGAAATATATGGCAAAAGATGTTCACATTGCACTCGTCAACATTCTTGAGGAGCAGGGCGGTTTGAGTGAGTCGGAAGCAGAGGCTTATTTATCGGACTTACGGAACGCGAAGCGCTATCAGCGTGATGTGTACTAAGCGTAATGGAAGGAGTTTGACATGAATAAAAAGACGGCAACGCAAGATGGAAAACCGAGTGAAATGGAGAAAATTAAAGACGAAAGCCACTATTTACGTGGGTCTCTTGTCGAAAGCTTTGCGGATCCGATTACCGCATCAATTCCGGATGCAGATACAAAGCTATTAAAGTTCCATGGTAGCTATATGCAGGACGATCGTGATATCCGCCAGGAGCGAAAGCAGCAGAAGCTTGAACCAGCTTATCAGTTTATGGTTCGCGTCCGTTTGCCAGGTGGCGTAGCGACTCCAGAGCAGTGGCTTGTGATGGATGATCTTGCGAATGAATATGGAAACGGAACGCTCAAATTAACGACGCGTCAAACATTTCAAATGCACGGCATTTTAAAATGGAATATGAAGAAGAGCATTCAGGCAATGGATTCTGTTCTGATGGATTCTCTTGCGGCCTGTGGTGACGTGAATCGGAACGTGATGTGTAACGCCAATCCGTATCAATCTGATATCCATGCAGAAGTGCACGGATGGGCACGAAAACTAAGCGACGATCTGTTACCGAGAACAAGAGCCTACCATGAAATTTGGTTAGATGAAGAAAAGGTGCTTGATCGAAAAGAAGAAGAGATTGAGCCGATGTATGGTCCTCATTACTTACCGAGAAAATTTAAGATTGGCGTTGCGGTTCCGCCATCAAACGACGTGGACATTTTCTCCCAGGATCTCGGCTTTATTGCGATTCTTGAAGATGGCAAGCTTCAAGGGTTCAATGTTGCCGTAGGCGGTGGAATGGGCATGACGCATGGGGATACAAGTACCTATCCGCAGCTGTCGCGAATCATTGGCTTTTGTTCACCTGAAAACATTGTTGATGTGGCTGAGAAGATTATTACGATTCAGCGTGATTATGGCAATCGCTCAGAGCGAAAGAACGCTCGCTTTAAATATACAATTGATCGAAGAGGACTTGACTGGGTTCGAAACGAATTGAATAGTAGACTCGGGTTTGAACTAGAAGAAGCTCGTTCTTACCATTTCGATCATAACGGCGATCGCTATGGCTGGGTGAAAGGCGATGGCAAATGGCACTTAACGCTCTTTATCCAAAATGGCCGCATTGTTGATCTAGAAGATTATCAAATTATGACCGGACTACGAGAAATAGCGAAAGTTCATACAGGTGATTTTAGGCTAACACCAAATCAGAATCTTATTATTGCAAACGTAGCAGAAGAGAAGAAAGCGGAAATCGAGGAGCTTGTCGCCGCATACGGTCTGACAGACGGGAAACAAAATTCCGCACTGCGCCGTAATTCGATGGCCTGCGTTGCCTTCCCAACATGCGGTTTGGCGATGGCAGAGGCTGAGCGGTATTTGCCTTCTCTTATTGATAAGATCGAAGAAATCGTGGATGAAGCTGGTCTAAGAGAAGAAGAGATTGTGATTCGTATGTCAGGCTGTCCGAATAGCTGTTCACGTCCAACATTAGGCGAGATTGCTTTTATTGGAAAGGCACCTGGTAAGTACAACATGTATATGGGAGCCGGATTTGTTGGCGACCGATTAAGCAAGCTTTATAAAGAAAACATTGGTGAGGAAGAAATCCTTGCTTCCCTTAAACCGATTCTTTTTAACTATGCAAAAGAAAAAGAAGAGAATGAGCATTTCGGTGATTATGTAATCCGAGCGGGATATGTTGAAGAAGTGCGATCAGGACTTGATTTTCATAGTTAATGCTTTGACAGAAAGAAACCCAAAGATCACGCGTGTGAACTTTGGGTTTCACTGTTTTTTATTAAAAACGGAGGTGCAAATATGACTTACAGCATGGTTTCCCATTTAACCTGCCCAAAGTGCAGTGAAACATATGATGTCGATACGATTCAGCAGCTTTGTGTGTGTGGATCGCCACTTCTCGTTGACTATAAGCTTGATGAAGTGAAGAAGCATGTTACAAAGGAAATGATCGCAGGACGAGAGCAGTCACTGTGGCGGTACCATGAGTTGCTTCCTGTAAAAAATGTTGAAAATAAAGTGAGTTTTGAAGAAGGTATGACGCCGATCCTGTCACTCCCTACTCTTGGTAAAGAGATAGGGATACCGCATTTGTACATAAAAGATGAAGGCCTCGTACCAACTGGTTCGTTTAAAGCAAGAGGTGCGGCAGTTGGGGTTTCAAAGGCAAAAGAGCTTGGTGTTCAGAACTTAGCGATGCCGACGAATGGTAATGCGGGTGCTGCCTGGTCGCTTTATGCGGCAAAGGCTGGATTAGAAGCTCATATTGTGATGCCAGTTGACGCTCCTGAAATTACGAGAAAAGAAGTAAGCATTTCTGGGGCTCATCTTTATCTTGTGAATGGACTAATAAGTGACGCAGGAAAAATTGTAGGTGATCTTGTGAAAGAGAAGGGATTCTATGATGCCTCTACGCTAAAAGAGCCATATCGCATTGAAGGTAAAAAGACGATGGGGTATGAAATAGCGGAACAGCTGAATTGGCAACTTCCTGATGTGATTCTTTATCCAACAGGGGGAGGCGTTGGCCTAATCGGTATTTATAAAGCGCTTCTTGAGCTTCAGGAGCTTGGTTGGATCAAAGAAGGGAAGCTTCCTAGATTAGTTGCTGTTCAATCCGATGGGTGTGCTCCGATTGTGAAAGCATTTGAGGAAGGGAAAATGGAATCTGAGTTCTGGGAGAATTCAACCACGCATGCGTTTGGGATTAATGTGCCAAAAGCCATTGGTGATTTTCTTGTTCTGGACGCGATTTATCAATCGAATGGTTATGCGCTAGCCGTTTCAGAAGAAGAGATCCGTGCATCGCAAAGGGAGGTTGCTAGTCTAGAAGGACAATTTATTTGTCCGGAAGGAGCCGCTACGTTTGCAGCAGCCAAAACACTCAAAGAACGCGGTTGGATAAAAGAAGAGGAACAGGTCGTTTGTTTGAATACGGGGCTCGGGATAAAATATCCAGATGCATTTGAAATAGATGTGAGAACGATGGAGCCTTTTGAACGTATTGAATATTAATTAAATGAGCCCCGCCCTTATAGCCTTAAGGGGGGGCTCACTTTAACCAAGGTATTGCTTGGACAATGTGAATTCATCATTCATTAATACATAAGGATGTGTTTCCATTAAGATCGTGACGAGGTAATCGGGCATTCTTTCGCTGTCATAGGCACAAATAAGGGGAAACGAAAGGTCGTTAACCGCCTCATCAACAATTTTCTCGAAATCTTCGATTAGAAAAAGGGGGTCTTCCATTGAAGCCCATTCCACATGTGCCCAAGAACGGAAGGAAAGGTCTTTTTCCACGTAAGGTGCCACGGTCTCTTTAAAATACTCGTGAATCGCAGGAGGATGATAGCTTCCACTTGAAAAGTAAAAATCAAAGCTATTCACACGGTGAACAAAGTGTAATTGATCCTCAGTTAGTTTTTGTTGTAATTCTTTTAGAATCATCGGATAAAGGCGATCATTTTCAATGAGAATCGTGTATTCTCCGTGCAATACTCCTTGTTCAATGAAATCGCAAACCTGTTCGATATAGCTCTTAACCTCTTGATAAGCATAAAGCACATGAACACATTTTTTCTCTATGAACAATTGGTTCATTTTACTTTTCAACTAATCACTCCCTAAGATTGATTTTACATCTATTTTACTATAGTTTGGATAAATGAAAAACCCGCTTCAGAAGCAGGTTTTTCATATTTAATCTATTGGGTCAACTGATTTTCCATAACGGAGAACGTCAAAGACAGCCATCCCGTCACTCGGTCTCCCATCATCATTGCGAAAAGGCATAAGAGAAAAGAAAATGAAGTAGATGGAGAAATATGTGAATTGATAGAAAAAGAGCGTAACAGGAATCGTATTTGACATGATCAAATAGTTTATAATTAAAATAACGATTAAATTAAACAAACTTCCGCTTAAATAAATGGCGATGTGTACCCAGGTTTTATTATATTTCAACTCCTCGTACTGACACCAACCTTCCATAAAGTATTTTCTTCGAATTTCCAGTGGTCCTATATGGAAAAGCGTGCGTCCTGTACCGATACAAAATTTCACTTTGCCTCCAAACAGTCTGGCAACAAGCACGTGACCAGCCTCATGGACGAGTGTGACGATTGGTAGGATAACAAAGAAATTCACTAGAAACATTGGGATATCATTTAACGTAAACATTGTCTTACCTCCAAAAGGTGATTGGAATTCTATAAGAAAGACCGTTCCCGAATGAGAGGATTCCTAACGTTTTTTCAGTAACTAACATGAAACGGTAATAAACGAAATCATCTCGATACATTCTTAAATTAATGTGGTGAAATTTACATGATGAAAAAAGGAAATTATGATGGAAGAGCGTAAAAGGGAAGAGAGATCTTACTAAGGAGGCTTCCTACATGTATGAATTAAAAACGAAAGAAACGGACAACAGTGTGATTGAATTTATTGAAAGTGTCGATCATCCGAAAAAGCGAGAAGATGGGTACCGGTTGTTAGATCTATTTACTGAAACAACGGGGTATGAAGCGAAAATGTGGGGACCAAGCATTATTGGTTTCGGTTCGTATCATTATAAATACGCGACGGGACATGAAGGTGATGCGCCACTCGTAGGATTTTCACCAAGGAAAGGAAAAATTAGCTTATATCTCGCTCAAGGTGAACCGGAACGCGAGAACGCCCTTGAACGATTGGGTAAGCATAAGACAGGTAAGGCGTGCGTTTACGTGAACAAGTTAGACGACATTGATCTTGATGTTTTAAAAGAGATGATTCGACAGTCAGTTGATTACTTGAAAGAGTTATATCCAGAGCATTCTTAAAGAACATTGAATCGTTCGTGCACATCCTAATAACCCTCTAAAGAAAGAAAGCGGTCAGGCATTGATAGCCTGACCGCTTTAAATAAATAGAGAATCATTGAACGGTCATCGTTTGAAGCGCAACCGCTTTAATGGCGCCTTCTTTCGAATCAGACACAAAGGAAAGTTTATTCTCACCAGCATAATAAACATGAAGGTATTCAGAATCCAATTCGTTAAACACCACTTCGTCAGGCTCTCCGAATTGACAAACAACTTCAGCGTAAGGAACAGCTGGGCCCTCCGAAAGCGCATTGTATCTTAGATGACTTACTTTCTCATCGGCTGTTAAGTAAGAGTAGCTGTCATCATAAAAACCTGGCGTTCCTTCATAAAGTGCTTCATCAAACGTCATGGAAGGTTTCAGTTTTTTTAAAGCTTCTTCCGACATACCAAGAAAAATTGACGCATCTTTTAAGTGGCCCTGTTCGGCAAACTGCAAAAGTTCAGAATGAAAAGGGGCCTTGTCACAAGAAGCGGTTTCGTTCGTGGCAGTAGGCTTTTCATCTGAAAGAGCATATTCCCCGTTAAAACCTACTGCTGCATCATGGTAGTTTAAGCAGGAGTCCTCAATAAATGAAATAACATCATCTGATAGAACAAATGTCCCTGAACAAGCTAGATCTTCTTGGTCTTTGAAGGTTGCTTCATTTCCATTTATGGTTGCAGTCCCTGTCATTTTCCCAACTTGATCATCGCTACTAATATGAAAGGTGAATTCAAAGGATTCCTTCGTTACGTTTGATAAGGTAAGCTCGCCCTGGTCAAAGGTAGGGTTAATATAAAGTGCTTCTTGCCAGTTCGCTTCTTCTGTCGTTTTTTCTTCAGTTGGTGAAGAGGAGTTCCCAACTTGGATTTTTGTATAAACACCTGTAAACGAAACCGGGTTTTCATTTAAGTTCTCACAGGCTTCGCTCGTATCGATTGTTAATCGATCTTCTTTCCAGCCGAAAGAAACTTTGCATTCTGCGTTTTCAGTGTGTGTAAAAGAGGCCATTTCTCCGTTAACCTGAGCGATCCCTGACAATTCACCAACGTTTTGACCATCGTAGGCTTGGAGCATAAACGTGAAGGAATCCACATTTGGATCGGTTATATCAAGTCCACCAAGAATTTCGCCATCTTTTTCCCATTTGTAGGTGCCTTCTTGAAAAAGAACTTCTGTTGCAGTCTCCGTCGAAGACTTGTCCACCGCTTCTTTTTCTGCTTCTACTTTTTCTGAGGAGTCTGAGGTGGTAAGGAAATTACAAGCCGACACAGTAAGTAACAAAACGAATAAAAACACCATACGGAGCGGTTTCATACGATTCCTCCCTATTAAAGTAAGTTGATGTCATTATTATACATAAGCTTCTCTGAAAGAAAGGGATATTGGTGTCGAGACATAAAAAAATCTCTTGTCTACTTTAAGCGAATACTTGTGTAAACTAGTTGGCCATTTCCGGGGAAATGAGTGGAAGAAGTCGAACCGTTTCTTAACTGTGAGTAGAAGGGAAGGATTGTGGTGAAAACTGGTCAAAAGCTTTTATTTGGAAATTCACTGTTGCCAATCTAGTAAAGCGGCGATTATGATAAATGACATAACGTTCGACATGACATTCATATGGTGGGATGAAATGAAACCCTTTACAAAAATGAAACGAATGCTTTGGCATCCAATCCGCAGAAGTATATTAAAAAAATCTGTGCTCATTTTTATTTTACTTCTTGTTCTTCCAACGCTTCTTATTTATCAAGTGATTATTAATTATGCAGAAGCCATGATTGAAGAAGATATCATTAGTGAAAATGTAGCCAATACGGAAAGCATTGTGAAAAGAGTGAACAATGAAATTTCGAGTGTGGTACTGCAGCTTCATTTAATTGCAGGCAATCGAGAAGAACGTAACGTGGACGTGGAGCGCATGTATAATCGATCAAGACAGGCGATTGCTCAGAGCTCGATCATTCGATCGGTTTATTATTTAAACAATGAAAGCAAGGTGATGTTTGAATCGCCTTTTGCACCTGAGCTTGAGGGAACATCTTATCTTTATCCGAAATTAAATGAAATGCAGTGGACGCATAACTATGCCGTGTCGAATATGATTCGAAATTATAATGGGGAAGAAGTTGTTTCAGTTGGTATTCCGGTATTTAATGAAAGAAACTCTTTCCAGGGTGCACTAATTGCTGAATTTAGTCAGGATTATTTATCTGAGATGATTGGAAGTGTTAGTACAGGCGAAGGGCACTTTGGTATGCTGATTGATCCAGATGGGCTTGTGATTGCATCCACAAATGCCGCAGCGGTAGGAGAGCTTATTTCAAATGATCTTCCATCGAGTCAAATTTTCAAAGAGGTGTCAGGGGTTTCGCGTTCTGTATATGAAGGAGATCAAAGCATTATTGCCTATCAAACCCTTCGAGATGGATGGGGGCTTGTCTATGGGGTGTCAGAAGAAATTGCTTTTGCTCCGGTTAGAAAACTTTCTTATGTTCTCACGCTATCTTTCATTGGTATTTTGATTCTTTCGTTCTTGTTCATCGTAGCTGGCATTCGGGACATCGTGTATCCGATTATCCGTTTAACAAATTATGCGAAAGCTTATCGAAGAAAAACGTTTTATCAGGAAGAATCGAGCTCAGAAAACTTACGAAAAGACGAAGTAGGGGAATTAACGAGAACGATCATTTCGGTAGGTAATAGTAATTATGAGAAGCAGCACCAACTAGAAGAGAGTGAACGCTACCTAAATGACATGATTGAAGGTATCCCCTATGGCATGATTACGATTAATGAGGATGCCGTTGTCACACATGTGAACAGACGGTTTGAAGATTTGGTAGGGTTTAGTCGGATTGAACTTGTGGGCCGCCCTCTTTCGCAGCTTCCAATTAAACATACAGATGAAGATTTTATGTTATTAAAAGCATTGATCTCAGAAGAACCAAGTATCGAGTGTGAGAGTTACATTATTGATGCTAAAGGTCAACGTCATATTGTCAATATTGGCACCTCTCGCTTCTATAATGGAAAAAATGAAATTATCGGAAGTATCGCTGTATTGCAAGACATTTCACAAATGAAAATGCTAGAGTCACGCTTGAAGCAAAACGACAAACTTGCTTTAATTGGTCAAATTACAACCGGAATTGCGCATGAAATAAAAAATCCACTTGCCATCTTAACAGGATCTTCTGAGATGTTACGAGAAGAAGTGGAAGAAGCCAATAGCTCTGAAGACATGAAAGAATTAGCGCGTGATATTGATCAAGTAGTAAGAAGAATGAAAACGATTGTTGGTAATTTCTTGAATTTTGCGAAAGTGAATAAAGCTGATGCTCGACATCTTCAGTTAAAGACCGTTATTGACGAAGTGATTCATCTCGTTCGATTTAAAATGAAGGAGCAAAACGTAACAGTCGTTAAGCACTATGACACAAATGGTGAGTATATCGGATTTTATGATGAATTAATTCAGGCTTTTCTAAACATTATTCTAAATGCAGCGGATGCGATGAAAGAGGAAGGAACGTTAACGGTTACCTTAAGGGAAGACGAAAATCAACTTCATGTGGCATTTCAAGATACAGGAACAGGTATTATGGCAAGTAATCTCGAGTGGCTTTTTGATCCGTATTTTTCAACTAAAGAAGATGGGAACGGTCTTGGTTTAACAATTGCAAGAGATATTATTCGTGAAAATAACGGCGAGCTTACAGTTGAAAGCGTTGAAGGGGTAGGGACAACTATTCATTGTTGGTTTCATCGATAGAAAAGGAGCTGGCATTATGGAACAAACGGTTTTAATCGTTGATGATGAAATCCAGTTAGCAAAATTAATTGGACGTAAATTAAAAAAGGCGGGCTTAGATCCGATTATGGCTCATTTAGGAAGTAGTGCACTCGATTTATTTAGGCGATCGGAAATGAACATCGTGATTCTTGATTATATGCTCCCAGATATGACTGGACTCCAAGTATTGAAGGAAATAAAGCAGATAAACCCTGATGTACCAGTTATCATGATGACGGCATACGGAAATGTCGAAAGCGCCGTTCAAGCGATGAAGCTCGGTGCTGTCGACTATTTGAATAAACCGATGGAGCTTGAAGAAGTAAAAGCTCTCGTATTAAAACAACTGAATACAAGGGAAGATCAGGAGCAGCCGGAAGACACCTTTCATTTTGAAAGTCCAAGTATGAAACGAGTTATGTCACTGCTACAGCAAGTGAAAGAGACGGATGCAAGTATCCTTATTCTTGGGGAGAGTGGCGTTGGGAAAACGGCGCTCGCCCATTGGATTCATGAGAACAGCCACCGAAGCAAAGGACCGATGCTGTCCATCAACTGTGCTGCTATTCCAGAGCATCTTCTTGAGAGTGAGCTGTTTGGCTATCAAAAAGGCGCTTTTACAGGTGCTGTCTCATCAAAGCTAGGGAAATTTGCGGCTGCGGACGGCGGCACCATTTTCCTTGATGAGATTGGCGAGATATCTCCTGCGATGCAGGCGAAGCTCCTTCATGTGATCGAAGACAAAAAGGTCATGCAGCTAGGTAGCAATGACTATCGCACGGTGGACGTTCGAATCATAACGGCTACTAATCAAAATCTCAAACTAGCTGTTGCTTCTGGCACGTTTCGAGAGGATCTTTACTACCGATTAAATTTAATTGAAATTGAGATTCCTCCCTTGCGTGAACGGGTGGAAGATATCCCGCTGTTGATTAAGGATCAGATGAGAAAATTAAATGCCAAATACGTGAAGACGATCACCATCTCGGAAGAAAGCGTTGCGCTTCTTCTTCGTCATTCCTGGCCGGGCAATATTCGGGAACTCTTAAATATCCTAGAGCGTATTCATATTATGAAGCGGAGTGGCATGATCATGCCAGAAGATCTAGCTCATGCTTCAATGATGTCTCTTCCAAAAAGTGAACGAGCTGACGTGCAGGACTTTAGCGGAAATCTTTCGGAAGTATTAGAAGATATTGAGGAGAAAATGATTCGACAGGCGCTTTCCGACACGAATGGAAATCAAACGAAAGCAGCTGAGAGGCTCGGAATCGCGAGGCATACGTTAATTTACAAAATGAAAAAGATAGGCATTAGTATATGAGGAAGTTGATTTGTTTCATCGGCTGCCTCTTGCTTCTCGTGGCTTGTCAGAGTGAGGAGAATAAGACGAAAAACGTGGTCCTGTCTTCGGAAGGTCCTACCATTACACTTGGATCAAAAGCATTTACCGAACAATATTTGTTAATGAAAATGACGGCGCTTCTATTAATGGAAAAAGGATACGAGGTAGAAGAAGTTCGCTTTCTTGATAGCCCGTCGATCCGAGAGGCTTTTGTTCATAACATCGTTGATCTTTATTGGGAGTATACGAATACAGCTAAAATTATTTATCATAAGGACGGGCCAGGATATGATGCGATGGAAGCTTATCAATTTGTAAAAAAAGAGGACGAAAAGAAAGGGATCATTTGGCTCGATAAAAGTAAGTTTAATAGCTCCTGGGGCTTAATTATGAAAAAGTCATTCGCAAGTGAAAAGGGTATTACCTCTGTTAGTGATCTGGTGTCTTATATGAATAATGATGAAAATCCCTCTTTAAAAATGGCCACAAATGAAGAATATTTAATGCGAGAAGATGGCCTTGATCATTTAGAAGATGTCTACAATTTTAAAGTGAATCAAAATCAGCTTCTTGCGGTAGATTCAGAATTACTTAGCCTGGCAGTAAAGGAAGAGAGGGTTCAAGTGGCTGTTGGTATGGTCACAGATAGCCGTATTGAAGACTATGATCTCGTGATTTTACAAGATAATCGCATGGCTTTCCCACCTTATGATGCTGCTCCGGTTGTACAGAAAACGATTTTGGAGCAAGATTCAGAAATACGAGAACCCCTCGAAGCACTAGCGAGAACGATTACAAATGAAGAAATGGTTCATTTGAATTACCGCGTAGATGTTTTGCATCAGGATGTAGGAAAGGTGGCAAAGGACTTTCTACAACAATCAGGTTTATTACCTGATGAATAAAAGTGGTTGTGATAAGATTTAACTAGAATGCTAGAAAGGTAGTTGAGTTGTTCTGGATTTTATTTCAAATAATGTCGTGTTGCTTGGAGTCGCCTGTATCATCATTGCGCTCTTATTAGCAAAATTCACCAAGAAAAAGTGAGGTGCTGTTCATGAGAGCAGCATCTTTTTCTGTGCAAAATTTCGACACTGTAGAAAAATTCTACAGAGAAGTGTAGAGAAATTCTACAATTTGGATAGTGAATGGAGCAGAATCGCCACAAACATAGGTAATAAAAAGTTGGCACATTACTTGCAATATAGGTATGTGAAAAGGCAGTTTAAAAAAGCCCAACTTCATATCGGTTTAATTACCTGATGGCTGCTTTTAATGGATTATTTAATTTGTAAATTCTTATTGTAGAGTAGCTAGGTTTTCTATTATGTAAATCAAAATGGAAGCGCTTTAAAAAGAAGTGCCCAGAAAGAAGAGGGTGAAAATGATTAGGCGCGAAAATGACTCTTTCGGTTCGGTAGATGTACCTGAAGAGGCACTCTATGGCATTCAAACCGTTAGGTGCATGGAGAACCTTAGTTTTTCAGGAAAAAAACTTTCTGATTATCCCGCTTATATTCAAGCATTAAGTATGGTGAAAAAGGCGGCTGCGCTCACAAATGGCCGGGTGGGTGAAATTCCTATTCCTATTCAAGAAGCGATCGTAACAGCCTGTAATGAATTGATTCGAGGAGCACACCTGCAACACTTTCCAATTGATCCCTACCATGGAGGTGGTGGGATCGGGACGAATATGAATGTGAATGAGGTAATAGCCAATTTAGCAAACACCTATTTTGGACATGAGAGAGGGACATACGAACCCGTTAGCCCAAATCATGTCAATGCTTCTCAATCCACATCAGATGTATGTCACACGGCAATTCGTCTTACGATCGCCCATCAGCTTGAGGCATTCGTACAACTACTGAGAACCTTACAGGACACAATGAAAGAAAAAGCGGAGCAGTGGTTACACGTTTCAACCATTTCGCGCACCTGTTTACAGGATGGAATGAGGATCCAACTCGGAGAATCTTTATCTGGTGTTGTCGCCATGCTCGATCGACGAATCAATTCGCTAAACTATTCAATCAAGCAAATGCACCTCATTAATTTAGGAGGCACAGTCATTGGCTCTGGGGTCGGGGCTTCAATCAACTATCGAGAAAACATTCTCGTTCAGTTGAAAAAAGTGACGGGGAGGCCTGTGATACATCGTGCCAATTTATATGATGCTGCGCAACATGTGGATGATCTTGGCGATGTTTCAAATGAGCTAAAACAGCTCGCGAATGGATTCATTAAAGTTGCTAAGGATTTAAGACTACGATCATCTGGACCAGAAGCGGGATTTGGAGAACTCATTCTACCTGCTGTTCAGGCAGGATCCTCTTTTTTTCCTGGAAAAGTCAATCCCATATTGCCAGAAACGTTACTGCATTGTTGTTTCAAAGTACTTGGCCATGATCGTACTGTACAGGCGGTATTAGAACATGGAGAGCTCGATTTGAACGTATTTGAAGGGGCGGCAGGAATGGCAATTCTAGATGCTATCTCCTTAATGGAAAAGGTGTTGCCGGTTTTTCAAGAGAGCTGTTTGAAGGGAATAACCGCTAATGAAAAACACTGCAAGGCGCTTTCTGAAACAACCGTACCCCTTGTGGTCGATCTAAAAGAGCAATATGGCTATCAGATTGTCTCCGAGGCGTTAAAAACGAATGGAAAAGAAGGCTTACGACAACTTAAAACAAATGGGGGAGATTTTCGATGAAACATGTACAAACAAAATTTGAAGGCATTAAACAACCAAAACTTGACTGGGCGAAAGAATGGCTTCGAGAACCGAAAAAGCTTTACATCAATGGTCAGTGGGTGAAAAGCAGTAGCGGAGAAACGATTGATTCGATTAATCCAGCGACAGGTGATAGCACGGGTTCGATCTTTAGTGCGAAAAAAGAAGACGTAGACTTAGCGGTCTCGGCCGCAAGGGAAGCATTTGATCATGGACCGTGGAAAGGTACGACGCGAAAAGAACGAGCTAGAATTCTTCGCGACATTAGTCAATTGATTCTGGATCATCAAGATGAACTGGCGACACTGGAATCCCTTGATAATGGGAAGCTTTACACAGAAGCCTATAACGATGATGTGCAAGAAGCCTCTGATCTTTTTCAATATTACGCAGGATGGACAGATAAATACTATGGTGAAAACAATCCGGTTGAAGGAAATTTCTTAAGCTACACAACGCGTGATCCAATCGGGGTCTGTGGTCAGATCGTTCCGTTTAATTTTCCGATTGGAATGGCGGTATGGAAGCTTTCACCTGCTCTTGCAATGGGGAACACGGTCGTGTTAAAGCCATCTAGTACAACGTCTTACTCGGCGATTCGTCTCGTTGAAATTATTCATGAAGCGAAGCTTTTGCCGCCAGGCGTTTTGAATTTAATTCTGGGGAAAGGTTCCATTGGTTCTTACATTAGTACCCATATGGACGTAGATAAAATCTCGTTTACAGGAAGCACTGAGGTTGGCAAGAAACTTGTCCATGATTCTGCTGATTCAAACCTAAAGCCGGTGACGTTAGAGCTTGGTGGCAAATCCCCGAATATTATTTTTGCTGATGCACCGAACCTTGAAGGAGCAATTGAACGTTCATTCTATGGTTTGTTTACGCACAAAGGGGAGAAGTGTTCCGCACCAACGCGACTCTTTGCTGAGCGCCCTGTTTATGATGAAGTTGTTGAAAAGATTGGTGAATTTGCAAACGCATACAAGTGCGGTGATCCTTTTGATCCAGAAAGCGATCAGGGTCCACAGGTTTCAGAAGCGCATATGAACAGTATTCTTCATTACATTAAAAGAGGAAAGCAAGAGGGAGCCCGTCTTGTCGCTGGAGGAGAACGTGATGTTGAAGGTGAGAAAGCAAATGGCTTTTATATTAAACCAACCATCTTCGCTGACGTCGCAAACAGCATGACGATTGCACAGGAAGAAATCTTTGGACCAGTTCTCTGTATCCTTCCATTTGATTCTGAAGAAGAAGTGGTGCGGATGGCGAATGATACGATCTATGGTCTTGCTGCTGGTCTTTGGACAAAGGATGTTTCTCGCGCTCATCGCGTTGCGAACAAACTTGAAGCTGGTATGGTGTTTGTGAATAAATACGGTTGTTATGATTTCGCCAGTCCATTCGGAGGCTGGAAACAAAGCGGCTGGGGCAAAGAGTATGCTGTGCACTCGCTTCAATCTTATACAAAAACAAAAGCAATCTGGGTTGCTTACTAAAAGGACGGAGGAAAGAGTATGAAAATGAAAGCGGCTGTAATGACGGGTCTAGGAGCACCGCTTGAGATTCAACAAGTGGAGCTTGCTCCACCAAAAGCAAATGAAGTGCTTGTGAAGATTGCTGCCACGGGTGTTTGTCATAGTGATCTAAATGCGGTACAGGATCCTTCTACCCCTTTTCCGACGATTCTTGGTCATGAAGGTGCTGGAACAGTGGTTGAAGTTGGCCCAAACGTCAGAACAGTTAAACCGGGAGACAAGGTCGCGTTAAGCTGGGTGCCGTATTGTGGTACTTGTGAATTCTGTGTAACGGGTGCCATTCATCTTTGTGAAGCTGCTTTTGGTCCAATGTTTAACGGTACGCTTCTTGATGGTACCTCTCGTCTTAGCAAAGATGGACTTCCGCTTTTTCATAACTCGCTTCTATCAACATTTGCAGAATATGCCGTTGTCCCAGACATGTCTTGCGTAAAATTACCGGATGCAATGCCACTTGCGCAAGCTTCTCTCATTGGCTGTGGGGTTGCGACTGGCTACGGGGCAGCGGTTAATGCAGCAAAAGTGACGCCAGGATCAACAGTCGCTGTGTTTGGAATTGGTGGTGTAGGCGTAAATGCGATTCAAGGGGCACGAATTGCCGGTGCTTCTAAAATCATTGCTTGTGATATGAAACCAGCCAATCTTGAAATTGCGAAACAATTCGGTGCCACCCATACGGTAAATGTTAGTGAAGGAGATGCACCTGAACTGATCCGAGCAATAACGAACGGGTTTGGCGTGCACTATGCAATTGACTGCTCAGGTCACACAGCAGCTACAACGAATGCATGGAATGCAACGCGAAAAGGGGGAACGATCGTTGTTGTAGGTGCGTTCCATCCTGAAATGTTACTTAGTCTTCCAGCTGGTGGTTTCCACCGAGTGGGCAAAGTAATCAAAGGAAGCTTTTACGGAGATACACAGCCGTATCGTGATTTTCCTAAAATCGCAGAGCTCTACATGGATGGAAAATTTATGCTCGATGAACTCGTCATTAGTCGCGTTTCATTAGAGGAAATTAACCAGGCATTTGACTCATTTCACGACTGCAACTGCGTTAATGTCGGACGGTCTGTCATTGATTTTCAGAAAGAACCGGTTCAAAACCGCGGATTTCACCCAGAATTTATCTGATTTAAACCGGCGGCTCACAGGAGCGGCCTCGCATAAGAGATAACAAATTGAGAGGGGTTACTACTATGAAGGGTTTTAAGCATCCGGTATTCTGGCCACCGTTTCTACTTGTTCTTGTGGCAGCAATACTCAGTTTTACGAACAAAGAAGCGTTTATTTCTGTCGCAACAAGCATGAATGATTGGGTGATTGCGAATCTAGGCTGGCTCTTTAGCATTGCAGGTCTCTTGATGGTTGTTGCGTGTATCGCTGTTTATTTCTCACCTCTTGGAAACATTCGCATCGGTGGTGATCAAGCAAAGCCAATGCTGAAGCCACTGACATGGTTTGCGATTACATTAACAACAACAATTGCGGCTGGTCTCACTTTCTGGGGAATTGTGGAACCACTTTATCATGTGTCTGCCCCTCCAGAATCGCTAGGCATAGAACCGAATAGCCCAGAAGCGGCGATCTTCTCGCTTTCGACGATGTATCTCCACTGGACAATCACACCATACGCCATTTACTGTCTGCCAGCCATTGTGTTTGCATTTGCTTACTATAATATGAAACGACCATTTAGCTTAAGCTCAACGCTTGCTCCGTTGTTCGGAGATCGACTTAATGGGAAATGGGCGAATGTCATTGATGCCCTTTGCCTTTATACACTCGCTCTCGGTATGGCCGCTTCGATGGGAACAAGTTTATTGAACCTTGGTGGTGGCGTCAATTACATTACCGGTATCGCGAGCTCGCCAACGCTATGGGCAGCGATTGCGATTGCTCTCATGGTGACATTCATTATTTCAGCTTCGACTGGATTAATGAAAGGAATCCGCATTCTTTCCAATATCAATATGCGTTTGTTTATCGGCATTATCATATTTATGTTTGTCGTTGGCCCTACTTCCTACTTATTAAATCTAGGAACCGAATCAGCGGGAAATTATTTTACGAACTTCTTTGATAAAAGTCTTTTTACTGGAGCATCGGCTGGTGATCAGTGGCCACAATGGTGGACAACGTTTTATTGGGCTAGCTGGTTCTCATGGGCGGCTATCACAGCGTTGTTCCTTGGAAGAATAGCATTTGGATATAAAGTGAAACAAATGATTCTCGTTAACTTTGCACTACCAGCGTTCTTTGGCGGACTCTGGATGACCATCTTTAGTGGAACGGCGATTAATATGGAAATGACCGGTGCGGGACTTGCGAATATCATGAATACATCTGGCGCAGAAGCAGCTCTTTATGCTGTATTTGATGCCTTACCGCTTGCGGCGATTGTGATTCCAATCTACGTATTCATCGTATTTATTTCGTTTGTTACAGCAGCAGATTCAAATTTAGCAGCAATGGGTGGTATTTCATCTACTGGCATTACGCCAAGTAGCCCTGAACCAAGTGTTCTCATTAAAGTTGTATGGGGAGTAACCGTTAGTCTGGTGGCATGGGTTATGATTAGTTATGCAAACATTGATGGGATTAAAATGTTAGCGAACTTAGGCGGGGTACCTGCTCTTTTCCTTTCTCTCTTTGTTCTTGGTTCATTAATGAAAATCATGCGTAACCCTAAGAAGTATGAGAAGTTTGAAGATGTTGAAGAAGCTTCTGATAAAGTAGATGTTAAGCAGGAGGATAAAGCGGTATAGGTGGAAGGGACGGACGTCCGTTCCTTTTTTTTCTTGAATGGATTACCGTATGAACGAATCGTGGTACACTAATGGCAGAGGAGTGGAGATGATAAAATGGGAAAATGTACAATTGATCACTCATACGGAGATGTAATGACAAAGCTCGAAAACCAATCACCTTATATGCCTGATGCGCTTGTCCAAGAAGCTTGTAGCTTCTTACATCAAACGATCGCTCAGGAAACGTTGAATGAGCTTTTTCATTTATTGAAGAAATATGATCTTGCTTCAGAAGAAGATCGACGAAATCGAGATGCTGAGCTTCGAAAGCTCATGAGTAACGGCAGCTAGAAGAGAATGACGGATAGAAAGAAGTGATAGGATATGACGACGAAATTATATTATAAAGATCCCTACATAACCACTTTTACCGCGGGGAAATGTGAGCAATTTACCGATGAGGAAAATCGCCCATACGTCGTTTTAGACCAAACGGCGTTTTACCCAACTGGTGGCGGGCAGCCGTATGATACTGGAACACTAAATGGCGTGCGGGTTCACGACGTAGAAGAAGTGGAAGGCGAAGTACGTCACTATGTTGATGGCACGCTCGATGAAGAGCAAGTTAAAGGCGAAATTAACTGGACAAGACGCTTTGATCACATGCAGCAGCATGCAGGACAGCATATTCTTTCAGCAGCTTTTGAAGATCGGCTCGGGTTTTGCACAGTCAGCTTTCATCTTGGTCAAGAAATTTGTACGATTGATTTAGATGTTGCCTATCTGAGCGAAGACGATGCCGAAGTAGCAGAAGCGTTTGCGAATGATGTCATCCAACAAAACCTGCCGATTGAAACAAAGTGGGTGAATGAAGAGGAACTGGCGCAATATTCGCTTCGCAAGCAGCTTGCTGTTTCAGAAAATATCCGACTAGTGATGATTCCAAACGTTGACTATAGCGGTTGTGGTGGGACACATCCTTCTTCGACTGGCCAGGTACGTGCCATTTCAATATTAAAAATTGAAAAGCAGAAAAAACAAACCCGCGTTCATTTTGTTTGTGGAAAGCGCGTGACGAATGAGCTTCGAACAAAACAAGCTGTTGTACAAGGACTTACGAACGTATTGAGCGTTCCGGAATACAAGCTTGTTGATGCAGCTGAACGCGTTCTTCTACAATCAAAAGAATATGAAAAAACGATTGATGAGTTAAATGAAAAGCTCCTTTCATTTGAGGCGAAAGAACTGTTACAATCAGCGGAATTAATCCATGATCAAAAAGTCGTTCAAATGATTTCATCACAATATGGTATGAAAGATCTACAAAAGCTAGCGAAAATAATCTTGAAGGAAGAGCCAGAGGTTGTTGTCTTTTTCATTGGTGAAAGCGATCAGAAGCTTCAGATCGTGTGTGGTAGAGGAGAAGAAGTTGATCAAGATATGAACCTTGCATTAAAAAAAGTACTCCCTTTCATTAATGGAAAGGGTGGAGGAAAGAAAGACTTTGCACAGGGTGGAGGAGACCCCATTCGCTCGGCAGAAGAAGTGTTAATTGAACTTGTAAAGGCTACATTTCAATAATAAAGGAGCGGGCTGAAGTCTCAGTGCGCTTTTTTAAGTTGGAAATAAAATGAAAATAACCCTTGCCTTACAAGGTAGTGATCGTTATACTGTAAGCATACCTTGTTTTACAAGATAGTTTAACCATTCTCATAACTCTTGCATAACAAGTGTTGTGAGATTAAAGGAAAAGGTGAAGGACATGCAAACGACGCAAATGTTAAAAGGCATCATTGATGGCTGTATATTATCCATCATTCATGAAGGAGAGGTTTATGGCTACGAGCTTGCCTCAAAGCTTGATTCGTACGGGTTTGAGTCGTTTAGTGAAGGAACGATTTATCCAATTCTTATTCGCTTACAGAAAGATCAGTTGATTCAATCAACATTAAAAAAATCAACAGCTGGTCCGAAGCGAAAGTATTATTCATTAACAGAAAAAGGAGAGGAAGAATTAGCGGGTTTTCAAAAGCGGTGGGATTATTTAAGTTCAACGGTAAATCAAATTTTACGCAAGGGGGAGTAAAAAGATGACAAAAGAAAATGAGAAATTTATTCAAGAGATGCGCGTTTACCTGATTACGAAAGGGGTGGATGAGGAAGAAATTGATAGCTTTCTCATGGAAGCGGAAGATCATCTAACTGAAGGAGAGAAAGAGGGAAAGAGTGCAGTTGATATGTTTGGGAAATCACCAAAAGCGTATGCGAAAGAGCTTATTGCTTCGATGGATCAGTCGCCAAAGGACAATCGAAAACTTATTGCGCGATTAATCGCTGGGGTATTTGGTATCTTTTTAGTTTCCCAGTTCATCGATGGAAATACGGCATTCTCGTTAATTGAATTGATTGGCTATCCCCTCTCGACCGTTATCTGGTTGATCGCACTAATCGGTGCTCTGCAGCTTAGTTCATTTCACAATGGTGTGAAAAGTTTTTTTATTGTATATGGCATAACGATGATTCCGATGCTTTTTACAGTAGGCGTAACGATTCTTCATATGGAGTATGGAACAGACATTTTATTTCTCAGTCAACCAGTTGTTTTTACAATGGGAGGCATCATTATTCTAGGTTTAATTGCGAACTTTACTTCTCTTATAGGAATCTTATCAAGCCTCGTATTGATGGCCATTCTTTTTGGAAGCCAGCTCCTTATTCGTCTGTTTCAGTTGGAAGGTTTCGGATGGGAGATAGGTGCCTATGCTGTTAGTGTGATTGGGCTTCTTTTGATGATGAACTTTCAGAAGCAAGTACCGAAACCATTTATGAAAGGCTAGATTAAGTGACGCCGATGTTAAAAGAGGCTTTACTTAACGACCTCTACAGGTAATCTGTTCATCTTTTTTACTCGAAAACTATGCAAAATAATGCCAGTAATGATAAGCATCATACCGATCCATGCGATCGTATTTGGGAGTGGACTAGATAGAAAGATTCCCTCACCAGCGAGAACAAACAAAACTTGCGTTGATTGTGTCGCTTCAACGGAGGCAAGCTTCGATTGATTGCGCCTCACTCGATCCGTTGCGATGAAGAATAGGGTTGTGGCGATAACCCCTGAACAGACGGCTACAATAAAAGATTGAATCACCTGTCCACTAGAAGGAAGACCAACGTTTGGAATGGCAAATAGACAGGTCGCGATCCAAAAAGGCAAACTGGCAACTGTCATGCCAAACACACGCTGAAACGTATCAAGACGTCCGTCGCAAATCTCCATTATTTTTCGATTTCCAAGCGGATAGGCAAATGAGGCAAGTAGGACAGGAAGAATACCAATGAAAACTTCATTCCATGAAAGATCGCTTGCTTTTTGCCATTGAATGAGGATAACACCAGCAAGAATGATGGTGGATATGAGAAGCGCTCTCGTTTGAATACGATGGCGTTTTTTTATTGGACCACGTGTCGTTTGTACGGTTGAATAAAAGAGTGGTGCAACGAGAATACCGGCTACAATTGTGATTTGCCACGTGCCAGCAACAAGCCACCCTGCTCCATATGATGCTGCGTAGGTTAATGGCGCATAAAATAAGACGAATCCTACAAAACTCCAGCTGAACCATTGAATGGGGTGCTTCTTCATTTGAATAAGAACTTGTTTCATGTTCCGTCTAATGAGTACAATAATAAGAAGAAAAGGAACCATGAAGAGGAAGCGAAGGGAAGCGCTCCACATCCAGCTACCGCCTGCTAGTTCCATTGATCGATTCAGTATAAATGTTACTGCGAAAAACATAGAGGCGAGAATGCCGAGCGCTATTTCCTTCATACGTATCACTTCCTATTAGTATACTATAATTACTCGTTTATATATTATAATATACTAAATGAATAAGTGAAGAAGTACAAGAAAAATTGTAGAGAGGACTATTTTGTGAGCGATCAAAAAGAAACCAATGCCCAAAAGCTTGCTCAGCAAGTTGGGGCAACGTTAAGAAGTATTCGAAAAGAGCGAGAGATGAGTTTGCAGGATCTTGCTGAGGTAACGGATGTTAGTAAACTGACGTTAGGGAAAATAGAAAGGGGAGAAGCGAATCCTTCTTTAACAGTCATATGGAAAATAGCGAATGGTCTTTCCATTCCGATCTCCAGTCTACTTGCAGAAAAAGAAGAAGTCGTTATTTCGAGAAGAAACGAAGGAAATAAGGTATTGAGCTCAAATGAAGATTTGACACTCGAGCCGATGTTTACGAACAGTGGCTATGGTTCTCTTGAAACACATCGCGCTTTTCTAAAACCAGGGGGTCAGTATTATGCGGAGGCGCACCAAGAGGGTGTGGTCGAATATGTGACTGTCATGGAAGGAAAGGCGACCGTTCAAGTTCTAGAGGAAACATATGAATTAAACATGTATGATTCAATTAAATTCAAGGCGGATCAGCGACATGGTTATCTCAATCCTAACCTAGAACCAGCCGTGCTTCACTTCGTCATGATATATCCTAATGTTAAGCAACAATCATAGAAAAAAGCCACAGGAATGTGGCTTTTTTCTTGTCATTATTTATTATAAACGGCTAAACGATCAATGAGTTGTGAACTCTCTTGGTTCACACCGGTTACTTTCACATCAATCTCGTTTTGTCTGAATTTCATAATCACTTTATCAACAGCACCAACCCCTGAGTCATCCCAGACGTGAGCATCAGATAAGTCGATTTCGACAGCTTTGATGCCTTCTTCTTTGTAATCAAAGCTATTCACAAAGTCAGTAACAGATGCGAAGAAAAGCTGACCATGAATGTGATAAATCTTTTTCTCAGTGATTTCGTCCATTTTCTCTTCAACACGTACTTTAGAGATTTTAGAAGCAAAGAATAGGGCACTTAATATAACACCAGCAAGAACACCTTTTGATAGATCATGTGTTGTGACAACTGTAATAACCGTAACAACCATCACGGCTGCGTCTGAACGCGGCATTTTATGAAGGTTTTTCAGTGAGCCCCAATCAAATGTACCGATTGAAACCATGATCATAACGCCGACAAGGGCTGCCATTGGTATTTTAACGAGTAGATCGTTTAATACTAAAATCAAAATCATTAAGAAAACACCAGCGACGAATGTCGATAAGCGTCCTCGTCCACCTGATTTCACGTTAATTACTGATTGTCCGATCATCGCACAACCAGCCATTCCTCCGAAAAATCCTGCAACTACGTTTGCCATACCTTGACCTTTTGCTTCTTTGTTCTTATTGCTATCCGTGTCTGTTAGATCATCCACGATTTGTGCAGTTAAGAACGTTTCAAGCAAACCAACAACAGCTAAAGCCATTGAATAAGGAAAGATAATTGCAAGCGTTTCAAAGTTTAGTGGGATACTTGGAATCAAAAATAACGGTAATGCTTGCGTTAATTCGCCCATATCGCCAACTGTTCGTACGCCACTGTTTAGTGAAATCGCTACGATTGTGATGACAACGATCGCGATAAGTGGTGACGGAACAGCTTTTGTGAAGCGTGGGACAATATAAATAATCGCAAGAGCACCTGCTACCATCAGATACATTGGCCAAGATTCACCAACAAAGTGTGGAAGCTGTGAAGTGAAAATTAAGATAGCCAGTGAGTTAACAAATCCAATCATGACAGAGCGTGGGACAAACTTCATAAAGCGAGCAAGTTTAAATACGCCAAGGAAGAATTGGATAACCCCTGTTAAGATTGTTGCTGCAAGTAAATATTGTAGACCGTGATCGGCGACTAGCGTTACCATCAGTAGCGCCATTGCTCCTGTTGCTGCAGAAATCATTCCTGGTCTACCACCAACGAATGAAATTACTACGGCGATACAAAAGCTTGCGTATAGTCCAACCATTGGATCGACTCCAGCGATTATGGAAAAGGCAATCGCTTCTGGGATTAAGGCAAGTGCGACAACGATGCCTGCCAGGGTATCGTTTTTCACATTGCCAAACCAATCTTGTTTAATAGAAGATAAGTTCAACGTTGCACCTCTTTCTAAATCTAGTATTGTGATGACTCCTAACTCTCATAGAAGTCGGGTCCGTTTACAACAAGATGAAGTTTAGCACAGAATCTATGAAAATGGAAATAGGTATGTAAGCGAAAATCATAAGTGTTATTCTCGTTAATTCTCTTATATACGCTTATTTACACATTAACTTGATTTTGATAATTTACTACTAGCACCATAAAAACGAGTGATTGAAGTTATTTTTAATCTAAATGAACCTAATTTGATATAACCTGTTATAATGAGTTATCGTACTGGTAGAGTTTTGGTCCATAGTCGAAAGAACTTTGTTAGAATAGGGTGATAGATTGATAAGGAGCGATAACATGAGTCAGGATAATGAGCATCATGATATTATGACAATCTCTCAAGTGGCGAAATATTTTCAAATTAGTGAGATGACCACATATAAATTAGTTCAGGATGGAAAAATTCCGGCTTTTAAAATTGGTAGTCACTGGCGTATTCAAAAGTCTGATCTTACTGAATTAATTAAGAAGCTTAAGAACGGTGAGCGGATTTAGACGCACTAAACGAAGAAAGCCCGATGATCCATACAGATCATCGGGCTTTCTTTATTATTTATGAAGCAGAGGCTTCTCCTCTAAGCTTACTCTCAATGTCTTCAAGGCTTCTTCCTTTCGTTTCTGGTACATACTTCATCACAAAGAAGAATGCAAATACGCCGATTATAGCAAAGATCACAAATACCCATGCTGTTCCGAGCGCACCAAGAAGAACAGGGAAGAATAAGGAAACAACGAGGTTTGATGCTGATAGTAATAGCGTCGTAAATCCTGTAGCAGCCCCCCGTGCCTTATTAGGGAAGAGCTCTGGTAGCATCACCCAAACAACTGGTCCCCAAGTAGCTGAGAAAAAGACGATAAAGAGACCGAGAAAGACAACAGTTAACCAGGCAATTGTCGTGGTTAATTCTGCTGTAAAGAGAATGGTAGCAAGAACGGCTAAGCTTAACGACATGCCAACATTGCCGAAGAGTAACAGTTTTTTTCGACCGAGTTTATCGATTGTAGCGATTGCAACAAGCGTCATAATTACGTTAACGATACCAATTCCAAGCGTACCAAGGATGGAAGCTGAATCACCAAGGCCAGCCTTTGTGAAAATGGTAGGTGCATAGTAGATCACCGCATTAATACCAATTAACTGCTGAAAGATGGCGATCCCACTTCCAACGAGAAGCATCGGGCGAATCCATTTTGATTTAAGAACATCCCACGTGCTTTCTTCCACTTCTTCAATCTTTTTCATTTGCTTCATTTCTTCATCAATTTCATCTTCTTTTCGCGTTAAAGCCATCACATTTCGTGCCTCATCTTCACGATTTCGTTTAATGAGCCAGCGCGGGCTTTCTGGCATAAAGAGAACGCCAATCATTAAGACGAGTGCAGGAACGGAAGCGAGTCCAAGCATCCAGCGCCAACCCTCAATTGGTGCAAATGCATAATTAATGAGGTAAGCAAGCACAATTCCTATCGTAATCATTAGTTGATTAAGTGAAGCAAGTGCGCCCCTTGATCTTGTTGGCGCCATTTCTGATAAGTATACAGGTACAATGGCTGTAGATCCCCCGACAGCTAGTCCAAGAATAACGCGACCTATAATTAAAACGACAGCATTCGGAGATAAAGCCAATACGAGTGAACCGATTAAATAAATGAGTGCGATTGCAAAAACAACCCGTCTTCGCCCAAAACGATCTGAGACATATCCGCTCATGCCCGCCCCTACGATCGCACCACCTAATAGCGAGCTAACGACAACCCCTTGTAGAAAATCGGATAAAGGGATGTCTTGTTCAATAAATAATAACGCGCCAGATATGACACCGGTATCATATCCATACAATAATCCCCCGAGCGCCCCGAAGAAAAAAATCCAACCTTTGCTTATGTTTCTTTTCATAGAAGTACCCACCTTTTTTATAACTTCTTTCTTCCAAATAACTTCCACTATTTTGTTGGATGCAAACATGTCGTTTGAGAACGAATGTGTTCAGAAAAGGAAAGCTCTTTTCTTGACTTGTGACACGGTGTCACATATAGTTGGGGAGGTGATATGACACCGTGTCATAATTTTGTTGGTAGGTGATTTAATGTGCCAAAAGCAACGTTCTATAATTTAAAAGAAGAAAAGCGACAAATCTTAATTGATGCGGCGAAACAGGAATTTTCAAGAGTTTCTCTTTACGAAGCATCTATATCCAATATCTTAAAAACAGCTGGCATCCCAAGGGGAAGTTTTTACCAATATTTCGAGGATAAAGAAGATGCGTTTTTTTATTTATTAAATGAACATGCAAAAGAACGTCACGAATGCTTGGTTTCAAACTTAAAAAAATTTGAAGGAGATTTGTTTAAAGCGATTAGTGAAATTTTTAGGTCGACACTTGAGCATTCTGAGGATAAAGGGCAAAGGGATTTTATACGAAACGTATTACTTAATATGAACTACAAAATTGAAAACACGTTTTCACAATATTTATCAGAAGACGTTGCTAATGAGCGGTATGATGACATTTATGATCTTGTTAATGCAGAACAGTTAAATGTATCAAGCCGAAAAGAAATGTTTCATGTGATGCAAATTCTAACCGCAGTTACCTTTCATAATTTGATTCACAGCGTTTCGAACAATTTATCAGTCTCAGCTGCAATGAAGAAATATGAGACGGAACTTAAACTATTGCAATCGGGACTTATGCGATCGTCTTCTTAATTAACATCAAGAAAACAAACAGTGAGAAAGAAGGGAGAACATGAACGACAACCAACAATCAGGAGAAGGGATTGACTCCTTTAACAAAGTGCCGCTTTTGATCGTTCTTTTATCTGGGGCTTTTGCAGCCATTTTAAACCAAACGCTTCTTGCAACAGCTCTGCCACATATCATGGTCGATCTCGATCTTGAGGCAAGTACAGCTCAGTGGTTAACGTCGATCTTTATGCTCGTCAATGGCGTGATGATTCCGATTACAGCATTTCTAATAGGAAAGTTCACCACAAGAACACTCTTTTTAACTGCGATGGGATTATTTGCAGTCGGAACGGCGATTTGTGCAGTGGCACCGAATTTTCCCCTCCTCATGGTCGGAAGAATTATCCAGGCTTCTGGGGCGGGAATTATTATTCCCCTCATGCAAACGATCCTCTTTTTAATCTTTCCCGTTGAAAAACGCGGAACGGCAATGGGAATGTTTGGCCTTGTCATTTCATTTGCACCAGCAATCGGACCGACGTTATCCGGTTGGCTCGTCGAACAATATCCGTGGAGAAGTTTGTTTTATGTCATTCTTCCCATTGTGATGATTGATTTTGTTATTGCTTATTTGATTTTAAAAAACGTGACAGAACAAACGAATCCGAAGCTTGATATTTTATCAATCGTCCTTTCTTCACTAGGATTTGGCGGTTTGCTGTACGGGTTTAGTAGTGCAGGTACGAATGGATGGGCAAGTGAGCAGGTTATTATTTCCATGCTTATTGGCGCAGTTACGCTATGCTGGTTCATTTTACGTCAGCTAAAATTAAAACAGCCCGTGCTTCAATTTAGAGTGTTTCAATATAAGCTTTTCACGTTAACAACGGTATTAGGAATGGTTGTTTTTATCGCGATGATTGGGGCGGCAACTGTGCTCCCTTTGCTGATGCAAAATATGCTTGGTTTCACAGCGTTTGAATCAGGTTTAATGCTTTTACCTGGTGCTCTTATAATGGGCTTTATGAACCCTATTACTGGACGAATTTTTGATAAGTTTGGGGCAAAGTGGCTTGCCATTATTGGGCTGATCATCGTAACGGTGACGACATTTATGTTTACGAACTTAACCCCAGAAACAACGTTCACTTATCTTGCCATTGTGAATGCGGTAAGAATGTTCGGGGTTGCCATGGTTATGATGCCGGTGACAACAGCTGGACTTAATCAGCTTCCAGCTCATCTTATTCCACATGGCACAGCCATGAACAATACCATGCGTCAGGTGTCTGGTGCGGTTGGTACAGCCCTTCTAGTAACCGTCATGTCCCAAGCGGCACAGCCATCTCGTGGTGTGGAAGGTCTTGTTCACGGAGTGAATGTCTCCTTTATCGTTGCGGGAATTTCTGCGATTATTGGGCTTGTGATGGCATTCTTTATCAGGCAGCCAAAAGCGGATAAAGAACCTGCTGAACGAACCAAAGTAGCAACTGAAAATTAACAGAGTGAATCATTAAGAGGATCTCTTTTCTAAAGAATTGATCTAGATCCTATAAAGAACTAACCCTTCAAAAACTCTTTCTACACATAAGTAGGAAGAGTTTTTTTAGCAGATGAAACGAATATCCTACTCATTCGTAGAAAGAGATAACCTTTGTTAGAAGGAGCGGTATATGATGAAAAAATCAAAGAATGAAAGCAAGATGGGATTAGGGATAGGGCTTGGAGTGGCGATCGGAGCAGGAGTAGGGGTTGCACTCGATAACATTGCAGTAGGAATTGGTGTTGGCATCGCGCTAGGAGTGGCTTATGGTAGTCGTGTAAATAAAAAGAAGGATTAGAGAAAGGCAGCCCAACCTACTATGAGGTTGAGCTGCTTGTTTATTTGTTTTGGTTCGCATATACGGCCATGGCATTTCTCATAAAGAGCGCGAGACCTTCTCCGTATTGGTCAATGTTCTTTGTGAAACGCTCATCCTCGATATACATTTGACCAAGACCTTGAAAAGCCTCAAGCGTATAATGATAGCCTACATTGTTGTTTAGAAAGTCATACCACTCGTGAATGGCATTCTGTGCTTCTTCTGAAGCGGGTGATCCGTGTCTTAACTTGGCAAGCTTTTGATAAATAGCATGAAAAGACTGCTCGAGTACATCTTTTTCAACCGAATTTAGTCTATTTAATTTTTGTGACGACTGATTAATCGCTTCATCCCCAAATTTTTTCCGAGCTTCCTGTTCGTACTGGTTTTGAGAAAAATCCAAACCTTTAAATTTTTCTTGATCTGTCATAGTCCGTTCTCCTTTCACATTCTGAATCGTTTGGTCGATCGTTGCAATGATGGTTTCCAGACGTTCTTTCTTTTCGACAAGTCGTTCTTTTTGATAGTGCAATGCTTCAAGTTGATTGAAATCAGGCCGTTCTAAAATATTCTTAATTTTCTTAAGTGGGAAATCAAGTGCTTTAAAGAACAAAATTTGCTGTAGCTTTTCAATATCATCGTTCGAATAAAGACGATAGCCGGTTTCTGATGTTGCAGGCGATAATAGGCCAATTTCGTCGTAGTAATGAAGGGTTCGAATGCTAATACCAGTTAAGTTAGCAACTTCTTTCACATGTTTCATAACAACATCTCCTCCTTTCCATGTTAACTTTAGAGGATTACGTAAGGTAAGAGTCAACATCAAAGATAAACATCTTTCGTCTTATTAAATAGATTCCTCCTCGTACTCGATTTCTTTCTCGCGGAAAAATGTTATTATTTAGGTGAATGTAGTGAATGTTTAGAATAATGTACTAATCCACATTTTTCCCCTTTCGCGATAAGACAACTACAAGGAGGAGCATATGCAGGAAATGTCAATGGTTTTAAGAGATGGAAGAAGGCTTGGCTATTGGGGTTATGGTGACGAAACAGGGACACCGATCATGCTTTTTCATGGAACACCAGGATCACGCATCTGGTTTTTAGAAGATGATGAACTGGCAAAAGCAATGGGCATTTACTTAATTTCAATTGATCGACCAGGATACGGACTTTCGACTTTTCAACATAACAGAACAATTCTAGACTGGGCTGTTGATGTTGAGGAGCTTGCATCCCATCTTGGTTTAAACCGTTTTTCTGTCCTCGGCGTTTCTGGAGGGGGACCGTTTGCTGCGGCGTGTGCGTTTGCTTTACCTGATCGGATTCATCATACCGCACTTGTTTCTTCAGCTATGCCTTTTCGAAAGGGGAAAGCGCCGAAGGAAATGGCGAAAGAAAACCGCATTGCTTTTTTTCTCACAAAGTACTTTCCATGGGTGATTAGGAAAGCGAACCTAGCTCAAAAGAAAATGTTAGAGAAAAATCCTGCGAAATACAAGTCCTCTATGTTAACTGCCACACACCGTCATCTCTCCAAGTGGGATCGCGAATTGCTAAAAGAAGAACCACTTGTGGAAACGAGCTACTATCATGCAAAAGAAGCTTATCGGCAAGGTGTAGAAGGTGTGATGTATGAAACGCAGCTTTTATCGAAAGAATGGGGCTTTGAAATTAGTGAGATTCGAAGTCCACTTCGAATCTGGCATGGAGAAAAAGATACGCTCTCACCAGTGAGCGAAATTCGTAAGTTGGCAGCACATAGTTCATCAACTGAAATTACTGTAATTGATGAAGGAGGTCATTTTTTAACGGAAAATGAAGATCTTTGGGCTGATATGTTACGATATTTAAAAGGTAGTAGTAATGGCGTTTACGTCAACGCTTAAACGATGGAGATGATGAATTGAAATCAGAAAGAGAAAAAATGGTGAGCGGGGAGCTTTATCGTCCAGACGATCGTGAGCTTCTAGGGGATCGCCTTCATGCAAGGAAAATAACAAGATTATACAATCAAACCATTGAAACAGATTTAGAAGAAAGAACGAGATTGTTGAAGACCTTTTTTGGTTCAACGAAACAGAATGTGTACATTGAACCCACGTTTAAATGTGATTACGGTTACAACATTCATGTGGGAGAGAACTTTTTCGCGAACTTCGACTGCGTATTTCTAGATATTTGTGAGATTCGATTTGGAGACAATTGTATGTTAGCTCCAGGTGTACATATTTATGCTGCCACGCATCCGCTCGATCCAACCGAACGTAATTCAGGTCAAGAATATGGAAAGCCTGTTTTGATTGGTGACAATGTATGGATTGGCGGAGGCGCGATTATCAATCCAGGTGTAACGATCGGAGACAATGCCGTTATTGCTTCAGGAGCGGTCGTTGTTAAGGATGTACCGGCAAATGTGGTGGTTGGCGGGAATCCAGCAAGAGTACTTAAACACATAGAGTGCTAAACCACATTTAAGTGAGAAGCATCATCAGTTTATCTAGCTACTTTTGACCCATTCTCTTATCACAATACCACACTTAGTTAATCGTCTGATGTAATGATGAAAGCGTTACATTAAACTGGTATACTTTTAAAAAGACCGATACATGTAGAGAGGGGTGAATGGGCAATGGCTGTACGAGAGCAACTACTAGACTATTTGGATCAAAACCTAGAAAGCTATCTTATTAAATGGAAAGCGAAAATTCGAATTGCCGATACGGATGTTCACCGAGATAAAGTAGAGGCGAATGGCATTCTGATGTACCGTCTAGTGCAGAAAAACATTGAGCAACCGATTTGTGAGGAAAAAATCATATCGCTAGCTCATAAAGTTGCGATTGAGCGAGCTGAAGCAAACGTGAATATTGGCGATTTTATTTATAATGTGAATGCGGGTCGAAGTGTTCTTATGAAGCATATGACCTACTCAAATGTACAAGTGAATGATTTGCAAACGATTTTAGATTCTATCAATGAACTCTTTGATCTGTTTTCATATCATGCCGTAACAGAATATACGAAGTTAAAAGAAAATGAACTTCAGGAGAAAATTTCTTTTATTGATGAAACGCATCAGGAGAAGCTTTCGATTCTAGGTCAGATGTCTTCTAGTTTCGTACACGAATTTAGAAACCCACTTACTGCAATTATGGGGTTTGTAAAGCTGCTACAAAAAGAAAACCCTTCGTTAAATTATATTGATGTGATAGACCATGAACTTCAGCAGTTAAATTTTCGTATTGCTCAGTTTCTTCATGTCTCGAAGAAGGAAATCGATAGTGGACTTGAAGAATGGTTAGAAGTGAATGCGATCTTCGAGTCAATTATAGAATTCATTTATCCTAGTATTGTTGACATAGACGTAGAGATTCGAAATGACTTTCCTGAAGGTATTTCTATTTTTGGACAACAGGATAAGTTAAGGCAAGTTTTTCTTAACATCCTCATGAATTCTTTAGATGCTTTGAAGGCTGAAGGTTTTCCAAGATGTATACGCATATATGGTGAAGAGTTGCATGGCACAATTCATATTCATATTACGAATAACGGCCCTAAGATCCCAATAGAAACATTAGATCGAATATTTGAACCTTTTTATACTACGAAAGAACTTGGCACTGGGATTGGTCTGTATGTTTGTCAGAAGATCATTCAAAATCATAGCGGGAACATTAGCTGTCAGTCAGATGAAAACGAAACAACTTTTACGGTAAGCTTACCCTTTCTAGATAAAAGTGATATGTAGAATGAACCACTTTAAATTGCTTTCCTATTAAGAGGACGATTATAATATGGGCAAGATTCATTGGACTTATTAGCTATAAAATTCCTTTTCAGGGGAACTGGCTTCAATTTAAGGGGTGAGAAGTAATGATTACGAAAAATGCAGGTAAGCTAAGTAAGGCTTATTTTAAGTCGTATATGCAACTCGTTATGAGTTCGCGAGATTTCTCTTTAGAAAAGGCGAGGTCATATGCGTTTGAAGAACTTTTTCAAGGTGATGAAATGAAAAACGGTGAAGAAACGTATCAGAAATTCACACAAGCTTATGAAGAACTTTCACAAGAACCGCGTTAGTCGAGAATGAAACATTGAACAGTTGATGAGAGACTCCCAGCAGTCTCTTTTTTCATTGCTGTTTCGGTTAAAGAGAGGGGCTTTATCTTGTTTGGATGGGAGTATGTGCCCGAATGGTTTCCATGGTTTGCTGTAGTCGTGGTCATATTGTTTATCGTTTTAAGCGAATGGTGGATTAGAAGATAGAAAACAGGTCAGGAATATAATCCTGACCTGTTTTTTCGTATGCATTTTTTTGAAAGGCTCCAGCGCTTGTCGGACCTACCGGGCGCTTGCGCTTTTCTGATCTAGCTCCAGCGCCCAGGTCCTCGAGACGCTTCAGACTTTCATCCGAACACAAAGACCGTGTTCAAATGAAAGTCTTCCAGCGCTTGTCGGACCTAAACGGGCGCTTGCGCTTTTCTTTATTAAAGCATTTTATATTCTTCGTGTCTTACGACGATTCGTTTTTCTTCGTCTTCTGAGTATTCTTCCCATTCAGCCACAATCGTATTGTTCAATAAGCTAACTACTTTAGCTTTTCGGTTATCGATTTCGACTACACTACCGATTTCAGGGAGAATGATTTCCTGTTCTTCCTCCATGCAAATCCCTCTTTTCCATTTAAACTGATTTATATAATAACATAATTCATTTCTTATGCCTAACAATCTGAGAAATTTGGTTCTTACATTTAAATCAGAAGTTAAAAGTGTGTGTAATTGCTTGAATTGGAGCGGAAAGACAGGTTAGATTGTACACTAGCCATTTTTCCTGATCATAATGGTAACGTGGTGTGCATATAGTGAAACATAGCCTATTCTCTCCCCCCTCCTTGCGAGGGGATTTTTTGTGTGTTGGAACAGATTTGGAAAACAGTTATTTTCGCTCTTTCATGTCTTATAGGCGAGGTGTAAAATAGGAATAGGAAATGAATACATATTCAGGAGGTTATCAAATGTTCCGTCAAATGGAAGATTTTGTTCATGTTTGGGAGCGCGAAACGGCGCAAACTGGTAAACTATTGAGTTATTTAACAGATGAGTCTCTTTCACAAAAGGTTGCACCAGATCACTTTACGCTTGAAAAGTTAGGGGTTCACTTATCACAGGCAATCACGTTTATGATGTCTAGTGCTGGACTTGATCTAACTCCTTTAGAAGAACGGGAGTCATACAATGCTCATGAAATTAAAGCGTTATATGAGCAAACGGCTGAAGGTTTTGTCCGTGTGCTACAAGAGCAGTGGAATGAAGAAAAATTATCAGAATCAACAACGTTTTTTGGTAGTGAAACAACTTACGGAAGTATTCTGTATTTATTGCTTCAACATCAAACACACCACCGAGGACAAATGACGGTTCTGATGCGTCAAGCCGGTTTAACGGTTCCTGGAATGGTAGGGCCATCTCGAGAAGAATGGGCTGCTATGAAAGGGTAATGAATGCGGAACAGAGGGTTTCTTCAATAAAGAAGAAGCTCTCTGTTTATTTGTTAGAAGAAAAAAGACAATAAATCTCTTTTCCTCACATATACTGCCTGTGAAAAGAGGTGGAAATGTGGTGGATGAAAAGCAATCATGTTCTCTTCCGAACTGTGCACAAACAAACGATCAGGCTCCTTTATTTCGAGCTGAAGCCTATGATCCGATTGAGAAGAAGATTAAAGAAATCGATCTTGCGGACTATAAAGGAAAATGGGTAATCTTATTTTTCTATACAAGTGATTTTACCTTTGTGTGACCAACAGAACTAGCAGCGGTCGCTGCTATTTATCCAGAGCTTCAAGCTATGAATACTGTTGTACTCGGCATTAGTACAGATAGCGTGTATGCCCATAAAGTTTTTACCGAGGTGTCACCAGCCGCCTCTAAAGTGAACTATCCTCTTGTTAGTGATCGGAATCACCGGATTAGCCGAGACTACCGCGTGTTAAATGAAGAGGAAGGTGCAACATATCGAGGAACAGTTATTATAAATCCAGAAGGCATCATTGTTTCAAAAATGATGTATCCTGTCGAGGTAGGAAGAAACGCTTTTGAAATTCTTCGTCTCATGCAAGCACTTCGATATAATAAAAAAACAGGAGAAGCAGTGCCGGCAAATTGGGTGCCCGGTCAACCAGGAATCGTTCGTCGGTCAAAGTATATTGGAAGGGTGTGAGAGCTTCGGAATCAGTCCGCTGCTCTTTTTTTATGGCTATCAATGAAGGCCACCAACTCGATAGCATGTTAGAAGGTAGGGGAGAAGGGGAAGGATAGTACTGTTGAAGGTTATGGTTTGAAATACGCGAAAATAGTGGAATGTTTTCCAATTGATTAATTACGTTGGAGTTCTAAAAGAAGTTGTTAGAAGGGAGGGAAGTTTGGCTATGAATCCAACGAAACAAGCTAAAATATTTGATACCCATGCCAAAATGTACGAAAAAAGAAGACAGAAAGCAACAATAGATACGAAGTGGAGACACGAGTTATTAGCTAAGGCAGATGGAGATATACTTGAGCTATCTGCAGGAACAGGAACAAATTTTCCGATCTATCAAAACATTTCCTCGCTCACAGCCGTCGATTTTAGTTTGGAAATGGTTCGGTATGCGAGGGAGGCTGCAAAGGAAACGACATATCCGTGTACTGTGCTCCATCAGGATGTGGAAAAACTTGAGTTTGAAGAAAATACATTTGATACGGTTGTATCAACACTGTCTATGTGTTCTTACCCACACCCAGCCTTTGTGCTAGAGCAAATGGCGAAATGGTGTAAGCCAGGCGGACAAGTTTTATTGTTTGAGCACGGCGTTAGCACAAACCCCGTAGTAGGTAAATTACAGAATAAACTAGATCCCTTCTTAGCAGAAAGGATAGGCTGTCATGTTAACAGAAATATGTTGGGTTATGTTAAGCAATCAAGCTTGCATGTGAATCGGATTGAAAGCCACTTATTTGGCATGTTTCATCTTATCTTTGCAACAAAACACGAGGCATAGCAAAAGGCTGATTTTATCTAAACTTGTCGAATAATGACTTGTTTTGATAAGCGGTTACGATTGGATCAAGATTGTGATTTAATAGAAGAAGTGACGAGCGGACAGTGAACGAAATAGCTTAAGAAATTGATTCGAATGAAACCTTTTCTATTGTCAAAGCGTCTATAGAATGAACCGTTTTGATAACGAAAGTTCGTCGCAAAAAATTAGAGTAATCGCCGTTTGTAACATTCGGATTACTTTTTTGTTACGTTAATGTTACAATGGGCGTGTTAATCTAAATGAAAGTGTGGCTATAAATATGTGTGGTTTTGTTGGGGTATTACGTACAGAACCAGGAAAAACGGATCATCACAATCATGCTGATTTCAAGAAAAGAAATCAAATTATTACGCATAGAGGTCCCGATGATGAGGGCTATTATACAGATGAATCAATTTCTCTTGGTTTTAGAAGATTAAGTATTATCGACCTTGAAAGTGGCCATCAGCCTTACCATTATGAAAATAAGCGCTATTGGATGGTTTTTAATGGTGAAGTTTATAACTATGTTGAACTTCGTGAACGATTAAAGAAAGAAGGTTATACGTTCCAAACAGAGTCAGACACAGAAGTTGTGCTAACTCTTTTTGTTCATAAAGGAGAAAAGGCATTCGCAGAATTAAGGGGAATGTTTTCTATCCTCATTTGGGACAAGCTTGAAAAGAAACTCGTTGGTGCACGTGATCCTTTTGGCATTAAGCCGCTTTACTACAAGCAAACAGAAGAAGAAGTTATTTTTGCTTCTGAGAAAAAAAGTATTACGATGATTGATCAGTTCGAAGCAGTGAATCCGGCAGCTCTTCAGCATTATTTAAGTTTTCAATATGTGCCAGAACCTTTGACAATGACAGAGGGTATTAAGAAAGTCGAGCCTGGTCATTATTTTGTGAAGAAACATCACGAACCAATAATATTCAAACGTTATTTCCACGCAACATTCACACCAATAACAGCAGAACGAAATTGGGTGAAGGATATTCAAAACGTTCTTTATGATTCCGTTAATATGCATATGCGCAGTGATGTTCCAGTAGGTTCTTTCTTATCGGGAGGAATTGACTCATCCATTATCGTTTCCATGGCAAAGAAATTCAATCCGCAAATTAAAACTTTTTCTGTTGGTTTTGAGCGGGAAGGATACTCTGAAGTTGACGTTGCCAAGGAAACGGCTGATAAACTTGAGGTTCCTAATTATTCATATATGATTTCTGCTAAGGAGTATGTTCAAAAGCTTCCTAAGATTATGTGGCATATGGATGACCCTCTGGCGGATCCAGCCTGTGTGCCTCTTTATTTCGTGGCACGAGAAGCAAGAAAGCATGTGACGGTTGTTTTATCTGGTGAAGGTGCTGATGAGCTCTTTGGTGGATATAACATTTATCGTGAACCGGATGCGCTTCGTCTTTTCCAGCCAATGCCTGGTGTGATGAAGAAGATGGTGAATCGTGTTGCGAATGTGTTGCCTGAGGGAGTTCGAGGAAAAAGTTTTCTTGAGAGGGGTTCAACACCACTTTCTGAGCGTTATATCGGAAATGCTAAGATGTTTGAGGAGAATGAAAAGAAAAAGCTACTCACCACTTACTACGAAAATGAGCATTATCAAAAAATTACCAAACCATTTTATCAAAATGTGAAGCGAGACAATCCGGTTAATCAGATGCAATACATCGACATTCAAACGTGGTTAAGAGGAGATATTCTTTTAAAAGCGGATAAGATGACGATGGCGAATGCTCTCGAATTACGCGTTCCATTTTTAGATAAAGAAGTGTTTAAAGTCGCACGTGAGATTCCTGTTCATGAAAAAATAGCAGACGGTACAACAAAGTCGATTCTTAGGAAAGCTGCGCGTGGAATCGTGCCGGATCATGTTTTGGATCGAAAGAAACTTGGTTTCCCAGTACCGATTCGCCACTGGTTAAGAAATGAATTATACGAATGGGCAAAGCAGTTGATTCATGTAAGTGAAACCGATTATTTGATCGATAAAACGATTGTGATAAAGCTTCTTCAAGCACATAAAGCTGAAAAAGGAGATTATTCACGAAAAATATGGACCGTGCTAATCTTTATGCTCTGGCATCAAATTTTTGTGGAAGGCGTTTATTCGTTTGAAGAACTGCAAAAAGAAGATGAAATTGTAAGCAAAGTAGCAACGTATCGGTAAATAAAAAGGGTGACCCTCTAGAGGGTCACCCTTTTTGCGTTCACGTCAAAAATTAGGAATGCTTTTCTTCAATTTCAAGAAGGCGTTTTTCGATTGGTTTATAATCATCTTGATGCCCTGTAAAGATGGCGAGGTCATAAAGACGATTTAACAAGTAATCACGGTCGAGATGGTAGATGAACTGTTTTGGAATATGGTCCATAGAATTTTTAGCGAAATCCCAAACAACATCAAGCTTATCTTTACTAATCGATTGGGCAACCATGCTAAGGGCAGCGATAATTTCAGTTATGATCGGGTAATTGTCTCCTGCGTAATGCCTTAAATAGCCAAAGCCACGATAAAGATAATAATTAAAATCTTCTGTATCCATGACAACTCTTACTTGTTGTTCACGATCGGCAAGATAAGGGGTGAATGTGATGTCTCGCTCGACTTCGAGAAGGAGATCAGCCATTTGGTGAATGACGGTTATGGTCGTTTGGGGATCGTCATTACCTAATGATTTCACACCGATTTCTGCGAGTTTCGTCATGCCCATCTTTAAATCTTGAATCTCCGTTTCTTTATAGCCCTGCTCAATGTGGTTGCAGTACTTTTCTACGTTTACTCGCTCTGCTCCAGTTCCCCAGTAAGAAAAGAAGCGGTTCCCTTCTAATACGTAATCTCCTACTTTATTATGAAGTTTAATAATAATTTGATCTTTTTGAGCTTCATCAATCATGGCTTTAAAGTCAATAAGTTGGATGTATCCTGAGTCGGGAGCTGTAATAAGCGTTTCGGTTTCTCGTTCTTTCTCCATGAGATCGCCGGGGTCTTCACAGCGAAATTGTTCAAGGTCGTTTCTAAGTGTTTCTCTCACAATCGAAATCGATTCTTCCTTCATGTTTGTGGCAATATTATGTACCTGCATCCAACTTGTTGCATGGTTGATAAAGAAAATAAACGTAATAACCGTCACAAAAGCGAGGAAAACGGTTGTGCCTGGAATGGCAACGAAATACTCATCTTCTTTACTTGTAATAAATAAGAAAACGACAAGGACATAAACAAAGCTTCCGTGGAAAATACCGATAAAGTGCTGAGTGGTTCGATCTGCTACGAAGTTAAGTAGCATTCGAGGTGAGAATTGT
The DNA here is from genome assembly GCF_028610665.1 of Guptibacillus sedimenti. Lineage (NCBI taxonomy): Bacteria > Bacillati > Bacillota > Bacilli > Caryophanales > Guptibacillaceae > Guptibacillus > Guptibacillus sedimenti. The sequence continues at coordinate 583,775 of NZ_JAQQWV010000002.1, forward strand.
CCGCTAAATGTTGTCAGAACAACGAGTAAGGAGTTAAGCGTAAAGGCGCTTAGCGTTAAAATCCCGCCAATAAGGGCACTAATGAGTAACCTGGTAGGTTGTGCAGTCGTTCGAATCATGTTGGGTGTGTACTGTGAAAGTTCGAGAACCAAATCTAAATATAACGTGAGGGCGACAAAAACAAAGGCACCTAAAATATATAATCCTGGCATATACCAGAGCGTTGCCTGAAGTTCATGTTTACGGATTCGCTTTGACATCTCGAAATACTTCCGTAACTGCCATGGTAAGAGTTTCTTCATTATGACTGGGGCTCCCTTCAATATCTTTCATTAACACTTTAGAATTACCCTCAGTGTGGGTCGTTAAACCGTGGTGGGGAAAAAAGTATTCTTTTTTTCTAGTAATGTAAGGCGGTTAACCAAAACACACTTTATAAAATCGTTCTGAATCAACGTACATGCATAGGTTAAGAAGGCGGGGGAATAATGAATTGATAGAGCATGAAAACGAAGGTGATCAACATGATGTTCGAAAAAGCAATTCTCTGGTTATTAGTTTTTTTAGGAATTGGTTTATTTATATTTAGTCTTCGAAAGCCCCCATTAAAAGAATGGCTTCTCTTTTTTTTACTTACAGGGTATTTTTCTTCTATTATTGGCGTTATTGTTGTCGAAGAAGGGATGCTTACTTATCCTGTCAACTTGTTTAATCGACATTTTGACTCTAGCCTTACATATGAATATGTATTATTTCCGGTATTAGGCATTTATTATTATCAGTCGACATTTCGTTCAGGATGGGGTGGTTATGTTGGGAAGGCAGCCATTTATTCGGCGATTATTACGATCTTGGAATTTTTTCTCGAAAAATATACAGATCTTATTCACTATGAGAGCTGGACTTGGTGGTATACGTTTTTGAGTACACTGTTATTGTTGGTGATGATTAGGGTGATTGTAAAATATTTACCTGGTAACGAACAGCAGAGATAACGCATGATTTTCACAATAGGAATGAATACTATCTTCAGAGTCCATAGAATGGAGGTAGTCGAGTTGTTACAAAAACTAATCTTATTATTAAGTATAACGGTGCTTTTCCTAGTCCCGATTAACGTTCATGCGGAAGCTCCTTCTTATGCAAAATGGGGAAAAATAGCTATTGAGGAAACGACGAAAAAATATCCAGATCAACAAGTGACTGACTATAGGTACGATGGGAAAGTATTTATCTCTGATGTAAGAGAACAATATGATTTTGAATTTACGTTAAAGCAAAACGGTCAGTCAAGAGAGATTCGCGTGTATGTACTCGTTAATCCTCAAAAAGATAAGCTGATCGATGTGAAGTATGATGAGATCGAAGAATTTCAATAAGCCGCGTTAAAGCCAGTTGTGATAACTGGCTTTTTGTTGTTGGCGCTGTAAAAGAAGGATTTTAGTGTGTTAAATCGAATAATAGTAGCTAGAGATAAAGAGCGATTTCACAAATAAGGAGAGGAAGAGCGTGAACATTATTAAGCGTAAGGCAGATGTAGAAGCATTGCTAAAGGATTTCAATCAACTAGCTGAATTTGATCAGGTTGGTCAAAAGCATTATATGGTTTTTGTGGATACTGAAAGAAATGGCCTTTGTACTCTCATGAAATATAAAAACTCGTCGTTTTCTATTCATTGTAAAGGTGCATCGTATTGCGATGAAGAGGAGCGGTTTTTGGAATCTGAAGAACTTATTCACTATTTATGGAAGAGCCGAAAAGCCGTTAATGCAGTGCTTCGTGATTCAATGAAGGATAAGATTGAAGCTTAGAACAAATGAATTGAGTTCTACTCTTTGTGTAATTGATTCCTTATAAAATGAAGCAAGAGTACTGAAGAGTTTCTGAGATTCGTGTAGACTGTATAGGGTAACAGAATGCAGTTAAGAATTGAGGGACTCTAGTGTTAGGTGTATTTATTGAGATTATTGTGCCCGTGTTTATTCTAATTGGGATTGGCGTAATGCTTCATCGCATTTTTCAATTTGATTTATACACGCTTGCAAAAGTAAACATTTATTTCATCGTGCCTGGATTTATTTTTCTAAAGCTTTATGAAACAGCTTTTTCTTTATCATTATTTCTATCCGTACTTACGTTTTTTAGCATTTTAATTGTGGTTTTATACGTTGTGTCTCATTTAATCAGTCGATTATTTGGCTACAGTAAAAGCGTGCGTGCTTCGTTTACAAACAGTATACTGTTTTATAATTCAGGGAACTATGGCGTCCCTGTAAATGATCTCGTTTTTAAACAAGACCCCTTTGCGATGTCGATTCAAGTCATTATCTTAACGTTCCAGAACATTCTGACGTTCTCGTGGGGGATTTTTGCATTGAAAACGGTCGAAGGAAGCAAGGTAAGCGCGCTTCTTGGTTATTTTAAAATGCCTGTTTTATATGCGATGTTACTTGGGATCGGATTCAATTTACTAGATGTCACTGTTCCTGAATTTGTCCTCATACCAGCAGATTACATTGCCGATTCGATGATCGCGATCGCGTTATTGACACTTGGCGCTCAAGTTGCTCAACTACGTTTATCGAAGAATTTATCTGTTGTGTATGTGAGCTTGATCATCCGTCTTTTACTTGGACCACTCATTGCCCTCGGCATTATTTTTGTACTAGGGATTGAGGGTGTAACAGCGCAGGCGCTGTTTATTTCCTCCGCGATGCCAACAGCAGTAAATAGTGCGATCATTGCGCAAGAATATGAGAATGAGCCCGAGCTTTCTGCGCAAATTGTATTGGCCTCCACTGTATTCAGTATGATTACGGTTACTGCGGTTATTTCGATTGGTCGTTGGTTATTTTAACGGAAGAGGGACGCCGAATTGGAAATCAGAACCATTGATTTTGTTTGATGGAAGGTGTAGAGTATAAGCATAAGCAATACCCATTTCCTGCAACGCACGTTAACAACGGTTGTCTCAAACCGATGCTAGTTTTCCGGGAACTCTACATCCAGTTGCTGATAACAAGCCGGCCTTCTGAGCGGGACGTTAAAGGTAGCTGTGCGGGTACCCACCTGCTTTTACGCGGGCTTTGAGACACTTATAGTGACGACGGAGCGGGTTTGGGTTTAAACTTGCTTATGTGATTACATAGAGTGATGAACGTTCATAGATGAAAGGCATGGAAGCAAATTGCTTCCATGCCTTTTTTAGTGTGCAGAGCACCTGTTCGACACACTTCGAGCTTAAACGGGTGGTGACAGGCACTCCCCGCACTCCCCGTCTAAGTGAAGTACTCCAATTTCGCATCCGGGAAGAACTTATTGATGTATCCTCCTAATGTGTCTTTCATATCCTGCTGCTGATCTTTTTGATAGACGTACTTGCCGATGCCGTATTTTCCCCATTTGTACATCCGGTCTTCTTCTTCCATTTCAAGTTTTGTCATCGGGTAATTTTTTTGAATGACGCGCTTCGCCGGTTTTGTGAACCGGTGCTGAATGAGTTCAAATGTTAAATCTCTCGTTGCGCTTTTAGGAAGCTTTGCTTCAAGTTTCTCAAACAAAGTTAGATAGCCTTGCTTCCAATCATCATATAAGTAAATAGGTGCAATGATAAATCCAAGTGGATAACCAGCTTCAGCAACTTTCGCTGCTGCTTCTATCCGTTCATCCAGTCGCGATGTACCTGGTTCAAGAAACTTAATAACATAATCGGCATTCATACTAAAGCGAAAGCGCGTCCTTCCTTGATGGTCTGCATCGAGAAGGTGATCAACGTGTGCGAACTTTGTTACGAAGCGGAGGCGTCCGTAATCTGATTTTCCGAAGTATTCAATCGCGTGTTTCAATGTATGTGTTAAATGATCAATGCCAACGATGTCAGACGTACAGGACGCTTCAAACCGAGTTGGTTCTGGCGCTCTCTCCTGCATATATTTCTCGGCTGCATCGAATATGTCATCCGTATTCACGTACGTTCGAATATAGGGCTTGCTTCCCATTGTGGTTTGAAGGTAGCAATAATGACAGTGGCCCATACAACCAGTCGCAAACGGAATCGCATATTCAGCAGAAGGTTTGGAAGTATCAAACTTTAACGTTTTTCTTACACCAACAACAAGCGTTGATTTTGCAACGCGATATTGCTGGAAGTGATTATCTCCCGGAAGGTTCCTTACTTGATTGTGTGAGGTTGTTTCCCTAATTTCAATATCCATTTTAGAAAACTTCTCATGCAGTTCCCGTCCAAGAGGATATTCTAACGCTCTTGGTTCCATATAGACAAGCTGAGGCACAAATGGTTTAACCAATGAAAGACCTCCTATTCGATCGATCCGAAATATGTGGCATAGGCCTGTTCTGCTTCCGCTTCTGAATGATAAATCGCAATATCAGAATCAAGTGGGTAGTAAGTTTCATATAAGAACAAGGCTAGCTTACCAGGTTGATCAGGATCGTTCACAACAGCAGCTTCCTGGATGTTCGCAACATTGTAAGTATGCGGATTACGATACATGACGTAAACGACGTCACCCGCTTGATATCCTTGCCCTGAATCATACGTTGAATCATGTAAATCCATCTTATCACTCCTTTACGTTCTTCTTCCTCATTGTTCCACAAGAGCGTGGATTCCTTTCTGGTAAATAACGCCTATTTCAGTCATGAAGCGTTGAAAGAATGCATACGATGTTCTGTTGACTTGATTTTAGGGGAGGTGCGTGAAGGAATGTTGAAATGGATTAAAATCTTGGTGCCTTCACATAGGGTGACAGACAGGATCTTTGCTCGGTTCAAACTGTACAGGAAATTGAGAGGTGGTACATGGCAAAAGGTATCTGATCGTATAGCACCTAAGAAAAGCGTTTGGGTTAGAAAGGCGGTTAATGCTGAGGATTATTATGTATGGAAAACAGAGGTCCATGAATAGGGTCGGATTTCAACGCCTATATTATGAAATAAATTCTCGACAAGTATTGACAAATAGCGGGTGGTGACAGGCACTCGCTATTTCTATATGAAATGAATAAATCAATGGAAAAGCCCTATACTATTTTGTATATATATGTAAAAACGTAATCTAGAAAAAACAGTAGTGGAGTTGGAAAAAAATGTAGGGCATACTAGGTATAAAAATCGTAAGAATATTCTCTTTAACCGTTCGGAAGTAGGAGATAAGTAATGAACATTGGTATCGTTATTCTACTAGCGTTACTTGCCTTATGGAAAGCTGATTGGAAAAATTGGGAAAAATACTACCCAACTATGCTATATATCGCATTAGCCGCATCTGTATATGAAATCATTGCTCATGAGAAATTTCATTTGTGGGATTTTAAAGAGAGTATCATTCTCTCTAAAATAATGGTTCATTTTATACATAATTTAATTATAAATCCTCTCGTCGTCTTGCTCTTTTTATCGAATTATCCTTCTAATGGAAGTGAAATGATCTACAATGCAAAATGGGTTGTAGGATTCTGGATTGTTGAATGTTTGGTATCAACAACCGATGCAATTACTTATCATAATGGATGGAATTTGGGTTGGTCCTTATTATTTCTTATCGTTATGTTTCCAATGGTTCGTCTACATCACCTTAACAAAAGCCTCGCACTGCCTTTATCTATTGGAATTTCAATACTCCTTTTACTTCTGTTTGATTACATATAGGAAAGCATTCATTGGATAAGAGGCACTAGTTGGCTAAACGACAGTGGTTAAAAGATAAATTAATTTCATAAAGACAGTCATCAATATGCAGGTATTGTTGACTGTCTTTTCCTATGAATGGAAAACATCTATACTTGGTGATGTAGTGAATGTTAGTAAAGGAGAACGTCTGATGCTGTTATTCTTATCAAATAAATCATCTGCTTTTATTGAAACCATCGTAATTGGATTACTAGGATCACTATTGTTTCATTTTCTTCATGCGCCTCTTCCATGGATGCTTGGTCCGTTAACAGGAGTAACGGTCTGGCATTTTAGCACAGGAAGGACGCTCTATTGGCCTACTCCATTACGGAACATAGCTCTTGTTTTAATTGGTTATATGCTTGGTTCCTCTTTCACACAGCGCACAGCTCATGAAATAATGCAACATTTCCCCTATATTATTGCAGTTACACTATCAACAGTTTTTGGAAGTTTATTACTCGGGCTTATAATTGTGAAAAAAACAAACATAAAGCTAATTGACGGCTTATTCGGGAGCGTACCAGGGGGATTATCTCAAGTTGCTATTCTAAGTGAAGAGATAAAAGAAATCGACACTGGAACAATTGTGTTTATGCAAACAATCCGTGTGATCCTAGTCATCTTGTTAATTCCATTTCTTACAATGTATTTTATTAAACCAGAAGCCTCGCTGAATAGTCCAGCTCCTGAAGTTGGTACGGAAGCTGTTGCTTATCCTTCCTTGTTCGGTCTTTTGTTACTTGCGATCATTGGAGCGTTTTTAGGGAAGAAATTAAAGCTTCCGGCTGCATTTTTAACAGGCCCATTGCTTATCATCGCACTATTTTCGATAACAGCAGTGGAAGTGCCTGCTCTTCCGCCATTTTTCATTTTGATTTCTCAATACTTTTTGGGAATTTATCTTGGTATGTATTTGAAAAAAGAAATGCGCAGTAACATCCGGAGAATCGGATTTTATTCAATTTTCACCAGTATTCTCTTGGTGTTTTTTTCATTTTTACTAGCGATTCTTTTAACAAAAATAACGTCTATTAACCTGGCAACGGCATTTCTCAGTACGGCTCCAGGAGGACTAGCTGAAATGGGCGTTACGGCAACAATAGTTGATGCTGACCTTGCAATGATTAGCGGCTATCAACTTTTTCGAATCTTTTTTATTATGTTTATCGCACTTCCATTGTTGCAATGGTGGATCAGAAGAAAGGTTCGATTGAATCAATAAAAATTTCTCTAGTCTTATATGGAAAATCTACAGAAGCTTTGACGAAAACAGATTCTCCTACATATAAAGAACAATGAACGCAAATTCGATGATAACGTTTGTAGGATAAGCATATAAGAAATTAGTAGAGGAGGAATCAACCAGGATGGATGCTTTTCAGATGATTACTTTTATTAAAGAACTTGAACGATTAAAGGATACAACCCGGACGGCATACATGAGAAGCGGCAGACGAGAGAGTGTGGCAGAACATTCCTGGCGCCTCGCGATGTTTGCTTTTGCCCTGAGTGATCAATTCCCTGAGCTCGATCACTTTCGTGTTTTGTGTATGTGTCTTGTGCACGACCTTGGTGAAGCGTATGACGGGGATATTTCTGCAACGATTCAAGTTAATCAACAAGAAAAGATTCGAAAAGAGGAGGAAGCGGTGCAACGTCTCACTTCCGCTCTTGGTGGAAAACAGAGTGGCGCTATTCTTTCGCTATGTCAGGAGTATAATCGTGGCGAAACGAAAGAATCTCTGTTTGTCAAAGCTCTAGATAAAATGGAGACGATCATTCAGCATACTCAGGGAACGAATCCACCTGGGTTTGATTATGAGTTTAATCTTACTTATGGGAAAGAGTATGCAGAATATGATGAAATGATAAAGGCAATACGTGATGAAATTGATAAAGAAACGTTAAAAAAAATGAATGAATGAAAATGCGTAAAAGGTAAGGTGTAAGAAGGTGGAAATTAGATTAATTCGACATGGGAAATCCTCATGTGATTTTTCAAAGCGTATAACGAGTTGGGATTATCGAGAATGGGTAATCAAATACGGAGAAGCAGGGATCTGCGATGAAGCACCTGCAAACGTACAACGGGCATTAAAGGACGCTTCCATCGTATTTACAAGTGATTTCAAACGCGCTATCGACTCTGCACAATCATCGGTTGCGATTCAAAGCGATTCGATCTATCGGGAGATCGAACTTCCTTATTACAATGTTAAGTTTCTGAAGCTAAACCCTCGCATATGGACAGTTTTCTATCGATTTCTCTGGCTGATAGGATTTTCCAAGAAAGTAGAAAACAAAAAACGAGCGAAGAGGCGGGCGAAAACGGCCGCTCAGCAATTAGAAGATAGCGCACGGAAACACGGTACCGTCATTTTAGTAGGACATGGATTTTTTAACCGCTATATAGGAAATACCTTAACAAAACGTGGCTGGACATTAGAAGGGAACAAAGGCACTGCAAACTGGACAATCCTTACGTATACCAAATGAAATACACAGATGGGCTTGTTTCAACTCAAAGTGGTGAACGAATCGGACTGCTGCGTTCCAAAAAAATAATCGAGTGATTTTCCTTAAATCCTTATTATGCTGGAATATTTTTAGGAGTGCGGTGGAAAACAGAATTCTTTCATAGAGGTCTTACATCATAATGGTAGCATACGAAGTCATTCTCCTATGAGAGCGGTTACGTGGTTTTCATCTTCAGTTAAGTAAAGTGATTTGTTAACAATGCATGTATGGGACGAATTTTGTTTTATTAAAAAGAGATTCAAGAAAGCATATTTTAGGAAGAACGTCGATGTTATCGCAGCAAAGCATAAAGGAAGAAGCTGGGGGTTATTTAGCTGATCGCTTGTGAAATTAAGGGGTTGTCAAAAATAAAAAAGTAGGTAAAATGGACGCAAGGTTAAAGAAATGAAGTGTTTGGCATCATAGAAAAACATGCCAAACATATCATGGAAGTATAGAAACCAAACTGTTCCACAGAGGAACCATTACATGCTTAGAAAGGGGAAAAAATCATGAATCGTTCAGTGGTCTGTCCATGTGAGGGTGTTATTGAGAAGATCTTTGTTCATCATTCATCCCGCGTTTATGAGTGGGAGCCAATGTTTGTCATCCGAAACGGGCAGGGCAATACCGAGAAAATTACGCTTGGAGTAAGCGGAGAAATTTCTGAACTTCATGTGAAAGAGAATGATCGTGTGACAGGCGGATACATTCTTGCGTCAATGAAAGAAGATGACTTTGTAACAGGAAGCGATTAATAATCGGTCTTTGCCGAACACATTTATAAATAAGATTGACACGAACTGGTGCAAGCATGACGGGCTACCGTAGTGCTTGTGCCTCTTTTATTTTGTGAGTTACACATTTCTCGCTTTTTGTTTACAAAAGTTTCTTGTCGAATTCTAACGAATATATCTTGCAGGATCCATTGATTTTTAGTAAAGTACACATATATTACACCTGAGATGGACAAATGTTTTTGTATGGAGGACACTATGAAGAAAATTGGACTATTGCCACGTATTCTTATTGCTATTGCCCTTGGTATTGTTATTGGAGCTTATCTTCCTGAAGCGGTTGTACGTATTTTCGCGACGTTTAATGGGATTTTCGGAAACTTTCTTGGTTTCGCGATTCCATTAATCATTATTGGCTTTATTGCACCTGGAATAGGTGAAATTGGGAAAGGTGCGGGAAAGTTGATCGGGATCACAACTACGGTTGCCTACCTTTCTACTTTTTTGGCTGGTTTGCTTGCCTTCTTAGCCGCACGAAATCTTTACCCCCTCTTTCTTGAAACGGGCGGAGCTGCCTCAGAAATGGCAAACCCTGAAGAGTCATTGTTAAAACCTTTTTTCGAAGTTGAAATTCCGCCTATTATGGGTGTGATGACAGCGCTCGTACTGGCGTTTACATTAGGACTCGGAATGGCAGCCATGAAAGGAAAGATGTTAAAAGGCGTTATGGTTGAATTTCGAACCATTATTGAGAAAGTGATTCGTTTTGTCATCATTCCATTATTACCGCTTCATATTCTTGGTATTTTTGCTAACATGACGAGTGCTGGACAAGTTCAGACAATCTTAAGCGTATTTGCAAAAGTGTTTGTTATGATCATACTCCTTCACCTGACAATGCTTTTAATCCAATATAGTGTGACAGGTGCTGCTACGTCACGTAATCCGCTGAAGCTTCTTAAAGGGATGATGCCAGCGTACTTTACAGCGCTTGGTACTCAGTCTTCTGCGTCTACGATTCCTGTAACATTAAGGCAAACGAAAAAGAACGGTGTACGTGAGAAAATAGCTGACTTCAGCGTTCCACTTCTTGCAACGATTCACCTTTCAGGAAGTACAATTACAATCGTTTCTTGTGCGATGGCAGTGATGCTGTTGAATGGACAAGATCCAACGTTTGCATCGATTATTCCATTTATCCTTATGTTAGGGATAACGATGATTGCTGCACCAGGCGTACCGGGCGGTGCTGTGATGGCCGCAATTGGTTTGCTTGAGACAATGCTTGGATTTGATCCAACAATGGTATCGCTTATGATCGCGTTATATCTTGCACAGGATAGCTTCGGTACAGCTTGTAATGTGACAGGTGATGGTGCTCTGTCAGGTCTCGTTGATCGATTAACGAGAGAGAAAGCACCAGTGAAAAGTACAGTTAAAGCTGGATAAAGAACTGGACAGGCACTCGCCTGTCCTTTTTGTATGCATAGCGTTCGCCTTTTATTCTCCGATGAAAAGAGGGTTTCTTACGGTTATTCCCGAATTGAATGGAGTTGAGGAGGAGAGATCGATGAATAATACCATTTTGAATCAGAACAAACAAAGCTGGGACAAAGTAGCGCATCATTTTAATGGAATTGATGCGCTACCGCACTATGGTCCTTATGCACAAACAGAGGAAGAGCTTCATTTATTTGGTGAAGTGGCAAATGCGAAAGTACTTGAGATTGGCTATGGTAGTGGCCATTCACTTCGGTATATGGCTAAAAGAGGGGCTTCTGAACTTTGGGGAATTGATTTGTCTGAAGAACAAAGAAGAACGGCAGAAAGTACGCTAGCCGGTTTGTCAGCTAAGTTATTTTGTGCGCCGATGGAACAAGAGATCGGTTTACCAAAAAACTATTTTGATCACGTTTTTTCGATCTATGCGATTGGCTGGACTACGGATTTAACTCGTACGTTTGAGTTGGTTTATTCTTATTTAAAAAAGGGAGGAAGTTTTATTTTTAGCTGGGATCATCCTCTTTATGTGCATGTAACGAGTGAGAATGGTGAGATTTCGTTGAACGGTTCTTATCAGCAGGAAGGACTACATACGTTTGAAGATTTTAAAGGGGAAGGCGTCCGGATGACAATCCATAAGCGGAAAATGGCCACGTATATCAATAAGTTGATCCAGGCAGGTTTTACCATTCAAGAGGTCATTGAAAGTGATGTTTCAAATCTGTATAACGAAGAGGAGGAGGTTATCTCTGACCGTTATTATTCTCTTTATAAAGCGAGAAAGTTTCCAACTACGATGATTCTCAAAGCAGTAAAAGGATGAATTGAAAAGAATCGTTTGGAAGAAAACGGAACTTTCTTGATTATAGATCGTAACTTTAAAAGAGGGTTATTTAATCTTTTAAGGAAGTGATCCGGTTTGATCGTTAAATTTCTCGCAAGCTTTAGTTTTCTAGTCATGGCTGTTCTGTTTGCTGGGGTACTGAGCAAGGTTTCTTCGGTTGTTGAAACACGCTTTTTAAGTAAGCTAAGTGCTCGAAAGCAGAAAAACGTTTTAATAGGAGGGACGGTTTTTTTAGAATTGTGCCTTGTCATGCTACTAGCTAAAGCAAGTGAATGGTCTTACATCGATTCTTTGTTTGTTGCGAGTCTATTATTAATAGCGCTTATCTGGTTACCTGCTTACTTTAGACCCTATCAGGAGAATGCCAGTCGTACTATTGGTAGATTTCATAAAGGACTTCACTCAGGTGGAATCGATATACATAAGGGAGGATCGCGGCCTCCTTTTTTTATCGGAACGTTGATTTTTTGTACAGTGGGATTACTCGCTGTTTTTGCATACTATTTGTCGTATGTTACGTAAAAGTGAATTGAGTCGATGTAATAAAGCTATATGAGGAGTTGATCATTGTTGAAATATTCCCTATGCATTGGAGCCTATCCAGGTGAGGATGTGTTCGGTCACCTAGAAAAAGTGAAGGATCATGGATTTCATGGGCTAGAATACTATGATTGGACGGAATTAAATCTGGAGCAAGTGGCTAAGGCACAGAGTCGAATTGGCGTTGGAATTACAGCAACTTGTACGCGTTTTTTTAATTTAGTTAATCCGAAACTGCGAGAATCGTATCTTCAAGGATTATCAGAAACGATTGAAGCGTGTAAAAAACTTGGAACGCCGTCGATCATTACCCAAACGGGAAGCGTGATGGTCGATACGCCCATTAACATACAGCAAGAAGCAATGGTTGAAACACTTAAAAGAAGTGCGGAACTATGTGAAAAGGCTGGGGTTGTACTTGAAGTTGAACCGTTAAATGGGCTAGTTGATCATAAAGGTCATTTTCTACAATATTCAGATCAGGCAGTGTCGATTGTCGATCAAGTGGATAGTCCACATGTAAAACTATTATTTGACGTGTATCATCAGCAAATTACGGAAGGAAATGTTACCCGTAACGCAACAAATTTTTGTAACCGAATCAATCATTATCATATTGCTGATAATCCTGGACGTCATGAGCCGGGTACAGGTGAGTTAAATTTTGGGAACATCTTAAAAGCGATTAATAAGACAGGCTTTGAGGGGTTTATTGGACTGGAGTGCAGCTACACAGTTCCAACAGATCAAGCAATCGATTCGTTTAAGAAGACAATTTTACAGTATGTTGAATAAGCTACATGAAAAAGAGCGAAAGACGTGTTTGAAATACGTCATCCTCGTTCTTTCTTTGACACTATCCTTTTATTTTTCGAAGACCATGAAGATCCAGAATGCCAAATCCAACTTTTGAGAAGATCGGTAGAACGATAAACGCTAGTGTATCAATAATACCTTTTGTTAGCCCAACGCCTGATGCGCCAAAGAACCATGCCAACGGATAAAGCACCCAAAAAGATGTTAAATAAATGGCCATTCGCTTATAGTGCTTGGCAAGCTGGTCGCTTTCATTTGCCATCCTCTTAAGAGGGCCCCATATAATCCTTAATATGATCGCAAGGGCTACAAGCCCTAGACTATACCAGATGTATTTTAGTGAATCAGGTGAAAAATCGGCGATTAGTCCAGTTAAAATCATGAAAACGTCAGCTATAATCAGAGAAGCGATCAGTGTGCGGTTGATTTTCTTTTGGTAGAACATCGCGGTTAAGGCAAGTGATAATAGTAACAGGGGAGTAGAGACCACCCAATCTAAGTATCGTGCAAAGTAAATTGTTTTCTCTGGTCTTTCTAATAGCCCCTGACCTAATGCAATAGATAAATAAGCGACTCCGGACCATCCTGTAATGACGATGGCGATCACATATTCATACAAAGGTACGCCATTTGGTTTTCGGCTTAGGAAATAAAAATAAATGGCGCTTGAGATCATCACGATAAAATAAAAAATGTGTAACGATGTTTCGATTGAGTTCATGTTTCACCTCACTAGCAAGTTGTGTTATCCATTATTGACATTGCATAAGGATTTATTCAGATTAGTAGAGGCGCTCGTTGTGGCAATGTAAGGCAAACAGCTAGACGAATTCTTACGAACCTTTTAAAATGTGGGTAATGAATGGTAAAGGAGTTTCCATATGAATTTTGTGGCATTAGATTTTGAAACAGCAAATTCTTCACGAGGAAGCGTTTGCTCGATTGGTCTTGTTGAATATGAAGATGGTCAGCTGATTCGAGAATATTATCGTTTAGTGAAGCCGAAGCAAAATGTTTTCTCTGGCATCAATATTAGCATTCACGGGATTACCGAAGAAGATGTTGAAGATGCACCTGAATTTGATGTTCTGTGGCGAGAGGAAATTCGTGAGTTAGTTGAGGGGAAATTCCTCATTGCTCATAATGCGCAATTTGATATGAGCGTGCTACGTGCTGTTCTTGATCAATATGGTCTTCCGTATCCAATGCTTGCGTATAACTGCACTGTAAATCTATCAAAAAAGACATGGGTGTTACCAAAGTATAAATTAAATGTTGTCTCCGATTATCTTGGGATTCATCTCGACCATCACCATGCGCTAGATGATGCAAGAGCTTCTGCTCAGATTTTCTTAAAAGTGGCAGAGACGTTAAATACAGCAGATATCAATGAACTTATCGCAAAAACTGGTACAGCAAACGGCGTTTTATTTGATAGCGGCTATGAACCTGCCAAATTAAATAAAAAAAACTCAAAAAACAAAAAGAAAACCCCTGCGCCACGTTGAATTTTGGTGAGGGGTTTTCGTGCATCTTTTTAAAAGAAATGAATCAGGAACGAGAGTGTATCCAGTTCACGTGCTAAATCAATTTGTTGAAGGTGAACGTTAGCTGGGAGTTTAAGGTAGGCAGATGAAAAATTCATGATACCGAGTATGCCGGTTTCAGATAGCTTTTCAGAAACCATTTGCGCCGAAGCGGCGGGAATAGCTAGAATGGCTACCGTTACACTAGCGGTTAAACGTTCATTCATTTCATCGATATGATAGACCGGTACACCTGCAATGGTTTTCCCAACGACTTTTGGGTTATTATCAAACGCCATTTTAATTTTAGGAGTCGATTTTCGTAAGTGATTATAGTGAAGAAGCGCTGTGCCCAGTCGACCTGCACCAATTAAAGCTGCTTCTGGTTCAGTCTTTTCATTTACGATCAAGTGAAGGTGATTCACAAGTTTTTTAACTTCGTACGCTGCCCCTTTTCGGCCTGGGGCTTTTATCTTAGAAAAATCTCTCCTCACAAGATCCGATTTAAAGTTAAGCGCATGACCAATCTCAACAGAAGAGATCGATTTTTGCCCTGATTTCTTTACGCTCTTTAAATAAGAAAGGTAGAGAGGAAGACGCTTTATGGTTGCATTTGGAAGTTTATTCTCTTCCTTTTTCATACGATTACCTCCGTCAAACTATATCCGCTTTCTTCTCTATTATAATCTTAATCTAGCAAAGTGCAATTTGGAAAATAATCCAAAAGAACTAGTGAGGAGATAGGCTCCTGTATAATTCCCAAACGATGGAACTCATATGGAGTTAACAGAAAAAGAACCGGTCATTAGGCCGGTTCTTTCAAACGGTTATTGTTTTAAATCTTTTTTGCATAAATACCAATCAATACATTCAAGACCTTCTTCGTTTTCCCTCTTTTTCATATCTTCCTGTGTTTTAGGAGGAGAAACAAGGACCTGATCTCCTGGTTCCCAATTGGCTGGTGTCGGAGCACCGTGCTCATCCGTTGTTTTTAACGCCTTTACTAATCTCATAATTTCATGCATGTTGCGACCGGTCGTAAGAGGATAGTAGATGACAGCTCGGACAACTTGTTTATCATCAACTACGAAGACTGCACGACTCGTTTCCGTTTGACTTTCTTCCGGCATGATCATGCCGTAGCGTGTCGCCACATTTCGATCGAGATCAGCAATAACCGGAAATTCAATTTCGGTATCAAAATTCTTCTCAATGTTTCGAACCCATGCTAAATGTGAGGAAACGCTATCGACACTAAGGCCGATTAACTCAACATCAAGCTTTCGTAACTCAGGATAAATTTCCTGAAAAGCCACAAATTCTGTCGTACATACCGGTGTGAAGTCAGCGGGATGTGAAAACAACACAAACCATTTTCCTTTGTAATCATCGAGTGAAAGTTGACCGTGTGTCGTGTTAGCAGTAAAGTCAGGGGCTGGTGACCCGATTCGTGGTAGCTGATAAGCTGTTTCTGTTTGTTGTTCTGACATAGTGAAACATCCTCCTTCTATTCGAATCTATGATTGGTTTTCCCTCCTATTTTTTAAATAAACTGTCTTTTTTGTGACGAATATTGTCAAGATAACTTATGGAAAAGAAAGAAAATGATAGAATGAAAGAGAGGAAAAGAATTCCAAAGATAGGAGAGAGGAGAAATCGTATGCAAATCGAATTTCTTGGTACCGGTGGCGCCATGGCGATCCCCCGTCCACTATGTCAGTGCGCCGTTTGTGTAGAAGCGAGAGAGAAAGGTGTCCCTTACAGTCGATCGGGTCCTAGTGTGTTTGTTCACGGTCCCAACGTATTAATTGATACGCCTGAAGATAGCTATATGCAGTTAAATCGCTCGCAGATTTCGAGGATAGACGGCGTGTTTTATTCGCATTGGCACCCTGATCATGTCATGGGGAGGCGGGTGCTAGAATCAGTAAATGCGGACTGGGTCAACCATCCCCCAGAAGGAACAACAACGGACGTTTATTTGCCGGAACAAGTGGCGATTGACTTTCAAACAAGATTAGGTAGTGGTGAACATCTTGCTTTTTTTGATCAACAAAAATACATAGCGCTTCATAAGCTGAACGATGGAGAGAAAGTAACCATTAATGGCGTATCAATTACGCCGTTTCGCTTATCTGAGGATTATGTTTATGCGTTCCTGTTTGAAGGGGAAGGCAAACGGATATTGATTGCTCCGGATGAACTTTATGGTTGGGAGCCAGAGGAACTTGGTGAATTGGATGTAGCTGTATTGCCGACTGGCATCTGCGAATTTCACCCTTTAACAGGAGAGCGACAAATCAGTGAAGATCATCCTGTATTGAAAGAAGAAGCAACATTTCGTCAAACACTGGCTATTATTGAAAAGTTACAGGTGAAAGAAGTGTATTTAACACATCTTGAAGAACCTGATCAATTGAGCTATGACGATCTCAAAAAAGTGGAAGAAACGCTTCCGCATGATAAAAACATTTTATTTGCGTATGACACTTTAACCATTAATCTATAGGAAGACACGGTTTAAAAATCCGTACTTTAGGGAAATATTTTTTTAGATATAGAAACGAGGTGAGCGTATGGAACTGTCATTTGGGCTTATTCTTAATATTGTAATAGCAATTTATTTATTTGTAGATGCAAAAAAACGGGATAAAAGCTCTTTTTTCTGGGCGATTATCGGGTTAATTTTTGGACCTATCGTTCTTGGGATCTACTTTATTCAAACAGGTAGAAAAGGCATTGGTTGGCTTATTATCATTCTTGCCCTTATTTGGTTTATTATTGCCATTGTGTTAGGTATATTGGCAGGGATCATTGGTCTCTTATTTTAAGATTAAACCTGAAGTATACGCTTCAGGTTTTTCTATGGGTTTAAGACTTGATGGAATGTGGAAGAGTATTGAGATACTATTAAAACAAATGAGCGCTTGAGGTGAATGTGTCAAATCAACGAATGAGGGGATCTCACATTCATAGATAAGTAATGACTCAAGGGGGAAGCAATGGATGAAGAAGCAAAAGTGATAGATTGGATCACTTCCGAAGTCGAAGTAGAATCATGTACCATGCAAGATTATCCGGTGTACCATTCGGGTAAACGAGTCATCGATCGAAGCGGAGATTATCTTATTGTTTACTTTCATCCGTTGCTTGAAAAAGTGGTCTATACGTTTAAAGGGATTGAAGATTGTTTTTTTATTGCTCATTGTTAAGCAATTTTGAAATAGGTGAATCGAATAAATATAAAAAAGAGGAGCGCAACTGCGCTCCTCTTTGGTGTTTATTTAACAAGGTGGATATTTGTTTCAATGTCTTCTGGTGTAATAAGCGAAAGTTGATTTAAAAGCGCAATTTGAAAGTCGCCTGGCCGATTTTCAATATGATCGGCGGCTTTTTCACTTGCAACACCATAAAACGCAAGTACGCCGTATGCAGCTAGCAGCGGATCTGACTCAACAGCTGCGAACGCACCGAGAAGAGAGGAGAGAAGGCAGCCAGTACCGGTTACCTTCGTTAAGATCGGGTGGCCGTTACCAAGTTTAAGTGTCGTTTCGCCATCTGAAACAATGTCGATCGCCCCTGTGACGATGACCGTACAACCAAACATTTTTGCGGCTTTTCTTGCTAGCATTTCGCTATTTCCTTCTCCTTCTGTAGCATCAACGCCTTTAATTGACCAATTTTTCCCTGAAACATTTGCAATTTCAGCTCCATTTCCTCTTAGAAATTGCACATCGACTTCTTTAAGAATATGTCGAGCTGTTGATGTTCGATACGGAGTGGCCCCTGCTCCGACCGGGTCGAGAATAACAGGAATGCTCATTTCATTCGCCGCTTTCCCAGCGATGACCATTGCTTCCACGAGTTCTTTTGTTAACGTGCCGATATTTAAAACAAGAGCTCCAGAAATCTTGGCCATATCAGCGACTTCTTCTTTCGCATAAGCCATAACAGGGCTTGCTCCTGCAGCCAGTAAGCCGTTCGCTGTAAAATTGGTAACAACGGTATTCGTTATATTATGAACGAGAGGGGATGCCTCTCTTACTTTAGTAATGAGGTCAGCTGCCTGAGATTTTTCCACGGTCAACATCCTTTCTTGCTTGTCATTTCTAATGGTTTTTCCTTTTTTTATTGTAACAATAAGGCATGTTCGTGAAAATAAAAAGAAAGGAGTTCCCTTTCCTTTTTTAAGGTCTTGAGTAACGATTCCAAAAACGTATGATCCATGAAAACGGAAATGGTAGTCGGTATCCGGCTTTTTCAAGTTGTTTTAGAAGGTTTATAAACGCGCCGCCAACGCGGCGCTGCTGTTTTAATTTTTCTTCATTCGCTTTTACTGTAATGCGATAGCCATCTTGAAGTCCTTCGATTTTCACTTCTTTTGCACCAAGCTTTTCGGTAGTTTCTTTCATCACTTTCGGATCTTCCATCTTTATTTCTCCTTTTTTAACCAGAGTCGTTTTTCCATTGCACTAACAGTAAAGAGAGCGAGTAGCGTAATGCCGCCGGATATGACAGTAGGAAGGAATAGGGATTGAATCTCAAAAGCAAGACTTATAAAATATCCAATAAAACTTAACGAAAAAAGAATAAAGGCATAGTGTTTATTCCATAACATACTTTTGGAGCGAATTTCTGTTTTCTTCAAGTTTTCTTCCCATTGACGATGATCGGTGAATTCATCCGAAAGTCGATCAAGGGGATTTTCAATTGAAGAAATTCTTGCATAGAACTGCTTCAAAAGTTGTTTAGGGTCATAGCCAGCCGATTCCTCGCGATTGATCCACTCTTGAACAATTGGTTTGCCTTCTTCAATTAAGTCAATTTCAGGGTCCAAGGTATAGAGGATGCCGACAATTGTTGAAATGGCTCTACCTAGAAAAGCGAATTCACTCGGTAACTGAATAGGCTGCTTGTTTACGAGCGTTTGCACTTCCTTCAAAACTTGTTCAGCGGTATCTTCATCCATCATCGTTAAATCCTGTTCAATGAATAAGGTGACTAGCGTTTGAATGGCTTTCTCAATCTGTCTCTTATCAGAGTTAGGAAGAAGGAAGCGCAATTCGTCTAGAGCCTCTGTTACATCGCTGTACTGACTAAGCACGATCCCGGTAATGAGCTTTCGAATGGAAAGGGCATCCCTTGCTTCAATATGTCCGACCATGCCAAAATCGATGAAAACGATCGTCCCGTCTTCTTGAATAAGAAGATTGCCAGAGTGAGGATCGGCATGAAATTGTCCTTCTTGAAGAAGCTGTTCAAGATACCCCTTTAAAAGCTTGCGAGCTAGCTCTCGTCGATCAATGGCTTTCTCGTCAATATAAGAAAGGTTTGTTATACGAGCGCCTTCCATCCATTCCATGACGAGCACTTTTTTCGTTGACCATTCTGGAACGTAATTTGGCACCCGATATCCTGGACTATCGCTGTAGCGCTCCTTAAAGTGAAGGCCATTTTTCAATTCTTTCTTAAAATCAAGCTCATCTTCAATCACATGACGAACTTCATCGTAAAGCCTGCTTAAATCAAGCTGTTTGCCGTACGACGTAAACTTATCCATGAGCCAGAACACGATGCGAAGGGCTTGAAAGTCAGCCCGAATAATCTTTCGAATGTTCGGGCGGCGTATTTTAATTGCTACTTCTTCGCCCGATTTTAATGTTGCTCTGTATACCTGTCCTATGGAAGCTGATGCAATCGGACGATCTGAAAGGTTGTCAATCACATCTAGAACGTTCGCTGCCCATTCTTCTTCAAGAATTTGTTTCGCTTTCTCCCATGAAAAAGAAGGGACGCGGTCAACGAGATCTTCAATTTCTTCTAGAAAAACTTTTGGAAGGATATCCGCTCTTGTTGAGAGGAATTGTCCTAGCTTAACGAGCAATCCTTCAAGCCGAATCGCTTTTTCTTTGTACTCCTTTGCCTGCTTTTTTAATAGTTTCTGCCAGCGTTCCTGATCCCATGAATGCTTGCTTTTTCTTCGAAAGCGTTCAAGTTGGAGGAAGAACTTAACGGACATCCAAACGATCACACTAATCCGATACAGCGATTGATATTTCATAGACGACTCCTACTCCTGAATAAGTTGTTTAGTGTTTAACATAGCCTATTTCCATTGATTAGAAACAATTTATACGAATAAGGAGCACATCAAAAACCCCTATCACAACTTGCGATAGGGGTAGATTTGAAATGCATTACTTAAACCGGTGCATTTACTTCAAGGTCTTCAATTTCTTTCTCCTGGTATTCCACATCTTTTCTAGCATTAAAGCGATCTGCTTTTTCAACGGTTACGGTAATGTTGTAGTCAGGAATACCCGCATATTTCTCATATCTTCCTCGAGGTAAGAGGAAGTTTCCTTCAGGAAAGTGTACTTCTAGATTGCCACTTGCGATATCTACAAATTTAGCTTTTCCTTGAAAGACACCGAATCCATTGTAAACGACAATTCCTTCTCCTTCAGTGATGCTTAGTCTGCTTGCATCTTTTGCATTCATAAGCACGTCATATCGCTCTGCTTTATTGAACGGGTCAGTTTCTTTATAGACCATAGAGTTAAATTGCTTGCCGCGTCGTGAGGTCACGATAAATTGTCCTTCCTTTTTACCCAGGTCGGGTATTTCAACAGAAACAAGGTTTCCTTTCCCATCGGACGTCGGGCATATCCCATCTTCACATAACCACGCACCACCCCATTGGAATACATCGCCTTTCTTAGATAGGTGTTGAACACCGTCATAATCGGGATTTGCGATGGCGATTTCATCACGGATCTCCTGACCTGTTGTGAAATCAACAAAGTGTGCCGTCTCTGGTTTGATTCGTTTAGCAAGGTCGATGTAGATCTTCCATTCTGATCGAGCTTCTTCTACCTGATTTTGATTTCCGTCTATTTCTGGAGAAAAATAAACCATTCGCTCGGTTGAAGTAGATGTACCGCCACCTTCTTGTTCATATCTCGTTCGAGCGGGTAGCACGATAACGGCTTCTTTAGCATCCACCAGAGTAGAGGTGTTAAGGATAATATCCTGATGAACGCGTATATCTAGCTCAGACAGGGC
Organism: Guptibacillus sedimenti; assembly: GCF_028610665.1. Taxonomy (NCBI): domain Bacteria; kingdom Bacillati; phylum Bacillota; class Bacilli; order Caryophanales; family Guptibacillaceae; genus Guptibacillus; species Guptibacillus sedimenti. The sequence goes on from NZ_JAQQWV010000002.1 coordinate 605,021, forward strand.
TTTTTCTATAAAATCAGGATCGGGCATCGTTTCAAGAAAATTTCCTCCTGATAAGTAGTAAAGTTTAATCTTTCGTTCGTGATCTTCTGGAAGGACGATGTTTTCTAAGGTCACCCCGACGATATCACCCTGCCATTTCGGTAGCTCAAATCCCCATACTTGTTCCATCCGCCGAATGTTGTTGGCGTCAAATCCACCTCCAGGTAAAACAAACGGATCGGCTCCCATTTCTCCCGACCCCTGTACAGACGAGTGTCCACGGAAAGGCATTAAGCCACTATTTTTTTTGCCAAGAAAACCACGAAGTAGAGCAAGATTAGCGACTTGGGAAATGTTGTCTGTAGCGAAGGAGTGCATGGTTAACCCAAGGGCCCATGCAAAAACAGCGCTTTGACTTTTGGCTAGAAGAAGAGAGAGTTCGATGATGCGTTCTTTTGCTATGCCGGAAGAGCGGACGATCTCCTCCCATGATTGGAGTTGAACGTTTGCTTTTAACGCTTCATACCCATTCACATGCTTTTGAACAAATGAGTGATTAATCGCTGAGCCATGCTTCTCCTCTTCCATGTCAAACCAGTGCTTCATAATGCCGTGCATAAAGGCAATATCCCCTCCAACGTTTACCTGATAGAAGTCGTCCGCTAATTTGGTTCCAAATAGAGCGGATTCACCGTTTGATGGGATCCAATATTTGTCCATGGCTGGCTCTTTGTACGGATTGACCATAATGATTTTTGTTCCTCTTTTTTTCGCTTCAAGCATGTACTTTGTGGAGACAGGCGAACTATTTGAGGCAACGCTTCCCCAGAACATTAAAACGTCCGTTCCAAACCAATCCTGATAATTTACTGTCGACGCACCTACACCGATTGAGCGTTTTAAGGCGGTTTTACTCGGTGAGTGGCAAATGCGTGACGCGTTGTCAATATGGTTAGTACCTAGAAATCGAGCCACTTTTGACGCTACGTAATAAGACTCGTTTGTAATTCCTCTTGAGGTTAAGTAAAAGGCATACTGTTTTGGATCAAGTTTTTTCATCTTTTGTGCGATAAGATCCATTGCCTCCTCCCAAGTAAGACGAGAGAAATGGTTTTCTCCTTTTCGGCGAATTAATGGGTAAGGGATCCGTCCTAATTTGCGAAGTTCCGTACTGCTGTATTGACGAAGCTCTTTAATATCGGAATGAAGGACGTCCTGATCGATTGCTGGCATCGTGTTTAGTCTTAGTACGTTAAGTCGTGTCGTGCAAACGTGAGGACCTTTTAATGTTTGATCGTATAATCCTGAAACCCCTAAAGCACAGCCATCACAAACGCCCTGTGTTAAAATTCGGGTCGCATAGCTGATATTATCACGATTTTCCCATGCGATTTTGGCAGTGTCTCGGAAGTGCTGAGGTTTTACTTTTCCTAATCCAAAGGGGATGGGACTTACCCAATGCTTTGGCTGTGGCTTCTTTGTTGCTTTAATTGGTCCTTGATGTTTTGTTTTACCCATATGTTTCACTCCTTTAATTCATTCACTACAAATAAAAAACCACTGCTCGCCCGTCGGTTGTGACGGAAAAGCAGTGGTTGAGTCTTTAGCAGGGTCGCTACCAAGTGCCTAACCAGAGGTAATTTATATGTTTTCTATTAAGAACTTTTCATTTTTTCTTCTATGTTTTGGTCAAATACAAAGATTGACATCCCAAAGTCACGATCAATATCGATATCGACGAAGAGGTCAAGAAATTTACTATCTAGAAACTCTTCCATCTGCACCGGAGGATTATTGCGATACATTTCTTTCACCATTTCAGTTCTTGCAGCTCGAAGCATTTGTTTACCGTCATCTGCGCTAGCAATAAATTTTTCTACAGGTGAAAGGTTTCCTTCCATTTCACAAATTGCCCAGTTTTTGCAAAACGTTGTTGTGATCTTACTTGGTCCTTTGCCCATGTGTTTCTTACGAAAAGAACGAACAAGGTTGCTAAATTCTGCTTCATACTTATTCATACTGTCCTACCTTCTTATCGAAATGATCTTATCCACACTTTACTACATGAACTTAAAGAATTTACATATTTACAGCCGTAGGTGCTTCATTTTCTTTACGTAGCCTACGAATATCTTTTCGAATGACGATTGAAATAATGAGGGCGACAACAAACATGCCCGCAAAGAAAGTTAAGCTTGCAGCGTAACTTCCAGTTGTATCCTTCATCCATGCAGCAAACATAGGTCCAACAAGTCCTGCTGCGGCCCAAGCTGTTAAAATGTACCCGTGAATCGCACCGAGCTGTTTAGTGCCAAACATATCACCAATATAAGCTGGGATAGAGGCAAACCCTCCGCCATAGCACGTATACACGATCGCTAGCATGATTTGAAACAAGATCGCTGTTGTTGTATGTGGAAGAAGAGCAAACAAGCCAATTTGCAGAACGAAGAAAGTGGTATACGTATTGGGACGCCCGATGTAATCGGAAACGGATGCCCAACCGATTCGCCCAAGCCCATTGAAAATTCCCAGGACACCAACGAGTGCTGCAGCTTCGGTAGTCGTTAATCCGATACTTTCTTGCGCAAGCGGTTTTGCAGCAGACAAAATGGCAATTCCGCATGTTACATTAATAAATAGCATGAGCCATAAATAATAAAATCGTGACGTTTTGATCGCTTCGTTGGCTGTTAACTGGGAAAGATCACCGGATTTTTTCGAATGCTTTTGTTTTTCTTTAAATCCTTTAGGGGCCCAGCCTTCAGGAGGTTTCTCTAAATATAAAGAAGAGGCGACCATGATAATGAAATAACTTGCTCCTAGTATGTAAAAGGTATTGGCGGTTCCAACGGATTTAATTAACGTATCCATTACAGGACTTGCGATCGCTGCTGCGAATCCAAAACCCATTATGGCAAGTCCAGTCGCAAGACCGCGCCGGTCAGGAAACCACTTAACTAGCGTTGAGACGGGAGCGATATACCCCACCCCAAGTCCAATTCCTCCAAGTGCTCCATAGAATATGTAAAGAAGAGGAAGAGAGCCGAGATTTACAGCGAACCCAGAACCGAAGATACCAATTCCAAAAAAACTAGCTGCAAGAAGGCCAGCTTTCCTTGGGCCATACTTTTCTACAAAATGACCGAGAAATGCTGCGGATAAACCTAAAAATAATATAGCGAGACTAAATGTAAATTGTACTTGTTTAGCTGACCAGCCAAATTCGTTAATAAGCGGGTCGGTGAAGTTACTCCAGGCATAAACGGAACCGATCGAAATATGAATCCCTACTGCAGATGTTGCAATTAGCCACCTATTTTTAACCTTTTCCATCCACTACATCTCCTTTAGTACATTATCAAGCTAACTAGTAAAACAAAATAAAAAACTGTCGATCTACCAAATAAGAGAATGGGCATTCTCTTGTAGGTGATTGACAGTTAGTAGTTAGCAGGGAACGCTACTATCAAAACCAACAGTTAATCGCTTTCACTTTTGTTGTAACCATCAAAACCGATGACAGGTTCGCTACCTCGTGTCTTTAATTGTTACAACATCATGAACTTTTATAAATAATAGCATAAATTTTTACAACCAATCAATAAATTCTTGCAGTTTAGTAGAATCGAGTGAATTATTTAGATCGGTTTTTATGCTTCTTATGAATGAAAAAAGAAAGTAAAGCAGAGGTTGCCAGTACAATAATGGTTACTAAAAAAGAATTTTCCGCACTTGTATAATTGCCTGCGCTAGAGTAGGAGGATTGGTTATGGAAAACAGTGAAAAAAATTCCTGATAATAGCTGTAAACAAAAAAATAACACGATAAAACTGCTAACGAATGAGAGGTAATTCTTCATCAATATTGTTCCTTTCTATGATCAATAAAGCTAGTCAAAGCGGCTTATTAATATTACTTCGCGTTTCGTTTCGATTACTAGGGGGAGAAAAATCAAAGCTACACGTATCCTTGATCGTAAGTACTGTTTCACCTTCCAAAAAGAGGGGAATGGTAGAAACAGACTTTGCAATTTCTGTTTAGGGAGGACAAAATCGTGAAACGTGCTATGCTCATAATAAATCCATCGTCGGGTAAAGAAAAAGCAATGAATTACGAAGAAGAAGCAGTAAACATTTTACAACAAAATCATGTGGACGTTACAGTGAAATATACAGAAAAAGAAGGGGATGCGATCCGTTTTGCTAAAACCGCATGCGAGAATCATTTTAACACGCTTGTCGCAATGGGGGGAGATGGAACGATTAATGAAGCCATTAACGGATTAGCAAGTGAGTCGGAGCGCCCTAATTTTGGCTTCATTCCTTTAGGGACGGTTAATGATTTCGCAAGAGCGCTTGGTATCCCAATGCAACCGAAAAAGGCGCTAAAAGTTCTAGCTCAACAGCATACTAAACCGGTCGATATCGGACGTATTAATAATCAGTACTTTATGAATGTGCTTGCTGTAGGAGCGATTGCAGAAGCCGTATACGATGTGACGCCTGAGCAAAAATCCAAATTTGGACCGCTTGCTTATTTAATTGAAGGTGGAAGAGCGCTAAAAGATAAAACACCGTTTGAACTAAAAGTGACGTATGATGGGAAACAATGGAATGGAGAAGCGTACATCATGCTGATTGCTTTAACGAATTCAGTAGGAGGGATTCAGTCTTTCGCCCAGCATGCTGAAGTGAATGATGGGTATTTTCACATCTTTATTTTAAGAGAATTTTCTCTACCTAAAGTATTTAAAATTATCCCAGATCTCTTTAGTGGAAAATTACAAGACAACGCTCAAGTGGAATATTTCCCCGCATCTAAACTAAAAGTAGAGTCAGATCATGAACTTGTCGTCAATATTGATGGGGATGAAGGCGTCCATCTTCCATTTGAAGCAGAAGTGAAGCACAATGAATTACATATTTTTGTTCCTGAAGAGTAGGACGCCTACTCTTTTTTCATGTTGCGTTGATTGAATACCTAGTGCATCTCTAAATGTCCTGCTTCTTATTCTCATTTTTCATGAATAGGCTAATTGTGATGAAAACTGGGATGAGGTGGAAAGCATGGGACAAAAAGTATTGTTTTTTGGAGACGTTGGGATTGATGACACGATTGCTCTGTTGTTTGCTTATTTATCAGAAGGTATAGAAGTGATTGGTATAGTAGCCTGTTATGGTAATGTATCGAAAAAGCAAACAACGCGGAATGTGCGTTACTTACTTCAAGAAGTGGGTCGAACAGATATCCCAGTAATGGGTGGTGCGGAAAAGCCAATGACAGGTGAAGTGCCAACATATTATCCGAATGTTCACGGTCCAGAAGGTTTAGGTCCGATTAGTCCGCCACCAATTGAAGCTGAGCCATTAGAAAACTTCTTTGACGTTATTCCTCTCATTGAAAAATTTGGAGAAGAGTTAGTTATCGTTAATGTGGGTAGAATGACGTCCCTGGCAACGTTGTTTCTTCTCTACCCTGATACAATGAAAATGATTCAATCGTTCTATATTATGGGTGGAGCTTTTAATGTACCAGGGAACGTCACTCCGAGTGCAGAAGCGAATTTTCATGCGGATCCCGTTGCAGCGAATATCGTCATGAAGTATGCAGAGAATGTTTTCTTATTTCCCCTAAACGTAACTCAGCACGCTATTGTAACACCAGGAATGGTCAATTATATAGAAGCAATAAGTAAGCCTCCTTTTCTTAAACCGCTTCTAGATTATTATTACGAGGAATTTTATCAAAAGATGATTCCGAATATTGAAGGAAGTCCCGTTCACGATGCGCTCACTTTAATGAGTGTCCAAGATAATAGCATCTGTACTTTTTACCGTACGCCAGTTGCAGTAGAAATTACTGGAGAGGCGCGGGGGCTTAGCATCGGTGATTTTAGAAAATCCTTTGAACAAGCAGAATTTGATAATAGGCCGGCTCATCATGTGGCGATCGAACTGAATTATTTTATGTTTTATAAATTATTTATGGAAACCATGACGGGAGAGACATTCTAGAAAGTGAAACCTTTTCTTGTCATTTTCCGTAAAGAGAGTAAAATCGATAAGAAAACACTATTTTTTTAGCTACCTAGTGACAAATTGACTTTGATTAAGTATAGAGGTTGGTTCCCCTTATACAAGACATCTGTTGCGAATAGATTAAAATATAGAAACGTAACAAATGTAAGAAGTGAAGAGGGTGCTTGTGCTTGAACGACATTGAGAGAATGATGATTAATATCAGAATAGAAGGGACAAGTGTTCTTCAGAAACCAGATGACTTAACGATCATCGGTAGAGGAAGAAGTGCAGTTGTTTTTAAGTTCCCGGATGAGCAAAAAGTTCTTAAAGTTTTTTATCCTGATTTTGTTCATCTTGCAAGACTTGAAGCATCCATTTATCAAGAGTTAAACAATAATAATTACTACCCTTCTTTCTATGAAGGAGGAGAGGGGTATGTCGTATTAGAATATTTAGAAGGACTGACCTTTTACGAATGTTTAATTCAAGGAATCGTGATTACAGAGGAAATGATTGCAAAAGTTGATCATGCTCTTAACTACGCACGTAAGAAGGGGCTGAACCCTTCAGATACGCATCTCCAGAACGTTATGCTACTATCGAATGGGGAAGTTCGCGTCATTGATGTCGTTCGCTTTCGCCAAAGCAAGGTGTGTACACACTGGGAAGATCTTAAGGTGGCCTATGACCGCCTTTATTCATCTCGTTTCTTTCCGAAAAAATATCCAGTGTGGTTTGTGGAGATGATTATTCGCCTTTATCGTAAAGGCTTTATTCGATTGAAAAAAAGGAAGTGAAGACACAGTGCAACAATCGCGCTTATTTCGATTTTTTATTTGGCTTCTTCTTATTTTTACAGTGATTTGGGTTGGCAGTAAAATTGAATTTATTTTTCGTCCCCTTGTTATCCTAGTAACAACATTAGCGTTTCCGATTATTGCAGCAGGAGTGTTTTATTACATTCTACGCCCTGTCATTTCGCTATTAGAAAAATGGAAAATACCAAGGCCGCTCGGTATTCTTCTCGTTTATCTGGCGCTAGCTGGTGGTGTAACGGGACTTGTTATTAGTATTGGCCCTGTACTTGTTGAGCAATTTAATAGTCTTGTAAAGGGTGCCCCAACGCTTGTGAATGATTTGCAATCCGCAATTAACGATTGGCAGAGGAATCCGTACATAGCTAGAATTCTTCAAAGTGAAATGATCGACATACAGGGATTGACCGATCGCATTTCTGGTTCAATTGGAGAAATTAGCTCTTCTTTCGGAAATTACATCTTTTCAATCCTAAATGTTGTCACGAATGTGCTCGTTGGGATTGTTCTTCTTCCATTCATTTTGTTCTTTATGCTGAAAGATGGAAAAAAGCTGATGCCATCCTTACTTTCAGTCGTTCCTAAAGCCCACCGGAAAGAGGGAGCGAAAATACTAGAAGATATGGATGATGCGCTAAGCGGATTTATCCAGGGGCAGCTGATCGTAAGTGTCTTTATCGGAACGTTTGTTTATATTTGGTATGTCATCATTGATCTTGATTATGCCTTAATTCTCGCGATGATTGCTCTCTTCCTTAACGTAGTCCCATTTATCGGTCCGATTATCGGAACAGCACCGGGCGTCATCGTCGGACTCATCCAATCACCGCTAACAGCTCTATGGGTTGTTCTTGGTGTCATTGTGATTCAACAAATTGAAAGTAATCTTGTCTCCCCGCTTGTGATGGGGCGTAAACTGGATATTCATCCCTTGACGATCATCTTGCTCCTATTGGTGGCCAGTAGTCTCGCAGGGTTTCTCGGGCTTATTCTCGCCATCCCAACGTACGCAGTTCTAAAAGTAATCTTTACTCATACGTATCGGTTAATTAAGCTGCAGCAGCGAGGCAAGCATTCAACAAACGAATAAAAAAAGACAGGTTCGCTAAGCGAACCTGTCTTTTTACTATTCAATGACGCGTACCGTTACATCTTTGCGACCCCAGTTAAGGGCGTTTTCTTGACTTGGAATAAAAACATCAATTCGATTGTGATCGATGTCACCACCGATGTCAGCTGCAATCGCAGTTCCATATCCTTCCACCTCAACAATAGAGCCTAGTGGGATTTGATCTGGATCAACAGCAATCACTTTCGCATCAGGGTATTTTTCTAAATCAATGCCCATCTTAGTAACGCCAGAGCAACCTGTGCAGTCAGCCGTATAAGCTGTACTTTCAACAGTCATTTCTTTTCCAGCCGCCGACTCAGGTGATGCCATTTGATCTAACGCTCTTCGTGTAGCTGGTCCAGCAATTCCATCAGCTGCTAACCCTTTGTTACGCTGAAACTGTTCGATAATAGCGACCGTTCCTGAACCGTAAATTCCATCGACTTGTCCTTCATAGCCAGCTTGTTGAAGCTGACTTTGTATATGTATGACCTGTTTTCCAATATCGCCTCTTCTAAGTACTTGTATCGCTTTGTTTGTTTCTGAGCCGGCAAGACCATCCACTTGCAAATTTCGGCTTTCTTGAAACGCAACAACGGCATTTTCCGTAATATTACCAAAATAACCTGTAGCTGTGTGATAAGGAAACATTCCTTTTGTCATTAAATAGTCCTGTAGTTCTTTCACATCTTGCCCAGAATTCCCATTTTGCATCGTTCGATCTCCTAATGCCGCTGAAGCAAAGGATGGTGTGGCTACAAAAATAGCGCTTACGATTAGTAGCGCTGCCACGATTCTCATTTTTTGAATCATCATTTCTCCTCCTTAAATGATTTTACATTACAAGTGAAACCATTCGGCTAGAAGAAAGGATATTCGACGTTTTATCAACAATATACGACATATTGATTAGAAAAAGACCAGATAATGGAATGGTTGAACGATGAAAAGAGACTCAATTGGAATTGATCGTTGACTCTTTCACTTAAGAAAAGGAAAATGGAATGGGTATCTATAAGAACGGTTTTAAGAAAGGGGAAACGCGTGTTGTGAAAGAACTTGAGCGAAAGTGGATTCATTTAATTAACATCATCCTTGGAGTAATTATCGTTCCATATTCTATTCTTGAAATCGTTGCTGTCCTTAAGTTAGCTGACAACAATCAATATTTATTTGTCCCTGTTGGGCTATTAGCACTTTGGCTAATCCTGTATCTTGTTCAGTTAAAACAGATGAAAACCCTCCTTGTAATGGGCGCTATATTTCTAAATGTGTTCTACTTATTTTTTGTTATCCCGCAATTGCTATATTAGAAAACTTTCTGGATCTTCAACATAATGAATACTTTTATGAAAAGCGGGTATTGTACTAAAGTGGTCATACTGATCAACAAAGTACTTAGAAGATAAAGGAGAGGAATTCAAATGACTAAAGTATTAATGGTCGTAACAAATCATACAGAAATTGATTCAGAACACAAAACAGGGTTATGGCTTGAAGAGTTCGCTGTCCCTTACAACATCTTCAAAGACAAAGGATATGATATTAAAGTAACTTCGATCCAGGGTGGCGAAGTTGAACTTGATCCAAATAGTATTCCAGAGGAAGACCCGAAAGAATGGGAAGATGCACAGAACCAACTTAAGAATACAACAAAGGTAACGAAAGAAGACGCGAATAACTTTGATGTTGTGTTCCTACCAGGTGGTCACGGTACGATGTTTGACTTCCCAAATAGTGAAGTTCTACAGCATATTCTTCAGGAACAAGCTGAAGCTAATAAAATTATCGGCTCTGTTTGCCACGGTCCTGCTGGACTAGTGAACGTTACGTATAAAGACGGTACTCCTCTTGTAAAAGGGAAGAAAGTAAGTGCATTTACTGATTCAGAAGAACGTGAAATGGGTCTTGTTGAACAAATGCCATTCTTGCTAGAATCAAAGCTACGCGAAAAAGGAGCGAACTTTGAACTAGCGGATAATTGGTCCGTTTTTTCTGTTCGTGACGGTAACTTGATCACAGGACAAAATCCTCAGTCAAGTGAAAGTGCTGCGAATAAAATCATTGAAGCAATTGAGGGAAAATAAAAACATTCTTATCGTAATAAAGCGAAATGCTTTGAATGAATAAGGATTGAAAAGGAGTGGGCCTGTTTTGGTTCGCTCCTTTTCTATGTTTGTTCTTTTTTCTAAAGAGGAACAGAGCAAGCAGATGTAGAATGAATGAAGAAGAGGATGATGAGTTTGAAATTAATTTTATCTCACCCTTTTGTTAAGGTGACACGAAAAATAGAACGGAACGAGCAGAAAACGCTTGAGCAGGAGCACTCTTTAAAATTATATGAAGATCGTATTATCGTTGGGCAGGATCAATTTGCGATACAAGATGTGTTTGATATGTCATATCGTTTTCAATCAACCCTTTATGGCTTTTTATACCTTCATACCAATCGTGGTGTGGTTACATTTATTATTAAAAAGGATCCAACGGTTTTTATTAATGAATACCGAAAGCTCATATAAGGTATAGGAAGCAAATAGGAAAAATAAATTAACTATAGCTTTGTTTAATGAAATTGAAATGAGAGAAGGGGGTAGGTTATGATGGGGATCGACAAACGGGTAGTGCTTTCTAATGGCGTTAAAATGCCTTGTTTAGGCTACGGTGTTTTTAAGATGAGCGATGAGGAAGTAATTAAAGGTGTTAAGATTGCTCTGGAAACAGGCTATCGAGGAATTGATACGGCTTCTTATTATGAAAATGAAGAAGCGGTTGGAATGGCGATAAAGGACTCGGGTGTTCCGAGGGAGGAAATCTTTCTTACTTCTAAAGTTTGGAATGATGAACAGGGATATAACGCTACATTAGCCGCGTTTGAGCGTTCGCTTGAGCGCCTCAACACCGATTATCTCGATCTTTACTTAGTTCATTGGCCCGTACCGCACTTATTCCTTGAAACGTGGCAGGCTTTAGAAAAGCTCTATCATGAAGGGAAAGTTTGTGCGATTGGCGTTAGCAATTTTGAAACCCATCATCTTGAAGCCATTTCTCGGATCTCAACTGTGACACCGGTGCTCAATCAAATTGAGCTACATCCGGAATTAATTCAAGGCGAAATGCGAGATTATTGCCGATCAAAAGGAATCCGAGTTCAAGCATGGTCTCCGTTAAAGAGGGGGCAGGTGCTAAGTCATTCCGTTATTCAAGCCATCAGCGATCGTTATGGGAAAACCCCTGCTCAGGTTGTGATCAGATGGTGCTTACAACATGACCTTCTCTTAAATGTAAAATCAACTCGTGAAGAACGAATTAAAGAAAATGCAGATGTGTACGATTTCCAATTGACGGATGAAGAGATGACATCGATTGATTCCCTTCATGTAAATAGTCGTATCGCCCATCATCCAGATCATCTGGATTTTTATGAAAGAACGGTTCCGGGTTTTAAAAAATCAAAATCTACCACCTAAAAAAGACGCCACTGGCGCCTTTTTTTGTGGAACTACTGTTTTGTCCAGATTTTTTTTAAGGGCCCATCGACTCCGAAAACGGGATCGAATTCAGGTACAGGCACATTTTGAATGTTCTCAAGAACCGTAGGACGCTCATTTGGCTCCCCAGTTCTAAGATCGTGATCGCGGCCATCTGGATAGGCGCCGACAACGAGAAAATCGGAGGAAGCTTGTTCTCTTTTGTGACCAACTCCTGCGGGTATGACAACAACGTCTCCTTCCTCTACACGAATCGTTTCTCCTTTTTCACCCCCGAACGTAATCGAAGCGTCTCCTTTTACAATACCAAGTACTTCGTGTGTGTTGCTGTGGTAGTGGTGATAAGGAAAAACGCCATTTTGCCATGCGTTCGTCCACTTGTTCTTGTTAAAAAGGGCCTTCGCATCGCGGTTTTCTAAAGCAGCATGATAAAGGGTAAGAGGGTACAAAGCGTTGTTTGGAATCTTGCCGTCATCATCAAAGTAAAACGTATTAATCATTTCTTTCTTCATGTCATCACTCCTTCTTTCATATGTATACGTTTTTGAGCAAAGTGAAACATGAGCGTTTAGGAAATGGAGTGAAGGGAATTTACCTACGAATCAATCCTTCCCCCTTGGGTTGAAAAAAGATGAGCGTTGGAGTTGACTAACTTGTCTATACAAGATAGACTACAAGGTGAAACATGAACTTGTCTATACAAGATGTTAAATAAATGAAAGCGGTTGAAAGGAGAAGATATCAATGTTGAAAAAACTATTTGGTAAAAAAGAAAAACCTTCTGAAGAGGTTATCTATGCTCCGTTAAACGGTAAGGTTGTTGAACTTGAAACGGTTCCTGATCCGACATTTTCACAAAAAATGATGGGAGACGGTGTTGCGATCGAACCTACAGATGGCAAAGTAGTATCACCGGTAAACGGTAAAGTTATTCAATTTTTCCACACAAAGCATGCTGTTGGTATTGAGTCTGAATCAGGTCTTGAGATTTTGATCCATGTTGGTCTTGAAACAGTTGGCATGGGTGGCGAAGGTTTTGAAGGTCACGTGAAAGAAGGCGACAAAGTAAAAGTTGGCGATCCACTTATTACTGTTGACCTTGATCTTGTGAAAGAAAAAGCAGCAAGTACCATTACGCCTGTCATTATTACGAACGCAGATGTTCTTGAAAATGTTGAGAAGAAATACTCAGCTGGTGCTTCAAATGAAACAGAAATTATGACTACGAAAGTAAAAGGTTAAAGGAATGTAACTTAGAGAGTACTGCTCCACGTGCTCTCTAAGAAAAAGCTTTTTTACTAAGGGGGAAGAAAACATGGCGATTAATCGAGAGTCTGTTGAACACATTCTTGAAGCCATTGGTGGAAAAGAGAATATTTCGACCGCCACACATTGTGTGACTCGTCTGCGTCTTGTCTTACATGATGAAAGTAAAGTTGATACAAAAGCATTAGAAGAGAACGAACTTGTGAAAGGATCCTTTTCCGCTAATGGACAGTTCCAGGTAGTTATTGGACAGGGAACGGTTGATAAAGTATTTAAGATTTTTGCAGAGTTGGCAGAAATTGAAAGCGCGTCCAAACAGGATGTAAAGGATGCGGCAGCAAGTAAACAAAACATTCTTCAGCGCGGAGTGAAGACGCTAGCCGACATTTTTATTCCGATTTTACCTGCAATCGTAACAGCTGGCTTGCTTCTTGGGATTAATAATATTCTCACAGCACCAGATATTTTCTTTAGTGATCCGCTAGTCGAAGTCTATCCGCAATGGGCGGATTTAGCGAGTATTATTAACCTGATTGCCAATACAGCCTTCGTCTTTTTACCAGGTCTGATCGGTTGGTCAGCCGCCAAGCAATTTGGGGGAAGTCCATTACTCGGTATTGTGCTTGGTCTCATTCTCGTCCATCCTGACTTACTAAATGCGTGGGCCTACGGTGAGGCAGAGGATATTCCAACATGGAACTTATTTGGTCTTGAAATTGAAAAAATCGGTTATCAAGGTCAAGTATTACCCGTACTAGTATCAGCTTATATCTTAGCGAAAATTGAAACGTTCTTAAATAAGCGAATACCAGATTCGATTCAGATGCTGATCGTGGCGCCTGTAGCGTTACTTGTCACTGGTTTCCTTGCATTTACACTTATTGGTCCCGTAACATTCTGGATTGCAAATCTCTTAACGGATGGCTTTATTGGCTTGTTTGATTTTGCGCCAGCCATTGGTGGACTAGTGTACGGTGCCTTGTATGCGCCGCTTGTTATTACAGGAATGCACCATACGTTCCTTGCTGTTGACTTACAGTTAATTGGTAGTACGGGCAGCACTTTCTTATGGCCAATGCTTGCCCTATCGAATATTGCGCAGGGTGCAGCTGCACTTGCGATGATGTTGATTACGCGTAATGAAAAAACAAAAGGTCTTGCAGGAACGTCAGCTGTATCTGCCTTTCTTGGTGTGACCGAGCCCGCGTTGTTCGGGGTGAACTTACGCTTTAAATTCCCATTCTTCGCTGCGATAATCGGATCAGCGATTGCTGGTCTTGTCATTACCGTTAGTGGCGTTGAAGCAACATCAATCGGTGTAGGCGGTATACCAGGATTCCTTTCCATTTTTAAAGAATACTGGGGTGCTTTCTTTACAGGTATGGCTATTGTACTTGTTGTACCATTTGTTTTAACATTCTTATATGGAAAACTGAGAAAAGTAAGCGAGTAAAGAAAAGGAGCGATATCATCAGGTGCGTTTTAGCTCCGATGGTATCGCCTTTGTTTTTAACTATTTAATCTAACAATAGGAGTGGAATCAGATGCAACCATGGTGGAAGAAATCCGTTGTTTATCAAATTTATCCGAAAAGCTTTAATGATACGACGGGTAGTGGAACTGGAGATATTCAGGGGATTATTGAAAAGCTTGATTACTTAAAAGAGCTAGGAGTAGATGTTGTTTGGTTAACGCCGATCTATGATTCTCCTCAAAATGATAATGGGTACGACATACGTGATTATTTTAGTATTTATGAAGAGTATGGCACAATGGAAGACTTTGATCGTCTTTTAAAAGAAGCTCATGCAAGAGATATAAAAATTATTATGGACATTGTCGTAAACCACACATCAACAGAACACGAGTGGTTCGTAGAGTCTCGCAAATCTAAGGATAATCCTTATCGTGATTATTACATTTGGAAAGACGGCGTTGATGGAGCGGAACCGACAAACTGGCAGTCAAAGTTTGGCGGCAATGCTTGGCAGTTCGATAAGGAAACGGGTCAATATTATTTACATCTTTTTGATGTCACTCAGGCTGATCTAAATTGGGAAAATGAGAAAGTGCGCGATGAAGTGTATGATATGATGACATTCTGGTTTGAAAAGGGAGTAGATGGCTTCAGACTTGATGTCATTAACCTGATCTCGAAAAATCAAAACTTCCCGAATGATGATGGGTCTGTCGCACCTGGGGACGGACGCAAATTCTATACAGATGGTCCTCGCGCTCATGAATTTATGAACGAAATGAATCGGAACGTCTTTATGAAGTATAACAGCATGACAGTAGGCGAGATGTCGTCTACTACAATTGAAGACTGCATTCAATATTCGAACCCTGAGCGCAACGAATTAAGTATGACGTTCAATTTCCACCATCTAAAAGTCGATTACCCTAACGGAGAGAAATGGTCTGTAGCAGCCTTTGATTTCTTAAAGCTTAAAGAGATTCTTTCCACATGGCAAAGAGAAATGATCAAAGGTGGCGGGTGGAATGCGCTCTTCTGGTGCAATCATGACCAGCCTCGCATCGTATCGCGCTATGGAAATGACGGAGAGTACAGACGAGAATCAGCTAAAATGCTTGCTACGACGATGCACCTGATGCAAGGTACTCCTTATATTTACCAGGGAGAAGAAATTGGGATGACAAATCCTAAGTTTGACGCAATCTCTTCTTATCGTGATGTAGAGTCATTGAATATTTTCTCGATTTTGAAAGAGGAAAAAGGATATAGTGAGGAAGAAGTTCTTGAGATTTTACGCCATAAATCAAGGGACAATTCCAGAACGCCTGTGCAATGGACGCCTGAACCTCATGCTGGATTTACGACAGGGGAACCGTGGATTCCGGTCGCGAAAAACTATGAAGACATTAATGTAGAAGATACCTTGAAAGAAAGTAATTCCGTCTTTGATCACTACCAAAAGCTGATTTCATTAAGAAAAAGTGTCGATCTCATCACATATGGAGATTATGAACTCCTTTTAGATGAAGATCCTCAACTATTCGCTTATGTCCGTAATGGAGAGAATGAAAAGTTACTTGTCATTAATAATTTCTATGAAACAGAAGCAACCTTTGAACTGCCGTCCCATATTGAAGTAGATGGGTATGATGCAGAGGTATTGATTTCAAACTACGAAGATTCTCCATCAACCTTTAAGAAAGTGACGTTACGACCATATGAGTCGATCGCATATCATCTAACTGAGACAAGGTGAGTCTATGAAGCAAACGAAGTATCAGCAAATTTACAATGATCTCTCTGAGAATATTCGAAACGGAACCTATAAGCCGAATAGTAAACTGCCATCTGAGCATGAGCTTGCGGAAACCTATGGCACATCAAGAGAAACCATCCGCAAAGCGTTAAATTTACTTTCCCAGAACGGGATGATTCAAAAAATTAAAGCAAGAGGATCGGTCGTTCTTGACTTAAGTCGCTATGAATTTCCTGTTTCTGGACTTGTGAGCTTCAAAGAAATTTCAGAAAAGATGAACCGATCTTCAAGAACAATCGTTCATCATCTTGAAAAAAAGCTACCTGAGGAATGGGTTCGCGAACAACTTGAGCTTGAAGCGGGAGCAGAAGTTTGGCACGTCCTTCGTGCGCGTGAGATTGAAGGCGAAAAAATCATCTTAGATCGCGACTTTTTTTCCGCTAAGTGGGTACCTGAACTGACACGAACGATTTGTGAGAATTCAATCTACGATTATTTGGAAAATGATCTTGGTCTTTCCGTTAGCTATGCCAAAAAGGAAATTGTCGTAGAAGAGGCTGACGAAGAGGATCGACGTTATCTAGATTTGCATGATTACAAACATGTGGTGGTCGTTCGAAATTACGTTTATTTAAATGATACAACATTAATTGAATATACCGAATCACGACACCGACTTGATAAATTCCGATTTGTCGATTTTGCAAGACGTGAAAAACAATAAAGAGAGCGCTCCAATAAAATGGAGCGCTTTTTCATGTTCTTTTTAATTTGAGGGAAGGAAACCATACTCTATTCTCGAAAGAAGAATGGTGTCGGAAAACATGATAGGAGCGATCAGATTGAACGTAACCAAAGAAAAGATCACACTCACAAAAGTAGCATCTCATCACCTTACATCGTTAAAGCGATTTACCTTACATGAACATCAGCTCGCTTTCACTTCAATGCCGATGCCTGCTTATGAAATATGCATGCGCGATTCTAATCGTTTACCTGTAGCGATTATGGAAGGTGTTCGAACGGTTGGTTTTTTTGTTCTCGATCAAGGGGACGATGTTTTCTCGTATACAACTCGTCCACATGCGATTTTATTAAGAGCGTACTCAATCAACTTACCAGATCAAGGCCGTGGTATTGCGAAAGCATCTCTTCGACAATTAAAATCATTTGTAGAGAAACATCTGCCTGACTGTAGAGAAGTAGTTCTCGGTGTAAATGAAGATAATCTTTCAGCCAAAAAAGTCTACCTTGAGGCTGGATTTATTGACACAGGTGAGCAGAAAATGGGGCGCTCAGGTCCTCAAGCGATTCTAAAATTCCTTATCTAATCTTCTTGCGCGATGCTCACTCATAAAGCTAGGCACTTAGTGCAAATGTGTTGAAAGGGGAGAAACAGCGTGTGGTATGATACGAGAATTACTTCGATGTTAAACATAACCTATCCAATTGTTCAGGCAGGAATGGCGGGAGGTGTGACGACCCCTCAGCTAGTTGCTTCCGTCTCGAACGCAGGAGGACTCGGAAGTTTAGGGGCAGGCTATATGACACCTGAACAGATGAAGAAGGCAATAAGTGATATTAAACGGCTCACTTCAAAACCTTTTGCGGTTAATTTATTTATTCCAGAGGACGATCCGTCTTCGGAAGAGAGTATTGCAAACGTGCAAGTAAAGCTTCAACACTATGAGGACCAACTCGGTATTTCTAATCAAGAACGTAAGAGGAAGTCGTTTGTAGAAACTCAAAAGGAATATCAAGATAAGCTTCAGATTATCATTGATGAAGCCATTCCAGTATGCAGTTTTACCTTCGGGGTCCCTTCTATAGAAGATGTGCAGCGTTTAAAAAAAGAGAAAGTAATTTTAGTGGGAACAGCTACGACGGTAAAAGAAGCGATCATCAATGAGAAAACTGGAATGGATCTTGTTGTTATGCAAGGAATGGAAGCAGGTGGTCACCGCGGAACGTTTACAGGTGATTTTCAAGCTTCACTGATTGGCAGCGCTTCACTTATTCCTCAAACGGTCGATGCCATTCAAATTCCTGTTATTGCAGCAGGGGGAATTATGGACGGAAGAGGGATTCTTAGTATGCTCGCTCTTGGAGCAGATGCTGTTCAAATGGGCACAGCGTTTGTAACATGTCAGGAAAGTGGTGCAAATCCAGTTCATCAACATGCCATCTTAACTAGTACAGAAGATCAGACAGTTGTAACGCCAGTGTTTAGTGGGAAGCCTGCACGTGGCATAAATAATGACTTCATTACTGAGATGGCGAGTCAAAACGATTTACCGGGATACCCAACGTTAAATACGTTAACGAAAGAAGTAAGAAAACAAGCAGCGATTCAGAACCGTCCAGAGTGGATGTCGCTATGGTCAGGGCAAAGCCCGCGTCTCAGCACATCGAAATCTGTGGAGCAGATTATTGATTGTAGCGTGAAACAAGTAACAGACATTTTGGAGCGGTTAACGATATAAATGCGATGAAAATGATTAGGCCCCTCTCACAATGTGAGAAGGGCCCTTTCAATGACTTGCATTGGTACGGCCGGTCATCTGACAGCATCTTTTATTATGAAAAGATAATGACCGGCTGTATCATGAAGTTTAGTCATAAATCAGTCAGACAATACCCGTTTGTTTAGAAAGTTATTAGGGAAATGTAAAATGAATAGAAAGTATGTAGCATTTAAGGAGGACGTTTAACAATGAAAGCAGTTGTTATTAATGATTTTGGAAAACCTTCTACGTTTAGCATAACGAATCTCTCTACAAGAGAGTTGAAGCCAGGCGAATTGAAGATTAATGTAAAAGCAACAAGTGTTAATCCAGTTGATACAAAGGTTCGTTCTGGTCAAGCTGAAGCATTTGCACCAGCATTTCCAGCGGTTCTCCATGGTGATGTCGCCGGTATTGTAGAGGAAGTATACGAAGGAAGCCCTTTTCAAAAGGGTGATGAAGTGTATGCCTGTGCAGGTGGTGTAAAAGGTCTTGACGGAGCACTTCGAGAACAAATGATTGTCGACCAAAAGCTCGTTGCGAGGAAGCCTGAACGATTATCGATGAAAGAAGCTGCAGCACTACCGTTAGTCTCCATTACGGCATGGGAAGCCCTTGTGGACCGCATGAACGTTCAGCCAGGTCAAAGCGTTCTTATCCATGGTGCAACGGGTGGCGTCGGGCACATCGCCATTCAGCTTGCGAAATCATTAGGAGCGATTGTGTACACGACGGCGTCTACTTCAGAGAAAATGAAAATTGGTCAAGATCTTGGAGCAGATTATGCGATCAACTATAAAGAAACAACCGTAGAAGAGTATGTAAAACAGTATACAGATGGCAAAGGATTTGATGCAGTTTTTGATACTGTAGGCGGTGAAAATATGGAAAAGGCGTTCCAGGCAGTGAGGAACGGTGGACAAGTTGCCTGTATCGTTGGTAGCGGTGAGCATGATATGACACCACTGTATGTGAAAAGCGCTACATATCATGGCGTATTAATGCTCATTCCGATGCTAACAAATGAAGGAAGAGAGCACCATGGTGAAATCTTAACGAGCATAGCGCGAATGGTAGACCATGGGGTACTTAAACCGGTGTTGGATGAAGAGAGCTTTACGTTCTCTACTATTGCTGAAGCACACAATCGTCTTGAATCAGGAAAGACGATCGGGAAAGTTGTAGCAGAGAATGATCTTTCACAAATTTAAGATCAGAATAAAGGTATGACAAAAGGAACCTTTCTACATGGAAAGGTTCCTTTTCTTTTAGATAAAGAATTCGAAGATGAAATGAGTGCGTTAGTTCGTCCACTCGGAGACGAGTTCTTTGTTCTCTTCAACCCACTGTTGTGCACCTGTTTCGGCATCATCAGCGTCTTTGATCGTAGCCATCAGACTACCAAGAGAGTCATCATCCATCTGCCAATTGTTCATCCACTCAACAATCTCAGGGTGATCGTCACTGAAATTTGTTCTTGTCATAAAAAAGATATCATCTGCTTCCCCGTAGATGTTCTTTGGATCTTCGAGATATTTCAAATCATATTCTGCAAAAGCCCAATGAGGGTTCCACAGTGTAACGACAATGGGTTCCTCGTCTTCATACGCTTTTTTTAATTCACTCATCATCGCAGGCCCTGAACTATCAACTAGGTCATAGTTTAAGTTATATTCTTCAAGCGCGGTACGACTCATTTCCATCAAGCTTGCACCAGGATCGATCCCGACAATTTCTTCTATGCCCAGCTCTTCTTTTTTGTCATTTAGCTCTTCCATGCTCGTGATGTCCATATAAGAAGGAACGACAAGCCCAAGTCCTGTGCCTTCATACCATGCTTCGTGTAAGACAATATCTTCTTTGTATTCCTCGTATAATGGTTTATCTGTTGTGGGGAGCCATACTTCTGCAGCTATATCAAGATCGCCTTGTGAAAGGCCGGCCCATACAGGGGATTTCTCCATTGATTTAAGTTCAATGTCATATCCCTTTTCTTCTAAAATAACTTTCCACATGTTTGAAACCGCAATGTTTTCAGCCCAGTTGTTTAAGCCCAACGTTACGGTACCTTTCGATTTCTCTGCACCCTCTTCTGAGCCGCTACATGCAGTCAGCGACAGTGCTACAATGACCATGATTAATATTCCTCTCCTCATAGATACTCTCCTTTTTTCTCTTCTATTTCTATGTGCGAAAACGCACATGTTGCTTATCATAACAAATATGTCACACTTTTGCAGGTTTATTACAAAATCAGGACAGTGTATGATGAGAGGTGAGGAGGGATGGCGAATGATCACGATCGCAACAACGCTTATTATCATTTTTCTTGTCATTATTTTAATTGGTACATTGATGGTTGCTGGAAAGAGTGATCCGGGGTATGGGAAAAAGGCGAAAAATACGACCGTCACCATTTCAGCCATTTATCTTTTTGTAACCGTTTTAGCGGTAGCTGGAATTGCCGTTTACGTCTATTTTATTTAAATGCTCCACCACAAAATAGGACTGAACCGGTTTTAGGTTCAGTCCTATTTTGAAGCGACAAAGATCATCTCAGCTGCAAGATAGCCAAAGCGTAAACCGAAGAATAATAATACAACACTAGCGGTTACACTAATGGCACGCAGTGTACGAGGCTTTAATAACGATTTTCCGAAATGGACGGTCATACAAAGGTTGATATTCCAGAGTCCAATTCCAATAAACACGAGAGCAGATAGAAAGAAAGCTTGCCATTTATCAGGTTGCTGAAGAGAAACACTAAGAACAGAGCCATAAATGCCTAGCCAGAATAAAAGATTCATTGGATTAAAGGCAGCAATCATAAAACCAGTAGCATAAGCGTGTATGAGTCCAGAACCCTCTTTGTCCTTTTCTTCATCAAGACTTATTCGTGATAAGAACCCTTGTATCCCAGAAACCGTTAAAATAATCGCACCAAGAAGCATGAGTGAGATTTGGACAGCAGTTAACTTAACAAATGTTGCGATACCGAAATACATTAAGTACATCAGAATAAGATCAGCACTCATCCCACCTGCTCCAACAAGAAGTGATGACCAAAATCCTTTGTGAATCCCCCTTTTCATGATTTCAATATTGATCGGTCCAAGTGGCGCAGCAATGGATAAGCCTAGAACGATATGAGTTAGTGCAATCTCAAGCATGGCGTCCATTCTCCTTTATTTATAGCTGGGAAATATGTTACATAACGTGATTTTTAATACTCATTCTTACTTACCTTAATACATGTCCTAATGGTGTATTTTAGAAGTACAATTTTGAATTTGTTCGAAAATATGCTATTATGCTTTTTTGGGTCGCTCAATATTTTGAAGAAGATGTGGAAAATTGTATAATGAAGGTTACTACTACCATTGGAATTGATGTGATGTGGATATGAAGCATTTTTCTATGTTTACAAAAAGTGAAATAAAAGAACGTTTTCCGGTCAGCTTCTATCAACGGGGGTTAACGTATTTTCAAAATGGGCGCGTTTCTGAGCTTACATATGATCAAGAAGATCAATCCTACCGAGCTTATGTAAACGGCAGTTCAGAATATGGCGTGTTAATTGAGCTACTTGGTGATAATTGGTTTGGATCTTGTGAATGTCAGGCATTTCAAACCTATGGAACATGCAAGCACCTTGCTGCTGTTCTTATCGCGATTAGTGAAGAAGGTCCGCCAGAGAAAGAAAGCGAGAAACCATCGCAGGTAACTCAATCACCACGAAGTTATAACGAAACGAATCAGCTTATCCAAGTGCTAAGTGATTATCAACCGGAACCGGGTCGCTCAAACGCGAGAGCAGATGAGCTTAAGGTTGAATTTACCTTGAAAGCAAGCTCATACCCAACTTTACGTAAGTCTCAAGGTGATTCCCCCTGGACGTTAGAGCTTAAAGTAGGGGTAAATCGGTTATATGTCGTCAAAGATATTCGCTCATTTCTTGATGCAGTCCTTGAAGATCAGTCCTACTGGTTTACGAAAAAGTTCAGCTATGAACCTGATGATCACACGTTTCATGAATCAGATGAGCCGCTTATGCAAATTCTGCTTTCAATTAGACGGAATGAAAAGGTTTATTTGGATTTGCCTGATAATTGGGGACGTTTCACTGAAAACCGAGAATTAATCCTACCACCAATAACTGCAAATGAATTTCTTGCAGAATATTTAAAACAAGGTCGTTTCTTACGTTTTGAGTATAATCGCACTCTTCATGAAGAAATTGCGCTTGTGGATCGTAGTCTTCCATTTTCGTTTGAAATTGAGGAGAAGGATAATGATTATGTGATTCAGTTAAATGGTTTTCAAAGCGCAGCATACTTCCCAACTTATGGCTGGTTATTTCATGATGAAAAGCTTTTCAAGCTAACTAAAAAGCAGCAGTCTTTATTACGGGACTTATCAGCTTTTCGAAACGCCGCTAAAAAAAGTGAACTTTCTATTTCACCCGCACAAATTGAGCCATTTCTATCTCAAGTTGTTCCTGGACTAAGAAAACTTGGTGACGTGATCATTTCTGAGCAAATCAACGATAAAATTATTAATCCGGATTTACAAGCCCGAGTGTACGTGAATGCAGAGGGAGAGCGTTTGCTCGTTACGGTAGAGTACGAATACGGTGATGACGTGATCAATCCATTTAAGGATAATTCTCGGATTGTCAATGATCAGGGAGGCATTGTTCTTAGAGATAGTGAAAAAGAACAAACCATTATGTCATTGATTGAACAAGCTTCATTGAAATTTAACGGAAAAGAACTTTATGTTGAAGATGAAGCGTTAATTTTTGATTTTCTTTATTGGACAATCCCTGAACTAAATGACCTTGCGGATGTTTTTCTAACAGAATCCGCCCGAGCCTGGTTATTAGATGAATCATCAGCTCCTGTGACCTCTGTTGACATGGACAATAGTGGCAATTGGCTTGACGTTAGTTTTGACATGAAAGGGCTCGACGACGAAGAAATTTCGAATATCCTAAAAGCGGTCATTGAAAAAGATCGTTATTATCGCCTTTCGAATGGTACCTTTGTTTCAATGGAAAATGAAGATTTTCAACATGTTAGTCAATTATTCGACGACCTAAATATTAAACAAAATGATATTGAGCGAGGAGAGCTTCACCTTCCGCTTTATCGTGGTCTACAGCTTGATGAAAGAATGAGTGGAGGGAAACACGCCTCTCGTTATAGCAAAGCTTTTCGAGACCTGATCTCGCGACTCAAACATCCTGAAGACCTCCAATTTCATCTTCCATCTGGCCTAGAAGCCGATCTCCGTTCTTACCAGATGACGGGTTTTCAATGGTTGAAGGCGCTGGCGCATTATCATCTTGGAGGCATTCTTGCGGATGATATGGGGCTTGGAAAGACGTTGCAGAGCATTGCCTATTTGCTTTCTGAGAAAGAAGATAATCCTGACGCAACTGCTCTTGTAGTTGCGCCTGCTTCACTCATTTATAACTGGAAAAAAGAATTTGAGAAGTTTGCCCCAGAACTCATGATTGAAGTCAACACGGGTACTCCGGCAGAACGGAAGGAGCTTCTTAGCAAGGGCCTTCAACCAGACGTATGGATTACTTCTTATCCGACGCTCAGACAGGACATTGATCATTATGAAACGATTCAATTTGATTCCGTCATTCTTGATGAAGCGCAGGCGATTAAAAACCCTGCGACCAAAACGTCGCAGGCTGTAAGGATGCTTCAGGCAAAGAAGCGTTTTGCACTAAGCGGTACACCAATTGAAAATTCACTCGATGAACTGTGGGCATTATTCCACTCGATTATGCCAGGCTTCTTTCCTGATCAAGCCACGTTTCGAAATTTGCCTCATGAGCGAATTTCAACAATGGTCAAGCCGTTTATTCTAAGAAGAGTCAAAAAAGATGTTCTTAAAGAGCTTCCTGACAAAATTGAAACCGTTCAAGTATCGGAGTTAACAAAACAGCAGAAAGAGCTTTATATCGGGTACTTGCACCGTATTCAACAGGAAACGAAAGAAAGTCTCGCTGGCGATGGTTTTCAAAAGAATCGCATGAAAATTCTTGCTGGACTTACGCGTCTGCGTCAACTATGCTGTCATCCCTCTCTTTTTGTAGAAAACTATGAAGGGCAATCAGGAAAACTTGAGCAGCTTTTAGAGATCGTTACAACATCTATTGAGAATCAAAAGCGACTGCTTATTTTCTCTCAGTTTTCTAGTATGTTGAAAATCATTCATCAAAAGCTAGCCGATCTTGGTTATTCAGTTTTCTATCTAGATGGACAAACGCCTTCGAAAGATCGTGTTGAAATGACGGAACGGTTCAATGGGGGAGAAAATCAAATCTTTTTAATCTCATTGAAAGCTGGCGGCACTGGGTTGAACTTAACAGGCGCAGATACAGTTATCTTATATGATCTCTGGTGGAATCCTGCGGTTGAAGAGCAAGCAGCTGGTCGCGCTCACCGAATTGGCCAGAAAAAAGTGGTGCAAGTGATGAGGTTAATTACACAGGGCACCATAGAAGAAAAAATTTATGAGCTTCAACAGAAGAAAAAAGAGCTCATTGAAAAGGTTATTCAACCTGGGGAAACGATGATTTCCAGTTTATCTGAAGATGAAATTAAAGATATTTTAAGTATCTAGTCGATTGGCATTCGTCATGCCGTATAGTGTACAAGAAACTAACAAACACTAGCTAATGGAGGATATGAGAATGGATGTATGTGAACTATGTGGAAGAAGTGGCGTGACGTGTACAATCCATCACTTGACCCCTAAGGAAGAGGGTGGAGCACATAAACCGACCGCATCTCTTTGTGTCCCCTGTCACAAGCAAATCCATGCTTTATATACAAACCAAGAATTAGCGATTAGGCTCGATTCGATTGTAAAGCTGAAGCAAGACGAACAAATTCGTCGTTATTTGAAGTGGATCCGAAAACAACCTGCATCAAAGAGTGTAAAAATGAAAAAATCAAATCATCGAAAGCAAAAAAAATAAATTTTCGGATTTTATTTTTTCAAAAACCCTTACGATATGCAGGTTTTGCCACCTAAATGCAATACACAGTTATTTAGTACTAGAAATTACGCGTTTCGACATTTTTTATAGTGGTATAAATAGATAGAGGTAAAATTGTACTAATTTATACCATGAGATTACAGAAATTATTCTAAGTTGAGGTGAAGTGTATGAGGGAAAAAGTATCCTCCGTTTTTTGGAGCACGCTGGTAATTAGTTTAATTATGGTCATCTGGGGGGCAATTTCTCCAGATACGTTAGCATCCATGTCATCAAGTGCACAGTCCTTTATTTCAAACAAGTTAGGGTGGTACTACCTTATTCTTGTGACGTTGTTGGTGATTTTTTGTATCTTTATCATCTTCACACCGTATGGCAAAATCAAGTTAGGAAAGCCTGATGAAAAACCAGAATTTACACGTTTAAGCTGGTTTGCCATGCTGTTTAGTGCAGGAATGGGTATTGGGCTTGTATTTTGGGGAACGGCAGAACCGATGTCCCACTATGCAGTCAATGCACCGACTGCAGAAACAGGATCACCCGCTGCAATTAAAGAAGCCCTACAATATTCGTACTTCCACTGGGGAGTTCATGCGTGGGCAATTTATGCAATCGTAGCCCTTGTTCTTGCTTACTTTAAATTTAGACATGACCGTCCTGGTTTGATTAGCGCTACGCTATACCCTATTTTTGGTGAGCGTGTAAATGGATTGTTAGGTAAGGTAATCGATGTACTTGCCGTTTTTGCAACGATTGTAGGTGTTGCAACGACGCTAGGATTTGGAGCTGTTCAAATCAACGGAGGACTTTCTTACTTAACTGATATACCAAATAGCTTTAGTTCACAACTCATTATTATCGGTGTTGTTACCGTGCTGTTCATGATTTCAGCTTGGACAGGAATTGGGAAAGGGATTAAGTACTTAAGTAATGCCAACCTTGGACTAGCAGGTATCCTTTTCCTTGCTGTGTTTATCCTTGGTCCAACGATTTACATTCTAAATATGTTCACTGATACCATCGGTGCTTACATTACAAACTTTATGGCGATGAGTTTCCGGATCGCGCCATTGAATCCAGAAAATAGAGAGTGGATTAACAACTGGACCATTTTCTACTGGGCATGGTGGATTTCATGGTCGCCATTCGTTGGTATTTTCATTGCCCGTGTTTCACGCGGAAGAACAATTCGAGAGTTTCTTGTAGGCGTTCTTCTTGTTCCTTCTATCGTTGGTTTCCTATGGTTCTCAACGTTTGGTATTTCAGCGATTAATATTCAGCAGCAAGGAATTGCTGATATTGCCTCACTTGCAACAGAAGAATCGCTGTTTGGAACTCTACAGAATTACCCACTAGGTACAGTGTTATCGATTGTAGCCATTACCTTAATTGGAACATTCTTTATTACATCTGCGGACTCTGCTACGTTCGTTCTTGGAATGCAAACAACATATGGTTCTTTAAATCCAGGTTCACACGTTAAATTAACATGGGGAGTTATCCAATCTTCCATGGCGGCAGTTCTGCTTTACACAGGTGGACTACAAGCGTTACAGAATGTCCTAATTCTGGCAGCCTTGCCGTTCTCGGTGATTATGATCCTCATGACAGTTTCGTTCTACAAGGCGCTTAAGAAAGAGAAGTATCTAGTCGCTAAAGATCCTAAACCGCGAAAAGAAAAACGCAAAGAGAAAAAAGCAGGGACAGATAATAAAGTAGACAATCCTGCACCTGCAACCAAATAGTTTTAAAAAGGCGATGAGATAAACCTCATCGTCTTTTTGCATGCAATCGTTAAATCTTTACAATTATAAGCAGTCAGGATAAAATAATTGAGGTTATTCATTATTTTAAAGTGGGGATGACGATGAAGGCATTAGTGCAAATAGCTAGTGAACAAATTTTGAATCGAAAAGAGCAAATTGCAGAACAAATTACGATTGAACAGAATAAAAAATATCCAATCGAGCTAAAAAATAAAACCGATGAGCTTTTTCCATTGCGCGTGGAATTGGTAACGATTTATGCAAGGTCACTCGCACTTCGAGAAGAGGAAGCTGAAAAAAGTATTGAGGCGTGGGGGATTGAAACAGGTAGAATGTGTGCACGCTTAGAAACCACACTTGATTCGATGCTAGGCGAAGTACCACAGTATCGAACATACATAGGTGAGGTTTTAAAAGAAGTAGCGATTGAGCAGAAAATAGGCATTGAAGAATTGTATGACCTTATTTCTAAGCTTGATCATACTATGAATTTAGTTGTGTATTATTTTAGCGTTCCGTTTGTTCAATATCAGACGAATCTCCTTGAACAGTCTCGTAACGAAATTCTTGAGTTATCAGCTCCTGTAGTGCCAATCATGGATGGCATAGCTGTATTGCCTTTGATTGGAACAATTGATACATATAGAGCGAAGCTAATTATGGAAGAATCACTCAATCAAAGCGTCCGCCTTCGCTTGAATTATTTTGTATTAGACCTTTCAGGCGTTCCCATTGTCGACACATTTGTCATTCAGCAGCTTTTTCAAATTATTGAAGCCCTTAGACTTGTCGGAGTAGAAGCTAGAATTAGTGGCATAAAGCCAGAAATTGCATTATCAGTTGTAAAACTAGATATTCGTTTCAATATGGTCAACACCTATTCGACTTTACAGCAAGCGCTGGCTGATTTAGTTATCCAATGCTAAGTTTAAAAAAAACACTAAATCCTTCAATTTTGTAACAAATCAGTGTTCTGATTAACTTTAGGTAACAATTATCAGGACCTGGGGTTTAGAAATTCGCATATATGTGAATGGTTAACTATTGGATAAATGAAAGCTGGTGATTCTATGCTTACGGAATTGTTTAAGAAGTCCAGACATACTGTCGTTCTTACAGGTGCAGGAATGAGCACAGAAAGCGGTTTGCCTGACTTTCGTTCTGCGCTTGATGGAATGTGGAACGAGGTGGACCCGCTCCAGCTTGCAAGTAGAGATGCGATGCAGCACGAACGTCATATGTTTGTTCGCTTTTATAAACAGCGTATAAAAAAGTTGAAGGAAGCTTCTCCTCATCAGGGGTATTATCATCTTGCTGAGTGGGAGAGGAATGGTGAGATTAAATCGATTCTTACTCAAAATGTCGATGGATTTCATCAATTATCTGGAAGTAAAAATGTGGCAGAAATGCATGGTTCGTTAAGAGTGATGTACTGTGATGATTGTGGAGAACAATCTTCAAGCGATAGGTATTTAGCTGATGTTTTAGAATGTCACTGCGGTGGTTTTAATAGGCCTGGCGTCGTTCTATTCGGTGAACCATTGCCGCTTAATGCCATTCATCAGGCAAAGATAGAAGCAAAGAAAGCTGATCTATTTATTGTCCTCGGCTCTTCTCTACAAGTCGCCCCAGCCAATGTCTTCCCTATGGAAGCGAAGCGAAACGGAGCGAAGCTTGTTATTGTGAATGAGGAAGAAACGGATTATGACAAAGTAGCAGATCTCGTGATTCATGACAAAATAGGAAAAGTATTAGCGGACCTAGCTGAAGATAAAGCACGTTTGGATAAAAGTAAATAGAGTGAAAAATACCGACGTTTGTCGGTATTTTTTTGATCGTATTTCCTCTATTTATTAAACTTTAGAAATAGTAAGATAAGATGAGGAAGGAGTTGGGAAATGTTGATTAACCTATTACCAATGAGTGAATTTGATTTCAACCAATTTTTAGACACTTCAATTGATAACTATGCTAAAGAAAAAGCCGCGGCAGGAAACTGGAGAGCGGAGGAAGCCTTTGAGAAATCCAGGCAAGAATTTGATCGTTTATTACCTGAGGGTAGGAATACAGAGGGACATACTCTTTATACAATAGTGGTAGAGGGTAGTGAAGAGAAGGTAGGCAGTCTATGGATTAAAACGGACTGGAATGCAAAAGAAGCGTTCATTTATGAATTTAATGTTCATGATGAAAAACAAGGAAATGGTTTTGGCACGGAAGCGATAAACGTCCTTGAAAGGATTTTAACGGAACGTGGAATTACAGGACTGTCACTTCATGTTTTTGCTCATAATAAACAAGCGATTCGTTTATATGAACGTCTAGGGTTTGCAACAACAAATATTAATATGAAGAAAATATTGGGTTGATGGTGTAAAAGGTAGAGAGGAGGATGAAAAAGTGAATGATTTGAAGAGAATAACGGTTTTTTGCGGATCCAGTAATAGCGTTGATCAGAAATATTTCAATGCAGTGGAAGAACTGGGAGCTGTTTTAGCAGAAAAAAATATTGAAGTGATCTACGGTGGCGGGAACGTTGGTCTCATGGGTGCACTTGCCAGAACGGTGCTGAAACATGGGGGGCGAGTAACGGGGATTATCCCACGAAAAATCTATGATAATGTCAGTCATATCGAGTTATCAGACCTTATCATTGTGGAAACAATGCACGAGCGGAAGGCAAAAATGTACGAGTCAGGAGATGCTTTTCTTGCTCTTCCAGGTGGGATTGGCACGCTCGAAGAATTAACAGAAATCTTCACGTGGTATCAGCTAGAGTATCATAATAAGCCAATTGGCCTTTTAAATACAAAAGGGTATTATGATCCTTTTTACCGCATGCTTGAACATATGGTGGAGGAAGGCTTTCTCCATAAACGCTATATGGAACCGTTGCTAACGGAGGAGAGTCCTAAACAGTTAGTTGAAAACATCCGTTCACACTCTGTCCCATTAATGAATAAGTGGAAGCAAGATGATATCGGCGATCGCATTTAAATACCGGATAATCCGGTATTTTTTTTGAATTCTATCATTAAGTTACACAATGCGCGCGATTAATTGATTAAATATTCAGATAAAAAGAAGGGTTTTTACCTGTGAGAATGGAACTATACATACGCTACTTAAACTCAAGTTAAAAAGAAAATGGAGGGTTTAACATGTATGGTACGATCGGTTCTTTATTTCTTCAAACGGTAAAAAAGTATGGAAAAGAAGAAGCGCTTGTGGATGTCGACCGGGACATCAGATGGTCTTATGATGAATGGAACGTAGAAGTGAACCGGCTTTCAAACGCCCTCATCGATGCTGGAGTAAAAAAGGGCGATCGTGTATCCTCTTTTTTATTTAATACGATAGAATTAGCGACCTTATTTTTCTCATGTGCAAAAATAGGGGCCGTATTAAATCCAATTAATTTTCGCTTGAAGTCAAATGAAATCGCTTACATTATTGAGGATGCCAAACCGAGTATTTTCGTATTTGAGCCTGCTCTTGCACCGGTCGTTGCAGAAGTTCAAGAACGATATCCCGATGTATCGTTCTGGTCAACAGAGGAGGCACCGGACTTTGCAGATAGCTACAGTGAACACGTTCGTCTTTCACATAGTGCTGAACCTACGATTGAAGTAGATGAAAATGATACGTATGCGATTATGTACACAAGTGGTACCACTGGGCGACCTAAAGGAGTGATGCATCGCCATCGAAACATGCTTGAACAGAGTATTCTTTGTGGCGCGTCTCTTAACTTGAAACAAGTGGATCGAGGACTTGTCGCTGCACCGATGTTTCATTGTGCAGAGCTTCATTGCAACTTTTTACCGAGGGTACATTTTGGAGCTACGAATGTTATTATTCATCATTTTGAACCAAGGAAAGTGCTTCAGGTTATTGAACGAGAAAAAATATCGGTGTTCTTTGCTGCACCTACAATGTGGAATATGATTTTACAAGAAGATTATGCAGCATTTGATCGAAGTAGCTTACGAGTAGGTCTATATGGTGCTGCACCTATGGCTCCATCACTTGTTGTTGCGGTCAAAGAAAAGCTGGGTATTAATCTCATTCAGGCATATGGGATGACGGAAATGGGACCTGCCGTGACATTTCTTGATGAGCATGAGCAATTAACTAAAGTGGGATCTGCAGGAAGAGCGGCGCTGAACCATGAGGTCAGAATCGTTAGACCGAATGAAAATGGACCGTCTGAGCCTGATGATGAGCTACCAGCTGGCGAAGTTGGTGAGATTATTGTGAAAGGACCATGTATGATGATCGGCTATTTTAATCGACCAGAAGCAACAAAGGACGCGATGTATAAAGGTTGGTACCATTCAGGTGATCTTGGTTATATGGATGAAGACCGCTATGTCTATGTTTCTGATCGTGTCGATGATATGATCATTTCTGGTGGAGAAAACGTTTATCCAAGAGAAGTAGAAGATGTCCTACATGCACATGCAGGGGTGCTTGACGTCGCGGTACTTGGCGAACCTGATGAAAAGTGGGGAGAAATCGTTACTGCCATCATAGTGAAGAAACAAGTTTCACTAACTGAAGCTGACTTAGATCGTTACTGCAAAGAGAGTCCAAATCTTGCTACTTATAAACGGCCGCGAAAGTATTTGTTCGTAGAAGAGTTACCTCGAAATGCCAGTGGTAAAATCCAAAAGTTTCGACTTCGTGAGCAATTTCAGGTTAAGTCAAACTAACATTCGCTGAGATCAATGAATGAACGATTGGATTCAGTAGACATGAAACGGTTATGGGCGGTATAATTGAAAATTGCAAGAAAAAGCGGGCATATGCTCGCTTTTTTTCAGTAGTATGATTTTTCATGAATTTTAAATTGACGTACATACTACTAGTGAAAAGGAGGAATGCCGAATGATTAAATTATTTACTGATAGCGATCTTGATGGAACGGCCTGCGCGATCATAGCAGAACTTGCTTTTGACAAAGAGGCGGACGTGACCCATTGTACATATCGAAATTTAGATGACCGCGTCGAAGGATTTCTACAACAAAATAATGAAGATCCAATCTTCATTACTGATTTATCTGTGAACGAACACGTAGAAAAGCTTTTAGATGAACGTTTTCGTGAAGGATCTCACGTTCAAATGATTGATCACCACGCAACAGCCATGCACTTTAATGATTATAAATGGGGATTTGTTGATCCCGGGGAGAATCAAAAAACGTGTGCTGCAACCCTTTTTTATGATTTTCTATTGGAGAAAGAAAAAATTGAACCCTTAGAAAGTCTTGAGACGTTTCTTGAGCTTGTTCGAAAATATGATACGTGGGAATGGGAAGAAGAAAATGAAGTGGATGCGAAACGATTAAATGATCTATTCTCAATAATGGGGAGAGAAACGTTCAAATCTGAGATGATTAGGCGTTTAACGCGGGAATCTGATTCTTTTAAGTTTAATGATTCTGAGGAAATGATTCTTGATCTGGAAGAACGAAAGATTGAACGGTA
Organism: Guptibacillus sedimenti; assembly: GCF_028610665.1. Classification (NCBI taxonomy): domain Bacteria; kingdom Bacillati; phylum Bacillota; class Bacilli; order Caryophanales; family Guptibacillaceae; genus Guptibacillus; species Guptibacillus sedimenti. The sequence goes on from NZ_JAQQWV010000002.1 coordinate 637,725, forward strand.
CATTCATCAGAAGAATCGTCAGCTTGTGCAAATGTTTTTCGATGAGTATTGTATCGGCCTTGTTCATGCAGAATCGTATCATTCCGAACTTGGAAACGAGTTGAATAAGCGAAATCCTCATCTAGATTTTATTACGATTATTAATGCAGGAAGCAAGCGCTTAGGTTTTCGTACAATTCATGACGAAGCGGATGTTTCAGAGTTTGCCTCCCGTTTTGGTGGGGGAGGACATCCTAAAGCGGCAGGTTGTGAACTAAACGAAGATACGTTCCGAATTTTTGTGGAACCTTCTTTTGCGCTTAAACCAGTTCGAAAAGATCCGGAACGAAATAAGCTGAATGAGCGTAACAGTGAAAGTGGCTCTTTCTATGAAAATCATGATGAGAAGATCATTTATATTCGTCCTCGTCGAGAAGGTGAGTGGGAAGTGATGTGTCGTGGGAAAGTTGAAAGTAGTGTGTTTCACGAGTTTGAAGATGCGGAACGCCATGTGAAACGAACTTACCATGCGTGGCTTCGTTCGGATAAAGCGGTCGTGGAAGATTTTGTGAGAGTTCTTCCGTTAACAAAAGAACAGATAATGGATCGGTACCATACGATGATTAAAGCGATGCTTTATCAAGAAGAAGACGTTCTTAGTTGAACGTCTTCTTTTTACATAGAATTCACATCGGTTTTACATTTCTTTGGTTTATTCGTTCGGTATGCTTGAAGCCTAGAGAGGGCGACAGTGATCGTGTCTCTAAAGGTAACATGAATGAAAAAAAAGAATCGTGGTTGTTTGCTAAACTGTTTCCTTTTTCAATTACATGGGTATAGTCTTATACATGCCCATGGCACTCAACCATAGCGTTGCGAGCATGCATTATGGGTGTGAAAGGAGAAAACAGTGAAGCGAATCATGTTTAACAATCGCTACTCGCAAGTCCTTTACCAGACACAGAAAGCCAGGGCACGATGCATAAAGTTAGAGAAGAGACCGTACATCAGGACGATCGCGACTGCAACTGGATTCTCGGAGGAAGAGATCTTAGAATCTCTCGAATTTGGTGATGTCGATTACATCATGAAGCTGCGTTTGCACTATAGCTAGACGCAACGTTATGCGTTGTAGCGCCATTAGGGCATGCCACCTCTTTGTTGAACCATGTTCAAAAAGAGAAGCAGCTACTCATCAATAAATTGGAGGCTGATTATTTAGATAATCGGCTTTTTTTAATGAATAAAAAATGAATTCTATCAAAATAAATTAACTTTTTTTCAAAAACATGGAACTTTCGATTTGCGAGAGTCGTAGAAAGAGGTGACATTATTTTGAAAGGTTGTGTACATAATGAACGAAACGTTTGTAGAAACAGGTAGAGCAGAGAAACCATCGATATTTGGGATGATTTGGAGTCCGGGAGAACAGTTTGCCACCATACGCTCCAATCCGAAAATATGGGTACCCCTTATAATTGTAACTTTGCTTTCATTAATTGGAGGCTGGCTAATGGTGATTGGGCCAGGCTTTGAAGAGCAATTTGCTACAGCGGAGTTAGAGGGAGAAAACATGGACGGAATTATCTTATTTTCAAAGATTTCAACCGTTGTTTTTTCTGCGCTCGGTCCGATTTTTGGTATTCTCTTTTCAAGCTTTATTTTTTGGTTAATTAATAAAGCAACAAGCTCTGAGGCTACATTTAAACAATTTTTTTCTATGAATACGTATATCAGCTTTATTAGTGCGATTGGCCTAGTGTTAAATGGTCTTCTCCTTGCGCTATTAGGAGGATCACCGGGTGAGCTTTATACGAGTCTTGGCGCGCTCGCTGGTTCAGAAGGATCTGTTGGTGCTTTTCTTAATGGGATTGAAATCTTCGGTATCTGGACGATTGTTTTAACAGGGATAGGACTTCGAATAACGGCTAAGTGGCCTAAGGGACTTGCCTGGACGATCGCCATTATCTTTCTTGTCTTTACAGTTGGTGCTGCAGCGGTTGGTAGTATGATGAATACTATGTCGGGAATGTAAGGCATGAAGAAAAAGATTTGGATTACCATTGCGGTTGTGATTATACTCACTCTCGTTGTAGGGGTAAATATTTATCGAACCTATGCCGATAGTACAGCTAATGTAAAAACAGAAACAGCTAAATTCGAAGAAATTAATTCTACTGTTATGACGCCTGGAACGGTGGCGATGGCTAATGAAAGCACACTTTATCAGGATTCTAGCAAAGGTGAGCTGAAAGAAATTCTTGTTAATGAAGGAGACGCTGTAAAAAAAGGAGATCCAGTTGTTAGCTATGAGAACAAGGATTTAGAAATGGAGAAGGAACAAAACGAGATCAACATTGAGTCGCTTTATCTTCGGATCAATTCACTTGATAAACAAGAGAAGCGTCTGAAAGAGAAGAAAAACGATTTAGCAGATGATGTTGGAGAAGAAGAAGCAGAGGAAACGATGGAAGCTGAAATCGAACAGGTGAAAATGGACAAGCGAATGGCAAATCTTGATTTGCGTCAGGCATTATTACAGCGAGATCGATTAAAGCAGAAGATAAGTGACCTTGAAGAAAAAAGCGAAATTAGCGGTATTGTACTAGAAGCAAATGATTCAAGTGCCCCACAGTCAACTCAGATGGAGAAACCGATCTTGCGGATTGGAAGCATGGAAAATCTCATCATAGAAGGAACGCTTTCAGAATACGACACACTGAATATTGAAGCTGGTCAACAAGTAACGATTACAACAGACGTGCTCCCTGAGGAAAAGTGGGAAGCAGAAGTAATGGAAGTAGGTTATTTACCACAAACCTCTTCACCTGAAGCTAATACATCGGCCGTTCAATATCCCGTTTCTGTTAAATTTAACAACTCAGAAGACGTTCCATTAAAACCTGGCTTTCAAATGATTATTGAGATTGAAACAGAGTCACATGAAGCTTTAACTGTACCTTTAGCAGCGGTGCAACAGGATGGGGATGAGTCCTTTGTATTTGTTGTTGAGGATGGGAAGGCAATTAAACGTCAAATTGAAACAGGTTCGTCCACTACAAAACGAATTGAAGTAACAAAAGGATTAGCTGAGAAAGCTCAAGTTGTGGTGGAAGCTCCTGATCATCTCAAGGATAAAATGGAAGTGACCATGCAATGATCCAACTTGAGGAGATAACAAAAAGCTATACACTAGGCAAGGAAGCGGTGAACGTGCTGAGAGGAATAAGTCTTCAAATTAAAAGCGGCGAATTTGTCGCGATTATGGGTCCGTCAGGGTCGGGGAAATCAACTTTAATGAATATTATTGGTTGTCTTGATCGGCCGACTACAGGTTCTTATTTTTTAAATGAAGAAGATGTTTCTCAACATAAAGATCATGAATTAGCTAAAGTACGAAATCAATCGATTGGATTTGTTTTTCAACAGTTTCAACTGTTGCCAAGGTTAACTGCGCTTAAGAATGTGGAGCTTCCTATGGTTTATGCTGGTGCCTCTAAACAAGAGAGGGAAGAACGCGCGCGCGATGCTCTAGTAAAAGTTGGCTTACAGGATCGAGTGGGACACCTTCCAAATGAGCTTTCAGGTGGTCAAAAGCAACGAGTCGCGATTGCGAGGGCCCTTGTGAATGATCCATCGCTTATTCTTGCTGACGAGCCCACTGGTGCCCTTGATACGGCAACAAGCGTAGCGATTATGGATTTATTTGTTCAACTTAATCAGGAGGGGACAACAATCGTTGTGGTCACGCACGAGCCGGAAGTTGCGGAGTATGCGAGTCGGGTCATTTATGTGCGAGATGGATTATTAGGACAAAACCCTCTTGAGAAAGGGGGCCAAACGCGGTGAGTCTTTGGGAAAATATTAAAATGGCACTTATGTCAGTGAAAGCCCACAAGATGCGGTCCATCCTAACGATGCTTGGGATTATCATTGGCGTCGCAGCTGTTATTGTCGTCGTGGCGATCGGACAGGGTGGAGAAGCGATGCTTAAATCCCAAATTGCTGGAGATGGCAATACGATCGAAGTCTTTTACCAGCCATCTGAAGAAGAAATGCAACAGGGGAAATGGGAGGAGAATCCATTCACCCAAGAAGACATTCGACAGTTAGAGGGAATCGAAAAGGTTTCAAATGTCGTTGCCTCTTCCTCGGAATTTTCAACAGCCAGACTCCGTGAAGAAGAAGCAGAAACGTCCATTACAGGGATTAATGAAGCGTATTTGGACGTGAATCAACTTAAAGTAGAGAAAGGTCGCTCCTTTACGAGCGCTGATTTTCTAGGCGGTCGTAGGGTAGCAATCGTCAGTGCAGCGATGCAGGAAGAGTTATTTGAAGGGAAGTCACCGATTGGAGAAATTATCCGCATTGGTGTTCAGCCTGTGGAAGTGATCGGTGTTCTAGAGAAGCCAACAGGTCTCTTCGCATTTGGTTCCGTGGAAGCATATATTCCTTGGACGGCAATGCGAAACATGCTTGGTACAAGTAACTACAGTCAGGTTACGCTTCAAGTGGAAAATGCAGATGACATTCAGCCAATAGGAGAGCGTGCAACGACGGTCTTAAATCAACTTCATGACACAGACGATTCTTATCAGGTAATTAATATGGAAGAAATCGCTCAAGGAATTGGACAGGTAACAACAATCATGACAACGATTATCGGCAGTATTGCTGGTATTTCACTGCTAGTGGGTGGAATCGGTGTGATGAACATTATGCTCGTCTCTGTTACAGAACGAACGCGTGAAATTGGGATCCGAAAGTCATTAGGGGCGACGAGACAGCAAATACTTCTTCAGTTTCTCGTTGAATCGATCATACTTACCTTAATTGGTGGGATCATCGGTATCATACTTGGAGCAGGGACGGCGTATCTTGTGTCGTTCTTTGCGGACTGGCCATCTTTGATTTCGTGGCAGGTTGTTCTTGGAGCTGTTTTATTTTCAATGCTTATCGGGATTGCCTTTGGTCTCTTGCCTGCTAATAAAGCATCAAGACTCGATCCGATCGATTCTCTTCGTTATGAATAACAAAAAAAGAGGATGAGCCCATCCTCTTTTTTTTGCTGTTATTTTTTTGAAGTGAGTCGATTTTTTGTTAAAGCGACTTTTATTTGAAAGTAAGTGAATGATTCAGGAAGAGCTTCTTTTATGGGCTTTAATTTATCAAACCCAACTGATTTCGCTTTTTCTAAAATCACATTTTCTGTTTCCTCATCAAGCAGTCGAGTTGTGTCTTGAAATAAACCTTCTTCCAAAGCTTTCAGCAAGTGGCTTTCTACTGTAGTAGGGCTTAGTGAACGAGCAGCAGCAATGTTTAAAATGTCTTTGCCCTCCTCAAATAACTTGAGTGAAGCTCTATGACTTGCATCTTCAGAGGAAGCTTGCGCTGATTTAGCGGAAAGCAAAAGTTCTAAAAAGGCTTCGCCGTATTTATCATACTTCATCTCTCCAACACCTTTAATTTGAAGCATTTCTTCACGAGAAGATGGCATGCTCGCACTCATTTCTCGCAATGTACTGTCGGAAAAAACAACGTATGGTGGAACGTTGTCTCGATCGGCAATCTGCTTTCGTAAGGTTCTTAGCTGTGTAAAGAGCTGATCATCTTCCTCGATTGAAACAGGCTTCCGAGCAACTTTCTTGAAGATCGTTTCTTGTCCTTTTAAAACAGGTAGCGTTTTTTCTTGAAGAATTAATGTTGGGTATTTGCTTTCTGTTAAAAGGAGGTACTGTTCTGCTGTTAGAAAGTCAATCATATCAACTATTTCTTGTTGTGTAAGGTGCTTTAATAAACCAAACGTGGAAACGCTGTTTAGGTTGAGCTCATTTATTCGCTTAGACTTTGATCCTTTTAGGATTTGGGCGATCATCGTTTTGCCAAATCGTTCGTTCACTCGTTTAATGGTAGAAAAAATCATTTGTGCTTCACGTGTAATTTCGACAGCTTCTCGATCATCAATACAATTGCTACATTTGCCACATCTGTAGCCTGGTCGGTCATCACCAAAATAATGAAGAATCGTTCCTTGAAGGCATTTTTCAGTATGACAATAATCAACCATAGCTTTTAATTTGGAGAGATCAGCTGATTTTCTTTCTGGTTCATGCTGATTTTGCTCAATTAGAAATTTCTGGACATGAATATCGCCAGGTGAGAAAAGAACAAAACAATCACTTTCTTCTCCATCACGACCGGCACGGCCAGCTTCCTGATAGTAAGATTCCATATTCTTTGGAAGGTTATGATGAATTACAAATCGAACGTTGGATTTATCGATTCCCATTCCAAATGCATTTGTCGCTACCATAACCGATAGATTATCGAACAAAAACGCTTCCTGAGCGGCTTTGCGCTCGTTCTCTGTCATCCCCGCATGATACTTACCTACTTTCATCCCTTGTTTTAGAAGCGAATTGTATAGCTGGTCCGCTTCTTTTCGGGTCGCCGTGTAGATAATTCCGGACTCCGATCTATTTTGACTGAGATATTTGTCGATAAAAGACTTTTTCTTTTCTCCTTTAATAACTGAGAAATGTAAGTTTTCTCGTGCAAAACCAGAAATAAACGTTTGTTCTGGAGCGATCGTTAGAAGTCTCTGAATATCTTGAATGACTTGAGGTGTCGCTGTAGCCGTTAAAGCAATGACAGGGGGCTGATCTTCAAAGCGATGGATCATTTGGCTTATTTTCATATAGCTAGGTCTGAAATCATGTCCCCATTGAGAGATACAGTGAGCCTCATCGACTGCAATGAGAGAAATGGTCGTTCGCTGCAATAAACGTTGAAAAGTAGGTGCTTCTAGACGCTCCGGTGCAACATAGAGTAACTTTAATTCTCCATTTTCTGCTTCCATCATTCGTTCTCTTATTTCGGTTTCTGTTAGAGAGCTGTTAATATAAGCGGCTTCGATACCGTAACTTGCAAGTGCATCAACCTGATCTTTCATCAATGAAATAAGCGGAGAGATGACGATCGTTAGTCCCTCTGATAGAAGAGCCGGGATCTGATAGCAGATCGATTTACCACCGCCAGTAGGCATAATACCTAGCGTATTATTTTGAGATAGAACACTCGAAATGATCTCTTCCTGCCCACCCCGAAATTCCTCGTATCCAAAATGGTGTTTCAGCTGTTCTTTTGCTTTAAGAAGCATCGTATCTTCCTTTCTAATTCGCCGGGTCGTTTGCTTTTTTCATCTTACCGTATCTATGCAACTGTGTATAGATAATGAATTTACGAATGAAATTGCAAACGTAATAAAAAGGATAAACATTTAGATAACGGGCAAACTACTACAATATGGAAAAAATAAGTGGTTTTACGTCAAGAAAAAGGGGAATACGAGTATGGTGGACTGGATAGAAGTTATTCTTAGATCGCTGTTCATATTAATTGGACTTTTTATCATTACAAAACTTCTTGGAAAAAAACAATTATCAAAGCTATCTTATTTTGAATATATTGTAGGCATTATTATCGGTGATATAGCAGGCAGTTTATCAATGGATGTTGAAGTAAGCTTGCTTCATGGGGTGACGAGTATCCTTATTTGGACACTCATGTCTGTTTTCTTAAGCTATATTTCAATGAAAAATAAAATAGTGAGAGATTTTGTAGAGGGAAAAGCGAGAGTATTTATTAAAGATGGAAAGATCCTTGAAGAAAATTTGAAGAAAGAGCGTTTTACAACAGATGAATTGCTAGAAATGCTTCGTAAAAAAAGTGTTTTTTCAGCAAGTGAAGTCGAGTTTGCGCTGCTTGAAGCAGATGGAGAACTTAGCATTTTATTAAAACGTGACTACCGAGCGATTAAGCCTGCTGAACTTTGGCTAAACCTCCCTCGTGATAAAGAACCAAAAACGCTTATTATGGATGGCGAGATAATAAAAGAAGTGTTAACAGAAGAAGGCCATAATGAAGCATGGCTTAAAAAGATCTTGTCAGATAAACACGTACAAATAGACGATGTTTTTCTTGCACAGCTTCACTCTGATGGCAAGTTAACGCTTGATTATTATGAAGATGGCATGTCAGAAGTTGAATAGAGTCATGGAGGAAAATCATGAAAAAAGAAATTTCTTATCGATCGAAGGATGAACTCATTGTTCTTCTTTTAGATCGAGGGATATACAAAGTGAAAAGTAAGCAGTTATATGAATGTTCACAAACGGAATTGTTCTATTATTACCTTTCTATTACAAGGGAATCACTTCTACGAGTTAAAACGAAGGTTAGTTCTTAACAGCTTCTTACAAGAAGCTGTTATTTTATTAGGTGAATGGACTTATATGAAAGGAATGTTCGAATACTATAAAGAACTCTTTTAAGAAAGATAACCAATGATTTTGTCTAGTTTTGCCGAAAGCCTTCACAAGGCACAGAATAGTTTGGATAATAGAGCTTGTACTTATAAGTAGGGGAGGGGTGGCGAGCCTTGTTATATGTAAAACAGGATGCAAAAGAAGAATTGCTCCATTGGATTAAGCGTAAGCAAGAGGAAATGATCGAGATTGGCACTGCAAAAGGCATTTCACATAAAGAAACATTACAGTGTAGTCAAGAGTTAGATGATTTACTAACTTCTTATCAACGTTTGACCTCCGTCAACCAGTTGAGAAGTTAGCGTCTGAATCGAATGGAAAAGGGCTTCCTTGACGACTGGTGGATAATCGTTTTGGAATTCAGAAATACATTCACGGATTTGTTGAATTAGTAGGATCTCCTCATGACTCGCATCGTTCATCTCAACATCCTCCTCAAAATTCGATTTATACACCAATCATGACAAATTATACTTGTTTTCGTCAATGCTTTTCCCTAAAAATCGTTCGAATGATGTTTAAAATTTCTTTATTTTCTGTAAAATAAGGACTTATTACCTACTATATATGCATGTTATACATAATGAGCATTAAATTTCTAAAAAAACTTTCATACAATGTTTGAACAAATGGCGCAAAAATTATATACTAGAAAGGACGGGTTTTGGTGCCCAAAGATTTGTGGGTCCAAACCTCTGTTTATTTCTATACCATTCATTTAACGTAAATGATGATTTGATTGATAAAGGAGGTCTAGCAATGAAGGAAGGAATCCATCCAAAATACCAGCAAGTTGTATTTTTAGACGTTAGTACTGGTTTTAAGTTTCTAACTGGTTCTACAATGGGATCTAACGAAACAATTGAGTGGGAAGACGGTAGCGAATATCCACTAATCAAAGTTGATATTAGTTCTGAATCTCATCCATTCTACACTGGTCAGCAGCGCTTTAACGATGCTGGTGGTCGTGTTGAAAAGTTCAAAAAGAAATACAACCGCTAATAAAAGTAGAAAACACTCTGAGGAGTGTTTTCTTTTTTAGGTATTAAATTGTTTCCGTAATTTCGTTATGGCACTTTTTCTCCACGATTTAACTGCTTCTACAGTGACACCTTCAGCAGTTGCAACACTTTTAAGTGATTTTCCCTCTATGATAACCTGTTCAACCCATTTTCTTTGTTTCGTTGTAAGGCTACTTAAGTCAATGTTAAGCGTTACGCTGTTTTGAGGCGTGAAGAACGTTTCTTCATAGTCATTCCAATCAGCATGCGATGCTTCTTTAGACGCGCGTAATTCTTTTCTTCTTTCATCAAGTAATTTTCCGCGCACTTTTAAATAAGCATATGCGGAAAAGCTTCCTTTTGAATCCTGATAATTCTGAACACATTCCCATAGCGCAATCATTGCCGCTTGTTCATATATGGGATTGTTCATTGTAAGGTTTAATTTATAGATTTGACTCTTTACTAGTGGTGAGTAATCTTCGACTATTTTTTCGAATGAGATATCTTGCACAAAACGAGTCTCCCAAGAGAGGGTGCACCCTCGTGTATTCCGTCGGTAAAGATGACGATACGGGAATGGAAGGAAAGTGTCATATACGTGAATTGCAAGTATGGCAATACGGGCAGGTAGGATACGTGTTATTCCATTCAAGGAGATTATAAGTTTAGTAGTGTTAAATGAGGCTTAACTATTTATAGGGTTCCGATTATTATCCCGTTCTGAATCAGAACAAAATAAAAAACGATCTAAAGTAAGATCGTTTTTGCGGGAGAAGACTTATGCTTTTCGGTAGCAAAGCTGTGCATTAATTCCTTTTAATTGAAGTTCGCGTACAATACGTCTTAACTCTTCTTTTGTCAGGAGCGGCTCTTTCACAATCTTCCACCTCCACTAGTTTCTAATTACTGATCAAGGTTCAGTGAGTTAACGAGGGCAGTCTTATATGAATTAAGTTCTGTGAATCCTTCAAATTGGTGTAGCATCCCTTTAAAAATAAAGCGCCGTGGATTTGGTTCATTCACTTCTTTCATGAGAAAATGAACCGTTTCAAGTAGCTCTTTCCTTTTGTTTTCTTCTAACCTCATTGTCTTAATAGTCGAAAGCATGTTCGTTAAGATAGAGGATGGCGATTGCTTTTGGCAAGCTTCCGTTTGACTGCTTTTTTCAAAAATGACGGAAGCTTGCTTCATGGTTAGAAAAGGCTCAGCATTGCGTTCGATCATGCCATTTACCATGTCATTTAACCGTTTTAGAATGAATCGAGGAAGCTCTTCTAAGTCAATATCCGCATTCTGCAGGACAATTAACTTGATATAAGAGGAGAACATACCATCAAGAAGCAAGACGCAATCTGGCAAAATAGGAGTAATGCGCTCGCCATATAAGTCCTGGATACTACTTGCAAGTGTCTGAAGGGACTCCATTCTAATCTTCAAAATCAGTTCATCGATTTCTTTGTTCATCGAAATAGCTTGTTCCCTGAATTGCATAATAATAAACTCTTTATGTTGCACGATTTCTCGAGCTTGCACATACAGCAGCTTTTCAAGACGTTCTTCTGGGGTAAATGAATCTAATTTTGCATCAGATAGTTTCTTTTTTAATACGTCATAATAATAAGAAAAGATGGAGTACAGTACGTCATCTTTTGATTGAAAATGAAGGTAAACGGCTCCTTTAGAAATTCCACTTTCATTGGCGATTTCCTGTATCGATGTTGAATGGAATCCTTTTCGAGCAAAAAGTTGCATGGCCGTTTCAAGGATGTGTTTCTTTTTTTCGTTCATCTTCCACCTCTGTTCGTCAGAAATAAACTGACTGGCTTTTACTGACCGATTGGTCATGGACATTATATCATGTTCAAAGTTTTTTTCCTAATCCTACTATAGTTAAGTAATAATCTCTATATAGTAAACAATATATCTTGAATTATATCGGTTTATTCAGTATAGTGATCATGTAATGACCAGTCAGTCATAAAAGTGGAGAAAAAGGAGTGGAAGTTGCTTGAGAAAGCTGATTCAATTTTCGTTAAATAATAAGTTTGCAGTTTGGCTGTTAACGATTATTATCACAGTTGCTGGATTGTACTCAGGTTTTAATATGAAAATGGAGACAATCCCAAATATTAATACCCCATTAGTATCAGTAACAACTGTTTACCCGGGAGCAACACCTGAAGAAGTGTCTAAGAAAGTATCAGAACCGATTGAAAATAAAGTAGAAAGTCTTTCGGGAGTAAATGTCGTAAGTTCATCTTCATTCGAAAATGCATCGAATGTTCAAATTGAATATAACTTTAGTAAAAACATGGATGAGGCTGAGGATGAAGTACGAGAAACTTTGCAGTCACTTTCATTACCTGATGAAGTACAGGACCCGAATGTTTCACGGTTAAGTTTTAATGCATTTCCGGTCATGTCGCTAAGTGTTTCTGAAGATGATCGTTCACTGACAGAATTAACCCAGCGTGTCGAAGAAGATGTCCTGCCTGCCATTGAAGGGGTCGAAGGGGTCTCATCTGTGTCGATTGCCGGCCAGGAAGTGGAAGAAATTTCTTTCTCATTTAAAGAAGATAAGATGAAAGAGTTGGGGCTTGATGAAGAAACCGTTAAGAATCTGATTAAAGGTTCTTCTGTCAATATCCCTCTTGGTTTATATAACTTTGAAGATAACCAAAAAGCTGTTGTCGTTGATGGTAATGTTTCTTCATTAGAAGATTTAAAAGAGCTAGAAATACCAGCTATGCCACAGCAAAGTCAAGCAGCCCAAGCGCCTTCCGCAGGAGCAAATCAAGCACCTCCCGCAGACGCAACACAAGCTCCTTCTGCATCTCAAGCAGGAGCTAGTGAAGGGCAGCCGAAAATACCAACCGTTCAACTTCAAGAAATCGCAGATATTGAATTAGTTGGTGAAGCGGAATCGATTTCCCGTACGAACGGGAAAGAATCTATTGGGATTCAAGTAACCAAGAGTGCAGATGCAAACACGGTTGATGTTGTGAACGGTGTGAAAGACGAAATTGCATCACTTGAAGATGAGAACAATGAGATGAGTATTGTCACGATATTCGATCAGGGTGAGCCGATCGAAGAATCAGTTAGCACAATGCTGAACAAGGCGATCATCGGTGCTATTTTTGCCGTTCTCATTATTTTATTATTCTTGCGTAACATACGATCTACGTTAATTTCCGTTATTTCCATACCATTAAGCTTGCTAATTGCTTTATTGGTGTTGAACCAGTTAGACATTACGTTAAATATCATGACGTTAGGTGCGATGACTGTTGCGATTGGTCGTGTGGTTGATGACTCGATTGTCGTTATTGAAAACATTTATCGACGGATGGCGATCAAAGGCGAACAGTTGAAAGGGAAAGAACTTATTACGGAAGCGACAAAAGAAATGTTTCTTCCAATCATGTCTTCGACAATTGTAACAATCGCCGTCTTTTTACCACTAGGTCTCGTTCAAGGCCCAGTTGGCGAACTATTCTTACCTTTTGCCTTAACCATTGTATTTGCGCTATTAGCTTCTTTACTTGTTGCGATTACAATAGTGCCTGCGATGGCTCACTCTCTCTTTAAGAAGGGGCTAGTGAAAAAAGGGAAGGAACCTGAGCACAAAGAAGAGGGCAACGGCCGTCTTGCTCATCAATACAAAAAAATATTAAATTGGACGTTAAATCACAAACTGATCACGTTTGGTGCGAGTATTCTTGTTTTAGTGGGAAGTTTATTCCTTGCTCCGATTGTAGGCGTCAGCTTCTTGCCTTCTGATCAAGAGAAAATGATCGTAGCAACATATAATCCAGAGCCTGGTGAAACAACTGAAAATATTAATAACCTTGCTCTTGATGCGGAAGACTACTTCTTAGATAAAGAAGATGTGGATACCATTCAATACTCCGTTGGTGGAGAAAATCCAATGAATCCAGGAGCTAGTAATCAAGTTCTTTTCTTTGTTAGTTATGATGAAGAGACAGAAGGATTTGAAGATGAACGTAAACTGGTTCTCGAAGATTTGAAGCAACTGAGTGAAAAAGGTGAATGGGGTTATCAGGATATCTCAGCTTCTGGTGGAAGCAACCAAATTACACTCGTAGTAAATGAAGAAAATATGAGTGATCTTGGTCCGGTTGTAGAAGATGTGACAGCTGTACTTGAGAAAGAAGACAACCTTTCGAATATTAGTTCAAGTATTTCAGAGTCCTATGATCAATTCACAATCGTAGCGAACGCTGAAAAGCTAAGTGAATTTGGTTTAACAGCTGGTCAAATCGGAATGGAGCTTCGTAATACTGGGGAAGCGCCTGTTCTTACAACTGTTGAAAAAGATGGAGAAGCATTGAATGTTGTTCTTCAAGTAAATGAAAAGACGTTTGAAGATAAAAGTGATTTAGAAGAAACGACGATTCAGTCACCATTAGGTATAGAAGTACCTCTTAGTGAAGTCACTACAATTGAAGAAGGTCAATCATCAAATACGATCACACGTCGCGATGGCAAAGTGTACGCGAACGTAACAGCTGAAGTACTCGATGATAACATTGGGCAGGTTTCGGCAGATGTACAGGAAGCCATTGATGAAATGGATTTACCTGATTCTTCAGAAGTCACTCTTGGTGGTGTCACTCAAGATATCAATGAATCATTCACTCAGCTTGGTTTAGCCATGCTAGCCGCGATTGCCATTGTTTATCTTGTCCTTGTCATTACATTCGGAGGCGGTCTTGCTCCGCTCGCCATTTTGTTCTCACTGCCATTTACCGTTATTGGCGGACTCGTTGGATTACTAATTGCTGGTGAAACGATAAGTATTTCATCGCTAATTGGGATGCTAATGCTAATTGGTATTGTTGTGACAAATGCGATTGTATTAATTGACCGTGTCATTCATAAAGAAAAAGAAGGGTTCACGACTAGAGAAGCTTTAATAGAAGCCGCTGGTACGCGTCTTCGTCCGATCTTAATGACAGCTCTTGCAACGATAGGTGCTCTAGCGCCGCTTGCGTTTGGTTTAGAAGGTGGAGCGCTTATTTCTAAAGGACTTGGTGTAACCGTTATTGGAGGGCTAACAAGTTCAACTCTCTTAACGCTTATCATCGTCCCTGTTGTTTATGAATTCTTCATGAAATTTAGAAGGAAACCGAAAAGTGAATAGAGAATAAAAAACGGAGGTCTCTCGAGATAGAGACCTCCGTTTTTATCTTTAAATGATTATTAGCGCCTATGAAATGTGTACAATTTGCTATTTTCGGGAAACAATGAGTTATCAATGACTATTATAGGAGAGACATAACAATGGATAAAGTTGAATCAATGTATGTCGAGTACTTTCATGAGCGACTTGAAGAAATAGGAGAAAAGTGGACAAACAGGCTTCAACTTTTAGTTGACGAAAAGGAAGCAACGGATACGGCCGTACTTAAAGTACCGGAACTAAAAAATGAAATTAAACTGTTTTGTTCTGATTTTGTTAAGCAAATGATTTTTCAAGAATCAAATAACCGAGATGTACAAGAATGGGCAGGTCGAATTGTTGAAATTTTTTCGAGTCATACATTTTCTTTGCAACAATCGGTAGCGAGCCTTACTAATTTAAGACAAATCCTCTGGGATGTCATGGTGGAGTTCAGTTCAGAGCAGGAGCATCCAATTGAAGCGAGCCGACTAGCAGGGTGGGGAAGTTATATGAACAAATCGTTTGATTTGCTGCTGCATAAAGTAACTGTCTATACGAATCAACTCAATGAAGAACAACTTGCGGCACAGCAAACAAAAATTACCGAACTAAGTGTTCCTATTATTCCGATCGCAGAAGATATTGGCGTATTGCCTCTTATTGGAACAATTGATACTTATCGTGCATCACTTATTCAACGAAAAGGTATCGAACGAAGCTCAGAACTTCAATTATCCTATCTTGTGATTGATCTATCCGGTGTCCCGATCATGGACACGATGGTAGCAAATGAAATCTTTCAACTCATTAAAATGCTTGAGTTATCCGGCGTGGAATCCATTTTAACGGGCATTCGACCTGAAATTGCTCAAACAGCCGTTCAGCTTGGTATTGATTTTACAAACGTAAATACTTACGCTCATCTTCATCAAGCGCTAAGAGCCATTTTACCATCTTCATAAACGATTAAAGCCTCAGAGGAATATTCCTCTGAGGCTTTAATCGAGGCAGGTGAGGTGAGTATGAAGACATTGATAATCTCCGTGTTTAAGAAGAAAGAGAGCTAAAATATACTGACTATGCTGTTTTAGGATCTCTATGTTGAAGAAAAACTGTTTAGAAAGTTCGCGATAAGGTAGTTTTTTTGACTTGAATATTTTCACAATAAGCGTTTCGGTTGCTGCAATTTTCCAGGCTGCTTCTTTACACAGGTTTCGAACATTGTCCTCACTAGGCATTTTAGCAGGGAGCTTTAGAAGAGAAATACGAAAGTGACGAAGTTGTTCCTGATAGCGAATGATTTCATTTTGAAGCAAATAATCGACCTTTATCATAATTCTAACACCTGGCTACTTTCCATTAGTATTTAATGAGCATACGCTGTAATGTGTTGATTATACGACTAAGCTGTGGAGTGGTCAATGGGCCTATATTGGTAAAAAAAGTGATCCAAGCTAGGTATATAGTATGGTTCTTCAAAAAGAACGTTATTGACAATACTCCAGTTCAAAAACGTGTTATTCTCAAACAAAACCTGAACGATAGTCCAGGTTTTGTTTGAGAATGTTTTTATATTGTGCTACTTAACCCAATTTGTAAGATGACTTAAGTTCTCATAAATGGAATCAGGAAGAAGATTAAGCTGTTCAACGGGCAAGTTGTTACGATTAATCCACGCAGTATGGAATCCAAAATTCTTGGCACCTGAAATATCCCATCCATTTGATGACATAAAGAGAATATTTTCTCGACTTAAATCAAGAAAGTTCAGCGCATGGGTATAGGAGGCAGGTGTAGGTTTATACTGTTTAATATCATCCGCACTGATAACATAATCCAGGTATTCAGCAAGAGGTGACTGCTTAACAAGAGGATCAAGCATATTGTGAGACCCGTTTGAGAAAATGGCGAGCGTGATGCCTTCCGCTTTCAGGTCCTTTAATACTTGTGGTACTTCTTCATACACAGAGAGTTGCTGGTAAGCTTGAAAGAGCGCTTCTTCGTTTTGTTGAGTAAGCTCTTCGCCTACTTCCTCTACAGCATATCGGAGAGCATCGCGCGTTACTTGTGAAAATGGTTGATAGTTTCCCATCATTTGACGTAAGTAGCTGTATTCAAGCTGTTTCTTGCGCCATGTTTGACTGATTTGATCGCCATTATTGGGATAAAGTTCTTCGCATCTTTTAGTAACAGAAAAAACATCGAATAACGTTCCATAGGCATCAAATACAAAAGCTTTTATTTGACTCATATATATCCCCCTTTTGTCCACTTCAGTTAGTTCCCTCATTATTGTGTCGTAAAACCTCTTGAATAATGAGTTTAAAGACCTTTAGATTGATTTCAACATCTCTATCTTTTTTTTGCTAAAAATAGTTAAATGGACCGTGGCGTTAGGATGGAACATTGTAGGAAAATTATGCTAGACTAAACGTAGAAAGTTCTTTTATGGAGGGGCATATGAAGAGTGATGGAGAACCAAATTGGTTGAAAGATTGGGGAGCACCGCTATTATTCGCTATTATTCTGGCATTTGTCGTTAAAATGTTTGTAATGGCGCCGTACATTGTAGAAGGGGCTTCCATGGACCCCACGCTACATGATGGCGATCGCCTCCTTGTTAATAAGTTTATTTCATATGTTCAGGAAAATCCTGAACGAGGAGACATCATTATTATTAAGGACGAAGATGCAAAGAAGCATTATGTTAAGCGCGTAATTGGGTTACCTGGTGATATCGTTGAAATGAAGCAAGATAGGCTTTACGTAAATGAAACCGAGTTAAAAGAGCCCTACCTGGATGCTAACCGAGATGATGCGAAGACGATGGGAATGAGGTTAACAGAAGATTTTGGGCCTGTTGAAGTTCCTGAAGGTCAGCTATTTGTCATGGGGGATAATCGGTTAAGAAGCATGGATAGTCGGAATGGACTTGGAAAAATAGAACTTGAAGAAGTTGTCGGAAAGGCAGAAGTTGTCTGGTATCCGTTTCAAGATGTAAGACCGACGAAGTAACAAAAAGAGGAAGGGCATCATGCTCTTCCTCTTTTTGTTACGGTTTTGAAATACTTGAAACAAAACGTTAATGGTTCTAGTTTCCCTAAAATGTGGAATGATTACCATTCTGCAAAAACGTGTTTGCTTTAAAGTAGTGGCTTCTAAGTCTTGATATGAAAGGCTTTATAAGCCAGATTCCCCCTCTTAACTGAAAAATGTCTCTGGTATGGATTACCGGTTAAGGAAGTTATTACGGTCTTTTAGACTAGCAATCTTGTGATATTCTCATCATGTAAGAAATTTCACCAAACAGGGAGGAATCACATTGAAAAAATCAATTATTCTAGGTGTCACAGCGGCAGCAGCCCTGCTGGCAGCAAATCCATCAGCAAGTTCTGCAAGCGAAGGAAATCAATTCGCAAATGCGGAGGTAAAAGCTCAAACTTTCCAGGTCAACAACATAAATGAACTTCAATCCATTCTTGACCGTTTTGAAAAACAATATAATATCTCAATTAACGACTCTATTAATTTAGATCAGCTTCTGCAACAGGCAACTGAACAAGCTGAACAAGCGCCTAAAGCAGAAGCCCCAGTAGAAGAAAAGACAGAAGCACCTAAAGCGAAAGGCCCAGTAGAAGAAAAGGCAGAAGCGCCTGAAGCGAAAGCACCGGTAGAAGAAAAGGCAGCGCCTGCAGAAACTGAGGCAGTCCCTTCAGAGTCAAAGCAAGCTGAACAAGCCGAACCTACAAAAGAAGCAGAGGCTGAGACAGGCCTATCAGAATTTGAACAGCAAGTTGTGAACCTGACAAATGAAGAACGTACAAAAGCTGGTCTACCTGCACTTGAAGTAGATACTGAGCTTAGTAAAGTAGCACAGGCAAAATCTGAAGATATGAGAGACAATAACTACTTTGCCCACAACAGCCCGACTTACGGATCACCATTTGATATGATGAATCAATTTGGTGTAGATTATCAATCAGCAGGTGAAAACATCGCAAAAGGGCAACAAACACCTGAAGAAGTAGTCAATGCATGGATGAACAGTGAAGGTCACCGTAAAAATATTATGAATGGTAGCTTTACTCACATTGGTGTTGGCTATGTAGAAGAAGGCAACATTTGGACGCAGCAATTCATTGGTAAATAACATGTAAATCGAGCCCATCCTGCTTAAGGATGGGCTTGTTTTGCGATGGTTGAGTTTTTTTATTTGGCTTTTTTCGTAGTTATTGCTTTTAGACAAGTGGTTCATTTCCGGTCCAATTAGCGATGTGTGGATTTTATTCAATAATTGATTCAAATTCAACAATCTACTAGAAAAGATTCTTTTATTTTTGACGTTCTTGTTCGTTCTTCTTAATGATTTTACTAGCTTCGCGCTTACTCAAAGGGGCTAGAGAATTTTCTTCGATAAAATCCTTTACAGTACTAGGGGCTGTTTTCGAGTATTCTCGAAGAGCCCAACCGATCGCTTTTTGGATGAAAAACTCTTTTGATTCAGAATGAATAAGAATAGAACGTTTCAAGAGTGGCCAGTCTGTCTTTTCCTTATACGAAATTTGAAAAAGGATAGCGCTTCGATTTAGCCACATGTTCTCGCTTGTCATCCACTTTTCTGAAATAAGGTAGAGTTGATCTGGGTGTTGCTTAAAATATTTCCCCGCACTGTGAACCGCAAGACTATCAACTGTATCCCACCAGGATTTTGTGATAATTAGTTGTTCAATGAGAGTAATGGCTTCTTTAGGAAACTGTTTGACACGGCCGAGTATATCAAGTGCGGCATTTTGGTATTCACGTTCTGGTAATAACCATAGCTGCTCGACTAAAGGTTGAATGACTTGGAAATCCGGCTTCTCCGCTTGGCCTAACGCGTTTATGACTGCTTTTCTTCTCTCAGGCGTTTTAACTCCGAGAAAAGGGAATTGATTTCGCATATATTTTTCCATCTTTACGGCTTGATCCTTATCTTGAGATGATTCGAGTTTTTCTTGTAGCTTTTCAACTGTAAGCATTTGCTCTCTCCTTTCTATAAGAAGTTTGTTCGATGAAAGACACTTCATTTCCTGTGTAAAAAAGCTAAAAGAAAAAGCAGCGGCAATGCCGCTGCTTTTTCAAACTAAAATAAGGAGGTTTCCCGGGGGAGGGAAGGGATGCATTCTTTTACTATACGTTGGATTCCAGAAAAGCTTTCCGGGTTGAGGAGAAAGCTTTTCTGGATTGACTTTAGTATAGCAGGCTTCATTTAATAAATGAGCATTATGGGAGAGTTTTGATAAGAATGACAGAATTGTGAACGAAGTGTAAGCAGATTAAGTTGCTGGATTTGAAAGAACAGCAAGATCTGTTAATGCATTATGAAGACTCGATTTAATGGTTAGCTTATGAAGATCGATTCCTAACTGAACGGCTGAAATGGAGATCGATGGACTGATGCCTGTTAAGGTAACCTGAACGCCCATAAGACTGAGTGCTTCTGTAATATCAAACAAGTGCTTGGCAACCATCGTATCCATTGTCACAACCCCTGATAAATCAATGATCATGTGATTAAGCTGTAATTTGCGCGAGTGCTCGAGCGTTTTCTCCATGATAAGCGTTGCCCGGTACGTATCAATATTTCCTACAAGTGGAAGAATAGCCAGGTTTTTTATAATTGGAATAATTGGAGTTGATAGTTCTTCAAGGGTTGAGTCGTACTTGGTTTTAAGCTGTTGATTGCTTGTAATATAAGTACTACCATAGCTATAAACAAATTGATCAAGGAGTGGATCGATTTTTCCAGGAAGTTTAATAACGTCCCGTGGCTTCATGTTTAGCTCTTCAACAACGGGCTCAATGGCTTCCCAAATTGCCTCGCGAATGAGCGGTACCGTAACGATTAGCGAGATGATCATCTCATTTTCATCTTGTACGAGTTCACCAGATTCTTCTCCAAACTCTTCAATTGCAGTCATCGCATTCGTAGTATTTTGCTGCAGGCTTTTACCAATCAATTTGACTAAATAAGTCGTATTCGTTAGAGATAATTTGGTTTCATTTGTAAAATCAGCTTCGTCAAAATCATGACGCTGTCTTTCGTATGTACTCTGTGCAATCTCAGATGCCTGATCAAGAATGTAGCTTCCTACTTTTTGAGTGGGTGTCTCAGCAGTCACTTTATTGCCTCCTTAAGGTAGCTCTATAAACAAAACGTGTTAACGTCAATATAACTTGAAATTGAACAGTTAACACGTGTAAGTAAAAGAGTTCTGTCATGTTTAAATCATACCATTTAAGTAGATTGTTTGTTTATTAAACGTCCATTCTGCTTTAAGCAAAGTGCATTCTAGTTCAACACAGGGGTGAATCGCTCGTGAAATGCTTTGTATTTACTAGAAATACTAGATGCAGATGTTCCGTATTTTTTAGCAAGGGCGCTTTGACTAATCGGTAAATCAAAGACTTTAGAGGCAAGGTACTCAAGAGAAGCTGCAAAAATAGCAGGTTTTCTGACAGATGGCTGTTCTTCTTGAATATAAACCTTCCAGAATTGAAGGATTTCTTGAACCTGCTCTTTTGAAAATTCATCACTAACGTGCTCAGTAAAGAGAGAAGCCACTTCAGCATCTTCTTTTCTAGACCAAATCATGTCAATCGAATCATCTGTTTCTTCTGATCCGTTACCATGCTTCACGATTTCACTAAGAATTTCTGGGAAGTCGCTTTGCATCATAGAGCGTACGTTGTTAGCGGCATCTTCAGTTGCTAATTTCTGTTCTACCAATTCCATGGCGTCAGGGGCAATTTTAAGAAGTTCGATAAATGGCATCGCACCGTTTTTAACCGGAAGAAGAATACCAGCTAGGCTTTCTCCTTTTGCGACAATTACTTCTTCATGCAATAAAATGCTGATTGGTTGATTTGAGCTAAGTTCTGTCACAACAGCTGTATTGCCCGATACTTCTTCCACTGTGTAAATGGACATATAAGCCTCGCGCCAGTCGTTAACCGTTTCTTTCACTTTCTCAGTAGAGAAGGTGTGTGAATAGAGTTGTATGTACTCTTTCACGATGGTTTTATTCCACTGATTGACTGCCTGATGAAAAATCGCCCACGGGAAAACACCATGCATATAAGCTTCTTCAAGATTTTTAGGAATATCAAATCTAGTAAATAACTCATTTGCTAGAGAAACCATTTTCTGATCATGTTGGCTCATCGCGTATTCAACGAGCTGAGCTTGAACCGTGTAAAGTTCTTGTGTGTATAGCTGTTCTTCTAATTGATCCTGTGCACTTTCAGATGTCATACAGCATTTTTTATATTTTTTGCCGCTGCCACAAGGACAGGGATCGTTTCGTTTCGTATTTTGCAATGTTGCTTCCTCCTTCAGGTCAAACTTATTCAAGAATAAGAGACGAATGATATTTTAGCATACATAGGGTTATAAGCACAAAAAATAGATAAAAAGACCTACTTTTATTTGAGGTTTTCGAAAGACCATCACTATGAACCGTTACTATTTTTAGGAAATCGTATGGTTACTTTCGTTCCAATTCCAACCTCACTTATAAAATCGATGGTACCATGATGATTCTCGATAATTTTAAAGCTAGATAAAAGGCCAAGACCGGTGCCTTCTTCTTTGGTGGTATAGAAAGGTTCACCGAGCGTTTTAAGTTTATGTGTAGGTATTCCAACACCTTCATCCGTTAAAGTTACTTCGATCTCGGCTTCTTTTACGGCTGTTTTTAAGCAGACGCTACCACCTTCAGGCATCGCTTCAATGGCATTTTTAATTAAATTGATGAAAACTTGTTTAAGCTGATTCTCCTCACCGTAAAGCGTGTCGTCTTCATCGGTGAAATCTTTCATGAACGTAATGTTGTAAAGGCTTGCCTGCGTACTTAATAACTGTAATACGTAGGAAAGCAGCTCGTTCACCTTGAAATAAGTAAAATGAGAAGCTTGTGGTTTTGCTAACACGAGCAGGTCTTTAATAATGGCGTCCATTCGATCGATTTCTGACAGCATAATTGAAAGAAACGGCGTTTTATCTGCGAATGGTTTATCGTCGTTTAGCAACTGAATAAATCCTTTAACGGAAGTTAGCGGATTTCGAATTTCATGCGCTACGCTGGCAGCTAACTGACCAACTGCCGATAATTTTTCTGTTTTGAGAAGAGCTTCTTCTGTTTTCTTCTTATCCGTAATATCCATGAAAGCGGCCATAATCCCATTAATTTGACCTTCTTCGTCTTGAATAGGAGCTGTGGAGAGAGCTGTGTGAACGATTGAGCCATCCTTTCTCATGCGCTGCACTTCCTTATTCACAATATGGCCATGTTTAATGATTTCAGGTATCGTAATATCTTTTTCCCCTTGAGGGACAATTGGACTCTTCTTTCCAATTACTTCATCACTATGCCAGCCAAATATTTTTTCTGCTGCTGGGTTCCATAGACGAATGTTTGCGTTCATATCTAGTGCGAGTGTCGCAATTGGCGAGGCACTTATAATAGCCTGAATCAATTGTTTTGCTTCCCATAGTTCTTTTACCGCTTGCTTTCGTTCGGTAATGTCGCGTGTTTGAATAATGGTCATCACTTTTTGATCAAAAGTAATCGGAATAAGGGTTGATTCAACGTCGATTATTTCGTTATTCGAGCGCAATAGCTGATATTCAATCGTTTCAGGAATTGCATTTTGATTGGTATGGATACTGTGCAAGATTTCTTTAATTTTCTTTTGATCGTGGTGGTTTACGACTAAGGATTCGCGATTTTGATAAAGGTCACTGAGTGAATGAACACCTGCCATTTCAAGACCAGTTTGATTTGTATAAGTAATCTCCCCATCTCGAAGTAAACAGATCGCATATGGGGATGACTCAACAAGACGTCTGTATCGTTCTTCACTTTCTAAAAGTTGGCTTTCCATCTCCTTGTTTTTTTGGAGGAGGTGCTTTAAGAGGAAATAGAGAAAGATACACGTTAATAAGATGAAAAACCAACCTTTATATAGTCCCATTTCTTTGTTTGTAATAAAATCAGTAGAAAAGCGATAAAGAATGGTATCTGAAAGCAAGATCCACATTGAGCCAAACAAAAAATAGCTGCCAATGATAATCCATGGAATTGATTTTGTTTTTATATGCAAGAGGTTTTGTCCTTTCTCTATATCATTTTGTATTTTACAAAGTTAATGGACGAATGCCAAGAAAACCTGAACAATGGAAAAATATTTAGGTAGAAAGTAATAAGAAAGAATGGTACATTTATAGCTAGGGTTAACGCAAAGTGACACGTTTAGCCATCTTTCAGCAATGATTGACCGTCGATCTTTATGATGATGATGCGAATGGTCTATAAATAAAGAATGAAGATTTATATTGAAGGAGATAAAATTTCTATGAATGAAGATCAAATGGAACCTCGAAGTCGATATAAACCTAAGAAAAAACGCCGTGGATTGCGCATTACACTTTTGCTTTTATTATTTATGATAGTTGGTATTGGTGGCTATGCAGGGTATCTTTATTATAAAGTATCTAGCGTATCTGACCAATCCCTGATGGAACCAAATCGAGGAAATCAGTCCGACCTAAGAAACAGTGCAGTCGATATAGGTAAAGATCATTTTTCGGTATTATTATTAGGTGTAGACGATGAAGAAAATACATCGAATGGTCGAAGTGACTCGATGATGGTTGCTACATTTAATCAAGATGATAAATCAATGAAGCTTCTTAGTATACCGCGTGACTCATACGTTGAAATTCCAGGTAGAGGTATGGACAAAATTACTCACGCTCATGCCTATGGGGGGATTGATTTAACGATTGATACAGTCGAAGGTTTACTTGGAATTCCGATTGATGAGGTTGTTCGAGTGAATTTTGATGCTTTTAAAACTGTCATTGATGAGCTTGGCGGTATTGATGTTACAATTGATTCACAGCTTGTCGCTGACCAACTGTATAAAGAATCGAAAGGAAAAATCGATTTAGAAGTTGGGGAGCAGACACTTAATGGTAAAGAGGCACTTGCGTTTGCTAGAACACGTAAAGCCGACTCTGATTTAAAACGCGGTCAACGTCAAATGGAAGTGATTACTGCTGCAATGGACAAGGTTAGCTCACTTTCTTCTATACCGAAGTATGGTGATGTAGTCGATCGTATCGGAGAGAATCTAACGATGAGCTTTACTTTTAATGAAGCAATCGGCATGTATCCGTTTATTTCAAAGATCGATACAGTTGAAAAACTCCAGCTAACAGGAACAGATTTTCAACCAGCTGGAACCTACTATTTTAAGCTTGATGATCAGTCTTTAGCAACTGCTAAAACAGAGCTTAAATCTCACTTAAACCTTGAGGATCAAAATAATGATCCAAATGGAAATATGAATGCATTAGACGGTGAACAGGGTGAGACGACGCCTTAACATTAAGTGTAATGATACGAAAAGGAGCAGACACAGTGTCTGCTCCTTTTCATCATGAAGGACGATTACGGCGGAAGATTATAGGGAAAGGGTCTAAAGAATGTAAGAAAGGGGTTAACGAAATGGGTGGATTATCATTTGTTAAAAAACTTGGAAAAGAAATCGGAGAGGATCGGGTTACGAGCCTTGCAGCTGAATTGGCCTATTACTTTATGTTATCGATCTTTCCATTACTTATTCTCATTCTCTCGATTCTTCCTTACTTGTCAATTGACAAACAGGAAGCGGTGGATTTCCTTACCAAATATGCTCCTGGAGAGACAGGGAGCATCCTACAGGATAATGTTCTCTCCATCATTAGTGAGCCTCAGGGCGGCTTATTAACCTTAGGTATACTTGGGACGATCTGGTCAGCTTCAAACGGTATGATGGCGATGATGAGAGCGTTGAATCTTGCTTACGATGTGGAAGAAACAAGATCCTTTATTAAAGCAAGGCTTCTTTCTATTTTGTTGACAATTGGACTTGTTCTTGTGTTTATTGTCACGCTTGTATTGCCGGTTTTTGGAGACGTAATCATTGACGCAGTATCCTCATCACTAAATTTGCCGAGCTCGACCGAATTTTTGTTTCGTATTCTTCGTTGGGTAGTAGCTGTGGCAATCATGGCGTGCATCCTTGCAGCGTTATATCGGTTTGCTCCAAATAAACATTTCCCATTTAAAGAGGTGATCATTGGGGCGCTTGTAGCAACATTAGGCTGGCAAGTAATTTCGCTTGCATTTGCATTTTACGTTAGTAATTTTGGTAACTATTCTGCTACTTATGGAAGTCTTGGTGGTGTGATTATTTTAATGCTTTGGTTTTATTTAACCGGCATTATTCTTCTTGTAGGTGGAGAGGTTAATGCACTACTTCACAAAAACAAGCGAAAAACCCAGGTTTCAAGTGAGAAAGAGCAAATTGGTTTTTAAACCGGATGGAGCAAGGGCAATTGAATTGAAAATGTTGTACCAAACGCAGGAGAACTTTTTACTTTTATCGTGCCTTTGTGATTTTGAATAATTTGTTTACTGAGGAACAGGCCGAGTCCTGTTCCTTTTTCTTTTGTTGTGTAAAAGGGTTTGAAAATACGACCCTGAGTCGATGCATCCATTCCAACGCCATTGTCACGTATAGAGATTGTCACCCGATTAAGATGCTGTCCTACTGTTAATGAGATCACCCCATTGTTACGGTTCGTCATGCGAATGGCTTCGATACTGTTTTTCATCACGTTTAGAAAAACTTGCTTGAACTGTCCGGGGTTGATCATCACTTCAATAGGAAGTTTGAACTGTTGTAGATTTGTGGTCAGGTCACACTTGCTTAACTTTGCCTGGCTATGAAAAAGAAGGAGGATATTTTTTAGGAAGGGGATAAGATCAATACGTTCAGATGTAAGCTCTGCAGGTCGGGCAAGTTGAAGAAACTCTTCAACTAGATCGGTCGTTCGTTGAATTTCTGTTAAAAGTAGATCAGCAATGTCGCTTTTTTGTAGTTTATCAAGGTCAGGTTTTATTAGCTGAAGAAAGCCTTTCATAATCGTAAGAGGATTTTTAATTTCATGAGCAACGCCCGCAACAAGCGTGTGAACGTTGCTTAGTGCTTGATTTTCATAAGCTAACACTTCTAATTGTTCAAGCAAGTGAGAATAGTTCTCTACTGATGGCAATACATTCTGTTTAGGCATTTCCTTAGCATTTAAATTAGACTGTTCCAAGTCCGTTACCCCTTTCGTTAACTTATCCTTAACGCATAGTTATAGAGTAACACCCATGAATTGCGAAGATTGAATGTTTGTAGGAAAGAATTAGAGTGTTTTTGAAGAATATTGTTTAATTTTGATATAAAAAAGAATCTGCGCTAGGCAGATTCTTTTGGAATTAGGCCGGTTGATAGCCAGCTTCTTCAATTGTTTGCATGATTGTTGCTTCGTCTAAGGCTTCTTCATCAAACATTATCGTGACCGTTTCTTCTTTCAGATCAGCTAAAGCCCGTTCAATACCGTTTAAAGAAAGGAGGGCAGCTTCGATTTTCTGGATACATTCTTCGCCCTTCATTCCTGTTACGGATACAGTGATTTCATTCATATCGCTAAACTCCTTTCATCTTCTAGAACCCTTTACCCGAATTAGGAGGAGTTTAATCTGTCTTAATTGGCTAAGGCTTATTCGGAGTTTCGTTCGAAAGCTGCTCCAATGATTTAATTTTACCATGTGGATTTTGTGCTTCTTTTCTTTTGCGGAATTGTCTTTCTCGTTGTCCTTTAGACTGACTCATCAGTTTTTCACCCCTTATCATAGTGTTCATTAATAAGGTGGCCTTCAAGACAAAATGTACTCACTGCAAATTTTGGGAGTGAAGGTGAACAAATGCATACCCATTTTTTTGTAAGACGGGAATCGCTTTTTCAACTCCTTCTGCCGTGCCGCTAGTCGGTTGATTTATATGAAGAAGAGCAATGTCGCCGGGTTGTGCCTGCAACAGAGCATCGTTCACCTGTTGAGCGTTATAAGTTGCACCAGCGTCTCCGAGTATAGTGTAGTTCACAATTTGAACACCAAGGTCTTCAGCGATTTGAACAGCTACGTCATCATAGTAAGCTGTTCCTGAACGGAAAAGTGTTGGTTTCTTACCAGTTAGTTTTTCAATTTTGTTTTGGTTCTCTTTCATTTCTTCAATCACTTCTTGTACCGATGCTGTCCCTGAGATCCCCCAGGCTGACTGCCCGTTCACAGAAAGAGGCTTGTGATGCGTGCCGTGATTTTCGATTTGAAAGAGCGGGTCACGAGCAAGTTCTTGGAACAAAGCAGTGTTTTGATCAATCCATCTACTGTTAATAAATAGGGTGGAAGGCAGCTTGTTTGCTTTTAAAAATGCGATCAATGCCTCATCAACATCATTCCCATGTGACCCACCACAAGCATCAAATGTTAAGGCGATTTCCTTTTTGGATGAACGAAAATGAGTGTAGACACCTGATACATTTTCACCAAATTCAGTTGGGGTTTTGTTTTCGTATTTAGCAATTAGCTGTTCCTTTCTATGATCAACTAAAAATGAAGGAACGGGTCTTTTCACATTCGATTCATTAAGAAGAGAGAGGCTACCAGCTTGGTTAGCCTGACAACCCATTAGGACGAAGAAAATAAGAATTAGACCAGTTTGTTTTACGTTTATCATGTTTATCACCAGAATTTAGCATATCATAAAAAAGATAGGATGAAATGGAAAAAACCTCCTTGAATGAAGATCAAGGAGGTTTGGAGGACTTTCTTACCCTCTAGATGGTGTGTAAGAAAAAGTTTATAAAAAAGAGGCTTGCGATAATGTACATCGGTACAGGAACTTCTTTTCCTTTCCCTAAAGCGATTTTTAGAAAAGGGTATGCAATAAAGCCAAATGCAATACCGTCAACAATGCTGTAAGTGAGCGGAATCATGACGATAATTAAAAAGGCAGGAAACCCTTCAGAAAAATCTTGTAGGGAAATGTTTTGAATGGATGTAATCATCAAACCACCAATGATGATCAGAACTGGCGCAATCGCAGAGTCTGGTATGATTTTGAAAATAGGGATAAAGAATAGTGATGTTAAGAACAATAACCCTGTTGTAATGGCAGTGAGCCCTGTTCGACCACCAGCTGAAATTCCTGAAGCACTTTCAACAGTCGAAACGGTTGGACTCGTACCGAAAAGGCCAGATGATATGGCTGAGATCGCGTTTGCTTGATATGACTTAGTAAACTTCCGTTGATCTGGCAGTAAACCGGTTAACAAACCCATATTCTCAAAGACAAGAATCATCGCCATGGAGAACGTTGCGATCCAGAAAGGTAGCATCAGAATGTCATCGAAAGACATCGCAGCGAATACCGATCCGTAGGATGAGAATGAAAAGCTACTTTGTTGACCTGTCTCAATTAGTCCGAGCGACCAGGCAAGTGCAGTCCCGGCTAACATACTGATAAGAAAATGGCCTTTCACATTTCGAATGAAGAGAATGGCAGCTAATGCTAGCGTGGCGAGAGTTGCAATCACATGAGCGGACCCAAGGTTTCCAAGTGCCACAAATGTGGAATCGCTTGAAACGACGATCCCGCCTTTTTGTAAACCGATGAATGTAAGAAATAAACCAATTCCGACAGTAATCGCTTCTTTTAATGAACGCGGGATTGCTTTTGAAAGCACACCGGAGAGCGGTGTAAAAGCTGTTATCGCAAATAATATCCCTGCAACAAAGACAGAAGCGAGTGCCACCTCCCAGCTTAATCCCATTGATTCAACCATTGTATACGTAAAGAACGCATTGACACCCATTCCTGGAACGAGGATAATCGGTGCATTTGCATAAAAACCAATTAACAGGCAGCCGACCACTGACGTCAGGACTGTTGCAATCATTCCTGCTTCGAAAGGAATTCCTGCATCAGCAAGGATTGACGCGTTAACCGCTGCAATATAAACAATTGTAAAAAATGATGTAATGCCGGCAAGAATTTCTTTCTTCAGTGAAGTATCGTGAGCCTGAAAATCAAAATTAATTTTCGTTTTCACTTTATTCCCTTCTTACTTGTGTTTCCCTCTCCCACCCGTGTATTTGAAAAATCAAATCACCAATAAAATAGTATATCAGAGCAAGGGACGTTTTTATAGTGGAAAAATACGTAATGACCTCCGTCGATCGCTTTGATAAGATGAAGGTGTATACATAATTCGTTTATATGAAAGAAGGCTTTTACATGCGTAATACGTTATCCGCCCTTCAATGGGCGATCTTTATGATTGCAGGTTCCATCGTGGCTCCAGTTGCGATTGCAAGCTTGTTCCACCTAGATCCTGCAATGGCAGCAGGGTTTGTTCAGAGAACGATGTTTGTTCTAGGTGTTGCTGGAATCTTACAGGCGACACTCGGTCACCGGCTACCGATTAATGAAGGACCTGCAGGATTATGGTGGGGAGTATTTGTTCTTTATGCAGGGTTAAGCTCTACGTTATTTGGATCTGAAGTAGAGACACTTCAAGCGCTCGAACTCGCAATGATTGCAAGCGGGATCATATTTATTCTACTGAGCGCACTTGGTTTAGTGGAGAAGCTATCTCGTCTTTTTACGCCAGTTGTAACTGGGATTTATCTCCTGCTTCTTGTCGCTCAATTAAGTGGATCCTTTCTTAACGGCATGATGGGAGTTGGCTACCTAAAAGAGGGCATTGACCTTCGTATTACAGGACTATCTCTTCTGCTTGTATTTGTTTCCATATGGTTTTCGAGATCGATGCCTGCGATGATTCAGCAATATAGCATCCTTATTATCTTAATATTTGGTTGGGTTTTATTTGCCGTTCTTGGGTTAGCGAAGCCAGTCGTTCTTCCAGAAGGAGGATTCATTCAATTGCCAGAGGTATTCGCGTTTGGGTATCCAGCCTGGGATTCTGGCATGATTATAACAGCGTTCCTTGTCACGCTTCTTCTTCTTACGAATATGATCGCAAGCATTCGCGTTGTAGAAGAAGTGTTAAACAAGCTATCAAACACAAAGCCTATGGGCCGATACAGACAGGCGGGATTCATTTCTGGAATCAATCAATTATTAGGAGGCGTCTTTTCAGCGGTAGGGAGTGTTCCGATCTCAGGGGCCGCAGGTTTTATTTTAACAACAGGGCTTAAACGTAAGCTTCCTTTTATTTTAGGTAGTGGGCTGATCATCATTATTAGCTTATTCCCAGCTTTGATGGCATTCTTTGCAGCATTACCTGAACCGGTTGGCTATGCTGTTATTTTTATCGTGTTCGTAAACATGGTAGGTATTGCGTTTAATGAGTTTAAAAAGGATGATTCAGAGGGAAAACCATTTATAATAGGCATTTCCTTTATGGTTGGAATTGGTACGATGTTTATTCCACCAGAAGCTTTTCAACAAGCCCCACCAATTGCGGCTTCGATTTTGAATAACGGTCTTATACTTGGTTCGATTACCGCAATTTTGACAGAGCAAATTCTTTATAAGAAGCATTAAAAGGAAACGCCTATTCGTGATGAATGTCACAGGACTTGTTCCATTTTCGTGGTAGTATGAAAGTAGATCAGGGGAGGAGAATGTTGAGATGAAAAAATACAATAAAATCCTTGTTGCGTTTGATGGATCTGATTTAAGTGTTAAGGCATTAAATGAAGCGATTGCTATGGCAAAAGAAAATGAAGCTATGGAAATTGATGTAGTTACTGCACTAAATCCTACTGCGCAAATTAGCTCAGCTGTTGTTTATGCCAGTATTTTAAATGAACTTAGAAAAGAAGCCGTTGATATGCTAAAAGGGATCAGTGAAAAACTCGACGTTCAGCTACCGAATCATAAAGTGAAAACAATGGTACTTGAAGGGAACCCAGGAAACGAAATTGTAAAATACGCCGATGAACACAATCGTGATCTCATCATTATGGGAAGCAGAGGATTAAATGGCTTAAGAGAATGGTTTCTTGGAAGCGTCAGTCATGCCGTGCTTCAGAGGTCTCATTGTCCTGTCCTTATTATTAAATAATGAAAGCGTGTCCGGCCAAGATGGCCGGGCGCTTTTTTAAATTTCAACATATGTAATCGTATCGTTTTGAGCGATAATTGCTTTCGCAGCATAACCAATAAATAGTCCATTCTCAACGACTCCAGGAATTTGATTAAGGTGATCATGCAGTGTGGTAGGAAAGCTGATTTCATCAAATGAACAATCAACAATATAGTTTCCGTTGTCTGTGATGAAAAGGGAGTCATTTTCTTTGCGAAGGGAAGCCGTACATCCCATGTTTTTAATCGCATTTAACGTTTTTAAGTAACCAAATTTCGTGATTTCAACAGGAAGGGGGAAGGCTCCCAATTTCTTCACGTATTTACTGGAATCAGCAACGACAATCATGTGTGTGGAATGGTAAGCGATAATTTTTTCCCGTAGAAGTGCGCCGCCTCCGCCTTTTATAAGTGTTAAATCTTCTGTTAACTCGTCGGCCCCATCAATCGTTAAGTCAATGGTAGAAACCTCCTCAAGTGATAGAAGCGGAATACCTTGATCATGAGCAAGCTTTTCCGTACTTTTCGATGTAGCAACTCCCGTAATATTCAAACCTTCTTTCACCATTCGAGCAATTTCGAGGATCGTATAATAAACTGTACTTCCCGTTCCTAGCCCAACAATCATACCGTCTTGAATATAAGATGCTGCTTTATTGCCAGCAAGTTGTTTTTCATTCACAATCCATTCACTCCTCCATTATTTTAATTGTCTCATTAAGTATAATCGTTATAAGGAGTGTTTCCCAATGATGAATTTTGAAAACGCCTTCTTTCCTGTAAACAAAGGAGAAGCATAAAAAAAGGATGAAAAGAATGAGCACGAAATTGATTCTTTTCATCCTTTTTCCTAGTTGCTAATCTTTGCACGGTTACACGGAAAGACGTATAATGCATACTGTCAGGCTGTACGCGTGACTAGCTAAATGACAGGTGCACATACTAAAAAGTGTTAATCCTGTAATCAAATGAGTTCGCGTCAGTGGGTTCATGAAAACAAGAAATGAGCTGGAGGGAATAAGATGTCAAAACAACAAATTGGTGTAATTGGGTTAGCCGTTATGGGGAAGAACCTTGCGATGAATATCGAAAGCCGCGGCTATTCCGTTTCAGTGTACAATCGATCGGAAGAAAAAACGAAAGAAATGATGTCTGAAGTTGAAGGACGAAACTTTCAGGATACATACAGCATTGAAGAGTTCGTTCAATCACTTGAAACACCTAGAAAAATCTTGCTAATGGTTAAAGCAGGTATGCCAACAGATGCAACGATTGATCAGCTTCTTCCACATCTTGATAAAGATGATATTATCATTGACGGCGGGAATGCGTTCTTTAAAGACACGCAGAAGCGTAGCGAAGATTTGAAAGAAAAAGGCATTCGCTTTATTGGTACTGGTGTTTCAGGTGGAGAAGAAGGCGCATTAAACGGTCCTTCAATTATGCCTGGTGGACAACCGGATGCATTTAGTGAAGTTGAAGATATCTTTAAAGCAATCGCTGCAAACGTTGATGGTGATCCTTGTACCACTTACATTGGTCCAGACGGTGCAGGTCACTATGTGAAAATGGTGCATAACGGCATTGAATATGGTGACATGCAGTTAATCGGCGAAGCTTATTACATGATGAAGAACGTGCTTGGTCTTTCGACTGATGAGCTTCACGAAGTATTTAAGGAATGGAATAAAGGTGAACTTGATAGCTACCTAATTGAAATCACAGCAGATATCTTTACGAAGAAAGATCCTGAAACAGGCAAAGCGCTTGTTGATGTGATTCTTGATACAGCTGGCCAGAAAGGTACTGGTAAATGGACAAGTCAGAGTGCCCTAGACCTTGGTGTACCACTTTCAATCATTACGGAATCTGTTTTCTCTCGCTTTATTTCAGCAATGAAGGAAGAGCGTGTGAAAGCAAGCAAGCTTCTTGCTGGCCCTAATGTACCAGCATTTGATGGTAATAAAGAAGAGCTAATCGAGAAAATCCGCAAAGCATTATATTTAAGTAAAATCTGTTCTTACGCGCAAGGCTTCGCACAAATGCGTTCTGCTTCAGATGAGTATGATTGGAATCTTGATTATGGTTCGATCGCCATGATCTTCCGCGGTGGTTGCATTATCCGTGCTGGCTTCCTTCAAAACATTAAAGAAGCATATGACCGTGAGCCAAGCTTAACGAACCTTCTTCTTGATCCATACTTCAAGGAAATCGTTGAATCTTATCAGGGTGCTGCTCGTGATATCGTTTCACTTGCTGTACAGCGCGGAATTCCGGTTCCTGGTCTTGCAAGTGCAATTGCTTATTACGATAGCTATCGTAGCGAAACATTGCCAGCAAACCTTCTACAAGCCCAGCGCGACTACTTTGGCGCTCATACGTATCAACGTATTGACCGCGAAGGTGTATTCCACACAGAATGGCTTGATTAAAAGAAAAGCGGAAGCGCCCGTTTAGCCTCGACAAGCGCTGGAGCCCCATAAAAAGAACACGGTCTTTGTGTTCATTTGATGGGGTGAAGCGATCGAGAGGCTGGGCGTTGCAGCTAGATCAAGAAAAGCGAAAGTGGGCGTTTAGACACGGCAGGCACTGGAGCACTCTCGTTTGAACACGTTCTTTGTGTCAGAGCGAGAAGTGAGCATGTCTGATTTCTTAAACAGCATTAAAAAACGCTACTCACTCCCCATTCAAAGGGGAGCGAAGTAGCGTTTTTTTTGTTAAGCCTTGTGGTTAAGGTCATTGCGAAGCTTTTTCCCGAGCTGAATGACTTGAATGACACAACCAATGATGATAACAAGGAAGCTTACGTAAATCAGTGACCATTTAATCGATGTGAAAAATGGTGCACACCAAGCGATGAATGATATACTACGCGGATAAAAGAACATGACAAGTGAAGTTGCGATGTTTTCTAAGTAGTCGAATACTACACCAAATGAGGGAAGTAAGCTTAAAAAGAACCATTTACCATTGGTGACAGCTCGATATAAGATCGTAATCGAAGCGATTAAAAAGAACCAATACACTAGCGGCCAGATAAGGTCAAAACTAAAGCGCTCTTTAATATAATAGCTTCTCCCAGCTTCTCCATACGCTTCTGCAACCTCATAGAGCTTCTCAGGAGTGTAAAAGAATGAGCCATCAGGGGATTCAGTCGTTTGGGTAACCTCATAAGATTTGTTTGAGACTTGAGGGAGGACAAAGGTAAGGAAGAGCGCAAAAATGACGACAGAAATGAACCAGATTGTTAGCGTTAGACGAGAACGAAGCTTTAGAAATAGGAATTTCATCATTACCTCCACTCGTTTTTTGGATTATCATCTCGAGGTAGAATGAAAGCCAGGGGAGACCCTGGCTTATGAAATCTTATGCTTCTTTTAATCCTTCAAACAATAAAACGCGAGCGGGTGATGCATCTGTTCCCTGAAGCTTTAAAGGTGCAGCAACCATGAAATATTCTCCAGCTGCCACGTCTTTTAGGCGTAAGCCCTCCATGATGATAACATCCTTCTCGAATAAAGAGCGGTGTGTAGGGTGCTCAGGCTGGCTACGTTCGATACCAAGGCCGTCTACGCCAACTCCGCGAATGTTTCGCTCTGCAAGGTAGCGTGCAGCGTCTTCACCTACGAAAACAAAGTCAAAATTAAATTCTTCTTCGAAAGAGTTTTGAGATTTTAAAAGAATGAAGTCGCCTTCTTGAATGTCTTCCGCTTCAATATCTTTATCAGAGATCGCGCCTTTAACATCTGTAACGTCAATTACTTTCGCTTTTCCAACAAGAT
Source organism: Guptibacillus sedimenti (assembly GCF_028610665.1). NCBI lineage: Bacteria > Bacillati > Bacillota > Bacilli > Caryophanales > Guptibacillaceae > Guptibacillus > Guptibacillus sedimenti. The sequence goes on from NZ_JAQQWV010000002.1 coordinate 673,039, forward strand.
CTTCTTGATTAATTGATTCAAATGTTGCTCCATCATTCATCATATGAAGCGGTGCATCTACGTGAGTGCCCGTATGTACATCGAGAGAAAGACGAGACTCTGTTACATGTCCATTTGTCTTCGTGTTGATTTCAGGTTGTTTTTCTTCTTTGTTCTTATAAACAGCCATTCCATTAAAAATTGGTGCACTTACATCATACATTTTCATAAAAAAACACTTCCTTTCAAATAGTAGTGTATATGATAAAGAAAGATACGTGAAGCACGTATCTTTCTTTTGTCATTTTTAATTGCAATAAACTGCTCACTTCCGCTTTACTCTTTCGGTAATGGCCACCAGTGCAGGTTGTCTTTTTCTAGAAGCTCATCTGCAGCTTTAGGTCCCATTGAACCTGCTGGATAGTTCGGGAATTCTTTTTCCTTCTCATTTGCCCATGTAACCGAAATTGGGTCAATGAACTGCCATGAGAGAGCGACTTCATCCCAACGTGCAAAGTTCGTAGCATCACCGCGCATCACGTCGTGTAGGAGGCGTTCATACGCTTCTGGTGAGTTCATATTGTTTTCTTGATGGTTATTGAAGGTTAACTGTATTGGCGTTGTTTTACGCATATCTCCAGTATCCTTCGCATTCAAGTGAAGGGTAATGCCTTCTTCAGGTTGAATGTGAATCACGAGAATATTCGGTCCAAGTTTGCCACTTTCATTTTTATATAGGTTCATTGGCAAATCTTTAAACTCAACCAGTATTTTAGTGGATTTATTTGTCATACGTTTACCGGTACGAATATAGAACGGCACACCTGCCCAGCGGAAATTATCAATCATCAGTTTCGCCGCAACAAATGTTTCCGTATTTGATTCTTCATCGACATTATCTTCTTCGCGATAGCCTGGTAATTTTTCTCCATCTACTTCACCTTGCTTGTATTGTCCGCGAACGAAGTAGTCGTTTACTTCTTCCGGTTTAACTGCACGAAGCGCGCGAAGTACTTTCACCTTCTCACCGCGAATCTCTTCTGTTGAAAGACTAACAGGCGGTTCCATTGCTAGAAGGGAAACCATTTGAAGAACATGGTTTTGGACCATATCACGGAGGGCACCAGACTTTTCATAATATCCTCCACGTGTTTCAACGCCGACCGTTTCGCTAGAGGTAATTTGGATATTTGATATGTGTCGACTGTTCCATAGTGGTTCAAACATTGAATTAGCGAAACGAATCGCTTCGATATTTTGCACCATTTCTTTTCCTAAGTAGTGATCGATACGATAAACTTCGTCTTCAGAAAAGACTTGACGAATTTCATCATTCAGCTTTTGAGCTGATGGGAAATTATGTCCAAAAGGTTTTTCAATAACAAGACGATTAAAGCCGTCTCCATTTGTTAATCCTTCAGAATCTAGATTGAGTGCAATTGTCCCAAAGAATTCAGGAGCCATCGCCATATAAAAAATGCGATTTCCTGGAATATTAAATTTCTCATCGAGTGATTGTGTTAATTCATTTAATTCCTGGTAAGATTCTTTCTTTGTAACATCAAATGGTTGGTAGAAGAAATGACTGCTAAATTCCTCGTGTTTGTCATCTTTATCCATGCATGCTGTATGTATAACAGAATCATGAACGTTTGAACGGAATTCTTCATTAGTAAGCTGTCTTCTTGCTACTCCCACTACAGCGAAATCCTCAGCAAGTACACCTTTACAATAGAGGTTATACAGTGATGGGAATAGCTTGCGTTTGGCAAGATCTCCTGTTGCACCGAATATAACGATAACAGAAGCCTGTTTTGATGGTTGATTCATCTTTGTGACCTCACTTTTTCATTATTGCTGTTCCAGAGGGAACGTATGGACGGAACAGTGAATTCCCTACTTCATTAGTAAAGATAAGACTAATCAAATGCTGATCAGATGATATCGATCCCGTAACAGAACAAGTTACTGGGTTCCCAAGTAAAAATTTTATAGCTTTTTCGCGTTAAAATCAAATCGTGTGATTGGGTATTAAGCTGAATTTTTAATATTAAATCGACTAATTGACATCTGTAAGCGATACCATGATTAGTACCTAGGGAAAAGGTTGTTGGGGACATTCAAATGGAAAATGATAAACTTTTTCCTGAGAGATAGAATGGTTGCATTCAATTGTGGCGAATATAATAGATATGAGCGTTAATAGGGAGGATGAATAAGATGATTCGAGTACTGACAATCTTCTTCCTGTTTTTTGGCATTATTCTAGGGTGTGCAATTGAAAAACCGCAAAATTTAGGCGAAGTAGAAGCCGATCGACCAGCATCTGTACAAAGCATTGTTATGAAAAAAGCGTATCTCGTTTTAAATGCATTAAGTAAACAAGAGATGGACGAAGTATCTCGTTATGTTCATCCACAAAAAGGAGTACTGCTTTCTCCATTCGGAACGGTTGATAAAAATCGTGCACAGGTATTGATGCCTTCTCAGGTGAAAGAGTTATTCCAGGTACCCAATCAAAAGCAGCTTGAATGGGGGACGGATGACGGTAAAGGAGATCCAATTCGACTGACACCTCAAGCTTATTTTGAGAAATATATTTATGATGTCGAATTTAGTGAGACTGAGTTAGTTACGTACGATGGGATATATAAAGAAACAAATCGTCTTCATAATATAGATGAAGCTTTTCCGAATAGCCATTATGTTGAGTTCTTTGTACCCGGATCAGAAGAATCTGAAGGAATGGATTGGAAGAGTCTTAAATTGGTGTTTTCTGAACATAATAATGATCACTATTTAATAGGGATTGTTCATGATCAGTGGTCGCCTTAATGTGAACAAAACGTGTCACGAATTGGAATTTTACGTGTGAGATGTGTCACATAGGTTGCTCATTTAGAGAAACTTTCTTATCCTTAAAAGGTAGATTAATGTGATAAGGAGAAGAATTCGTATGAGTGATGTAAAACAACGGAATTATACACCATGGATCGTCGGGCTTTCCATTGCAGTTAACGTGCTCGTTGTTATCCTGTTTTTCTTACCCGAATATAGCGGTGAGGTAGGTTTTGATATTACACTTTTGCCTTTGCTTAACGCAGTTTTTAATAGCTTTACTTTTGTTTTCTTAGTAGCTGCGCTGATCTTTATTAAGCAAAAGAATATTAAGTTGCACAAACGCTTTATTTTTGCCGCTTTTACGACGACAGCATTATTTTTAGTGTCTTACGTAACGTATCACGGGTTGTCTGAATCAACTTCTTTTGGAGGAGAAGGGCTGATTCGATCCGTCTATTTCTTTATTTTGATTTCACATATTATCCTTGCCGCTGCGATTGTTCCTCTTGCTCTAATCACAGTTACACGAGGTCTTAATATGCAAGTTGCAAAACATAGGAAAATTGCAAGATGGACGATGCCGATTTGGTTGTATGTGAGTATGACAGGTGTTGTCGTTTATTTGATGATTTCTCCGTACTATTGATAGGTTAAAAAACAGGCGAATGCCTGTTTTTTATTTGCACTAGTAGCTGCATTGCATAGAGACGTTGTGGAGAGACTACCGATATGTGAATGGATGTGGCATATCCTCTCATCTTATGCTACTTTTGATAGTGAACGTATTTATTCAAGGAGGTACGATTATGAGTGTTCATATTGGTGCGAAACAAGGAGATATTGCGGAAACGATTTTATTACCCGGAGATCCGCTTCGTGCGAAGTACATTGCAGAAACGTTCTTAGAAGACGTTGTCTGCTATAACGAAGTAAGAGGAATGCTTGGATACACTGGTACATATAAAGGGGAACGAATTTCTGTTCAGGGAACCGGCATGGGCGTGCCGTCGATTTCAATCTACGTGAATGAGCTTATTCAAAGCTATGGCGTAAAGAATTTGATTCGAGTTGGCACATGTGGTGCATTGAAGAAAGAAGTGAAAGTAAGAGACGTTATTCTTGCGATGAGTGCCACTTCTGATTCTGGTGTAAACCGTCTTCAATTTAATGGCATGGACTTTGCCCCAACAGCTGATTTTAACCTTCTAAAAAATGCATATGATGCTGCAGCCGAAAAAGAAATGAGTGTTCATGTCGGGAATGTGTTTACAAGTGATTCCTTCTATCGTGACAACCCGGAAATTTTCCAACAGCTTGCTGACTATCAAGTGCTAGGTGTTGAAATGGAAACTTCCGCTCTTTATACGATCGCAGCAAAATACGGCGTGAATGCACTGACCGTACTGACTGTTAGTGATCATATTGTGACGGGTGAAGAAACGACTTCTGAAGAGCGTCAGACAACGTTTAAAGAAATGATGATTATTGCTCTAGAAGCGGCTTTAAAACAAAAGTAAAACATGGAGAAGACGAGCGTAAAGCTGGTCTTCTTTTTTTGTTATTCTGAAGAGCCGATGCATATTTCTATTCACATCTCCAAAAGCTAGAACAAGCGGGCGCATGGGAGTGAATAGGATGAGAAGGAGAACGACAAAGTTACTTCATAAGTTAAAAGAATTAAAGCAGGAAGCGGTAGGAAAAGATCATTCAGCTTCACTTCAGAAACAAGTTATCGAAAATTTTAGTGGCTGTCATGATCTCGTACAACGCACGTTTCCTGAATTAAATATAACAATTGTTTATTTTTTACATATGGTTAACGAAAATTTACTTGAAATGGATTTGCTCGTTCCCATTTATCATGCATCAGATGAAACCAAACTTCCATTCTTAAAAAGGTCTAACTTTCATAAAACGGATGATGAAAAGAAAGTAATCGATGGAATTCTAAATGGAGAAGCGGCGGTTTTTCACCAGGACCATACTTACCTGATTAACATTTCTGGACCTAAGCAGCGAGAAATCCAACCTTCGGAAACGGAAACAACGATTACAGGGCCACATGAAGGATTTGTTGAAAGTAGCGAAATTAATCTTTCCATGATTCGAAGACGGGTGAAAAGCGCGCACTTGAAAATTAACGAAATTCCTGTCGGAGAAGTTTCGAAAGGAAGCATCTTTGTTCTTCATATAAAAGGAATTGCTAATGATGAAGTAGTGGGTGACATGATAAATAGAATTGAGAAAATCGAGATTGACGCGGTGTATGATGCACATATGCTAACACAGCTGATTGAAGATCAGCCAAATGCGCTCTTTCCACAGTTTATGCTTCGAGAGCGACCTGATGCCATTGCAGCTGCGCTTGTTGAAGGGAAAATTGTGGTCGTAGTTGATGGTAGTCCTGCAGTAATCATCAGTCCCTCAAGTTTTTTTGACTTTTTTCAAACAGGTGATGACTATTATCAAAGATGGACTACAGGGACGGCAACAAGGTTGCTTCGATTCGGGGCTTTTATCATTACGATTGGGTTTACTGCTCTTTACGTTTCCGTTACGACTTTTCAATATGAAATGATTCCACAATCGCTGTTAACAACGCTGGCAGGTTCAAGAAGTAAGGTGCCATTTAAACCCTTATACGAAGCGCTAATCATGGAAATTACCCTTGAATTTTTACGTGAAGCAGGGGCCAGGTTGCCAACAAAAGTTGGACAAACGATCGGTATCGTTGGTGGTATTGTTATCGGACAAGCGGCAGTGCAAGCTGGGATTACTAGCAATGTTCTTATTATTGTTGTCGCGAGTTCTGCCATTACTTCATTTGTCGTCCCTAGTTATGTGATGAGTGCGAGTATTCGATTAGCGCGCTTTGGTTTAATTCTTTTAGCGGGACTCCTTGGTAATCTCGGAATCGTCATTGGAGTCATCCTTTTGGTGATCCACTTAAGTAGTTTAACGAGTGCTGGTGCACCTTACTTAGCTCCTCTATCTCCGTTCTTCCGCAAAGATTGGGTCGATTTTTTGTTGCGAGCTCCCTATTCTTTAATGAAAACAAGACCAGCTTTACCTAGAACTTCTAATAAGAAAAGAAAGCAATAAGCAGCTAGAAGAAATTGAGGGATACTAATGTCGGAAAAAATCGCGCCATTTCACCTCGCCATTCTCATTTATATGATCCAGTCTGGTGTAACCCTATACAAGTTACCACGCATGCTAGCCGTTAATTTTGGTACCAACGGATGGATTATGGTACTCATTGTATCTTTTATAGCTGGAATAAATGTTTTTCTCATTTCTCTCGTGAACCGTTTTAGAAAAGGAGAGAGTGTATTTGAGATTATGGAAGGACTTATCCCTCGTAAAGTATTGGCGCCTTTTTACCTCCTCCTTGCATTGATCTGGTCGATCTTAGCACTACTTGTAGGAAAAGATTATATCCTTATCACCCAGGTGTTAACTTTTCAAAATTCAAGTTTACTTTTGCTGTACAGCATCGTTCTAATTCTTGCTTTCTACCTTGTCGTAAAGGATATATATACGATATCTAAGACAACGACCATCTTCTTTTTTTTAACAATTTGGATGACCTTTTTGTTAATTTATCATATCCCATATTCATCCGTTATGAGGTTAACGCCATTTATATTCGAAAGAAGGCACCCATTCAATTCGTGGATGGATTGAGGTATATACGGCATTTCTAGGTTTTGAACTTGTCTTGTTTTTGTTTCCTTATATTGATGAGAAAAAGCCAAGATGGTTTCTGAGCGTATATGTAGGACATGTCATTACGACGATTGTGTATACACTCACATGCCTCGTATCCTTTATGTACTTTTCATTTGAGCAACTCAAGCTTATTAGTTTTCCTGTATTGAATTTAATTGCGTACGTTGAAATTGAATTAATTGAGCGAATTGAAAGCCTCGTTTTTAACTTATTTCTAATGAAGATTCTTATTACAGTAGTGATGTATTTATGGGCTGCCAAATTACTCCTTCATCGTGGAATCCCGAGTATGAATGAGAAGTGGTTAGCGCCGATTTTAATTTTGGTTGCTTTTTTTATTACACTTCGAGTAGACGTGGTTTATGAGTTAGCACCATGGTTATTGATTTTTGGATTCGCTGCTGCAGGAATAGCCATTGGATTACCTATTCTGTTGTTATTGATTCTGTGGATTAGGAGGAGGCGCAATGGATAGAAAAACTGTCATATGGGGCATTTTCGCATGCTTAGTGCTAGCAGGTTGTAACGATCAAAAAGTAATTGAAGATCTTGCTATTATTAGTATGATGAGTTTTGATCAAACGGATGATCCGATTGGTGATTTAAAAGTTACCGCCTCTTTTCCAAATTTAACAAGTGAAACGTCTAATGAAGAGCAAATCATCGAAACAATTGCAAATTCTAAAAAGGAGGCAGAGGATCTCCTCTCATCCAAAACAAAACAACAAGTAGTAAATGGTCAAATTCATTCCATTATTCTTGGCGAAAGGTTTGCAAGAAACGGAGTGAACAGCGTGATCAGCTCGATGGAAAGAGACCAGGAAATAGGATCACAGGTGAAAGTAGTGGTAGCAGATCAAGAAGGCACTGAAATTATTAGAACCGAAGTCGTGCCGGATATCGGGAGTTACATTGATAAAATGTTAAAAACTGAATCCGATAAATTTACAATTCCAGAAACGGACATTTACCATTTTTCTCGTGATTATTATGATGATGGGATTGATCCGATCGCTCCTCTCTTTAGTAAGCAGGATGGGAGAATCGTATTGGTGGGTACCGCTCTTTTTCGCAATGATCGCTATGTTGATCACCTTGATTTGATTCAATCAAAAATATTAATGTTATTGCTTAAAAAGGTAGAGAGAAGTGAGCTAACGATTAAAATGGCTCAAGAGGAAGAAATTCGAAATGTTCACTTTGACTATGTGACAAGCAACCGGAAAATAAACGTATATAAGAAGGGGAGAGAGGTTGATTATATCAAGATTATAGTGAAGATGAGAGGATCGGTTTTAGAAGATACGGGAGAAGAAAGTATTTCCTCTACTAAAGAGATTCACCAATTAGAGCAGTTGGTTGCACGTCATATTGAGCATAAAGCCGAGGACATCATCGAGATTTTAAAGGAAAACCAAACAGATAGTCTTGGGTTAGGTCAGTATATTCGACAGTCACTATCTTATGAAGAATGGAGGACGTTAGACAAAGAACGTCTCATTGAAACCACACCTGTATCTGTTGAAGTGGATGTCACGATCAAAGATACAGGTATGTCTCAGTAGTTAGTAGGCAATCCCGACCCGCTTTAAAAGGTGGTTTTTTTCAAGGAGCTCTTGATACACAAAATTAGCCGTGTCTCCAGTTGAGATTTCTTTGCCATCTTCAGGAAGGTAATCTTCTTCAACTCTGTAACTGCCGCGAGCGTCTCCCTCTGGTAAGTACGTAGGGCAAATAATGGTCCACTCCACTTGGCTTTTATTCAGCATCTCGTAGACAGCGAGATGCTCTTTTGCTGCTCGGGTTGTTTTACGTTTTGATTCGGATGACTCAAAACGATAAACGCCAGGATCGGTACGACTGTTTAGTATACCGGCTGTGCCAACTGTAATGATGCGCTTTATTCCCTGCTTCTTCATGACGCTTAGCAGAATCGGTGTGCTCTCGGATAGCGTTGTTGTTTTGTCTGTTCCAAGCGCACTGATCATCACGTCGGCTCCTTCGCTTGCTTTCATTACGTCATCTTCATTTAACACATTGCCTTCAACAATTGTTATACCATCTTTTATTGAAAGCTTTTCTGGTGATCGTACAAGAACAGATACGTTATGGTGATCTCTAACAGCTTGTATTAGTACTTTACTACCAACCCGGCCTGTAGCCCCTAATATGCATACATTCATCTTATATCCTCCTCATTAGCGATCTTCACTTTATTTTAGAAAACGTAGTGATCCATTGCAAATCAGAGGGTTCTTTTTTAATTCCGAATGAACTGCTCTTAGTAGGTGCACATAATATTTCACAATAGATTTGCAAGTTTTCCTTATAAAGTTCAGAATTTTTGTTAAAATACTCATAACGTATGATACGTGATTGCTTTAGATAGAGGAGAGGGGAAGATCTTACAATGAGAACTGCACTGTTTAAGAGATTAGAAGAGCTTTATCCACAAATGGTTGAACTAAGAAGAGAGCTTCATCGGCATCCCGAGCTTTCTTTCCATGAAGTTCACACACCAAAACGAATCACTGAATTTTATGAAAAGCTTGAAATGCCTATTCGTACTGAAGTTGGTGGAAGAGGTGTTGTAGCTGTTCTCGAAGGAGCATTACCAGGTAAAACAGTAGCCTTACGAGCTGATTTCGATGCTCTTCCAATAAATGATGAAAAAGACGTTCCATATAAATCGACAGTTCCCGGCGTGATGCATGCTTGCGGACACGACGGGCATACGTCTACGCTTTTACATCTTGCACAAGCGTTAAACGATCAACGTGATCAGTTAGCTGGACGAGTTGTTTTTATTCATCAATTTGCAGAAGAAATCACGCCTGGTGGTGCAAAGCCGATGATCGAAGATGGGTGTCTTGATGGGGTTGACGTGCTCTTTGGAACACATCTCTGGTCAGGGTTTCCTACAGGCACCGTCGCATACAAAACAGGACGCATTATGGCAGCTGCCGACTCGTTTGAAATTGTCGTAAAAGGAAGAGGGGGGCATGGAGGTATTCCGCACGAAGCGGTTGATTCAATTGTCATTGCTAGTCAGCTTGTTAGTCAGTTGCAGCAAATCGTTAGTCGATTTGTTGATCCAGGTCATACAGCCGTCTTGTCAATTGGTTCCTTTCATGCAGGATCGGCGTTTAACGTTATTTCAGAAACGGCTACGCTGAAAGGAACCGTTCGTACATTTGATCGAGATGTTCGTGAGAAGATCATTGCATTAATGGAACGAATGATTAAAGGGACGTGTGAAAGTAGCGGGGCAGACTATAAGTTTACCTATGATCGAGGATACCCTCCTGTTGTGAACCACGAGAAGGAAACGATGATGCTGAAGGAGGCGGCCCAAAGAGTAGAAAAAGTAAAAAATGTGGTCGAAACAGAAGCGTTAATGGTTGGAGAAGATGTTGCTTATTATCTTGAAAAAGTACCGGGAACGTTCTTTTTAACTGGTTCAGGAAATAAGGAGCTGTCATCGACTTATCCTCATCATCATCCGATGTTTGATATTGATGAGACTGCGATGTTGATCGCTGCTCAAACGCTAGGAGAGGCCACTTTATCTTATTTAGAACAACATCGTTATGAAGCGGAAGAGATAAAGAGTTAAGAGAATAGGAGGAGGAAATGAATGGCGAGAGGGTTGCTTGAAAATGAAGCAGAATTAAGTAAAAGACAGCTACATTTATTGATGCAAGTATCAACCATCTTTAACTCATCACTTGATTTCTATGCGGTGATTCAATCCGTCATTGAAGAGACCGTCTCTGTCATTGATGCTGCAGACGGCGGCGTGCTCTTTTTATACGATGATGAGCGAAAGAGATTGAAAGTTGCGGGATCGACTGGGTTCCGAAAGAAAACGGTAAATGAGGTATTGCTTCAATCTGGAGAATCGATGACAGGCCTGGCATTTGAGAAAAAAGAAACGCTCCACTTTAAAACAAACCTTGAAGTAGAAGAAGCGATGAAAACGATGACGCCTCAGAATGCAACGCTCTACCATCAGTCCGCAGACGATTTACCTATGAGTACCATTTGTATTCCAATTATTAAAGAAGACGATTGTACAGGGGTTATTGTATTAGATCAATTTAATCTAGAAAAAGAGTTTACGAAGGACGATATTCGATTAGTTGAAGCCATCTCGTCTCAGGCGGCGATTGCTCTTATGAATGCGAATTTGTATCGGAACAAGGAAGCTTCTCTTCAAAAATTAAAGCAATTTAACAAGACAATGATAAATCAAAATGAAAGTTTATCAAAATCTGTGGAAACCCACCATGCCCTATCTGATATCGGAATGAATGAAGGGTCTTTTCAAGAAATTTGTTCATATCTTACAAATTCAATCGGTAAAAACGTCATGATTTTTGATCCATTTGGTGAAGTGAAGGCGTCGAGCCACTCTAAATGGCCATCAACTGAAAACTTGCAAAAGATGATTCTGATGCACCTCAATACGATTAGGCAAAAAAAACATGAGGTTGAAGTTTTCCACGCAAAAGAAGATTTCTTGTTATTCCCACTTGGTAGACTTTCCTTTCCACTAGGCTATCTAGCGATTATTTCCGAATCGCTACCGCTTACAAGGTTTGAACATTCTGCTGTTTTTCATGCATGCACAGTGGCGGGTCTACAATTAATGAAACAAGAAGCGGAGCATAAAGAACAGCAGCGGCTTACCGGTGAACTAATCATCAATCTTCTCTCTGCTCAGGAAGAGGAAGCGGATTTAAGCTATCTTGCCGATCGACTTCAAGCTGATTGGAATGCTTTTTTTACCGTGGCGGTTCTTGATGTTCCGCAAGAACTAGAGCAGGGGCACGAAGAGTGGTTGCGAAGTTGCATTCATGCATCAATTAGTCATTTGCTTCAAAAAGGTGATACGAGATTGCTTGTGACAGAGTGGGGGAGACAGATTGTTATCCTCTTCCATGATGTTCATGGGGTAGAATCGTCAATCGTATCAGTTAATCGCTTTATCCGTGATTTCAAAGCACTTACTTCATCTATTACGTCAGAAAAAATGTGTAGAATCGGAATCGGGAAATCAGTTAAGGGAATACGCGCATTAGACCAGTCCTTCAATGAAGCCAAGAAAACAATTAAATTTTTAGAACGCTTTACATTTGCTGGGTATTCCTCGTGGTATGGAGAAATTGGAGCGCTTCGTTTGTTGTTAAATAACAACGAGGAGGAGCTTGCTAATTATGCGCTTGAGTATCTCTCTCCCCTACTTGCTTATGAGAAGCGACGCAAAGGAGAGCTTTTTCAAACATTGTTTGTGTACTTATCGACAGGACAGGATATCAAAAACGCTTCAGAACAACTGCACGTTCATGTGAACACAATGAACTACCGCATTCAACGTATCCAAGAAATATTAACGATTAATTTTAACGATCCATCTGATCTTTTGAACATTCAAGTTGCTTGTAGTATTTACCGCTATTTATTTGAAGCGTAAATTAGTCATCATCTGGCTGAAGATAAGGACGAAGCTTTCGAACATATCGTCGAATATCAAATAAAAGTTTCGCTTGTAACTTCTTGTTTTCTTCAAACGTTTGAATGTGGGAAATGGAAGGGAAGGATCCATGCTCATTAAATTGAACTGGAATTAGCCCTGTTTTTAATAGTTCGCCATTTTCACGATTAATGATTTCGACTTCGACGGATGCTTCAAATGTATCCGGAATATGATGGTCGACGAGTCGCTTCACATTTTGTACTTTGAATAATATTTGAGCCATTGTAAATCCTCCTTCATCTACCATTACCCATTCTTATTAAAAAATAGCCTTCAAAACATGTAAAAGCAGCCTGTTTCATAGAGGCTGTTTTTATTCGTTTAGAAGGTGGTGAAAGAAAGTAATCGCTATTTTTTAAATGTGGAAGGATTTTGAAGAAATTTGTCAAATTGGTACATAGAAAACCAGGACGTCGATATTAAAAATGGAGTGGAGTACGTAATGGAAGGATTCACTTACGAGTTTCATTTTTTTCTTATTGTTATTTCGATATTAATGATTGTAAGCTACGCTTATGTAGCATTTGATTTTCATGAAAAAGCTCACATCATGACGCTTCCATATCGGAAATTTTGGGTGTTTGGAAGTTCACTTGCAATGGGAGCGGGAATATGGATTCTGCAATACCTTGTTTTATTAGGTCTATCAACAGCAGATGCTTCTTTTTATGCACCATGGTTTGTATGCTTATCTCTAGCTGTTCCAGTCATTGGATCTCTCTTAGCGTTTATGACCCTTTCACCGAGAGGGCAGTTTAAGCAAATCATTAAAGCAAGTCTTTGGATTGCGCTATCGTTATTGTTATTACAAATGATTAGTTCTCATTATTTATTGGGGTTAACTTATTCGATCGATGACTGGTGGAGAGTCGTTCTTCCTTTGTTGATGGTTTTTTTCTTTACAGTTAGTAGTTTGTGGCTTGTTTATGGAATTTCTAATGAAAGAAGTAATTCCTTTAGAAGAGTGTCAGGAGCGCTTGTTTTTGGTCTTGGAACGCTTGCGGTCCATTACTTTACAATGATCACATCTTCTGTTGCAACTAAATTTGAAGTTGAGAGCTATAGTGAAAACCACCTCGTGCAATACATGGCTTTAACAGGCATCTTTATTATATCTGTTTTAATGCTCATTCGTATGATGCGGAATCGAGAGCTTGAAAGTCAGGAGTCGATGCTCCGAGAAAGCGAAAGAAAATACCATTCTCTTGTAGAAAATTGTCCCGATGGCATTATGGTGTTAGACATTCAAGGTCATATTCTAAATATTAATCCTGCCTTAGAACGTATGAGTGGGTATACGTTAGAACAAGTGAGTCATAAATTAAGCTTTCATTTTGTTGAGGAGCGATACATCGAGCAAACAACGTACTGTTTTGAAAGAACAAAAGAAGGTGTTCCACAAAAATGTGAATCAGCGATTAGCCATCGCAATGGTCATTCCATTCATGTGAAACTAATTTCTATTCCACATATGATCGAAAACAAGATGCAAGGTATTATTGTTATCGTAGAGGATATCACGGAGTTTAAAGAAACGGAGGAACTTTTAAGACGCTCTGAAAAACTAACAGCTGTCGGTGAGCTTGCGGCAGGAGTGGCGCATGAGATCCGGAATCCTCTGACGTCGCTAAAAGGGTTTGCGAGCCTTGTTTATAGCTCCTCTCACGATGAGAAATCAAAAGAGTTTTTGCAAATTATGCTTTCGGAAATCGATCGGATTAATTTTATTGTTAGTGAATTTATGCTTCTAGCAAGGCCACATGAAAAAGAATTCGCCAGGAGTGATCTGGTTTCTCTGCTCAGGCATGTGATTTCATTATTAAAATCCCAAGCAATTTTAAAGAACATTGAGATCCGAACCCAGTATGATTGTGAAGAGTTTCCAATTTTGGGGGAAGAAAATCAGCTGAAGCAAGTATTTGTAAACGTGCTAAAAAATGCTATTGAAGCGATGGAAGATGGAGGGATTATTTACGTTAAAGTCACTAAATGCGAGACGGGTGTGACTGTTCGTATAAAAGACCAAGGAGTGGGGATTCCTGAGCATCAAATATCAAGAATAGGGGAACCCTTCTATACATTAAAGGAAAACGGAACGGGACTTGGTCTCATGGTAAGCTTCGGCATTATTGATAATCATAATGGAAAAATGAGGTTATCAAGTGTGGAAGGGAAGGGGACGACAGTTGAAGTTTCTTTACCCTTATATGAAAGAAGGTTAGTGAAAGCATAAGAAAAAAGCGCTGATTCAGCGCTTTTTTCTTATGCTTTCATGCTTATATACCAGAGTCCGCCTTTTTCAACGCCTCAATCGTATCTTTTTCAAGAAATTCAGAGGCTGGAATATCTAGCGCAGTCGAAATTTTTAACAATGTTTGGACGTCTGGATGATACCGATTTTCTTCAATTTTTTGCATAAGACCGGCTCCGATACGAACTTTTACAGCCAATTCTTGAATGGTCATATTTGCTTCTAAACGATGTTTACGTATTTTGTCTGCTATGTTCATCGTGATGCCCCTCCTTACTTGAAACTTTCACACCTCGTACAACCATCACATCACAAGTGGCATTACGGGTAATATGTTCTGAAACGCTGCCCATAAGCAATCTCTCAACACGATTCATACCAGTGGCACCACAAACGATTAAATCAATTTTGTTTTGGGGAGCAATGGTTTTAGCGATTTTCACTTTCGGTGATCCATACTCGATTACGGTTTTTACATTCGTTACTCCGGCGATCATTGCTTTTTCTTCATATTCTTTCAATAGCCGCTTGCCGAAATCTTCAGCTCTCTCTGTTGCGATATCATATAGCTCAAATGTGGAAAAATTTCTTGTGTCGATAACGTGCGCAATGATTAGGGATGCTTGATCTTGAATAGAAAGTTCGACCGCTCTTGAGAAAGCGACCTCAGCAGATTCAGAACCATCAACAGCAACAAGTATGTTTGTGTGTTTAACACTCATTTGCAATCCCTCCATTAATAATTCTTATACTTCATATGTTTATTGTAGATGTTATTTCTGTAAAAAACTGTGATCTTTCTCACACTTTTTCAGAAAAACTTCTACTTTTTCACTTTTTTGAATAAACTAATGTTGACAAATGTGCATTTGCGCGATAGTTTTGTATTAAGGAAACAATTGTGCGGATGGGCACGGAGATATGAACAGATTGTTTATTTTTTTATCTTAAAGTTGCCTTTGGGAAAAAAATATTCATAAGGTGAAGAATAGAGCTGTTAAGCAAATGTTTTTCGCGAAAGAGACTTGGAAAAGCACATCAAAAGCAGAAAGCCCATACGTTAGGTTAAAGCATTTTATAGCGGATTAAATGAATGAAGGAGAGGTTATTTAAATGAAAAAATGGATTGGGTATCTTTTAGGAGCATCATTGTTTTTACTTATACTGGCAGGATGTAGCAGTGAAGCGGATAAACAAAGTGAAGGTAAGATTAAAGTAACGACAACGATCGGTCAAATTGGTGATATTGCCAAGAATGTGGGCAAAGAGCATGTTGCAGTTGATTCTCTTATGGGACCGGGAATTGATCCTCATTTATACAAGGCTTCTCAGGGAGATATTAATAAGCTATCGCAAGCAGACATCATTTTTTACAATGGTCTTCATCTTGAAGGGAAAATGGGAGATATTTTTGCAAAGATGAAGGAAGACAAACCGACCTATCCCGTTGCTGAAGCAATTCCGGAAAATAAGCTATTGGTTGATCAAGCGAATGCGTCAGCTATTGATCCACACGTATGGTTCGATATTGAATTATGGCAATATGCTGTAATGGAAGTTCGCGATGCATTAATTGAGTATGATCCTGATCATAAAGCAGACTATGAGAAAAATGCAGAAACCTATTTAAATGAGTTAAAGAAACTAGAAGAAGAAGCTCAGGCAAAGATTAATGAAATACCAGAAGAGAGTCGTGTGCTTGTTACTGCCCATGATGCTTTCCAATACTTCGGTCAGGCGTATGGAATGGAAGTAAAGGGGCTGCAGGGCTTGAGTACAGATTCAGAGTATGGTCTAAGAGACGTACAGAATCTTGTTAATACTCTCGCTGATCGCAATATTAAAGCTGTCTTTATAGAAAGCAGTATTTCAGAAAGATCGATCAATGCTGTTGTCGAAGGTGCAAGAGAAAAAGGGCATGAAGTGAAAATCGGTGGCGAACTCTATTCAGATGCAATGGGTGAAAAAGGTTCACCTGAGGGCACGTATACAGGCATGTATCGCCATAACATTGAGACGATTGCCAAGGCTTTGAAATAGATGTTGAAGGGAGCTTAAAAATGAATCCAATTCAAGTATCAAATTTAACAGTGGCATATGACCGGAAACCAGTTCTTCAGGAAGTAACTTTTCAAATGCCAGAAGGAAAATTAATTGGTGTTGTGGGACCAAATGGTGCGGGGAAATCAACGTTAATTAAAGCCATTTTGGGGTTAATTCCTAAAGCTTCTGGATCTGTTGAAATATATGGAAAGTCTTATCGTACCCAGCGGAAATTAGTTGGGTATGTGCCGCAGCGAGGTTCAGTCGACTGGGATTTTCCTACAAATGCTCTTGATGTTGTTCTCATGGGAAGGTACGGTCATGTTGGATGGTTTCGCCGACCAGGGAAGAAGGATACGGCGATTGCGATGCAGGCCCTTGATAAAGTAGGAATGAAAGAATATGCTGATCGTCAAATTAGTCAGCTTTCAGGTGGCCAGCAGCAAAGAGTCTTTCTTGCTAGGGCTCTTGCTCAGGATGCAACAGTCTATTTCATGGATGAACCGTTTGTAGGTGTTGATGCAGCAACAGAGAAAGCGATCATTTCTTTATTAAACGAACTCAAAGCACAAGGAAAAACGGTGCTTGTTGTGCATCATGATTTACAGACTGTAAAAGAGTATTTTGATTGGACCCTGTTATTAAATAAACAAAAAATTGCGCTTGGACCTACAGAAGAAGTATTTACAGTGGAAAATTTACAAAAAACATATGGAGGTCGTCTAGCCTTTCTCGATTCTCAGGTTAGTCCTTCCTATGTGGTGCAGCCATAAGGGGGACCAAGTATGTTTAATGACTTAATCTTAACGTTACAAGATGCAAACACACAGTGGGTCCTTTTTGGAACCATTCTTCTCGGGGTTGCAAGTGGCGTTTTAGGTAGTTTTGCTCTTTTGCGTAAGCAAAGCTTGATCGGAGATGCAATGGCGCATGCAGCCCTTCCAGGTATTTGCCTTGCCTTCTTACTTTATGGGACGAAATCAATAGGATGGTTTCTAGTTGGTGCTGCTTTATCTGGTTTGCTTGCCACATACTTCATTCAGGTCATTATTAATCATTCGCGTATTAAGGAAGATACGGCGATTGGACTTGTCTTATCTGTGTTCTTCGGATTTGGTATTGTTCTTCTTACCAAGATAGCTCAATCCGAGAATGGAAATCAAAGCGGGCTAGATGACTTTATTTTCGGTCAGGCAGCATCGCTTGTAGGGAATGATGTTCGCGTCATATCTGGCGTAGCGATTGTCCTTCTTATTGTAACCTGGTTATTGTTTAAGGAATTGAAGTTGTTTACATTTGATCGTCAATTTGCGCAAGGAATTGGGTTGCCTACAGGTCTGCTTAATGGACTATTGATGGCTTTGATCGTAAGTGCTGTCGTTATTGGGCTTCAGGCAGTTGGTGTAATCCTAATGGCGGCAATGCTCATTACGCCTGCTATTTCAGCAAGGTATTGGACCGATCGACTTGATCGTATGGTAATCGTAGCTGGGACGATTGGAGCTTTATCAGGCATGCTTGGAACGTTGTTAAGTTCGATGGCAAATCGACTTCCGACAGGTCCAGTCATTGTTCTTGCGGCAACGGTTATCTTTTTAATTTCACTGATCTTTGCTCCTAACCGTGGGTTAGTTTCAAAAGGATTAAAGCTCTATCGAATTCGAAAAATCGTTGCAAGAGAAACTGTACTTCAAACGATGTATGATCTTTCAGAAGAAGCAAGCATAACGAATAATAAACTTCTTTTCTCTAAAGAGGAGCTTCTCTCTAGAAGGAAAATGGCGGTTCGAAAGCTTGATTCGAATCTAAAACGACTTCAAAAAGAAGGATATGTTCACAGAAAAGAAGACCTGTGGTATTTAACAAAGTCGGGCGGATATGAAGCACATGAAATTGTATTAAATAATCGCCTTTTCGAAATATATACGATGTATGAGATGAAATTTGCTTCTCTTCAATTTGCTACGAATGATGTTTGGGATTATAAAAATATTGGTTCCTCCACTCTGCACGAGCTTGAACAACTAATGGCCATTCATGAGCGGACACCAAAGCTTGAGCCCGAATATTTTGGTGAAGGAGAAACGTTACGAAAGGAAAAGTCATCTCAAAGTGCGGAAAAACGTAAGAAAGAGGTGAAGTCATTATGAGTTATGGAGCATGGATTATGCTTACTGGATCTCTTGTAGGTGTATCATGTGGCATCATTGGCTGTTTTCTTATTTTAAGAAAAATGGCGATGCTTGCCGATGCCATTAGCCATACCGTCTTGCTTGGCATCGTACTTGCTTACCTTGTTAGCCATTCATTAGAAGGGATTTATATGCTAGTTGGTGCTGGTATCATTGGGTTGTTAACTGCATTTCTAGTGCAGGTGCTACATTCTAGTGGCGTACAATCAGATGCGGCAATCGGAGTGGTTTTCACTTCTTTGTTTGCCTTTGGAGTTATTCTGTTATCTGCTTTTGCAGGTAAAGTCCATCTAGATGTGAACCATGCTTTAATGGGAGAAATTACATTCATTCCATGGAACACATTAACAATCGGTGGCATGGATCTTGGTCCATCAGCTGTGTGGATGCTTGGTACTGTTCTAATTATTAATCTGATTCTCATTTTTCTCTTTTATAAAGAGATTAAAATTAGTTCGTTTGATCCAGCGATGGCCACGGCCATTGGCATTCCTGTCATGTTCATTCACTATTTATTGATGTCGATGGTATCCATTACAACCGTTGCTTCATTTGATAGCGTTGGTGCAATTCTTGTCGTGGCCATGTTAATTGTTCCCGGAGCTACCGCCTATCTATTAACAGATAAACTTCTTGCCATGCTTTTCATTAGTGCAATAATCGGCGTGATTTCAGCGATAGGTGGTTATTATGCTGCGCTCGTTTGGAATATTTCCATCTCAGGTTCGATGGCTTCTATTGCAGGGCTTATCTTCGCCGCAACGTTTATTTTGTCACCTCGATATGGGTTATTATCAAAGCTACTCGCAAGGAAAAGGCTTATCACTGAATGATCTTAATTGTTTAACGCGATGAATCGCAAAAGAAATGATTCGAAACTATATGAAAATTTCGTGATCTGTAGTATAGTAAAGAAACGCGATAGCTTGTGCCCACAAGTCTATCTCCTCAATTAACAGCTCTGTAAGCGAATGCTGGATTCGCTTGCAGAGCTATTTTTTTTATAATAGATCAATTTTCCTAATAATGGTTTGAAAAAAGATTACCCTTTTAGGTTGAAAGTAATAATTTTTGGGAATAGAGAGAGTGGATAAATGATCTGAGATCAATGGAAGGGGAATGATGATGGAGACTGGAACAGCAGCAAAACACAAAGCAAAACAAGCGTCAAACGATGTAAAACCCTGGATTAGAGGCCTTGCAAGAATGGGGTATGCAGCAAAAGGCATTGTATATTTAATTATAGGAATTCTAGCATTTCAGGCAGCGTTTGGTCCTGGAGGAAAAACAACGGACTCTAAAGGGGCTTTCGCAACGATTGCAGGAAAACCTTTTGGTGAAGCCCTTTTATGGATTCTTATTGTAGGATTAATCGGTTACTCCGTTTGGAAAGGCATCCAGGCAATTAAAGATCCTGATAGTTATGGCAATGATACAAAAGGTATTTTAATACGAACAGGATTCTTTGGCGCTGGTGTCATCCATTTATTCCTTGCGTATAACGCTGTTTCGATTATTACGAGAGCAGGTAGTTCATCTTCTGGTGGTAAACAATCAATGTCTGCTAAACTATTAGGCCAACCGTTTGGCCAGTGGGTTATTGGATTTATCGGCTTATGTTTTATAGGTTTTGGTGTTTATCAGGTAATCAGAGGGTATAAGAAATCATTTATGAAGCAACTCAAACAGTATGAAATGCATAATCAAGAAGAATGGTGGGGTAAGCGAGCTGGACAAATTGGCCTTGCAGCTCGAGGCGTTGTTTTTACTATGATGGGTGTGTTCTTTATTCAAACAGCGATTACAGCTAACCCTGATAAAACAAAAGGGCTTGATGGCGCACTGTCAGAACTAGCGAAACAACCATACGGCGCTATTCTGCTTGGATTAGTAGCTATTGGATTTATTGCTTACGGCATCTTTATGTTCGTTAAAGGAAAGAATAGAAGAATGAATTTTTCATAATCGCAACGATGTAAGAAGGTGATGGAACTGAAAAAAGTTACACTTGAAGAAGCAAAAGAAGGTATTGAACAGAATCGCCTGTACTTTTTGTACTTATATGGTACGAATTGTTCAGTTTGTCATGCACTGTTGCCTCAAGTTGAGGATGTACTTAAGGATTTTCCACAAATTACGCGGGAAAAGCTAAATGTTCATGAAATTCCTGAAGCGGCTGGAGCTTTTTCAGTTTTTACAATACCTGTTCTTTTGCTGTATGTTAATGGTAAAGAAAGCATTAGAGAAGCCAGGTTTGTCAACATCGAATCTTTTCGTTCTTCGCTTAATCGAATTGTGACAATGTTGGACTAAAAACACTCATTTGGTGGTGCACCCCGAAAGTTAGAGTTAAAAACTAACTTTCGGGGTGTTTTTTGTTTGAAAAACATATACACTGGAATGGAAAATTCAGTATACTGAACATATCTCTTTTGGAAAGGAATTATGTGACAGTAGAATGAATCACTCCAAACAATTCACTTCAACCTCTGAAACATCTCTTTTTATTATTTTATTAGTAGTTAGTATTCTCACTTATATTTTTTTGTTTTTTTCAGTTATTGGAATCGTGATTATTGCACTACTATGGTTGGTTTCCTTTTTTAGCCATGGCCTTTTTCTTGGTCAAATCAGAAGCAATGGAGTAAAGATAACTGATAACCAGTACCCTCAAATCAATCAAAAGGTTTATGATCTATGTAAAGAAATGAACATTTTTAAAGTTCCGAGTGTTTATGTGGTGGAATCGGCAGGGATCTTAAATGCATTTGCGACGCGGTTATTAGGTCGTAATTTTGTTGTACTCTATTCAGATATCTTTGAACTGATTGAAGAAGGTGCTGAGGATGAAGTGACGTTTATTCTTGCTCATGAGCTCGCTCATATTAAACGAAATCATATTTTAAAACAAATCCTCCTGTTACCAGGTAATGTCGTTCCTTTTCTAGGTTCAGCCTATTCTAGAGCATGTGAATATACATGTGATCGAATGGGGGCGTATTTCATTGAAGATGGAGAGTGTGCCGGGAACGGATTAATGATTCTTGCGGTAGGCAAGCGCTTATACCAAAGTGTGAACAAAGATGCATATATCATGCAACTCCAATCTGAGAGAAGCATTTTTGTGTGGTTAAGTGAACTGCTGTCGACCCATCCACCACTACCTAAACGAATAGCTGCAGTGGAGACTTTTATGAATATGCGGGAAGAAACGCATTTTCCTGCTCCTCGAAAGAAAATAGTCATACTTTCACTAATCATTTTTCTTTTCTTTGTAGGTGGAGTAGGATCAGCGGTAGTTGCATCGGAAGTGATTATTCCGTCCCTTTCCTCAGTATTTGAGGAGGAAAGTGTGTTTGATGATGGGGAGGTTACAGGCATTACCCCACTTATGGAAGCCATTATGTCAGAAGATGAAGCGGAATTTCAGTCACTGATCTCAAACAGCAATCTGGAGGCAACGGATTCTGATGGTTGGAATGCGCTTCATTATGCAGCAGAATATCCGGAAGATGAAAAAATGCTTGAGACGCTCCTGGATCTTGGAATGAATCCTGATCAAAATGATCATTATGGTTTGACTCCGCTCATGGTTTCAAGTCAAAATGGCTTTGTTTCTAAAGTTGAACTTCTACTTGTCGCTGGAGCAGATCCAAATCTTGAAGATCAGGATGGGTGGACCCCACTTATTTATATTGCTTACATGGAGCCAACAAATCGAAACGATCTTTATAAAGTGCTTCTTGCAGCTGGTGGGGACCCTTTAAAGGAAGATGAAGCAGGTTATACTGCAATTGACTATGCACGAGATGCAGGGAATGAAGCAGACGTTAAGTTGCTATCTCAATAATGGAACAGTCACAGGGTGTTGACCCTTTTTATGAAGTGACACTAATAGGAGAGGTGGAAGTAGAATGAATGATTCGCAAGTGTTAAAGCAATTTACGTTTTGGCGCTATCGTACGATTCAAGCACTGGATGCTATCACAGAAGAACAAGCTGATTGCCTTCCGGAAGGTTTTACGAATACGGTTCGTTGGAATTTAGGGCATATTCTTGTGACGGCTGAATTTGCTTTAGACCGCTTTACAGATATGGAAAAGAGTCTTCCAGGAAGTTACTCACCATTATTTAAAGCAGGTACGCGACCTGAGCAATGGGCGGAATCACCGCCTTCACTTGCAGAGATAAAATATTACTTATTAGAGCAAATTAATCGTATAAAGGAGTTGGAAGGTAAACTTCGCGATCCGCTTCAATATGAATTTTCAATAGGCTCTTATTTGGAACTCGAGACAATTGGAGAACTTTTATTATTTCTAATGAATCATGAGAATCTTCATCTTGGAACAATTAGTGGCATAAAACGAGCTCAAGGTATAAAAGAACTTTGGAAAAAAGCATCTGTATGAGTACAGTCAAAAACGCGTGTGATTCACGCGTTTTTTTGTTTGGTTACAAAAAAATGTGTCAAAAAGCAAGTTTAGACGCTAGTATTTGTAAAAAACACAGGAATTTTAAATTTTCTAAAAAAAGGTTGAACACTTTTGGAAAGTTGTTATATAATACTAACAAATAAAACAAATTGTATTATAACAGATGGAGGGAATCTAAAATGGATTGTTACACTTGTTATGGAAATGGTGAACTTGAATGTCCGCACTGTCATGGGAAAGAAAGAAAAAATGATGGTTGTCACCACTGTGAGGGAGAAGGTTGCGTTGGATGTCACCGTTGTAACAGTAGCGGTAGGCTTGAATAGGAGGGAAAGCTGTGCTTGATGGAATTGTTGAAAGCGCTAACGTTCACGGAAGTGACTTACTAACACATGAAGCGATGATGTTTCTACAGAAGCTTCATCATCGCTTTCATCAAGATCTACATCAGTTAGAAGAACAGCAAAATCGCACATCGAATGGTCAACTTCTAATGGAAACAAAGGATATAAGAGAAGCTAGTTGGGAAGTAAAAGCTGTTCGTAAAGACCTTCAAGAGAGACGCGTCGTTCTCAAGAATTCGGCCTCTCCATTAGAGTCGGTACCTCAAAAATCTGGGGCCAATCTTTTTATAGCTGATTACTTTACAGAATCGCTTTCTTTCACTGATCGTTTGATCGCACAGGAAAATCTCAAGTTGTTTATTCAAAAGAATTTTTTTCACACGGTTCAAAAACCAATTGCCGTAATGATTACACCTTCTGACTGGAGAAGGAAAGATACGATTAATGGTCTGCAAATGTCAGCTAGTCTAGTAGATTTTGGTCTTTATGTATTTCATCATACTGAAACTTTAAAAAGAAATGGTTCAGCTCCATACCTTTGCTTACAAGGGCTAGCAACTTACGAGGAAGCGAAGTGGTGGAATAACGTTCTTACTTATTTAGAAAGAGAAATGAATTTGAAAGAAGGCACAATAAAAGCAACAATCACGATCACAATGGAAAATGTTCATCAAACAGAAGAAATGCTTTATGAACTACGTAACCATTGTGCGGGGATTCACTTGTTAGAAGGAAACAGGGGGATAACGGACGTAGCAAGATCTGTTATTAGTATTGGACACAAGCGAAAAACCCACGTCATTAGTGAGGGTAGTGAAAAGAAAAGACAGTCGGATCTTTTCGAAACACTCACGCGAGAAGCGGTAGAAGGATTTGATGGTAAATGCGTTACAGACACCAGTTTGATACAGATGATAAAAGGCATTTGGAATCATTATATGCCTGAACCAAATCAAATCTGGAAAAAGCGCCATGAATATTTAAGTGTATTGGCTGATTTGAACCAAACAAAGGTTGTATAACTTAAAAAACTTAGGGGGAATTAATTATGACAAAGCAAACGGCAGCATCACTTCAAGAAAATTGGAAGCAAGAACGTTTTAAAGGAATCGAACGCCCATATTCACCTGAGGAAGTGTTGAGGTTGCAGGGATCCATTCAAATTGAGTATACCCTTGCAAAGAGAGGGTCAGAGAGGTTATGGAAGCTCGTTAACGAAGAGGATTTTGTTAACGCGCTAGGAGCTCTTACTGGTAACCAGGCAGTTCAGCAGGTGAAAGCTGGCTTAAAAGCCATATACTTAAGCGGTTGGCAAGTAGCCGCAGATGCGAATGTATCAGGTCAAATGTATCCGGACCAAAGTTTGTATCCTGTAAACAGCGTACCACAAGTTGTGAAACGAATTAATCAAGCGCTCCAACGAGCGGATCAAATTGAACATTCAGAGGGTATTCACGATCGGGATTGGTTTGTGCCAATTGTGGCTGATGCTGAAGCTGGTTTTGGTGGGGCGCTAAATGTTTTTGAACTTATGAAGTCCATGATTGAAGCAGGGGCAGCTGCTGTCCACTTTGAGGATCAACTTTCTTCAGAGAAGAAATGTGGTCACCTTGGAGGAAAGGTTCTTCTTCCAACACAGCAGGCGGTGAAAAATTTAATTTCAGCACGTTTAGCAGCAGATGTGATGGGCGTACCAACGTTAATCATTGCGCGGACGGACGCGAATGCAGCCAACTTAATTACGAGCGATGTTGATAAATATGATGGTGAATTTTTAACAGGTGAACGCACTCCTGAAGGCTTTTTCTACACGAAACCAGGTCTTGATCAGGCGATTGCAAGAGGCCTTGCTTATGCGCCGTACGCTGATCTTATCTGGTGTGAAACGTCTGAACCTAATTTGGAAGAAGCTCAAAAATTCGCAAATGCTATACATGAGCGTTTCCCTGGAAAATTGCTAGCATACAACTGTTCGCCTTCTTTTAACTGGAAAAAGAAGTTGGATGATGAAACGATCGCTAAATTCCAACGCGAATTAGGTAAGATGGGCTATAAGTTCCAATTTGTTACACTTGCTGGTTTCCATGCGCTTAATCACAGCATGTTCGAACTTGCACGAGACTATAAGGATAATGGAATGGCAGCTTACTCAAGACTTCAGCAAGCTGAATTTGCTAGTGAGGCAGATGGTTACTCTGCTACAAGACACCAGCGTGAGGTTGGAACAGGCTACTTTGATGCTGTATCACAGGTCATTACAGGAGGAACATCTTCTACGACTGCTTTAAAAGGTTCAACGGAAGAAGAGCAGTTTACTTCAACGAAATAAGAGAAAAAACCGGCTGAAATTCAGCCGGTTTTTGTGTGGAATGCGTTTAAATAGAGAAAGCGGATGAGAAAGAGGAAGGGTAATGAGTGAAAAACACTTATTTCCGCGATATTTCCAAGAATTCCGCGAAATTGGTTTTGGATCTCTCACGGCCCGCTTTCGCTTTTCGTAGATCCAGCTACGACTCGCAGAAACTGCGATATTTCACTCTTTCACCAGAACACAAAGGGCGTGTTCTAGTTCTAGAGCTCCAATATCTCCGTTTCTAAACGCTCGTCTCCGCTTTTCGCGAGATCCAGCTACGACTCGCAGAAACTGCGATATTTCACTCTTTCACCAGAACACAAAGGGCGTGTTCTAGTTCTAGAGCTCCAATATCTCCGTTTCTAAACGCTCGTCTCCGCTTTTCGCGAGATCCAGCTACGACTCGCAGAAACTGCGATATTTCACTCTTTCACTCTTTCACCAGAACACAAAGGGCGTGTTCTAGTTCTAGAGCTCCAATATCTCCGTTTCTAAACGCTCGTCTCCGCTTTTCGTGTCTAGCTGCAGTGGGCAGACACTCGGTCACTTCACCTTTTCAACTGAACACAAAGATCGTGTTCAAATGAAAAGGCTCCAGTGCCTGCCGTGTCTAACCGCCCACTTCCACTTTTCGTTATTTAAACTTAATTCCTGATTCTTCTACGTTTCCGCCTTCTTTGGCTTCGACTAGGGTGTCGAGGGCTTTGTTTAGGACTTGTTTGTGTTGTTCTTTGTTGTTAGGTTGTCCTACGGCGCTGCCGAATGGGAAGCGGTTATATAGGGAGCGAGGTACGTTAACTTGTTCGCTGATTTCTTTAGACATTGTTAATGTGATTGTTGGAATGCCGTTTTCTTCAAGTACGCGTGCGACCAGACCGGCCGACTGTTGACAGACTGGTCAGGAAGGCACCAACAAAGCGAAGTCTACGTTTTCTTTAAGTAACTTTTGCGCCACCTCTTGAGCTGTCACATTTTTTAGTGGGTGAGGTGTTGGGATATATCCCATAAAGCTATAGTGCGTTTCGGCAAGTTCACCTATACGTCCTTCTTCTTGAAGTTCTTTCATGACATCAAGAGGGAAAAGGACATTTGCATCTTGCCTCGCATTTGTTTGATCATAGTGCTCATGAGATATAGAAAGATCTTTTAATGAAGTTGAAACAGGGATCTCACGATAAGATGGGTCACCAAGTCCAAAGTTATCATTAAAAGGTGTTTGTCCTTTTACATAAAAGCCACCAGTTGAGATTAAAGCACCTTTAGCATTACTTAAGTCTTTATTAAACGGTGTAAATGGACTCGTTTCATTCTTTTCATAACGAAAAGAGGGTACCCAATTTTGTTGAACGGCTTGTTCGACTTTTTCAATCATATATTCTCCTCCTTCATAATAAAATTTATGGTACCTGTTTGTTTTAGCATGTATACAAAAAAAACAAAAGTAAAATGTCCTGACCAGCATAAACGGCTTCCTTATGAAATAGGATGAATAGTAAAAGAGCAAGGAGGGACAGGCCGCTATGATAAAGAGAAGAAACGCCTTAATCAAATGATCATTCGCTTCTTCACTTTCTTAATCGGATTTGGTCTCTCCGTTGCGGGCGGTGTTACGTTAATACTACAACTAAATTTAATTATTATTGGACATAGCTTGTTTGAGTATTTTGCGCATATTTCACAAACAACGGAACTTTATTTATTTGTATCGGGAGTTATCGTTGTTTGGTTTAGTGTTTATTGGCCGAGGTTGTAGCTCTTAAGAATTCGGATAACTCCGCTAATGCCCCTTCCCGAATAAGAAACCTCTCATACCCTATACTGTAGGCAACCATCATGATAGCCGACAGGAAAGGGAGGAGACCTATGGACAATTATCTCCCCTCACAGGGGAATTTCTTTCAATACCCAGAAACAAGAATGACTCATGAAATGAGACAATATGCTTACCAGCGACCATATCCCTTCATTGGTGGTTTTGCAGGAGGGCTCGCTGGAGGACTTGCAGGAGGCTTATTAGGTGCTTTTCTAATTCCAGGATTATATGGTGGTGGATATGGCTATCCTCCGCCGCGACCAGGATATGGTTATCCAGGTCCTGGCTATGGTGGTTATCCAGGATATGGATATCCCGGAAATCCTGGAGTACGCCCCCCTTATGGATATGGACCGTACTGATCATAACCGGAATAAAAAGCAAAGGACTTCCTTTGCTTTTTATTTTGTCATTTTAAAAAGGTTTCCATGTTAATTGACGAGCCTTCGCAAATCGCTTGTTTACTTCATTCCAATTAACAATACTCCACCAGTTCTCAATATATTGCTTTCGTTTATTTTCGTACTGTAAATAATAAGCGTGCTCCCATACGTCGATGGCAAGGAGGGGAACGATATCCCATTGGCTCAAATTTTGATGTTTCTCTGCCTGAAGAATTTCAAGTCTTCTTGATACGGGAGACCAAACTAAGATTGCCCAGCCGGAACCTTCTACTTTATTCGCAGCATTCGTAAACTGTTGCTTAAATTGATTAAAGGAGCCAAAACTCTTTTGAATTTCAGATCGGAGTTCACTATCCGGTTCTCCACCTTTAGGACTCATAACACTCCAAAATAATGTGTGAAGATAATGACCCGCTCCGTTGAAAGCTAATTCACGTTCCCAATGCTTAATGAGGTCAAAATCATTGTTCTTTCTAGCTTCCTGTAAAGCGAGTTCCGCTTTATTCAATCCATCAACATAGCTTTTGTGGTGAATATCATGGTGTAGCTCCATAATCCTTGCACTAATTGCTGGTTCAAGTGCATTGTACTTGTATGGCAAAGGAGGTAGTGTATGTTCTCCGATCGGAACGGAAGTCGTATTCTCTTGCAAGTTTCGCCATTGATCATACAAGTTGTGAGCTACTTCAAACCATGCCTTTTCTTGGTCACCTTCAAGACGCTCTTCTGAACGTTGCATGTCGTCTAACCACTTTTCTGTTCGACGAAGTAAGGGGGATTTCAATTGTTCATGAGCTTTACTAGCTAAGACTCGATCTCTTAGTAGATATCCCCATTCAAGCAGTTCATCTGACAATTCTCTCATCCCCTCAATTCTTATTTAGACGTTATTACTATATGAGTCGTGTTACTAAATTGTTTCAATCTCTTAATAAATGTTTTTAATATGAAACATTTGGGTAACCCCTCTTTATGGAGTTTTACGTTAAGGGGGATTATTATGGGGAAAAAAATGAACGAAGAACCACATACAGGAAAAAACGAGGGGTTAAGGAAAAAGAAGCGTTTTGCTCGAAATGTATTACTAACTGCAGCTTTTTTAATGGTGTTTGTCTTAACTTTTGGGGGTTACCAAACGTATGCGTACATTAACGAAGCACCAACGCTTGAAGGAAATAAATTAAGCTTACCGCAATCTTCTACTTTATTTGATGCTGAAGGAAACAAAATAACTGACATCGTCGGGAAAGAACATCGCAAGGTTGTTTCATTTGATGAAATTCCTGAACATGTCGTGAATGCTTTTATTGCAGTTGAAGATGTAAGGTATTGGGATCACAATGGCGTTGACATTAAACGAATTGGTGGAGCCGTTGTCGCAAATATCCAAGATGGGTTTGGGGCAGAAGGAGCAAGTACGATTACACAACAGGTCGTTAAAAACATGCTTCTTGAACCTGAAAAGACCGTAAAGCGGAAAGTTCAGGAAGCTTACCTTGCAATGGAATTAGAAAAGCAGTATTCCAAAGAAGAAATTTTAGAAATGTATTTAAATAAAATTTATTTTGGTCAGGGAGCATATGGCGTTGCAACCGCAGCTGAGACATATTTTAATAAGTCACTTGAAGAGTTGACGACGGCTGAAGCTGCTTTATTAGCGGGACTTCCACAGCGTCCGTCTGGATATGATCCATATAAACATCCGGACATTGCTACTGATCGTCGAGCAACGGTACTAAGCTTAATGGAGCAACATGGGTTTATTTCTGTTCAAGAACGTGAAAAGGCGGCTTCTGTCGCTATTGAAGATACAATTGTAGATAAGAAAAATCAGTCTACCACGAACGATGCTTTTATTGATCAAGTGATCGATGATTTAGAGAAAGCAGGTATTCCTGAAGAGGCTCTCTATTCAGGAGGATTAGAAATTCATACAACGCTAGACGCTCAAGCACAGAAAATTGTCGACGAGTCGCTTACAACAAATCAAGTAGTTGAATACCCCGATGAAGAGTTTAGAGCGGGTATCTCACTTGTTGATACTCAGTCTGGTGCTATTCGTGCCATAGGTGGCAATCGTCAAACCGGGGAAGACGACGTGCAAAAAGGGTTTAATTATGCAACTCAATTAGAACGTTCACCAGGTTCTACGATCAAGCCAATTCTTGATTATGCACCAGGTATAGAAAAACTTAAATGGTCGACAAATCAACAGTTTATCGATGAAGAACTTGAATTGAATGGAAAAGAATTTAGTAATTGGAATGACGAGTTTCAAGGCAGCGTTTCGATTCGAGAAGCACTACAATGGTCTTATAATATTCCTGCTATTAAAGCATTTATGGAAGTTGGAGGAGAAGAAGCTCAAAGTTTTGCAGAGAAACTTGGCATTTCAATTGAAGAAACATATCCGGCCTATGCGATCGGTGGCTTTGCGAATGGAATCTCCCCTTTACAGCTTTCAGGAGCGTATGCGGCGTTTGGTTCTGGTGGAACTTTTCACGAACCTTATAGTGTAGAGAAAGTGGTCTATCCAAACGGAAAAGAAATGCAACTTTCCTCAAAACCTGAAAAAGCAATGAGTGAAGGAACAGCCTATATGATTACAGATATGCTACGAACCGTCGTTAAAGAAGGGACGGGCATGCAGGCAGCTGTAAAAGGGTTAGATATAGCTGGAAAGACGGGAACAACGAGTCTTGAAGAAGGCGTTGTTGGAGATGGTGTATCAGATGCATGGTTCTCTGGATATACAACGAACTACACTGCAGCAGTTTGGACTGGATACGATAAAACCACTCAAAGTACGTACATTCATAAAGAAGATGATGACATTGCAAAATTGTTATTTCAACATGTCATGAGTGAAGTATCAAAAGGGAAAGATACACCGGATTTTGAACAGCCTGATTCAGTTGAAGAGATTGAAATTGATAAAACATCTGGACTACGTGCAAATAATGCAACGCCTTCATCAAATATTATTAAAGAACTTTATTTTAAAGGAGAAGAGCCGAAAAAAGCTCCGTTGCCTAAAAAGAAAGAACCATCAAATGATAGCGAAAGTGATCAAACCGATAAGAAACGCGAGACCAAAAAACCTGCAGATAAAGCTGCAAAAGAAAAAAAGCAACCTGAGAAAAAAGTAGAAAAAAAGCCACAGCCGAAACCAAATAATTCTGGAAAGGAAACAGAAAAGGAAAAACCTAAGAAACAGAAAGAGCCGGAAGTAAAACAAGAGGAACAAAATGAACCAGAAGAAAAAAAGAAAGAACAGAATAAACCAGAAGAGCCATCAACCGATCCAGTAGAAAGTTCAGAGTCTGATAGCTCTGGAAATGCTGATGGGGAGAGTACCGGTGAAAGTGAGACAACACCAGATCCGAATAATAATGAAACAGGTAATGAAGACTCAGGTAATGAAGAAACAAGTGAAGATGAAACTAGTACAGAAGAAAATGGTGACAACTCAGGAAACGCTGATCAGTCTGACGATACGGGAGAAGGTACGACTGGCAATGACTCCTCTTCAGGTACAAATGATGACAGCGGAAGTAGTGAGGAAGGCGAGCAGTCAGAACCTGTGGAAAGTGAAGAAGCAAGTGAACCAACAGAAAGTCCAGAAAATCAGCCTTCTGAAGAAGAGACTTCTTCCTCTCAAAAGAACAACGATTCTACTGTAGAAGAAAAAAAGGAAGAAAATCCAACTGAATAACCTCAATTTGTGACGAATGTAACAGTCGTAGCAAGTAGCCTCCATTATGATGAAGAAGGAAAAGAAAATTCATCATATGGAGGTTTTTATTATGAAAGCAGCCGTTGTACATGCATTTAAAGAGCCCTTATCTGTTAAGAATGTGGACAAACCTGTAATTGGTCATGGTGAAATATTAGTGCGTATTAAAGCATGTGGCGTGTGTCATACGGATTTACATGCTGCACACGGAGATTGGCCAGTAAAACCTAAACTACCACTTATCCCTGGTCATGAAGGTGCAGGAATTATTGAGGAAATAGGAGACGGCGTAACACACCTGAAGGTAGGAGACCGGGTTGGTGTACCGTGGCTTTACTCTGCGTGTGGCCACTGTGAGTATTGCTTGACGGGACGCGAAACGCTTTGTAAAGAGCAACAAAATGCTGGCTATTCTGTAGATGGTGGCTATGCACAGTATTGCAAAGCAGATGCTGATTACGCAGTTAAAATTCCAGATAACTTAAGCTTTGAAGAAGTAGCGCCAATCTTTTGTGCAGGAGTTACGACTTACAAAGCTCTGAAAGTGACAGAGGCAAAGCCTGGGCAGTGGGTCGGTATTTATGGAATTGGT
The DNA here is from genome assembly GCF_028610665.1 of Guptibacillus sedimenti. NCBI lineage: Bacteria > Bacillati > Bacillota > Bacilli > Caryophanales > Guptibacillaceae > Guptibacillus > Guptibacillus sedimenti. The sequence continues at coordinate 705,294 of NZ_JAQQWV010000002.1, forward strand.
GGCCTAGGACACGTTGCTGTTCAATACGCGAAAGCGATGGGGCTTCATGTCGTTGCCGTTGATACGCATAATGAAAAGCTTGCTTTAGCAAAAGAACTCGGCGCAGATCTTACAGTGAATCCGCTAGAAGAAAACTCAGCAGAATTTATTCAACGAGAAGTTGGAGGGGCGCATGGTACGGTTTGTACAGCTGTTTCTAAGCCTGCTTTTAGCGAAGCTTACGCTGCTGTTCGCCGTGGTGGAAGTGTCGTTGCAGTTGGATTACCACCAGAGGAGATGCCGATTCCTATTTTTGATACGGTACTAAATGGAGTGAAAGTAATTGGTTCTATTGTTGGGACGCGCAAGGATTTGATGGAAGCTCTCCAATTTGCTGCTGAAGGAAAAGTGAAAACGATCATTGAGACTCGTCCACTAGAAGAGATTAATCAAATTTTTGAAGAACTCGAAAATGGTGACATTAATGGAAGGGTTGTTCTTACGTTCGAATAAAAAAACCGCCACTGGCGGTTTTTTTATGTTGGAGGAGCTAGTGGTACATATGGTGTTATTTCTGAAGTTTGTGCACTTGGGAGTTCAGGAGCAGGTTCTGTATATCCACCAGTGTTATATAGGTTTGAAAGTGGTTTAATAATACCAGCACTACCAATTTGGAGAACGGAAGAATTCGTGATTCCCTCGACTCTTAGCTGATGAATGACAATGTTTTGGTTGACAAAGAAATTCACAAATCTTCAGCTCCCTAATTGTTAGCGGTAATGTTATCATCTGCAACGTCTGGATCAAGCGAATTAGTTAAGCTGAATCCATTGTTAACAATATGAAAATCCCCTGTATTGAATCCTCCTGAACCAGCATATGTTTTAGAGGTTGATTTCGGTGTCGTGTTAAAACTATCACCGAAGTTAACGACGCCACCTGCGCTATTAATTTTAACTGGTCCTACAATTGAAGGCATGATTGAACACCCTTTAATTCGTTATACCGTAGTGTATGTGCTTGTAAGCCGATACGTTCTTAATCTTCGTCTGCATAAGGATCCGAGAAATATTGGCGGTTATGTTTTATTCGAGCTTCTGTCCGAATCGTTCTTGTAGATCCTACGTGAAGAACAGATGATGCAGCGATACCTGTGATACGTATGCTACCAACTTTAATTATTGGATTCTCATGTATCGTCGTTTGCCTAACATTTTCAGTAAGTAGAGGAAGGGGCAGAGGTTGGGAGTAGATCGGGTATTGTGTCAGGTCTTCAACTTCATCGCCATTAAAGATGGGTTGTTCTCTTTGTAAGGCATAAACTTTTGTTTCAGGTGTCACTTGATTACTATCACCAATTTGTACGATGCTACTACTATCGAGTGAGGTGACATAAATCCAGTTTACAAGTGAAGATCGGCTATACATAAAATCATATCCTTATGACGTTGATAGCGGTACAAAAGGTCTTGAGATGATTAAAGATTCAGGAGGCGTATCGAAAATAGATGAGCAAACAATTGATTCGGTGTCACCTACAAGAAATACAGACGAACTTGCGACCGCCGTAATATCGATATGACCCACTGACAACCCTCTGTTAATAACGGTGTAATTCACTTTAAATCAGTCCTTCCAGGTAAATTTTTCAGGAAAGCTTCCATACCGTTTGAGATGTCTCGCTTAATTTTTGCTGATACATCATCTACTAGTTTCTCTATATTTCCGTCTGGTGAGCGCGTCGCTTGTTGGTTCACATAATAATTAATTCTTTGGTCAAGCTGCTTTTGAATGTCATTTAAAATAAAGTGGCGGTATGGGTCATCGAGTGGATACTGATATGTCTTTTCTAATTCGCCTAATTTTTGTAATGCACCATTTTGCATATACGACTGCACATTCTGTTGAATGGATTGGATTGCTTCAGGTGGAACATTAGAAGGATTCATCCCATTTCCGCCATTTACGGTGAAGTCATCAAGCACATCGGCCCCTCCATTAGGTGTTAGGCCAATGTTTAACGTACCATCCAGTCTTTCAATTTTTAATTGATCGAATTTGTATTCGATTTTTTCGATATTGGTTTTTGGAGATTTAGATAATTCATTGCAATTATCTCTTAACTCATCAATCATATCTTCAAGCATTTTGATACGATTGTTTTGTTGTTCAATGCTTTGTTGCATCCGCTGTAAGATCGCGTAGAAATTATCGTTTGGATACATTGACCATCAACTCCCGTATCAAAATGTTGGTTTCACCTTATTTAATTGTATGTTGTAAATAAATTTAGGTGAATGCCCTCTTATATATTCGCAACAACATTTTGATCCGCAACATCACTATCGTTTACACTTGTCACGCTATAAGAACTGCTCACGTTTAAGCCATCCCCAGTATTAAAAGACCCTCCACCTGCAAAAGTTCTTATGGCACTGGTTGGAGATACAATAAAGACATCGCCGACGTGGAAAACACCACTACTTCCGATCGTGTTTACTTTAATAGCTCCGACGATTGCCGGCATGGTTTCACATCCTTATAAACAGATTTCACTTATTACTGTATGCGGGATAATAGCGTATGTTCGAAAAGAAGAGATATGGTAAACTACCTGAGTAAGGTAGGTGTGCAGAATGAATGAAGTCAGCCAACTAAATATAGAGCTCGTCCGTATGATTAAAGAATGGGATCCGCTGTCCATCGGGGTCGATGATTATGATACAGAAGCAGCGGATGTGGTCCAGCTTGTTCATCAGCTAGATGATGTCGCCGAGTTAGGCAAAGAAATTCAAGCCATTTATCATTTTTCGTATGAAGAAGTGATTCCACTTTCGAAGTGTGAACAGTTAGCCGCTCAACTTCTTGTGCTAAAAAACACTTCATCATGTGAGCGATGAACACGAAGCAGATCCTAAGAGGGTCTGTTTTTTTTATGAATAATATTTTTCGTACGGTAAAAAATAGGCAAGTCACCAAACAAAGCAGAAGGGATGTAATTTTTATGAAATGGATATGGAGTTTCATTATGGTGGTTGCGCTTTTAGTAGCCGTCTCTCCACAAAGTTTAGCAGCGGAAAAGAATAACAATGCGAACGTTCGAGTCATTCATGCTTCACCTGATGCGCCAGCAGTTGATATTTATGTAGATGGGCAACCAGCCTTTAAGAACGCAGCTTTCAAAGATGTGACAGACTATGCAATGTTGGCACCAGGTGAGAAGACAATTCAAGTATTTGCTTCTTCTGCTAATGGAGAAGGAAAGCCAGTCCTTGAACAAAAATTATCTGTAGAAGCAGGGAAAACTTATTCCGTACTGGCGGTCGGTAAGCTCGAGAATCTTGCGTTAAAAGTATTAGAAGACCAAAAGGGATCAGGGGATAAAGCTGGTTTAAGAGCAGTACATGCATCACCAAATGCGCCGGCAGTTGACATCGGGGTTAAGGGTGGAGATGCACTTATTAAAAATCTTGCTTTTACCCAAAACTCGGAATACCAGTTTATTGATCCAGGAACGTACAATCTAGAAATTCGACCGGCCGGAACGGATAAAGCCGTGTTGGATCTACCTAATTTACCAGTAGAAGCTGGAGTAAACTACACCGCGATTGCATTAGGTTTATTAGATGGAGATCCATCATTAAATGTTATTCTTCTAAAAGATGGGAAATAATGATAAAGCCGCAGCTTAGCTGCGGTTTTATTTATCTATAAAATCGATAAAGGAGCAGGAAGAAAGATGCATACTAAACATACTGTAAGGTACATTTGTGAACGCTATTCTAGCGGAAATTGTTACTATTATAAACAAGAGCTTATTACACATGATTCCTGGCAAAATCCAGCTTCAATTAACTGGTCAACGAAAAGACCAATATCTAGTAGAACGTTCTTTGCTAAGGAGAGGGAAGGGTATAAAACAGTCAACATTTTGCATCGTAAAAAACCAGCTGAAGTTCTTCCATTCTCAAGAACATAAGAAGGTTTATGTGATTAAGAAGGAAGGAATGTGATAGAAAAAGGGGGAATTTATGATGAAAACAATTTATCATGTTCAAACTGGAAAGACCAATTCATGGGAGCTAAAAAAAGAAGGAGCCGAACAAGCGACGAAATCGTTTGAAACAAAAGAAGAAGCTTACCAGTTTGGAAGGAAAATTTGTGATGAAAATCGCCCTTCAGAGCTAGTCGTTCACCAAGAAAACGGTCAAATTGAAGATCGAAGTCTTTATAATAGCTAGACATTTCTTTTCGATTCGTACATATTTTTCAGCTTATGAATAAACATAGTACTAACTACTATCCTGATGAAAGAAGGGAATATTCATGGATTTTATAAGTCCAACAGCTGGAAAAGTAACGATCGAACAGGTAACACACTTGATTGAGAATTATACGAAAGAAGATCCTAAGGGTACCTATCGGATTGTTATTGGAACCGATTCACAGACAAGCCGTAAAGCGACGCAGTTTGTGACGGCGCTTATTATTCACCGTGTTGGCAAAGGAGCAAGGATATTCTACCGAAAAGTAAAACAAAAACCGATTCATGAGCTCAGGCATCGCATTTACAAAGAGACTGAAATGAGTCTTGAGCTCATGGAATCGTTAAAAAATGAAGGGTTTGCAGAACTATTAGAAACGTGGCCAATTGAAATTCATCTTGATGTTGGAAAACAAGGTGAAACACGGAAAGTGATTCAAGAAGTCGTGGGTTGGGTTACTTCTGTAGGGTATATCGCACGCATTAAGCCCGATTCATACGGAGCAAGTAGTGTTGCAGATCGTTACACGAAATCTATTAGCTAAACTGGCCGAATGTGCCGGTTTTTTGTTGTGAAAATAGGATGAAATGCACAATGATTGAAACCTCATCTCTGCTCACTCGTATTACTAGTAGAGTAAAAAGATAGGAGGAGAGCTAAATGAAGTTTCGAATGATTGCAATGGTTAGTGCACTCATGCTTATCTTGGCTGCATGCAGTGGGACAACGGAATCTGGTGGAGAAGTGAGCGTGGAAGAAGGTGTCGACGCCAAAGAAGTTTTTGAGAAATCCATTTCAGCTCAGGAAGACATAGAAAACTTCCATATGAAAGCGGATATGGTTCAGAGCATCGGTTCAGGTGAAGAAGAGATGGAAGTGAAGAGCGTGATTGATGCTGACATGGTGATGGACCCAATGGCTTTTCATCAAATGATTGATATGACAGCAAATGGAGAAAGCATGCAGGTAGAATCATACTTTACTGAAGAAGGCTTTTTTATGAAGCAAGGTGAACAGTGGATGAAATTTCCTGATGATATGACGGACACGCTGCTATCTCTTCAAGAAACACAAGGGGATCCAAAGGAACAAATGGAAATGTTAAAAGAATTTGTTGATGAATTTACGTTAACAGAAGAAGAAGATACGTATGTGATGACACTCAAAGCATCCGGTGAGAAATTTCAAGGTCTAATGGAAAAGACAGCGGAAGAAATGGGTGGACAAAATCAAATTATGGAAGAAGCAATGGATCAAATGAACGTAAATGAAGTTGCCTACACCTATACAATTGATAAGGAAGATTACCTTCCTGTTCAAATGAAAATGACGATGGATAGTGAGATGACCATGGAAGGTGAAACGATTTCAAGTGAGATGAAAATGGACTCCACTTATGATCAGTATAATAAAATTGATGAAGTAAAGGTGCCGGAAGAAGTGATTGAACAGGCCAAGGATATGCCAGGGATGAGTGAATAATCATACGAGTGCTGTGTAAAGCAGCACTTTTTTTGATGTTGAAAACCGAAGAAATGTGATATTACTGGAAAAAAGTGCACGAAAGCGTTACGATTAGCTCATTCGTATTGTTAGAAAGGAGCGAAGATAATGCCATCAGAAAACCTTGTATACGATCAATTTAAACGTCCGCTAAGGGATCTTCGTATATCAGTTACAGACCGGTGTAACTTCCGTTGCCGTTATTGTATGCCTGAAGAAACGTTCGGACCAGATTATGAATTTCTTCCAAAAACAAGTCTCCTTCAATTTGAAGAGATTACAAGGCTTGCTCGTTTGTTTGTTGAAATGGGGGTTGAGAAAATTCGCCTTACTGGTGGCGAACCGCTTTTAAGAAGAGACTTGGATGTGTTGATTACCATGTTATCTGAGATTAACGGGTTAACTGATATAGCGCTTACGACAAATGCTTCGCTACTGAAAAAGCAAGCCTTCAAGTTAAAAGAGGCAGGACTAACTCGAGTGAATGTTAGTCTAGATGCCATTCATGACGAAACATTTGGAAAGATGAATGGAAGAGGCACGAAGATTAAACCTGTCCTTGAAGGAATTCAAGCAGCCGCTGATGCCGGTCTTCAAGTCAAAATCAATATGGTCGTTCAAAAAGGTGTTAATGACCATGAAATTGTACCTATGGCTTCTTATTTTAGAAATAGTGGTCACATCGTTCGTTTCATCGAGTATATGGACGTAGGAAATTCAAACGGATGGAAATTTGATCATGTGATGAGTAAAAAGGAAATCATTGATCAATTATCAGAGGTTTATGATTTAGAACCTCTTGATGCAGCATACTTCGGAGAGGTCGCGTCCCGTTACCAATACAAAGATGGTAGTGGTGAGGTTGGCGTCATTTCCTCTGTTAGCGATTCATTTTGTTCAAGTTGCACAAGAGCGCGTCTTTCTGCTGATGGTGCTCTGTATACATGCTTATTTGCTTCAAAAGGGACTAGTCTTCGAAACCCACTAAGAAACGGAGCCACTGATGAAGAGCTAAGGACCATGTTAGCAAACTTATGGAATGGACGAGATGATCGTTATTCAGATGAGCGAACGGAAGAAAGTGTATTAAATCGAGAAAAGATAGAAATGTCCTTTATAGGTGGTTAACAATGGAGAAACACTTAACAGATCGAATCGTATTAAGTTATCGTGAAGGCGAATGGGTGGAAAAAAATGATCAAATTGCATTAGAAAAGCCGTTCACCATTCGAGTGAATCGTACAGAATTTGCAACGCTCGTTTGCACACCGGATCATTTAGAGGATATGGTGACAGGTTTTTTAGCATCAGAGGGAGTCATCCGGTCTTACGCGGACATCGAGGAAATGCTCTTTAATGAAGGTCAAGGAATTGTGAATGTCAAAGCCAATGTTCAAATTCCTTTAACATCTGAAACGTATACAAAACGAGTGATCGGCTCCTGTTGTGGGAAAAGTAGACACTTTTATTTGCAAAGCGATTCTAGGACAGCTAGGACTATAACCAAGGCGCCACAGCTAACAGCGCAAGAATGCCTCGGGAACATGATGGCGCTACAAAGCCAATCAACGACTTTTAAAACAACCGGTGGTGTACATAATGCGGCTATCTTTCTCAATGGTGAGCTTTTAGCTTCTCGAACCGATATTGGAAGACACAATGCGCTGGATAAATTATATGGTTATGTTCTTCGCCAGCATCTTAAGCCGTCCGATCTTAGCGTAGCCTTTAGTGGCAGGATATCGTCTGAAGTCGTCATTAAACTTTCTAAAATGGGTATTGGTGTTCTTCTCTCGAAGTCTGCCCCTACTGAGTTAGCGATTCAATTGGCAGAGGATTTAAACATAACAACCGTAGGTTTTATCCGAAACGGAGGATTTAATGTCTACACAAAGCCCGAACGCATTAAACGCTAAACACCTCAACTTTTGAGGTGTTTTTTTTGATGAAGTCGTTCATACTACAGAACAAAAGGCGTTTAGAGAAAGGCGGATCAAGTATGGCTTGGACAATAGCTGTCGTTTTTTGGGTTGCTGGTGTTGCATTAGTAGGAAGTCCCCGTTATTTGTTTCATCGCCTTGAGGCTATGAAGTCTAATACGGCTGGCCGTGCAAGAGCCTCTGAAGCTTCCAACAAAGATGAAAGTATTTTTTTCTTTATTGAAACAAAAGCCCTTGACTCAATACCATGGTGGGTCGTAACAATTACTTGTGTGACAATAGGACTTTTTTTCATTGCGTTCGGTGTCATCGCTCTAGTTTTTTCATATTAAATTGAAACTTTCTTGTTCTTTTATTCGTCATTAATAGAGGAAGGAGACTGTGAGCGGTTTGGTTTCCCTTCTTTAGTGGTAAATAAAGAGAAAGCTCGTTTGAGATAGGGAGATATGAGGGGTGCATAATTGATGGATGTAGAGAGAAGAAAAGAAAAGGATTTGTGGCGATTTTATTTTTTATTAATAGCGTTACTTTCCCTAAAAACCTACCTTGTATATCGATTTGAATTTACTTTTTCGTTAAACGGTATTGGGGAAGAGCTATTCCTGATGATAAATTCAATAGGATCAATCGCATTACTGCTAGGTATCGGTCTATTTAGAAAGCAGTCAAAACCAGGCCTGATGCTAGCAGTTTATTTTGTTTTGTCAGCACTACTTTATTGCAATATTTTATATTATCGTTTTTACATAGACTTTGTGACAGTACCCGTCCTCTTTCAGTTTGGAAATGTTGGAGGTCTTGGTCAGAGTACAGTTGAGTTATTGAACTTATATGATCCATTCATTGTTTTTGATTCAATCGTTTTATTTTGGTTAATAAAGCGTAAAGGACTAAATAAATTAGCTCTTTCCAAGAAACTTAAGAAAAGGACAGCGATTAGTAGCGTCGCAGTTCTTCTATGTACAGCTACTTTAGCACTTATCATGCATCCTCTTTTATTTGAAAAATCATATGATCGAGAGCTTTTTGTTAAATCGTTAGGAGCCTATACGTATCATGTTTATGATATCGGGTTTAACTCTTTTACATCAATTAATAGTGCATTTGCAGATGATACAGAGCTATCTGAAATTGAAAAGTATGTGAAAGATAAGGAAGTCGAACCTTCCTCTTATGAAGGAATTGCAAACGGGAAAAACCTTATTCTTATCTCTCTAGAATCGACTCAAGCTTTTATGCTTAATGAGAGTGTTGACGGAGAAGAAGCAACACCTTTTTTAAATAAGTTAAAAGAAGACAGTTTTTTCTTTCCAAATTTCTACCATCAAACCGCACAAGGAAAAACTTCCGATGCTGAATTTATGATTGACAGTAGTTTATACCCTCTTTCAGGAGGCTCTGTTTTTGTAAGAAAGCCACAAAACGAATTTCTCTCTCTGCCAGAGGCATTAAATAACGAAGGGTATACAACAACATCTTTTCACGGAAACGATCGTGAGTTTTGGAATCGATCAGAAATGTATGAGACGCTAGGTTATGATCGCTTTTATTCAAAAAAAGACTTTGACGTTAGTGATGAGAATTCCATTAACTATGGCTTAAAAGACATTCCATTTTTTAAACAGTCGATTCCTTATCTAAAAGAGTTGGAACAGCCATATTCGGCTAAATTCTTAACGCTGACGAATCATTTCCCTTATTTATTAGAGGAAGAAGATACAATGATTTCTCTTCCTGAGACGGAAGAAGAGGTAGTGAACCGCTATTTTGCAACGGTGCGATATGAAGATGAATCGATTAAAACCTTTTTTGAAGAAATGAAAGCAGCCGGTTTATATGAAGATTCGATTTTTGTTTTATATGGTGATCACTATGGTTTATCTGAAACGTACGATACAGCGCTTGGCGAATATCTTGGTAAAGAAATTGGGCCGGTTGAACACGTTGATCTCCAAAAAGTTCCTCTCATCATTCATATTCCTGGGGAGGATGGAGAAGTCATTAATACGGTTGGTGGACAGATTGATCTTAAACCAACAATTTTAGAATTATTAGGTGTAGAAGAAAGCAAGAGTTTAAATTTCGGAACGAGTCTTTTTTCAGAAAACCGAAAAGACCTTGTGATTTTTCGTGATGGAAGCTTTATTACAAAGAACCTGATTTATACAAAGAATACGTGTTATAACAAAGAAAGCACGTCAAAAACGAATCGAAACAAATGTGCTCGTTATTTTGGTGATGTTCAAGATGAACTTGATTATTCAGATCAGGTTATCTATGGTGACTTATTGCGTTTTATTCAATAATTCCAGTGTTTTTTCTGACATATTCATGATAGGATTTAATTGGATATACATTGCAAAGGGATGAGGATATATGGACTTACAAAGACTGCAAATACTCACTGAAGTTGTAAGAGAGTACAAAACCGCTCTTCATATGGATCAAAATAAAGATGAAGTTGGAAGAGAAGTGCTTGATATTGTGATGAACTCACAGGACCTTGTTTTATACGGTCATGTAAAAAGAGCAAAAGACATTGATAAATTTCCTGGTGAAGCAATTAAGCATCTTGATCAGGCAACCTCATACCTTCATGAAAAAATAGATGAACAACTGAAACACTCCTAGTATAAGGAGTGTTTTTTTGGTTGTTGTACTTTGTGGTAATATGTGAAAAATAGGAATAGTTTGCATTTTGAAGAGAGCGTTGTAACAGTTGCAATACAATGTCATATAGTGATAAGCTTTTGCTGTTTACTAGATTAAAGGAGAGTGAAATAAATGACGAATTTCATGAAGCGACTGGCTCCTGTTCTTTTAATGGGACTAGTTGTTTTTGTTATAAGTGCTTGTTCGAACGGTGGAAATGATTCGAATGGAGATTCAGGCGAAAAAGAAGCAACGAAATGGGAAGAAATACAAGAAGAAGGCAAACTTGTCGTTGCAACTTCAGGAACGCTTTATCCTACATCTTATTATGAAGAAGGATCGGATAAAGTGACGGGCTACGAAGTAGAAGTTGTAAGAGAAATGGCAAAACGCCTTGATCTTGATGTAGAATTTGAAGAAATGGGCTTTGATGGGATGTTAACAAGCATTAATTCGGGGAAAGTTGATTTAGCAGCCAACGATATTACATCAACAGATGAAAGAATGGAAAAGTTCACTTTCTCTGAGCCTGTTAAGTATTCTTATGGTACAGCGATCGTAAGAAAAGATGATCTTTCCGGTATTAAATCTCTTGATGATCTAGAGGGAAAGATTGCGGCTGGTGCTTCTACGACGGTTTATATGGAAGTTGCCCGTGAGCATGGTGCAGAAGAAAAAATTTATGATAATGCGACGAATGAACAGTATCTACGTGATGTATCGAATGGTCGAACGGATATTATTTTAAATGATTATTACTTACAAACACTTGCTCTTGCTGCTTTTCCAGATTTAAACATAACCATCCATCCTGATATTGAGTACTATCCTAACAACCAACATATTGTAATGAAAAAGGATAGTGGTGAATTAGAAACAAAAGTGAACGAGACGATAAAAGAAATGAAAGAAGACGGCACGATGAAAGAACTATCTGAGAAGTTCTTCAATGGAGCTGACGTATCGGTTAAGCCAGATTTAGATATTGAAGAATAAGTGGGAGTTGTAACAAGTGGGGGAAATACACTGGGAATATTTATTTGATGCAGGTCTTGCGCTAAAATCATTTCCCTATGTGATCCAGGGTCTTGGGTTAACGTTATTAATTGCATTTGTTGGAATGATTATTGGTTTGGGTATGGGCTTATTTCTTGCGCTTGGTAGAATGTCCAAATGGAAAGCTCTCAGATGGCCAGCGCGCCTCTACATTTCCTTTATGAGAGGAACGCCAATTCTTGTTTTTCTTTATATTCTTTATTTTGGTCTACCGGTAGTAGGAATTCAATTCTCAGCGTTAACGTGTGCGTTAATTGGGTTTAGCTTAAATAGTGCGGCATATATTGCAGAAATTCAACGCTCGGCTCTTTCATCAGTTGAAAAAGGCCAATGGGAAGCTTCGACCGCTCTAGGCATGTCCTATTGGACGACGATGAGAGAAGTGGTTTTGCCACAAGCAACGCGAATCGCCATACCGCCACTATCGAACGTCATGCTAGATCTGATCAAAGCGTCTTCTTTAGCCGCGGTTATTACCGTTCCAGAACTGCTCCATCATGCGAAAATTGTTGGCGGAAGAGAATTTGATTTTATGACAATGTATATCCTCGTAGCTTTTATTTATTGGGGAGTATGTGTTTGTGTTTCCTTCTTACAGGAACGACTAGAAAAGCGATATCATTATTTACACTAACCCTGGGTTTCTTTCCAGGGTTTTTTCTTTCGATTCTTTTAATAGAGCGTTCAATTGAATCATCACTCTTATTAAAAAAACAAAAATATCCCATATTCTTCATGAAGTTTTTTTAAGAATGTTATACTAAGTAAAATAAACAACATAGACGATTCGTCATATTGGAAGGGAGTTCATCAATTGCATGAAAAAATATCTTAATTTATTATTGATTGTTGGGGTTCTAATGCTTGCTGCTTGTAGTAATAATAGTGAGGCAACGGACGAAGAACCTGCTTCTGAAGATTCAGCAACTGTAGAAACGGAAAAAGAACTTGAAGCGATGAAGGTAGAAGAAGACAAGGTTGTCGCAACGGTTAATGGTGAAGAGATCAAAGGAAAAGATTATAATTCTATGCTTGTACAAACTCAGCTTCGCTATACGATGAGCGGGGAAGATCCATCAGAAACTGAGGTAGCGAAATCGATTGAGCAAGAAGTGATGGATAATTTAATAGGACAGGAACTTTTACTTCAAAAAGCGAAGGAAGAGGGCTTCTCTGCATCAGATAAAGAAGTTGAAACTGAACTTGAACAAATTAAAGCGCAATTTGATGGCGAAAAGGAGCTTGAGAAAGCGTTACAAGGTCAAGGGATAACTCTTGAGCAGCTTGAAAGCCAGTATGCGGACATTGTAGTTGTTGATAAATTTGTAAAAGAAAAAATTGGTACTCCTGAAGTATCTGATGAAGAAGTAAAGGCATTTTATGATGAGCAATTCTCAAAAGATGCTGAAAACCCCCCTTCTTTTGACGAAATGAAAGATCGGATAAAAGACTATTTAGTTGAAACGAAAACACAAGAGAAAGTTCAAGAAATGAAAGCTGAACTGATGAAAAAAGCAGAAGTGAAAGAGAATTTATAGGTCAGCATAGAGCTGGCCTTTTTCTATGATTAGCAACATTAAATTGAAACAGGGAGAGATTAAGATATGGATCATGTCATCGCTGAACTCCGTACATATGTGAAACAAAAATTAGAAAAGGAAGGAAGTGGACATGATTGGTATCACATTGATCGTGTCGTAAAACAAGCGCGCAGCATTGCGAAAGAAGAGGGGGCTAACCTCTTCATTTGTGAAGTTGCCGCACTTGTTCATGATCTTGCTGATGATAAAATCGCTTCATCAGAAGAAGCTGGATTAGAAGAAGTAGAGCAACTGCTAACCCCTCTAAATAAGGCAGATCTCGAGCACGTATTGGAAATTATTACAACCATTTCCTTTAAAGGGGGGAATCGTCCACCTGTTCGTAGCCTCGAAGCAAAGGTTGTTCAAGATGCCGATCGTTTAGATGCGATAGGAGCGATTGGAGTTGCCAGGACGTTTGTTTATGCTGGCTCGAAGGGAGATTTAATTTATGATCCATCCATACAGCCGCGTGAGCACATGTCAGCTAGCTCGTATCGGAATGAAAAGTCGACAGCTATCAATCATTTCTATGAAAAATTATTGAATTTAAAAGATTTAATGAATACGCATACCGGTTTAAGAATTGCTGAAGAGCGACATGAATTTATGACATCATTTTTATCACAATTTCATGGGGAATGGGAAGGGTTAAAATGATGATTATTGAGCCAATGACAGAGGATACTGCAAAAAAGATCCAAACGTGGCAATATGATGAGCCCTATTCTTTGTACAATCTAAATGGAGATTCAGAAGTGTTATCAGAACTTTTGAACGGCTCTTATTTTTCAGTTACAGAAAATAACAAATTAATTGGCTATTTTTGTTTTGGAAAGTCAGCTCAAGTTCCCGCTGGTTATAAAGAAAATGCTTATGCGGCTCCTTTACTTGATTTTGGGCTGGGTCTCCACCCGATGTATACTGGAAATGGAAAAGGTCTTCGCTTTGTTCAAGCGGGGCTCGCATATGCGTATGAGAAGTACGGTGGTAAGAGCGTTCGACTTACGGTAGCCTCCTTTAATAAACGGGCAAAAATAGTTTATGAAAGGGCAGGGTTTACATATGAGCAATCCTTCTTAAAGGTAAGTGATAGCGGTTCGACAACCTTTGAAGTTATGATAAAAAAGATATGAAAATAGGGAGAAATAGGCTGTGTTCACAAACCCTGGATTAAACTGTGTAAAAGCGGGAATAACAGAAGTATACAAGCAAGAAAGAACAGGAGGAAGGTTTCATATTCATAGTGCTATAACTAAAATAGAATCGAACCCGATTGGTCCAACTTGTCTTATTCTTACTAATTCTGACAGACTATAGGAAGTTTGGTCGAATGCGTTTTGATTCCTCCGAGATTTGGGCATAATGTTAATGTATTGGCATGAGGAGGAATGAGCATGTATGATGCAATTGAAAGAAAGCGTAAAGAAATGTTCGATATGGCGGGACGTTACGGCTTTGCATCAGAGAGAACCATTCGCTGTAGTCAGGAGTTGGACCGATTATTAAATGCCTTAATGCAAACGAAACAACATAATGAGGAAGTATTGTGAAACTTAAATCTAATTTTTTCTTCCTGTAGGGTAAAATAAAGGAGGAAACCTTATGAAGTTTGATCTTAAATCAATTCTCACAAAAGAGTTATTTGATTGGATAGAAGAACATCCTAAGCGCAATCAGTTGATTGAATCCATTCAAGGAGAAATCTTTCAATCCGTGGTCCATTTTCGTGAGTGGAATGACTCTGATTATAATGGGAACGATGACTGGATTCTTTTTGCGCTTCGAAATGAAGAAGTGTGGCAAGATGAAATCGATCCGATCGATCAGTGTGAAAGCCGTTAGAAGCACGGCTTTTTTTTGTGGTATTTTAGAACTTAATGTAGATTTAAGCAGGAATCATTTGCTTGGAAAGAGAAAAACTACATACTATGGAATTTATCCGGTGTACGTAGGGGGACTTATGGTGAAACATTCACAAGACGTTCTTATAGATAAGCAAGAGCTTCATGAACTTCATAGAAATTATCAAACGTACAAATCGCTATTTGCCCATTATCCAGGTATGATGTACCTTTTAGATCATCATGGACTCATTCAAAATATTAACCACTTCGGTGATGCCATATCAAAGCATTACAATGTCACAATTAAAAGCAAGCATTATACAAACTTTATTCTAGCTTCAGAACATGACGAAGTTAATCACTTTTTTTATAAAACGCTTCAGGGGCAAGTTACACATTTTAATACGGTTTTCCTTACACCCAATCAAGAGCCGTTCGAAGTTGAATTGGTAAATATCCCTGTTTATGTTGACCATGAAGTAAAAGGTGTATTTACGTACGTTCGAGATATTACGGAAGAACGAGCAGCAGCATTTGCTCTACAAGAAAGTCAGGAAAAGTACCGGCTGATTGCTGAGCATACATCAGAGTTAATTAGACTAGTGAATGTCGAGAGCGGTATCATTACCTATGCCTCTCCTTCACATGAAACCATTCTTGGTTTCAAAACTGAAGAATATACAGGTCAGTCGTTTTATGAGGACATTCATCCTGATGACCAGGATGCCGTTATTCATTTACTACATAGTACGAAAGATAAGCCAGCAGTCGCAGAATTTCGACGTAGGCATGTAAATGGAAACTGGGTTACGTTAGAAGATAGAGCAAGATCCATACCTTATGGTGTCAATGGAGAAAGAATGAATGTTGTCGTCTCAAGAGACATTACTGAGAAAAAACGAGCTGAACAGGAGCTTCAAAGCACGCTAAAACAGTTAAAAGATTTAAAATATGCCCTTGATGAAAGTGCCTTAGTTTCTGTGACAGACGAGTCTGGGAAGATTACTTCTGTGAATGAGAAATTTTGTGAGATTACGGAGTATACCGAAGGCGAACTCCTCGGTCAAACACATATGATTCTAGATTCAGGGTATCATCCGCAGTCTTTTTTTGACGAAATGGACTTGCAAATTCAATCAGGTGCAGTCTGGAAAGGCGAAATCAATAACAAAACGAAACATGGAAACGATTTTTGGGTCGATACAACGGTTGTGCCGTTCAATGGTGATAACGGAGAACCTTACCAATATGTTTATATCCGTAAAGATATTACAGATCGTAAGCGCGCCGAAGAACTGCTTCGAACGTCCGATAAATTATCAGTTATAGGTGAACTAGCTGCTGGCGTTGCTCATGAGATTCGAAATCCATTAACTTCTCTTAAAGGTTTTACACAAATTTTAAAATCAAGGCTAGATAGTGACAGTGATCAAGAGTTTATTAGCATTATGCTTGATGAATTGGATCGCATTAATATGATCGTTAATGAATTTATGGTGCTGGCGCGACCGCAGGCTTTAGCTCATGAGAAAGCGAACTTACAAGATTTACTTCAAAATGTTCTTACCTTGATTGAAACGCAGGCAACGTTAAACAACGTGCAAATCATCACTAGAGTAATTGAAAACATTCCTAACATATCTTGCAATGAAAATCAGATCAAACAAGTTCTCATCAATGTTATAAAGAATTCGATCGAAGCAATGCCGAACGGTGGAGAAATCATACTCTCCCTTTTTCCTGTTAAAAATGAAGTTATCATTGAAGTGAGAGATAATGGAGAAGGCATTCCAAATCACCAGCTAACCCATCTAGGAGAGCCTTTTTATACGACGAAAAAAAAGGGGAATGGCCTCGGTTTGATGATCTGTCGACGAATTATTCAAAATCATCAGGGGACCTTGTTAATCGATAGTAAAGAAGGGGAAGGCACTGTGGTAACGATAAAACTCCCTTATCGTCTTTCTGATGAATCGCGCTGAGCAAGCGCTTTTTTCTTTTATGAAACTCTTTACTTCAGTTAAGTAAGCGCTTACAATTATAAAAAAGAATAGTTGAAATAAGGGGCGTGTTGAGAATGAGAAGCGAGACGAGTTATCGAATGCTTGCCTTTGAAAAGTTCAACGCTGAAAAGAATTGGTCAGAAAACAATCGCCTTTTTAATTATTCCATTGTAGGATGCGGAACATTATTTTATATTTTATCGAATATATTTTAACGAACAGTACGAATGGGCTTCTCAAAAAAACGAACTTCTTTTTATTAAAAGAGAAGTTCCTTTTTGAGAAGTCTCTTTTTATAATGATGGTCGTCTATTCATTATGGCTAAAGTGAAAGGTTCGAATCTCAAATGGAGTCGTCTGATAAGCTTTTGCGATTCCTTCAACTGCTACTAATTCTTTCGGAACTCGCTTTAATTTAACATGAAACGAGTGCTCTTCATGAAATAGTGGGTATGAGATATGAATGTTTTCCTTAGAAAGCCAGTGTGTAAGAAGGGCATTATTTGTCGTTAGAAAATAAAAAGATTGTGTAAATCCTTTCTTAAACCACGAAAGTTCTTCGCTTTTTGAAACTCCAGGTTCTTGAAAGCAGACGTATAGTGACAAGTCATCACAAAATTGTAGTAATTGATAATGAAAGGTAAGTAGGGATTCCGAAATGCGAAAAGTTTCTAACAGTTGATTCTGTCTAGTATCCTCTTCAGCATAAAACGTTTTAGCTACCATAGATGTAGCATTGTGAAAAAATGATTGATAATGTTTGCTACAAAGAAAACCGCCGTAAGTCGTCTTATTTATAACATCTTCTAATCCTTTTTTGTAAAAGGTTAACTTGGGAGCGAGTGGGAAATCTAGAAAGGTATATGGGGCCTCGCGTCGATCGTTCCAAAACGGTACGGTATCGAGCGGGATCCATCCACAATCATGATAGCGAATCGCATGTAAGACATCTTCACGATAAAGCGAATCGGGCCAATAGTCTTCACGTAACGCTTCTGCAAACTGGCCCGATAAAAGCGCATGATTATGCTGACTAGTCATCACAAAACAATCATTCTCCTCATAAACAATCATTCAATCCATCCTTTCAAGAAAAGCGTATTTTAAGCAATCGTGAGGGTGTTCAAAGAAGCTAACCAAACAGTTGAACGCTTAGTCTCGACAAAACAGGGAGCGGAAATCCCTTATTTGTAAGCGCGAACAATTGAATCGAGACAAAAAAGCGAGTCCATTAAGGAGCGCTTTTTTGAATTTCTTTGAAATTAACGCGTGCGTTCGTCATATCTATTTTTGAGATTACAAATGGTTTTGTAATCGCTTGGGTGACCATATCATCTTTTTTTGGATCGGTATAATAATAAGAAACGAGAAGTTCATTATTTATTTTCTCGATGCTTTCGATGTTAACCGAATAGCCGCCTGTGGGCATCTCACCGCGAGTAATGATAATGTACAGTTCTTCACCTGATGGAATCGTAAAGGTCGATTTCTCTAACCACTTTTGTTGAACGGTCGTTTGAATGTCTTTTGGCGCATTTTGCAGTTCTACAGTTTCAAAAGTGATTTCCTCCTTCATTTCATCTCCCCCAATTGAATCGTCTTTAGACTGTGACGAATTATCTCCACATCCTGTCAAAATGACAAAGATCAGTGATAGTAGCAATAATATTGGACGCAATGTCTTACCCCTTTCTTCTCGTAGCCTCTATGTTTAGAAAATAATTCCATGGAATTATAACGCTATCTTTAAGTTTAGCGAATTTCAATAAGCTTGGAAAGAGTCAGGAGATTAAACGATTACAATTTCTTTACATAGGGTATTGAATAATTGTGAGTAAATGGCGTAAAAAAAGGAGAATAGACATGCAAAAAGAAATTATAAGTTTTTTAAAGAACGTAGAAGAACCTGTGACAACAAGAGAGATTATGGAATATTTATCTGGGAAGGGATACAACCCCGATGAAGGAGAGCTCGTTCGAGTTATAAAAGATATGCCTCAAGGTGTTGTGAAAGAAGAATACGATGCATCAGTTATTGATCCTTCCCCATCCGTTGTTTATAAAGCAGGACCAAACGCTTAAGGATTCATTTTCGAAAAAGATCGACGAAATACAAACCAATGATTAGAAAAAATACGATTCCAACTCCATAGAGGATATCCATGATCAAGTCCATTCGATAACATCCTTTCAAGAAGCTTAATGTAAGTGTACCAAACGTTCTTATTCCTTTCAGATTTTTTTGTTTTGTTCGAATGAGGAAATGATATAATGGTAGCATTGAGTTAAGCATGGAAGGATGTCGTCATGAAGAATTGGAAGTTTGATAGCTCTAAACTGATCATCTTATTTTTTATTGTGTTTATTATTGTAGGCGCTGTCAACGTCATATTTAGCGACCGGAAAATGAATACGAGTGAATACTTACTGAGTGAAAACCAACGAGATGTTGTTTCACGATCTGAAACGCAGCCTAAAGTACCGGTTGGAGCCCTTGTAAATAGCAAGCTCGCTGAAAATAATGCCATCACTCTTACAGCTAAATTGAAATATGAAGGAAAAGAAGACACGGGAATAAAGGTAGTCGAAAATAGTATGTTAGATTATCAGATTACGGAACATGAAACAAATGATATTGTTATCCCTTATACATCCCCTGACCCATCTGTTCTGAAAAACGTCTCAACAGATGATGTAGTTGAAGGAGAGTCACTAAAGACTGAACCACTTGACACTGGTGCTTACCAAATAGAAGTAAAGGTGCCGATTATAATTGATGATAAGGAAGAGAGTTTCCTGTTTCGTATTCCTGTCGAAATAACTCCATAGTGAGCGCTAAAAAAACTTCCAATTAGGAAGTTTTTTTAGTGACTGTTTTTGAATGGCCGCCGTAGGGTTAAACATGGTAATAGAAACTGATAGAATAGAAGTATATGACAGAAATGGGGGGCTATATGAAGAAGTTAAATTTCTATAAAATTATTGGAATTTTCGTATCTTTCTCTTTGTTTCTTATCATTTTTAATCAAATCAAGAGCGGAGAACCGAATTTTAAGGTTGATGAATCTTTGTTTGAGGTTTATGAATCCGCAAACCAATGGGAGGATTCTATGAATGAAATGATCCCTCAGCTTCAACTAGCTAGAGAGATCGGAGCATTAAATAGCAGTGATCGCCTTATCCCCATATTGGCAAATGATCGTGATCTTGTTATCCATGATGTGATGGTCATTAATTTTGGAGCTGTGTACATCACATACTCTTTCTCATTGAAAGAAAATGATCAGCCGTCTAATTTACCGACCTTTCATATCGGTTCCTTGCGATTTGACGGCACCAGCGATGCGGATCAATCCTTTTTAGTTAGTCAGCAGGAAGTCTCAAGCCAGCCAGAAAAACAGCCAGCGGTTATTAATCATCGTATTTATCGCGCAGAAATTCTATATCCGAATAGTGAAGAGGCTGATTTCATCGAAGAATTTGCTCGCTTTTCAGATGCAGATTCGGTTATCTTCGAGAATGTGTACGCACAGATTGAAGATGAGAAAATAAAACTTGAAAATCAAGAGGTTGCTTTGGAAGGCGATTTTTCGAACAACATTTATGCCAAAGCAGATCTGAATGAAACAATTCATACAGATGAAGGCGATTTTACTTTTACACATTTTGAAGCTGGTCTTAATGCGAATAAATTATATTTGAAGGACAATGATGATCTACATACACGATTCGTCATGACGAATGCAACAGAAGAAGGTTTTTATCCATTTGAGCGGGTTTTATTAAAGGATGAGAAAGGGACTTATGTAGCGCTGGAACCGTTTCGTACCTTACAAGAGACGTTTTCTTATAAGGTAAATGAAGTCGTTTTTAATAAAGATGGCCTCATTTCTAAGAAGATTACAAATGAGGATTGGGAAGCCATACAAAATGGGAAGAAGGTCAGCCTTGGAGACTATAGCGGGTTAACTTATACTGTTCATGCTCAGAGTAGTGGTGATGGCAATCAGCTGATAATTAGAATAAATGGAAATAAAGATCACTCGCCTAAATTATTGAATCAGATTTACATGGAAAGCAGTCAAGCTTATGAAGAACGTCTAGGTTCTATACCGGAAGAAGAGCGAGAATTTTATGAACAACAAAAGCCTGTATTGTTAGAAATAAAGGATAAGAATAAAAGTGATATTCTGATTTATCAAACCTCTTCTACGGAATCACCGAAAGAATTTCGGATTGACCTTGATTACGAGCATTTTTCTTCTTCGTTTCCTGCGGTTATAACCTTATCGTACTTACCAAACTTCGAGACAGTGGATGTTGTTTTAAAAGGATCTCTTCAGTTAAATGAAAAAATTGATTAGCATTTATCAATTTGTAGTTTGGTTTTTAGAGAATCGGGAATATTCTTTATCAAACCCCCTAAGTAGTTTGAAAGTGATTTTCCCCCTGTTAACCGTGCTTAAATGAGCACGGTTTTTTTTATTATTTTTCTCATAAGCAGTGCGATTGTGTGAAGCGTTTCCATTATGCGGAATTCATGGTAATCTTTTAGAAGAGAGTCGATAATAGTAAGTGAAAGGATGAGGCATTTGGCGAAGAAAGGAATTTTGACGGAACTTAATGAGGATCTTGTATCTTTTTTTGAAGGAGAGAAGCTTGTTATGCTTTCAACGATTGATCATGAAAGCCAAACTCCAAACGTATCTGCCATTTCGTGGGTGAAATGTTTAGATAAGAACAATATTCGGTTTTCAGTTACAACAAATTCACGTACGATTCAAAATGTGAAAGAAAATCCTCATGTAGTATTCACGATCATTGGATTGGAAACCGTGTATTCCATTCATGGAAGTGCCTCAATCCTAGAAGATGCCATGAAAGGTGTTTCACTAAAGCTTGCGAAAATTAATGTAAATGTCAATCAAGTACTTGAGACAATGTTTTGGGGAGCTAAAATCACAACAGAACCTCAATACGAAAAAACATATAATCAAAAGAAAGCAGAAGAATTGGATAAAGAAGTGTACGAGGCCTTGTTGAAATAGCACCAAACTTTCTTATCGCAATTTTTTGTGATTTAATGGTGTAAACAAGCATTTCGTGCGATCACTCTGACGAAGGCACCAGGAAACGAGGTTGATTCCCAGATGGAGTGGGAAATGATTAAAGACTTTTTAAATGAAGAAACAATCAAACAATGGCTCGGTCAGTATCGTGCTCTTGGACCATTGCCAGGAATTT
Source organism: Guptibacillus sedimenti (assembly GCF_028610665.1). Classification (NCBI taxonomy): domain Bacteria; kingdom Bacillati; phylum Bacillota; class Bacilli; order Caryophanales; family Guptibacillaceae; genus Guptibacillus; species Guptibacillus sedimenti. Next base: position 727,363 of record NZ_JAQQWV010000002.1, read on the forward strand.
TGCTCCCTATGCTAGAAGCAGTTATTCCGATATTGCCGTTATTTCTATTTGTGGCAGGCAATGCAGCAGCGTATGGTTTCTGGTACGGCTCGTTGCTTTCATGGCTTGGTGCATCTCTAGGTGCTCTGATTGTTTTTATGGTGGTCAGGCGGCTTGCAAGACAGCGATTCATGCGAGTGGTAACAAAACACGCCAAAATAGAAAAAACACTGCGCTGGATTGAGCGACATGGATTTGGAATGGTGTTTTTGCTTCTGTGTTTTCCATTTACGCCCTCGGCTTTAATCAATGTGGTAGCAGGTCTTTCGAATATGAGTATTCGAAGCTTTGTACTAGCTGTATTACTTGGAAAAATGGTGATGATCTCGATCGTTTCTTTTATTGGACATGATGTTTTTGCGTTAATTCACCAACCCCTGCAAATGGTTCTTATCCTAGTAGCGATCGTTCTTCTTTGGGGGGCAGGCAAATTAATTGAAGTGAAACTAAATCAGCGTCCTCGTAAGCATCGCACGGAGGATCAGGCGAGATAGCAGAAAAGCCATGCCGGTTTCGGCATGGCTTTTGCATGTTTATGGAATGGAAAAGATATGACTAAGAGTTCTAAATATCTCCGTTTCTAACCTGGCGTTTCTGCTTTTCTTGAAATCCAGCTGCAGTGGGCAGACACTCTGTCACTTCACCTTTTCATATGAACACATAAACCGTGTTCAAATGAAAAGGCTCCAGTGCCTGCCGTGTCTAAGCGCCCACTTTCGCTTTTCCAACTAAAACACCCTTTTTTTATCTCTTTCTTCTTTAAGTATTTCAACGGCTTCTCGGAAGCGTTGGGAGTGGATGATTTCGCGTTCTCTTAGGAAGGCGAGGGAGTCGTTTAGGTCAGGGTCGTCTGAGAGGTCGATGATCCATTGGTAGGTGGCTCTTGCTTTTTCTTCTGCGGCTATGTCTTCGTAAAGGTCAGCGATGGGATCGCCTTTTGCGGCGATGTAGCTTGCTGTCCATGGAACCCCTGCTGCGTTGGAATAGAAGAGAGCACTGTCATGATTGGCATAGTGGGCGCCGAGTCCGGCTTCTTTCATTTGGTCTGCTGTGGCATCTTTCGTTAATTTGTATACCATTGTGGCGATCATTTCTAGGTGAGCGAATTCTTCTGTTCCGATATCTGTTAATAAACCAACAACTTTATCTGGAATCGTATAACGCTGGTTTAAATAGCGGAGAGCGGCAGCTAGTTCACCATCGGCTCCTCCATACTGCTCGATTAAAAACTTTGCTAGCATGGGGTTACATGTGCTTACTTTGACTGGGTATTGCAATTTCTTTTCATACACCCACATATCATGTACTTCCTTTCTGAGTTAGACTTGCCACGGCCATGGTGCTTCTTTCCAATCCCATGGATAGTTTGAATAACTGTTCCCATATTGTTGCAATGGACCATATTCTTTTTCGTATCGCTTCTTAAGTTGTTTTTTCATTTTTGCGTATTCATTGAATTGTTGAATGGCTTCATAATCATTTGGATGGGTATCAAGGTAAAGGGTTAGGTCTACGAGAACGAAATCCACAGCCTGCAGTTCTTCCAATAGCTCATAATACTCTTTGGGCAATTGTTTTTGAGACATGGTTTACTCCTCCCGCTTTGAAGGATAAGGGTACGGATCATAGAAAGCTTTCCAGAGCGTTCCTTTGCGTAGCGCTTCACGTGCAGAGTATTGTTCAAGTCCAGGCGGCTGAAAGCCCATGTAGAGGTTAGGGGGAGTTGAATAAGATTTCACTCGAATCGGAGGACATGGATCAAACGGACTAACATACGGCTCGTAAAACTTCCTGTGTGTGTACATTTAGTGACCTCCTTTTGTACGAATCTCTACTCTTAAGATGTATGAACAAAAAAAGAAATCATGAATGACAAATAAAGAAGCACTTCCAAAAGTGGAAGTGCTTCTTAGTCTTTACATTTTATTAACTGTATTGTTCCAGGTTGCTAGCATGTTCTTTAAGTCATGAAGGTCCGCTTTGAATGGATAGTCCGTTGAAACACTGCGCTTCTGTCCATCATCTAGCTTTTCATAACTATGAACAAATTCGGTCATGTCTCGTGTTAACCGATTTAATTCCCATTTAAACGTTTCAAATTCCTTTTCCATTTTGAAAACTCCTTTATGATCAATTTCTTATGAGTACTATACCCGTGCGTCTGTAGGAGGAAACCATCAAGTCTTCCATTTGGCATAATTTGTAGGGTGCTATACGAACGTATCTTCCTATTTGCTATTCAATTCGTTGAAAACATGAGATAATAGACAAAGAATTTACGGTGTAGGAGGTAGAGCAAATGACAGTGAAGTTTGTCATTGGTCGTTCAGGAAGTGGGAAATCGAATCATTGTTTAACGGAAATGCAAAATGAACTAACCGATCGGCCAATCGGACAGGATATGATTTACCTCGTTCCTGAGCAAATGACGTTTCAATCAGAGTATGAATTAGTACATAATAGAGGTTTAAAAGGAATGATTCGAGCGCAGGTTTTTAGTTTCACAAGACTTGCCTGGAAAGTACTTCAAGAAACTGGGGGCATGGCTCGTCCTCATTTAAGTAGTGTCGGAACAAGTATGATGCTTCGACAGATCATTGAGGAAAATAAGCAGCAACTACGAATTTATCAGCGTTCTTCTGAGAAAACAGGATACGTGGAACAGCTAAATGATATGGTAACGGAATTTAAGCGGTATTGTCTCGAACCAGATGATATCAAGAGCTTTGCTGATGATTTTTATGTAGAAGATGAGCGGAACATACTTCGAGATAAGCTCTATGACTTGCATCTTGTTTACGAAGCTTTTCAAAAGAAGATGATAGGTCACTACCTCGATTCAGAAGACTACTTAGCGCTGCTGGCAGAGAAAATTGAGGAATCAGACTATCTAGCGAACGCTACAATATGGATAGACGGCTTTCATAGTTTCACCCCTCAGGAACTACTGGTCATTCAATCTTTAATGAAAAAAGGAACTACCCTTACGTTTACGATAACGATGGATTCTGAAATGATCCCTTCCGCTATTCATGAACTTGACCTGTTTCATGAACCAGGTAAAACATATCAAATCCTTCAGGGACTGGCGAATGAAGAAGGGGTAGAAATCGAGGAACCTCTCGTTTTAACAACGCAGAAGAGGTATCAAAACAGTGAGATCTCTCATTTAGAAGCCAATTATGGTGAACGGCCTCCGGTTGTCTATCGTGGGGAGTTGCAGCACATACAAGTTCATCATGCGGTGAATATACGTTCTGAAGTGGAGGCAGTAGCACGAGAAGCGCTAAGGCTTGTGCGAGATGAAGGTTATCGTTACAGGGATATTTCAATCATGGTACGCAATATGTCAACTTATTATGAACTTGTGGAAACGATATTCGAGGATCACGGGATTCCAATTTTCTCAGATCAAAAGCGGACAATGCTTCATCACCCGTTAATTGAGTTAATTCGCTCAAGTTTGGACATTATCCAGTACAACTGGCGCTATGAATCAGTTTTTCGGTGTGTCAAAACGGAACTATTGTTTCCAGACGATACGGGGGAAAGTATTGAAACTATCCGTGAACGGATGGATGAGCTTGAAAATTACGTTATAGCAAAAGGCATCAAAGGCTATCGTTGGAAAACTGGCGAACGATTTAAAGCAAATATTTATCGTCAGCTAGAAGATAAAGAAGTCATCACTTCCGATGAACTCGAAAAAATGGAAGATCGTCTGAATGAAACGAAAGACTGGATTGCGACGCCGCTTGAGAAATTTGAGAGACACATGACCAAAGCAAAAACCGTTGAAGAAATGTGCGAAATTCTTTATTATCTTCTTGAAAATTGCCACGCAGCAGAAAAAATCGATCGGTTAAAAGAGCAGGCAGAAAAGACCGGTCACCTTGCCAAAGCACGTGAACATGATCAAGTTTGGGACGCGGTGATTTCGCTACTTGATGAAACAGTGGAATTAATCGGTGATCAGAAACTCTCCGTGGAGCAATTTACAAAGTTGCTTGAAGCGGGAATGGAAAATATGAAATTTGCTCTCGTACCTGCTTCACTTGATCAGGTAGTGATTGGAAGCATTGATCGTACAAGATTTACTGATGTAAAATGTGGCTTTCTTCTAGGTGTCAATGAAGGTGTCTTACCGGCTCGTATTCAGGAAGATGGACTTTTAAGTGAGCAGGATAGAGAAAAGTTAGAAGAACAGGGAATTCAGTTAGCACCTGGGTTGAAGCGGCGTTTGCTTGATGAAGAATTTTTGATTTACCATTCGCTAGCAACACCTTCGGATTCTTTATGGGTTAGCTGTCCACTTGCTGATGAAGAAGGAAAGGGTCTGCAGCCTTCTATCGTCATGAATCGATTGCAGGAAATGTTTCCGGATCTTAAGATGGGACTGAAATTTGCAGAGCCTGGGGAAGAAGCAACTGAAGAACTCTCTTTCATAACAACCCCATCCAAGACAATAGGGCGACTCACGGGACAGCTTCGACAATGGGACCGAGGGTATCCGATTGATCCTATTTGGTGGGATGCATACAACTGGTTTATTTCGGCTCCAACTGAGAAAGATCGCATACGCTTGATAGATAGTCTTTTTTATCGAAATAAAGCCGAACGTCTAACTGAATCAACGAGTCGAAAACTTTATGGTCACCAAATTCAGACGAGTGTTTCAAGAATGGAAAGATATAAATCTTGTGCTTTCTCTCAATTTGCTTCTCATGGTTTACGCTTAAAAGAACGAGCGACATTCAAGCTTGAAGCGCCTGATATCGGACAGCTGTTTCATGCGGCGCTTAATATGATGGCAGAAACAATCAAGCAGCGTCATTGGGATTGGGCGAAACTCTCATCTAATCAATACTATGAGCTTTCAGGACAAATTGTTGAACAGCTCGCACCAAAGTTACAGAATGAAATTCTATTAAGTTCAAATCGCTATCATTATATTATGAGAAAGCTAACACAAGTCGTTGGTCGCGCCTCGTCCGTTCTTGGACAACAGGCAAAGAAAAGCGGGTTTCAACCAGCAGGACTTGAATTAGGATTTGGGCCCAATCAAGAGCTCCCTCCAATCGAATTCACGCTTAAAAATGGTGTTAAAATCCAGCTCATCGGACGTGTCGATCGGGTTGATCAGGCACTGAACGGAGAAGAGCTTCTCCTTCGTATTATCGACTATAAGTCTAGCGGTACTTCTCTTGATCTATCGGAAGTGTATTTTGGACTCGCACTACAAATGCTGACGTATCTCGATGTTGTTATATCCAATGCGAGCGTCTGGCTTGGAAGAGAGGCAACTGCTGCAGGTATGCTTTATTTTCATGTCCACAACCCTATCCTCCAAACATCAGCGCCTGGACAAGCAGCAATTCAACAAGAGCTTTTCAGAAAGTTTAAGATGAAGGGACTTCTCCTCGCGGATAAAGACGTTGTGAGCTTAATGGATAATGACATAGAAACGAAGAAATCGGATATTATTCCGGCCGCACTGAAAAAAGATGGTAGCTTTTACAAAAACTCTTCTGTCTTATCTTCTGAAGATTTTCATGCGCTTCGTTCTTATACAAGAAAAACGATTCAATCGATTGGATCGGAAATTTCGGATGGCCGTATTGAGATAGATCCTTATAAAATGAAAGATCGAGTACCGTGTACGTTCTGTTCATACCGATCCTTTTGCCAGTTTGATCAGGCTATGGAAGATAATGCTTATCGTCCTATTACTGCTCAGGATGACGAAACGATTTTAAGACGCATGAGAGAGGAGGCAGATGATGATAACTAAACCAGAAGGATCAAGATGGACTGATGAGCAGTGGGAAGCCATTGCTTCAAGAAATCAAGATGTTTTAGTAGCTGCAGCCGCAGGCTCCGGAAAAACGGCTGTATTAGTTGAACGAATTATAAGACGATTAGCCGATGAGAATGATCCTGCTGAAGTTGATCGAATTCTAGTCGTAACATTTACAAATGCAGCAGCTGCTGAAATGCGCCACCGAATCGGAGAAGCGCTTGAAGAAAAGTTAAAGGAAGATCCTTCTTCGCTTTACTTAAGAAGACAGCTTTCCATGTTAAATCGTGCTTCGATTTCTACACTACACTCGTTTTGTATGGAGGTTCTTCGCCGCTATTATTACAAGATCGATCTTGATCCTGCTTTTCGAGTAGCCGATCAAACGGAAGCCGCTTTACTTCGTGAAGAAGCGATGGAAGAACTCTTTGAGGAGCATTACAGCCAGAAAGAAAATGAAGCATTTTATGACCTTGTTGACCGCTATAGTAGTGATCGGAGCGATGTCGATCTTCAGCTTCTAGTTGAACGACTTTTTCATTTCTCTTCAAGTCATCCTTGGCCGAAACAGTGGTTGGCAGATAGTGTGAATTTATATAAACAGGCAAGTAATAAAAGCTTCGATGAGCTGATCTGGGTAGAGGAATTAAAGAAAGATGTTGTGCTTCAGTTAGAAGGAATGCGTGAAGTGCAAGAAAAGGCCATTTCCATTTCTTCTTCTCCAGGTGGTCCAGAACCGTACCTTTCCACGTTAGAAGTCGAGCGCGAAATGGTCAGTGGACTTCTGCAGGCTTCTAAGGAATCATGGGAAGCATTAAAAAACGCGTTTGAAGCTGTTTCATTTGGACGCTTAAAGCCTTGTAAAGGTGACCAGTTTGATCCTGAGCTTATTGATGCTGTCAAAGGGATGCGTGATCGGGTTAAGAAAACCGTTCAAAGTATGAAAGAAGATCTGTTTCAGCGGGAAGCAGAGGAGTATCTCGAGGATATCCAAAAACTTGCGCCTGTTCTTGAAACATTAGCTACTCTCGTGAATGAATTTAGGGATAAGTATGCGGGTCTAAAAAAAGAAAAGGGACTTGTTGACTACAGTGACCTTGAGCATTACTGTCTTTCGATTTTATTAGATGAGGCATCAACACCTGATAACCCTATCGCTTCGAGTGCGGCGAAGGAATATCAGACGCAGTTCGCTGAAGTGCTCATTGATGAGTACCAGGATACGAACTCTGTTCAAGAAACGATTCTTAATGCCATTAGCCGAACGTCCGAAAACGGTGGGAATCGTTTTATGGTAGGTGATGTTAAACAAAGTATATACAGGTTTAGACTTGCTGAGCCCGGCTTGTTTCTAGCAAAATATAAGTCGTTTGGCCGCTCTTCAGAGGAGCCTACTAAACGGATCGATCTTGCGCGAAACTTTCGAAGTCGTGAGGAAGTTCTAAATAGCACCAACTTTATTTTTAAACAAATTATGGATGAACGCGTTGGAGAAATTAAATATGATCGTGCAGCTGAACTTATTCCTGGTGCAGAGTATCCGAGGTCTCAATCGGTGGTACCAGAAGTTCATGTGATTGATCAAAGCTCTGATGAAGAGGAAGAAGAGGTTGAAAAAGTCCAGCTTGAAGCACGTCTGATCGCATCTAACATTAAATCGATGATGGGAAAGAGCGAAAACGAGCGAACGAAAATATACGATCGAAAAGAAGATCGCATGAGACCTATTCAGTACAGAGATATGGTGATCTTAATGCGCGCCACTTCTAGCTGGGCGCCGGTTATGATGGAGGAATTAAAGCAGGCAGGTATTCCGTCTTATTCAGACCTTGCCACAGGGTATTTTGAAGCAACAGAAGTTGCGATTATGATGAGTCTCCTAAACGTGATCGATAATCCCTATCAGGATATCCCGCTTGCATCTGTCTTGCGATCGCCGATTATTGGGTTATCGGAAGAAGAACTTGCATTGATTCGGATAAATGAGAAGCAATCAAGTTATTATCTCGCCATGCAGGCTTATTGTGAGACAGAGTCAGATGAGCTTTCAGAGAAAATAGCACGATTTATCGATGATTTAAATCGGTGGAGAGAACAGGCAAGGCAGTCGTCGTTAAGCGAATTAATCTGGCAATTGTATCGTGAAACGAATTACTATGAATTTGTCGGTGGAATGCCCGCTGGTTTGCAGCGCCAGGCGAATCTGCGTGCTTTGTATGATCGTGCAAGACAATACGAAGCAACGTCATTTCGTGGATTATTCCGTTTTCTTCGCTTTATTGACAGAATGAAGGAGCGAGGAAGTGATCTTGGAACAGCCCGTGCGCTTGGAGAGCAGGAAGATGTTGTGCGCGTGATGACGATTCATAAAAGCAAAGGGCTTGAATTCCCTGTTGTCTTTGTCGCAGGCATAGCAAAGCAATTCAACATGAGAGACATGGCAAACCAAATGCTCCTTCATAAAGAATTCGGTTTAGCAACGAAATACATTGATCCAATCAATCGTATTAGTTATCCGACGTTACCTTACTTTACATTACAAAAGCGAATGAAACTTGAGCTTTTGGCTGAAGAAATGCGGGTACTTTACGTTGCTTTAACAAGAGCAAAAGAAAAATTAATTCTAGTTGGTACGGTGAATGACTGGGAGAAAGAATTACTTTCCTGGGCAGAGGCACCAGGAGAGGAGTGGCTCCTTTCTGATTATGAGCGCTCAACAAGTAAAACGTATTTGAACTGGATTGGGCCATCTATTATCAGGCATCAAGATCTTTCTTCCATAACAGACGGCATCGCTAGTTTCCCCAAACATGATGAGGTTTTTCATCACCCATCACGATGGTCGTTAACGCTCCATCAAGCTTCGGATTTTTCTCGAGTTGAAGCGGAAGACGTTAAGAAACACGAGGAATACGAGGAACTCCTTAGAAGGAAAGCCTACGTTCCAGAAGAAAGTACCTTTAAAGACGTTGTTCATAGTCGTCTTAATTGGACATATCCACACCAGGAAGCTGCTGAAACAAGATCAAAGCAGTCGGTAACGGAAGTGAAGCGTCAGCGAGAAATTTTCCAGGACGAACGGAGTGACGATCGCCTTGTAAAAGGCTTTAGCCAATCGTTAAAAGAACGCCCGCGCTTTCTTCAAAGTAAAAAGCTTACGCCTGCTGAGCGCGGAACCGCGATGCATATCGTTATGCAGCATATTGATTTGCACCAACGCCATGAAGAAAAGGATATTAAAGAATTAATCGCAAAGCTTGAAACGAAAGAATTATTAACGAACGATCAGGCTCAAGCCATTGATGTGAAACAAATTAAGCACTTAATTGATTCTGATCTAGGTGACAAGATGAGAAACGCGGTCGAAATATATAAAGAGGTTCCCTTTAGTCTTGGGGTGGATTCGAAGTGGATTTATCCAGAATTCAAAGGAGACCAAGAAACGGTCGTGTTACAGGGGGTTATTGATTGTATCCTGCGCGATCAACACGGAGAATTACTGTTAGTCGATTATAAAACAGACGTGATTGAAAATCGTTTTTCTTCAGAGCAACAGGCAATGGAGACAATGAAACGTCGTTATACAACGCAGCTTCAACTATATGAAAAAGCGATTAATGAGATTTGGGGTTTGCCATGTAAAGAAAAAATTCTTTTCTTTTTTGATGGTGGCAAATCACTCTTAATCGATTAAGAATAGCCGGGCGAATGTCCGGCTTCTTCGTTTCAAAAATAAAACGATAAGGAGTGAGAAACATGAAATTGCTTCATACCGCTGACTGGCATCTTGGAAAAACATTAGAAGGTAGAAGCCGCCTTCCTGAACAACGAGCGTTTCTTGAAGAGCTTCAAATGATTGCAGATGAAGAAAATGTAGACGCGATTTTAATGGCTGGTGACGTGTTTGATACCGTCAATCCCCCAGCAGCCGCAGAAACCCTTTTTTATGAAGCTGCTGTGAAATTAACGAGCAGAGGCGAGCGTCCACTTATTATTATTTCGGGCAACCACGACAATCCAGAACGCTTATCGGCTTCACGTCCGTTAGCTCATACAAGTGGCATCACGATTATAGGATTTCCAACAACGGATCCCGTTGACATTACAGTTCGAAATGGACAAAAGCTTTCCATCGCAGCTCTGCCTTATCCATCGGAATCGCGATTAAATGAATGCTTAACAGAAGGTCAGGAAGAAGATGCACTCCAGCTCGCTTATGACGATCGCGTAAAAAAACTATTTAGCGATTTATCTGAGGCAGGTAGAGAGGATGCTGTTCATATTGCGATGAGTCACATTTACGTAGCTGGAAGTCGTGAAAGTGATTCAGAAAGACCGATTCAAGTTGGTGGAGCTTATACGGTTTCTGCCAATTCCTTGCCAGAACAAGCGCAGTACGTGGCGCTTGGACATTTACATCGCCCTCAGACGATTACGAAAGGTTCTGCCCTTGCCCGCTATTCAGGCTCTCCTCTCGCATATAGCTTTTCGGAGGCCAATCAAGCCAAATCAGTGACGATTATTGATGTTGAGCCGGATGGACTAGCTCACATTAGTGAAATTCCTTTACAGTCCGGAAAACCGCTTGTGCGCTGGGTTGCAAATGAGGGAATCGAACAAGTGTATACATGGTTAGAAGAAGGAAAAGACGAGGAAGCATGGATTGATCTCGAAGTGCATTTAGATGATACGCTTTCCATTGAAGAAATCCATCGTCTTCGCAGTCAACATAAAGGCTTTATACATATTAGACCCGTTTTCAAAAAGAAAGAAGAGCAGCGTGAAGTGTCGTATGCGAATTTACCAATAGAAGAGCTTTTTAAACGGTTTTATGAAAAGCAAACAGATGGTGCTGTACCAGATGATGAACTTGTCCAGCTTTTTCTAGATTTATCACAGACAGAGGAAGATGAGTAAGAGAGGAGTGAGCAAATGAGACCAATTACATTGTCCGTTTCAGGACTGCATAGTTTTCGTGAAAAACAAGAGATAGACTTTGAAACGCTTTGTCAGGGAGGGATTTTCGGGATTTTTGGCCCAACAGGTAGTGGGAAATCTTCTCTTCTTGATGCGATGACGCTAGCTCTTTACGGCAAGGTTGAACGGGCAACAAATAATACCCAGGGGATTATGAACCACGCGGAAGATACCTTAACTGTGTCATTTACGTTTGCACTAAGTGACTTACGCTATCGTGTAGAACGTACGTATAAAAGGTCAGGCGATGTATCCATTCGCTCTGCTAATTCTCGTTTGATCGAAATTGGTGAAGAGAATACTGTACTAGCAGATAAAGACCGCGATGTCTCTCAAAAAATCCAGGAAATTCTCGGTTTAACAATTGATGATTTCACTCGCGCTGTTGTTCTACCTCAAGGGAAGTTTGCGGAGTTTTTATCACTCAAAGGAACAGAAAGAAGGCAGATGCTCCAGCGCCTTTTTCAACTTGAAAAATATGGTGATCAGTTCAACCGTCGATTAAAATCACGAGTGGATGAGAAAAAACATCATTTAAATGAAGTATCCGCCGAGCAAACAGGCCTTGGCGATGCCTCAAAAGAATTTCTTAAAGAAGCGAAGAATGCTTTGGATACGGCTGATAAAGCAGCTCAAAAAGCGAAAGAAGAACTCATTTCAGCCGAAAAGCAAAAAGAACACGTGATGGAAATCTGGAACCTTCAACAACAGCTTGGGGACCTCCAAGCTAAAAAAGACACGCTTTCAAAAGGTCAGGCTGAAATCGACGCAATTGAAGAAAAGATCGCCAAAGCAACGGCGGCTGCGCAAATAAAACCCTATTTAGATGCGGTTGAAGCGACTGAGAAAGAAGTGCAGGATGCAAAGAGTCGTTACGAAGAGACGAAACGTGTATTAGAAGAAATGAAATTCTTCTTTCAAACAACGAAAAAAGCATACGAGGAAGAACGATCGAACAAAGAGAAGCAAGAGCCCCTCCTTATTAAACAACTAAATGATCTTGAGCGAGGCTTAGCTCTTGAAAAAGAAATCAATCAGATTACCAAACAGTTAAAGGATATTGAACAGCAGTCTGCCCGACATGATAAAGAAGCGAAAGCGGCTGAAGAGGAAACATCAAAAGCGCAACAAGATTTAAAGAAAGCGCGGACGCTTCAGTCTGAATTAAATGAAGAACTTACAAGCCTACAGGTTACCCCAGAAAAACGAAAGAAAATGGGAAGAGCACAAAGTTTAAAGCAGGAGTTCGAGTCGCTCAGTAAACAGCTTGAATCGGCTCAGATTGAAGAAAAAAAGCAAGACAATGAACAAAAACGATTGCACCCTCTTTACAAGGAAACCATAAAAGATCTGAATGAAATGAGAGAGCGGTATACAGGCTATTACCAAGCTGTGCTTTCAACTTACCATGCTGTCTCTTCCCACAAATTAACGCTCGAACAGCACATCCGAACGATTCAAGAGGAAGTTGAACATAACGAGCGGAAACTAGATGAAAGTCGAACGCATGCCATTGCGATTCGGCTTGCAAAAGGGTTAGAAGAAGGCGACGCGTGCCCTGTTTGTGGAGCGAAGGAACATGTTCACCTGGCAGATGGAGAAGATCATACAGCGGAAATGAAAGATCTTCTACACCAAAAGGAACAAACGCGTGAAACATTAAAAGATAAGCTCCAATCAGCGAAGCAGCTTCAGTATCAGCTAGAACAAATGTCTGATGCGATGACAGCGCAAGAAGAAGGATTGTCTAACGTTCAGAAGGACTTGAACGAAGTGAAGCGTAACTTTTCAGTAGAAGAAATTCTTACTGAGATGAAGTCCCTTGCTCAAGATGTTCGTGAATTAGAAGAGAAAGTAAAGCTTTTAGGGAAGAACATTCAAGAGAAGCAGTCAAAAGTTTCTGAGTATGCTTATCAGCTGACGCAAGTTCAGAACGATCTTAAATCCAAGACTGAGAAACGGATGGATCTAAGCAAGGAAACGGCATCGATTGAGGAAACCATTCAGAAAGAATTATCTCTTTCCGTTCACCAAATTGAAGCGGAAGTGGTTCATATTGAAAAAATGGATCAACAAGCCGACGTTATTCGTGAAAGACTTTTGAAAAGCGGTCCTTATATTGAAGCAAAAGAACAACGTCTTCAAGACCTTCAGGAAAAGATGCAGCAGTATTCTGTGCGAAAGGTAGAGTTAACAAGTTCGCTTCATCAACTAACTGAACAATTGAAAAAAGCAGACGCAGATTATGTCGCGATTGTTGGAAATACGTCTGCACAAGAAGGTTTAGCACAAGTCAATAAGCTGCTAAATGAGATTCGTCAGGCTGAAAAAGATTCGCTCGAGCAACTGGAGCATGCACAAGAACGTCATCAGGAAGTGGAAAGGCGTGCCGCAGCTGATGAGAACTATAATAACGATGCGCAACTTCGTTTAAAGAAGGCTATCGAAACTTATGAAGCGGCTGAAGCACCTTCTATATTCGAAAATCGAACCCAGATTCGAAATGCTGAAGTTTCGCAGGAACAGAAACTTAATTGGGAAAAGCGTGTGGAAGCGTATTGGAATGAATGGAAGCAAACGGAGTACTCCATCGGTGAGCTTAACAAAAAGCTTGCGGGAAGAACGATCTCAGAAGATTATTACAACGAAACGATTCAGCACGCAACAAGAGCAAACGAAGTTCGAGAAGAAGCGCTCTCTCAATTTGCGGCAGCACGTCATCATCTCGATGATGTAACAAATCGACACGAGCGATATATGGAACTCGAAACGATCCGAAAAACGGTAAGTGATGAACTTGAAAAGCTTGGTAAGCTTCAAACTGTTTTCCGAGGAAATAGTTTTGTTGAGTTTATTGCCTCTGAACAGCTCGAACAAGTGAGTCTCGACGCCTCACAAAAACTTGGTGATTTAACCTCCCAAAGGTATGCGATTGAGGTTGATTCAGCTGGAGGTTTCTTAATTCGAGATGATGCGAACGGAGGAGTGAAGCGACCTGTTTCCACCTTATCTGGAGGCGAAACGTTCTTAACCTCTCTTGCGCTCGCACTTGCTCTCTCTGGACAGATCCAATTAAGGGGAGCACATCCACTGCAATTTTTCTTCCTGGACGAAGGTTTTGGTACATTGGACGAATCGCTACTAGATACAGTGATTACGGCGCTTGAAAAGTTACAAAACGAGAGTTTATCCGTCGGTGTCATCAGTCACGTACCAGAACTTAGGGCAAGACTGCCGAGAAAAGTGATTGTCTCCCCTTCAGAACCATCTGGTAGAGGAAGTCGAGTCGAAATGGAATCGTTGTAAGTGCAGGTTTGGTTGCGAGAATAATTCTTGTTAGCCAATAAATTGGTGCTTTGGCTAATATATTTCGAATTTGGCCAATAAAAAGGAAAAATGGCCAATATATTAAGATTTTAGTCAATAAAGTGCCATCTTGGCCACAAGCCGTACTAGTATATAGCAGAGGTATGCATGTCTAGGTGCGTCTTAACAGAGAGAAAATATGTCCTTTAGACATGTTTTCTCTTTTTTTCTTGAAAGATACTGTCAAAATACGAGAGTTTATGTAAAAATATGAATAGTAGTTGAGGTAATTTACATAGGAGGAACATGGATGTCGCATTCTATGAGACTAGTTTTAGGAAGTTTTAAACCTTATTCACACTTTCGACCACTTCATTCAGCCTATCGGTTGAAAGGGTCATGGTGGCGCTTAATTTTACTCGCTATTTTTTCTTTTCTAATTGTTGGGATTACATCATTTATGAACATTAAATATGCTGGAGAAATGCCAGAATATACGGGTATTGCCCCTGACGAGCGTATACTTTTTGTCCTCAGTGAAGTCATCACAGATGGTTTACTTGGTGTTCTGACACTAATCGTCATTGTGGTAGGAGGTGCGCTACTATACTGGCCGTTTTTTCAACAAGTTGGCTTCAAAAGACTTGCTTACATACATAGCTATGTTGTCTTTATTCTTTTAATCGGTATGCTTCTACAGCTACCCTTTATCCCATTTCTTCATGAACCGTCGCTCATTTCCCCGTATAGTCTAGGTGTTTACGTTGATTTGATAACAAACATTCCATTCTGGCTGTATTTTAGCTATAGTTTGTCGCTATTTCTTGCATGGGGCACGTTTGTTCAGTATGCGGCAATTAGGCAGAGTACTACGGTGTCCAGAGGATACGCTCTTTTCTGGATTATCATTTTAAACGTATTTATGGTTGCGATCACGGCTTATATGAGAACGGCATTTTAATGAAAAAGTTGGAGGGTCAATCTGTGAAACGTAAGTCATTGTGGATTAGTATTAGCGTTACGCTTGTTATACTTCTTTTTATTACTGCGAACACACTGATCATACAGAGTGTGATTGCAGGAGAGAAGAAGCTTGAGACCGCTACGGTAAAAGGGAAGACGTATCAGGAACTTTCAACTTTCGAAGGGGTCCTTATTCCGGAATTAGAGGAATCCTATTATTACCAATCATCTCGAGGGGATATCTCGAATGTGCTCGTAAATGAAGGAGACGATGTCTCAATAGGTACGTCCCTGTTTGAATATGATGATGGAGAGGCAGTTAATGTATCTGATTTGAAAGCGCAAGTGAACAAGGCGGAAACAGCTGTTTCTGTCCTTGATGATCAGCTAAATGACCTTGCTGTTCAGTCATCGAGAATTGAATCAAACGAGGATCTAGAAGATGAGCAAAAGCTTCAATTACAATTGGATGTCGAAGAACAAATAAGAGATACGGAGTATAAGAAAAGACTTGCAGAGCTCGATGTGAAAGAGTTAGAGCGCCAAATTGCTGAGGTAGATACTGAAAAAGTAGAATTATCCGTAGATTCAACCCTTGACGGAACTGTGGAGCAAGTAAACCGGACGCCAGAAGACGGGGAGAGCGTCGTAACACTATTGTCAAACAAGCTGACGGTTCAAGGTTCGGTTAATGAATTGAACTATCCGACGCTAACTGTGGATCAAGAAGTGGTTATTCGTTCAGGGGCTTATCCAGGACAACCAGCAACTGGCCGGCTGACAATATTAGAAGATCGACCTTATGAAGTGGATGAAGAGACGGGTCTCAGTATGTATCATTTTAACGTTATATTAAGTGAAGAAAGTGAAATGAAGGCAGGTACGCACGTCGTCATTGAAATCCCTCTTCATCAAAATAACAATGCGCCATCAGTACCTGAAGAAAGTATTATTGAAAAAGATGATAAGAGCTATGTTGTTGTTTATGAAGAAGAGGAGCTTCATTTAAGGAAAGTAGAGCAAGGCCGAATAGAAGATGGCAAGGTTGAAATTCTTTCAGGTCTTGAGCTAAAAGAAAAAGTGTTAACTAAGCCTAGAGAAGCCTTTACGGAATTGCTTTCAGAGAAGGAAGAAAAAGAGAAAGAGAATGAGAAAGAACACAAGCAACAAGGTGAGGATGAAAAACCAGAGGTGGATACCGAAAGCAAAGGATAACGGAAAGACCTGTCGTCCTGCAGGTCTTTTTTGTATGACGACATAAAGTTATCAAACTATTCATGAAACAGTACAGTGTTCATGTCATAATAGATTTAAGCGTTTTAAAGCAAAGGAGAGGTTCGTGTTATGAAGTTTGTTTCATTTAAGGACAAGGAAGCAGTTGGATTTGGTATTTTAGATGAAAAAAATCAGCAAATTATTAATCTAAAAACGTATTTTCACGACCAAGGTCTAGACATACCTGACCTGCGAACGTTTATCCAGCATGGGGAACTTCATTTGGATGATTTTCACGAATTTTCAGCTCAGTATAACGTTTCAGTCGAAGATGTGGAGATTCTAGCTCCTATCATGAAACCAGCCAAAAACATATTCTGTGTTGGAAAAAATTATCGTGACCATGCCATTGAAATGGGAAGTGAGAAAGACATTCCGAAGCATCCAATGATTTTTACGAAAGCACCCACAACCGTGAGCAGTCCAAATCAAGTGTTAACATTTGATCGTGAGCTAGCTGAAGCACTTGACTATGAGGGAGAGCTTGCGGTTGTGATCGGTAAGAAAGGAAAAGGAATAAACATGGATGAAGCCATGGACTATGTTTTCGGCTATACAATTATCAATGATCTTACAGCAAGGGATCTTCAAAAAAAGCATGGTCAATTTTTCGTAGGAAAAAGCCTTGATCAGTCCTGTCCCATGGGTCCAGCTATTTTACATAAATCTTCCTTAGTCGATCCTCATCAATTAACAATTGTTACGAAAGTAAATGGAGATGTGAGACAAAATGGCAACACGTCTGATTTCATTTTCAATATTCCTGAGCTGATTCACGTTCTCTCAAAGGGCATGACGTTAGAGCCTGGTGATATCATCGCAACCGGGACACCGGCTGGGGTAGGAAAGGGATTCAATCCGCCTAAATATTTAGGAGATGGAGACGTCGTCGAAATAGACATAGAAGGAATCGGCACTTTACGTAATGAAATAAGTATAAGATAACGTTTACGTGTTTAATTTATTCTCAAAAAAGGAATTGTTATCCAGAGAACCGACTAGGAGGGCTAGCAAATGGAAAAATTTCATTACATTAATGGTGAGTGGACAGGTCAGGATCTTGAAAAGCTTGAAGTGAACAACCCAGCAACCGGAGAACTCGTTGGTACTGTTCCGGTAGGTGGTAAATCGGAAACGAAGAAGGCAATTGACGCTGCACACCAGGCATTTCCAGCATGGTCAAGCCTTACTGCTTATGAGAGGGCATCATACTTAAAGAAACTCCATAGTCTTATGATGGAGCATGAAGATGAACTGGCTGAGCTGATGACGCTTGAGATGGGGAAGCCGCTTCATGAATCAAAAGGAGAAGTAGCGTATTCCGCTTCTTTTGTTGAATGGTTCGCAGAAGAAGGGAAGCGTGTATATGGGCGGACAATTCCTCCTCATAAAGAAGGGCGCATGATGGAAGTCCGCAAACAGCCGGTAGGTGTTGTCGGGGCGATAACCCCATGGAACTTTCCGGCAGCAATGATTGCGCGTAAACTTGCGCCAGCTTTAGCTGCAGGGTGTACGTTTGTCGTTAAGCCGCCTTCTGCAACGCCACTAACGGCCGTAAGACTTGTAGAGCTTTGTGAAGAAGCGGGAATACCAAAAGGGGTTGTTAACCTCGTTACGGGAAAATCTTCTGAAGTCGCAGGCGAGCTCATGAGTAACCCCCACGTTCGTAAAATGACGTTTACAGGATCAACAGAGGTCGGTAAGAAATTGATGGAACAGGCTGCAGAAACGGTGAAAAATATTTCACTTGAACTTGGTGGACATGCCCCAATTATTGTTCTGGATGATGCGGATATTGATAAAGCGGTAGATGGCGTGATTGCGTCGAAATTTCGAAATGGCGGTCAAACGTGCATTTGCGGGAATCGCGTTTACGTACAAGAAAGAATTTACGATGAGTTTATTTCAAAGTTCGCTGATAAAACGAAAGATCTTAAGGTAGGAAACGGATTAGAGAAAGGAACAGACATTGGCCCAATGATTGATAAAGATGGTTACGAAAAAGTTGAAAAGCACGTCCAAAATGCGCTTAGTCAAGGTGCTGAATGCGTCGTTGGTGGAGAAGGATATGAAGAGAACGGATCCTATTTCTACCGTCCAACAATATTGAAAGATGTAACGCCTGGCATGCTCATTATGAATGAAGAAACGTTTGGACCGGTTGCACCGATTCAAAAGGTGGAAACGGATGATGAAGCGATTAAATATGCGAACCAAACACCATTTGGTTTAGCGGCATACGTCTTTAGTGAAAGCGTTCGAAGAGGAAATCATGTGGTTAATGCGCTTGATTATGGAATTGTTGGCTGGAATGACGGCGTGCCGTCAGCTGCGCAGGCTCCGTTTGGTGGCATGAAGCAAAGTGGCATTGGTCGTGAAGGCGGTCATGAAGGGATAGAGGCGTATCTTGAAACAAAATACGTTTCAATCGGGTTATAGAATAGTAGAAAGCCTCGCTAAATTTAGCGAGGCTTTTCTTTATTGCTATTGTACAGATAATACTTCAGTAATTTGTTCGATTGCCCAGTTTAAGTCATCTTCACTAATGATTAGCGGAGGAGCAAATCGAATGACAGTTTCGTGCGTTTCTTTACAGAGTAAGCCTTTTTCCTTTAGCTTCTCGCAATATGGACGAGCTGCTTCATGAAGTTCAACACCTATGAAAAGACCGCGGCCGCGAACTTCTTTAATGACAGGATTGTTGATGGCTTTCAATTTATCTTGAAAGTAGTTTCCTAGTTCAAGAGAGCGATCGGCAAGCTTTTCATCTTCTAATACTTCTAAAGAAGCAACCGATACGGCACACGCCAGAGGATTTCCTCCAAATGTTGATCCGTGTGAGCCAGGAGTAAATACGCCGAGTACTTCTTCGTTCGCCGCTACACACGAGATTGGAAATACACCGCCACCAAGTGCCTTACCGAGAATGTACATATCAGGTTCAACGTTATCCCAATCACATGCAAAACGCTTACCAGATCGACACAGTCCGGCTTGAATTTCGTCTGCAACGAATAGAACGCGCTGCTCTTTACAATAGTCATATGCTTCTTTAAGGAAACCTTCAGGAGGAATGTTAATACCAGCTTCACCCTGAATCGGTTCAAATAAGAAGCCAGCTGTATTTGGGGTGATTGCTTTTTTTAACGCCTCAAGATCACCATATGGAATCAATTTAATTCCTGGAAGCATCGGACCAAATCCACGCTGATACTCCTCTTCAGAAGAAAGAGAGACAGCCGTCATTGTACGACCGTGGAAGTTTCCTTCACAAGCAATGATTTCTGCTTTATCTTTCTCTACGCCCTTAACTTCATAAGCCCAACGGCGCATAGCTTTTACGGCCGTCTCAACTGCCTCTGCACCCGTATTCATTGGAAGGATCATCTCTTTGTTCGTAAATTCAGAAACTTTTCGATAAAAAGGAGCCAGTTGATCGTTATGGAAAGCACGAGAAGTTAATGTCACGCGATCAGCCTGATCTTTCAAGGCCTGAATAATCTTTGGATGTCTGTGTCCCTGGTTAACTGCAGAATAAGCACTAAGCATATCCATATAACGATTACCTTCAGGGTCTTTAACCCAAACACCCTCTGCTTCTGCAATAACAATTGGCAGTGGATGATAATTGTGTGCACCGTATTGCTCTGTCATTTGGATAATGTCTTTTGTTTGTACCATATTACCTTTCACTCCCATTCGTTTAATTCTTGCTTCCTTTCTAGTATAACAATGAAATCGTTTCCTTCCTATCATTTGAGGAAAATTAGGAAGGATGTTCCATTACCTGCTCGGAACAGTTTTTCGTGATATGATGAGTAAGATACTGTGGTAAAAGGAGAGATCATGTATGCTACATGCCCATTATACGGCCTGGGGGTTAACACTTATTCTTTTTCTTGTAAGCTACTTCTTAATGAGAGCTGGAAAAGGAAAAGCGCAAAATAAAATTCATCTGGTTCTTCGGATATTTTATATTCTTACAGTCATTACGGGAATGTTTCTTGTTGTAGGGTATCAATTTTGGGGTCCTTCCATTGTAAAAGGTGTGGTTGCGCTTTGGCTCATTTTTTCAATGGAAATGATTCTTGTAAGAGGAAAAAAAGAAAAAATCATTTGGCCATTTTGGCTTCAATTTATGTTCGCTTTTCTCCTCGTTGTTTTTTATGGGTATTCTGTACTGCATCTTTATCAGCTATAAGTCCTAAAACCACCTCATTATAGGTGGTTTTTTTCTATTAAACGTTTCATTTATTTGTGCCGATATAGGAAGTAGGGTAGATTGGCATATTTCTGGAATAGATGTATTCGTACATTCGAGTTTTTGATATTATAGACATAGTAAAAACTTTCGAATTAAAGGCATTGAAGGATGAGGTGTGAAAAGCTTGAGAACATTTTCAGTTAAGGTCTCTCACAAAGAAAACCTGCGCGAATATATGGTGAATCATTCTGAATTGTTTCAGGCGCATGCCGTATTCGTTCAACTATATAGCTTTTCGCATAACAAAGAGCGTGCGGCTGGTGTTGCACAGACGATAACGACTTTCTTACCTCATGCCGTGCTCATTGGGACGACCGCGGAAGGCGCATTTTATGAGAGTAACTCGGTAACAGAAGGCATTCTGGTTTCTTTTACTACGTTTGATCATGCAGAAGTGAAACCATTTGTAATTGAAAGTTCCACTTTCCATAAACCATTTGAAGGGGATTCAAACGGACTTGTCATTTTATTTAATAGTGGAATCGATGATCAAACTGTTTTAGCAATGATGGGAAAAACACCCTTTATAGGTGGTAAAGCTTCTGCAATGAACCAGACTTCCTTCATTGTAGCAGGTCAGCAAATTCTATCAAAAGGGATTGTAGGCGCCCGCATAAGTGGACAGAACCTGCATACAAAAGTTTATGAGGAAACCTTTTGGAAACCAGCAGGTCGATCGTTCGAGGTTACAAAAGCGCTTGGCTCCCGTCTTTTTGAAATAGAAGGTCTTTCTTCACTAGCGTTCTATGAGAAGTATTTAGGGTATGATATGGCGAAACGGCTACCTGAGTCGTCCGCTCATGTGCCTTTGCTTCACTTATTAAATGGAAAAGAAACGCCAATTTCCGTTTTAAAGAAACACCGAGATGGTTCTGTGACGATAAACGCGTTTCTTGCTAAAGGATCGAAGCTACAGTTTTCTTATGTAGACGCCACACAAATGGCTCACTCTTATGAGCGAATCCAAAAACACGCTGAAATGGATGGCTTAGAAAGTCTTTTTTCTTTCTCATCTGCTTCGCTTCCGAAGCTTTTTGCAAACGGAATTGTTCGTTATTTTGATAGTCTAGAGGAGCTTGGCACACTTACATCTGTTTTGCTTGAATCTGAATATTACTCAGATGGCACTGATTTTCACTACGAAGAGAACAGGATGGTCTTTGCGCACTTCAACGAAAAAGATGTCAAACAAAAAGCTGTAAGGCATTTACCATTACACAATCAGGAGATGAATGACTTGGATGGTTTAATGGCACTATCACATTTAATTAAAGCTTCCACAGAAGAGTTAGAGACGTTAAACACCAATCTTCAGCAGTCAGAGCAGCGCTTTAAATCTCTGTTTGAACAAAACCCCAATCTTGTTTACTCTGTTGATGTATACGGTAAAATTACGAGTGTCAACCCGGCACTAAAATCGCTACTTGGATATACTTCTGAAGAAGTGATGAGTAAGCATTCCCTTCAGTTTGTCTCTTCTGAAGATGTCCAAATGACTAGAGAGA
Source organism: Guptibacillus sedimenti (assembly GCF_028610665.1). Classification (NCBI taxonomy): domain Bacteria; kingdom Bacillati; phylum Bacillota; class Bacilli; order Caryophanales; family Guptibacillaceae; genus Guptibacillus; species Guptibacillus sedimenti. The sequence goes on from NZ_JAQQWV010000002.1 coordinate 749,489, forward strand.
AATTTTATCAAACGTTCCAGGGGATGGCTCAAACGTATGATGCTCATCTTGTTCATAAATCCGGAGTCAGCGTGTTATTTACCATTACAAATATCCCGATCATTGTAAATGGAGAAATTACAGGTGCTTACGGAATTGCCAAAAACATTATGAATCAGCGAAAGGCTGAAGAGAAAATTGCTCATCTTGCGTATTACGATGTTCTTACAGAGCTACCTAATCGCCTATTATTTGAGAAATTATTAAATGAATCATTAAAGAATGAAGAAGAAAAACTAGCGGTGATGTTCATCGATCTTGACCGGTTTAAGTTAATCAATGATAGCCTTGGTCATCAGCGCGGAGACCAAATTCTAAAACAAGTAACCTTACGTATAAAGGAAGCTATTAAAGATGACGCCGTTCTTGCAAGGTTTGGTGGGGACGAATTTACCGTTCTCCTTCCTGGACTTACGTGTGAAAAGGATGCGTTAATGCTCGCAAAACGTGTTGTTGATCATCTAAAACAGCCAATTCTCTTTGATGATGTTGAGTACTTTATGACAGTTGGCATCGGGATTAGTCTGTTTCCACTTGATGGACAGGATTTGGATACGCTCATGAAAAATGCTTATATCGCATTGGATCGAGCGAAACAACAGGGTGCTAACTATATTGAGTTTTATACAGATGAAATGACAGATGAAGCTTTTGAACGTTTAGAACTTGAAAGTTACTTAAGAAGAGCGCTTGAGAAAGAAGAGCTCACGTTATTCTACCAGCCTCAAGTGGACCTTGATGAGAAGAAAATTTATGCTTGTGAAGCATTGATTCGCTGGAATCATCCGAAGCTTGGTCTCGTTTCCCCAGCTCAATTTATACCGCTCGCAGAAGAAACTGGTTTGATTGAAGAAATTGGCATTTGGGTGTTAAATGAAGCGTGCATGCAAACGAGTAGGTGGCAGGCGCTTGGATACGACGATTTATCCATTAGTGTTAACGTGTCTGGTCGACAGTTCCAGAGTGAGCGATTCGTTGAATCCGTTAGAGAAGCTTTAAGAGCTTCGGGACTCTCGCCTCATTCGTTACATCTAGAAGTAACGGAGAGCACAACGCTTGTGAATACCGATTACAGTATTTCGATGTTAAACGAATTACGAGGAATGGGAATTAAAGTATCGATCGATGATTTTGGTACTGGTTACTCGTCTCTTAGTTATTTAAAAGATTTTCCGCTTGATATCCTTAAAATAGACCAATCCTTTATTCGAAATCTTCAAGAAAATAACGCAGATGCAGCGATCGTAAAAGCTGTCATCACGATGTGCGAAGGGTTGAATTTATCAATCGTGGCAGAAGGAATTGAAACGAAAGAACAGGGAGACATTATTCGAAGCTTTGGCTGTAATTTTGCTCAAGGATTTTTCTATAGTAAACCTTTGAATAAGGACCGTTTTGAAAAGCTTCTTCTATCAAAACGCTTTCCGCTAGCAACGTAAGGAAGATCGGCCCACTGTGGTCGGTCTTTTTTTTGTGAGTTACTTTACTGGAAAAATCGGTTTAAGAGACTCAGCATTCAAACGATTGTTATATTCGCCGCAGAGACTATTCTCGAATGTGCTTCGACTGTTTCAAGCATTAATTGGAAGGGAATAGAAAAAGTAGCGAAAAAGAGGTGATGGTACATGGATTATGATGTGATGATCATAGGTGGAGGCATATCAGGACTTACACTCGCTGTTAAATTAGGGCAGTGTAATGTGAAAACGCTATTAATTGAAAAAGATAAAAAGAGCGGGTTGATTTATAAAGGAGAACTTCTTCAGCCAAAGAGCCTAGAAGTTCTTGATCGGATTAATGTGTTAGAAGTTGTGAAAGAGAACGGGTTTCTTTTACCTTCGATCGAGTTTTATGAATATAACCAAACTGAAGATGGTTCGATGGAACAGCTTAGCGCAAATGAATTCCGCTACGATGTCATTCCCTCTCCATACAACACGTCACTTATGATTCCACATGAGCGACTAAAAGAACTTTTGTTTAAAGAGGCTTCGAAATATGATTCGGTTGACTATATACAACCAGCTAAATTAACGGGTTTTACTGAAGAAGAGCCCGAGAACAGGAAAGCCATTATTCAAACGAAAGATGGAGAGCGTGAAATTCACGCCAACTTTTATATTGGCGCCGAGGGAAGGGCGTCTCCGACAAGAACGGCAATGGAAGTTGAAATGAAGAATACGAAATACAATCACCATTTCTTAACAGTTTCGTTTCCCAGACCAGAAACGCTCAATCAGTCAACGATTATTACGACTCAAAATAAATTTGTTGGCCTTTTCCCGCTTCCAAACAACGAAGTGAGAAGCGTTATCTTAATTAAACCAGGCGAATTTAAGACGATGCGGGAAGAGGGACTTGAATCGTTCTACCGTGCCTATTGTGAACTCATGCCTGAACTTGAAGGGTACGTGCAACAGATTGATACGTGGAAAAAGATTCAGCTCATGATTCCCGTCAGACACAATGTTTCAAACTACGTGAAGAACAATTTGATTTTGACCGGAGATGCGGCTCATAGCGTTCACCCTATGGCAGGTGAAGGTATGAACCTGGCGATTCAGGATTCAGATGTGTTAGGAGAACTTCTCTGCTGGATGTTTCAAACGGATCAAACGGATTGGAAGCATCTAAAGTGGTATGAAAAAGTAAGAAAGCCGCGAGCAGAATATGTTTCAACATTAAGCCACCAGGCTGCATTGCTTTACTCATTTCCTTATCGTCCGTGGCAGAAGCTTCGTATAAAGGGAGTGAACCAAACAGAGCATTCCCCGCTCCTTCATTTTAAACAGATGCTGAATACATCGGGGCTGGGGATTTGGAAATTCACCTTATTGGATCGTATGAAACAAGCAGGATTCATTCCAGCTTCGATAGGGAATGGGAAATTAAGTAAGTATCCTGAAGAGAAAATGATGTTTACAAAAGAAGATGACTATCCGTGGTATCGCAAATGAGACGGGAGGAAGTAAAATGAAAGAAATAAAAAAAATCTGGCGTGCTCGAAAATGGATGAAAAGTAATGAGCCCTTTTTATATGCCTGGCACGCTCACGTAGGATATGTACATGATTTATTTGATGAATTCGAATCCGGCTCAACCGTCTCAAGCGTTGCGACCAAACGAGACATGAATGAACTGCTTCTAACAAGATGGGCCGATGTTGGAGTGGCAATCGGTCATTTAACAAATGAAAAGAATGGAAACATTCGTTCAAAGAAACATATGGTGGAGTCTATCTCCAAAAACAGTGATCAGTCTGTTGGCATTTTATTAAAAGAAATGATGGAATTACATATTCCGATTTTGCTTTCTTATCCGGATTTACTAAACAAAGATCAGCATGCCTTATATCAGGATGAAGATTATGGTGGAACTGTTGCAGCGACATCAAGCTTTATTGAACGGTTTGCTTTTCCAAAAATTTATCAAGCTATTAAATCAACAAATGCAACTTCTGTCATTGATTTTGGTGCAGGATATGCAGGTTATTTATCGCGTATTGGGGCGAAGCTTGAACATATGAAACTTGTTGGAATTGAGAAAAATCGATCGGTTTGTTTGGATGCAGAGGAGAACATCCATTTTCCGTTAAAATCACCGATTAACCTGTATCCTGATGATATGATGACGTGGAAATGGGACGGGGAGCCATTTGATGTAGCCATGATGAACAATTTACTTTACTATTTTGCCCCTGAGGATCGAGTGAAGTTGTTTGAGAAAGCCTATGAAGTAACAGGGAGAAATGGTCAGCTTCTCATTATCACCCCAATGCATGAATCCAAGCATGGCCTTGCCTTTTCAGCAGCGTTTAATAGCTTCATGAGTGCACACGATAATCTTTTTCCGCTGCCAAGTCGCAATGAAATGGAAGAGCTTGCTGCTGAAACTGGATTTCAATTAAAGCAGGTAAAACCCGTTGTCAAAGAAGGCGCATGGTACTTCTTGCGTTTTCAAAAAGTGTGAGACCTTTTAAAAGGTCTCTTTTTTTCGTTGTAACTGAGACATTTTGCACGAAACTTAGGCGTATGCATAATGTGAAAAGAGAGCAACGAGGGGAGGAAGATCTTTTTGTGTGGGATAACGGGATGGGTGGATTGGAAGAAAAGTCTAACAGGCGAAGAGAAAGTCCTCCAGCATATGGCGCAAACTTTATCAAAAAGAGGACCTGATGCATCAAACCATTGGGTTGATGGTCATTGTGGATTTGGTCATACGCGTTTAGTCGTTGTCGATCCGGCTGGTGGAAGTCAGCCGATGACAAGAAAACATGGTGAAATCAACTATACCATTTGTTATAACGGTGAGTTATACAATACAGAGGATTTACGCAAAGTTCTCCTCGGTAAGGGGTATACTTTCCAATCTCATTCAGATACGGAAGTTCTTTTAACATGCTATGTTGAGTGGGGAGAGCAGTGCGTGGATCATTTGAATGGTATATTTGCCTTTGCGATTTGGGATGGAGAACGTCTCTTTCTTGCAAGAGACCGACTTGGAGTTAAACCATTATTCTATCGTCAAAGTGGAAGTTCGCTTCAATTCGGATCTGAACTTAAAGCGATACTTACGCATCCAGACGTCAAGAAGGAGATCGACCGAGGTGGTTTACAAGAAATCTTTGGCCTAGGTCCATCTCGTACGCCAGGTCACGGTGTTTTTCGTGGAATCAGTGAGCTCCGGCCGGGATTTGCTATGAAATTTGAACGGAGCGGAATTCGAATTTGGCGTTATTGGAATGTTGTCAGTACCGATCACACGGATGACCTTGATACTACGGTGGAAAAGGTTGGCGATCTTTTAAAAGATTCGATAAAAAGGCAGCTTGTAGCGGATGTTCCCGTTTGTACGTTTTTATCCGGCGGGGTAGACTCTAGTGCGATTACTTCGGTTGCTGGGCGCGCATTTCAGGATGATGGGAAAGGTACGCTTCGTTCTTTTTCCGTAGACTATGTGGATAATGATAAATACTTTAAGAGTAGTGAATTTCAGCCTAATTCAGATGCGCCTTGGATTAAAAAGGTTTCAGCAGAACTTGCAACAGATCATACGAACTGTGTGATTGACACGGATCAGCTTGTTCATCATCTAAAAGAAGCGATTGAATGTCGTGATCTTCCAGGCATGGCTGACGTCGATTCATCTTTGCTATGGTTCTCAAAGGAAATCAAAAAACACGCAACTGTAGCGCTATCTGGTGAGTGTGCAGATGAGATCTTTGGTGGTTATCCTTGGTTTCATAAACCGGAACTATTAGATCAAGAACAGTTCCCATGGATGCGGTCCACTCTTGAAAGACAGGCGATGTTAAAAGAAGACGTTCGGAATAAGTTGAAATTAGAAGACTACGTGATTGAAAGGTATCGTGAATCGATTCAAGAAACCCCGGCGCTTGATGGCGAAAGTGAAATCGAAGCAAAAAGAAGAGCCCTCTTTTATTTAAATTTAAATTGGTTTATGACAACGTTACTTGAACGCAAAGATCGTATGAGCATGGGGGCTAGTTTAGAAGTTAGGGTGCCGTTTTCCGATCATCGAATCATTGAATACGTTTGGAATGTACCGTGGGAGATGAAGATGCTTGATGGAAGAGAAAAAGGGCTATTGCGTAAAGCGATGACTGGAACACTCTCGCATGATGTACTCTACCGTAAAAAAAGCCCTTATCCTAAAACGTATAACCCGGCTTATACGAAAGCTGTTTCTTCATGGCTTCAAGATACGCTTAATAATAAGCAAGCGCCACTCCTCGAATTAATCGATCAAAAAGTTGTTCAAGAAATTATTGATTCAGAAGGCAAAGCATTTAAAGTGCCTTGGTTCGGTCAGCTAATGGCTGGGCCACAATTAATTGCTCACCTTGCTCAAATCAATTACTGGATGGAACATCATAACGTGAATTTAGTAGATTAAGAAAAGGACCGGAGCGAGGGGCTCCGGTCCTTTCTATTGGTGTTTATAGTTTAGGGCTCCAAGTGCCTGGCGTGTCTAAACGGAGGCTTCCGCTTTTCGTAGATCTAGCTGCGCGGGCCAAATCCTTCGGCTGTTTCGCCCTATCGATTGAGACAAAAAGCGTCTCATTCGATAGGGCTCCAACATCCTGCAGATTTAAACGGGCCCGGTCCGCTTTTCGTAGATCCAGCTGCAGTGGGCAGACACTCGGTCACTTCACCATCCAACTCGAACACAAAGAGCGTGTTCAATTCGGATGGTTCCAGTGCCTGTCGTGTCTAGACGCCCACTTTCGCTTTTCGTAGATCCAGCTGCAGCACCCAGACACTCGGTCACTTCACCTTTTCATCCGAACACAAAGGGCGTGTTCAAATGAAAAGGCTCCAGTGCCTGCCGTGTCTAAACGGGCGCTTCCGCTTTTCTTGTCTAGCTGCAGTGGGCAGGGTCTCGATCGCTTCACCTTATCAAATGAACACAAAGACCGTGTTCTTTTGATAAGGCTCCAGCGCTTGTCGACCCTAAACGCCCACTTCCGCTTTTCATGAGATCCAGCTGCGACTCGCAGAAACTGCGATATTTCACTCTTTCACCAGAACACAAAGAGCGTGTTCTAGTTCTAGAGTTCCAATATCTCCGTTTCTAAACGCTCGTCTCCGCTTTTTGTATTACCCACTAGTTTTTGCTTTGGCTTGGGGTTCTTTAACACCTGGTTCGAGTCCGTTGAGTCGATCGATTAGGCCGTGGCCGAATGGAGAAGGGGATGATGGGCTTTCGTTGTTGTTTAGAATGCCGCCTCTAAGCTCGTATGCTGTTGAGCCGTGCTCTGCGAAGTCAAGTCCTTGAATTTCTTCTTCACGAGAAACGCGAATCGAAGAGAAACGAGTATAGATGAATAAAAAGGTGCCGACCGTTCCCATTGTCCAGGCCATAACAGCTAGAATTCCGATTGCTTGAACAAGGATGAGTGATGCTCCGCCTCCATAGAGTAATCCGCCATCGATAGCAAATAATCCGACTGCTAAAGTTCCCCATACCCCGCATACCCCGTGAACTGCAATTGCTCCAACAGGATCATCCAATTTCACGCGGCGATCGATCAATTGAACGGCTTCAATTAAAATAACTCCAGAAATGAGACCGATAAACATGGCGCCTATTGGGGACACGCTTGCTGTACCTGCTGTAATACCGACTAATCCAGCTAATGCGCCGTTTAGTGTTAAGGAAGCATCAATTTGCTTGTAGCGCACGTAAGAATAAAGGGCACTTCCAATGACGCCACTTGAAGCTGAGAGAAGAGTGGTTGCTACGATAGTAGGAATAAGTGCGTCGCTTGCTGAAAGGGTACTACCTGCATTAAAACCAAACCAACCGAACCAGAGAATGAATACTCCAAGAGCGCCGAGTGGAATATTATGTCCTTGAATAACATTTACCTTGCCGTTCGAATATTTCCCAATACGTCCTCCGAGAAATGCTACGGCAACAACAGCTCCAAGTGCACCGGTCATATGAACAACCGTTGATCCTGCAAAGTCCGTGAACCCTAACTCTGCAAGCCATCCGCCACCCCAGATCCAGTGGCCTACGACAGGATAGACAAATCCAATCATGATCACTGTAACACCGATATAGCTAATCAGTTTCATTCGTTCAGCTACTGCACCAGAAATGATCGTTGCACAAGTTGCTGCAAAGACGGCTTGGAATACAAAGAATCCAAGGTTTTCAGATTGTTCAAAGAGAAAGAAGCCATCACTCCCAATAAATCCGCCTGCTGACGAACCAAACATGAATCCATAGCCAACAATGAAGTAAAGAACTGCACCGATCGACATGGTTAGTAAGTTTTTCATTAAAATATTTAATGCGTTTTTCGAGCGAGTAAATCCAGTTTCAACCATTGCGAATCCTGCATGCATAAAGAATACGAGAAATGCAGCAATCATAATCCAAACCGTATCCATTGAAGCACTCAAGGCACTTACTTCTGTAGCATCACCTGCTGCGAAGACATGCCCACCTGAAAGAAGAAAGAGAAGAGCGAACAAACCAGTCATTTTTTTCATCGAATTTATCATCCTTTTCTTTTTATTTAAATGCCGTTAGTCCATGTTCACCAGATCGTATGCGAATGACATCCTCGACGGGATAGACAAATATTTTCCCGTCCCCAACTTCTCCAGTTGCACATATATCTCGAATATTCTTCACCACATGATCAAGAAGATGGTCGTCAAAAATGAGCTCTACTTTAATTTTTGCTTGAAGTGAGACTTCGAAATGACTCCCTCTAAACACGCCTGTTTGCTTTTTTTGTAATCCGCATCCGGCTACCTCGGAAACGGTCATACCTGTGATTCCTTCATCTCGCAATCGATCTCTCAGATCCTGAAATGCTTCAGGACGAATAATGGCTTCTACTTTTTTCATATAAGACCCTCCATGTCAGTTTTTCTAACATTGCCTTTTTTCTATATCCTAATGTTATGCTCAGAAAATGCGAAATTCAAGGTTATTTTTAGAAAATTTAAAATACTTTGTAAGAAAATCTAACTATGTCAGAAATGAATTATCAGAATACTTGAGGCGGTATAAGGGTGGTTGCGCTTACAGAGTAGTTAGAGAGTTTGAAGCAAAAAAATCTCCCGGATTCAATATCCGAGAGATTCTTCCTTAATTTAAAAGCAAAATCGCATAGCCAAATGATTTGAGATGAAGTAGAGAGCCATGCTCATAGTGACTGCCCAATAGACTTTTAGCTTCTTCTTGCAAAGAAGATAGATCAACATCTACTTCATCGGATGAATTGTTTAATAGAAAGAGAAGTGTTTCATCTTTCCCTTGCTTCTTGTATTGAATTAGCGTTTCATTTGAATCGATGATTTTAAAATCTCCGCCATTGCCAAATGCTGCATACTGTTTTCGAAGAGAAAGAATTTCTTTTAGAAACTCATATAGCTCGGTATCCTGTTCGCTCTTTTCCCATATCATACATTCGCGGCATCCAGGATCTGCGCCACCTTTCATTCCAACTTCGTCACCATAATAGATGCATGGCGTTCCTGGAAAGGAGAATTGAAGGATGTACATGAGTTTGACAACTTCTTTATTTTCTTTCGCTAACGTTAAAAGTCTTGGGGTATCATGACTTCCTAATAAATTAAACGCAACCTTATTGACGTTAGCGGGGTAAGAATGAAGAAGTGAAGAGAGACGGTCTCCCATCCTTTCGGCAGTGATCGTGTTAGAGGCGTAATGGTCAAGAAGGGCAGACGTTAGCGGATAGTTCATCACAGCATCAAACTGATCCCCTTGTAGCCAAGGCATTGAGTCGTGCCAAATCTCCCCAAGAATATAAAGTTCTGGTTTAACTTTCTTTACTTCTTTCCTAAATTCGCGCCAGAAACGATGATCAATCTCATTGGCGACATCTAAACGCCAACCGTCAATATCGAACTCTTCAATCCAATAGCGACCAACTTGAAGTAAGTACTCTCTTACTTCTGGATTTTCTGTGTTTAGTTTAGGCATTTTGGCTTCGAAAGCAAAAGTATCATAGGAAGGCAGAGGCTTTGTTTCAATTGGATAAGAGCGGACGTGAAACCAGTCTTTATAACGAGATTTTTCACCGTTTTTTAGTAAATCTTGAAACGGTTCGAAGTAATAGCCGCTATGATTGAAAACAGCGTCAAGCATCACTTTGATTCCCCGCTCATGACAGGCATCTACAAGTTTTTTAAACGTTTCTTTATTTCCAAATTGAGGATCAATCTCCATATAATCAATCGTATCGTATTTATGGTTTGATTCAGCTTTGAAAATTGGGGTGAAATAAATCCCGTTTATTCCAAGCTCGATCAAATGGTCAAGGTGTTCTAAAACTCCTTGAAAGTCGCCACCAAAAAAGTTATTTTGCTGAGGAGGGTATTCACCCCACGGCAGTGTTCCTTTCGGATTTAGCGAAGCATCACCGTTTGCAAATCGCTCAGGAAAGATTTGATACCACACTGTATCCTTCACCCAAGAAGGCGCAGTGAAAACATCAGCACGATTGAGAAAAGGAAAACTAAAATAGTCATTTGTTTCTTCAGGTTGCTTTTCATAGAAGCCTTTTTCTGTATAGAAATAAGTTTCATCCTTATCTTCAAGATAGAATCCGTATCGTAAACGGCGATAAGGCGGTTTAATCTTTATGGTCCAATAATCAAAGAGTGAATCTGAACCGCTGACAACTAGCTGCTTAGACGTAAATTGCCATTTGTTATTTTGCCAGTCGTAGGGGTCACCATAAATGAGTGAGACTGAAGTAAGATCGTCTTTTTTTGTCCGAATCATAACATGTAGTGTTTCTTGATCATAAGCATATGCATAGTTGTTCTTTGGACGGTGATAGATAGCTTCTTTAAGCATAAAAAAATACCTCCTCGTGCAATCGCTTGCATTTAGTTTTAAAAAAATTATCCTAGCTTTTTATGATAGAAGAAAGGTGTTACGTGTTCCTTCCCTATCAAATGTAGAAGATCAATCGCTTCTAGTCAAATGTAAAAAACAAGGAGGATTTGGTATTTCGAAAAAATTTTGAAAAAACTTTGTGCAAACGGTTGCGAAAAAATAATAGGCATGTATAATAGGTTATAGATAGTCAGTGCAATCGTTTTCACGAAAATCAATGAAAGCGTTTGTATGATGATCGAAAATTTAAGAGGGGGTTAACACATGAAACGCTTTTTCGCTTTGTTTCTTACACTAGTTCTTGCAATCGGCGTTCTTGCAGCATGCGGACCGCAAAACAATGAAAACGCTTCAAGTAACGGTGGAGGCAGTGATTCTGAAGGGGATGACGCTAACAAACCTGAGAAGCTTGTTGTTTGGGAAGATACAGATAAAGGGATTGCGCTTGAACCGGCAATTGCTAGTTTTGAAGAAGAGTATGGCATTAAAGTAGAATTTAAAGAACTAGGTATGGCGGATGAAATTAGAGAACAAATTCGTCTTGACGGCCCAGCAGGTACTGGACCTGATGTTATTACACTACCACACGATCAAATTGGACAAGCTGCGGTTGAGGGACTTATTTCTCCAATCGAAGTAGAGCAGTCCGTTGTTGATACGTTTACAGAATCTTCTATCCAAGCAGAAAGCTTTGATGGAAAGCTATACGGACTACCAAAAGCAACAGAAACACCTGTTTTTATTTACAACAAAGAACTTATGGACAAAGCACCAGAATCTATGGATGAAGTCTATGATTTCGCAAAAGATTTTACAAAAGACAAGCAGTATGGCTTCTTAGCACTATGGGATAATTTCTATTTTGCAAACGCTGTCTTGGCTGGTTACGGTGGCTATGTCTTTGATCGTACAGATGATGGCCTGAATCCGGAAGATATCGGTCTGAACAATGAAGGTGCAGTAGAAGGTACTGAGTACATTCAGAAATGGTATGAAGAAGGGCTATTCCCTAAAGGTCTTATTGGCGAAAACGGTGGATCAACGATGGACGGTCTCTTTAATGAAGGAAAAGCCGCTTCTGTTATGAACGGACCTTGGTCTTTCCAGGGTTATAAAGATGCTGGAATTGATATTGGTGTAGCACCAATGCCTAAACTTCCAAATGGCGAAAACTTTAAAACATTTATCGGTGTTAAAGGGTGGCACGTAAGTAATTTCTCTGAGAACAAAGAGTGGGCTACAAAGCTCGTAGAATGGTTAACAAACGAGGAAAATGCGAAGATTCGTTATGAAGAAACAGCTGAAATTCCTCCAGTTAAATCACTGATTGAGGATCCAGTTATTGCTGACAATGAAGGTGCTTCTGCAGTTGCAGTTCAATCTCAATATGGTGTTCCTATGCCTAACATTCCAGAAATGGCAGAAGTATGGGAGCCAGCAGCATCAGCCCTTCAGCTAGTTGCTACGAAAAAGCAAGAGCCAAAAGCTGCACTAGATGAAGCAACAAAAACAATTAAGTCTCAAATCGAACAAAATCACAGCAACTAATGAGTTGAAAATTCAAAGCGGTACTCCGGAAACGGGGTACTGCTTCTCACTTTAAAGCTAGAAAAGTGGGGAGAAGAAAGGGGATTGCCATCACGATGGAGGCAACTGAACGTCAAACCAAGCATCGCAAAACAGCATTAGCACTCTCAATCATACCTGGATTTGGTCAGTTTTATAACAAGCAAATCCTCAAAGGACTCATGTTCTTTATTCTAACTGTTTCCTTTGCAGTTGCTTTTGCTGACTTAATCAACATTGGACTATGGGGGATCGTTACGTTAGGAGAACAGCTACCGCGAGATCATTCCATCTTCTTGTTAACACAGGGAATAATCGCTGTCCTTGTTATCCTAATCGGATTGGTTATTTACTTCTTAAACCTGAGGGATGCGTACTTGAACGGAAGAAATCGTGATCTTGGCATTCCTCTAAATTCTGTGAGAGAGCAATATCGAAATGTTGCAGATCAAGGTTTTCCTTATTTAATGTTAACACCAGGCTTTTTCTTGTTAATCTTTGTTGTTATTTTTCCGATATTGTTTGTTATTTTGCTTTCATTTACAAACTACGATCTCTATCATTCTCCACCAGCTAATTTAGTTGACTGGATCGGGATTCAAAACTATATTGATATATTTAAATTAGATATTTGGCGCGATACATTTTTGGATGTGTTTTCGTGGACGATCGTTTGGACATTCGTTGCAACGACTGGACAAATTGCGATTGGCATTTTTCTCGCTGTATTAATGAATCAGAAAGACCTTAAATTTAAAGGCATTTTCAGAACAATCTTTATCTTGCCATGGGCCGTACCAGCATTCGTATCTATTCTTGTGTTTGCAGGGATGTTTAATGAAACGTTTGGTGCGATAAACAATGACATTTTAGCAGCGTTCGGGATCGATGCAATACCTTGGCTTACAGAGCCATTCTGGACGAAAATTGCTTTAATTTTGATACAGTTCTGGCTTGGATTCCCGTTTATTTTTGCAATGGTGACAGGTGTGCTGCAATCGATTCCAGATGAGTTATATGAAGCTGCGACGGTTGACGGAGCAAATATGTGGCAGAAGTTCAGAGGAATTACACTTCCAATGGTACTGTTTGCCATCGCTCCAATCTTAATCACGCAATACACGTTTAACTTTAATAACTTTAATGTTATTTACCTGTTTAATGGCGGGGGACCTGCAGTTTCAGGTCAAACGGCTGGTTCCACTGACATTTTGATTTCGTGGATTTACAAGCTAACATTTACTTCCGCACAATATGGAAAAGCTGCCGCAATTACAATGATCCTATCAGCGATTGTTATCGGTGTTGCACTGTGGCAGTTTAGAAGAACGAAATCATTCCAAGAAGAGGATATGATGTAATATGAGTCCAAAAATGCAGAATACCTTACGCTTAACCTTGTCCTATATTGCTATTGCAATTGCATGCGTCATTATTTTATATCCAGTTCTCTGGATCGTTGGATCATCGTTTAATCCTGGAGACAGCTTATCTGGATCATCGATTATTCCAAAAGATGCAACGCTCGATCACTACAAATCGTTGTTTAATACAGAAGAAAGTGACTACCTACTCTGGTACTGGAACACGCTTAAAATTTGTATCATTACTATGATTCTAGCTGTAGCTATGATTTCTTGTATGGCCTATGCTTTCTCACGCTATCGTTTTGTTGGTCGTAAAAATGGCTTGATGACGTTCTTAATCCTTCAAATGATTCCGAACTTTGCGGCATTGATCGCAATTTACGTTCTGGCTTACATTACCGGATTATTAGATACACACTTTGCCTTAATCCTTGTTTATGCAGGTGGGTTACTTCCGATGAATACGTGGTTAGCGAAAGGCTATTTTGATACAATTCCTAAAGAACTTGACGAGTCAGCGCGTATTGACGGAGCAGGGCACTTTCGGATTTTCTGGCAAATCATTTTGCCACTTGCGAAACCGATTCTTGCTGTTGTAGCACTATTTAGCTTCATTACGCCGTTCACTGACTTTATCCTTGCTCAAGTTATCCTTAGAAGTGAAGAGAAGTTCACGCTTGCTGTTGGTCTTTACAAAATGATTTCTGATCAATTTGGGAATGAGTTTACAACATTTGCAGCTGGATCTGTTTTGATTGCCATTCCAATTTCGATCCTATTCCTATCGCTTCAACGCTACTTTATTTCTGGCCTAACTGCTGGAGGAACAAAAGGATAGATCTCAGACTGGAGAAAGAAGATGAAGAGGAAAGCTTCTCTTATTCCTTCTTTCTCTTTTTTATCTAACCTTACGGGTGAAAACCAACTTAATAAATACCCATCGAGACATTTAGGTTTGGGCATATGATTCTATAGGTTAGGCAGAGATGTCTTTTTAGTAAGAAATCGTTTACAATAAATGATTAGGTCGTGATTCATGAAAATGTGCTAGGCGCTAAAGTGCTACTAGCTTTGTATAGGAGGAATTCCAATGGCTGTAACGATAAAGGATGTAGCAAAACTTGCGAATGTCGCACCTTCTACAGTGTCACGTGTTATCGCAAACAATCCCAGAATTAGTGAACAAACGAAACGCCGTGTAAGAGAAGCAATGGAAGAGCTTGGCTATCATCCTAACTACAATGCAAGAAGTCTTGCCAATCGGAGTACCCAAACAATTGGTCTTGTGATGCCAAGTTCTGCCGATAAAGCTTTACAGAATCCGTTCTTTCCCGAAGTTCTTCGTGGGATTAGCACGAAGGCGCACGAAAAAGAATACACGCTTTACCTTTCAACTGGGGCAACTGAAGAGGAAATGCTGCAAGGGGTTATGGGGATGGTCCACGGTCGGAGAGTGGATGGAATCGTCATGCTGTACTCAAGAATCGATGATAAAATCATGGCGTTTCTTGAGGAACAGAACTTTCCATTTACAGTGATTGGCAAGCCATTAGTGAATCCTGATTCCATTACTCACGTCGATAATGATAATTTTCGAGCCGCGAAAGATGTGACCGATCACTTTATAGGAAAAGGTCACAAGCGGATTGCGTTTGTCGGAGGGAATTTAGATCTTGTTGTAACAGTGGATCGATTAAGCGGGTATGAAAAGGCGCTACGAGAAGCTGATATTCCTTACAGCGATGATTACGTCGTACACGTAGAGTTTCTTAAAGAGGGTGGACATGAAGCCGTAATGGAGCTATTTTCATTAGAAAAACCACCAACCGCGCTCGTGGTAGCCGACGATCTAATGGCCTTAGGAATCATGAGCAAATTAGATGAAATGGGACTATCAGTGCCTCATGATGTTTCCATCATTAGCTTTAACAATGTTATGCTTGCCGAATATGCTAGCCCCCCATTAACGTCTGTGGATATTAATATTTTTCAACTAGGCTATCAGGCCGTTAATTGCTTACTTGAAAAAATCGATGACAATGAGATGGCGAGTAAACGAGTCTGCATACCGCATCAAGTCGTAGATCGGTGGTCAGTCAGAACGCTCAACGAAAGCGAAAAAGTAAACTAACCGTCTTATAGATGGTTAGTTTTTTTGGTGAGTAGCCAGTCTAATATTTCTTTAAAGGGTTGCTGATCTCTTGCCTTTTCATAATCGCGGAATGGTGTCAATTTACGCTTTAACACGCGTTCCATTGAAAAATCAGTAGGCGTTAATCCATCTTTTAATTCATTCCATTCAATTGGTGCGGCAACTAACCCTTCAGCATTTCCACGAGGGGAATACGGTGCAATGATTGTTTTACCTGAAGCATGTTGGACATAGTCAACATAAAGACGCTCATTTCGGTTCTTTTTAAGACGCTCAATTGTGAACAAGTTAGGGTTCGTTTCAACTAAGAATTTTGCCATAAATGCAGTAAATATCTTTGTTTGTTCATAAGTGAACGTATCGATTGGAAGCGGAATGTGAATTTGAAGTCCTTTGTTTCCTGATAGTTTCAAAAAACCTGTTACATGAAGGCGATCAAGGTTGTCTTTTATTTGTTTTGCGGCGAGTACCGCTAGATGAAACGCCTGATTAGAAGGAGGATCAAGGTCAAAAACAATTTCGGAGGGCTTTTCGGTTTGATAGGTAGAGAAAGGAATATGAAATTCAATTGCAGCCTGGTTGCCAAGCCATAGCAAGGAAGGTAGATCCGAGCAAATCATGTAATTGTTATCGTGGTGCTCAACTGTTTTAATAAAGTCTGGAGCGTATTCAGGACAGTTTCTCTGATAAAAGGCTTCTCCATTAATACCATCAGGATACCGAATGACTGTTAACGGTTTGTTATGTAGAAATGGAAGCATAAGGGGAGAGATTCTAGCTAAATAATTCAAATAGTCAGCTTTGGTAACGCCTTTCCATAGAAGCTTCTCTGCATTCGTAATCGTAAGCTCTACATCTCCCACAGTGATTGAATGTTGTCCCATGTACAATCCTCCCATGATCGATCAAAACAAAACTGATGAAACCTCGGGTGTCTCAACTTTTCTTTATATAGATCAAGGTATTTAAGCTGAATGACTATGCCTGGATCTACATACGTTAATCCAGCTTTTTCGTATACTTTATTACGTTTCATCACTTCAAATAAAGCTTTCCTTTCTTCTGAACGTAGCCCGTGTGTAAAATTCGCTACTTGATAAATATCACCTGATCGCTTAACAGCTGTATGAAAATACCCGTTTGTTTGATCATATGCATGCAAAAAAACAGTAGCAAGTTTCCAATTTTTCACCTTTAACCAGTTTTTCGTTCGTTTTCCAGGCGAATAGATGCTGTCAGCTTTTTTGCAAACCATTCCTTCCCCCTTGTGAGAGGTAATCAAATTCCATAGGGAATCGGCATGAGTGTATGAAGCAACATAATAAATACTGTTGTTCGAAGGGATTTTTTTCAAGATTTTTTGAAGATATGTCTTTCTATTGATTAGTGGAGTTGATAAAAAGACATCATTGTTTAATTCTATAAGATCAAACGCCATAAACGAAAGGTTATCTTCTTGACCGGTATGAAGGGCTTCAAAATTTGCGAAATATTTATTTTTTAACACACACACTTCACCATCTAAAATGCAATATGAAATGTTAGTCTCTTTAAACAATTTGATAAGCGAGTGATGCAACAGTTGAAATTTCTTATTAAAATTGTGACCATTTCGACTCGTTAACGTTATCGTATTCCCATCCCAGGATAAGAAACTACGATAGCCATCATATTTCACCTCATACAACCAGTTTGCTGTATCGGGAATTGAAGCGGTAAGTGTAGGGAGCATAGGAAAGTAAGTTGAAGTCATTTAGCGACCTTCTTTTTCCTTGGTGCAGCTTTTTTCTTTTTTGGGGGCGCCTTAGGACTTGTATCTAAGCTTGCTTGTAGGGCATCCATCAGATCGGCAACATTTCTTTTCGGTTTTTCTTCCACAACTTTTATTTCATTCCCAGAAATTTTGCTTTCAATAAGGGCTAATATCGCTTCACGTCGCTCATCTTTGTATTGAGAAGGGTTAAATTTTGTCGTTAGTTGCTCGATTAACTGTTTTGCCAACTTCTTTTCTTTATCGCTAACTTCTAGTTCTTCAGGTATATCTGGAACATTATCGATTTCCCTTACTTCATCAGGGAAGTACATCGTTTCAAGCATCAAACCTTTGTCATATACTCGCACAGCTGCAAGGTGTTCTTTAGAGCGTATCGTTATTTTAGCGAGCCCAATTCTCCCAGACTCTTCCATTGCTTGTTTTAACAGCATATACGGTTTACTCCCGTGATCATTTGGGCCGATAAAATAAGAGCGATTGAAATAGATTGGATCAATGTCATTTAATTCAACAAAATCTACAATTTCGACTGATTTGTTTTTTTCATGGGCCAGTGCTTCAATTTCATCCTTTTCCATGATGACAAACTTACCATCTTCGTATTCATAACCCCGCACAATATCTTCTGATTCTAACGGTCGATCACAATTTGGGCATCGCTTTTCATATTGGATCGGAGTATGACATTCCTTATGAAGGTAGCGCATCTTAATATCCTTATCCTCAGTCGCAGCATAAAGCTTAACAGGTATATTAACCAATCCAAAGCTAATAGCCCCCTTCCACATCGTATGCAACACACTCACCCTTTCCGATTCTTTTCACTTAGTTTCTCACAAGAATAAAAAATCATAATAGAAAAAAATGGTGGAGAGAAATGCAGTCAGGTAGCAAAAAAACCTCCAGTGGAGGTTTTTTAAGAAGTAACGTATTGTCCGCCATTAATGTGGATAGTTTGACCAGTCATATAGGAAGAATCATCCGATCCAAGAAGGACGTAAGCCGCAGCTAATTCCTCGGGCTGACCCGGTCTTCCCATTGGTGTATTCGTTCCAAAGTTCTTTACTTTTTCAGCAGAAAACGTTGAAGGAATGAGCGGTGTCCAAATGGGACCAGGTGCAACGCTGTTCACCCTTATTCCTTTACCTACAAGTGATTTTGCGAGGCTTCTCGTGAATGTTGTAATCGCTCCTTTTGTACTAGAATAGTCAATGAGCTGTTCATTTCCCTCATAAGCCGTAACGGAAGAGGTGTTAATAATCGCACTGCCTTTCTTAAGGTGAGGAAGAGCTGCTTTCGTTAAGTAAAACATTGAAAAGACGTTCGTTCGAAAAGTCTTTTCAAGTTGCTCGGCTGTAATTTCTTCAATGCTCTGCTTAGGGTGCTGTTCAGCTGCATTGTTAATTAAAATATCCAATTGTCCGAAGTGATCAATCACCTGTTTGATGACGCTTATCGCAAAGAGTTCATCTCCAATGTCCCCAGGTAATAACAAGCACTGTGTACCTTCATCTTCTATTTGTTTCTTCGTATTCTGTGCATCTTCATGTTCGTCCAGGTAGACGATGGCTACATGAGCACCTTCCTTTGCATAAGCGATTGCAGCTGCTTCGCCAATTCCGCTATCTCCTCCAGTAATGAGGGCAACTTTACTTGTTAATTTTCCAGAACCCTTGTAGTCTTGGTCCTCTGTAAGGGGGAGGGGATTCATTTGTTTTTCAGATCCAGGTTGGTGATTTTGATGCTGGGCAGGTTGTCCTTCAGTTTGTCTAAAATCCGGTCGCATGTTAGCACTCCTTTTCCTTTGTCCTTATGTAAGAGTTTACCAATAAATATCTTTTCTAAACCTAATGTGGGAGAAGTAATGATGACCTTTCCATTACATGATAAAATGAAGCATACTTAAATGTAGTTTGTGAGGCGAAAGGCATGAATGTTGATTTAAAAGAATCGGAATTTAAAGAACAGCTCGCTTCGTTTTTAGAAGAGAGTCAGCCCCAAATTGTTGAAAAATGGTTGGAGGGGGCAAAAATTTCTCCTGATGATCCTTACTATGAAGAAATCATAAAAAATGGAAAGCGCACGGTTGAACTGATTTCACGCTATATTCGAGTGCAGGATGAAAATTGGATCATCACGCTAACGAAAAAAATTGCTAATGAACGCATTGAGGCAAATGTTAATATAGGCGAATTTATTGCGAATATTAACTTCGGTCGATCTGTTGTGCTCTCAGTTCTACATGAGTCATCTTTTAACAGAAATGAATTGTCTCAAGGACTGCAAATCATAAATAATTACTTTAACGCTTATTCTTATCATTCGGTTACGGAATATACGAAGTTGAAAGATCATATTATCCAGGATAAAAATAAATTTATTCAAGAAATGCACAGCGATCGGTTAACCATTCTTGGCCAACTTGGGGCGAGTTTTGCCCATGAGTTTCGTAATCCCTTAACTTCAATTAAAGGGTTTCTGAAACTAATTGAAGATGAGTGTGAAGCGAATCATCCCTCAGGAAAGCATTATTTTGAAATTCTTAACAGTGAAATGAAGAGTCTTGAAGAAAAGGTAAGTCAATTTCTCTTTTTATCGAAAATGCGCGGAATCGATGATCACCCTCTATCTTTAAACTTGAGTGGTTTATTACGATACACAATCGACATTCTTTATCCACGTCTTCTTGAATCAAATATAGAAGTCGATACCGACATTTCGGCCGATATTCCGTTATTTGGCGTGGAAGAGCAAATTAAACAGGTCGTTCTTAATATCATGATTAATTCCATTGAAGAGTTAAATGAAAACATCATCGAGAAACGAAAAATAAAGGTGAAGGCAAAAGAAAATCACGGAAGAATCACGGTAGAAATTTCGAATAATGGACGTCAAATACCATCGCATCTTGTGGAAAGCATCTTTCAACCGTTTATTAGCACGAAGAGGCTTGGAACAGGACTAGGGCTCTCGGTTTGCAAACAAATTATTGAAAAGCATGAGGGTGTCATATCTGTTACGTCCAATCCTGAACAAACAACTTTCGTCATCGAGCTTCCAGTGATGGTTGACAAAGGTGTCAAAGAAGAGTAGGTTAATAGTATCAAATGATTACATGTAAAGCTTTTATATATCCACTAGGGGAGTCATTTTAATGACTGAGACAGGTGTGCCTGGACCCTTTGAACCTGATCTGGTTAACGCCAGCGGAGGAAAGTGGAGACGGATGCCACCGCAGCCGCTCCATTTCTGGAGCGGCTTTTTGACGTAGAAAAAACGTTGAAAGTGAGTTGCTTCAGAAATGACGGATCAACGGTATTCAAGCTCCTTTCCTCTTCATCAGGTGGATGAAAAGCGGAGAGGAGTTTTTTATGTCATTTACGAAACAGTTAAGAGAAGAAGCGGCACCGATTTTTGAGGCGATTTTCAACCATCCATTTGTGAGAGGGATCGCTGAAGGAAAGTTAGAGAAGGAACAATTAGTACACTACGTAAAGCAGGATTTTGAGTATTTGAATACGTTTGTAAGAATCTATGGCATTGCGTTATCAAAGTGTGAAGATCGAGAAGAAATGGCACTTTTCAATGAGCAAATATCTTTCGTCCTTCATAGTGAGATTCATCCACATAACAATCTATGTCGCGCCGCTGAGGTTTCTTATGAAGAGCTACAAGGCTATCCACTTGCGCCGACTGCACACCATTATACGAGACATATGCTTGATGCCGCCCATTCCGGAACACTAGGTGAAATTATTGCAGCGCTACTGCCATGTCCCTGGACTTATCTTGAGATCGGTCAGCGATTAATGGAAGAGGTAAATCCTAAAGAAGATCATCCTTTTTATGATTGGATCACGTTTTACGGAGAGAAATCAATGGAAACTGTTACCGATCAACTTAGAGGGATATTGGACGGCTGGGCTGAAACGGCACCAGAACGAGAGTTAGAGCGAATCAAAGACTATTTCATGCTTAGCTGTCAGTTGGAATATGGTTTTTGGGAAATGGCTTATCAAGTGGAAGAGTGGCCAGT
The DNA here is from genome assembly GCF_028610665.1 of Guptibacillus sedimenti. Lineage (NCBI taxonomy): Bacteria > Bacillati > Bacillota > Bacilli > Caryophanales > Guptibacillaceae > Guptibacillus > Guptibacillus sedimenti. The sequence continues at coordinate 770,833 of NZ_JAQQWV010000002.1, forward strand.
AGCGATACAAAAAGGTGAGCGCGTATGAAACGATTAAAGCTTTCAGATATTTTAATAACAATTGTGATTGCCCTGGTGTTTGGTATTATTTATAAACTGTGGGGACCGGTTTACACCATTTTAAAACCTTTTGGACTACATATTGGGGACGTCATTTACGGTATGTGGTTCATTGCGGGAACAGTTGCGATTCTTCTTTTACGTAAGCCAGGAGTCGCTTTACTAGCAGAAACTGCTGCTGCATCTGGGGAGTTTCTCGTTGGGTCAGAATACGGTTTATCTGTTCTTCTATATGGAATCGTACAAGGACTAGGAACGGAATTAATGTTTGCTTTATTTGGTTACAAACGATACACCGCTTTTGTTGCAGCACTTGGAGGAATTGCTGCAGCGGTAGGTTCATTAGTCATGGATGCTGCCTATGGCTATGTGATGGATCTCGCGCTTTGGAATTTACTTCTTCTTATCGGTGCCCGTTTGTTAGGTGGCTTTTTGATAGCCGGAATTCTTGCTTATTTTCTTGTTGAGGCTTTAGAGAAAACCGGCGTCACAACCTTAATTAGACCTGCAAGCGATGAGGATTACAAGGCGTTGGATCAGTAAGGGGTGGTAACATGAAAGTTGGCGTATCAAATCTTCGTGTAAAATACGCAGGAGCAAAAACGTTATTGTTTAACAACTTGTCACTTCAAGTTAAAGAGGGAGAAAAAGTCTTATTTCTTGGACCGAGTGGTTGTGGCAAGTCGACACTGTTACAAATTTTATCTGGATTAATTCCGAATGCCGTTCCAGTTCCGATGAAAGCAGATCAAGTGAAAACCCCTGAGTCTTCGGGCGTCGTCTTTCAAGATCCAGATTCTCAATTTTGCATGCCTTATGTAGATGAAGAGATGGCTTTCGTTCTTGAGAATCGAGCAGTACCTCAACCTGAAATGAAGAAGTTGATTCGTCTCTATCTTAATAAAGTGGGTCTTTACTTTTCTGACCCACATGTTGAAATAAGCTCTCTTTCTCAAGGGATGAAACAGCGTCTCGCCATCGCCTCTATGCTTGCTCTTGAACCAGATGTTATCTTTTTAGATGAACCAACAGCATTGCTCGATCCTGAAGGAACAACGGAAGTATGGAATACGATAAAACAAATCAATGAAAAACAAACGATGATCATCGTGGAACATAAAATTGATGAAGTGATTCACTTTGTTGATCGAATTGTGCTATTTGATTCAGAAGGAAAGAAGATTGCTGATGCCGATCCTAAAAGTGTGTTTTCATTTTATAAGCCTAAACTAAGAGAATACGGCATCTGGTACCCGGGCGTTTGGGATGAACATAGGAAAGAAAAGAATCTTCCAGCCCCTTATGTAAAAGGACAGCAGCTGATGTTCATCCATCAGCTACAAGGCTACCGAGGAAAAACGCCAAAAATTGAAGTATCAGATGCAATCGCTCATGAAGGCGAATGGATTGTGGTTACAGGTAAAAATGGAGCTGGGAAGAGTTCATTTCTGTTAAGTTTGATGAATGTCATGAAAACAACAGGTACGAAAAGCGTAAGAGGGCAATTAAAAACAATCAAGGCATCGCGAGAGCAGCTTGCTTTTGTTTTTCAAAATCCGGAATTTCAGTTTATTACAAATTCCGTATATGACGAGCTAGCTTACTCACTTGAAATGATGGACGACAGGAACGTAGCAAAAAAAGTAAAGAACTGGCTCGAGGCTTATGATTTACATCACGTTCAAAACCTTCATCCTTATCAGCTTTCTACCGGTCAAAAGAGACGGCTAAGCGTGGGGACGGCATTGTTTGGGGATCAACCTGTTTTGTTGTTAGATGAACCAACGTTTGGACAGGATGCCAGCAATACATTTAAGCTTCTAGCTTTATTTGAACAATTAAGGTCTAAGGGTATGCTAATTATAATGGTTACGCATGATGAGATGGTTGTGCAAAACTACGCTACGAGAGAGTGGGTCATACATGAGGGAAAGCTGATCGAAGATAGGGAGTTAGAACGTCGGGAAGAGGAGGAACGTCATGCAGTGGACTCTACAATATGAAGAAACCTGGCTTCATCGCTTAAACCCTGCCTTTAAATTGGTTTTCTTTCTTTCATTATTTCTCACTCTCTTGTTTGTTCATAATCCGAATGTGATGAGCAATTTAACCTTTGTACCGTTTATTCTAGTTTTGTTTGCAACAGGACATCGAAGGATCGTAATAGCGCTATTGCTTATCCCGTTTTTATTATTGTTTTTCTCTAGTGCATCGAGCATGATGTTTTTTGGGCAAGGATCCACAACATGGTGGAGATGGGGAATAATTCACATTACGGAAGAAAGCTTTTTTCGAGGGCTACACATTGGATTTCGAGCGTTAAACTTCGCTCTATTAGGTCTGTTATTTGCGCTTACGACGCGACCTGTCTTTCTATTTTATTCTCTCATTCAACAGCTTAAAGTGCCGCCAAGATTTGCTTATAGTTTTATGGCAGCTGTGCGAATTCTTCCCGTTATGGTGGAGGAGTTCCAGCAGCTTAGGGCCGCTTTATTAATTCGAGGAGTGAAAAAGAAAAAAGGGTTGCGACGCGTCACGCAATCCATTATGCTCTACGCTGTCCCGCTTCTTTCACAAAGCATTCGTAGAGCTCATCGGATTGCTGTTGCGATGGAAGCAAAGCAGTTTAATAATAAAGAGAGAACGTATTATTACAAACAGAATTTTTCCAAAGTCGACATTTATTTTGTTCTCTATATCATAGCGGGCTTTTGTCTATCATATTGGATTGGTTATACGTTCCCATACTTTGAGATAACAGATGTTCGAAATTAAGAAACCGGCTAGTTAAACTAGCCGGTTTCTTCGTGTTTTAAAGCCTTATAAATGATCGGTGTCTTTTGAATATTGATGTTTACCGCCTTCACGGTTTTCTTCTTTTAACCTGTTTTTTAACATTCGTTTCGCGTTTTTATCAACAGGTTTTTTGTTGTTATCTTTTGTTGATGACAATTCAAGTCCTCCCTTGCTGTCAGGATGGCCATGCACATTTATAGAGTACACGATAATGCGACATCCTATGTAAAAGGAAGCTACTTATTTAGGAAAAATAAAGCAAGCGTACCTGGACCGGAGTGAGAACCGATCGTTGCGCCTACTTCATGAATGACAAAGCGTTCGCTACCATATGTTTCTTGAATCGCACTTTTTAACTTTTCGGCACTTTCAAGATCGTCACCGTGAGAGATACCAATTAATTGGGATTGTAGATTGACGCCACGTTCTTGCATAATCTCGACCATCCGCTTTGTCACTTTGTTTTTTCCACGTATCTTTTCAATAGGGATAAGCTTTCCATCATCGACATGAAGCACTGGTTTGATTTTTAACATTCCACCAAAGAAGGCAGATGCTTTACTTACTCGACCGCCACGCTGAAGAAATTCGAGATCATCTACTGTGAAAATGTGCTCCATATGCGTTAAATAGTCGCTGTGCAAGCTCTCAGAAATTTGCTCAAATGATTTTCCGTTCTCAGCAAGCTCTGCAGCATGAATCGCCATAAGGCCATAACCAAGTGACGCTGCTTTTGAGTCAATCACTTCCATTTGAACGTTGGGGAATTCTTCCTGCACTTCATTTTTTATAAAAGCAGCAGATTGATACGTTCCAGAGATACCCGATGATAGAGCGATATAAATGAATGGCTGACCTTTTTTGGCATATTTCATAAACGTTTCTTTTATTCTTGCTGGAGGAATTTGCGAGGTTTTAGCCATTGTTCCTTCACGTAACAGTTTGTACAATTCTTTCGCCTGAATTTCTTCTCGGTCGTAATATTCTTCCTCGCCAATGATAACCATTAAAGGCATAATTTCAATTTGGTGCTTTTTTACAAGATCCTCTGGTAAATCTGAGGCACTATCTGTAATGATTTGAACGTTCATATTGGACCATCGTCCCTTCATCAATTATTAAGTACGTATGTAGATTGAAGCTTGTTTTCTTAAAGTTTATCCCCTAGTCCATTGGAAATCAATCCTATTAAAGAAGTTGAATAGAAAACAGTTGACGTAGTTGAAATTGTTTGTTTAGATAAACATGGCTAAGTCGAAGGGTTAGTTTGTAACCAAACGATGAACGACAAAGTGTTTGAGTGGAAGAAAGGTTATGTGAGAACTCAATAAAAATTCTGTAAACGAGTTAAAGCTCTGTTTCAAAAAGAAGGTGCTATGTTTGGAAGAAGTAAAAAAAATTATTGTCATTCTCTTAGGTGCGATTCTCGGGGCTGTGTCTCTTAACTTGTTTCTAATTCCTGCAAATGTGTATGCGAGCGGGTTTACAGGGATCGCGCAGCTCATTTCAAGCGTACTAAGTGATTATACACCTATTACGATCTCGACAGGTATTCTGCTCATGTTACTCAATATTCCTGTTGCAATTCTTGGATGGAAGAAAGTAGGGAAGTCCTTTACATTATATAGTGTGATTAGCGTAGGGGCTACCACTATATTCCTTGAAATCATTCCGGTCCAAGCGCTTTCAGAGGATATTTTGTTAAATGCGGTATTTGGAGGTGTCATTGCAGCGATTGGTATCGGTTTTACGTTAAAATGGGGGGCTTCTACGGGCGGAATGGACATTGTCGCTATGATCCTTTCTAGAATGAAAGATCGTCCGATTGGTACGTATTTCTTTAGCATGAACGCGTTGATTATTCTAACAGCGGGAATGCTGTACGGTTGGGAAAAAGCGCTTTACACGCTCGTTACCTTATATGTATCCTCTCGCGTGATTGATGTCATTCACACGCGTCACGAAAAACTAACGGCCATGATCGTAACATCAAAAGGTGACGAAATGCAAAAAGCCATTCACGATCGTTTAGTAAGAGGAATCACCAAGCTTCCAGCCAAAGGAGCTTACCGCGGTGAACCAAAAGAAATGCTCATGATCGTGGTCACAAGATATGAACTCTATGACCTTGAACACATCATTCAAGACATCGACCCAACCGCTTTCACCAACATCGTCAACACCACAGGCATATTCGGTTTCTTCCGAACGGATGGTTAGAAAAGCAGAGACGAGCGTTTAGAAACGGAGATATTGGAACTCTTGAACTAGAACACGCCCTTTGTGTTCTTGTGAAAGAGTGAAATATCGCAGTTTCTGCGAGTCGCAGCTGGATCTCATGAAAAGCGGAAGTGGGCGTTTAGGGTCGACAAGCGCTGGAGCCTTATCAAAAGAACACGGTCTTTGTGTTCATTTGATAAGGTGAAGCGATCGAGACCCTGCCCACTGCAGCTAGACAAGAAAAGCGGAAGCGTCCGTTTAGACACGGCAGGCACTGGAGCCTTTTCATTGAACACGGTCTTTGTGTTCGGATGAAAAGGTGAAGTGACCGAGTGTCTGGGCGCTGCAGCTAGACAAGAAAAGCGGAAGCGTCCGTTTAGACACGGCAGGCACTGGAGCCTTTTCACCGCAACACTCCCTTAAAGCTCTCATTAAAAAACGAAAAACCCAACATCAACAAAAAAGTTCCTCAGGATAACCCCTGAGGAACTTTTTTCTATGCGTTATTAGAGATGGTTTCCTTTACTTCAGGAAGTAAAGTATCCCAATCCGCTTCAGGCATTTTGTTAATCGTAATGAAATCCTGGTAACCAAATACATTATCCACGCCGTCTAATTTTAGAAGGGCAGCTGCCATTGCATGGTCAGGGGTGTCGTTTTTCTTAAAAGAGTGACTTGAAGACCCTTCAAAAAGCTGTTGATCGGCAGTGATTTTAACTGCATTTGGGTTTGGTGTACGGTCTACGCGTAGTTCCATAGTATACGCCTCCTTTCGCTTTCATCTATTAGTGTATCAGAAACACTCTTTGCAGCAAATAACCATTCTTGTTAAGAAGAGAAAGTAAAGCCGTAGCGTTTTGAGACAATATCGTGAAACCCAAGAGAATTATACAAATGCTTCGTAATCGCATTGTTAATGCCTGTTTCAAGTTCGATGCCTTTAATGCCCTCATTTTCTGCCCAATAGATCACATGAAGAAGTAGTTTTCTACCAATCCCTTGATTTCGAGCATCTGGGTCTACGAACAATTCGTTTAACCAAATATAAGGACCTCCACTAGCGAGGCTAACTCCGATATTAAAAAAAGCTACGCCAAGTACATCATCATCAGATTCTGCAATAACGATCCTTGATGCTGTTTGTTCTTCAAGGGCAAGCTTTACTCCTTTAACGAGTTTTTCATAGCTTCCATTCTGATCAGAACGGGTAATTTGCTTCATTAGTAAATTTGAAACCTTTTCAATCGTTTCTTCATCTGTCTGGCTCGATAATTGGTACACATTCATTACCGTTCCACCTCCGTCATACTGTTTCGACCCCATCATCAACAATCCCTTTTAAGAGGTCGAGAATAAAATATTAATTTAATTGCTGGAAATTTGAAACATTCAGCCATTTTCATTCGTCTATAAGATAGGGAAGGAGCTTACAAGATGAATATGATCTTTTCATGGAGCTCTGGAAAAGATAGCGCCATGGGTTTATACGACTGTCTTTCACACTCTCATTTTCAAGTGAAAACGTTATGGACAACGGTGAGTGGAACGAATAGGTCCATTCCATTTCACGGCGTCGATACCGCGCTGTTAAAAAAACAAGCAGATGCAATCGGAATCCCTCTAACGATAACCAATTTACCAGATAATTGTACAAATAAGCAATACGAGAAGCTTGTTCGGAAGCAATATAAATCATTTCGACAAGAAGGACTGGAAGGTGTCGCTTTTGCGGATTTGTATTTAGAGGACATACGCCACTATCGCAACACTCTTTTACAGGATTATCAATTAAAAGCCATCTATCCCATTTGGAAACAGCCAACTTTACATACAGCGAAACGATTTCTGGCACATGGATTTAAAGCAATTATCACAACTGTCGATGAAACGAACCTTCAGAGTGAATGGGTAGGAGAGCCATTCGATGAAACTTTTTTAGAAGCGCTTCCGGAACACGTCGATCCGTGCGGAGAAAATGGTGAATTTCATACATTTGTTTATGATGGCCCAATTTTCTCTAAAGCCGTCTCTTTTGATATACAGGAGATTAGAAAAAAGGGATCCTTTCATACAGCGCGATTAACGACGAAATCGAAAAGGTAAGGAAAGAAGGGGGGAGAAGAAAATGCCGGTACTTGTTTGTTTTGGGGATTGTCTGACTGCTAGAGAAGTAGACGATAAAGGAAACGAGCGACTGACGTCTCGGATTAGAGGAGCTCTTGATGAATGGATCGTCATTAACGCAGGTTCAACGCCAACTTCTCGTGAAGGAGTGTCGCGATTTCAATCAGATGTATTAAGTTACCAACCGGATTATGTCACCATTTTTTTTGGTACACAAGAAGCTTGTTTGATCGACGGTTCAGATATCAGTGAGTTTGAAAGAAATATAGGATATATGGTTAACAATCTTCCTCCGGAGCGAGTGATTCTGATATCACCTTCACCTGTTATAAATGAGGAAAATGCTTCGGTGACGAATCAGAAAATTGAGGGATATGCAGAACGGATTCGTTTTTTGGCTAGAAAGTTTGGGACGAGACATATTGATCTTTGGCAACTGATACATGAAAGTCGAAAAAGTAAAACACTTTATGAAAAAGACGGTGTTCAGTTAAGTTCCAGGGGGTATAAACTGATTACGAAAGAAGTTTTAAAATCCCTTGGTAGAAAAACAAGGCTGAAACCGACGATTAAATTATTCTAATGAATCGGACGACAGAATTTAAGGAAGCGGCAAGTTCGAAAATAAAGAAACCCGTCACGAGTTGACGGGTTTCTTTTATGGGGAAAAAATTAAAAGGGTTTATTGGATGCTTCATGGCTAAGTTCTTGAATGACTTCCTGGTATGAAGTGAGCTGTTCTTTTTCAGCGCTAGTTGATTGATGGAAAGCTGCAGAAAGATTGTTAAGGGCCACGTTGATTTGATTTTGTGCATCTGGATGTCCGCTTGTAGCCATTTGTTCTGCTCTTTCTACCGCTTCACGGGCACGTTGGAAATATTGATTTCCCATCTTCATTCACCACCAGACAAATTTTCTTGTTGCTGTTTCTTTCGTTGCTGACTACTTAAACTTGTCAAGTCGTGCTGATCCATGTTTTGCACGGCACGATCCGCACCTTCTTTTATCATCCGCTTCGTTTTGCTGTTCTTTGCCATGAGTGAATCCCTCCCTTTCCCTTATAGGATGAGTTCTTCAATCAGTTATTATTCTGCATTGATCTCTCCTTTTGAGAAAATAAAAAAGACAGCTTATGATAGCTGTCTTTTGTCAGAAATCGAGAGTTTCAGTCTTTCCTCAAGAAAAGTTGCAATCCCGTCTTCTTCATTTGTTACGGTCACTTCATTTGCGATGTTTTTTAACTCGTCAATTGCATTCCCCATCGCAACGCCTGTACCCGCGTATTCAATCATTTCAAGGTCATTGTCTTCATCGCCAAAAGCAATAATTCTCTCTTGAGGAATGTTAAAGTGAGTTGCTAAACGCTGCAAACCGACTGCTTTGTTTAATCCTGCTCGAACGATCTCGATGATATTTAATGGAGCAGCCCAAACCCTGTGCTCAATCATTTCCGCATGATGGTCTCTTAACATTTGGCGAAGATCCGCAAGCTGTTCCTCGTGTGGATGAATGAGAAGAGAGGTTGGATCATCCTTAAGATTTTTATGGATTTCTCCAGTGAAAATGGAAGAGTCATTCATAATCATATTTTGCATAATAAGCTCATCATGCTGATGCAGGTAAACATCATCAAGCACTTCAGCCATAATGTTTTTTACATTGATATCACTACAGGAAGAAACGATGGATTTCGCCGTAGTTAATTCCATTGGAGAATGATGAGTTCCAAAAGAGCGATCGAGGGGATGGTGAACAAATGCCCCGTTAAAATTAACGATTGGAGAATCAAGTGCTAGTTCGTTATAATAGCGAACGCTTGCCCGATAAGGGCGACCTGTTGCGATTGCGACGTGATGACCTTGCCTTTTCGCTTCAAAGATGACAGATTTCGTGCGTTCTGAAATATTCTTTTCGCTGTTTAACAACGTGCCATCAAGATCAATTGCGATTAGATGCGGTTTAGTTGTCATAGAAGCTCCTTTGAAAAGTGTCTTTTGGTTGTAGCGCCTATGCGTCTACAAACTTATTGTACATGGCATAAGATTAAGTGTCTATTTTGTTATGTTAAAATTTTGACAAAAGTATTAAAAGGAAACGATAGTCGTTTGAGGAATTATTAAGAAGGGTACACTTTAACTATCATTCCATTGGAGGTGGCAGTCGATTATGACTAAGAAACAAACATGGCTAATATCAAGTATTGCGGCAGGGACAATCGGCATTTCATCCTATTTGCTTAAGGATGAAGAAAAGAGAGCGAAATTAAAAACGAAGGCAAATGGTCTGCGTAAGCAAGTCTCAAAGAAATTTAGTGACAGCTTGCCAATCGAAAAAGCAGGCAACCCAACAACACCAGATCAATCAGATGATAGCGGAGATAGCAAGATGGTTTATGAAGGTTCACAGTTTCCAACTCAATATTATAATAAATTAGAGAATATGAAATCAGTTGAAGAAAGTCACGAAGAGCAAGTGAAAAATTAACGAATTTGACATGCAAGCAGTGCTTGCATGTTTTTCTTTGCTTGCCTGACTTCAAATTTCTCATGTAACCATATGAATGGTACGATAGATAGGACGGTTACTAGAGGAAAGGGGTAAGCTAATGATTACAATTGTAAATGAATACATAGAGAATATACCTGTTTTACACGTTGTAGATGGTGAACTTGCTGATGAGAAACTTCCGCTTGTTATGTTTCAACATGGTTTTACTAGCGCAAAAGAACATAATCTACATATTGCCTACCTTCTAGCTGAAGAAGGGTATCGCGTACTTCTTCCTGATGCTGTTCATCATGGTGAACGCGAAAATGATTTATCAGGGAAAAAGCGTCAGTATGTGTTTTGGGAAATTGTGATTCAAAGCTTAACTGAGCTAGACCAACTGAGACAGCATCTCGTCGATCGAAACCTCGTTCAAGAAGATCGGATTGGCATGTCCGGCACTTCAATGGGAGGCATACTAACATTTGGGGCCCTTACGCAATATCCATGGATTAAAGCAGCTGTTTCCTTAATGGGATCGCCGTCTTATTTTAAACTGGCGAACGCTCAAATTCGCTATTTGAAAGAAGAAGGATTCAGTCTTCCGATTTCTGAAGAAGAAATGAGAAAACAAATTAAAGGTTTACAGTCCTATGACCTTTCTTTACAAGAAGACAAACTTGATGCTCGCCCACTCATGATGTGGCATAGTACAGTAGATAAGGTGGTTCCGTATACTCTTACGTATGATTTCTATCACCAGATTAAACCGCTCTATGAAGGGAAGGAAGAGCATCTTAAATTTATTAAAGATGAGACTTCCGGTCATAAGGTTTCACGAGAAGCTGTTCTTGGTTTAGTGGACTGGTTTAAAACTCATTTATAGAATTAAGCCTTTTCGGTTTAAGTTAAATCTGAATTTGTTATAATGAAAGTTGGAAGCACTTGTATGAAAGGAGAGATTTCAATGTCTGATCAAACAGATCAAGAAATGAGAGATAAATTATTTGAAGCTCTGGAGAATGTCATTGACCCTGAGCTTGGGGTAGATATCGTAAACCTTGGCCTCGTCTACGAAGCCGATCTTAATGATGAAGGTGTTGCTCAAGTCGTTATGACGTTAACTGCAATGGGTTGCCCATTAGCAGGTACAATCGTTAACGATGTGAAACGCGCCCTATCCGATGTGGAAGAAGTGAACGATGCTGATGTTAACATCGTTTGGAATCCACCATGGTCGAAAGACAACATGTCTCGTTATGCAAAAATCGCACTTGGCATTACATGATTAGAAAAGGAAGAGGGGCTCCCTCTTCCTTTTTATTTTATGTTTTGTGAGCAATTATAGTAAAATGACATTTCTATTCTGTGCGTTCAACGACGATTTTTTCGTTAATCATCTTCCAAATCGCAGGGTCTTCCATACCGAGTCGCCATAAGGCAACACCCTGGACACCAAGTTCATCGGCTAACCGGATTTTTGCTTCAATACTCTGTTCGTTTTCAAACCAGACTTCGTGCTTATTTCCTTCCTCATCTGTATAGCGAAAGAAAGGTGTTTTCCGTTCTTCATCAAATTCGACTTCGGCATTGTACTTCTTTTTTAACTTCATTGCCATATCATAAGTGACGTACGTGCTTTTTTCTTTATCAAGATTAAAATCAAAACCAAACACAGAAATAGCGGATACTAACTTTTCAGGAGGAATTCTCGTTTTGGCATATGTCATGACTTTCTCCATCCACCCGGCGGTCACGGCAGGACCTGGAGGGCTACCTGGCCAGCCAAATTCGTTATAAAGCATCACGATAAATTGATCAACAGCTTTGCCGATCTCAGCATAATTAAATGGATCTGAGAATGGATTTACGAGTTCATCTGAAGCTCTTGAAGGAACACTTGCTGAGAAGAAATACCCTTTCTTCCGAAGTTCTTCTCCGATTGTCTGGTAAAGAAGCGTTAATTTATCTGCATCTTCAATATAGACATCTTCAATGTCAATATCAACCCCATCAAAATTATATTTTTCGATTAACTTCACGAGATTTTTTGCAAATGCTCTTCGGTTTTCCTCGCTTGAAACGAGTGTCTGAACAACTTTCTTACTTGGTTCGGTGTCACCCCTTTTATACAGTAAGTTATGCACAACAGGCATGATTTTAATGTTTTGATCATGGGCAAGCTGGACGAGTTTCTCAATTTCTCTATCACTAAACTTGCCGAACTTCTCAATTGTTGTGGGATTCTCCTGGCTGATCCGAAAAAGAAACAGAGCTAGCTGAGAAAGGGCGGAACGATTTGATACAAATGATTTATAAGAAGAAGGGAGCGACGGGCCTTCTTCAAGCGTATAGTAACCGATAATCCGTGATACAGGCTTTTCATCTCCATGCGGTTTAAATGTGACGAGACTATCTGCTATCCACCCAGTCGTACCATCATATAACTGTACTTTGTACCAATTTCCACGAATACCTTCAACCGCAAGCTTTGCTCCAGTTCTCATTTGAGCAATGATGTTATACCCTTTGCCTGGGCCAGTTCTTACATTCGCTCGATCAGCTTTTACAACGACTTCTGTATATACTGGAATTTTCAATGTTTGACCTATTGAGAGCGCATCTGATGTTAAATCATTCAACACCTGAATACTTTGAGCTGTCGTACCATAATTTTGGGCAATGGTGTATAGACTGTCTCCTGCTTTTACTGTATAGTCAATGCGCATTGATCTAGAACGGTTTAGTGGCAGTTCAAGGTGCTGACCAACATAAATAAGGTTAGATGGCAGTTGATTTAGCTCTCTAACTTCTTCAACTGGAACACGGTAATCATCTGAAATACTTAATAATGTATCACCCTGTTTCACGGTATACGTATGGTTAGTTGAAGAAGATGGGATGCGTAGCATTTGCCCAACGTAAATGATGTTTGAATTAAGCTGGTTCATTTGCTTGATTTCATTCACGGATTGATCGTGCGATTCTGCTATTTTAAGCAGCGTATCGCCAGGCTTAACCCAATATTCTTTTTGAGGCATGATCATCACTCCTTTCCATATAAGATGCATCACTAACAATCTATTCACGGCCTTCTTTATTCATTCGAGTTTTCCATTTAAACGAAATGAGCGAATTTTTGTTACAATGAAGAGGAAAATGTGAATAGATGGAGATGAGATGATGGTCGAGAGAAGAAAACCAATCACAGTGGAAGAAGCTGTTCAAAAGGTAATGAACCTCTCTTATGAAGGAACGCTTGAAACAGTGCTACTAGAAGAAAGCGATGGGCGCCATCTCGGAGTCGCCGTCAAAGCCGATCATGATGTTCCACCATTTGATCGTTCACCTTATGATGGCTTTGCGATCCGAGCGGAAGATACATATGAAGCTTCGAAAGATACGCCAGTTAAATTGAAAGTGATTGAAGAAATTGGAGCAGGCACTGTGGCCTCCAAAGTCCCTGAGAAAAACGAGGCGATTCGTATTATGACGGGGGCCGCTATACCTGAAGGGACGAATGCAGTGATCATGCTTGAACTTGTTCAAGAAATCGAGGAAGAAGATCAGCCATTCATTCAGGTGAAGCGGAAAGTAGTTAAGGGAGACAACCTTTCTTTACGTGGAGAAGATACACAGGAAGGAACCGTACTTATTGAAAAAGGGAGTCTCATTACTCCTGGCGTGAAGGCGCTTCTTGCAACGTTTGGATATGCGAACGTTTCAGTTGCTCGTAAACCTGAAGTAGGCATATACGCTACTGGTACAGAACTATTGGATCCTGATCAAGCGCTTCAACCAGGAAAGATACGGAATAGTAATTCACCTATGATCGAAGGACAGGTAAAGGAGGCGGGAGCAACACCGCTTTACTTTGGGAAATTAGAGGATAACTTTGAAACGAGTTTTTCTTCAATCAAAGCTGCGTTAACAAAAGTAGATTTTCTCATTACAACAGGAGGCGTATCGGTAGGCGATTATGATTACCTTCCTGCGATCTATGAGAAATTAGGGGCCACGGTGTTATTTAATAAAGTAGGAATGAGACCGGGTAGTGTGACGACGGTTGCTGAGTGGAATGGGAAATTACTATTTGGTCTATCAGGAAATCCTTCTGCCTGTTTTGTAGGCTTTGAGTTATTCGCAAGACCCATCATTAAGCGTGCGCTGTTTTCGAAGTATCCTTATCGCATGAAAAGCCAGGGAGAGCTGTTAACGAACTTTCCAAAACCTAACCCGTTCACAAGGTTTGTACGAAGTAGAGTAGAGGAGAAAAACGGTCGACTTTATGTGAAACCAACGGGACTTGATAAATCAGGAAGCGTGACCTCTCTCGCCGAAGCAAATGCTTTTGTCGTATTACCTGGAGGAACACGTGGATTCGAGGCTGGAGATACAGTTGAACTACTCCATCTTCGTGAGGATGGATCAGCTACGTGGTAAAAACGCCGGTGATTCAGGTCGTAGGTTACCAAAATAGCGGGAAGACGCTTTTTACTGAAAAATTGATTGAACAAGCGTCAACACACGGCATAAAGGTTGGCGTGATTAAGCATCATGGACATGGAACACCTGACGTATATGATGAGAAGAAAGATACAGGACGCCATCGGAATGCCGGAGCCGTTGTCACGGGGGTTAGCGGTGGGGGAATGGTATCCATTCATGCAACGCAGGGAAGCGAATGGGAACTTGAACAGTTAATTCGTTTATACGATTCGTTTGATCTTGATTTTATTTTAGTGGAAGGGTTCAAAGAAGAGAGCTATCCAAAGATTGTGCTTTTAAGAAATAAAGATGATCTTCACTTGTTAAACAAAACTAACATCATTGGAACGATTGTGAAAGAAGCTCACGATGTTTCGGTTGATAATAGCTACTTATATGATCAAATGTACGACTGTATAGAAGATTTGTTGAAGCATGTTAGGAGAGGGTAATAATGGAATATTATAAGATAACTTCTGAAGAGATTGATGTTAATCAAGTAATAACTAGCGTGATCCGTCCTGAAGCTGGGGCAATCAACACGTTTATTGGCACGGTAAGAGAATTTACTGGTGAAAAGCAGACCGTTTCGCTACAGTATGAAGCCTATCCTTCTATGGCTGAAAAACAGCTGAAACGAATCGGAATAGAAATTCGCGAGCAGTGGCCTAATGTCCAAACATCGATCGTTCATCGAATCGGAAAATTAGCTATTAGTGATATTGCTGTTGTGATTGCTGTCGCATCCCCTCATCGAGCAGAAAGTTATGAAGCAAGTCGCTATGCAATTGAGCGAATCAAGGAAATAGTCCCAATTTGGAAAAAGGAATACTGGACTGATGGACAAGAATGGATAGGAGATCAGCTTGAAAACATGGCATACAAAAACGGAGCACCGAAGGAGGAGAAAGAATGATTACTGTTCTTTTTTTTGCAAAACAGCAGGAACAACTTGGCTTGGAAAAGGTAGAGCGCTCTGAATCAAAGCTCCCTGTTTCTGAGCTGAAACAAAAACTGATAGAGGATTATCCTGAGCTTTCTCTTGCTCATACGATGACAGCGATTAATGAAGAGTATGCGGAAGAAGATCAAATAATAAACGATCGCGATGTTGTCGCGTTTATTCCACCGGTTAGTGGAGGCTAAGTATTAAAACACCCAAATGGGTGTTTTTTGTTTGAGAAGGTGTTTGAGCCGTTTCGCGGATATATTCGTGTTTTCGCTGAATTATCAACCAATTTCGCGGAATAAATCAGAATATCGCGGAATTAATAGTTGAAAGGGGTCCAGCATCTTGCGGATTTAAACGCTCGTCTCCGCTTTTCGTGAGATCCAGCTGCGACTCGCAGAAACTGCGATATTTCACTCTTTCACCAGAACACAAAGGGCGTGTTCTAGTTCAAGAGTTCCAATATCTCCGTTTCTAAACGCTCGTCTCCGCTTTTCTTTATAACCAACAAATCGTTATTGGGCAGTCTTCGCAGTGGATGGCGCAGCGGAGGAATTCGAGGTTGTGGATGGTGATGATTCCTTGTTTGACTGAGACAATGTTGGCTTTTTTTAGTTCGCTTAGGATACGGTTGACGCTTTCTCTTGTAAGGCCGCAGAAGTTGCCTAATTCTTGATTGGTCAGGGGAATGTCGATTAAGATATCATCGTTTTTTTTGACGCCATATGTATTGGATAGCCGAATTAAAGTAGAGTAGAGAGCTCCTTTTTTTCCGTGTAACAATAGATCTCGGAACTTAGATTGGTTTTTTCTAAAGTTTTCACCCATAAATTTCATGAACTGAGTGGCGAGGATGGCATCGCTCGTTAAAGTTTCTTCAAGATGGGCTTGTTTAACGAAGGTAGCTTTAACTTTATCAACCGACCAGGCATTTGCAGAAAAGTTAAGCTGCCCTGTGTAAAGCGCAAGTTCTCCGATAAGATCACCAGGCTGACAAATTTGTAGCGTTAGTTCTCTGCCTTCAGAGGTCAGTTTGTTTAATCGCACGTTTCCAGACTGTATAAGAAAAAGGCGATCCGCTTTCATACCATCCATATAAAGTGGTTCGTCTTTTTGAAATGAAATTGATTCGCCTTCTTCAGCAATCCACTTTTTTAGTGCATCAGAGTTGATCGTATCTTTTTTCATTTTCAGCCTCCCTGGATCAATTTACGTACTATTATCCCACGTTACCTTTCTCCACTACAACCATCATTTCCTTGTAGTTGTCATATTCAATGTTATAAAGCATATAAAAAACCGGCATTAGCCGGTTAGAAAATAAGGACAAGTGCTCCTACGATAAAACAATAAATGGAGAAATAAATCAAATTACCTCGAGCCATAATATTCATAAACCACTTTAATGAATAGTACGAAGCTGTTAGGGATAATAAGAAGGCTATAATATAAGGGATAAGCATATCGCCAAATTGAAGGTCGCCAATGCTAAGAATCATTGACCCTACGCTTACTGGAATAAACAATAAGAAAGAAAAGCGTAGCGCAGTTTCTTGCTTCATTCCAAGTCCCATGGCAGCTACAATCGTTGCACCAGAACGACTAATCCCAGGAATTAAGGCGACAGCCTGAGCTAGCCCTACAATTAGCGCATCTTTAAAGTTGAGAGCGGATTCGCCTTTTGATCCGCGCAAGTTACGAATAAGCCATAGCGCGATACCCGTAATGATCAAGGTAGCTCCTACTACTTTAAGACCTTTTAATTGTTCACCAATGAAATCTTCAAATAGTAAGCCGAGAACCGCTGCAGGAATCGTTGCAACGACAAGGTAAACGATGAACATAAATTCGCTTTTGGACTCTTTATCTCGAGAAACAACGTATCGTACCCCGTGAGAAGTGAGCCGAATTAGGTCATTGCGGTAAATAAGAAGAACCGCTAGCAATGAGGCAAAGTTCATTAAAATTTCAAAACTAAGTCCTTTAATTTCTAGCCCAAATACTTTTTGTGCTATGACAAGATGTCCACTTGATGAGATTGGAATTGGTTCAGTGAAGCCTTGTAGTAAACCAAGAAAAGCGTATTTAAGTAATTCCAACAGTTCCATGAGTAATGCTCCTCCAGTAATTGTTACAAGATAAATTGACACATGTAACCATTAAACACCAGTCCTTCCATTTTTGTAAAGGGAAATTTTTAGTCAAGTTACATAAAAGAGTATTCGCTGATGAATGCTGATAAAGGGGGCAAATTTAGACAAGTGGAAGGAGGGGGATGTATGGGCGGAGAAAATCGTCAGTTTACACCTGGGCAAAAAGCGCCAAACAATGGCGTATACATTGAAATCGGTGAGACAGGTGGAATGGTGAAAGATCCGAAACAAATTGAACTTCGTGCCGGTGAGGCGTTTCCTGAATGTTCAAATCAAAATCGGAAGTGGTCAAGGGAACCTAAACCGCATCACTAATAGCAAACAAAGATTGCACAAAAAAACAAGCGCCGCAAAAGGCGCTTGTTTTTACTGTTCAGCAGGATCGGAGATGAGACCTTCTCCTATTACCATTGCCGCTACGGCTATAGCTACTCCAAAAAGAGATGCGGCTCCAAATTCATAATGGCCACCTTGCATGGATGCAAGTACGTAGAAAATCATATTACTCAGTAGAAAACCCCAAATAATTGCCCATAAAAAACGCACGAAATTCACCTCATTTGTAAACGTATTCTATCGAATATCATACCACAAAACGATCCCGTTCATCTATCAATTTTAATTCATCGAATAAATTAGCCACGATAAATAAGTCGCAAAGGATGTCCAAAGGAAATAAGGGACTAATAACCAGCCTGCGACTCGATTTTGTCTGCCTGCAAGAAAGATAAGAATGAGCGTTGTAATTGCGATAAACAGTGCATCCATAAAGGTTGCAAACAGCGCGTGAAGATTAAATTGCAAGTAACTAAACGCTTGATTCAATATGTAGTTAATACCCAGCAGTGAAATGTACTCACTATTATGGCGATCAAAGCCGCGTTTTTGGTAGACAATCGCTGTCGACAATGCGATGAAACCAAAAAGAATTGCCCAAATCATGCCGATTACGGAACCGTCTGGTGTCCAGTCGGGCTTTGATAACGAGGTATACCAATCGGCGTCAAAAGGAAATAGGAAACCAGAAATACTAAAAAGAAGGTACACAGCTACAAAAACGAGAATAGTTGATTTTTTCATTCTTTATCACCACCTTCTTTTCAATACCCAAAAATATCCTAACTCATGCAAAGGTATAGTTGGAAAAACGGAACATATAATGGTGGAAGGGGTTTTTATCATTTTTCAGTAAGTGAAAAGGGGAAATTCCCGCTAAATAGGCACTTCACCCTTTCTTCCAAATGCCACTTGCATACGTTATACAGAAAGTGATAAAAGGGCGAGGGGAGAGTATGTGTATTCGTAAACGAGCCTATCAATTAGACGGGGAGTGGACGATCGTTCTCGTCCCTGAACGGCCTAACGGGTTTGGCATTTTCATAATAGGTGGTCTAACTCATTTTGTAGACGATAATACAAGTTTTTGGTTGCAAAATCACACCCGTCAAGGAATGGTTGCTGATTTTCTTGATGCGGGCTATACCGTATACACAAGCAACTTGTATGGTCGGCACTGGGGTTCACCAAAAGCTGTGAAATTAACGGAAAGAATCTATAATCTAGTGCATAAACAAGAAATTCTTAATCCAAGGATCCATGTCGTCGCAGAGGGAATGGGGGTACTTGCTGCGAATGCTTTCTTAAACAATCGTCAATCCCTCATTCGTTCAGCCGCACTATTCAATCCTTGTTTTGATGTGAAAAGTCTTGTTCACCAAGAACAGCTGAATCGGCTCTTTTATAAAAGGTTAGTAAAGGAAATGGCTAGAGCCTATGAAATTCAAAGTGAAGAGGTTATTTCTAAAATAGAAGAAAAAGAAATGATAACGTCTACGTGTCCGATTAAAGTATGGCATCATTCGCTTAAAAGTCCATACTCGCTTGAACAAATTCGAGTGTATGAACGTGTTCAGAGGGAAATTGGCTATCCCATTGAACTTGCACTATTGAGCGATAGTTATCAATCCCTAGGTAAAAAAATGGTTCGCTTTTTTCAAGAACATGAAAAGCTCTAAGTAACTAACGCTTCAGTCTTGTAATGTTCATTGCTGGATGATGCCCGTATAAAATAAGATCTTTAAGGATTTCAGCACCAAGCATACTGTAAACTGTACCGTTTCCACCATAACCAAGCATAAAATAGACGCCGTCATATTTGGGATGCTTCCCAATGTAAGGGAGACCGTCTTTCGTTGATCCGAAGATGGCACTCCATTCAAAAGCAATTGACGTTTCAATGGAGGGAAACAGTTCATGCAGTTTATTCAACAATTGCTGACCTTGCTGTTCTAGCTTTTCTTCTTTATTTAAAGTGGCATCCAATCCACCAATAAGGATACGGCGATCTGGAGTTGTCCTTAAATAGTAGTATGGGCGATCCGTTTCCCAAATGAGTGATTGGTTGTGCCAACCATGAAATTGGTCAATGGGTTCTGTTGCGATTGTATAGGTGCGCTCTAGTAGGGCGCCTTTTGTTTTTGCAAACTCTTGTGTTCCATAGCCAGTTGCATAGATAACGTGTTTCGTACGAATTTCTCCTTTTTCAGTTTGGAAAATCAGTTCTTTGTTATGAAATTGGTGAGAAAGCACTTCAGTATGTTCAAATATGTTAACACCTAGATCGGCTGCATGACTTGCAAGAGCTAGGGCGAATTTATAGGGATTTACTTCTGCCTCGTCTTTCGTGTAGATTCCCGCAGGTGCCTTGAAGGAGTAGAGGTTTTCTATCGCAGTGGAATCTAAATAATCAGCGTTAAAACCATGTTCTATTAAAGCATCGTACTCCTTTTTTAGTTTTTTAACATGGTGTTCATTACTTGCGAAATAAAGGCTCTCCGCCCGCTTGAAATCGGTTTTTTCTTTTAAAGTGGCGTTATACTTATCCAGTTCATCAATTGCCTTTAAACAAAGCTTATAGAAATAGACAGCTTTTTCTTTCCCGAACCGGTCGATAAGGTCTATTAACATGGCGTCATTAGAAAATTGGAGAAGACCAGTATTGGCAGAAGTACTTCCAGAGGCAATTGTATCTTTTTCAATTAAAACGGTATCGATATGGTAGTCTGCAAGCATTCTTGCCATAACTGATCCTGACATTCCTCCACCAATGATTAATACATCACAGGTAACGGTAGTTGTAAGTTCTGGAAATGATCGTGCCTTTTCTACAGTAGTTGGCCAAAATAGATTTCCATGATGTAGCTCCATGATAAAAATCCTCCCTTTTCAATCAGCAACAATGATAACGCTATTAGAATGATCGTACTGAAAGAAAAGTATTCTTAAAGAAGTTGAGGTGGGATTATGAAGAAAGTGTTTATAACGGGTGGGTTAGGGTTTATTGGTTATCACTTAACGGATTTTCTTTTAAATAAAGGAATTGAAGTCGTAGGAATCGATGGGAAAGTAGAGGGAAAAAGAAAAGCTGAATATGAGATGAAAGAAATGATGCTTCTGAGAAACGCGAATTACAAACAAATAAACAGTCGGATTGAGGAAGCTTCCTTAGATCATCTATCGAAAGACTGTGATACGATTTTTCACCTTAGTTCTCCAAAAATTACAAATATGAAACAAGGTTCAAAAATGATTGAAAATAGTCTGAATTGTACTCGAAGCGTAGTGGAAGCTTCCAAAGGAAAAGTGCTCGTTCATTTATCGAGCACAGAGGTATTTGGTACACGGTATGGAAGTATTACGGAACGAACGCCTCATCATCCTCATTCGAATGTTGGAAAGCTAAAATCAGCAGAGGAACACATTCTTCTGAATCAAAAAAGTGATATCGTAAAAATTTTACGTCTGCCGCTTGTATATGGTCCGTGGCAACCGTCCCATCATGTTTTCCAACACTATTTCTTACATCATAAGCTTCCACTTAAATATGAGGAAGAAGGGGTAAACGCTCATTTCGATGCTGTCTATGTAAAAGACGTTTGTGAGTCCATTTATCAAGCCGCAATACGGCGTGAACAGTCAGAAACGTTCAATCTAACGAGTGGAAGAGAAGGAGAATGGCAAAGAGGAGTCGAATGGTGTATAGGAGACTCAATAGACTTAAATGGTGAAAAGAAACTAAGGTGTGGGATTTCAAACAAACAATGTGCAAGTAAGCTTGGTTTTACAAATATCACGTCTATTGAAGAAGGACTGCACCAACAGCGTCTGCACACGGAAAAAATGATCGCATTTGATCCTTCAATCTACTTAACGTAATTTCACTGACTGAGAAGGGAAGATTCTGGATGATTGAAAAAACACTTGGTAATTATGATGTACATGATTCCTCTCACGGCCTTCAAGCATTAAAGGAAACGAGGGAAAAACTTCTTTCAATGGTAAGTGACATTGAATTTCAGGAACTTCACTATGGATACTCAAGTTTTCCTACAGTAGGAGCTTATTTACTTCATATTGCACAGATCGAGCTTTGGTGGGTGAAAAATGCGCTTATGGGTGAAAGTGTAACAGAGGAAGAGAAAGAGCGGTACTATTTTCAAGAAGCGCAAGTTATCGCTGCACCTGATGACAAAGAACTTTCCTGGTTCTTAGCTCGTCTTGCCGAAGCTCGTGATTATATTCGAGCGTATTTTAATCAGTTATCAGACGTAGAATACCGGAAGCCTGGACCAGAAATTACGATTAATGGGGAAACGCTTCGCTATTCTCCTGAATGGATTATTAGCCATTTAATTGATCATGAAGCATACCATAGAGGACAGGCTGCAATGGTATTGAAAATGGTTTCCGGACAGCGAGAAGCATGGGAGCATTTCAATACGCCGTATTTGTCGTTATAATAGAGGGTGAGCCTTTTAGGCGAAAGTGAAATAGGAGTGAATGAAATGGATCAAAACATGAGATTTATGCAAATTGCAATGAAGTATTTACCTGAAGCGAAACAATCGCTCGGTGAACAGGACATTGAACTTGATCTTGAAAAAATGCAGCCGCTACTTCAGCTCTTTCTTAAAGCGATGGATGATGCTTATGAGCTTGGAAAGCAGGATGCACAGGAGTAAGGAGAGTATATAATGGGCCGTAAAGCTTTCTGGATCTGGTTTGTCCCACTTGGTGGCTTATTGATAGGCATCATGATTGGCAGTTTTAGTTTAATGGTCATCTCTGGTATCTTATTATTTATTAGTGCGGGAAGCATGCTGTTTCTTTCCAAATGAATTGAAAAGACGTGAAGCCACGTCTTTTCAATTATTTTACGAATAAGTTAAGCAATGATCCCATTTGTTTTACCATAGGTGTGATTTGTTGAACTGTATTCATCATTTTAGGAAAGTCATATTGGCCGTTTTGCTTTTTGAACTGGTTCATAAATGGCTGTCCACCGGGATATCCTTGATAAGGGCCGTATGGTTGTTGGTAATAAGGATGCGGATAGTAGGGTTGCCCACTAGGATGATAATTTTGCCCCTGATAGGGTGGTGGATAAGGCGGATAAGGTGTGAACGGCTGTTGCTGATACTGTTGATAGCCAGAGGGTTGATGATAATAAGACGGTTGCTGATAATACGGATACATCCATCTATCCTCCTTCATTCAAGTTTACTTATAGCTTAGCTTATGAAGCGCGCGAGCAAAAGGTGTGTGCTAGGCAGTCAGGTAGACAAATCATTCATTATGGCTTAAAATTAGTACCAGCTACTAAAGATTGGTTTTAAGTACGAAAATATCCTATAAAGGGGAAATTCAAGATGAACGCTGGTTTACTAGGTGTAGGACATTATGTACCAGAACGTGTATTAACCAACCACGACTTAGAGAAAATGGTTGATACATCTGACGAATGGATCCGCACTCGAACAGGTATCGAGGAAAGAAGAATCGCAGATGATGATATGAATACATCGGATATGGCTTATTTAGCTTCAAAAAAAGCTCTTGAAGATGCTAATATAAAAGCGGAAGATCTGGACCTTATTTTAGTTGCGACCGTAACTCCGGACTATCCATTTCCATCAGTTGGCTGTTTGCTTCAAGAGAAACTAGGAGCAACTAATGCTGCTGCAATGGATTTAAGTGCAGCTTGTGCAGGTTTCATGTACGGCATGATTACAGCTGGACAGTTCATTAACAATGATACTTACAAAAATATCCTAGTTGTAGGGGTTGAAAAACTTTCGAAAATTACGGACTGGGAAGATCGAAACACTGCGGTTCTCTTTGGTGATGGTGCTGGAGCTGCAGTCA
The DNA here is from genome assembly GCF_028610665.1 of Guptibacillus sedimenti. Taxonomy (NCBI): domain Bacteria; kingdom Bacillati; phylum Bacillota; class Bacilli; order Caryophanales; family Guptibacillaceae; genus Guptibacillus; species Guptibacillus sedimenti. The sequence continues at coordinate 794,314 of NZ_JAQQWV010000002.1, forward strand.
TTGGCCCAGTAACAGAAGGAAGAGGGATTCTTTCATTTGAACTTGGTTCAGATGGGGCAGGTGCCAAGCATCTCTACCAGGAGCCAAATGGCTTTATGGCAATGAACGGCAGAGAAGTGTTTAAGTTTGCCGTAAGACAAATGGGTCAGTCAGCTATTAATGTGATTGATAAGGCCGGTTTAACAAAGGAAGATGTTGATTTCTTAATTCCTCATCAGGCAAACATTCGAATTATGGAAGCATCCAGACAACGACTGGAACTCCCGGTTGAAAAGATGGCAACAACTGTGAAGAAGTATGGAAATACATCATCATCGACCATTCCAATTGCGCTTTCAGAAGCAATGGAAGAAGGTAGAGTGAAGGATGACGATGTTGTGATTCTTGTTGGTTTCGGAGGCGGTTTAACTTGGGGAGCCGTTGCCCTCAAATTAGGACGCTAAAATGGTAGTAGTGAAAAAAGGAGCGCTGGTATAAATGAAGAGAAGAGTTGTTATTACCGGGTTGGGGACGGTTTCCCCACTTGGAAATTCATTAGAGGAAACGTGGACAAATGTATTGAATGGTGTTTCTGGGATCAACCCATTAACTCGTTTAGATAAAGATCAGTTCGCAGCAAAAGTTTCAGGAGAAGCGCTTGAATTTGATCCGGAAAAATTCATGGACCGTAAAGAAGCTCGTAAAATGGACAGGTTTACACAGTTTGCTGTAGCCGCTTCTCAAATGGCTGTTGAAGATGCTGGTTTAAAGATTAATGAAGAAAATGCTGAGAGAGTTGGCGTTTGGATCGGGTCAGGTATAGGCGGTATGGAAACGTATGAATCACAATTCCGTACGTTCATGGATAAAGGCGCTCGTCGCGTTAGTCCATTCTTCGTTCCGATGATGATTCCAGATATGGCGTCAGGTCAAGTATCCATTATGCTTGGAGCTAAAGGAATTAACTCATGTACCGTAACTGCCTGTGCTTCAGGAACGAACTCAATCGGTGATTCGTTTAAAGTGATTCAGCGGGGTGATGCGGATGTGATGATCACCGGTGGATCTGAAGCGCCGATTACAAGCATGAGCGTAGCTGGATTTGGTTCGATGAAAGCACTATCTACAAATGCAGACCCAGCATCTGCAAGTCGCCCATTTGATGCAAACCGTGATGGGTTTGTCATTGGAGAAGGTGCTGGAATTCTTGTCATTGAAAGTCTTGAGTCTGCAGAAAAACGCGGTGCGAAGATTTATGCAGAGATCGTAGGTTACGGTTCTACTGGTGATGCGTACCACGTTACGCAACCTGCGCCTGAAGGAGAAGGTGGCGCAAGAGCCATGCAACAAGCAATTGATGATGCAGGCCTTTCTCCAACCGATATTGGCTATATTAACGCACACGGAACAAGTACAGATTATAACGACAAGTTTGAAACTGCCGCGATTAAGTCTGTGTTTGGAGAGCATGCTTATAAGCTTGCTGTTAGTTCGACAAAGTCGATGACTGGCCATTTACTTGGAGCAGCAGGTGCGGTTGAAGGTGTATTTTGTGCAAAAGTGTTAGAAGAAGGAATTCTTCCACCTACGATTAACTACGAAACGCCAGATCCAAACTGTGATCTTGACTATGTGCCAAATAAAGCCCGCAAAGCTGATGTGAAAGCCGTTATGAATAACTCACTTGGTTTTGGTGGTCATAATGCAACATTAGTGTTTAAGAAATTCGTGAAGTAAAGAACGTAACCTCTGGGAGAAATCCCGGGGGTTATTTTTTTGTGGACGGAGAGAGGTTAGTTTTTTTGCTTGTCTTCGCTTTTCATGATCCAGCTACGACTCGCAGAAACTGCGATATTTCACTCTTTCACCAGAACACAAAGGGCGTGTTCTATTTCAAGCGCTCCAATATCTCCGTTTCTAAACGCTCGTCTTCGCTTTTCGTGATCCAGCTGCAGTGCCCAGCCTCTCGATCGCTTCACCCCATAAAATGAACACAAAAAGCGTGTTCTTTTTATGGAGCTCCAGCACTTGTCGAGGCTAAACGGGCACTTCCGCTTTACATGAGATCCAGCTGCAGCCTCCAGACCCTCGGTCACTTCACCCTATAACTCGAACACAAAGACCGTGTTCAATTTATAGGGTTCCAGTGCCTGCCGTGTCTAACCGCCAACTTCCGCTTTTATGTCTAGCTGCGCGGGCCAAATCCTTCGGCTGTTTCACCTTTTTGATTGAGACAAAAAGCGTCTCATTCAAAAAGGCTCCAACATCCTGCGGATTTAAGCAGGCCCGCTCCGCTTTTCGTGAGATCCAGCTACGACTCGCAGAAACTGCGATATTTCACTCTTTCACCAGAACACAAAGGGCGTGTTCTATTTCAAGCGCTCCAATATCTCCGTTTCTAAACGCTCGTCTTCGCTTTTCATGAGATCTAGCTGCAGTGGGCAGACACTCGGTCACTTCACCCTATAACTCGAACACAAAGACCGTGTTCAATTTATAGGGTTCCAGTGCCTGCCGTGTCTAACCGCCAACTTCCGCTTTTATGTCTAGCTGCGCGGGCCAAATCCTTCGGCTGTTTCACCTTTTTGATTGAGACAAAAAGCGTCTCATTCAAAAAGGCTCCAACATCCTGCGGATTTAAGCAGGCCCGCTCCGCTTTTCAGTGTTCTATTAATCTTTTCTTAATAATATATTGATTATGGAATAATTTAACTTGGTCCTGACTATACTGTTTTTACAAACAGTAGCGAAGTGAGGGGTAGCCAGATGTTGTATTTGCGAGATGTTTGGGTGAATTGGTTTGAGGGCGAAGAGAATGGATACAACGTATGTAATTTCCATGAGTGGCGAAAAGATGATTTTATTGAACTATTGGATCAAGTGCCTGTCATTAAGGTAGAATCGGTCTTGTATCATTATATCGAGAATGATCTTACTGAGCTTCCGGAGAGTTTGCTTAATGATGTTTTTCAACAAAGCTATATTCGAAAGAACAATGAACGATCACCTTTAGAATATTGCTTCCTGGCTACGGATGGCAGAGGTGTAATCGTGATTGATACATTAGGATATAAGATTCCGATTCGCAAAAGTCGAGTGATTCCAAGACAGGAAAAAGCGGTTCATGAAATGGTGGCAGATATTGAAGCAACACGTTACCCATTTGAAACGGATCAACCTGTGAAGGAGCATCATATTCTTTCACCAGGACCAGATATTATGATGGGGCTAACACGAAAGGAAAGACAGTTAAAACAGCTTTTGTTTATGGCACTAGATCAGCTCTACTCAAGTGGGAACTCAGCTGAAATTCGGTATTGGTTTACAGAATGCCAGCCAAAAAAATATGTGCAGATTCAAAACATGGAAATGGACGAGGCATGGGAAGGGCTATATCGAGAAGTGAAAGCAGGTTGGTCAGCAAAACATGAGCAAATTTGTGAGCGGATTATTAAAGGGCAACCGTATTTTGAAAAAATATGGGAACTTGAAAAGGGAACGCATGTAAACTAAAAGAAGAAGGCTGCCGTCGGCAGCCTTCTTCTTTGTTAATTGGATCAAATTATCTTCTTTTTCTCTCAAGACCCATCGCACGCTCTGCTTTTGCTAGCATTTTAGAAGCTTTACGATTTGCTTTTTCAGCACCATGATCAAGAATGTCATCTAACTCAGCTGATGCAATGAGTTCGTTGTATCGTTCTTGGATCGGTCTTAACGTTTCTGCAATCACTTCCCCAAGTTCTGCTTTAAAGTCTCCATAACCTCGACCTTCATAAAGCGATTCAATTACTTCCACACTTTTTCCAGAACAAAGAGAGTAGATCGTTAACAGGTTTGAAATAGCTGGTTTCTCTTCTTTGTCATATCGGATAATGCCATCAGAATCCGTTACAGCACGTTTTACTTTTTTGATAATCGTTGCAGGGTCATCAAGCATAGAAATATAGGCATTTTGATTGGAGTCAGATTTACTCATTTTTTTCGATGGGTCCTGAAGTGACATAATACGCGCTCCAACTTTAGGAATGCGAGCATCAGGCATAACGAAGATGTCGTTATATTTACGATTAAAACGCTCGGCAAGATTTCGCGTCAGTTCAATGTGCTGTTTTTGGTCATCGCCTACAGGAACAATTTCTGTACCATATAAAAGGATATCCGCAGCCATTAATGGTGGATAGGTTAGAAGACCTGCGCTTACAGCATCTTTCCCAGTAGATTTATCTTTAAATTGCGTCATACGCTCAAGTTCGCCGATATAAGATACGCATTGTAGCATCCATGCGAGTTGGGCGTGAGCGGGTACTTCAGATTGAATAAACAGCGTGGATTTTTCAGGATTGATTCCTGATGCCAGGTAAAGGGCAGCAAGGCTTCTTGAATTTTGTTTTAATGCTTGCTTTTCCTGAGGTACAGTAATCGCGTGCTGGTTAACAACACAAAAGTAGCACTCATTATCGTCTTGTAGATCAGTAAAATGTTTCATTGCTCCTAAGTAGTTACCAATTGTTAATGTACCACTAGGTTGAATTCCGGAAAAAATAACGCTCATTGTGTAGTGCTCCTCTCAATATCAATAAAATGGAATACAAAAAGGTCCATTCCTCCCTTTATTGCTAGGGACGAATGGACCGTGGTGCCACCCTGCTTATCCAGTAAGACTGGATCACTTTATGGTAATGAATACCGCTAGTGGTAACGTGAATGCTCACGCCAATGCCTACTTACTCGTTCAGCAAAGGGGCTCAGAAGTCCATTCCAAAACGTGTGTTACCTGTTTTCACCAACCACAGGCTCTCTATAAACACATCAATTTGTACTACTCTTCCTCAAAGCCGTTCTGTATCCTTCTTCGTTACTAGTATAGCGCAATGATTTCATTCGATGCAACAAGTTAGCTACTGAATAAGAGCAATGGAAATTATAATCGTAATTATTGTACAAAAAGCACCAGCAAGTAGAAGAGGATAAGTAATGGGGTTATCATAATCCAGCTGATAGTTAATTTCAGAATGATCTTCTTCAATCATTTGGCGTTTAGCTGTATTTCGAAAATAGCGTTTAAAGGAATAGACGATGCCATCGAAGAAGCCAGTCTGAACCACATGAAGAGCTGCACCAATTAGTAACATTCCCAGAGCAATCATAAAGAGAATATCGGAAACTGGCTGTAAGGCAAATCCTTCATCAGATGTAATAGATATAACAGTTGAAGCGATAACGGCCAAAAAAACAAGTATACCTGACTTAAATGTAAGTGATTTCATAGTAACCCCCAAATATCTTTCTATAGCTAAGTATAAAAAAAGAAAGCGTCAAGAACAATAAAGAAGCGATAAAAAGCATGAAATATGTAACGACTTTACACATCGTTTATATTTCAGAATATTTCGCGACATGCATACAGTATACACCAACGTATACTATATACTTTCAGGTAAGGGGGATAGATAGATTTTCATACATTTCATTGTAAAAATTAAAATCTTACCCATAAACCAGAGAATTTATACCAGGACTAAAGAACTATTTTCTGTTATGCAAACGTAATGGTGACGCGGTTTTTGTAAATCAGTGTAAAAATTGTGTATGCAAAATAGTTAGAAAACTTGTATAATACGAGTTGTGGGCGAAACGAATCAAAAAATCTATCGTAAATTGTTGGATAATTTGATGAATTTCGTCATGCGGATTACTAGCTTTTATAGCTACATATTTTAAGGGAGGTCACACAGCATGAAGAAATCAAGATGGACGCTTGTCCTATCTCTTGTGCTTGTATTGAGCGTATTCCTGTCGGCTTGCGGCGGCGGCTCAAACAACGGGGGGAACAGTGGCGGAGAAGGCGACGGAGAAGGCGGTTCTGCTGAACAAGTACTTAACTTAGTAGAAACAGCTGAAATTCCTTCAATGGATACAACACAAGCTACTGATAACACATCTTTTAAAGCAATGAACCAGGTTTTCGAAGGACTTTATCGTCTTGACGAAAATAACGAGCCTACACTTGGTATGGCTGCTGACGAACCAGAAGAAGAAGAAAAAGACGGTGAAACTGTTTACACATTCACAATTCGCGATGACGCTAAATGGTCTGACGGATCTGATGTCGTAGCAGGAGATTTCATCTATGCTTGGCATAAAGCACTAAATCCAGATACAATTTCTCCTTACGCTTCTATGTTTGGTACTGCAGGAATCAAGAACGGTAATGCGATCATTACTGAAGGCGATCCTCTTTACGGTAAAGTAGAAGAGCTTGGAGCTAAAGCAGTAGACGAGAAAACACTTGAAATTACTGTAGAAAATCAAGTTCCTTATTTCAAATCATTGCTAACTTTCGCAACTTTCTATCCACAACCAGAAGGTTATGCTGAAGAGCAAGGCGATAATTTTGCACTAGAAGCTGACACTATGCTTTATAACGGACCATTCGTATTTGCTGAGTGGAATCACGGTGAAGGCTGGACTTATGAAAAGAATCCTGAGTATTGGGATGCTGAAACTGTAAACCTTGAAAAAGTTACTACTAAAGTTGTTCAAGATACAGCGACAACAGTTAACCTATACGAAACAGGCAAGATTGACCGTGCAGGTCTATCAGCTGACTTCGTCGATCAGTTCAAGGACAACGAAGAGTTCTCAACTCTTGTCGATCCTACAATGTACTTCATGCGTTTGAACCAAGAAAGAGAAGAACTAGCAAACAAAGATATTCGTAAAGCACTTTACCTTGCATATGACCGCGAAGGACTTGTAAATGTTCTTCTTAACAACGGATCAATTGCAGCTAAATATTTCGTTCCAAAAGACTTTGTAAAAGGTCCAGAAGGTGATGACTTCCGCGAATTCGCTCCAGACGGCTTCTATGCTGATCAAGGTGAAGAAGAAGCGAAAGAAGCATGGGAAGCTGGACTTGAAGCGCTAGGAACAGATTCTGTTGAACTTGAATTCCTAACAACTGATAACGAGCTTGCTGCGAAAATTGCAGAATATGCAAAAGATCAGTTTGAAACAAAGCTTGATGGCCTTACAATCACAATCAACAAACAGCCTTGGAAACAGTTCCTTGAGCTTGAAGATTCTGGTGACTTTGATATCTCAACTGGTGGTTGGGGACCAGACTATCCAGATCCAATGACGTTCCTTTATATGTTTGAAACAGACGGTGAATATAACCGCATGGGTTACTCAAGCGAGAAGTATGACGAGTTAGTTTCAGGAGCTAAGAAAGAAACTGATGAAGCGAAGCGTTGGAAAATGATGCAAGATGCTGAGAAAGTTCTAATGGAAGAGGACATTGCAATTGTTCCTACTTACCAAAAAGGTAACGCAATCCTTAAAAAGGATTACGTTAAGAACTTCTATGTTCACTCATTTGGAGCTGACTCATCTTACAAATGGATCAAGATTGAAAAATAAGTTTAGATTTTCAGGAGAGTATATGTCATCCTGACATATACTCTCTTTTTTACCTGTAATAAGAAATATGTCGAAAAGTAAGCTAGATTTTAAATAGATAGAAAATTTATTCTAGTGAAATTCCATTTTTCGACTTATAATAAACAGGCAGGTATCTTTTGAGGAGGTTGGTTGTAGTGGGACGTTATATTGGCGGAAGAATCATCTCAATGTTGATTACCTTCCTAATTATTGCTTCGCTAACATTTTTTCTAATGAAGCTTCTCCCTGGTACACCGTTTAATAACCAGGATAAGCTCACAGAAACACAAATTGTTCAATTGAATGATAAATACGGTTTGAACGATCCAGTTCCCGTACAGTACTTCAATTATATGAAGAATTTATTATCAGGTGACCTCGGTGTTTCCTTCCAGCAGGATGGCCGTGAAGTATCAACAATTATTGGTGAACGTATTGGACCATCTGCCTACCTTGGATTACAGTCCTTATTAGTTGGAACGCTTATTGGTCTTTTCCTTGGAATCATTGCAGCATTAAAACACAATTCATTCCTTGATTATGGAACAATGGTGATTGCCGTTCTTGGTATTTCCATTCCAAACTTCGTTATCGCTGGCCTTATGCAATACTGGTTTGGTGTAAAGTGGCAGCTTTTACCGGTAGCTTACTGGGATGGCTTTGCTTACACAATCATGCCAACGATTGCAATAGCTTCGATTGTTGTCGCAACTATAGCTCGTTTTATGAGAACGGAAATGTTAGAAGTTCTTGGACAGGACTATATTACAACAGCGAAGGCAAAAGGCTTAAGTAGCACAGCGGTTGTTATTAGACATACAATCCGTAATGCTTCTATACCTATCATTACCATTATGGGACCACTGGTTGTAGGTCTAATGACAGGTACTCTCGTAATTGAGCAAATTTTTGTTATTCCAGGACTTGGTGAAAAATTCGTTAACTCGATTTTAACAAACGATTTCCCAATTATTATGGGTACAACGCTTTTCTTTAGTGCACTATTTATAGTTGTAATTTTATTGGTAGATATCTTGTATGGTATTGTAGATCCTCGAATTCGTTTAGCGGGAGGTAAGAGCTAATGAGTATGAAACAAGAAAAGCTACACGACATCTCAGACGACATGTTTCAACCCGCTAATACTGAAGCTCTAGAAAATGAGCAAATTGCTCGTGAAAGTACTGGCTTTTGGAAAGATGCATGGAGAAGGTTGAAGAAAAATCCTGGTGCAATCACCGGTTTAATCATTATTGTTGCGATTATTTTACTTGCAATTTTTGGTCCAGGAATGAATGAACACTCATATTCTGAGCAGGAGTTAACGCGTGCAAAGCTTCCTGCTAAAGTACCGGTTCTAGAAAACATTGATTTCCTAGGTGTTAACGGTGTTGATATTCGTGGAACCGATCAGTATGAAGCAAAAGGTTATGAAGATGAGTATTTCTGGTTCGGTACAGATGAATTTGGTCGTGACCAGTGGACGCGTGTATGGCAGGGAACGCGTATTTCACTATTCATTGCAGCAGCAGCAGCGTTTATTGATTTTGTGATCGGTGTCGCTTACGGTGGAATTTCGGCCTATTACGGTGGACGAGTGGATAATTATCTCCAGCGTATTATTGAAGTGCTAGTTGGTATTCCAAACTTGATTTTGATTATCCTCTTTATTTTAATATTTGAACCTGGTATATTTTCCATTATCTTAGCCCTATCTGTCGGAGGATGGATTGGGATGGCACGGATTGTTCGTGGTCAAGTTTTAAAACTTAAATCGCAAGAATTTGTCCTAGCATCACGTACATTAGGAGCTACTAGTGGACGTGTGATAGGGAAACACTTGATTCCAAACGTACTTGGACAAATTATTATCACGACAATGTTTACAATTCCAAATGCGATTTTCTTCGAGGCATTTCTAAGCTTTATCGGTCTTGGACTACGACCGCCTGAAGCTTCATTAGGTTCTATCATTAATAGTGGTTTTAGAAGTCTACAAATTTATCCGCATCTTGTGCTCTGGCCATCTATTATCATTTCATTGATTATGATTGCCTTTAACCTTCTTGGTGACGGCCTGAGAGATGCATTTGATCCAAAGCTACGTAAATAGGGGGGAATTAGAATGGAAAAGATTCTAGAAGTGAACAATTTGCACGTCTCCTTTGATACGTTTGCTGGAGAGGTACAGGCAGTTCGTGGAGTAAACTTCCATTTAAATAAAGGTGAAACATTAGCAATCGTAGGAGAGTCAGGATCAGGTAAATCCGTAACATCAAAAGCGGTTATGCGCTTGATTCCAAACCCTCCCGGACGTATTAAAGAAGGTGAGATCAAGTTCGGCGATCGTGATCTTGCTCAGCTGTCCGAAAAGGAAATGCAAAAACTTCGTGGATCTGAAATCTCAATGATTTTCCAGGATCCAATGACATCATTGAACCCAACCATGACGATTGGAAAACAAATCATGGAAGGGTTAGTAAAGCATCAAAACATGAGTAAGTCTGAAGCTAAAGAACGTGCGATCGAGCTTTTGAAACTTGTTGGTATTCCAAATGCAGAGGGAAGAGTGAATGAATTTCCTCACCAATTCTCTGGTGGTATGAGACAGCGTGTGGTTATCGCGATTGCCCTTGCGTGTAATCCACGTGTACTTATTGCGGATGAGCCAACAACCGCACTTGATGTAACGATTCAGGCGCAAATTCTTGAACTATTAAATGACCTTCAAGAAAAAATGGGTACGTCGATTATCTTTATTACGCACGACCTTGGGGTTGTAGCAAATATTGCAGATCGTGTAGCTGTGATGTATGCAGGTAAAATCGTTGAAACAGGAACTGTTGATGAAATCTTCTACAACCCTCAGCATCCTTACACTTGGGGACTTCTTGGTTCGATGCCAAGTCTTGATTCAACGGATGAAGAGCTAATTGCGATTCCAGGTTCACCTCCAGATCTTCTTGATCCGCCTAAAGGTGACGCATTTGCTCCACGTAATCCTTATGCGATGAAGATTGACACGGAGATGGAACCACCTTTATTCAAGATTTCAGATACGCACTATGCCGCTACTTGGCTATTGCACGAAAAGGCACCTAAAATAGAACCGCCTGCAGCGATTAAAAAGCGGATGCAGGGTATGGCTCCAAGCGAGCCGATTATTGGCGCGAAAGATGGTGGGAAGAATGTCTAGTCAAGAGAAACTATTAGAAATCAAAAACTTGAAGCAGCATTTTAAAGTAGGTAAAAGCACTGTAAAAGCTGTTGATGGTTTAACATTTGATATTTATAAAGGTGAGACGTTCGGCCTTGTTGGTGAGTCTGGTTGTGGGAAATCGACAACTGGACGAACGATCATTCGCCTTTACGATGCAACAGATGGTGAAGTTCGTTTTAATGGTGAAGATGTTCATGGAAAGAAGTCTGCAAAAGAGCTTAAGAAGTTTAACCAAAAAATGCAGATGATTTTCCAGGATCCATATGCTTCCTTAAATCCGAGAATGACCGTTTCTGATATTATTGCAGAAGGTATTGATATCCACGGTCTTGCAACGTCTAAGAAAGCTCGTATGGACAAAGTGGTTGATCTTCTTGAAACAGTAGGATTGAACAAAGAGCATGCGAACCGCTACCCCCACGAATTTAGTGGTGGACAAAGACAGCGTATCGGAATCGCTCGCGCCCTTGCTGTAGATCCGGAGTTTATCATTGCGGATGAGCCAATTTCTGCACTAGATGTTTCGATTCAAGCACAGGTCGTTAACTTGATGAAAAAGCTACAGCGTGAAAAAGGCTTAACGTATTTGTTTATTGCGCATGACCTTTCGATGGTGAAATACATCAGTGATCGTATTGGTGTTATGTATCGTGGTCAAATTGTAGAGCTTGCTGAAAGTGAAGAGCTTTACCGTAACCCGCTGCACCCCTATACGCAGTCGCTACTTTCTGCGATTCCACTTCCGGATCCAGAATATGAGCGTTCAAGAAAGCGTAAAATTTATGATCCTGAAAAGCACCTTCCTAAAGATGGGGAAGAGCGTGTCCTTCGTGAAGTTATGGAAGGCCACTGGATTGCTTGTACAGAGGAAGAGTACCAAAAGTATCAGGTAACGGTTTAAAACCGTCAAGGACCGCATTTCAGCTGAAATGCGGTCCTTTTCTATGATGCTTTTTTGTTTTTAAATTTTGTTACAAGATAAGTGATGTACATGATGAGTGGTACGATCAGAAATCCTTTAATATAAAGGGATAAGTCAGTGTACAGCGAATAGTCTACTAAAATAAGGCCACATAGAATAAAAGTGGAAATGAGTAAACTAAGTTTCAATTTAGACATAAGAGCTCCTTTTGGATGGTGAAGTTTTAAATTAAGCTAGCGTTAAATACAAAATAGGTCTTTTAAGGAGGTATTGTATGATCTTTTACGCATTTAACCCTGAATTTGATAACGAAACACTCGAATCAATCAGGTCTGAAAACGTCATAAGAGTCGGAAAAGCACCTTCCCCTCATTCTACAATATACCTTTTTGAATCAAAAGATCAAACAGTTGGTTACGTATGGATGGAAAGTATATCAGAGTGCATGGAGTTATTGGAGTTTTTTTATAAAGGTTCAGAAGAAAAAAGATGGGGTCTTTATGATTTTGTAGTTAAGTTAGCTGAAAAACAGAGAAAAAAAGCAATTAGAATGAAAACGCCGGCTAATGAAATGGGAGAGAAGTTTCTTAAAAAATGGGGAGGGATGGTGGTGGAAAGGGATGAAAGGGGGATGCTCATAGAAATCCCTTTCCTATGCGAATGGGAGTAAGTCTATACACTTTGTTGCCACTCATTTTGATTGTTTAAACTACTATCAATCAAATCATCCAATGCATTAAGCTCAACCCTTGCTTCCTCTTCAGACATCACTTTGTAGTGGTGTTTGCCACCGGGCTCTTCGTCAGCTTCATCAGCCATAGCGACGACTTCTTGCAATGCATTGCGGTTAACTGTACCCATAAAGTACGAATCTGTATGAAAAAGAATGGCAACGGCAATTTCTTTAGCTGATACAGGATTTTCACCGAGGCGAATAAGCATTTTGTGTGCTCGCTCAGCCCCCTTAATCGCATGAATGTCATTTTGTTTATATAAATTATAGTCCCATTGTCCATTGCGGTACCATGTATAGTGACCAATATCGTGAAGTAAAGCTGCTTTTGTAGCAAGATCTGGATTAACCTCATGCTTATTTGCAAAATGATAAGCGTGTTTGGCCACGGTAATCGCATGAGCCAGTCCAGCGCGCTTTAGGTATTTTCGTGCAAATGGAAGTTGGAAAATATCTGATAAGGTTACGTTTCTCATGTTAATGGCCTCCTAACTTTCTTGAATTTATTTTTCTAAACATCATACCATTTAGAAAAAAATAAATCAATCATAAGTGTTCACGAAAAAGACATGAGAAATTTTACTGGAAGTTCTTTCAAAGCCCGGTTATTCGTCTTATAATAGAGGAGGCAAACTAATAAAGGGGAGAGAAGCTGTGCGTATTTTTAAACTTGGGTTGAAAAGCCTGCTCGCGTCATTTTTGCTATTTTCTGTGTTCGGACAACCTGTATTTGCAGAAGATGCACGATCCGCGACAAATCTTAAAGGTTTTGAATTAGAAAACAAAGAATTAACACTTCCAGATCGTCTTCCAAGATTTGTTTATGATTCTGGACTGGATTTTAAGTATCCAGATGCAGTACGAGGTATTTATGTAACGGGAAATTCAGCTGGGGGAAGTCGTTTTAGTAAGCTCACGGAGTTCGTGAATTCAACAGATCTAAATGCAATGGTCATCGATATTAAAGATGATTTTGGTAACCTTACATATGAACCAAAGAAGGACTCGCCATTGGCAGAGTACGAGATTGGGAAACCTTATATGAAAGATCCTCGCAGCGTATTAGAAGAAATGGAGAAAAACGATATTTATCCAATTGCGAGAGTAGTTGTTTTTAAGGATACTGTGCTTGCGGAAGCGAGACCAGAACTTTCCTATAAAGAGGGCGGTTCTGTTTGGAAAAATGGACGCGGAGAAGCATTTGTTAACCCATTTAAAGAAGAAGTGTGGGATTATAACGTGGAAATTGCAATTGAAGCAGCTAAAATGGGCTTCAAAGAAATTCAATTCGACTACGTTCGTTTCCCAGAAGGATTTGAAACACGCGAAGATACATTAGAGTATTCGATGGGCAAGTATGCCGATATGGATATGGACAATGTCCAAAAACGAGTTCAAGCTGTCACTGATTTTGTGGAATATGCAAATTCTAAACTTGAACAATATGATGTCGATGTATCGGTTGATATTTTTGGCTACTCAGCGACGATTCCTGAAGCACCAGGAATTGGACAAAACTTCTCTAAAATTTCAAGTAATGTTGATGTGATTTCGTCCATGATCTACCCAAGTCATTGGGGATCTTACTTTGGTATCGCTAAGCCGGATCTTGAGCCATACAACTTAGTGAACGAATATGCGAAGGTAGAGAACGAAGTGTTAGGTAAGCTTGAAGAAGCACCTACAAGTCGTCCTTGGATTCAGGATTTCACTGCAAGCTATCTTGGTAGCGGAAATTATTTAAACTATGGTAAAGCGGAAGTTGAAGCGCAAATCAAAGCTTTAAAGGACAACGGCATTAATGAATTCCTACTATGGGATGCGAGTAATAGTTATACAAAAAACGTCGATTATACACCATGATTTCAAGAAAAGACCGCCAATGAGAGCGGTCTTTTCTAATTAGTTAGGATCATTCGATAATTTCTTCCAGTTTTTTTGACTACTATGAAGTGGTTTCTGAAAAATATTCTTGTTCTTTTGGAAAAGGAGACGACCTGAAGCATTTAAAAATACCGCAATAAAAGCTGTAAAAATAATAAGCAGCACAGTTAATAAAAGAAATTCACTAAAAAAATTCATGTCCTTCCTCCTCATATCTTCTTATAGTATGAGTGTACTAAATGTTTACTTATTTAAGAAGAGGGGAAAATAATCATTAGCATGTCTAGCACTATTTTACTGGATAAATGTGTTATACTGATAGTGAAGAATTAATTATAAGGGAGTAGATCAATGAACTGGTATGAGAAGCTGAAGCAATATTTCCCCATTGAAGAGATGAAATCAAAAGAGCATATGGACTTGCTATTGGAAGAAAAGGGTGACATTTACAATAAGGACGAGGGACCGCACCATGTTCTAATGTATGCCGATCTTCCTGATTTCATATTCGTGGACTATATTTTCGTTTCCAGGGATGCCAGAGGTCAGGGGCTAGGAAAGAAATTAATTGAACAATTGAAAGAAAAGCAAAAACCAATTATCCTTGAGGTTGAGCCGGTTGATTATGAAGAAACCGATACGGAAAAAAGACAGCGCTTTTATCTTCGAGAAGGTTTTAAACATGCGAAGTCAATTGGCTATCGTAGAAGATCTCTTGCTACCAACGAGATTAATGAAATGGAGATCTTATACTGGTCACCGAGTGAAGCTGGAGAGAAAGAAGTATACGAAGCAATGAAACACACGTATCAAGAGATTCACACATATAAGGATAAACAGCTTTATGGTGAATCGTATCAGCCGGTAGAAGAAGTGTTGAGCCTTAAAGAAGAGAAGGAACTTATCGAAGAATAAGAGTACTGTTTTCGATCAGGAGGGAAACTTCTTATGAAGAATCGTGAGAAGAAAAAGCAAAAGAAGCGCGAATGGTTGAAGGATTTATTGAAAAGACGCTGGAAAACCTGGAAACCGCAGTCTTCGAAAGAGCCCGCCTCAAATACGAGAACATCTGCTTAATGCTAGCGATTATAAAAACCGAAAGCCAATGACGGCTTTCGGTTTTTCCTATTGATTCATTTCCATTTTCTTCTCTAGCCGTTTTTGGCGCCGAAGGTCAATTAGGTAATACACTACTGGAATAAAGACTAGCGTAATAAAAGTGGCAACGCTTAGCCCAAATACAATGACAATCGCCATAGGCTGTTGAATTTCAGTTCCTTCTCCAAATCCAAGCGATAGTGGTACAAGACCAAGGATCGTTGTTAAGGCCGTCATGAGGATTGGTCTTAAACGAATAGGTCCAGCTTCTAAAATCGCTTCTCGCGTGTTCATCCCTGTCTCACGTAGCTTATTAATATAATCAACAAGGACAATCGCGTTATTTACAACGATCCCAGTTAAGATAAGCATTCCGACGAGCGAACCTACGCCGAGAGGTTGGAAGGAGATGAGCAGACCAAAAATAATACCGATGGCCGTTAATGGGACAGAGAACATGATGATAAAGGGATAGAGAAAGGATTCAAATTGTCCAGCCATCACCATATACACTAGAACAATAGCAAGAGCGAGTGCTCCAGATAATTTAAAGAAAGCATCATTCATTTGTTCATCTTGACCACCAAACGTAATTTTATAAGAATTGCCTGGTAGCGGAACGTCTTCAACAAGCTTCTCGCGAATTTCATCAGTTACTGTTCCAAGGTCTCTACCTAACAAACTGGCTGTAATTTCAACTTGTCTTAGTCGATCAGTACGTGTAATCTCAGAAGGACCTAAACCTCGCTCGATTTCAGCTACAGCGGAAAGAGGAACTTTTTCACCGGTTTGTGTTTCGATAAGCAAACTCGAGAGTGAATCTAGTGAATCTGTATATTTATCTTCCACTGCAAGGCGAATGTCCAGTTGGTTTCCGTCTCGAGCAAGATTGCTCGCAACAAGTCCCTTCGTTGCATTTGAAATAGCGGTTGAAATTTGAGAACTTCCGATTCCATAACTAGCTGCTTTCTCGCGATCAATGAGGATTTGAACTTCAGGATTATTGGATTCAATACTAGAAGTTGGTTCTCTTACGCCATCAACCTCTGAAATGCTTTCCATTACATCATCTGATAGCTCTTTAAGAACATCAAGATCTGATCCAATAATATTAATTGAAATCGGATCAGCACTAAATCCAGAGTCACTTGCAGAAACAGATATATCAGCATTTGGAATATCTTTCAGTTTCTTTCGTATATCCTCTGCTACTTCTAAATCGGACTGCTTACGCTCATCAATAGGCACGAGCAGTACGCTATAAGTAGCTCGATTCGTCTGGCTTCCTGCACCAATGCTAAAGTTGTCAGAACCACCTGCCGTTAAATAAGAAAGGTCAACTTCAGGAATGGAATTTAACACGTTATCAATTTCCTCGGTAACGTTCTCGGTTGCATCTAACGAACTTCCTGCAGGCAAATTAGCTGATATGTTTACGAAACTTTGGTCCTGTGCCGGCAGAAACTCAGTGCCAATAAAAGGGGTTCCAGCTGCAGAAATGACTAATAGTAAGACGGTAAAACCAACCGTCTTTTTAGGATGAGATAAGGTTTTATCTAATACCCGTCTGTACCAATTGTTCACACGATCGAATTTTAGCTGGAAAATGGATTTTGATTCATTTCGATTCATTAATAGTGAAGAAAGCAAAGGTACAATTATCAGAGCTGTAAACAACGATGCCAATAAAGAAAATGTTACAGCAAGCGCCAGTGGTTTAAAGAGCTGAGCGGCAAGACCAGTAACGAATACGATTGGCAGGAACACAACGACAGTTGTGAGTGTAGACGCAATAATGGCGCTACCTACTTCTTTTGTTCCTTCTACAGCTGCTTCTTTCAGTGATTTACCTTCTTGTCTTAATCGGTAAATATTCTCGAGAATAACGATCGAGTTATCGACCATCATTCCAACGCCGAGCGCCAGTCCTCCCAATGTAAGAAGGTTAATGGTTTGGCCGGAAAAGTACATTAAAAT
This sequence comes from Guptibacillus sedimenti, assembly GCF_028610665.1. Classification (NCBI taxonomy): domain Bacteria; kingdom Bacillati; phylum Bacillota; class Bacilli; order Caryophanales; family Guptibacillaceae; genus Guptibacillus; species Guptibacillus sedimenti. Next base: position 811,570 of record NZ_JAQQWV010000002.1, read on the forward strand.
AAATGCCCCTACAATCGAGATTGGGATAGAGAGACCAATAATCAACGTGCTGCGAATGTTTCGTAAAAACAAATAAAGCACTGCAGCTGCTAAGAGGCTTCCTATGATAATGTTCCATACAACTGCACGAATGGATTGATTAATAAATTTAGCTTGATCAAATACCGTTTTTATTTCCATATTTTCTGGAAGAGAAGGCTGGATTTCTTCAAGTTTTTCATTAACCTGTTTCACGACTTGAACGGTATTTGCACCTGATTGCTTTTGAATTGAAAAGCCAATCGCTGGTTCACCGTTTAGGAAACTTTCTTGAACAGCAGGTTTCATCATCTCTTCAATTTCAACGAGCTGATTGAGCTTTACTGTACCATTTTCAGTTGGAACGGATAGGTTCTTTAAGTCATCTACAGATTTAAATTCACCAGTCACACGAAGCGGTAAGTTCTTATTTTCGGTTTCGATGGACCCGCTCGGTAGGTTAAGATTTTCTGAGCCAATGAGCTGCTGTAAATTTGTTAGTGTAACCCCATATTGGCTAAGTTTATCGGGATCAGCCGTTAGTCGTATTTCTTTTTCAAGCTGTCCTTCAATGGTAACGGCAGCAACTCCAGGGACGGAGTCAAGTGATGGCTTAATTTGATCTTCAATCACTTTTTTTACAGCGGTAAGGTCTTCTTCTGAGCCGGCAACACCAAGCTGCATAATCGGAATGTCACTTGGATTAAATCGCAATACTTTTGGGATTGGAACTTCAGATGGAAGAGAATCTCTCACGGCATCTATTTGTTCCCGCATATTAAGTGTTGCAAAATCCATGTCGGTACCCCACTCAAAAGAAACGAGGATTAACGCTCCGCCATTTTGTGAGACGGAAGAAATGCTTTCGACATTTGGAAGAGTACCCATGACATTTTCAAGAGGGGAGGCGAGTAAATTCTCAACCTCTTCAGGTCCAGCGCCTTCATAAGTAACGGTAACCGCAGCAACAGGAAACGTTAAATCTGGAAAAAGGTCGACCGGCATGTTTCGAAGTGAAACGGTTCCGATGATGAGAATGAAAATAATGACCATCCCCATGGCAATGGGGCGAAACACGGAAAGCTTAGCAATATTCATATGGACTCAACTCACTTCTGTACCTGGATTTCGGATGCCTCATTTAAGCGGTCTTTTCCTTTTGTTATCACTTGATCGCCTTTTGAAAGGCCGCTTGTAATCTGGATGGTTTTATCAGTTTCTGCCCCAAGCTCAACATTAACTTGTTTTACTTTCTCCCCTTGAGGAACGTACACAAACGTTTCTTCTTCACCATAGATGACCGATTCTTTTGGCACAACGATGGCATTCTCAATTAGGTCAGTCTGAATGGTAGCAGTAGCTTTCATGCCGCCTTTGATTTTTAAATCTTTATTCTCAAGAGGAATTTCGATTAGAAACGAGCCCGTTTGTTCATTAGCCGTTGGAGGGATGGCATTTAATTTCCCATCAAATGTGCCGTCAACTCCATCGAATGTAATCGCTACATCTTGATCCTTTTTTAACTGTGATATTTGAAAGCTATTCACCTGAAATGTTGCTTTGATTGGATTTAAATTAACGACAACGGCAAGAGGCGTACTTGGAACAGCCGCTGCATTTTCTTCGGCATTAATCTGAGAAACAATGCCATTAATAGGTGATTCAATTGTTGTCGCATTTAAGACATCCTGTGCTTGATTCAAACTTGCTTTTGTTTCGGATAGCTGTGTTTCTAATTGTGTGACATTCCCCGCAGACATCGAAGGTACCTGTGCAGCTGCTTGTGAGAGCTGTGCTTGCTTGATTGTCACTTCAAGACTTTCTTTTAAAACATCTGCTGCTGTTACTTCTTCAGAATCCAACTCACTTAGAAGCTCTTTAGAGCGCTCGAGAGAATGATTTAATTCTGATTGAAGATCTTTCAGTTCCTGAGCACTTTTCTCAGCTTGTCCAGAAAGCTCCTTGGCTTGATTAACAGCCTTCTCGAGTTCGTTCACCGCATTAGTAAGTTGAGTAACATTTTCTCTTGCAGTTGAATCATCTAGTGCAGCAATTAAATCTCCCTTTTCAACTGTGCTTCCAACCGTCACGTTTATCTCCGTCACTTTAAGTGGAGAAGGTGCAGCGAGAGGGATGGTTACTCCGGGGGTAGCTTGACCGGATAATTCAAGATCATTTGAAATATCTTTTTGATCAACCGATGCTACTTCTACCGGTATTGGTTCATTTGCAGTTTCTTGATTTGTAATCTCTTCCGTCGTACAAGCGCTTGCAAAGACAAGCATACTAGCAAGGAAAACGGCCTTTTTCATATTATTCACCTCAGAATTAGTGTATCTCTTACGAATCGTATCATGTGAAGCAAACTTTTTTTATCTGAAATTCAAACATTTTTATAACAATACAGGTTTGGATAGTTGGCGATGGGGAATATAGGAGTTAGACTTAACATTAAACAATTGTATAGCTATTGTATAGCTTTTATGTAATTTTTGTCATCCCCTATTTATTTGATAAGAATTGTAGTATAATACAAATTGTGAAAAGATAATTTTTCTAATGTGGATTTGACGTTTACTTATAGAAAGGAGCAATTCCTTATGGTAACACTCTATACATCTCCAAGCTGCACTTCTTGCCGAAAAGCAAAAGCGTGGTTGCAAGAGCATGATATTCCGTTTACAGAACGAAATATTTTTTCCGAGCCTCTAACAATCGAAGAAGTGAAAGAAATTCTACGGATGACGGAAGACGGAACAGATGAAATTATATCAACTCGCTCTAAAACATTCCAGGAATTGAACTTAAATCTTGATACGGTTTCATTACAGGAATTGTTTGAACTGATTAGCGAGCATCCCGGATTGCTTCGCCGTCCAATTATTTTGGACGAAAAACGACTTCAGGTTGGATATAACGAAGATGAAATCCGTCGTTTCCTACCTAGAAAAGTTCGTACGTTTCAACTTCAAGAGGCACAGCGTCTCGTTAATTAATAAAAAACTTCTACAGCATTGCCTGTAGAAGTTTTTTTGTTGGAAAGGTTATTTATTGGATGTAAACGATATTCCCTTTTAGTTTCTTTACGAACCAGCCTCCAACAATAACTAAAAGAAGGAAAGCAACTTGAGTCGCAATTTCTAAGGAAGGGTAAGTATAGAAAAACGTTTTTAATTCAGCTGCGCTTGTTAACATTTTGGCAGATGTAAAAGCTAAAATGCCAGCACCGATGTAAATTAAAATCGGAAAATGATCAAGGGCATGCATGATCATGCGACTCCCCCATACGATAATAGGGATAGAGATCACTAATCCGAAAACCACAAGCGGTAATTTTCCTTCAGAAGCGCCTGCTATTGCAAGCACATTATCGAGACCCATGATTAAATCAGCCACGACAATTGTTCGGATCGCTCCCCAGAAAGAGAAAGTTGAATGAATGTTTTCACTGCCCTCACTATCAATCACAAGTTTAAAGGAAATGTAGAGGAGAAAGAGGCTACCGACAATTAATAAGAAAGGGAGCATTAATAAATAGACAGCCACTATTGTTAGTGCTATTCTAAGTCCAACAGCAATAGCTGTACCCATCATAATAGCTTTACTTCGATGAGATGGAGGGAGATTACGACAGGCGAGTGCAATGACAACTGCGTTATCTCCACCAAGTACGATATCAATTCCGATAATGAAGAAAACCTGAGTAATGGTTTCTAAGTTAAACAAGGAATCCACTCCCGAGTAGCGAATTTTTTAATCTCATGACAGGAGCACTTTTGGGCAAGCTATACACATAAATAAATATATCGTGTATATGGTGTAATATGAGTGAAAAAATCAAACGATTTTTTATTTCCATTCTTTGATGGTTTATCATAGAATGGTATTACAAGAGAAAAAGTGGTTAAACTCAAGCCACTTAAGGGAAAGAGGAAATTAGGAGTATCCCAGAGGGAATAGCCTTCCGGTTAACTAAACAGGAGGGAGAGAGTGCACATGGAAATCGAACGCGTCAACGCGAATACATTGAAATTCTTTATTACGTATAGAGACATTGAAAATAGAGGATTCGATCGAGAAGAAATTTGGTACGACAGAGAAAGAGGAGAAGAATTGTTCTGGGAGATGATGGATGAAGCTCATCAAAGAGAACAGTTTTCACTCGAGGGCCCTCTCTGGATTCAGGTTCAAGCTCTTGAAAAAGGACTTGAGATCATTGTCACTCGTGCTCAAATGTCAAACGACGGATCAAAACTTGAATTACCGATTTCTGAGGAAAAGCAGCTTGATCTTCCACTTGATGAAAACATGGATAAAATTCTTGATGATAAATTTGCCCTTCAGAATAATTATGAGCCAGAAGACGAGCCTGAACCTCTTGAAGGAGAAGAGCTTTCCTTTATGATCGCGTTTAGAGATTTTGAAGATGTCATTTCATTATCGCACGGATTTGATCCTGTTGGAGTTGAAAATGGTCTATACCATTATGAGGATCGTTACTATCTCCACGTTGTCTTTGATGATACATTGATAGAAGAAGATCAAGACAACCGCTTAAGTCAGCTGTTGGAATATGGATATGAGACAGAATTGACGATACACCGCATACAGGAATACGGTAAGGAGATTCTCTCTGAGGAAGCTCTAGAACAACTCCGCGGACACTTCCCACTCTTATAAAATGATGCCGATTTCCAATGGGAATCGGCCTTTTTATATGTAATATCCAAAATTCAGTTGGGAAACGAAGAAGGACTATGGATCTTAGAAGCGAATAGAGGTTAAGGAACAATTGAAAGAGAGGTGTTGTGATGTTAACAGCTCAAACAATGAATGGAAATTTGCTCAATCTTGCAGATCGGCAATATCGTCTAGATGAACTTATCCAATTAAGACGTTCCACTTCCTATTTTTGTCCAGGATGTCGACAACCTGTCGTCATGAAACTAGGTGAGAAGAGGACCTGGCATTTTGCTCATCATGGAACTCACACGTGTGAAACCCAGTGGGAACGTGAGTCAAACGAGCATCTAACTGGAAAGCTTCAGCTCTATGAATGGTTGAAAAAAGATTATTCTAATGTGGAAGTGGAGTATTTCCTAACCAAAACAAATCAGCGCCCCGATTTATTTCTTCCTCATTCGCAAACGGCAATTGAATATCAATGCTCTTCTATTGAGGACAAACTTCTTACAAAACGAACGCTTTCTTATGAATCAGCAAATATCCAAGTTCAATGGATATTAAGTGCAAAGCGCCTAAAAAGATCGTACCAATCCATTTATACGATGTCTTCAATGGATTGGGCAGCAGCTTCTTATCATCACCGTTTCCCAACCATTTATTATTATTGCCCCGTAGAACGAAAATTCGCGACTGTCCTTCTTCATCATAGCTTAACTCCCACCAAATTTATTTGTTCCACATTGTATACCTCGGCATTAAAGACATCATACAACCCCCTTTTTACAAAACTTCCTGATTGTGAAGAACAGCTACATTCTTATTCCGTTTGGCTTAAGCAAAAGAAGATTTGGCGCCAAAATCCCCATGGTGAAAGGTCATATACCTTTTTTTATCTGCGTAAACGTTTATATGCTGGTGGTCATTCAATTCGGTTTTTCCCTTCAGAAGCCGGCATTCCATCTGACGATAATTACTGGATTGAAACACCTGCCTATTTGTGGCAGACGTGGATTCTCCTTTGTTACCTTCCTACGATTCATTCTCACAGTGGTTTTACATTTCAGTCATTGTTTCATGCATTTGGACAAGTTATTCAATCTGGCTTGATTCTACCGAGATATTGTCCAGCTCATATTGATGGTCTTCGTGCGGCTCTCCAAGGATATGTAAAGCAATTAGTTCGGTTAAAAGTGTTAAAAGAATGGGATAATGAACGATATGAAAAGCTTTATCAACCGACAATTCATAATCAGATAGAACAGTGCTTCCATTATGACAAATTGATGCATACGAAGCTTATTTAGCTTGCAAGGTTTGTCGAGCGAAATTGTAAGCATCATTAGGAGAATATGGTACGATAATGAATGTGAGGAAATTATTTGATGGAGGTGTCGATTCATGGAAGAGAAAAAAGTAAATACACTACCTAAAAGAGATGAAATTCCAGTTGTAGATACGTGGGAATTAGAAGCGATCTATGAAAACGATCAGCAGTGGGAAGAGGAATTTAATGAAATAAAGGCACTTCTTCCAGAAATGAAGGAATATAAGGGAAAGCTTGCGGAGTCGGCTGATAAGCTATATAACGCACTGCAAAAACAAGATGAAATTACGATTAAACTTGGTAAGCTTTATACATACGCTCATATGCGCTATGACCAGGATACAACGAATTCGCATTATCAAGGGCTTAATGACCGAGCGGCTAATCTTGCCACACAAGTTAGCAGTGAATTAGCGTTTGTTGTACCAGAAATTTTAAGCGTACCTGAAGAGACAATCAAGCAATATTTGAGTGACAAGAAAGAATTAACGCTCTATGAGCACGCCCTGGATGAAATTAACAGAGAGCGGCCACACGTTCTTTCAAAGGAAGAAGAAGCGATCCTAGCAGGTGTTAGCGACGTTACAAGTAGTTCTAGCAATACGTTTGGTATGCTAAACAATGCAGATATGAAGTTTCCAACCATTAAAGATGAAAATGGCGAAGAAGTCGAAGTTACACACGGGCGATACATCCGTTTTCTTGAAAGTAGCGATCGACGTGTAAGAAAAGATGCGTTTAAAGCTGTTTATGACACGTATGGTAAATTTAAAAATACGTTTGCATCTACATTAAGTGGCGCAGTAAAAAAAGATAATTATTATGCAAAAGTGAGAAATTACGATTCAGCAAGACAGGCAGCGCTTGATAGTAATAACATTCCGGAAGATGTTTACGACAACCTGATCAAAACCGTGCATAACCGCTTGGATTTGCTACATCGATATGTAAAGTTACGTAAGAAAGCGCTTGGACTTGAGGAGCTTCATATGTATGATATGTATACACCTCTTGTCTCTGAAGTGAAAATGGAAGTTTCTTATAACGAAGCAAAAGAGTATATCGTAAAAGGGTTAGAACCACTTGGTGAAGAGTACAAGAACATCCTTGAAGAAGGATTTTCCAATCGTTGGGTAGATGTTCAAGAGAACGTTGGGAAGAGAAGTGGAGCATACTCGTCTGGAACTTACGGGACGCGTCCTTATATTTTGATGAACTGGCAAGATAATGTGAATAATCTCTTTACGCTTGCTCATGAGTTTGGTCACTCAGTTCATAGTTATTATACAAGAGAAAACCAGCCATACCCGTATGCAAACTATTCAATTTTTGTAGCGGAAGTAGCTTCCACGACGAATGAATCATTGTTAAATCATTATTTACTTGAAAATACTTCAGATAAAAAAGAAAAGCTATACTTATTGAATCACTATTTAGAAGGATTTAGAGGAACAGTATTTAGACAAACGATGTTTGCGGAGTTTGAGCATATGATTCATAAGAAAGCACAGGACGGTGAGCCACTAACTCCTGATTTACTTTCATCTCTTTACTATGACTTAAACAAGACGTATTTTGGGGAAGATCTTGTGATTGATGATGAGATTGCTCTTGAATGGGCGAGAATTCCTCATTTTTATTACAACTATTATGTATTCCAATACGCGACAGGATTTAGTGCAGCAGCGTCACTCTCAAATCAAATTCTTGAAGAAGGGGACGAGGCTGTCTCAAGATATATTGATTTCTTGAAAGCAGGTAGCTCGGACTACCCAATTGAGGTGCTTAAAAAAGCTGGTGTGGATATGACTTCATCTAAGCCTATCAGTGATGCGTTGGACGTATTTGAATCCATACTAAACGAGATGGAAAACTTGTTGTTCGAAGCCTAATTAAAAGACCTTCTCCGCGTTGGAGAAGGTCTTTTTTAGCGATTAAATCCTCTGAATTGGTTGCGAGAATTGAACATGCTAACAGTAAAGAGAATGGAAGCAAATAAAAGTGCTGCTCCAATTGGTACCGGAATGAATTTTAGTAGACCCATAAGAAACATTACAAAGCTAATCACAATGAAGGCAATGCCGATTATTAGATAGAAGCGCATCATTTTCCCTCCTCGACCTATACGTATGACATATTTGCATACTTATAACCGTCAGTAAAAAGTCGAAAAAAATAGCCCCACTTGTGGGACCATTCTTTTTCCTTATCCATTTTTAACAGTACGCCAGAAAGAGCCGTGTTTGGCAGGAACTTTCTCAACTTTTTGTTTTAGTGCTAGCTTCTTCATCGCTGCGTCAGCTTCTTCGCAGCTCATGTCATACACGACTGCGACTTCTTTTGTCGCAACAAAGTGATACCGATCCATAAAAGCATCTAGAGACGGGAGCGGTTCTGGCGTTGGCTTTGTCTTCAACATTTCGGTCAGGATCCGCACATATACTTCATATTCATAAAGGCCTGTAATCTTTAGTCCCTCTTCTTCAATGTTTTCATTGAAAAAAACAAGCGTAGGTAATTCATTGACTTCCATTTCAGATGAGATTTTCAAATCACATTGAAAGGCTTTTACAGCCGCTTGAGAATGAAGATCTTTTTTGAATTCGTGAACGTCAAGGCCCGTTTCTTTAGCAGCTTGAATGAGATTTTCTTCCTTCGTCATATTTTGCTTCTGGATAAAGAGTAATTCTCTCATTTTGCGAAGGAAGTTAAAGCCTGGTAGCTTTCCCTGAAGCTCTGCAGCCTTAATGGCGATCGATGCGATATAAGGGGTGTCCATAGGGTCCTCATACCATAAATCACCGTCACAGGACATGCCAGAGCGGCTTGCAGTCCGTTCCCAGCGTTCGGCTACATCAGCGTGTGTTGTGATGCCTTCATTCTTTCGTTTAAACGAGTTAAATGTTTTAATGTTTCCTCCAACTAAATGTCGGATCCGGAACGTATGTCCATATTCAAGTTGTAGTTTCTTAATCATTGGTTCAAGACCCCAGCAGTCAGGACAGAGAGGATCTATAAATGAATATATTTCGATCGGTTTGCCCTTTTGAGTCTGGGCTGAACATGCTACATCGGATTGTCCATTTGGATTGTAAGAATCGCAATAGGAACCAGTTACATTCGGTGTCAATTCGATTCTCCTTTCTCTTCCTGATCACCCGAGTTAACCATGTGATGGGCAGTGAACGTTAATCGTGTTAATAGGTGTTCTTTTAAATCTTCATCGAGTTGTACCTCATCCATCGCTTCTTGCATGCATGAAAGCCATGCCGTTGCTCGTCTCGGTGTAATTTCAAATGGGAGGTGTCTCGCTCTTAACATAGGATGTCCATGTTCTTCTGAATATAGCGGAGGCCCCCCAAGAAATTGAGTTAGGAATTGAGTTTGTTTTCGAGCTGTTTCAGTTAAATCTTCTGGAAAGATTGGTTTTAATTCAGGATGCTCGGCAACCCGGTTATAAAAAGCAGTCACAAGCTGTTCTAGCTTTGCACCGCCGATATGATCATACATGTTTTGCTTCATAATGATTTTCCCCTTTGGCAGGTAGAACCTTATTTCAATTTCATTTTAGCAACCTCCCTACATAACAGCAAATAATCCGATTTGAAATCATTGCCAAACAAAAAAGAACAGGCCGTTTAGACCTGTTCTTTGGAAGCAAGAAAGAAGCGTAAGATCTTGTTTTTTGCCTCTCGCTTTGGTATCTCATACTTCTGAAGGAGGTGACTAAAAGCACGTTCCCCAGCTTCAAAAGCGCTAACTTCAAATTCGAGTTCAAAATCTTCTCGATTAAGGTATTCGCTATGATCAAGAACGAGAAGTCCTTCATCCAGCATGTATTCTGCACGATGTGTTGTTAACCGTCCTAAATGGATAAGCTGATCCTGAATACCGAACGCTTGTAGTTGAGTTAAGACTTCTCCTTCGGGTAAAGTAGCACTTTTCTTAATCGCTTCAAACGTTTCAAATGAAATTGGCTGATGTGTTTCAAGCAGCCCTTCATCTGCAGGTTGCTTTAATGTTAAGACAAACTTATCTTTTTTGTTGCGAACGCGTAATGCAGCTCCTTTTTCTCGAATTAGAAAATCAGCTGTATCAAAATAATCGTTCGTTTGTGTTTTAATGTCATTTTCTAACTTATAAGCAGCAAGTAAAGAAGTGTATTCTTCTTTCGTTAGCATATTTTTAAATTCAATTTCTAGCTCCTGTGCCAAATAATAGTCCTCCTGTTTTGTTAGATATAAAAGAATTATGGCATATGTCTTGAAACAGAACAACAACGATGAAATACCCCAATGCATTATGATAAACTATTAGGTGATACATAATGGAAAGATCGAGAGGAGAGGTATTTGTGCCAGAACAATACTACATTATAACAGGGGAACTAACCGATCACACACTTACCTTTGGTTTGAATGAAAAAGTTGATCTAAGCCTCTATACAGCGACAGGCAATATGCTAGTGGATTCAGATTCCTTATCGTTTGTTTATTTACTTGACGGGGGAGAAGGGTATACATACATTCGATTCCAGGAAGAAGTTTGGCCGATGTTAGCAAATGTTCTTGAACAGGACGTGAACGTTACTGTTACTTCTGAACACGGTTCATCGTTAGAACTTGTCGATCTAAAAGAGGAACTTGGCTACCTCATTGAGAATATTAAAGGTAATTCGAACTATGGAGAAGACATGAATCAAGCTGTTGAGAAAGTATTTCTAACAGCCTCGTAATAGATATCGTCGTTGGTGGTGGTTGGATGAAAAATTGGGAAGAATTTTTAGCCCCTTATAAGCAAGCAGTAAACGAACTAAAGATAAAGTTAAAAGGTCTTCGTGAGCAGTTTGAAAAAGCCGATGATCATTCTCCTGTTGAATTTGTAACGGGGCGAGTGAAGCCCATTTCAAGCATTCTTGATAAGGCAAAAAACAAAAAGATTTCGCTCGACCGGTTGCAAGAGGAAATGCATGACATTGCTGGGGTACGGGTCATGTGTCAGTTTGTGGAGGATATTAATAAGGTGATTCATCACCTTCGTGGAAGAAAAGACTTCGATATCATTGAAGAACGTGACTATGTGACGAATCAAAAAGTAAGTGGCTACCGTTCTTATCATGTGGTTGTACAGTATCCCGTTCAAACAATTCAAGGTGAACAAATGCTTCTTGTTGAAATTCAGATACGCACATTAGCTATGAATTTCTGGGCAACAATTGAGCATTCGCTTAATTATAAATACAACAAGAAAATTCCAGAAGACGTTAAGAAACGACTTCAGCGTGCAGCTGAAGCGGCATCTAAATTAGATGACGAGATGTCTGAAATACGCGGTGAGATCAAGGAAGCCCAAAAAGTGTTTATGCAAAAAAAAGAAAACGAACAAAAGAAAGCTGAAAATTAAAGTAGACGAGGTGCCTATAGTGAAATTTGCGGTAAAGTCCAAAGGGGATCAAACCTCCAACCAACTTCAGCAGCGAATTAAAAATTATTTGCGTGATTTTGATCTAGACTATGATGAAGCAGAACCAGATATCGTGATTTCAGTTGGCGGCGATGGAACGCTACTCCATGCGTTTCACCATTATCAAGACCGATTGGCAGATACAGCGTTTGTTGGTGTTCATACCGGGCATCTCGGATTTTACGCTGACTGGACGCCTGAAGAAGTCGAAAAGCTAGTGATTCATATTGCAAGAACGCCTTTTCAAATTGTGGAATACCCACTGCTTGAAGTAACGGTTCGTTATTTGAATAGCTCAAAAGAAAATCGTTACCTTGCTCTTAATGAATGTACAGTCAAAAGTGTGGAAGGTTCTCTCGTCATGAATGTGGAAATTAAAGGCGATTTATTCGAAACGTTTCGTGGTGATGGACTCTGCATTTCCACACCATCTGGAAGCACCGCTTATAACAAAGCGTTAGGAGGAGCAATTATTCATCCGGCGCTTCCTTCGATTCAGCTTTCTGAGATGGCGTCCATTAATAATCGCGTCTTTCGTACGGTAGGGTCGCCACTAGTCCTTCCGCAACATCATACGTGTCTTTTAAGACCTGTTAACGACGCTGATTTTCAAATTACAATCGACCATCTTTTTCTACTTCAGAAAGATGTAAAGTCGATTCAATATCGAGTGGCTGAAGAGAAAGTTCGATTCGCCCGTTTCAGACCATTTCCATTTTGGAAAAGGGTAAAAGAATCTTTTGTAGATGAAGTATATTAAGAAAAGACAGTACTGTTCAATTTTGGACAGTGCTTTCTTTTTGCTAACGTAGTGATGAGGTGATCTTTATTGGAAGTGAAAATGAACTGGACGGTTTTAAATCAAGAAGCAGGCATGATGCTAAGAGAATTTCTTTTAAGAGAAAAGAACATATCACGAAGTATGTTAACGGATATCAAGTTTAAAGGCGGGTCCTTGTTAGTAAATGGGGTCCACCAAAATGTAAGGACCATTTTAAATGAGGGTGATGTCGTCGAAGTAGTTTTCCCTGAAGAACAAATAAGCGACACGATGTACCCCAAACAATTGCCATTAAGGATTTGCTATGAAGATGATCACTTTTTGCTAATTAATAAGCAAGCAAATCTTCCAACAATCCCTTCTCGTCATTCGACAGCATCCCTTGCGGAGGGTGTTTTGCATTATTATAAAACAAGCAACTTAAACAGAACCATTCACGCAGTCAATCGCCTTGATCGTGATACGTCAGGTCTCGTTCTCTTTGCAAAACATCGTTACGCTCATGATCTACTTTCACGACAGCAGAAAAATAAAGAAATGAAACGATCATATCTTGCATTAGTACACGGTGAGCTCGAAGAAGATGGTGAAGTAGAAGCCCCAATAGGAAGGAAGGATGATAGTATTATTGAAAGAACAGTGCGATCAGATGGACAGTACGCTTTAACCAGGTATCATACAGTGAAGCGATACAACGGTTTCTCTCTTCTCCAATTATCCTTACAAACAGGGCGTACACACCAGATTAGAGTGCATATGGCTCATTTAGGACATCCTCTTCTAGGTGATGATCTCTATGGGGGTAAGAAAGAACTTATTTTAAGGCAAGCACTGCACAGTGCCGAGCTTGAATTTCACCATCCTTTCCTACAAAAAAAGCTCCGATTTGAAGCGGAGCTTGAAGCGGATATGCGTGATCTTATTGAAACGAAGTGAACTTCTCTGGAACGTAAGGCATGGATGATTGAACCGACGTTGTTTTCAGTTCCGGATAGCTCAGCGCTGTTAATTTGCCACCAAATACGCAGCCGGTATCAATGTTCACAGTATGATTGACCCACCTTGGTTCTAAGACAGGGGTGTGGCCATAGACAATGAGCGCACCACCTTCATATTGACTTGCCCAGTCTTTGCGAATAGGCATCCCGTTTGGATGGGATTCGCCTGTTATGTCGCCGTAAAGTACGAAGGTTTTTACTTTTTTCCCAACTTGTCCAATGTATTTCTCTGGTATCCCAGCATGAGCAGCAATCAATTCTCCATCATCAAGAGACAAATAAAGCGGGGCATTCTCATATAGCGCAATGAACAATTCTTTCATCATCGTAAGGTCTCTAGGTGGTAACGCATTAAGTTCGGCCACCGTTGTCTCAAGACCGTGAGTTTGCTGAACGTTCCTGCCAATTAAGTAGCGATAGAATTTATTACAATGATTTCCAGGGCAATAGAACGCCTGTCCACTTGTCACGAGTTGAGAAACGACTTTGACAACCGCTAGAGAGTCGTTCCCTCGATCTGTGATATCGCCAGGGAAAACAAGTTTTCTCCCATCAGGATGAACGGGAACGCCACTACCCCAGTCATATCCAAGGCGCATCGTGAGCGTCTTCAATTCATCATAGCATCCGTGTATATCACTGATTATGTCGAACACTTCCTATTCCCTCCTTTTATCTTCTATCTTTTCCCTAAAGGTAGAACAAGTATCATCATGAATCTAAGTTCCATAAAAAAATAACCTGCCGGATTGGCAGGTTATTCAAACATATACGTTTTTGTGCGTGAGCGAACGTTTAAGACAAGACCAACTGCAATCATGTAGGTCAAAAGGGCACTTCCTCCATAACTTACAAAAGGTAAAGGAATTCCGGTGATCGGTAAGATTCGAATCGTCATTCCAATATTTTGAAATACCTGGAACGTAAGCATTCCGATGACACCAGCACAAAGATAGCTTCCGAATGATTCATTGCTTTCAAGAGCGGTATGAATCATGCGATAAATGAGCATGAAGAAAATCGAAATCGTAATGCTTGCACCAATGAAACCAAATTCTTCTCCGATAACGGCAAAAATAAAGTCAGTGTGTGCTTCAGGAAAGTAAACAGTACCATCTGCATAGCCTTTTCCTTCAAGTTTACCTGACCCAATTGCTAGAATCGCTTTCGTAGCTTGATAGCCAGCGTCCGCATATTCTTCTGGAGCAAGCCAGCCGTAGAACCGGGCTAGTTGATACTCATCAAGTAAGTAAGCTTTAAAGAATGCGGGAAACTTGAAGAAAATAAAGACGAAAGTAGAAATACCCGCTACACCTATTAAACTTAAAAGAGAAAGAAGTCTCCAACGTACGCCGGATACTAGCGTGATGCTAACAACAATTGCTGTAAATACCATTGCTGTACCAAGGTCAGGCTGAGCCATAACAATAAGCAGAGGAGCAGCGGCAATACCGAAGATCTTCGCTAAAAGGATCAGATCTGTCTGAATGGTTTTTGATGGATGTTTTTCATGATGCGAGACAGAAGCTGAAGCAATGGCAATAATTAAAAAAATCTTCATAAACTCAGATGGCTGCACACTTCCGAGACCAGGAAGAACGAACCAGCTTTTGGCACCATTTCGAATTGGCGCGATTTGATAACTTCCAATATATTCTGGACTTACTGCTAATAAAATTAGAAGAAGAATTCCAAATCCGTAGAGATACCAGGAAAGCTGCCTAAAGCGATCGAAATCAATGACCAGTGTAAGAGAAAGCACGAACGCACCTACGAAATACCACGTAAGCTGTCTTCCTGCAAAGTTAAAGTTTTTTAATTCTCCGGGTAGTGAAGCTTGCGCGCTGTAAATAGCAACAGTACTGATACACATAAGAAGAAATACAAAGAACAAAAGTGTAAAATCTATTTGTTGCCATGGTGTTTGATTGTCATTGTTCATGATATAATCCTTTCTAAAGAAAAGCGTTCCTTCTTTTAATCACATTTCCTATCTTATCTGAAATCCTTCCGTTTGCAAATCGGTTCCTGTATTTATTTTTGACAAAATAACTACACACCGACTAAGATAGGAAGGTAATTTTACTTTCTTTGCGTAATCGATTAAGGGAGCAGTACCTAAGCAAAGCTTATCGAAGTTTTACGATAAATGATATAGCCATATTTGAGCATTTGTAACTTTGTTATAAAAAACAACAGGGAGGTGTGCAGAGTGGCTTACCAGGAGCAAGAGACGCAGGCTTTATACGACGCACTAATACAACACTTAGATCAAGAAGAAATAGACGCATTTCGTGAGCTATTTCTCGACATTCACCCATATGAACAATCGCAGTTCTTTTTAACAGTATCAGAACATATTAGGCTACTTGTGTACACCTATTTATCACCACGAGAGATGGCAGAGATCTTCCAGAACTTCGATATTGAAGAACAAGAAGAATACATTTCAGAGATGGAACCGGCTTATGCGGCGAAGATGCTTGCTGAGATGTACGCCGATGATGCCGTTGACGTATTAAATGAGTTAAATCCAGAACAGATTGCAAGCTACTTAACCATCATGGATGATGATGCAGCCGATGAAATTAAAGAGCTGCTTCACTATGAAGAAAAGACCGCCGGTAGTATAATGACGACCGAATTTGTATCAATCCGCGCACACCAAACGGTAAAGCGAGCGATGCAAATCTTAAGGCAAGAAGCGCCAGAAGCAGAAACGATCTATTATATTTTCGTATTAGATGAACAAAAAAGGCTCGTTGGCGTTATTTCTTTGCGAGATTTAATTATTGCAGAAGAAGATACGTTAATTGAAGAAATCATGAATGAACGAGTTGTTTCTATTTCGGTTGGCGAAGATCAGGAAGAAGCCGCGAGAATTATGCGAGATTATGACTTTCTAGCCCTTCCAGTTCTTGATTTTCAAAACCATTTACTCGGAATTATCACACATGATGATATCGTTGATGTAATCGAAGAAGAAGCATCAGAGGATTATTCAAAACTCGCTGCGATTTCAGATGACGGTTCATTTGATCGCAATCCGTTTTCTTCAGCAAAAAAGAGACTTCCCTGGCTGATTATCCTTCTGTTTCTAGGAATGATGACAGCGAGTTTAATTGGTCAATTTGAAGTAACGCTCGATAAGGTGCCACTTCTCGCGGTCTTTATCCCTCTAATAGCCGGGATGGCAGGGAATACGGGGACGCAGGCCCTTGCGGTTGTTGTTAGGGGACTTGCGACGGGAGATTTTGAAGAGAATAGTAAGTGGACCTTAATTGTGCGAGAAGCAGGAACTGGTCTCATTACAGGCGCAACTTCTGGTGTTCTTGTAACGATTATTATTTTTTTGTGGAAAGGAACCTTTTTACTTGGCTTATTGGTTGGTTTTTCGTTATTATTTACGTTGATTGTCGCAACACTCGCTGGTGCACTTGTCCCATTATTAATGCATAAGCTTAACATAGACCCTGCTGTTGCTTCAGGGCCATTCATCACGACGATTAACGACATTATCAGTATACTTATTTATTTTGGAATGGCGACTGCATTTATGAGCCAGCTTGTTTAGCGCTTAAATGCAGACGTTTGGAGGAGGAAAGAAATGGAACACGGTGCATCCGTATCATCACTTGTTATCGTAGTCGTTATCGCATTTGTTATACCGTTTATCTTACACCGCTTCAGACTGAATTTCTTGCCGGTTGTAGTTGCTGAGATTATTGCTGGGATCTTCATTGGCCAAAGTGGGTTTAATTTAGTTCAAGGAGATACGTGGCTTGATACGTTATCAACGCTAGGCTTCATTTTTCTCATGTTTTTAAGCGGTCTTGAAATTGATTTTTCGGTTTTTGCGAATAAAAAGAAAAAAGTAAAGCTCCCGAGCGGTAAGTTTGAACCAAATCGTGTTCTTGTGTCGTTCATTGTATTTGTTCTTATTTTCGTTGTATCCTATCTCCTTTCGTTACTGTTTGTTGTTCTTGGATACACCGACAATGCGTTCTTTATGACGCTGATTATCTCCACCATCTCGCTTGGTGTTGTTGTGCCGACATTGAAGGATGCCAATATAATGAAAAGCAGTATCGGACAAACGATTCTTCTAATCGCCGTTATTGCCGATCTTGCTACCATGATCTTATTGGCCATTTTCGTTTCTCTGAATTCAGGTGGAGAAGGAAATATGTGGCTGCTTCTCATTCTTTTCGGAGCTGGGATTCTACTTTATTTCCTTGGAGCTTATTTCAGACATCTTTCCTTTATTGAAACGATGTCAAAAGGGACCATTCAAATCGGTACAAGAGCCGTATTTACGTTAATTATTGTATTGGTAGGGATTTCTGAAACAGTAGGTGCTGAAAACATTTTAGGTGCCTTCCTTGCAGGGGCACTTGTTTCGTTACTCTCTCCTAATACAGAGCTTGTCCAAAAGCTTGATTCATTTGGATATGGTTTTCTAATCCCGATCTTTTTCGTTATGGTTGGGGTGGAGTTGGATATTTGGTCTCTATTCCAGGACCCGAAAGTCCTAATCTTAATTCCACTTCTATTAATTGCGCTTTTTGCTTCAAAGCTTGTGCCAGTTGTTGTTTTAAGGAAATGGTATGATACAAAAACGGTGCTTGGTTCAGGAATGCTACTCACATCAACACTTTCTCTCGTTATTGCGGCCGCAGAAATTGGGGAGCGTATTAACATCATTGATGATCAACTGTCATCTGCATTAATTTTGGTTGCGATTATTAGCTGTATACTAGCACCAATTCTCTTCAAGAAATTAATGCCGAAACCAGAAGAAAGTTCTCATGCAAAGAAGCTTGCGATTATTGGGGCGAACCAAATTACGTTACCGATCTCGCTTGAACTTGATCCTGCGAATTATGAAACGTCCATTTATCATACGAAACAGGAAAAAGTGGATTCTGAGAAGCAAAGTAGTCACTTTAAAGTTATCGAACTTTCCGATTACAGTATTGATACATTAAAGAACAGTTCAGTATTTGACGCAGATATTCTTCTTATTTCTTCAGGAGATGATGAAACAAATTCAGACATTGCGGTATTTGCGAAAGAATATGGAACAGAGCGTGTCATTGCACGAATTGAGCTTACTGAAATAGCGGATCAGCTACGAGAGCTGAATATTGATGTGTTTTCAGTGTTCTTCTCCACAAAAGCACTGCTAAAAGCGCTCATCGAATCACCAGGTGTTGTGAATATCTTTACTCGCGAAGAAAACGCGCTTTATCAAATTAACATGAACAATGTGGAATACAATGGCGTTCCACTGCGAAGCTTCCCGTATCTCGGGGATACGATCATCGTTCGTATTTTCCGCGGGAAAGATTCCATTGTCCCGCACGGTGATACGGAACTTCGAATCGGTGATCGCTTGATCGTAACAGGAAGTAGTGAGAGTGTCGACGAAGTGCGCACGCTGTTAAGCTACTAGTGCTAACCCCTTTCTCATCATGAGAAAGGGGTTTTTTATGTTTTGGAAGTTAGGGAATAAATGTATGGGACAGGGCGATACTTCTATCATAGGCGAACGGAAGGAGGAGAAGAGAATGAATACTGAAATTCCAAAAGTAATTTGTCCCGTTTGTGGAAGAACCAATGAGATGGAGAAGTCCATAACGGCTCAGTCAAATCAAAACATCATATTTGAATGTCCCGCATGTGGTTATGAGCGACGAAATATTCAAACAAGTAAAGGGTGAAAAATCCTCATGGTGCATGTTTGATAAACCATGTTATACTTAGGACGTGGTGCTAATAACTAATAATAAATTCGAGGAGGAGCATGGATATGAACCTGTCTCTTGAGAACCGTACATATGTTGTGATGGGCGTTGCAAATAAACGAAGCATTGCCTGGGGGATTGCACAGGCGCTAAGCAGTGCCGGTGCACGATTGATCTTTACTTACGCAGGTGAGCGTCTAGAGAAAAACGTTCGCGACCTTGCAGGTACGCTAGATCGTGATGATTCCGTTATTTTACCTTGTGATATTACAAATGACGAAGAAATCGAAGCAACATTTGCTCAAATTAAAGAAGAAGTCGGTGTGATTCACGGACTTGCTCACTGTATCGCATTCGCGAAAACAGAAGAATTAAAAGGGGAGTACCTTGAAACAACGCGTGAAGGCTTCTTGCTAGCGCATAACATCAGCTCGTATTCTCTTACTGCTGTTTCAAAAGCAGCTCGTCCACTGATGACGGAAGGTGGAAGCATCCTTACAATGACGTACCTAGGTGGCGAGCGCGTTGTAAACAACTATAACGTAATGGGTGTCGCAAAAGCTTCTCTTGACGCAAGTGTGAAGTACCTTGCGAATGACCTTGGAAAAGACAACATCCGCGTTAACGCGATTTCAGCTGGACCGATTCGTACGCTTGCAGCAAAAGGAATTGGCGACTTTAATTCGGTGATTAAAGAGATTGAAGAGAAGTCTCCGATGCGTCGTACAGTAACGAAGGAAGACGTAGGAAACACAGCACTATTCTTAATGAGTGATCTTTCTGGTGGAATTACTGGTGAGATGATTCATGTGGATAGCGGATACAATATTATTGCGACTTGATACTAAAAACCACGACGATTGTGTCGTGGTTTTTTATTTTGGAAAGTCATGTAGCTGTGGGAAGGGGATTTCCTTCGTTATCTTCGATTCGTTAAAGGGCGGGGACGGTGCAATCTTTTACAATAGGAAGTGTTATCCCGTTCCGTATCTCGTTTTCTTCTGTGTGGAGAAATTGTTTGATTGTTCATCAAATAATGGAATCGGTCTATCATTTCGTCTAATTCATTCTCACTAAGTCCACCAACTGCTCCAGAACCCAATAGGATTGCAAAAGCAACGGGCATCGTATCAACGATCACATCAACGTCTACGTCAGAGTTTCCACTATTTTTAATAAGAGCCAATAGTTCTTGAGCTTTTTCTGATTTCCTACTCATCTTGTAACCTCCTTATATGAAGATGAATAGGATACTAGCATAGAGCTAGTATCCTATTTGTTAGACTAGCATTACCATTTCTTACGGCCGTGGCCGTTGTCTTCACTATCTTCTTCTAGCTCTTCTGCACCAGCAACTGCAGTAGCTTCAGAATCTTCGGCAGCAGCGGCAGCAGCTGCTGAAGCATTAACGTTAACGTTTACTTCAGAGTTTCCGCTATTGATAATTCTTGCAGAGGCGATATCTTTGCTGTTATCTTCTTTCTCGATGTCAACCTCGATTGGTCGAAGATCTCTTCCACCATTCTCACTAGCACCTGCAACATTACGACGAACACGACGACGAGCACCTTGAGTATCATTTTTATATCCCATTATTTTTCCTCCTTTCAAGGTATACCTTATGATATACGGATTTTACTTTTTAGAGACGGCTAATGGTACAGGCCATTCGCATAATTTACATGATTCAGATGAATTTAGTGATAAATAGTATTAAAAAGCGCTTGTCTGCGTTAACTAGGCTTTCTTAATCAGCATTATTATCTTAGAAAGCAATATGGGTAAAAATTATAGTAATGGCATGATTAATTAATTTTGATAGTCAAATGCACAATCCTTAGCATAAACTGGATAGTAATTAATCAATCAAATACGTGCGCTGATAAAAAATGAAAAACTGTACTTAAAGAAGAATTAGAAATCGAAACAAAGCACATTATTTTGGATACTGTACAAATTCTTATTTACATCAAAAAAAGCCACCAATCATTTGGTGGCTTAATCAGGTGTTGTTAGTTATGCACAGAAATGAGCGCGCGTAGATCACGACAATCGACGATTAATGTGAATGTACTTCCCATTCCACTAGGGAATACGTTCATTGGTGATACCATGTCGTTTACAACAAAAGTTGCACAACATTTTTGGCTGTCAAAATACACAAGAGTTGCTTCAATAAATTCAGGAAATCCATCTACTAAGATGAAAAACTTACTCCCTTCATTTCTTTTATGCAACTGATGGCATAAGCACTTATCACATTTAGATCTGTTCTTTTCTTTGTTGCAATCATCAAATAAACTTGACATCCTTTAACCTCCTATCCTTTGAATTCTTTACATTATATTGACAGATGTTTTTTATGTTATGGATAAGCACCTAAACGAGCGAAAAGAGGCGCTTGTTCAATAAAGTAAGGAGCGAGTATTTTGGATAAGAAACCGAGAGTATTGTTTATTACAAAGGACTTTTCAAGTCATATTGAGAAAAGCAGTTTTTATTTAGTTAAAGAACTTCAGCGCCAGGCAGACTTGATGCTTTGGCATTCAAGAGGTCATATTTCTAGTATTCTGGCAAATCTCCCTAACAAACCTGATTTTATTTTATTAAATGATTTTAAACCTGATTATTGTCCGCAAATTAAAGGATTGAAAAACTGTAATATACCTGTAGGAATTATTATGCATGATTTGCATTACAAAGTTTACCAGAGAAAGAGGTTTATCGAGAGGGAAAACATCCAACATATTTTTTCTATTTACAGAGATCCCTTCCTAAGCTGGTTCTCTGAATATAAGGAGCGAATGATTTGGTTTCCTTTTCATATTCCTAAAGAGATATTTATAGATTATAAATTAAAGAAAACTCATAAGTGGCTAATGATGGGAGCAATGGATGAAAGGTATTACCCTTTAAGGAGGAAAATGTTTGAAACAATGAAAGGTGAGAAAGGCTTTCATTACTATCAACACCCAGGATACGGTACCGTAGATGATGGGAAGAAAAACGTTTTGGCAGGAGTAGCATACGCCATGGAAATTAACCGAGCCAAAATGTTTTTAACATGTGATAGCATACTTCACTTCCCTCTATTAAAATACTTCGAAGTTCTTGCTTGTAATACTTTGCTTTTGGCGCCAGGTAACAAGGAGTTGGAAGACCTAGGGTTTGTCGATGAGGAAACTTTTGTATCTGTAGATGAGAAAAATTTTATAGAGAAAGCGAATTATTATCTTAAACACGAACAAGAGAGAATCGATATCGCTATTAGGGGTTATAAGATGGTACATGAATTGCACACTACTGAAGTAAGGGTAAAAGAACTAATCAAAAATATTAGCCAAATCGTTAACAATAGGTGATAATTGCCTATTGTTTTTTTTGGACCTATTTTAACAAACTCATTACACTAAACCATATCAATAAAAATTCTCGTCCATAAGATACATAAGTACAAAGTTTTACCGAAGGGAGTATTAAGATTGAAAGTTAAAGGTAATTCGGAACAAAAAAGAATTGGCATAATAGGGCTTGGTTACGTTGGATTGCCACTAGCCTTACTTTTTGTAAAGAAAGGCTTTCATGTAATAGGTATAGATATAGATACGAAAAAAATCGAGCAACTTAATAATGGGGGAAGCTATCTTCCTGATATTTCGGATGATGAAATAAGAAATGCTATTTCCACTAAAGAGTTAATGGTGGTAGATAACTACGATGTTATACAACACCTTGATGTAATCATCATATGTGTGCCGACCCCTTTAGGGAAAAACAGTAATCCTGACTTAAGTTTTCTAACTCACGTTGCAAATGAGCTAAAGAATAGGTTGGAAAAAGAACAAGTTGTCATACTTGAAAGCTCGACCTATCCTGGAACAACAACAGATGTTCTAAAGCCTATTCTAGAACAAAGAGGTTTTTTGACAGGAAAAGATTATTTCCTAGGCTATTCACCTGAGAGAATTGATCCGGGAAATAAGAATTATGAACTTGAACAAATTCCAAAGGTTGTAAGTGGTGTAACTGTCAATTGTGGAGAAAAAGTTTGTGAGATTTACAGTCAGGTATTTAATAGCGTAGAGATGGTTTCGTCCACTCAAGTAGCTGAGATGACAAAGCTACTTGAAAACAGTTATCGACTTATCAATATATCCTTTATAAATGAAATGGCAATGCTTTGTGATTATCTAAACATTAATATATGGGAAGTTATAGAGGCGGCAAATACAAAGCCATATGGATTTTCTCCCTTTTATCCAGGGCCAGGTATTGGAGGGCATTGTATCCCGGTTGATCCACTATATTTATCATGGAAAGGAAAACAACATGGATTCGATAGCCGTTTTATCCATTTAGCCCATCAAATTAACCATCAAATGCCTATATATATTGAAAAACAAGTTGAAGAATTGTTAGAAAATAGAGGTTTGAAATTTAAAGATGCAGGTATACTCCTTTGCGGAATATCTTATAAGAGGGAGAATGGTGATATAAGAGAATCTCCTCCGCTACTTATCTTAGAATCTTTAATAAAATCCGGTGCTAATGTTAGCTATCATGACCCTTATGTTCCTAAACTGCAATTAAACAAACAAACTTATCAAAGTATGGAATTAACAGCAGAAAATTTCAAAGAAATTGACTGCGTTCTTATTTTAACTGATCACCCGACTCTCCCAATTCAATTCATAATCGATCATGCTCCCCTGGTACTAGACTGCAGAAATGCAACTCAGGGATATGAGGGTATAGGGAAAGTTATTCGCTTGGGAGGTGGAAATAGATGAAAATTCTAGTAACAGGAGGAGCGGGGTTTATCGGTTCTCACCTTGTCGAGCAATTGCTTAAGCAAAATCACTCTGTTATCACTATAGATGATTTATCGAATGGGAAAAAATCTTTCCTTTACACAGTAATGGACCATCCAAATCACCAATTTATACAAGGATCAGTTCTAGAAACTGATATTCTAAAGCAAGCTATTAAAGGTTGTGATGTGGTGTTTCACCTTGCAGCAGTTTTGGGAGTTAAAAATACAGTTGAGAATCCATTAAAAGTGATTGAAGGAAATATTGATGGTACGCGAAGTGTACTCGAAGCAGCGTACTTGAATAAAACAAAAGTCATTTTTACTTCAACCTCTGAAGTATACGGAAAAAATGATAACCTTCCATTTCACGAGGATTCTCTTAGAGTTCTTGGACCTACCACTACTTCAAGATGGTGCTATGCTACAGCCAAGGCGTTAGATGAACACATGTGCTTTGCTTATGCCCAAAAAGGGTTGCCGGTCATCGTAGTTCGATACTTCAATGCCTATGGTCCAAGGGCAACTTCAACTCAATACGGAGGCGTAGTTCCTAAGTTTATAACTGCAGCACTGCAGGGAAAACCAATCACTGTTTATGGGAGTGGTGAGCAAACTCGTTGCTTTACCTATGTAGAAGATACAGTATTAGGAACAATGGGATGCTTAAACCCCAATGTTAAAAATCAGGTTTTTAATATCGGAATCAACGAAGAAATCTCTATTAATAAATTAGCGCAACAAATTAAATTAATTAGCGGAAGTCAATCGTCGATTGTGCATATTCCATATGAAAAAGCATTAGGAAAAGGCTATGAAGATACGGTCCATCGAGTACCTGACATAATTAAAGCGAGCGAATTATTATCTTTTCAGCCGAAAATATCTCTCGAAGATGGGCTTAAAAAGACAATTAGTTGGTATAAAAGACAAATGAAGGAACAGGAAGGTGATTGACGTTGAAAGTCCTCGTTACTGGTGGGGCTGGTTTCATTGGTTCTCATATTGTGGATCTCTTGATTGATGAGGGCTATCAACCAGTTGTTGTCGATAATCTATCTACAGGGAATTTGGGATTTCTTCATGAGAAGGTTCCATTTTATAAAGAGAATATTACTTCAAGTAATTTAGAAGCAATTTTTGCAAAAGAAAGACCAGATATAGTTATTCATCATGCAGCTCAAGTAGATGTATCTCAATCAATACAAAATCCATATGATGATGCTGTATCAAATATTATTGGAACCATTCAGTTACTAGACTGTTGCATAAAATTTAAAGTTAAAAAATTTATTTATGCATCATCATGTGCAGTTTACGGCGATGCAGGAGACCTTAGTATTAATGAGGGTTATCCAATACAACCAATTTCTTTTTATGGTATATCTAAATATACTCCAGAATTGTATATTAAGAGATTTCAACAACTCTATGGATTAACATATACAATATTACGGTACGCCAATGTGTACGGACCACGGCAAACTCCAAAAGGAGAAGGGGGCGTGGTTTCAATTTTTAGGGAACAGTTAAAAGACAATAAGCAACCGATTATATTTGGTGATGGTCAACAAACAAGGGATTTTGTATATGTGAAGGATGTGGCTAGAGCAAATATACTAGCTCTAAAAAAAGGACAAAATGAAATTTTCAACATAGGGTGTAATACAAAAACTAATATCAATGATCTTTTCAAGCTAATGAATACAATGACAAAGAAACAATTACTTCCAAAATACAAACCTCAACGTAAAGAGGATATTCGATTTAGTCAGCTTAACAATAATAAAGCCACTCAACTCCTAGGTTGGAAGCCAAAATATGATTTAACTTCTGGCTTAGAAGATACAATTTTCGATTAATCCTTTAAATAAAAAAAGATTTAAATCAAAATAATAATGAAAAACATCATTGCTTTTAAGCAATGATGTTTTTCATTATTTATCACAATTATATGTTAATGGATAATTGCGTAATTGTAACATGATATTGTTACAAAGAGAGAAATATTTATAACTACAATATATACATAGTTCATTATATTTAATATTGGCACCAGTGTTTACAATATCAATCAAGTAAGATCGCATCGAAAAAGTTCTTATAATATATTATTTCTGTTTTGGAATTAATTTTTTGAGGATAACCCAGCCACCAGATTTAATAAAGACAGGTTCATATTGATCTCCCCATCGCTTTA
The DNA here is from genome assembly GCF_028610665.1 of Guptibacillus sedimenti. NCBI lineage: Bacteria > Bacillati > Bacillota > Bacilli > Caryophanales > Guptibacillaceae > Guptibacillus > Guptibacillus sedimenti. The sequence continues at coordinate 837,597 of NZ_JAQQWV010000002.1, forward strand.
GTGCATTACGCACTGTCCATTTTGTGATTGTTTCATAAGATAATAAATCTTTTGTTTGATTGGTATTGTGTATCCTATGAACATAGAGAACATTATCGATCCAGTGAAATCGGAAATGCTCTATCAAACGAAGGAGGATTCTCTTATCTTCATTAAAACGACCATCAAACGGATCGTCTGTAGGCCAGCCGCCTACATAGTTCAACGCAGAGGTTCTATAAAATCTGGGCCAGACAGAAAGGTTAGAAAGTAGAAAGTCATAACGATTCTTAAAAAGACGTCCTTTTTTTATAATTTGCTTTTGTGCATTGTTTTCATTGAATATTCTAATGTTACCGCTTATGACAGCTACATCATCTGGTAAAGAACTTGCTTCTTTCATTAGAAGTTCAAGAGCACTTTCACACAGCCAATCATCACCATCTAGTTGAATCATAAATGGTGTTTCCACAGCAGATAAGCCAATGTTTAAACTATTAGATTGACCTAAATTTTCTTTGTTTTTAATTAAAGTGATCCTAGGATCATCCAAATAAGACTTTACTCCAAGTATACTATTGTCTGTTGAACAATCATCAACAAGAATCATTTTCCAATCTTCATAAGTTTGGTTGAAGACACTTTTTACAGCATCAATTAGATACAAACCTGGATTATAGAATGGAATAACAACAGTAACATCACTCATTCTAAGACATCTCCTTAAGACGGGGGCAAACCCTTTATTAATAGGCGTAGGTAAACATAATAAACCATATTACTTCTTGATTCGGTTGTTTTTCTTTATAGCATTTTTTCATATATGTGATATAGATATTTTTTATATACGCTAGTATGTTCTTTACATCCATTGGCTAGCGCACCCTCCGGTCGTTTACTATTGATTCGGTCGCCAAGTTGTTTTTCCACATGATTTGCAACCAGATGATTTTTTTCTAGGAATGGTTGTGTTTTTATGAGAACGTTTTCTTCTCTTAACTTCTCGATAAAGTGCTTGTATATCAGCCTTTTTCATTCATATCCTCCTCATTCGAGCTTTTCCTTTGAATAATACATACTATTCATGCTCGAAGCGAAGGTGTTGAGATCATTAAGGCTTTCTATAAAATGGGTTAATCACTGATTTCTTAGCTGTTTCTCGATTGAATTTAAAAGGATTAAATGGTTCTGGGGTGAATAGGGATTGTTGAGACTGAAATGGCGATATAGTTTTACGTTCTTTTATTGATTCTTTTGGTGAACGCTTTGTCTGTTTAATTGATGAATATTCATCTGGTAGTGAAGGCCATTCAGAAAAAGATGCTGCTGAAATTTGATAAGAAGAAAAGAGAGGATTGATTTTTTCGAGTACAGATGTAATTAGAAACTCGTATTGTGCGATAGATAGATGATCAATCGGTTTAAAGAAAGGTTTCATATAATACTGAATGGTTAAATAAGCAAGCCATTCCATTGACGTTTCGGTGTATTCATGATGAATCGAACACATAAGTGAGGAAAATGCCTTAGGTAACCAAATGTTTTTGTGAATTCTCTTTTGTAAATCCAAGCTTTTACTGTTCTTTCCTTTTAGATGATACGTTTTCTTGTCAGTTATTAGTGAGAGTGGGTAGTCATATTTATCGGAAATGTTTACTTTTATAGTTAGATCTGCATCAGTTGCATGATTAGTTAACTCAATACCAGTGTGAGTTAGTAAATCAAAGAAAAATGATTCTCTGGCCTTTGATTCAATATCGAGATACACTTTCTTCATATTTAGTGATCCAGTCAGTCTATTATCTTGAAGTGAAATTCCCCAATAAGGTAAAAGAATTTTAAGTGCCTCTAGGTCAATAATATCCAGATTACAAATCTCTTTATCCATCCAATACAATTTATTCAATATCTTTCACTCCCTGAAGTTAATGTTGACAGCTTCCAATTAAATTTGGGCCACTCCTTTTGTTGCATTTCTGTGCTAATTCCATAGTATGTAGTGAATCAACCTATCATGTGAAAGAAAGGAAGGAACGATATGGGTCACAAACCACATAAGAAACACACCGTTCCAACAGCTACAAATAGCTTACAGGATGAGTGTATTCGCGTTCAAAAAGTATACGACTGGGTGACCGATCAGCTTTCTGTAAAGAAGAAAATTCATTTTACAGATCATGAGCTTAAAAAGATCGAGTGTGCTATGGAAGATCCTAGCCGCCGTCCTCTTCGTATTGTATGTAAAACACCGGAAGCCCCTCCATTGTTCCCGCTCTCGGGTAGCGAACATACAGAGGATGACTTCTTCTGTGAACAAATTGGAGAGAAACGTGATGTTAGCGTAGCGATCCCTGGTGGAGGATTTGCGGATGCTCAACTCGTTGACCTTCTCTTTACAACTGATGTGAAGGTGAAGGTTGTTGATCGCCATGGTAAGTTAGTAACCGAGGTCGACTGCAACGCATCTGTTCTTGAATCATTCGTCTTGTGTTTCCCGAATGGGACAGATCTTTTCTGCCGAATTACTAAAATTGTTTGCCGCATTCCTTCAGGAACAGTCCTGCTAAATTGCCCGGCACCACGCTCTTTTGATCTTGAAGTCATTTTCTGTGTTGATATTCAAGTAGAAGCAGAAGTAAAACTAGAGGTGCTTGCTAAATTCTGTTCACCTCGAGACAATGATCTTCTTGCACCTGACTTAATTGATGAATGTCCTCCTGTTGAATTCCCTGAACAGTGTCCAAACATTTTCCCTCGACCAAATTGTGATTGTTCACTGTCTGGAGAAGCTAGTGGCGAAACGGACTCTGAAGATGAAGGCAAAGCAACATTACTTGTGAATATATGCGATGATTGCAGCCTGTCAGGTAGTTCGATGAAACTGAATTTTCATGACACCGATTCAAGTGATGGAAAGCACGACTTTACATTCACAGCTACAAGCTTTGATCAGGATACACTCGAATGTAAGGAGTGTGGAGATGGATTAAAGTTCATCATTGAGGGTAGCGGAGAAACTGATCGCGGTCGTAAACTTGACTTTAAACTAGCTGTCGTTGATTCTGATGATGATCAGTGGTTTGAAGTTCATTTATTGAATCGTCGAGGAAATGTAGTATTTAATACAGGAACAGTAGAAGTTGAAGAAGGCGAATTAACAATCGATGATTGCATCACATTTGAAGATCTAAAGTATAAGAAACAGCCATAAATCAGCAGTGCAGGAGATCATATCCTGCACTTTTTTGTTATGAAAGAAGACCTACTACTCATACATATAGAATAAGGTTAGCGCTGGGAAGAGAGGGGGAGGATCGATGCAAGGAGAGAAGTTAAGTTACTCTCGTCTCATTTCACGAACAAAATATTTTCAAGAAAAATCATTAGAGCTCGAGAAGGAACTTATTTTTGCTAATGATCAATTGGCTTCTTTAGAGAAGCAACTCGAATCAAGTAAAGATCACGAGAGCACGATTACTCATCTGAAAGAAGAGTTAAATAAGTTAGAAAGAAGGCTAGAGACTCAAACAGAGGAATTTATGCAGATGAAAAACGAAGTGGACGTAACGAAGGAAAGGAAGAATAGAACGGACGATTCGACTAAGATAAAGGGGTTTGAAGATCTATTAGCAGAAATGCAAATAGAGATTAATGAAAAAGACAAGCGACTTCAACATTACCAAGGGAAAATCAAGAACTTAGAAAAAAAAGCCCAGTATCTTCCTACTGAAAAGGCAGCTGAAGTGGAGGCAAAACCAATAGGAATCGCTGATCATTTTGCGGTTAGTTACTTTAATACCTCCATCATTATTCTTGATAAACAGTCTGTCATGATTCGGGGAGATTTGCAAATTGAAAATTGTGGAGGAGCCAAATTAACGAATCCGCTTGTTTGTTTTCGTTTTTCTCCTACAGAAATGGCGACTTTAAAAGGGAGAATTTACCCGATTGAAGTTGCTGAAACAAAAGCGCTGGATTCAAATGATCGCGTTCACTGGGTTTTTCCAGATCATGATTGGTTAGAGAAAGCGAAAGAAAAAGGAGAGATATGGGTATCTCCATTACATCCAGTGACATTAGATCCAGGTGACAAAATTGCGATTGAAAGTTTTCAAATTCCGATTAAATCTGAATTTAAAGAACCTGTCATTATAGAAGGATTTGTTTATTTTCAAAAAGAAAACTACAGGATAAAGGTTTCCAACCATATAGCATTGAGCTATTAAGATAGATTGCGCCCATACCTGTGTTTGCCTTCGTGCATAGGATAATGTGAAGTAGGAGGATAAAAGAGGAGGCGTAATCATGTCTGAAAAGAAAAGAAAACCACAGGTCATTCATGTTGACCGTGTGATTATTAAAGCTAATGAAGTCATTATCCAAGAAGAACGCGATGAGCATCGAAAAGGCAAAGAGGAGCGTAGAGAGAATCGTCGTGATCCCTGGGGGTTTTTTGGATCTAACGAATCAGCTGATCAGGATAGGAAACGTGATGTAAGAGAAGATGAGGATGAGGATGAGGATGAGAAAAGAGATCGTTACTGGTTTTAAGAGCAGAGTTTTCTGCTCTTTTTTTATTTTTCATATTTTTGTATAAAGAGTGTATCATCTTGTTTCCACTCCAATAGTAACACTTCAGAATAATGATCAATATGATTTTTCTTTAGCGTTTTAGTGAGCCATTCTTCGTTCAATCCAGCATCCTTTAAATTTTCCCAATCCATTTTCCCATCTGAAATAATCGAGTAAGCGAGATACCCTCTAGTCGGTTTAAGATTAAAATCTTCTTTAGTTGGCTCTTGATATTCAGATTTTTTTAACACGCTTATGCTGCCATTCGTTTCTAAGATAGCAAATTCAACTTCGTTCATAGAGAACACGTCTTTTTGGCGTAATAAATTCTGAAGTTGATTAATATCAAGCTTGTTTCTCTTCAGCTGATCGCGATTAATTTTTCCATTGTGAATCACGATCGAGGGTTTTCCTTCAAGAAATGATCTCGTTCCACGGAATTTTTGCGTAATCCATTCAACGATATAAATAAGAACTCCCCAGAGAAAAACTGCGTACATTATCGAAAAAATATTAACATTTTTATCATAAATCGCATTTCCTACAAGTTCACCGAGAACGAGGGAGGAAATAAAGTCAAAGGGGGTAATTTGCGTGATTTGAGTTTTTCCGAGAGCTTTCGTTAATATGAGTAAAGCTAGAAAGCCAATAAGAAGCTCAACCGTAGTCGACCCAATGTTCAAATCATCACCTTCTCCTGTTCGTTTTCCTTACTTAGAATGTACGAAAGATAGAGAAATTAAAGCAAAAATTTAAAATCACAAAAAAAACACTGGCGGCAACCAGTGTCATAAATTCTTTGTCATTGTTACGTGCGGAATCCCAGCATCCATGAATTGATCAGATATGACCTCATATCCGAGTTTTTCATAAAATCCTACGGCACTTATTTGTGCGTTTAGCTTTGTTCCCTTGAGGCTGAGGTCTTTTGCATGGGTTTCGATTGCGCTCATGAGAAGGAGCCCAAGTCCTGTGCCACGATAATCGCCGAGAACGCAAATGCGTTCAACTTTACCCATATTATCTAAAACGCGAAAACGACCGGCTGCAACGGGGGCACTTTTGTCATAAGCAACAAAATGGATCGCATCATTGTCGTGTTCATCAATCTCCAGGTCACTCGGAACGTTTTGCTCATCAACGAAAACGGTATGCCTTACTTTAAAGGCATCGCTCTTTTCTTTCTCTGTTTTAACGACACGAACATCCATTAGCGAACTTTACCAAGGTGGAACGTTTCAAATACCGTCCACATACCATTTTCAAGTTGATAAAGAAGTTGGAAACGGTCGATCATTTCTTCGTGGTTAACGTCCTTCATTTGCAAACTGCCATAGACATCAGAATGCTCATCGTCTGATAGGTTCTGAGCGATTGTAATGTGTGGAACAAAGTTATAATCACGTTCAGAAAGCGCCTCTTCAGGATTTAACTTTCTGTGCAAATCATCCAGTACTTCATTGTCTTTCACTTTAAAGTAGATCACGTTGTTAACGGGGTTAAAAGACCCTACTTTATAAACATGCATTGAAAAAGGTTTAGATTCATCAGAGATTTTGTGTAGCACAGGTGTTAACTTCTGAATCTCTTCTTCTGTTGCCTCAAAGCCCTCACGAAGCGTCAAATGTGGTGGAATGAGCGCATAGTGCGGATCATAACGTTTTCGAAAGGAGTTAGCAACGTCTGCTAGTTTTTTCGATGGGAAAATTGCAATGCCGTATTTCATATTCCATTCCCTCCTGGTTAATATACTCGATTGCCATTGATCGACAAGTCATATAATGTTCCATTTATAATTATACCAAAAATTCAAAAATAAGAAACGATAGACTCATTTAGAGTTTAAACATGTGTAGAAGTGAGCGTTTCATATCCGGTTGCCAGTTCTTCCAAAGATGTCCGCCTTCGAATTCATCATAGAAGTAATCAAATTCTTTCTCATTAATAATCTTGTTTAACGCTCGATTTGGTTCGATAAAATTCTTTGTTTTGCCATCAGTGGTAGGAACCTCTGTTTCTTCCTTTCCGATAATGTGATACAGCGAAAGTAGTTCAGGCTCTCTAAATCCTTTTACTTGATTCATGATAGCTTCATCTACGTAAGGAGAGTGAAGAATCGCTCGGCCGAATGTGCGTGGATAATCAAGAGCGGCTCGCAGCGCAACGGTAGCAGCTAAAGAGTCGCCGATAAGCCCGCGACCATATCCTAGGTGATAGGTTGCATATTCTTCGTCCAAATAAGGAACGAGTTCATTCGCAAGAAAACGCAGGTAGTCATCACTTTGCTCTCCATCAGGATGATATTTGCGCCAGCGATCTTCTACACTTTTGTAGGGAATGCCGACTATAATCAGTTCTTCAATTTCATCATTTTCGATAAGTTCATCCGCTGTTCGCCCAAGACGTCCTAACTTAAAGTAATCGCTACCATCATTGGCGATTAAAAAGGAGTATTTGTATAAGGGGGAATAATTATATGGTAAATAAACTTGAAAAGGTATTTCTTCTTTTAAGTACTCACTATAAATCGTTTCGTCCTTGTATGTACCTCTGTTCATTGTGATGCCTCCTATAAATTGTTGCAATTGTTAGATTGTTTGACAATGTAAAAAACATTAGTGATATAATGATTCTAACACATAAGTATTTATCGTTGACAGAGAGGGGTCTTATTATGAAGAAACGCATCCATAGTAGAGAAACAGAAGCAGCAGCAAAAGCCCTGATAAAAGAACGAGGCGTGACAATAGAGGATATTGCGGAGATTGTTTATGAAATGCAATACCCTTATGTAGATGAGCTTTCCATGGATGACTGTGTGGAGAGTGTTGAGGCCGTTTTAACGAAGCGAGAAATTCAACACGCTGTTCTAGTTGGTGTTGAATTGGACAAGCTAGCTGAACAGGGGAAACTTTCAGAACCACTTCAATCGATCGTGGAAACGGATGAAGGGTTATTTGGCGTTGATGAGACAATTGCGCTCGGTGCTGTATTTGGCTACGGAAGTATTGCGGTTACAACGTTTGGTCACCTTGATAAACAAAAATTTGGTATTATACAGAAGTTGGATACAAAAGTAGGGGAAAGCGTTCATACTTTCCTCGATGATCTTATTGCAAGCATCGCGGCTAATGCGTCGAGTCGACTAGCACACCGCCTCCGTGATCGAGAAGAAGCTCTAGATAAGGAAGAGCGTGAAAAGCGTGATAAAGAAGAACGGATCGGTTAAACAAAAGGGCATCAATCGGATGCCCTTTTTCTAATATTTTCCCAAGAAAGGATTGACAGTTGTTTAAATAGTCGTGTATATTAATAAATGTCCTTACATTACTGATCCGTTAGCTCAGTTGGGAGAGCGCTACCTTGACAGGGTAGAGGTCGTTGGTTCGAGCCCAATACGGATCACCATACATATAACGTACAAGCTGCATCTCAATTTTTGAGTTGCAGCTTTTTTATATTATAAATTTCTCTAAAACTCCGGCAAATGATCTAAATTATTCTCTTTGATTCCATCCGGCTCACTCCGAATGATGTCTCTTCCATACTTCTGGAAAACATCAACGCCAGAAAGTTGACCGTTCCTAGCTTTTTCTAACGTTTGTAAATAATCAAGTTCTTCTCCAGTGTTTGTCTTAAAAGCAATGAGATCTCCGTCTTCATTTCTTCTGACAGCTGTAATATAAGTGGCATCCTCTTTCGGTATATTTACATTAACTTTGTTTGTACCGCTTTTTACATATTCTTCATATGCTTCGGTGAATCGATCCATTGTCAGGCACTCCTTTTAATGATTGGCGATTTTTAATAAACTTGGTATTTCAAGCTCCCATAGATTCGAAATGGGATTTTTTTTGGCTGTTATCTCAACTGTCGTTGTAATAACACCAGCATCTTTAATATATACTTCAACATTTGCATGAATACGTTGTGCAAAAGGCTTTTTGGTACTTTTTGTGACGTTCCACTTGGTAAAAGACAAGCGTTTGAGAGCTTTAAGGTCCTTTTTTGTTATCTTTTCAGATAGGACTTTTTTTATTATAGAAGTGTCAGTGTTATTAATAGCAATCATTAGACTATCAACTAATTCATCCGGTGTTTGGTTCATCAAAAAGTGATCTAATTGACCGCTCGCTTTCAAGATCATTAAGTGGTGAGCGGGATCAGGAGTGGGCGTTTTATGTGTCGTACTGTTGAGGAAGTGAAGACAGAAGTGTCCATTGAATCCATTATCTAGCGCCCCAGCCCCGTGAGGCATCCCATTCATGGAAGCCGCTATTGTTCTTCCTTCGTATAAGACAATGACAGCTCTTCGCTTCCAACTCCATTCTCCATAAATCTCTTTTAGCACTCGCGTATCTTCTTTCGTTAAAGGTTGGATATCAGCGTGCTTGCTTCCCGCTCTTCGCTGAACCTGAAAAGAAGCACCACTTTCAACATCAATCATCGTAAAAATGGCTTTACGTGGTATGACCTCATCTACTTTCTCCCATGGTAGGAGTGTAATTTCGCTGTTGATTGGGAGGAGGTCATAGAAAGGTTCTACGCCAAAAGCGCTTTCTGAAACGAAAATTGAACAAAACAACAGTATAAAAATGAGTAACCGCTTCATTAACTCCCCCCTGATTCTGTTTATCATTCTTATTTTGCTCAAGCCATTTTGAACTATTCGATTTTATTAAATGAGCGAATGACGCATACTACGATCGAGTTCAGAAAGGGGAAATGAAATGTTTAGTCTTATTTTGGCATTATCACTTGCCTACGCAGGAGATGGGAAAGAACAAATAATCATTCATCGGAATGGAGAAAACGCACATCAGATTGAAAAACAAGCGCTTTTTTCAGAATGGCTCGGCTACCCATTTTATGAAGAGGAAGAATTAAATAAAGTGGTGGAAAAAGTAGATATGTCAATTTCAAAATCGCCAATAAATGCCACAATCGATTCACATGGAGTTATAAAAGAAGGTGTGAATGGATATGCGTTAGATCGTAATGATTTTCGAAAAGTGATTCTGCAAACATTGTATCAAGATGGAACAACTTGGATTGAACCTGAAGTTATCATTCGTTACCCAAGAGTCAATGCTGAGCTACTTGCTTCGATTCGAAGTAAAGAAGTAGGTGCATTTGTTACTCATTTTAGAAAAAATAATAGAGAGCGAACGTCAAATATTGTGTTAGCTGCTGAAGCGATAAACAATACAGTGGTGTTTCCTGGTGAAACGTTCTCGTTTAATCAAACAGTCGGAAAACGTACAAAGGAAAGAGGATATTTACCGGCACCGATTATCGTGAAAGGGGAATTGTCTGAAGGGATAGGGGGGGGATATGTCAGGTGTCATCCACTCTATTTAATGCGGTCGATCAAGCAGGCGTTCAAATCATCGAACGTTATTCACATAGTCGAAGTGTTCCATATGTGAAACCTGGACGAGATGCCACGGTAAGCTGGTATGGTCCTGACTTTTCTTTTCGTAATCATAACCAACAGCCATTGCTTATTAGCGCAAAAGTAGTAGAAGGGTCTGTTGTGATTCGTATTTATTCTTCTAAAGAGTAGGGAGAGAAGTAGTCATCGACCGATACAATGATGAATTTTATCCTTTCTATAAGCAGTAACTCGTTAAGTTCTATACGCGTCAATGCTATAATGAAATCATACTATCTTAAAGGAGACCGCGTATGGAATCTAATAAAACAAATCATCCGAAAATTTCCATGCTCAAAGCCGGCTCTGAATTGGAAAAGAAAGACCTTAACCTCGAACTAATGGAGAAAAGCAGAAAATTGGATCACATTTTTAATCATTCCCGAGATGGGATGACTCTTTCAGATCAACATGGAAACTTGGTGGAGATCAACCAGGCGTGCTGCGAGATTTTTGAATTAGATATGGAATCGATTCAGTCTAAAAAAATTGGCCACCATGTCGCTCCTGAAGGAATTCGCACGTTTCAACAAATGAGAAGGGATCTAGTTAAGGAAGGTTATGTCATCGAAAAGCTTCCTGTTATTCTTGAGAACGGAAAAAGTAAATTCATTGAGTTATCGATAACCTACAAGGCATATCGTGATTTGAACTTATCGATCATTCGAGATGTAACAGAAGAACAGCTTCTCTTAAATCAGTTAACGGAAAGCGAAAATAAATTTACGAATATTTTTGAAAATGCTCTTGATGGTATTTTAATCTGGAATCCAGAGCGAATGATTGTAGATGCAAATCCTGCCGCTTGTAAATTATTTAACATGAGTCTTAGCGAAATGAAAACGTATCATTTATTTGATTTTCTTGAAGGTGAAAATCGATCGATTGGAAAAACGTTTCAGGAAAGAGTAGAAAGACATGGAGAGGTCCGTGGGGATATTCAGTTTACAATGCCAGGTGGGGAAAAGAAGCAACTGGAATTCACAACAAAAAAAAGCGCATATGGGAATTTGTATTTAACCATTTATCGTGACATTACCCATACAAAACAAATGATTAAAGAGCTTCAGCAAAGTGAAGAACGCTTCCGCCAACTGTTTGAACGGGCGTTAGACGGTATGGCAATTCTCGATCAGAATGGCTATATCGTTAATGTAAACGGTGCATTTTGTCAGATGTTTGAAGTAGTTGAAGATCAACTCATTTCAACTCATTACTCTAATCTCGAAAATGGTTGTGATCTTACGTGGGATAATGCTGCAACGTTAGGGAGAAGTGGTGAAGGAAAAAGAATTCGTCAAAGTACAGGTGGAAAGCAATATTTTAGTTTTACGCTAAGTTATGAAATTTATCCGAATCACCATCTTGTTATTATTCGAGATGTGACAGAGATTAAGAAAGCGGAAGAAGATTTACGTAAGACAGAGACCACTCACGTCCTCGGTGATCTTGCAGCAAGCGTTGCGCACGAAATACGAAACCCATTATCGACTGTAAAAGGTTTTCTCCAATTACTTGATGGCAATGAAGCAGTAAATCAAGAGTTACTAAAAGTAGTAGGAGTTGAAATGCAACAACTAGAGGAGATTGTTAACGAGTTTCTTTTACTTTCAAAGCGCGAATTTGTATCATACGAAGTAGTTAATTTAAATAAAATGTTGGCTGAGTTGGTTGAACAATTATCGCAAAAAACAGCCCGCCATAATATTAGTATTGTCGAGGTCTATGGGAGCATAGATGTGGAGTATAGCTGTATCCGCTCACATATTAAACAAGTGATAATGAATCTAATCAATAATGGAATTGAGTCTATGCCGAATGGTGGGCAATTAAAGACAAAATTATTAAAAACAGAGACTGGTGAAATATTTATTGAAGTAGAGGACCATGGTGAAGGGATACCGGATCATTTAATCAACCGGCTAGGTGAGCCTTATTACCAAACTTCTGAAAAAGGTACGGGGCTCGGATTAATGGTAAGTTATAAGGTGATTAAAGAACATGGTGGTCAAATAGACGTAACGAGTAACAAGAATGAAGGTACAGTTTTTCGTGTAATGCTACCTGCAAACCCACCAATCGTTCATATGGAAAAGGAGGAGTAGAAGTGATTGAAGTTCAACAAATACACCACGTGAGTTTAGCGGTTACAGACATTGAAAGAGCCAAAAGATTTTATCGAGAAATTTTATGTCTAGAGGAAATCGACCGACCGAATTTTGACTTTCCGGGGGCCTGGTACCGAATCGGAAGTCAGCAACTTCATCTTATTGTTTATCCGGAAGCAAAAACACTTCGTGACTCAAACGAATTATCTTCAAGGGAAGGGCATTTTGCCTTTCGTGTGAAGAGTTATGAGGAAACGCTTCGCTGGCTTAAAGAAAAAGGCGTCACAATATATGAAAACCCAACGAGTAAAAGTGGTTTTGCGCAAATTTTTGTTGCCGATCCTGATGGAAATTTAATTGAGCTAAATACAGAACAATAAAAAGACGCCTGATGGCGCCTTTTTATTATGGATGAGCAGGAAATTCATTCTTTTCACGCTGGGGATTAGCGCTTTTTTTCGCTTCCTTTACAACTTCCTTCGCTTTTTGTGCGCGTTGTTGATCTTCCTTAGCCTTTTCTTCAATCTTTCTAATCTCTTCTCTTGAATGTTCCACTTTCATTACCCTCCTATTTTTTTATCCAAAAGTTGATGGGTGAATTGGATAATTGTTTATTTAACGTACCTTACCGTAAATTTATAAAAGAATCAAGTTTTTTCTGTTTATTCCGACATCTTATCTTTCCTCTACACATATGATGGAAAGAAATGAACAGAGGAGGACTTCGATGGTAGCGGTATTGTTAACAATGGTCGTGCTGTTTCTTGGACTGGCTCTTTTTATGGCAGTCGTATGGAATGCAATCAAAGCTGATTCTGCAAAGTCTGACCTTGAAATGATGTGGGAAAAGTATGAAGAAGTGATTAGGAAAGAAGATGTGCTCTAGCCCGATAGGGGCTTTTTTCTTTGGAGTAAACGAAAAAAAGTTGGCTAAAATGGGATGAGATGTTGTTTTCAAATCTTATAATCAGGGTAATTTAAAATAGAATTGAGGTGATGCAACAATGGGAATACGAACGAAGTTAAGGAGAAATCGAACTCAAAAAAAAGGAATGCCCCCGGGGTCTCTCGTTTATATTGGGGATGAACAAACAGAAGAAGTAACCATTTCAGCGATCGCTTTCAACAGTGATAAAATTGACGAATACGAGAATGCATCACTTGATGAAGTGAAAACAATGATTGATTCCGAAAAAGTTACCTGGGTTAATGTAAATGGTGTACATAATGTTCAACTAATTGACCAGATAAGCAAGCATGTGGGGTTACACCCGTTAACAACAGAAGATATTTTAAATACCGAGCATCGACCAAAAATCGATTTTTTTGAAGATCATTTATTGGCGATTGTAAAAATGCTTGATTTACCAGAAGAAAGCTCGGATCTTGATGATGAGCAAGTGAGTTTTATATTAATGGAAAATACCGTCATTACTTTCCAAGAAAAACGGGGTGATTTATTTGATCCTGTTCGCCTTCAGCTCCAAGAAAGTAAGGGGCGTATAAGAAAAAGCGGTGCTGATTTTCTTTTCTATTCGTTACTCGATGTCATATTTGATCAATACCTTATCATAATGGATGAGATGGATGATCGAATTGCTCAGCTTGAAGGAATGATCATGGAAGATCCTGATAATCATTCGCTACAAGACATTAATCAGTATAAGAACACCATCCTTCAATTAAAGAAAACCGTATGGCCTGTAAGAGAAGTCGTGAACAAGTTAATTAATCGTAAAGTTTCTTATATTAAAGAAGATATTTCTTTTTACCTACAAGATATACATGATCACATTGTTCAGGCGAACGATATGGTCGAAACATCAAGAGGTCAATTATATGGCTTATTGGATGTGTATTATTCTAGTTTAAGTATGAAAATGAATGAAATTATGAAAGTGTTAACAATTGTTTCCACTATTTTTATTCCATTAACGTTTATTGCAGGAATTTATGGAATGAACTTCAATAATATGCCTGAATTAAGTTGGGAGTGGAGCTATCCAGTAGTATGGATTGTCATGATTATCATTACTGGATTAATGCTCATGTATTTCAAACGAAAAAAGTGGTTCTAGGAGGAGAAATTGATGGATAAAGTCGCTGTTGTGACAGGTGCTGGTCATGGAATAGGGAGAGGCGTTGCGGTTGCTTATAGCGAGCAGGGGTATCGCGTTATCCTTGCTGATGTAAATGAAGAAGGTTGCAAAGAAACGAAACGTTTAATGGAAGAAAATACTGCAGATATTATCCTAACTGATGTGAGTGACCCAGAGTCAATCACCAGTCTTTTTCAAAAAATAGAAGAGAAATATGGACGCATAGATGTTTTAATTAATAACGCAGGTTTATCAGAATTTAAGCAAATGGATGAGCTAAGTGTTGATGAATGGGACAAGGTGATCAATACAAATTTACGAAGCGTTTTTCTTGGCTCACGTGCGGCAGCACGAGTCATGAGAAAACATAATGGTGGATCAATCGTTAACATCGCATCTACTAGAGCAACGATGTCAGAACCAAACAGTGAAGCATATGCTGCTACGAAGGGTGGCATCGTAGCGCTCACACACGCGCTTGCTATTTCCCTTGCTGATGACCATATTACCGTCAATTCAATAAGCCCTGGTTGGATTGAAGTGGAGAATTATGATTCTCTGCGTAAGGTCGATCATGAGCAACACCCGGCAAAAAGAGTGGGGAAACCTTCTGATATTGGACGTGCGTGTCTCTTTCTAACAAATGAAGCGAATAATTTTGTGACTGGTGAGAATCTGGTGGTTGATGGAGGCATGACTCGAAAAATGATTTATGAGCATTAATCGACTTACAGTTAACGGACAATCCCCATTCATGTTACTATAAAAGCAGACCTTCCTTAGAGAAAATTAACAGGGCGAATCATGCTTGAGGGGACGTTTTAAATGGCAAAACATATGGAAGTACCTAATTTGTATGAAACAGGAATTGAAGATCTTGTAATTTCAGCAGAAAAAGTCGCGCATGTCCAGCTGACGAATCCTTTGGAGCACGCAATGCTTATCTTGATCAAGTCAGGCTATTCATCGATACCCGTATTAGATACAGAATATCGGTTAAAAGGATTGATCAGTCAGCCGCTAATCCTCGATTCTATATTAGGGATTGAGCGAATTGAATTCGAAAAGTTAAGTGAATTAGTTGTCCAGGAAGTCATGAATACGGATATACCTTGCATTAATGAAAAAGATGGTTTTTTTAAAGGTTTAAAGTTAGCGATTGACCACCCGTTTCTCTGTGTTGTTGATGATGAGAACATCTTTAAAGGTATATTGACGAGAAGAGCGCTTCTTAAATTCGTTAACCGTTATTTACATGAATCTTCCGTACGACAGTCATAATGATTTACCCGGTTCTTTAACCGGGCTTTTTTACATAGGTGGAGTTGAGAAAAATGAAATCGCTAACAAATCAAATATCCTATAGTATTAGAAAAAAAGAAACAAACCGACCACTCGTTCTCGGTGCGATTATAATTGGTATGTTTATGGCGGCAATTGAAGGAACGATTGTTTCCACAGCTATGCCTGGTATTGTGGGGGATCTTGGTGGATTTTCAACGTTTAGCTGGGTTTTTTCAGCATACTTATTAATGTCTGCCATCACAGTGCTGATTTTTGGGAAACTTTCTGATTTATTTGGAAGAAAGCCCATTTATACGATTGGCGTCGTGATTTTTCTAATCGGGTCACTTTTATGTGGGTTTGCGGAGTCAATGGAAGCGCTTATCCTTTTTAGGCTCATTCAGGGGATTGGAGCAGGGGCCGTTCAACCGATTGCTCTTACGATTGTAGGAGATATGTATACAATGGAAGAAAGAGCGAAAATACAGGGATATCTTGCAAGTGTATGGG
Organism: Guptibacillus sedimenti; assembly: GCF_028610665.1. Classification (NCBI taxonomy): domain Bacteria; kingdom Bacillati; phylum Bacillota; class Bacilli; order Caryophanales; family Guptibacillaceae; genus Guptibacillus; species Guptibacillus sedimenti. Next base: position 853,583 of record NZ_JAQQWV010000002.1, read on the forward strand.
GGATTTCAGCTATTGCAGGACCAGCCCTTGGTGGTGTTTTTGTTCAATACCTAGATTGGGCCTGGGTTTTTTGGATGAACATCCCGCTTGGTATTTTATCGTTGGTTGGAATTGTTCTTCTGCTTCATGAATCCATTGATAAAGAAAGAAAATCAATTGATTATGCAGGAGCAGCACTTTTACTTGTGTCCATCAGTGCGCTAATGGTCGTGTTAATTGAAGGAGGAGTTCACTGGGCTTGGACATCAGCTCCGATCTTAATGCTCGTCAGTATTTCAATTGTAGCGATGGTTCTGTTTTTTAGAGTAGAACGAAGGGCGAAAGAACCGCTAATGCCACTTGGGATTTGGCGGGACCCTGTTATCGCTATTTCAAATTCCGTTACGTTTACAACCGGGATGATTTTAATTGGCGTTTCGAGTTTTCTTCCGACATTTGTTCAAGGAGTTATGGAAGAGCCCCCTATCATTGCAGGTTTTACCCTTACAACGATGTCGATTGGGTGGCCGATTGCATCAACCATTGCTGGGAAGCTTGTGATCAAAATTGGATTTAGGGTCACTTCAGTGCTTGGAGGTATCGGGCTTATTAGTGGTTCTGCCATCTATCTATTAATGACTCCTGCACTTGGCCCTATTTTTGCAGGAGTTGGTTCGTTTTTTATCGGGGTTGGAATGGGGTTAACCTCTACAACGTTTATCGTAGCCATTCAAAGCGCTGTCTCATGGAAACAGAGAGGCATTGCAACTGCTTCAAATATGTTTATGAGAACATTAGGAAGTGCAGTCGGTGCAGCCTTACTTGGCGGTATTTTAAATAGTCGTCTGCAGAAATACTTAGCAAATCATACCTCCAGTGACGAGGTGAATATCAATACAGCGAATCAGTTACTTGATGAAGCAAAGAGGAAAAGTCTTGATCCAACAGTTCTTGAACTGTTACAAAGTGGATTAACTACTTCATTAAAGTGGGTATATGGGGGAGTAGCTGTCTTCGCACTCATAAGTTTTGTTCTGGTTCTTTTTTTACCCAAAAAAGCGGGGTCAACTTCCGAGGAAAAAGAATTTCATCATGAATAAAATTGAGAAAAAACCCGGCTCGGTCAAGAGTCGGGTTTAGCTATACGTGAAAGGAACTCAATTCGATTACAGAAAGGATCAAAGAAGGTAAAGCGCTGAAGACCTTCGATCGGGTTTTCCTCTTGAATCGTAATGCCGCGTTTTTCGAGATATCCTCTTACTTCATTTAGGTTATTAATCTCAAATGCAGGGTGCCTTTTACCAGGGACGATCGTGTCCTCTGTTCCGATATGAAGCTCAATGTTCGCTCCTTTAAGCCAGAAGCCACCATTTTTCTTTAACGCCTCCGGTTTTTCTATTTCTACAAAGCCTAATGTTTCAATATAAAATTGTTTTGCTTTCTCTTCCTTCCCTGTCGGTATGCAAATTTGAACATGGTGAAGGCGTAGATAGTCGATAATCATTTAAGCTCACTCCTAAAATTGGGTTTTTATAAGGCTATAGCAAACTTGAAAAATCAAAAGAATCGTCATCGAGCGTAATAACCAGTTTACTTGACGAAAAGAAAGTTTATTTGCCATTCGAACAGAAAGCTGAGCTCCGGTAATGGAACCAGCTGCAAGAGGAAGGGCAATCGCTATATTGAGATGGCCGTTAAGTAAATAGACAATGACGGCTCCGGTACAGCTTAGAAAAGTATTAAATCTTGTTAGTCCAATGGAAGTAAGATAGGCGATTCCACTTTGACGAAAGAGATGCATCTGCAGTGTCGCCTGTCCAGGACCGAATGTTCCGTCATACCATCCAATAAGACCAATAAAAGGCAAAGATTGAACGGGTACCTTATGCGATGAATGGGTTGATTGCCCTTTTTTTATAAAGGATAAAGCTAATGCAAGAACAAGCATTGTACCTGCGAAAATTTGAAGGGCCTGTTCGGAAAGTAAGGAGGCAAATAGACCACCAAGAACGCCACCACATAGTGCAATTGGGCCAGTTTTTAGTGCTTCCTTCATTGATAATTCTTTTCTCTTCAATAATACATAAAAGCTAGAGAATGAGCTTAGCATATTGGAAAACTTGTTAGCTGAAATAATGGAATGAATGGGAAGTCCGAGTAACATCATCGAAGGCACGTTAATGAGACCTCCGCTTCCTGATAATGTGCCGACAAAGGTGGCAATAAGCCCAATGCCAAATAACAAAAGTTAGTCCATGAACATCATCTCCATATGAAAGATCTCATTTATAGTATAGTCACCTATCTTCCATAATGAAATTAGATTATAATAATGAATTACAATAAGTTATTCTTATGGTTAAAGCTTATTGGTGAGAAAGGAGGACTTCGATGAGCTCAGAATATCAAGTGTTATCGATCCTTGCTGAAGAAGGAAATATGCGAAGAGCCGCTGAAAGATTGTATGTTTCCCAACCAGCGTTAAGTCAACGACTTCAATCAATTGAAAAAGCGTGGGGTGTTCCAATTTTTCTTCGATCCCAAAGAGGATTAACGATTACACCAGCGGGAGAGCGTATCATTGCTTTTGCGAATGATACGATTCGGAGAGAAGAAAAAGTGTTTGAGGCGTTGACTGCGTTAAGCTCAGAAGTTCACGGAACGTTAAAATTAGCTGTTGCGTCTATTATTGGGCAATATTGGCTTCCGGCAGTGTTAAAGAAGTTTGTTGAACATTATCCAAGCGTAAAAATCTCACTTGTCACCGGATGGAGCAGCGATATTTTACGGTACTTGTATGAAGATGATATTCATATTGGGATCATTCGTGGAAAGCCCGATTGGCGAGGGAGAAGTCAGTACTTGCTTTCAGATGAGCTTTACCTTGTGGATACAGCGATTCAATCGATGGAAGAGTTGAAGGAAACAGAAAAACCGTTTATACAGTTTAAGAGTGATTCGACTTATTTTCAAGAAATACAAGAGTGGTGGCAAACTCAGTCATTCGCACCCCCAAAGAAAACGATCGTCGTAGATCAAATTGAAACGTGCAAGCAGATGGCGTTAAATGGGATCGGCTATGCCATCCTACCTTCGATTAGCATTACAGAGAATGATAAAGAGTATTTTCGCATTCCTCTTAAAGATGGTGAGGGATTGCCATTAAAGAGAGATACTTGGTTATTAACCAATGATACCGCAATGCAATTGAAGCAAGTTCAAAAGTTTGTGGAATTATTAAGTGAATAGCTTGTAAGATTAGACTTCACGTGATCGATCATGTACGATAAAATGTGTAACATGCTTAGTTTTATAAGCATGATAACAAAGGAGGAATTTTCCAATGAAAATGATGGATGCAAACGAAATTATTAGCTTTATTCAAAACAGTGAGAAATCAACTCCTGTTAAAGTACATATTAAAGGAAACCTTGAAGGAATTGACTTTGGTAGTAACACGAAGTCATTCATTACAGGGAATACTGGTGTTCTTTTCGGAGAGTGGAAAGACATTAAAAAGGCGCTTGAGTCTGAAGCTTCTAATATTGAAGATTATGTTGTAGAGAATGACCGTCGTAATTCTGCAATTCCAATGCTTGATCTTAAAGGTATTCAAGCACGTATTGAGCCTGGGGCTGTTATTCGCGATCAAGTGGAAATTGGAAATAACGCTGTTATCATGATGGGCGCAATGATCAATATCGGATCTGTTGTGGGTGAAGGAACTATGATCGACATGAATGTTGTTCTTGGTGGACGTGCAACAGTAGGTAAGAACTGTCATATCGGTGCAGGTTCTGTTCTTGCAGGTGTTATTGAGCCACCATCTGCTAGCCCTGTTGTGATTGAAGACGATGTTGTGATTGGTGCAAACGCAGTCGTTCTTGAAGGCGTAAAAGTAGGAAAAGGTTCAGTAGTCGCTGCAGGTGCGATTGTCACAGAAGATGTTCCAGAGTATACGCTAGTTGCTGGAACACCAGCACGTGTACTTAAGAAAATTGATGATCAAACTCGTTCAAAAACAGAAATCAAAAAAGAGCTTCGTCAGCTACAAAACGACTAATTCCGATGGATATGACATCTGTCCGAAGGGATTTACATCGTATTCCTGAACGAGGTTTCCAGGAATTTAAGACCCAGCAGTATTTGCTTCATTTTATTGAAAACTTACCACAGGACCGTCTCCAGGTGAAAACCTGGAGAACGGGTATTCTTGTGTTAGTTCAAGGAGAAAGTCCGTCAAAAACAATCGGGTATCGAACCGATATTGATGGCCTTCCAATTAAGGAAGAGACAGGGTATGAGTTTCAATCTGAGCATGACGGATACATGCATGCATGTGGACATGATCTTCATATGACAATTGCGCTCTCAATCCTTGAATACTATGCAACCCATCGCGTGAAAGATAATTTGTTATTTGTTTTTCAACCGGCAGAAGAAGGCCCGGGCGGTGCGCTACCAATGCTTGATAGTGAAGAGTTTAAAGCGTGGAAGCCTGACCAAATGATGGCATTACACATAGCGCCTGAATATCCAGTTGGAACGATCGCAACAAGACCGGGTTTGCTTTTTGCGAATACATCTGAGCTGTTTATTGATTTAACTGGTAAAGGTGGGCATGCCGCATACCCGCACCATACGCGTGATATGGTCGTTGCCGCTAGCCATCTTGTTACCCAGTTTCAATCTATTGTAGCGAGGAATGTCGATCCGCTCGACTCAGCTGTTGTCACGGTTGGGAAAATCGACGGAGGTACGAAGCAAAACATCATTGCAGAAAAAGCGCGACTAGAAGGTACCATTCGTACGCTTTCAGCTGATTCAATGTCAAAAGTAAAGACCCGTATTGAAGCGATGGTAAGAGGGATTGAGGCCTCATTTGAGTGTGAAGCTTCTATTGATTACGGTTCAAACTATTATCAAGTGAACAATTCGCCTGAGCACGTACAGACGTTTATGGATAACATGAAGCGTCTTTCTGACGTATCATTAGTTGAATGCCGAGAAGCCATGACTGGTGAAGACTTTGGTTATTTCTTAAAAGAAATCCCTGGATTTATGTTCTGGCTTGGTGTAAATTCTTCATCTGGTCTTCATACATCTACATTAAAACCAGATGAATCGGCAATGGAGACAGCGTACCTTGCGCTAACATCTTATTTAAATGAAATAGCAAACTAAGTACATTGAGCCTTCAGGTAACTATACCTGAAGGCTTTTAACGTTTCGGAATGTATAATTCAACGAACGTTGGTGAACATAAGGAGGTGTCATGTTACATAATTAAAAGGGAAGGATTGATTAGAATGAAACGAATTGCTGTGGAAGACACGCTTTCTGATGTGGCTCAGGCTTTACAAGCAAAAGGATATGAGGTTGTATCTCTAAAGCAAGAAAGTGATGCAAATGGCTGTGATTGTTGTGTTGTCTCCGGTCAGGATCAAAATGTGATGGGGATGCAGTCGGTTAGTACGCAGGGATCAGTGATTAATGCGGATGGCATGACAGCTGATCAAGTATGTCAGCAAGTGGACAGTCGCTACCAATAGAAATACACAAAAAACCCCTAAAGTGAATTAGGGGTTTTTGCTTAGTTATTTTTTTCTTTTTGTACCCAGTTCCCATTGTCGTTCTTTTCATATTTCTCTTCCACTGCACTCCAAGCGACTTTAAAAGCCGTCTTCTCAGAATCATATTGCTCAGAAGCGGAGTTAAAGGCTTCTTTAAAAATATCCTGTGCGTGGCTCGGTAAATGATCTTTCACTTGATCTGGCAATTCACTTTTCGAATTGTAAGGCAATTGAATCACGCTCCTTCTGTGTGATATCTTTACCCACCGAAAAACGACACTAAACTATTGTTCTTTCTTTTCTATGAAAACTTGATGCGGAAATGGAATTTCAATTCCGTTTGCATCAAGTGCTTCTTTAATTTCTTTACGAAGCTGGCGCTCGACACCCCATTGCTCCATGTTTTGCGTACGGCACAGTATACGGAGTACAACATCGGATGAACCAAGACTTTGAACACCAAGGACATCAGGTCCTTCTACAACAGCCTCATTGGTCGCAGCAACATTGTCACATACTTTCTGAATTACGCGAATGGCTTCGTCAATGTTATCATCGTAAGAGATCCCAATATCGACAAGAGCACGCATGTTACCACGTGAATGGTTGCTTAGTGAGCTAATCTCACGGTTTGGTACGTAGTTCAATGTTCCATCAAAAGAACGGATGTGTGTGGTGCGAAGACCGACTTCCTCTACGATTCCACCAAAGCCACCCGCAGTGACATAATCCCCAACATCCATTTGCTTCTCAAGAAGAATGAAGAAACCTGTGACAACGTCACTTACAAGTCCTTGAGCACCAAAGCCGACGGCAAGCCCGATAATACCTGCACCAGCAATTAATGCCTTAATATCAAAACCAAATGTTTCGAAAATAATAGCCACAGCCATGAAGAGTAGAATGTACGTAAAGATGCTTTTCGATAAATTTTTCAGCGTATTTGCTCTTCCGGGACTCATGTTTTGTTTCTCAGATACTTGAGTAAAGGTTCTTTCAATAAAACGGTTTCCGATTGCTTTAACGATGGCATAAATGATTAAGATTGCAATAAGCTTAAGAACAATTATGCCCGTATCCACTAAGAAACCTTCCCAGTTAATGTTGTCAAATAAATTCAATCGACTTCCTCCTTTTGTTCCCACTACATAAATAAGATAAGCACTCGGTCAAATTATAGCGAAAATTGTCATGATAATTCAAGTAAAGCGTTAATACGCGACGAATGAAATGATTTTCGATATACTAAAACTACCCTGTTTAGTACGCGGTAAACGTGGGTACGATAGTGGGGGAAGGTAATTAACCCACATTAAATTAATTATCATTTAATATTGACTAAAAATAAATCGTGTACTATAATGTCAGTTGTGGGCGAAAGCCGCAGGATATTTTCTAGGAGGGATTTACACATGGTAGAACGCATGGTAGGTAAACAAGCACCTCGCTTCGAAATGGAAGCAGTGATGACAAACAAAGAATTTGGCAAAGTAAGCCTTGAAGAAAATATGAAGAACGATAAATGGACAGTCCTTTTCTTCTATCCAATGGACTTTACATTCGTATGCCCAACTGAAATTACAGCACTAAGCGATCGTTTCGAAGAATTCGACGATCTTGATGCAGAAGTAATCGGTGTATCAACTGATACAATTCATACACACCTTGCATGGATCAACACAGACCGTAACGATAATGGTCTTGGTGATCTTAACTATGCACTAGCTGCAGATACAAACCACAAAGTATCAAAAGAATACGGCGTATTCATTGAAGATGAAGGTGTTGCACTTCGCGGACTATTCATCATTAACCCTGAAGGTGAGCTTCAGTACTCTGTTGTGAATCATAACAATATTGGCCGTGACGTAGACGAAACACTTCGCGTCCTTCAAGCACTACAAACTGGTGGCCTTTGCCCGGCTAACTGGAAGCCAGGCCAAGAAACACTTAAATAAAATCAACTAACCCCAGAGAGCACTGCTCTCTGGGGTTTATTTTAGTTTAATCAACCTCTTCGTTTTGGAAAAACTCCGCAAAGTTACCACTCATTTAAAAAATTCCGAATTTTAGGCCGAATAGGTGGTTATTTATTTCGAATTCCGATATATTATGTATATTGTCACTCTATTTATCATTACATACTGTCAAAAGGTGGTGTTGGAATGGAAACGTTTAAAAGATTGAAAGACTTTTATTGGCCATATAAGAACCTTTTTCTATGGTCTGTGTTTTCTCTTCTATTTGTAACAGGTATTACCGTCTTATATCCTATGCTTCTTCAATTCACAATTGATGACGTAATCCTTAAGCAAGAATACAAATGGGTTCCGTATCTTGCATTTGGTTTTATAGGAATTATGATCGTGAAAGGGACCGCTACGTTTTTTCAACAATACTTAGGAGATCTGTTTGGCGTTACCGCTGTTTACAGGCTAAGAGAGGAGCTTTATAAAAAACTGCAGTATCTGCCTTTTCGTTATTATGATAATGCAAAAACGGGAGACTTAATGTCGCGTTTAACCGCTGACGTAGAAGGGTTTCGCTTTTTCTTATCGTTTGGCTTTGCTCAGGTGATCAATTTTGTTCTTATCATAAGCTTTAGTTTAATCGTAATGTTTAGCTATTCAGTTCCGCTAGCTTTCGTTACGTTAGGGATGCTGCCATTTCTTGCGATTGTCGTTTATCAATTTGATAAGCGGGTCCATCCTGCATTCCGTGGGATTCGAAAGTCGATGGCACGCTTGAATACAAAAGTACAAGAAAATATTAGCGGTATTAACACCGTGAAATCACTCTCGAGAGAAGATTTTGAAATTGATAAATTTGTAAATAGTAATACGGATTACCGTGATAACTACTTAACAACGTCTTATATTTGGGCCAAATTCTTTCCGCTAATGGAGTTTATCGGAAACTTATGTGTTGTTTTTCTTCTATCTTATGGTGGTTATCTTGTCTTCCAAAACCAGCTACAGCCAGGCGAATTAGTCGCTTTCTTTAGTTTAGTCTGGTATATTATCTGGCCAATTATGAATCTTGGATTTGTCATCAATACCTTCTCTCAATCAAAAGCATCAGGCGAAAGGCTGCTTGAAATTCTGGATGAGCCTGAAGACATTTATGATCGCGAAGACGCAGTTAACGTTGAACGTCTTGAAGGAAATGTGGCCTTTAACAATGTAACCCACCAGTATGCTGTTGATGACGATGAAGCGTTAAAAAACATTTCATTTCATGCTCCGAAAGGGACGACGATTGGTTTATTAGGAGCAACAGGAGCTGGGAAAACGACGCTTACTCAGCTCATCGCAAGGTTTTATGAACCCAATAGCGGTGAGATTATGATTGATGGGCGAAATATTAATGAGTATAGCTTGAAATCGCTCCGAAAAAATATCGGCGTAGTTCTTCAAGAGACATTTCTTTTTTCGTCAACGATCAGAGACAATATTGCTTACGGTGATCCTGATATCTCGTTTGATGCGATTCAGGATGCTGCAAAAAGAGCACAGGCCCATGACTTTATCATGGAAATGCCAAATGGATACGATACCGTTTTAGGAGAGCGTGGTATGGGACTCTCTGGTGGCCAAAAGCAGCGGATAGCGATTGCACGTGCCATTTTAACTGATCCAAGTATTTTAATTCTTGATGATGCCACTAGCGCAGTTGATATGCAAACGGAAGTAAAGATTCAGAAAGCATTTGAAGAAGTGATGAAAGGGAGAACAACCTTTATCATCGCGCACAGAATTTCTTCACTTAAGCACGCAGATGAAATCCTTGTATTAAACGAAGGAGAAATTGTTGAGCGTGGGAACCACCAAGAATTGATTGAAAAGAATGGATATTACCGGAGTATTTACGATATTCAATACCAAGATCGTAAGGAGATAATGGCTAAACAGACTGGATGAAATGGGGTGGAGGCTTGAAGCAAAATCGAAGAGAACGGTTCCATTATTCGCAGGATACAGCGATTGAAAAGCAGTTTAACTGGAAACAGATGTCACGCCTGCTTGGTTATATGGAACCTTATAAGAAAAGTTTATTACCAAAAGCGATTATTTCAATGCTGCTGTCAACAGCAGTTCGACTAATTGTCCCGATCTTCATTGGGGTCTTGTTGTTTGATCACGCAATAAAGAATCAAAATCAAACGTTACTTGTCCAATTGATTTTTGGAATAGCAGGCTTGTATTTGCTATCGTGGATCGCCAATACGTATCGAATTAAATGGACCAATCAACTTGGTCAATATATTATTTATGACATTAGACAGGGTTTGTTTAAGCATATTCAGCGACTTTCCCACGGCTTTTTCGATAAACGATCAGCAGGTTCGATCCTCGTTCGAATTATCAATGATGTGAACTCCATGCAGGAGCTTTTCACAAGTGGTGTTATTAACCTACTAATGGATATTGTTTTATTACTAGGAATCATTGTGATCATGTTTGTGTTAAGTCCTCAATTAACGCTCGCAATTATGATCATTTTGCCGCTTATGTTTTTAATCTCAACGAGCTTAAGAAAACGAATCCGTCGATCCTGGCAGGATGTTCGAATCAAGCAGGCGAAAATAAATTCACACTTAAATGAAAGTATCCAGGGAATTCGCGTTACTCAATCCTATACCCAGGAAAAAGGAAACATGGAATTTTTCCAGGGCGTAAATCAAGAGAATTACGCAAGTTGGAAAGATGCCACGCAAAAGAGTGCTATTTTTAGACCGTTTGTTGAAATGTCAAATGCAATTGGAACGGCCATTTTAATTTGGTTTGGCGTTTATCTTATTCAAAATGGAATGGATTACGGTGTTTTCGTAACGTTTGCTTTCTATCTAGGGATGTTTTGGGAACCAATTTCTCGTTTAGGGCAAGTTTACAACCAACTCCTTGTAGCCATGGCTTCTTCAGAAAGAATTTTTGAGTTTCTAGATGAACAACCAAATGTCCCTGAAAAGAAAAACGCAATTGAGCTCGACGATATTAAAGGAGAAATCACGTTTGAAAATGTTGAATTTTCCTATGATGAAAGTCGTAAGGCGCTCCATGCGTTAAGTTTGAAAATGCAAGCGGGTGATACGGTTGCGCTTGTAGGCCATACCGGTTCAGGAAAATCAACCATTGCAAACTTAATTAGTCGTTTCTATGATCCGACCAGTGGAACGGTTCGAATTGACGGAATGGACTTAAAAGATGTGAAACTCGATAGTTTGCGAGAGAAGGTGAGTGTCGTTCTTCAAGATACGTTCATTTTTTCCGGAACCATTATGGAAAACATCCGTTTTGGACGTCCAGGTGCAAGTGATGAAGACGTGATTGAAGCAGCTAAAGCGGTAGGGGCTGACCACTTTATTCAGCGCTTAAGCAATGGTTATGAAACAGAAGTAGAGGAGAGAGGGAACGTTCTCTCGGTTGGTGAGAGGCAGCTATTGTCCTTTGCGAGAGCACTGCTCGCTGATCCTCGTATTCTTATCTTAGATGAAGCTACTGCAAGCATTGATACAGAAACCGAGCTTAAAATTCAAAAAGCCTTGAATGTCGTTCTAGAAGGTCGAACGGCCATTATGATTGCACATCGACTTTCTACCATTCGTGAAGCGGATAATATCATCGTGCTTGACCACGGTCGAATCCTAGAACAAGGAAATCATAATGAGTTGATGCGTAAAGGCGGAACTTACTATGAGCTTGTTAAATCACAGTTTAATATGATGGATGCTGTTTAAAAAAAGAAGCCTGCTTGGCTTCTTTTTTTTGGATAGAGCTTAACGAAAGGAAATTTTAATAAATGTGAACAGATTATTAACGAGCAGAAAATTATTCTTAAGAAAAAAGATTGTGATACTTGTCACAATCTCGACGATGATTCATAATAAAGGTGTAAACAAGAGGTTCACTGTTTCTATGTGCATTGATAAGGGAAGATGAGTAACAGATGATGAGAAATTGGTACAAAGGGGATGAGCAATTTGGAACTAGATTCAGCGATGCTAAGTCGTCTTTTAACAAGTCTAACGCTAGGCTTTCACATTATTTTTGCGACGTTAGGTGTCGGTGTCCCATTATTAATTAGTCTAGCTGAATGGATCGGGATTAAACGAAACGATCCCTATTATACGCTACTTGCTCGAAGGTGGGCGAGAGGTTTTGTCGTTACCGTAGCGGTAGGTGTTGTGACAGGTACTGCTATTGGGTTACAATTATCACTTTTATGGCCTAACTTTATGCAGTTGGCGGGTCAAGTCATTAGTTTACCGCTATTCCTTGAGACATTTGCTTTCTTTTTTGAAGCGATTTTTCTAGGAATCTATCTTTATACTTGGGACAGGTTTAAAAAGCCGATCTACCACTGGTTAATTTCAATCCCAGTTGTTATTGGCTCAACGTTATCCGCTGTCTTTATTTCAACAGTTAATGCTTTTATGAACTCCCCACAGGGCTTTGATATGGTAGATGGTGTGCTTACCAATATCCAACCGCTTGCAGCAATGTTTAATCCTGCAACGCCAACAAAGGTTGGGCACGTTGTGATGTCAGCATATTTAACTTCTGCGATTGTACTAGCTGCTATTACAGCGTTCCATATGTTAAAGGGAAAGCGAAGTACGTATTATCGAAAAGCGCTCAAATTGACAATGACCGCCGGTTTTATCTTTGCGATCGGAACAGCTGTCATTGGAGATTTTTCAGGGAAATATTTAGCTGAGTACCAGCCGAGTAAGCTAGCTGCTGCAGAGTGGCATTTTGAGACGTCTGAAAATGCTGATCTCGTTGTTGGAGGTTTTCTAGATGACGAAACGAACGAAGTGAAATATGGTCTTGTTTTACCTAATTTCTTAAGTATTCTTGCCCATGGTGATCCGAATGCTGAAGTAATGGGACTTGATCAAGTTCCGGAAGATGAAGTGCCGCCGCTTTACATCCACTATTTATTTGATGGGATGGTCGGCATCGGGATGTTTTTGGCCGCTTTAACGTTCTTTTTTGTGATCGCTCTTCGATTGAAACGTTTTAATACCGAAAATAAATGGTTCTTGCGACTCATCGTCCTTGCTGGACCGCTCTCAGTTCTTGCAATTGAATTTGGATGGATTTTCTCGGAAGTGGGCCGTCAACCGTGGATTCTATGGGACATAATGAGGACGGGTCATGCTGCTACATCTGCTAATGGTGTAGGATGGATGTTTGTTCTTTTCCTTCTCCTATATATTGTACTTGGCACGCTTTGTGTAACTGTGCTTAGAAAAATGTTCAAAACGAATCCAGCCGAAAATGAGCTAGAGGAAATTGCTAAAAGGAAATAAGGGCTTTCAATAAAAGGGGTGAAAAAATGGATATTCAATTACTTGGAATCACCGTTCTGTGGGTTTTTCTTTATGGCTATCTCATTACAGCCTCCATTGATTTTGGAGCGGGCTTCTTTGCTTACTATGGAGAGCTTACGGGACGCGACCACATTATTAATAAAATCATTAGTCGTTATTTATCACCTGTATGGGAAGTGACCAATGTTTTCTTTGTTTTCTTTTTCGTTGGCCTCGTAGGCTTTTTCCCTGATACGGCCTATTATTATGGAACGGCTTTACTTGTACCAGGTAGCATCGCCATTATTCTTCTGGCGATACGAGGGTCATTTTATGCATTTGGAAACTATGGAGCGAAGAAAAGCAGAGTTTATACGTTTTTATACGGGGTTACAGGCTTATTGATCCCAGCTTCACTTTCAACTGCTTTAACGTTATCAGAAGGTGGGTTTATTGAAGAGGTTAACGGAGAAGTGAAATTTCTTGCAGGAGAGCTATTTTCCAGTTTTTACTCATGGTCTGTTGTCCTGCTTGCGATTGTATCCGTGCTCTTTATTAGTGCGGCGTTTCTCACTTACTATGCTAGTCGCGCGAACGATGAGCCAGCGCTTGAACTGCTTAGAAAGTACGCGCTGTTTTGGAGTGCGCCAACGATTCTATCCAGTATTCTGGTTTTCGTAGCCCTTCAACAACATAATTCCGTGCATTTCGAACGAACGCTAGATTATGCCTGGTTCTTTATTGCTTCACTTTTTTGTTTTTTAATCGCGATGTATTTGATTTTCCAACGTAAACGATATGGAACAGCATTTATTTTTGTAATGCTTCAATTCTTTTTCGCATTCTTCGGGTATGGAATATCTCACTTACCATGGATTTTATATGATCACATTACTATTTATTCAGGGTATACGAACGAAACAACTGGGGTATATCTTGTTATCGCCTTTATAGCTGGTCTCTGCTTACTCGTGCCTTCCCTCGTGTTATTGATGAGGCTATTCTTATTTGACGCTGAGTATGTAAAGGGGAATAAGTCCTGAAGAAGACATATTGACACTGATGATAAGAGTGGTAGGATAGATATGATAGTGCGTCAGCAATGTTGCTGGCGCGCGTTTCTTTCTGAATGAGTAGGAGGAGTGTGTCTTGAAAAAGCAATTTGCCGTTATTGGACTCGGTCGTTTTGGAGGAAGCATTTGTAAGTCACTAAGTCAGCAGGGGATGGAAGTTCTTGCGATTGATATGGATGAAGATAAAGTGAATGAGTTTTCTTCTGTAGCGACACATGCTGTTATCGCTGATTCAACTGATGAAAGTGTTCTTAAGAACCTTGGTATTCGTAACTTTGATCACGTTATCGTAGCTATTGGTGATAATATTCAATCGAGTATTTTAACGACGTTAATTCTAAAGGAATTGGGCGTAAGTAAAATTACGGTAAAAGCCCAAAATGATTATCATGAAAAAGTGTTAAACAAAATTGGTGCAGATAAAATTGTGCATCCCGAACGCGATATGGGTGTTCGGATTGCTCATAGTATGATTTCAAATAGTGTATTGGATTATTTAGAACTCTCTGATGAGCACAGTATTGTAGAGCTGATCGCAAACTCCAGAATGGATAATAAAACAATTATTGAATTGGATATTCGCGCAAAGTTTGGTGCAAATATTGTTGCCATCAAAAAAGGTGATGAGATTATCGTCTCGCCTCAAGCTGATCAAATGATATCAAAAGGTGATATTCTGATCGTAATTGGTTCAGATCAGGACATTAACCGCCTTGAGCGACAAATTTTAAATCGTGATTAATCTTTACACATAAAAAACAGCCTGTCGAGCGATCGACAGGCTGTTTTTATTTGATCAAATTTCCATAATGATCGGAAGGATCATTGGGCGACGCTTCGTTTTTTCGTATAGGAAAGGTGCAAGAGTATCTGTAATTTCATTCTTAATTTCAGACCACTGGCTTGTACGCTTTTCCATTACACCGTTCAGATGCTTTGATAAAAGTTCTTGAGCATCATTAATCAAATCACCGGATTCTCTCATGTAGACAAATCCACGAGAAATGATGTCAGGACCGGAAAGAATTTTAAACTCTTTCATGTTAATGGAGACAACAACAATAACAAGACCTTCTTCAGAAAGGATTTTACGATCTCGTAGCACAATGTTGCCAATGTCCCCGATTCCTTTTCCGTCCACATAGACAGATCCAGAAGGAATTTTGCCACTAATGGAAGCTTCATTTTCGCTTAGTGCGAGAACTTCACCGTTATCCATAATGAAAGAATGATCCTGCGGAATGCCGCAATCTTGTGCGAGCTTTGTATGCATCTTAAGCATACGGTACTCACCGTGAATTGGCATAAAGAATTTAGGCTTAATGAGACGAAGCATAAGCTTCTGCTCATCTTGTCCACCGTGACCAGAAGTATGAATGTCACTTAGTTTATGGTGAATCACATCAGCACCTGCGCGAGATAGTTGGTTAATGATTCTCGATACGCTTACCTGGTTTCCAGGAATAGGTGAAGAAGAGAAAACAACTGTATCTCCAGGAATGATTTGAATTTGACGATGTGTTGCGTTCGCAATTCGAGATAGAGCAGCCATCGGCTCTCCCTGACTTCCTGTACAAAGAATCGTTACTTTATTTTCTGGAAGACGGTTGATTTGATTCGCATCAATAAATGTATCTTTAGGTGCATTAATGTACCCAAGTTCCTGACCAATCGTAATGTTAGATTCCATACTGCGTCCGAAGACTGCTACTTTACGTCCGTTTTCAACTGCTGCTTCCACAACCTGTTGAAGGCGGTGAATATTTGATGCGAAAGTTGCGAAAATGACACGGCCATCTACTTTTCTAAAGATATCCTGGATGGTTTCCCCAACGCGGCTCTCAGACATTGTAAAGCCTGGAACTTCACTATTTGTACTATCAGAAAGAAGCGCTAGAACGCCTTCTTTACCGATTTCAGCCATTTTAGTTAAGTTTGCGGGTTCGCCAACCGGTGTGAAATCAAACTTAAAGTCTCCCGTATGAACGATGTTACCAGGAGGTGTTTTAACAACAACACCATAAGAATCAGGAATACTGTGAGTTGTTCTAAAGAACATTACTGATGTTTTACGGAACTTAATAATGTCTTCTTCTGTGATTTCATTTAAAGAAGCGCCTCGAAGAAGTCCGTGCTCTTCAAGCTTATTGCGAATAAAACCTAATGCAAGCTTACCACCATAGATTGGCACGTTAATTTCACGAAGTAAGTAAGGGATGCCGCCTATATGGTCTTCGTGACCGTGAGTGATAAATAAACCTTTGATTTTATCCTGGTTTTTAACGAGATAAGAATAATCTGGAATAACGTAGTCAATTCCTAGTAATTCTTCTTCTGGGAATTTAATCCCAGCGTCAACAAGGATTATTTCATCCTGAAACTGAATACCGTACATGTTTTTACCGATTTCTCCGAGTCCACCTAAAGCGAACACGGCGGTTTGATGATTTTTAACAAATTTCATAGTCTATACATTCTCCAATTCAAAGTGCTCTGATTTTTGCTCAAACGCCAGGAAGTCATCTTCCACGGTTTGAATAAATTCAATATTAAGGTCGCGGTCCTTTAATTTGTAGCGAACTTCCCGTTCAGAAGTAGCCTCTACGTAAAGGCTCATTGTTCGCTCTCTTACAGGAACCTCCTTTTTTGTCTCTTGATAAAATACCTTATAAATCATTCTAAATCTCTCCTTAACTCAGACAATTTGTGTGCATCTTCGTTTATTATATAGGAAATTGGTTTCTTTTTCATGTTTCTAACCACATTTCCATAAGAAATAGGAGAATTTGCACGAATTTAAGGGTAGAAAAGGTTAATCAATGGAATATTTAGGTTGTGGAAATAGCACGTTCCTCCAGGTTTTTTTTAATTTACGCTTCATTTTTCGATACATTAAGCTCATCCTTCCTTTTTTAATAACTATTTTTATTATTGATCATGACGTTAGGAATTAGTTTGGAAAAAGATGGGTAAATGGTAGGGACACCATTTCCTTAATCATGTAACATGTTAATGAATTAGTTTATAAGGAGGGTGAGATTTGAAGTTATATGTTGCACTTATATCATTAAGTTTAATATGGGGCATGTCGTTCATGTTCATTAAATTGATTGTTCCGATTACAGGGCCATGGGGCGTAGTCTTTTTTCGCTGCTTACTTGGTGCAATATCGATTTTTCTTTACTTAATGATAAGAGGAAGAATAAAGAAGTTAAAAGGCAATCTTAAGTGGGGAAGCCTTATTCTAGTAGGGATTATGAATGCGCTCATTCCCTGGGGAATGATTGCGCTTAGTGAAGAACGGATCTCGAGTAGCCTTGCTGCTACGTTAAATGCGACAACACCACTTTTTACAAGTATTCTTGGCGCTTTTTTATTTGGGCGAATGCTATTTCTAAAACAGTGGACTGGTATAATCGTTGGATTTATCGGCATCCTTTTTTTAATTGATCTTGATCTAAGTGCATTGGTAAAAGGCGAGTGGAGAGGGATTTTTCCAATGCTAATCGCTACATGCTGCTATGGCTTTGCTTCTCAATATACAAAAAAGAATTTAAAGGGCGTACCTGTTGATGTGTTGTCGTTCATTACGTTAACGATTGGAGCGGCAGGAGGACTTCTAATGATGCTCATTAGTGGAGAAGGGGGTATTCAGTTTACGTTACTCCTTCAACGTGATATTCTAATATCGCTAATTGGTCTAGGTGTGTTCGGGTCGGGTCTTGCTTATTTGCTCTTCTATTATATGATTCAACATGGTAGCGCAGAGTTTGCGACATTAGTGACATACCTTGTACCTGTCACAGCCTTGATCTGGGGAAGCTTTTATTTAAATGAAAACATCACACTACCTATGATTGTAGGATTGCTACTTGTGTTTTTTGGAGTTTATTTATCAGGTAAACATCAAAGAACAGAAGCAAACACGATAAGAAGATCAGCATAACGTTTTGAAGATAGTTATGGTAAAAAATATAGCGGGAACAGGTGAATGACGATGCATAACGAAAAGATTGTGTTTTTTGATATTGATGGCACACTTCTTAATCATGACAAAAAAATTCCAGTATCAACACGGGAAGCTTTAAAAACACTTACAGAGAATGGGGTTCATGTTGCCATTGCAACAGGTAGAGCACCGTTTATGTTCGCAGATCTTAGAGAAGACCTTGGCATAGACACGTTTATTAGTTTTAATGGACAATACGTGAAACATCAGGAAAAGGTTGTTCATACAAATCCGCTAAGTCGCGATGAAATTACAGTTCTTGAAGAAGAAGCCAAAAAAAATGGCCATCCCATGGTATTCCTTGATCACGAAGCGATGATGAGTAACCATGATGAACACCCTCATATTATAAAAAGCATGGACGACTTAAAAATGCATTATCCTAGATATGATCCCTCCTATTATCACAATAGAGAAATTTATCAGGCGCTTCTGTTTTGCGAAAGTAATGACGAGGGTGGCTATCGTGATGCATATGGAAACCTTGATTTTATCCGCTGGCATGATTATTCCATGGACGTGATTCCTCCAGGAGGCTCCAAAGCGAAAGGGATAGAAGCTATGATTGAGCACCTTGGATTTAAACGAGAAAATACGTACGCTTTTGGAGATGCACTCAACGACATCGAAATGTTGAAGTTTGCAGGCACGGGAGTTGCAATGGGAAATGGATATGAAGAAGTGAAACAAGTGGCTGATTACATCACGGATCCAGTCGATCAAGATGGAATTCAAAAAGGGTTGAAAAAAGTAGGCTTATTATAAAAAAAGGGGGATCGCCTAATGAAACGGCGATCCCTTTGCTCATTGTAGAATGAAGCTTATCGACCTAAAGGTGTTAATTCACTTGCTTCTTCATTGTTAATCCGATCGTAAAACATAACGCCATCAAGATGATCAACTTCATGTTGTACAACGATAGCAGGCAGCCCTTTTAATCGTAGCTTTAGTGGATTACCTTCAGCATCAACGCCCTTGACTGTAATCCGAGCATATCTCGGTACAGCACCAGGTACTTCACGATCAACGGAAAGACAGCCTTCCCCTCCATCTAAATACGTTTTTTCAACGGAATGACTAATGATTTTTGGATTCATGATGCCATAGCTATATAGCGTGCCTCTATTGTCAGAGACGTGCACTGCAATCATACGTTTGCTAATGCCGATTTGTGGTGCGGCAATTCCGATACCTGAGCGTAATTCATACTTTAAGGCAGCTTCAGGATCTTGACTATTAATAAGGAATTCAAGCATTTCTCTTAAGGTTTGCTTTTCTTCTTCAGTTGCAGGAAGGGTAATTTCATTTGCAACTTCAGTTAGGATTGGATCCCCTTCTCTACGAATATCTTTCATTGTTAACATGGTATGTTTCACTCCTATTCAAAACGGTCTATCATAAGTATATTCAACTTTTTGTAAGGGTTAAAGCAAATGCTCTTTTTTGTAAAAGAGAATCTTACAATAGTGATAGTTTAGCACAAGCCGATTTAACAGGGAATCCTCTTGAATGATCTGTCTAGAAGGAATATGCGTGAATTATAGCATTGATTAAAAATGGAGTATTCTATTGGGAACTGTATTATGGTATAGTAATCAGGGATGTAAATATTATGGTATGAATTGGATATGTGGGGGGACTTTTTTTGCTACGTAAATATCGTTTGGGAATTATTTCTCTGTTTTTCTGTTTTCTAATGGTTGGGTTAGCTGGTTGTCAGTTTGGTGGTAGCCCAGCAGAAAAAATGTATGACCATTTAGAGGAAGCTGTTGCTCTTGAAGATCAATTTAGAGAACAACAAGAACCTTTGGCGAAGGCAGAGAAAAAAGAGCAAGACATTTATAATGAGATTGTGGCACTAAGTATGGAAGAGTTTGATAAGATTGAAAAGCTTTCGAAAGAAGCTGAAGAAAATGCAGATCAGCGGCTTGAATATTTAAAGAAGGAAAAAGAAAGCATCGATGAAGCATATGAAGAATTTGAGGAAGTTAAAGATTTAACCGAGGACCTTGAAACGGATGCAGCTAAGAAAGATGCCAAAAGCTTGATTGAAATTATGGATAAGCGTTATGAAGCTTATGGAAAGCTACATAAAGAATACAAAGCAGCTGTTGAACAAGATCAAAAGCTCTACAGCTCACTACAAGATAAAGAACTGACTTTAGAGCAACTCCAAGAACAAATTAAAGTCGTTAACGAGAAATATGGCAAAGTGGCTGAGCATAAAGAAAGTTTCAACAACTTCACATCTGAATTTAATGAAGCCAAAAAAGCTTTTTATGAATCAGCTGAATTAAATGTGAATTACGGAGAATAAAAACCGCTCGTTTGAGCGGTTTTTTTTATGTAAGCAGAAAAAAATTTGAACGCAGTCGTTTGTATAAATTAAAAGGAGAAAGCATTTTTATCATGGAATTTGAAGCAATTTCTCGTTATAAAGAGTTATAAAAGATCTGTCCTCCTAATTATTTACACTAATACAGTCTATCAAAACAGAATGTAACAGTTTTAATATTATCCCTTAACATGCAATTAATAAATCAATTAATTGACTTGAAACTTACTGTATTGTAAACTTAAAAACGAACTTACTCATGAAGAGAAGCACTCCCTTAATCTTACTGATACAGACTATTATTCGCAGTAATACATAGCACTAGGGATTATTTCTTCAGAATTAAGGGTATGACATTGAGTGTTGTCTTAAGTAATGCAAATTAATGAATGGTATTTGTCATTTAATAACGTTGAAATGGACATGCTAGTGATGTCTGTAAACTGAACGACCCACTCACAATTGCAACATTTGCAATTCAATAATCTATCTCTTTATGAATGAAAGGATGAGGTGAAAGGTATGGGAACTAAAACCATCGAAAACATCGAAGGCCAATTCGAAATGTTCCAGATTCTAAATGAAAATGGCGAAATCGTTAATGAAGAAGCAATGCCTGAATTATCAGATGAGCAGCTTCAAGAATTAATGCGCCGCATGGTGTACACACGCATTCTTGACCAACGTTCAATCTCTTTGAACCGTCAAGGACGTCTTGGCTTCTACGCACCAACTGCAGGACAAGAAGCTTCACAACTAGGAAGTCAATTTGCACTTGATAAAGAGGACTGGATTCTTCCAGGTTATCGTGATGTTCCTCAAATCATCTGGCACGGTCTTCCACTATATAAAGCATTTTTATTCTCCCGTGGTCACTTTGTAGGAAACCAGGCTGATGGTCTTAACGTATTGAGCCCACAAATCATTATTGGTGCTCAAATTACACAAACAGCTGGCGTTGCGCTTGGACTTAAGAAAAAAGGCAAGAAAAACGTAGCAATCACTTACACTGGTGATGGCGGTGCTTCTCAAGGGGATTTCTATGAAGGAATGAACTTTGCAGGTGCTTATGCTGCTCCAGCGATATTCGTTGTGCAAAACAACCGTTTCGCAATCTCAGTTCCAGTTGAAAAACAATCTGCTGCGAAAACAATCGCTCAAAAAGCAGTTGCAGCTGGTATTCAAGGTGTTCAAGTAGACGGTATGGACGTTCTTGCTGTTTATAAAGCAGTTACGGATGCTCGTGAGCGCGCAATTAATGGTGAAGGTCCTACACTAATTGAAACAATGACTTACCGTTATGGTCCACATACAATGGCTGGTGACGATCCAACACGTTACCGTTCTGAAGATCTTGATAGCGAGTGGGAAAAGAAAGATCCAATCGTTCGCTTCCGCAAGTATCTTGAGAGCAAAAACCTTTGGTCAGAAGAAAAAGAAAATGAAGTAGTTGATAATGCGAAGGACGAAATCAAAGCGGCTATTAAGAAAGCAGATGGCACTCCTAAGCAAAAAGTAACAGATCTTATTTCTAACATGTACGAAGAGCTTCCACAGAACCTTCGTGAACAATACGAACAATATAGTGCAAAGGAGTCGAAGTAAGCTATGGCGCAAATGACAATGATTCAAGCAATCACTGATGCGATGCGTACGGAGTTGAAAAATGACGAGAACGTACTCGTATTTGGTGAGGACGTAGGTCAAAACGGCGGCGTTTTCCGTGCGACAGAAGGACTTCAAAAGGAATTTGGCGAAGATCGCGTATTCGATACTCCGCTTGCTGAATCAGGTATCGGTGGTATGTCTATCGGACTTGCACTTACTGGATTCCGTCCAGTACCAGAAGTTCAGTTCTTTGGTTTCGTTTACGAAGTAATGGATGCTATTTCCGGTCAAATGGCTCGTCTTCGTTATCGTTCAGGTGGCTCTTTCCACGCGCCGATTACGGTACGTTCACCATTTGGTGGCGGCGTTAAAACACCAGAACTTCACGCGGATAGCCTTGAAGGATTAATGGCGCAACAGCCAGGACTTAAAGTTGTAATCCCTTCAAACCCTTATGATGCAAAAGGACTTCTAATTTCTGCGATCCGTGATAACGATCCAGTTATTTTCCTTGAGCACATGAAGCTTTATCGTTCTTTCCGTCAGGAAGTTCCTGAAGAAGAATACACAATTGAAATTGGTAAAGCTGAAGTAAAACGTGAAGGTACTGACATTACAATCGTAACTTACGGTGCGATGGTTCAGGCTTCTCTTAAAGCTGCTGAAGAGCTTGAGAAGAATGACATTAGCGCAGAAGTTATCGACCTTCGTACGGTTAGCCCGCTCGATATCGATACAATTATTGCATCTGTTGAAAAAACCAATCGTGCAATCGTTGTACAAGAAGCTCAAAAGCAAGCAGGAATTGCAGCTAACGTTGTAGCAGAAATCAACGACCGCGCAATCCTAAGTCTTGAAGCACCAGTACTTCGCGTAGCTGCACCAGATACTGTATTTGCATTCTCTGCTGCTGAAGATGTATGGCTTCCTGATCATACTGATATTATCGAAAAAGCAACTCAAGTTGTTAATTTCTAATTAACTCTTTATAAAAAAACATGAAGTGAAGCTGCGATCCGCGCTTCGCTTCAGATCTTATATGAGCAAAATTTTTCTACAATTAGGAGGCGAAGTCCCGTGGCATTTCAATTTAAGATGCCGGATATCGGTGAAGGTATCCATGAAGGCGAAATCGTAAAATGGTTTGTTAAATCCGGAGATGAAGTTAAAGAAGACGATATTCTTGCAGAAGTACAAAACGACAAAGCTGTTGTTGAAATTCCTTCCCCAGTAGACGGAACAGTTAAAGAAGTTCACGCTGAAGAAGGCGCAACTGTAATCGTTGGAGACGTAGTGATTACTTTCGACGCAGAAGGTTATGAAGATGCAGAGGAAGAACCTGCAGCTGAACAGCCTCAAGCTGAAGAAGAAGCTCCTAAAGCAGAAGCAAAATCTGAAGCAAAAGAAGATAGCGCTGGATCAAAACCACTTCCTGAAGAAGAAGAAACAGATCCAACAAAACGCGTTATTGCTATGCCAGCAGTACGTAAATATGCTCGTGAAAACGGCGTAAGCATTTCAAAAGTATCTGGTTCAGGTAAAAATGGTCGCGTCGTAAAAGAAGACATCGACACTCACTTGAATGGTGGAGGCGAAACGGCTTCTGAAGCTCCAGCTGCGTCAGAAGAAAAGGCTGAAGCGAAGCAAGAAACGGCTACTACATCAGCTCAACCACAAGCATCTGCACAGCCGGAAACTCGTGAGAAGATGAAAGGTATGCGTAAAGCAATTGCGAAAGCAATGGTTAACTCGAAGCATACTGCTCCACACGTAACTCACATGGATGAAGTTGTTGTAACAGATCTTGTTGCTCACCGTAAGAAGTTCAAACAATATGCTGCAGACAAAGATGTGAAGCTAACTTACCTTCCATACGTTGTAAAAGCTCTTGTTTCTGCTCTTCGCGAATTCCCTATGTTGAATGCATCAATCGATGATTCCACAGAAGAAATCGTACACAAGCATTATTACAACATTGGTATTGCTGCTAACACTGACGCTGGACTAGTTGTTCCTGTCGTAAAAGAAGCAGACCGCAAGCCACTTCTTAACGTGTCATCTGAAATTAATGAGTTGGCTAAAAAAGCTCGCGATGGTAAACTATCAGGGGACGATATGAAAGGTAGCACATGTACTATTTCTAACCTGGGTTCTGCTGGTGGTCAATGGTTCACTCCAATCATCAACAACCCGGATGCTGCTATTCTTGGTATTGGTCGTATTGAGGAGAAGCCAGTTGTTATCGACGGAGAAATCGTTGCTGCACCTGTTCTTGCTCTATCGATCAGCTACGACCACAGACTTATTGATGGCGTAACAGCACAACTTGCTCTTAATCACATCAAGCGTCTGTTGAACGATCCACAACTCTTAATGATGGAGGCGTAATAATATGGTAGTAGGAGATTTTCCAATCGAATTAGACACACTTGTAGTAGGAGCTGGACCAGGTGGATATGTGGCTGCAATCCGTGCAGCACAGCTTGGTCAGAAAGTTGCCATTGCTGACAAAGGAACTCTAGGCGGAGTTTGCTTAAACGTCGGCTGTATTCCTTCAAAAGCAATGATTAATGCATCTCATAAATATGAGTCTGCAAAGCATTCCGATGATATCGGAATCACTGCTGAGAACGTGAGCGTTGACATGAAGAAAGTTCAGGAGTGGAAGTCTTCTGTAGTTGACAAGCTTACTGGCGGCGTAGCAGGACTTATGAAATCAAATAAAGTTGATGTTATTAGTGGTGAAGTTTATTTCGTCGATAAGAACACAGTTCGTATCATGGACGAAAAGAACTCTCAAACGTATACATTCAACAATTGCATCATCGCAACAGGATCTCGCCCAATCGAACTTCCAAGCTTCAAATGGAGCAAGCGCGTGATTTCGTCAACTGGTGCACTTGCACTTGATGAAGTTCCTAAGAAAATGGTTGTTATCGGTGGAGGATACATCGGAATCGAACTTGGTACTGTGTACGCAAACTTCGGTACTGAAGTAACAATCCTTGAAGGTACGAAGCAAATTCTACCTGGATTCGAAAAACAAATGAGCTCTCTTGTTTCTCGTCGTCTTAAGAAGAAAGGTAATGTAGAAATCATTACTCAAGCTCTTGCACAAGGCGTTGAAGAAACAGAAGACGGCGTAACAGTAACAGCAGAAATCAAAGGTGAAACGCAGACGTTTGACGCTGATTATGTACTAGTTACAGTTGGTCGTAAGCCTAATACAAATGAAATCGGTCTTGAAGAACTTGGCGTTGAAATGACGGACAAAGGTCTTGTGAAGATTGACAAGCAGTGTCGTACTAACTTCGATAACATCTATGCAATTGGTGATATCGTAGAAGGTCCTGCGCTTGCACATAAAGCTTCTTATGAAGGTAAAGTAGCTGCAGAAGTAATTGGCGGTGAAAACTCTGTGATTGACTATCTTGCAATCCCAGCTGTTGTCTTCTCTGACCCAGAACTCGCTTCAGTGGGTTATACTGAACAGGAAGCAAAAGACCAAGGATTTGAAGTGAAAGCATCTAAATTCCCGTTTGGCGCTAACGGGCGTGCATTGTCTCTTAACGACAGTGAAGGATTTATGAAGCTTATCACTCGTAAAGAAGATGGCCTAGTGATCGGTGCTCAAATTGCTGGTCCTAACGCTTCTGATATGATTGCTGAGCTTGGTCTTGCAATCGAAGCTGGTATGACAGCTGAAGACATTGCACTTACAATCCATGCTCACCCAACACTTGGAGAAATTACTATGGAAGCTGCTGAAGTAGCTCTAGGTACTCCAATTCATATTGGTTAATTTCTTATTAAAAACTTCGGAGACTCAGTGTCTCCGAAGTTTTTTTTGCTAAGCGAAACTTGTTTTAGAATTGATTGAGGGAGAGGAGCCATTTTTATCAATAAGAGGACATACATATTAATAGGATGATTGCTTCTGGTGGAGGTGGAGTGGAATGTATTGAAAAGTGCTTTGCTTTCAGTTCATGATCTGGTTTGCTTTTTTTCAAATCATTCATCATTCTCCACGAGATCCAATTGGATTTAAAATTGTATTGTTTCTCGTTTTTCTCTATCTGGTTTGTACGATTTCAATACAAATGGTGACGAGAGGGAAGGAGCTTCTTTTTCTCATTTCTTTCTCTACAACTATTGCATTAGTTATTAATTTTTTCTATATCTTAATCATATGAGTTGTAGTCCATACAAAAGCGCACTACCAAATTGGTAGTGCGCTTTTATTATTTTGACTCATCTTTTTTAGGTGGTCTTGGCGGTATTTTCTCTTGTTTAAAAGCTTTTAATAGAGAGATTATCATACCGATTATGATAATA
This sequence comes from Guptibacillus sedimenti, assembly GCF_028610665.1. Taxonomy (NCBI): domain Bacteria; kingdom Bacillati; phylum Bacillota; class Bacilli; order Caryophanales; family Guptibacillaceae; genus Guptibacillus; species Guptibacillus sedimenti. The sequence continues at coordinate 879,810 of NZ_JAQQWV010000002.1, forward strand.
GCAAACGGAAAAGCGGCTATGATAGACGCAGTTTGCAGGGCACCGAGGCCACCTGACCAAAGAAGAACTGCAGCAGCTGATGACTGAATCACACCCCAAGTTAATTTCACTTTGGTTGAAGGATTCATACTTCCTTTCGTCGTTTGCATCCCAAGAACAAATGTAGCTGAGTCAGCCGATGTAATAAAGAAGGTACTAATTAGTAATATCGCAATGATCGACATAAATGTACCAAGTGGATATTGCTCTAGTACAGCGAATAGTGCAACTTCCATACCCTGGTTGCTAATAATGTCGTAAATACCCGTTCCGGCCATATCAAGTGAAATAGCTGAACCTCCAAACACGGAGAACCATAATCCACCAAAGATCGTTGGCACTAAAAGAACACCAAGAACAAATTCTCGAATCGTTCTACCTTTTGATACACGAGCGATAAATGTTCCTACAAATGGGGCCCAGGCAATCCACCATGCCCAGTAGAAGATTGTCCAGCTTTGGATCCATGATGATCCTTCAAATGGTCTCATACGAAGACTCATGCTAGGCAAATTTTGAATATATGAACCAAGAGTTGATGTAAACAGATCCATAATAAAGTTTGTTGGTCCTGCAAAGAGTAGGAAAAACATTAGTAAAATCGCAAGGACAATGTTTGTATTACTTAAATATTTAATTCCTCTCGAAATTCCAGTTGATGCGGAAATCATGTAAAGGACCGTTACAACTAGAATAATAATTAACTGCGTTGTAAATGAATTTTCGACCCCTGTTAAATAAGAGATTCCTCCACCGATTTGTGAAGCTCCGAATCCGAGTGAAGTAGCGACACCAAATACGGTCGCAATAACAGCGATAACGTCAATTATTATACCAATAGGTCCATTTACTCTTTCTCCAAGAATCGGATAGAAAATAGCACTAATAAGTCCTGGTGCTCCCTTTCTAAACTTAAAGAATGCTAGTGCTAACGCAACGGTGGTATAAATCGCCCAAGGGTGCAGCCCCCAATGGAAGAAACTATACTGAAACGCAAGTCTTGCAGCTTCATCTGACTGAGAAGCAGCGCCAGCAGGTGGATCGTAATAATGGAACATTGGTTCTGCAACGCCCCAGAATACAAGTCCAATTCCCATTCCAGCTGAGAATAACATCGCAAACCATGTAATGAGATTATACTCCGGTACATCTGTTTCTTTTCCAAGTCGAAGTCTGCCGTACTTCGAAAAAATAAGATAGATCGCAAAAATTAGAAACCCTGACGCTGCTAATAAATAAAACCATCCAAACTTCACCTGAAGAAAGCTTTGAAGTGAAGAAGTCGTTGCATCTAAAGACTCTGGAGAAATGGTTCCCCATGAAATAAAGATAAGAGATAATACTACAGAGATTATAAAGACTGCTGTAAGCTTATTCAAATTTCATCATCACCTTTCTGAATAATTAACTGTACTTTCATCCGAAAAGCTTTTTTAATAAATCAGAAATAAAATGCATGTGTACTCAATTTCACCTGTCGTTACCAAAACTATGCAGCAAGCACCCTATTTCCTATTATTAACAGGCTTTGTAACGGATCGCGAAATTTGCCACGTTGTCTAGTATATTTGTTGAAATCAACGTTGTAAAGGGAAATACCATGTCAGAGAGGTAGTCAGAATTGTAGGATAATGAAAAGGAATTTGTTGGTTAAATGTGACATTCTTCTCTTTCACCAGCTCCATAATTGGTTTATGATGAAGGGAGACTACATAAGGAGAGAGAGAAATGACAAATACGTTAAAATGGATGATGTTAGCACTACTGGTTTTTGTAGCTGCTTGCTCAACGAATGCAGGTTCTGAAGCAAATACCGATGCATCAAAAGACGAAGCTAGTAATAGCGAACAGGCCTCAAATGAGCAAGAGGCGAGCGAAGACTCTTCTGATGAAGAAGCAGAATCAAAAGAGGCGAGTGACCAAGAGGAGAAGAAAGAAGAAGAAGAGGCCACTGCTGAAGAGACAGAGCCTGAGTATCGCTTGAATGAAGCATTTTGGGGATTTGAACCAATAAATGATGCTCCAGCTGAAGCAGTGCTTCTTACAATCGATGATGCACCAGATAAAAATGCGGTTGAAATGGCAAAGACACTTAAAGAACTTGATGCTCCTGCGATTTTCTTTGTGAATGGTCATTTTATTGATACTGATGAAGAAAAGGCTAGATTAAAGGAAATATATGAGATGGGCTTTGCTATAGGTAATCATACGATGACGCATGCTGATTTGAAATCTTTATCTGAGGATGAGCAAAGGGAAGAGATCTTGAAATTAAATGAGATGATTGAAGAAGTGATTGGTGAGAAGCCGAAGTTTTTTAGAGCGCCATTCGGATCAAACACTGATTATTCTAAGTCACTAGCTAAAGAAGAAGGCATGCTTGTGATGAATTGGACGTATGGATATGATTGGGTAAAAGAATATCAAAATAAAGCTGCACTAGCTGACATTATGGTCAATTCACCACTTCTACAAAATGGAGCAAACTTGCTTATGCATGACCGTGATTGGACCGCTGCGGCCATGAGTGACATTGTGTCCGGATTAAGGGATAAAGATTATGATCTCATCAATCCAGAACAAATCGAATTAGTCAAAAAATAAACAGCCATTTGGCTGTTTATTTTTTTGCATATCGCATTTTTCGACCATTAAAAAGGATGAGATCTGCTTTTAGTTTTGTAGCAAGAAATTTACATAGTTCATTTGCTTTTGCTTTATCACCGTGAGTCGATTGATCGGGTAAAACAACCTGGATCTTTTTCTCAACTAGTCCAATGACAATTGTACGGTAAGCTTCATTTTTGCCCTTTAAATAAAACCATTCATCAGATTCAGCATTTTCAACAAGTGTATAAGGAAAAGCAAAGTCACCATACGACCAGGAAAGCTGTTCTCCTGTTTTCGAAGTAATGTTCATGTAATAAGTGAGCAGTTCTTTAACGTGAATGAGGGACAGATCCTCGTCTGTTACGGGAGTGAGGTAGGCGCTTTGTGGCATCAAATCCTCCTTTCTTCATCTCCATTAGTTTACAGGCAAAAATGTTTTCTGACAATTAGTAGTTTAGAACACATAATAGCGTAAAAAGAATATAATGTGATATACAATATAGTGTTGACAAAACAATTGTGACACACTATTATTGAATTAAGCGAAACGGAAGCGTTTTCAAAACTAACTTAAGGGGTGTTGAGAATGGGTATTATCATTTGCCAAACTTGCGAGAAAACAATTGATCACGTTCATGAAGAGAAGGTAAGCACACTTTATAGCAGATGCCCGGAATGCAATAAAAAAGATAAAAAATAATTCTGATAAGACAAAGAGGCGGCCATAGGGCCGCCTCTTATTTAATTGCTTTATATTCTTTAATCACACGGATATCGTTTAATTCATCGTCTTCAGGTCCTTGAACAGGAAGACCAGCTTCAATATTTTCCACAATATAATTCAAGTTTTCTTCCGTAATGATTTCACCAGGAATAAAGATTGGAATGCCTGGTGGATAAACCATAACGAATTCAGCGATGACGCGCCCCGCTGACTCAGTAAATGGTATAATTTCCGTTTCGGAATAAAATGCATCCCTTGGAGAAACGGCTAGTGTCGGTATATCAGGGGCATGAACCTCAAACTTTTCAGCAACTGTACCATCCGACTCTTTAAAAGCTTCTACCATATCTTTTAAGGCGTATACAAGGGCATTAACGGATTCCTCATTATCCCCTGGTGTGACAATACAAAGCAAATTATACAAATCGGAAAGCTCGACTTCCAGATTTGCCTCTTTTCGTAACCATACTTCTGCTTCATAGCCCGTAATCCCTAGATCGTGGACAGAGATAATTAGTTTTGTTGGATCATAGTCGTAAGTGGCATTTGTGCCAAGAATTTCGTTCCCAACACAATAGAGTGGTGAAATATCATTAATTTGATTCCTGGCTCGGTCTGCTAGTTGTATCGCGTTTTCTATTAATTCGTACCCATCCATCACGAGTCTCTTTCTTGCAACATCAAGAGAAGCAAGGAGAATATAAGAAGTAGACGTTGTTGTGAGCATGCTGATAATGGTTTGTACGCGCTTAGCAGAAATTAGGCCTTCTTTTACATTTAGCACAGAGCTTTGCGTCATTGATCCACCGAGTTTATGAACGCTAGTTGCGGCCATATCTGCACCTGCCTGCATTGCTGAAACTGGCAAGCGATCATGAAAATGAATGTGCACACCATGTGCTTCATCAACTAAAACGGGAACGTCATATTCATGAGAAATTGAGACAATTTCTTCTAAATTCGCAGAAATCCCGAAATAAGTAGGGTTAATAACGAGAACGCCTTTAGCATCAGGGTGCTGTTCGAGCGCTTTCTTTACTGCGACCGGGGTGATGCCGTGAGAAATGCCGAGCTTTGGATCAATTTCAGGGTGAATGAATACGGGTGTGGCACCTGAAAAGATGATGGCAGACATGACCGATTTATGGACGTTTCTTGGCACGATAATTTTGTCACCAGGAGAACATACGGTCATAACCATTGTCATGATTGCGCCACTTGTACCTTGAACAGAGAAGAATGTGGAATCGGCACCAAAAGCTTCTGCTGCAAGGTCCTGTGCTTTTTTAATCATGCCATGAGGATGATGCAGATCATCAAGGGGCTGAATATTAATTAAATCAATCGAAAGGGCATTATCGCCGATAAATGCACGAAATTCAGGATCCATTCCATTTCCTTTTTTATGACCAGGAATATGAAATTGAATGGGGTTTTTATTTGCGTGGTTAACTAAACCAGTGAATAGTGGTGTTTCGTTTTGTTGCAAATCAAGCACCTCTTTATTTATACTTTAGTACAGATAGCATTCCACCAACGTTTGGGGAATGAGAATTTAATCTTGAATGAGCTGTCGCGAGTGGAAAAAGGTTCATTGTTCCGTCACTTCGACCTTTTTTATCCTTAAACAAACTGAGTATAATCACATAAGTACTATTTTGCAAGTTTTATTTTGATGCTAGTTCTCTTTTATAGTTCCGAAAAAGGAGATCCTCTCTTATTCTCGAAATGGATTATGTGAAGGAGAGGATAAGTGATGAAATGGAAGACGCGACTTACGGAGTTATTAGGTATAAAGAAACCAATTGTTCAGGGAGGACTTGCCTACCTTGCCTATCACGAATTAGCTTCTGCGGTTAGCAACGCAGGTGGGCTCGGTCAGCTCACAGCAATGTCTATGGATTCAGAAACACAGCTGAAAAAGGAAATATACCTTACGAGAAGTTTTACCGATCAACCATTCGGAGTTAATTTTGCAATTGGCCAGCACGGGAGGCCGTTTGAACACATGCTTGAAACTGCTATCCAAGAAGGAGTAGAAATCATTTCGGTTACGGGCGGTAATCCTAAGCCTGTATTTGATATGGTGAGAGGGACAAACGTGAAAGTCCTTGTTTTAACTGCTGGGAAGCGACAGGCTATTAAGGCAGAAGAACTAGGGGCAACAGCCGTCATGGTTGTTGGTCAAGAAGGTGGCGGGCATCTCGGAAAAGAAGATACTGGGACAATGGTTCTCGTCCCCCAAGTAGTTGATGCAGTTTCGATTCCCGTTATTGCATCTGGTGGTATAGGAGATGGGCGGGGGTTAATGGCCTCTCTCGCACTTGGGGCTGAAGGAATTGAAATGGGAACAAGATTTATAGCTACGAAAGAGTGTACACACGCTCACACTGCTTACAAACAACGTTTGTTACAGGGATCCGAGACAGATACAATGATTATTAAACGAAGCCTTGGTGCGCCTGCAAGAGTAATCCGAAATGTATTTGCTGAACGAATTACTGAAATTGAAGCAAGTAATGGTGGATATGACCTTCTGAAAGAATACATAAGCGGTGAAGCGAACAGGAAGTTTATATATGAAGGAAAAGATGAAGAAGGTTTTGCGTGGGCAGGACAGGTGATGGGTGCAATTCATGATGTTCCTTCCGTACACGAGTTATTTGAACGGATTGATCAAGAAGCAAAAGAGATTCGAATAAAATGGCAACTTTAGAGAGGGGTTAAAAAATGGAAGTCCAATATCCTATTTCCATTGATTGGAGCAAAGACGAAGTAATTAAAGTAGTTAATTTTTTTGAATTGATTGAGAAAGCCTATGGTCACGGTGTTCATAAGGGTGAATTAATTAGTAGCTATCATGAATTTAAAGATGTTGTTCCTTCTAAATCTGAGGAAAAACAAATCTTTAAACAGTTTGATAAAGAGACGGGCTTTTCAACTTATCACGTTGTTAAAGAAGCGAAGCAAACAGAACGTGATTTAGTAAAAATGACAACATAAAAACCAGGGGGGAAACCCCTGGTTTTTATGTTGTAGGTTGAAGTGAAAGGCGATAAAACGGCATGAGCGATTCAAACGTTTTTTTAACCTCTTGAATAAATTGTTCCCCGTCTTGCAATAGTGGATCATCGCTCGTAAAATGACGTCCAATGAGAAACTCCCCTTTTTTTACATCGCGGAAGCGGGTTAGAACCTTATCAAGTTCAACATCTTTAAGAGGTTGACTTGCTTTTTTCTTTGTATGATCAGTGGAAATCCAATAAGATGCCGGAACGTCTTCTATAAGCTTATCCATATGATCTAAAAGTAACGTAGCCATTTGTGGCTTACCTGGCAGCTCATAAATGTATGCGAGCCATACAAAAACATGATCATCAAATAGGCCAATTTGAAAGTGAGGGTGCATTTTGTATCCGCGTTTATTGTGAGAAAATGCCATCCATGTATCAACTGGTGGGTTCTTTGTTCTTCGTGCATGACGGGCAATGTGAAGGTGCATTTCATTACCAGCAAGCATTTCTAGATCACTTATCACGTCGTCGCTAATCGCCTGGAATTTTGGCTGTATTCGTTCTTGAATGGCTTCCATTCTCGCATCAAGTCCTTCGATTTGGAAGGCGTTAAAATCGTGTTGAGTAAATCCGCTAAATGACATAATATCCTCCATTACGACAAATTTTTATACATTTATAGTAACATAGAACTGCAATTTATATGAAAACTGACGATTGATGTGTAAGGATAGGTTTGAAAAAGAAGCAAAAGAGGAAAAATAGTAACAAATATAGAGGTTGCATAGTGAGCAGGGAAGGCATAAGATATAGTAATCAAAGCAGAAATATCAGAATATTCCGTCTTATAAGGTTTCTCTGATAACTATGACTGCTTAATCGAAAAGAAGAGGGGTGTAGGTTACCATGAAACAAGTGATTCAGTCATTACAAAGAAACGAAGCAGAGAAGCGGATTCCGGTATTGAGGATGGAGATTGACTATGAGCTGGCAACGCTACACGATGCAATGACGGCTAGTGATCAAGATGAAATGGCGAGATGTAAAGTGAAGCTTGAAGAACTTCGTAAAGAAATGATTAGATTAGAAGCTTAGCAAAACGAACCTTGCAAAAAGGTTCGTTTTTTCTTCTTTTCCTGTCATAATAAGAACTAGCATGAAATATAAGGTAAAAGGAGATCGAACCATGACACAGCAGACGAATTGGAATCGCGTATATGATGATGCTATTAAATGGATTAAAGAAGCGGGAGAAGAAATCATGTCTTCCTTTACAACATCTTTTAACATTGAGTCAAAAAGCAATCCGAACGATCTCGTTACGGACATTGATAAGCAAACTGAGAAATTTTTTATTCAGAAAATAAAAGGTACATATCCAAACCATCGCATTATGGGAGAAGAGGGATTTGGAGACGAAATAGAAGATTTAGATGGTGTTATTTGGTTTCTTGATCCGATTGATGGAACGATGAATTTTGTTCATCAACAAACCAATTTCGCAATATCGATCGGGATATACGAAGATGGAGTAGGGAAACTTGCGTTTATTTATGATGTAACAAAAGACGAGCTATATCATTGTAAAAAGGGCTCAGGTCTATACCTTAATGATATACAAGTAAAACCGTTGCAGTCGACGAATCTTTCAGAATCCCTATTAGCTATCAATGCAACGTGGGTTACGGAGAATCATCGTATCGACCCGCGCACCTTCTCACCTCTTCTAAAAAAAATAAGAGGCACCCGTTCTTATGGTAGTGCTGCAATTGAGATGGCTTTCGTAGCGGCGGGGCGTCTTGATGGGTATGTCTCCTTACGGCTTGCCCCTTGGGATTTTGCGGCTGGTAAAATGTTAATTGAGGAAGCGGGAGGCATTTGTACTACAGTGGATAATAAGGAAATTGATTTGTTAGATAAAAACACCATCTTTGTCGGTACTCCACTGTTTCATTCACAGGTTCAAAAAGAGTACATCCAACCAGCGCTTGATCAAAAATTCTATTTAAGAACTCCTTCAACAAAATGAAATCTGTAACTTCGACAAGCAAGGAAAGGTTCGCAAACCTCCTAATAGAATGGACAATGGAAGATAAAGATTGGCTTGAAGAAGAATTTGGGCGGATCCCAATCGCAGAAGATATATTTACCTATATACAAGCTTATGAAGGAATGGGATGTGAATTTAGGCTTTGGTTTAAAGATGAATCTCCTGTAGCCATTACAGCCGTTCTTGATCAGGCTCCATCAAATCAAAAGTCCTGGTTAGGTACGATCGTTGTCGATCCTGTTCAGCGAAAAAAGGGAGTCGGTCATGAAGTTATTCAGTGTATAGTAGGTGAAAAAAAAGAGGTTGTTTTTGCTGGCATTCCCTTAGAGCAGAATGAGTGGAGTTTGTTTTTAGGGAAATGTGGGTTTGAACAATACGCTATTGAAGGTGAAGGAAAAAAGTATTTAATTTTTGTACATCCTAACGAGCATTAAAACACCATTAAAAAGAGCTGTTCAGTGATGAACAGCTCTTTTTAATGTTATTGTTCAGCTTTACGTTTAATTCGAAAACCCATTCCCATAAAGAAACCTACTCCAATAAATGAAAGAAGTCCGCCGATCCAGCTTTGTTCAGCTATAGAAATACCGATTGCACACATGCTTGCAACCGCCAGAATGGCCATTAAGAGTAAAAGGAATTGATGCTTGTTCATGCGGAAAGCCCCCTTTATAGTACTAGTGTACAATAACCGGGTTAAGCTGGAAAGAAGAGAAATTTCGCCTTAAGCGATATCTGTGTTATAATGGTCTAGTTATTGAGTTTATCGTCAGAAATAAGACGAGAATACGAGGAGAGAATAATTAATGGCAATAAGAGAAGATATTCGTAACATCGCAATCATTGCCCACGTTGACCACGGTAAAACGACGCTGGTAGACCAAATGCTTCATCAATCAGGTACGTTTCGTGACAACGAGCAAGTAAGCGAACGTGCGATGGATTCGAATGACCTTGAAAGAGAACGCGGGATCACAATCCTTGCTAAAAATACGGCAATTAACTATGAAGACAAACGAATCAACATTATGGATACACCTGGTCACGCTGACTTTGGTGGTGAAGTTGAACGTATCATGAAAATGGTAGACGGTGTTCTTCTAGTTGTTGACGCTTATGAAGGCTGTATGCCACAGACACGTTTCGTGCTGAAGAAAGCTCTAGAGCAGAAGCTTACACCAATTGTAGTTCTTAACAAAATTGACCGTCCTGCAGCACGTCCTGAAGAAGTTGTGGATGAAGTTGTTGATTTATTTATTGATCTTGGCGCGGACGAAGATCAGCTTGACTTCCCTGTTGTCTATGCCTCTGCAATTAACGGAACAGCTAGCCTTGATCCTGAAGTGCAAGATGACAATATGAAAGTTCTTATGAACACAATTATTGATAACATCCCAGCACCAATTGACAATAGTGATGAGCCGCTTCAATTCCAGATCACTCTTCTTGACTACAACGATTACCTAGGAAGAATTGGTATCGGACGTGTGTTCAGAGGAACAATGAAAGTCGGCCAGCAAGTTGCATTGATGAAGGTTGATGGAACAGTTAAACAGTTCAGAGTAACAAAGCTCTTTGGTTTCATTGGCTTGAAACGTACAGAGATTGAAGAAGCAAAAGCTGGAGACCTTGTTGCAGTATCTGGTATGGAAGAAATCAACGTTGGAGAAACAGTTTGCCCATACGATCATCAGGAAGCACTGCCTATCCTACGTATTGATGAGCCAACGCTTCAAATGACGTTCCTTGTAAACAACAGTCCTTTTGCTGGTAAAGAAGGTAAGTACATTACAAGTCGTAAAATTGAAGAACGTCTTAGAGCACAGCTTGAAACAGACGTAAGTCTTCGCGTTGAAAACACAGATTCTCCAGATGCATGGGTTGTCTCAGGACGTGGTGAGCTTCACCTTTCAATCCTGATTGAGAACATGCGTCGTGAAGGATTTGAGCTTCAAGTTTCAAAACCTGAAGTTATCGTACGTGAAGTAGACGGTGTTGCAAGTGAGCCCGTTGAACGTGTTCAAATTGACGTACCTGAAGACTACACTGGTTCTGTAATGGAATCACTTGGTGAGCGTAAAGGTGAAATGGTTAACATGGTGAACAACGGTTCAGGTCAAGTTCGTCTTGAATTTATGGTGCCTGCACGTGGTTTGATTGGTTACTCAACTGAGTTCCTTACACAAACACGCGGTTATGGTATTATCAACCACACATTTGAAACGTATATGCCTCTTATTAGCGGTCGTGTAGGTGGACGCCGTGCTGGTGTACTTGTTTCCATGGAAAAAGGAAAAGCATCAGAATATGGTATTATGGGTGTTGAAGACCGCGGTACAATCTTCGTAGCTCCAGGTACTGAAGTTTACGAGGGAATGATCGTTGGGGAACACACTCGTGAGAATGACATTACGGTTAACATCGTTAAAGTGAAGCAGATGACAAACATGCGTTCTGCCAACAAAGACCAAACAGTTTCTATGAAGAAGCCTCGCGTTCTAACGCTTGAAGAAGCACTTGAGTATTTGAACGATGATGAGTATTGCGAAGTAACACCTGATTCGATTCGTCTTCGTAAGAAAATCCTCGATAAGAACGAACGTGAAAAGAACGCTAAAAAGAAAAAAACAGCCCAATAAGGGTGTCTAATGCGATTCAAAAGGGGCATCCCTTTTGGATCGTTTTTTTATTGTTTTATCAATCTTATTTTTTCTGTCCTATGTAGGACTTTTTTTCTAAATGGAAAGAAATCGTTTACTTTTATTTGTGATTTCATTTATTATGCTTTTATACCGGGGGTGGAAAAATGAATACAGAACCTACTATACAATCTGAAGATTTATCTTTTTTCGCTAAGTTAGTTGGCATTGAAGACAATATGACGATGGGATTTTATTTGCTATATGCGATTATTGTTATCCTATGTATTGTTGTTTATCGTCTTGGCTTTGCCAAAAAACTACCGATCCTTAAAAATGTCATTGTATACGCTGTTCTTGTTATAGGGTGTTTTCCGCTAACCTTTTTTGGAATAGGATTGCCTGTTGCTGAAGGATTAGTGGCTTCTGCTGTCGTATTAATTATTTATAAGATGCGACTTAACCAGTCGAAGAAAAAAGAAGCCTAGCGTTAAAGGAGGGAAGCTTTGAATCTTCAGGATACAATGTACAATTGGCTTAGTATTAAAGTTGTGGCAAATCAAAGACAGAGCGATCAGGCGGCGCAAGATACGTATGAATTCTTCCATGAAATATTAACGGAAGATCATCTGGTCTCTGATTTGAATGTGGAGGTGTCACATGACTATTACGTTGTTCATTATCGACAAAACGGAGAAGAAGATTCAAAGAAGTTTCCAGTTGAATTAATCGAAGCGCTGTTAACTTCGATTGAAAATGAACCAAAATATAACCATCAATAAGGAAGAAAGACGTGCTCCGAGCACGTCTTTCTTAAACGAAGTTATTTTTCACTCCATGTATAGATACAGAACAAGAGTGCAGCATAAATCAAATGCCCAAGTGTCCAGTAGCTAATGGCTGTAATGTCCCATAAATCAGGAGTTGGTTTTATTGCCAGGTAGGTGAGCGGAAAGTATAGAAACACGGTGGGTAGTGTCAGCACATAGGCGAAAATAGCCTGCGCTCTTCTTTGATGAGCAAAATAACGGGAACTTCCAACGCTGTAAACAACACCGATAATAAGAGATATTATAAGATGGAAAAGGAATTCAATCCATTCAGGCCAATTGATATTCCCGATAATCGGTATAAAATCAATGTTTAGAAGAAGGGTATAAACAAGTTTACCTGTTACGGCTTCGATTCCTTTTAAGATGAACCCTAGAGCAATTCCCGCAATCGTACCAGCAATAAGTCCAGACTTGATTTTACCACTCATCATTTGTTTCATCCTGATGAAACAGTTTGAAATTACCTGTATCTTTCCGTTCTTTTGTGCGACTTTCAATTCGATCATTGCAGGTGTCACACATATAAGTGTGGATCGGTCGGTTGCGAAGCTTTTTAGCTAGCGGACTACCGCTTTCAATTTTTTCAATTTTATCACATAGTACACATTTTACACGCATTGTTAACACCTCTCATTCCATGTTGCTAGTATAGCATGAATAATCGCATCCTTTGCAGTATAATGCGTTAAATCGAAGGAATTAACTGGAGGGAATAGTATGCCTAATAAAGTAGACGTTACTCTTTCAAATGACCTTTTAACACTGCTTAAAAGAGAGCAGTATGTTCTTCTTTCGACCATTGATCATGAAACAACCGGGCCAAATGTAAGTGCCATTTCATGGCTTTATGCGGTTGATCAGCAGTCAATTGTATTTGCTGTTGATCAAAAGTCGCGAATCGTCTCTAATATCAAGGTGAATGATCAGATTTCAATCACGCTAATTGGAAACGAAAGTACGTATGCTATTACTGGAAGAGCTCTTTTAATGGAAGAGAGGATGGAAAACGTTCCACTGAAGCTTACGAAGTTTAAGTTAGATATTAAGGAAGTACGTGATATTATGTTCTATGGAGCAAAAATGTCGGTAGAGCCTGCATATGAAAAAATTTATGATCCAGAAGCAGCAGCTAAGTTAGACCGCTCCGTGATGGCACAGCTTAAAAAAGAAACGAACCGTTAACGGTTCGTTTCTTTTTTTGAGTTAAATCTAATTACTTGTCTAGATCTTGTTTCTCTTGCTGTTGTTTTAATTCATTTTCTTTTGACTTAGGTAGCTGTTTATCGTTCGAGCGAACTGGCTCTTGTTCGGATTTATTTGCTTTGCTAGGAACTTCAGGCATTAACCTACCAACAATATCTGCTAGTTCCTCCATTATGCCACCTACAGGATGCCCTCGTTTAATTTCAGTTGCCATTTGTTTTAATCGATAAGTTGTATCTGCATCTGCGGTAACGACAGCATTTGCTCCATAAGGGTCTTTTAGGAGTGCTTCTGCAACAGTATACTTAATGGAGCTTACACGTGTACGATCAAGTTTTTGATTCACATCAATTCCTACTACCGCATATTTTCCAGTAACAACTGCGGTTGCGTCATTAACATCAGGAACTTGTTTGGCAACAGTGACGAGATGTTCTGCAATCTCTGTCGCTGACATATCTTGATTCTCAGGTGTGCGCACCGACTGCTTTACGTATTGGACGCGCTCGGTCTGCTCTTTTTCTTCTACAACAGGTTCATCATTTGCCTGACAGGCTGCAAGAAGAAAGAGAGCAATAATCCATTGAATTTTATACATTCGATTACCTCCGTAATGAGCAATTTAGAAACAAATCACTGCAGTTTGTTAATTATTTTCTGAATAACCGTCTAACTTTATACGCTAGTTCATAGATTATAGAAAACGTAGATAGTCCCAACTGTTTTTCGTACCTGTTATAGCAATTTAAATTTGGTCAGGAGGCGAAGTGTTGGATAAGGTTTACGTCCTAGATACGAACGTGTTACTCCAGGATCCAAATGCGATTTATTCGTTTAATACGAATGAAATTGTCATTCCGGCTGTTGTGTTAGAAGAAGTGGATTCAAAGAAAAGGTATATGGATGAAATTGGAAGGAATGCCAGGCAAGTATCACGCATGATTGATGGCTTTCGAGAAAGAGGAAAGCTCCATGAGTCGATTCCTTTAGAAAATGGAGGAACGCTTCGAATCGAACTCAACCATCGATCATTTCAATACTTACAAGATAAATTTGTGGAGAAAACAAACGATAATCGGATTCTAGCCGTGGCGTTAAATTTATTTCTAGAAGAAGGAAAGTTAAAATCAGGACGTACCGTTATTCTTGTGAGTAAGGACGCGTTGGTTCGTGTCAAAGCCGATGCAATGGGAATACAGGCAGAGGATTTTTTAACTGATAGAGTCGTGGAATTTAACCAAATTTACACAGGGTATGAGGAGAGATATGTCGATTCAGAACTGCTGAATCAATTTTTTGAAAAGCAATTTATTGATGCTAAGAAACTAAAGGGAAGGCCGCTCTATCCTAATCAATATGTGATTCTAAAAGACCCTGTACAGGCCTCTTCATCGGGTATTGGAAAAGTCGACAAAAATGGGAACAGAATTGAAAAAACGGCTATGGAAACGGAGTATATGTGGGGGATTGGTCCTCGAAACGTTCAGCAAAGAATGGCATTGGACCTGCTTGTTCGAAGTGACATTCCTCTTGTTACGCTAGTAGGGAAGGCAGGAACAGGGAAAACGTTGCTTGCGATGGCAGCTGGTTTAATGCAAACAGAAGATTTAAATCGATACAAAAAGCTGTTTATTGCAAGACCGATTGTACCAGTTGGAAAAGATATTGGGTTTTTACCTGGTGAGAAAGAAGAGAAGCTGCGCCCCTGGATGCAGCCAATCTATGATAATTTGGAGTACTTATTTAATGTGAAGAAAACGGGTGAGCTTGAAAAGATTCTCTCGGGAATCGGTTCCATTCAAGTAGAAGCACTGACGTATATTCGTGGTAGGAGTTTACCTGATCAGTATATTATCATCGATGAAGCACAGAATTTAACGAAGCACGAAGTAAAAACCATTTTAACGAGGGTGGGCGAAGGGAGTAAGATTGTGCTTCTCGGTGACCCGCAACAAATTGATCATCCCTATCTAGATGAATATACAAATGGACTCACGTATGTTGTAGAAAAATTTAAAGATCAGCCGCTTAGCGGACATGTTAAGCTCGAGAAAGGTGAACGTTCTCTGCTTGCCCGAATTGCAGCTGATCTTCTTTAAATGACGGTAATACCTAAAATATTCTTAAGGGGGTCTGATGCATTAGATCCATCTCCAAAATAGAAGTGGGTAGGTCCATCTTCCCTGAGCGGCTTTCCGTCTTTTGAAAAGCGAAGAAAGCCGTTCATCGCTTCTTCCAGTGTTAAAACATGCTGGTTACCATCACTCGATTCAAGCTGAACCTTGTCACTAGCGGGCTCTGCATTTGAGAGGAATGGTTTTAACGGAATAACAAAGCTTCCAGTTAAAACTCGTTCTTTCTCAAAACGTTTAATGCTTTTGTTAACGGGAGGTTTGATTCCTGTGCGTTCTCTTTCCCACTGCTTGGCTTGAGCTCGGATGTAATCGTTCTCATTCTTTTTAATTGAATCGTCAAATTTCAAAAAATCCTCTAGTTCCATCTTGCGATCATCAAAAATCCATACGCTTGCATCTAAGGTAATAGCATAATTGACTTTCCCCTTGATGGGTAGAATCGTTTCCATCTCATACACCCCACTATCAAAATCTTTTGCAAACCAAGTATACCGGTTATGCTTGCATTTGTCACATTTGGGGAACAGTAGGGCGAGAGTCAATTTTTCCGAGCGGGAGGATTTAATATGAGATGTCGTACAGAAGAAGAACTAGTAGAACTAGTCAGACGAAGTAAACCTTATACAAAGGATGGGAAAGTAGCGGACTATATCCCAGCTCTTGCAAAAGCAGAGCCCGATAAACTTGCCATTGCCATTTATTCTAAGGAAGATGGTTGCTTATCTGCCGGTGATGTTGGGGAGACGTTTACGTTACAAAGTATCTCTAAAGTTCTTACGTTAGCTCTTGCCATCATGGATGCAGGAGAAGAGCACGTTTTCTCAAGGGTAGGGATGGAACCGACGGGAGATCCGTTTAATTCAATTGCGAAGCTTGAGACAATGGTGCCCTCAAAACCTCTCAACCCAATGATAAATGCCGGAGCTTTGGTTGTAACAAATATGATTCATGGAAACTCAGTGGAAGAAAAAGTTGGTCGGATTTTACAGCTCATACACGACATGACGAATAACTCGAGTATTGGAATAAATATGGAAGTAGCTGATTCTGAATATGAGTCGGCTAATCTTAATAGAGCATTAAGTTACTTTATGAAACAACATGGCATCATAGACAATGACGTTGAAATGCTTCTTGAAGCCTACACAAAACAGTGTGCCATTGAAGTGAATTGTAAAGACCTTGCTAGGATCGGGATGGTTCTTGCAAATGAAGGTAGGGATCCTGAAACAGAACGGAGGATTATCCCTAGATACATTGCGAGAATTGTAAAAACATTTATGGTAACGTGCGGTATGTACAACGCTTCAGGCGAATTTGCTATTAATGTAGCGATACCTGCGAAGAGTGGTGTTTCGGGTGGGATTTTAAGCCTTGTACCAAATGAAATGGGAATTGGAGTCTACAGTCCGCCACTTGATGCGAAAGGAAATAGTATTGCAGGTAATAAGCTCCTTGAAAATTTATCTTCACAGTATGGACTAAGTATTTTTTAAAGATGGTTGCGTTTACCCTGCTTTTTCTTGCAATTTTTTTGTATTCCTTTTATGATAAGAGAAGGAATGGGAAAGGGAACGGAGGGATCAGATTTGTCAACTGGTATGGCAACAGGACATCGTGAAAAAGCATACGAGCTGTTAAAAGCCGATGCTCATAAGATCCTAAAACTTATCGAAGTTCAAATGGAGAATTTAACGATGCCTCAGTGTCCTCTGTATGAAGAGGTTCTTGATACGCAAATGTTTGGTTTATCTCGCGAAATTGACTTCGCGGTTCGTCTTGGATTAGTTAATGAAGAGGATGGCAAGGAGTTGCTTGAATCACTCGAGCGCCAGCTTTCAGCTCTTCACGAAGCTAGTATGAGGAAATAATGAAAGCTCAAACTATCGTAGATAGTTTGAGCTTTTTGTTTTTCTGTAGAGAACCAGTTTAAATGAGTTCAAAGTGAAAATCGCTTGTTCTCTTTAAGCAGACACATTAATTTCCGAGTATGAGCAGAAAATATGATAGAATACGAGTAGGTTATGAAAGAATTCAGAAGATTTTAGGAGTAGATACGAATGAATGATTTGCTCATGGTGCTCCTGATCATTGCTCCAATCAGTTTGTTATTTCATGAAGCAGGTCATACACTGGCCGCAAACATTTTCACATCCTCCAGTGTAAACCTTCATCTTGGGATCGGACCAAGAGTATTGACATGGAAGCATTCTAGAGGAGAAGTAGCCGTTAACGCCTTCTACTTTGCAGGAGGAATGACCATCAGTGCACAACCTGAAAAAGCCTATGCAAAAGTAGCAATCGCCATAGCAGGTCCACTCGTTAACCTCATGATCGCTGCACTAACACTTCTTTACCCGTTCCATCCATCTATCACAACCTGGGTTTTATTCTTTAACCTCTGGCTAGGCATAACCAACCTGATCCCTTTCAAACTGCTAGGAAAAGAATCAGACGGATGGACCATAGTAAAAGCAATTATCAAAAAAACTTAATTTCTATAGGACAGGCAGGTTTCAAACAAAAACCATCGAAAACTTATACAT
The DNA here is from genome assembly GCF_028610665.1 of Guptibacillus sedimenti. Lineage (NCBI taxonomy): Bacteria > Bacillati > Bacillota > Bacilli > Caryophanales > Guptibacillaceae > Guptibacillus > Guptibacillus sedimenti. Next base: position 897,603 of record NZ_JAQQWV010000002.1, read on the forward strand.
ACTTCGAAAAGCGGAAGCGCCCGTTTAGACACGGCAGGCACTGGAACCTTTTCATTTGAACACGGTCTTTGTGTTCGGATGAAAAGGTGAAGTGACCGAGTGTCTGGGCGCTGCAGCTGGACAAGAAAAGCGGAGACGAGCGTTTAGACACGGCAGGCACTGGAACCTTTTCATTTGAACACGGTCTTTGTGTTCGGATGAAAAGGTGAAGTGACCGAGTGTCTGGGCGCTGCAGCTAGCCCGAAAAGCGTAGCGGGCAGGCTAAAACACTTAAAAGGTATCTAAATGAAAACCACTAACATCAAATCGAACTGTGAACTGATGAGGACTTCTTAAGAGAAAATAAACAGGTAGGATGACGTCTATGATTAAAAAATTATTTAAGCATTATGATTACTCGTTAATCATTAGTGTGCTACTATTGTGCGGATTTGGACTTGTGATGGTTTATAGTGCAAGTATGGTTTGGGCTGTTATGCGTCATGAAACAAATAGTGCTTATTTCTTTAATAGGCAAATTATTTGGCTAGCGGCTTCCCTTATTATGTTTTTCCTTGCGATGATTTTTCCTTATAAAGCGTATCGGAAGTTTATTGTACCGATCCTTGGGTTATCCGTCATCTCGCTATTGCTTGTAAAAGTAATCGGCTCAACAACGAATAATGCTCAAAGTTGGATTGAAATCGGCGCCTTTAGCTTTCAGCCGTCTGAATTTGTCAAACTTGGGTTAATTATTTACCTTGCTGCCATTTACTCCAAAAAGCAAGCTTATATTTCTAATTTTGTAAGAGGGGCTATGCCCCCACTTCTCGTAATTGGATTGATTTTTGCATTAGTTGCTTCACAGCCGGATTTAGGTACAGCTATGATTATCGCATTAACTTCTGGAATCGTGATTTTCTGTTCTGGAATGAAGTGGAGTCATATTTTGGGCCTTATCATAATAGGTGGCATTGTCTTCGGCTTAGCCTGGATGTCACTATCGCCTGAACAAGCTTCAAGATTTACAGGTGCTTATGATCCTTTTTCAGATCCAGAAGATAGCGGCTTTCACCTTATTAATTCTTATATTGCAATAGCATCAGGAGGCATTACTGGCCAGGGATTTGGACAAAGCATACAAAAATATGGCTTTCTCCCTGAACCCCACACCGATTTCATTATGGCAATTGTCGCTGAAGAGTTGGGGCTGTTAGGGGTTGTATTTGTAATTGGATTGCTAGGCTATATCGTCTTCAAAGGGTTTGTTATTGGAATTCGATGTAAGGATACTTTCGGCAGTCTGTTAGCGATTGGGATTTCTGGAATGATTGGTGTTCAGACCGCCGTTAACTTGGGTGCTATTACTGGCTGGTTACCCGTTACAGGTGTTCCGCTTCCGTTTATTAGCTATGGAGGTTCATCTTTAATTCTACTAATGATATCAGTAGGGATATTAATAAACGTTTCTGCGTTTGTGAATATAAGAAAAGAACAAAAATCAGGTTATATCAACAAGGATAGTAACGTTCAAATGGAGCTTTAGTTTAAGGAGGAATTATCATGACAGCTATTTCAAAAATTCTTGTCGCCAATCGAGGAGAAATCGCAATTCGTATTTTTCGTGCCTGTACGGAGTTAAATATCCGGACAGTCGCGATCTATTCAAAAGAAGACAGTGGTTCTTATCATCGATATAAAGCAGATGAAGCTTATCTTGTTGGAGAAGATAAGAAGCCGATCGATGCTTATCTTGATATTGAGGGAATTATTGAAATTGCCAAAACAAATAACATCGATGCGATCCATCCTGGCTATGGTTTTCTTTCTGAAAACCTTCAGTTCGCCAAACGTTGTGAAGAAGAAGGCATCATATTTATTGGTCCAGAGCTTGAACACCTCAGAATGTTTGGAGATAAAGTGGAGGCGAGAAAACAAGCGATTCTTGCGGGTCTTCCCGTTATCCCTGGAACAGATGGCCCGGTCGAAGGCCTTGATGAAGTAAAGGCTTTTGCTGATGAAAATGGCTATCCTCTGATGATAAAGGCTGCTCTTGGTGGCGGTGGAAGAGGAATGCGGATCGTTCGAAGTCAGGAAGCGCTGGCGGATGCATACGATCGCGCGAAATCAGAAGCGAAAGCTGCTTTCGGTGCCGATGATATTTATGTGGAGAAGTTTGTCGAGAATCCTAAGCATATTGAAGTTCAAATTCTTGGAGATAAACATGGAAATACGATTCATCTCTATGAAAGAGACTGCTCTGTCCAGCGTCGCCATCAAAAAGTTGTTGAAGTAGCACCAAGCGTATCTCTTAGTGAGGATGCTAGAAGAGAAATATGTGAAGCTGCAGTTAAGCTGATGGAAAATGTGCAGTACGTTAACGCAGGTACAGTAGAATTTCTAGTTAATCAAAACGGTGAGTTTTATTTTATAGAAGTAAATCCCCGCGTGCAGGTTGAACATACAATTACAGAAATGATTACGGGAATCGATATTGTGCAATCACAAATCATGATTGCAGAAGGTGAAAATATTCATGGTGATCGCCTCGGTATTCCAGAGCAAGAGGCCATCGACTGTCACGGATATGCCATTCAATGTCGTGTTACCACAGAAGATCCGGAGAACAACTTTATGCCAGACACCGGAAAACTTATGGCTTATCGATCAGGTGGTGGCTTTGGCGTACGTCTGGATGCAGGGAATGCTTACCAGGGCGCGGTTATTACCCCGTATTATGATTCATTGCTTGTTAAGCTCTCGACCTGGGCACTAAGCTTTGACCATGCTTCATCTAAAATGGTCAGAAATTTAAAAGAATTCCGGATTAGAGGAATTAAAACAAATATTGCTTTCCTTGAAAATGTAATGAAACATGAGAATTTCAGATCAGGTGTTTATGATACGTCATTCATAGATTCATCACCAGAGCTGTTTGTGTTTCCAAAGCGAAAGGACCGCGGAACGAAGATGCTCTCGTACATTGGGAATATTACGGTTAATGGATTTCCAGGTCTTGACAAAAAGAAAAAACCAACATTTTCAAAAAGAAGGGTACCGCATTTAAAATACAGTGAAGAAATCCCTCGAGGTACTAAGCAAATTCTTGATGAAGAAGGGGCAGAGGGACTTGTACAATGGGTGAAAGAGCAGAAGAAGACCTTGCTCACAGACACGACATTCCGAGATGGGCATCAATCGCTCCTCGCCACAAGAATGCGTACAACAGATTTACTTCACATTGCTGGTCCAACAGCGAGAATGACGCCGAATTTGTTTTCAATGGAAATGTGGGGCGGTGCAACGTTTGATGTTTCTCTGCGCTACTTAAAAGAAGATCCATGGGATCGTCTAATAAAATTGAGAAAGCAAGTGCCGAACGTCATGTTCCAAATGTTACTACGCGCTTCGAATGCCGTTGGTTATAAGAACTATCCAGATAACTTAATTCGTGAATTTGTACAAAAATCTGCTGATGCTGGCATTGACGTATTCCGTATATTTGACAGTTTGAACTGGGTGGAAGGTATGACAAAGGCCATTGAGGCAGTGCGTGAAACAGGGAAGATTGCTGAAGCATCGATTTGTTATACTGGGGATATCTCTGATCCTTCTAAATCAAAATACAACTTAACTTATTATCAGGAGCTTGCTAAAGAGTTAGAACAAGCAGGAGCACATATTCTCGGCATAAAGGACATGGCTGGCCTTTTGAAACCACATGCCGCATATGAACTCGTTTCAACTTTAAAGGAAACAGTCTCAATCCCAATCCACCTTCACACGCATGATACGAGCGGTAACGGAATCTATACATACGCAAAAGCCATTGAGGCAGGCGTAGATATTGTGGATGTAGCAGTAAGCTCTATGGCAGGGTTAACATCTCAACCAAGTGCCAACTCCTTGTATTATGCACTTGATGGTTCAGACAGAAAGCCGGACATCAATATAAACGCGCTAGAGCAATTGTCTCATTACTGGGAGGATACTCGAAAATATTATAGCGGGTTTGAAAGTGGCATGACAGCTCCGCACACAGAAGTGTACGAGCATGAAATGCCAGGCGGGCAATATAGTAACCTTCAACAGCAAGCAAAAGGTGTTGGTTTAGGAGAACGCTGGGATGAAGTTAAGCGGATGTACCGAAGAGTTAATGAAATGTTTGGTGATATTGTAAAAGTAACACCTTCTTCAAAAGTTGTCGGAGATATGGCGCTATACATGGTCCAAAATAACTTAACTGAAGACGACGTTTATGACCGTGGTGAAACGCTTGATTTTCCTGATTCTGTAGTTGAACTATTCCAGGGTTACCTTGGCCAGCCTTATCAAGGATTCCCAAAAGAACTTCAGCAAATTATTCTTAAAGGGAGAGAGCCAATTACGACACGGCCGGGGGAACTCCTCGAACCTGTGAATTTTACAGATTTGAAAGAGACTCTTTACCACAAACTAAATCGTCAAGTCACGAGCCATGATCTTATCTCTTATGCGCTCTATCCAAAAGTCTATCTAGAGTATGAAGAGGTTCAAGAAATGTTTGGTGACGTATCTGTTCTTGATACGCCAACCTTCCTCTATGGCATGCGTTTAGGTGAAGAAGTTGAAGTAGAGATTGAACAAGGTAAGACATTGATTGTAAAACTAGTATCCATTGGAGAGCCAAACATAGAAGGGAAGCGTACGCTTTACTTTGAGTTGAATGGTCAGCCTCGTGAAGTAGTTATTAAAGATGAAAATATTAAAACCGCTATAGCCGCTAAACCAAAAGCAGATCGCGCTAATCCTAACCACATTGGTGCAACAATGCCTGGAACAGTTATAAAGGTACTTGTTGAAAAAGGTGAGAGAGTAAACAAAGGCGACCACCTGATGATTACAGAAGCGATGAAAATGGAAACAACTGTTCAAGCTCCTCGAAGTGGGGTTGTAGAACATATCCATGTAGCAAATGGTGAGGGTATTGAATCAGGAGATCTATTGTTAGAAATGAACGAATGAAAAAAAGCTGCGCATTTTGCGCAGCTTTTTTTATTGCCTGCCACTTCGCAGGGAAAGCATAACTAGGTAGAGTAGAACGGTAAATAGTCCAGATATAAAAAGTCCATGGAAGAGGGCAAGAAATAAATTTAAATTTGAAACGACAACAAGCATACCACTCAATGCCTGCAAGCTTACAAACACAAACGAAACAATAAGACCTGTTCGCATCGTTCCTTTAGATTTAAACTCTTTCAACCCAATAATTAAAATATAAAGCAGCCAAACAAAAATGAATATTGCTGCCGCTCGGTGTAACATTTGAATTCCCTGCGGTCCAGTTACTGCAAAGAGTTGACCATCGCTACAAAACGGGACATTCTCGCATGCCATGCTCGCCCCTGTATGGCGTACTAGCGCACCTGTATAAACCACAATATAGGAATAAATGGTGATCGCGTATAAATGAATGCGAATACGCTTAGGCACATGAGGCGTTTTTTGATTACCTGAAGCTTCGAATACGAGAATGGTTAAAAGAACGACACTTGCAAAACTAGCTAGCGAAAAACCAAAGTGTGAAGCAAGGATAATATCTGACTGCCCCCAAACAACAGCAGCAGCGCCAAGCAATCCTTGGAAGACAATTAAGAATACAGAAGCAATCGCTAGAAATTTCGTTTCGCGAAGATGTCCTATTTTTCTCCATGTCCATATCGCAAGAATAATAACGAGGAGTCCTAAAGCTGCTGAAACGATTCTGTGACTGACTTCAATAATCGTTTCAATTTCAGGTGCCTCAGGTAGAACCTTTCCATAGCAGAGCGGCCAGGAGTTCCCACAGCCGTCACCTGATCCCGTTTTTGTTACGACAGCGCCCATTAATAGAACGAGTAACATGCCAAACGAGGTTAAAATCCCGAATAATTTCAACAATTTATTCACAAATAACACCTTCTTATCTAATTAAGTGTAAATCATAGTACAATGAATGTGTGAAGAGGCAAAACCAACATTGTGCGTATGAAAGGATAGACCATTATGAAACGACGTATACAAAACAATTAGATTCGTTTATAATGGATAAGGATTGCGGATACTGCTTCCTTTCACAAAACCAACATTATCTTACCATAGCTGTTAGCAAGATATAATAGTAAGATGTGAAGATTGATTTACATTTTGCTTAACAGAATGGAAGAAACCTGGAGGGGTAATCGTGATAGCAAATAATAAACAGGGCTTACACAGTCTTCTTATAAGATTGTCTAACATGAATGATCGAAAGACTGATTTACTTCAGTCGATTGAAAAAGGAGGTGTGTAGATTGAGTAAAGCTAGAACTGCATATGAAGCTTCGAACCGCGTTATGGAACCAGGTCCATTATCAGAGGCAAATCCGTCTGGTACTTGGAAGGATTTCTTAACACTTACTAAATTAGGAATTGTGTTTGATAATTTAATTACCGCATTCACTGGACTATGGGTTGCCTCAGTTGCTGCAGGATTTGATCTATTCGCTAATCCAATGGTGCTTATTCTTACAATGTTGGGAACAGCTTTTGTTGTTGCCGGGGGAACATCGTTGAATAATTACATTGACCGTGATATTGATCAGGTGATGGCGAGAACAAACACACGTCCATCTGTAACCGGTAAAATCCCAGCAAACCAGGTATTATTTGTAGGTCTCGGGCTATCAATAGCTGGAACGATCATGTTGCTAATCGTTGAACCGATGGCGGCGTTGCTAGGTCTATTAGGGCTTGTGATCTACGTTGTGCTCTATACAATGTGGACAAAACGGACAACTTCATTGAATACGGTTGTGGGCTCGTTTTCTGGTGCGCTTCCGCCACTTATTGGCTGGGCGGCAATCGATCCAAACTTAAGTCCAGTCGCATGGGGAATGTTCTTGATTATGTTTATCTGGCAGCCGCCTCACTTCCTCGCACTAGCGATGAAACGGGTTGATGATTATCGAGATGCTGGAATTCCAATGTTGCCAGTTGTGGCAGGATTTCCAATGACCAAGCGCCAAATTGTATTATATACAGCTGCACTTGTGCCAGTTTCCCTATTGCTATACAGCTTTGGGCCGGTATATATTACCGTGGCAGCCATTCTTGGTTTCGGCTGGCTCGCAATTGGCATAGCAGGATTTTTTATGAAGGATGATATAAAATGGGCGCGAATTATGTTTGTATACTCGCTTAACTATATTACAATCCTATTCATTGTTATGATTGCTGTAAATATTAATCCTTAAGAGTATGAATGAAAGTATGGTCAGACATGGTGGGTAGGGATGCCCACCTTGTCTTCCTATAACTCAATTTTGAGTAAAAGCTATTATGAAAGTGAGGTTTAAGGTGCAAATGAAACGTTGGAGAAATGTTTGGCGTTTTTTACCACTGCTATCGGTAATTGCGTTAGCGCTTACGGGTTGCGGGAACGAACAGCTAACAGCTATGCTTCCTAAGGGAGAAGGGGCTGAAATGCAATTTAATCTCATGATGTTAAGCCTTTACATCATGATCGGGGTTTTCGTTGTAGTAGCACTCATTTATACAGTTGTGCTTGTTCGTTTTAGACGACGTGGTGAAAGCGACAATGAAATTCCAGAGCAAACGGAAGGTAACGTAGTTCTTGAGATTCTATGGACAGTCGTTCCGATTATTCTTCTTTTGATCCTTGCCGTACCGACAGTTATGACGACGTTTGCATTGGATGAAGGAACTGAAAAAGTGCCTGAAGGTGCAACCGTTATCAAGGTAACAGCACACCAATACTGGTGGGAATTTGAATATCCAGATCTTGAAGTGAAAACGTCTCAAGATTTGTACATCCCAACTGGAGAAAGAGTTTATTTTGAACTCGTTTCCAAGGATGTAACGCATTCATTTTGGGTACCTACTTTAGGTGGGAAAATGGATACGAACACAGCTACAACGAATAAAATGTGGCTGAATGCTCAGGAACCTGGTACATATTATGGTAAGTGTGCTGAGCTATGTGGACCATCACATGCATTGATGGACTTTAAAGTAATTGCTCAAGAAAAAGAAGATTTTGAAGCGTGGGCAGAAAAAATGAAAGAAGCCGGTTCACAGGCAGCTTCTGATCAAGCAGCTCAAGGGGAAGAAATTTTCGCGAACAGCTGTATTGGGTGTCACGCTGTAGGTAGTGAAGGCGGTAACACCGGTCCAAACTTAACAAACTTTGGAGATCGTGAGAAAGTGGCTGGAATTCTTGATCATACAGATCAGAACATCAAAGACTGGATCAGTAATCCATCAGAATTCAAGCCAGGTAATAACATGCCTGCTTTTGGCGATCAGCTAAATGATGAAGAGCTTGATGCTTTAGTTGTTTACTTACAAGGACTAAAAGTTGAAGAATAGTCATCGGAAATAAGGAGGTTTCATTCGTGTCAGCACATGCTTATAAAAAGAAAAATCCTGTATGGGATTGGCTTACTACCGTTGACCATAAGAAGATCGGGATTCTTTATCTCGCTTCCGGTGCTTTCTTCTTTCTACTCGGTGGTTTAGAAGCGATCTTACTGCGGGTGCAGTTGCTTTATCCAGAATTTGATTTTGTAGGAGCTGAAACATTTAACCAGCTACTTACGATGCACGGGACGACAATGATCTTCCTGGCAGCCATGCCGCTCATATTTGGGTTTATGAATGCGATCGTACCGCTCCAAATTGGGGCAAGAGACGTTGCGTTCCCATTTGTAAACTCCCTTGGCTTCTGGTTGTTCTCACTTGGTGGCGTGCTATTGAACCTTGGTTGGTTCATGGGCGGCGCTCCGGATGCAGGTTGGACCGGGTATGCACCACTATCAACCACAAGTCCTGGTAACGGAGTTGATTTTTACGTACTTGGACTTCAGATTTCAGGGATCGGAACGTTAATCGGGGGAATTAACTTCCTAGTTACCATTATTAACATGCGAGCACCAGGTATGACCTTTATGCGTATGCCGTTGTTCACATGGTCTAGTTTTATTACTTCTGGTCTTATTCTTTTTGCTTTCCCTGCTCTAACAATTGGTCTTGCATTACTTATGTTTGATCGTTTGTTTGGTTCTCAGTTCTTTGCAGCTGAAGCAGGTGGTAACCCGATTATTTATGAACATCTTTTCTGGATCTTCGGGCACCCGGAAGTTTACATTCTTGTTCTTCCAGCTTTCGGTATGTTCTCTGAAATCATTGCAACATTCGCAAGAAAGCGTCTGTTTGGTTATTCAGCAATGGTTTTCGCAACGGCTCTTATTGGTTTCTTAGGTTTCATGGTATGGGTTCACCATATGTTTACGGTTGGACTTGGCCCAATTGCAAACTCAATCTTTGCGGTTGCAACAATGTTAATCGCGGTTCCTACAGGTGTAAAAATCTTTAACTGGCTCTTCACCATGTGGGGAGGAAAAGTAAGTTTTCCAACGGCTAACTTATTTGCAGTAGGATTTATTCCTTCGTTTGTACTTGGTGGTATGACGGGGGTAATGCTAAGTGTGCCACCTGCTGACTATCAATACCATGATAGTTACTTTGTAGTTGCTCACTTCCACTACGTTATCGTTGGTGGTGTGGTATTTGGTCTCTTTGCTGGTATGTACTACTGGTGGCCGAAAATTTTCGGTACAGTCTTAAATGAATTTCTTGGAAAGCTTCATTTCTGGTTATTCTTTATTGGCTTCCACCTTACGTTCTTCCCGATGCATTTCTTAGGTCTTATGGGAATGCCGCGTCGAGTTTATACGTATCTTTCTGGTCAAAGTTTAGATGAGGCAAACTTTGCTGCAACGATGGGTGCATTCTTGATGGGTCTTGCAACAATTATTATGGTTTGGAACATTATCCAAACATCTGTTAAAGGTAAAAAAGCTGGAAATGATCCATGGGATGCACGTACACTCGAGTGGGCGATTGCATCACCTGCTCCAGAATATAACTTTGCTCAAACGCCACTGGTACGAGGCTTAGATGCCTGGTGGCTTGAAAAACGCGCAGGTAATAAGGAAATGATTGCCGCGGAGCCGTTAGATGATATTCATATGCCGGATTCTTCTATTCTTCCACTCGTTCTTTCTCTTGGGTTATTTATCGCAGCTCTTGCAGCGATTTACTCAAGCTGGATAATTGCGATCGGTGGTCTTGTAATTACTGCAGCTGCGATGATTCTTCGCTCTGTTATTGATTATCATGGCTATCACATCCATAAAGAAGATCTGCCTGCTGAAGGGAGGGAAGGCAAATGAAATCGAACGAAACAATGACTAAATTGCCTGCCAATCCAGAACGGGCTACATTAGATGGTAAAAATAAATTCCTTGGTTTCTGGTTCTTCCTCGGAGGCGAAACTGTGCTTTTCGCCTCGCTTTTTGGGGTATACTTAGGACTAAGGAATGCAACAAACGGTGGCGTTACATCGAATGAACTGTTTGAACTACCACTTGTTTTTATTGCAACTATGCTTTTGTTAACAAGTAGTTTAACGTCGGTGTTTGCTACGATGGCACTCAAAACAAATCATTTTAAGCGTATGATTGGATGGTTTGTGGTAACAGGACTTCTTGGCCTTGCTTTCCTAGGACTTGAAATTTATGAGTTTAATCACTATGTACATGAATATGGTCATACGATTAAAAGTAGTGCATGGGGATCTGCTTTCTACACGTTAGTAGGTACTCACGGAGCTCACGTATTTGTGGGAATTTCCTGGATTACGATTCTAATTATTCGTAATCTAAGAAGAGGGATGGACCTGTATACGGCGCCGAAATTTTATCTCTTTGCTCTTTACTGGCACTTTATTGACGTTGTATGGATTTTCATCTTTACAGTCGTTTACCTAATGGGAAAGGTGGGTTAATTTAATGGCACATCATGAAGGTCATGATACACTGTCAGAGCACGACCAAAGTCATCTCGACATTCATCACAAGATTGCTCATGAAAAGGAATTTAAGCAACAGATTGTTTCTTTTGCCATGATGATTTTCCTAACGATGATTGCATTTGTAGCTGTAGCAAGCGATGCAATCTCTGATGCTTTTACCGTTATTTTCATCATGATTCTTGCAGGTATTCAGCTGGTATTTCAACTTTATATGTTTATGCATTTGAGCCATAAGGGTCATCAGTATCCAGCATGGGGAATATTCTTCGGAGTATTCGTAGCTGGAACGTGTGTAGTTGCACTAATGGGCATGATCTGGTAACCAGAATGAAAGAGAAAGAAGCTGTTCACATTGAACAGCTTCTTTTTTTTGCATAATAAAAAGCGCAGCAGAGTGCGCTTTATTATTAAAGTTTAAAATTAAATTTAATTAGTCCAGCTTCTCGTGCTGAATTGAATGCAATTAGAAGAATCGGTCCGATAATGAAGCCCATAATGCCAAGTAGCTTTAAGCCGATGTACATCGAAATGAGCGTAGACAGTGGAGAGAGTCCAATATGACGGCCCATTACTTTAGGTTCTACTGTTCGTCGAATAACAAGTAAAACGACGGCGAGGATCGCCATTTGGCTTCCCGTTGCAATGTCACCTGTGATCAAGTAATAAATGGCCCATGGTCCAAGAATAACAATCGAACCAATAATTGGAATGAAATCAATCACCCATATAATGAAGGCCATTAAAAGAGCCACTTTTGGTGTAATCAGTAAAAGGCCAATTAAACTAACGACAAAAATGATGATGCTGACAAGAAATTGCGCTTTAAAAAACCCAAAAATCACGTAAGATAAACGACTCGTCATAAATTGAACTTTCTCAGCCGTTTGGACAGATAAATAAGAATAAGATTTTTTCTTAAGTCTTGGTAAGTCCATTAAAAACAAGAAAAGTGCAATTAAGTAGACGACAATACTGACTAAATAATTTGGAATGCCTGTAACAATGATGGTAATGATTTTTAAGTAATCAATGCTGCTGATCGTATCCTTCGTGTTTTCAAGGAATCGATCAACTTGATTGGTAAATTCCTGAACGAATTCAGGTGGGAAACTTTTTGATACAGCTTCCATGTTTGATTCCATGTTATCCCACAACTGAGTAATGTTCTGTATGTACAGTGGGGAATTTTCGACTAACGCTATTCCTTCGGTAATCACCTTGGTTATAAGAAAGTAACCTAATAACGCAATGAGGATTACAAATAAAGTGAACACAATAATAACTGGAAAATACCGCTTCAGTTTCGTATTCTTTTGAATCAGTTTAACAGCTGGATCAAGGGCAAGGGCGCTGAGAAACGCGAGAATAAGAGGAATGGAGACGGGTAAGATCCAGAAAGCAAGCACTGCTAAAAGCGCAATGACCAATAATATTAGTAAGAATCGTTTTGTGAGGAACTTTGGCAATCTTGTTCTCCTTTCTAAGTCAAACCATCTTAATCTATTATAGTACGGACTTACACGCTTTACCAGTAGAGAGAAATGAATTATTTGACGAATAATTCATTTTCAGCTGTTCATATAATAGTAGGAGAGAAGGGCTAGAGGGGGGAAAACATCATGAGAAAACCACTTCAACAAGGAAGTCTGACCATCTCAGAAAACGTGATCGATTTCATTTTAGAAGTTGCGATAAAAGAGACAGAGGGGATCCACTCGATTGACGCGCCAGTTAAAAAAACGCTGAGGAAGATGGTTGGGAAAGGAAAGCGATCATCTTTCCAGTATGAAAACATGCAGGAAGATGGAGGATTAGTGTTAAAGGTAGAGGTAGCTATTGATTTTGGAGAAGTTATTCCATATACATGCTTCGTTCTCCAAGAACGAATTAAGAATGATGTTGAAAAAATGACTGGGTTACAGGTAGATGAAGTGAACGTTGTTGTTGCAAGCTTACACCTACAAGTGGATGATGAGCAGGTTTAAAGAAAACTCCCTCCTTAGCAATGGAGGGAGTTTCTTAGTATGCTTATTTGGAAATGAACATTTGCGTCCAGTAGTGGCCATATGAACCGCCAGAGATGTAACCTACACCAATTTCAGTATATCCGGGGTTCAAGATGTTTTTTCGGTGACCTTCACTATTCATCCATGCCTTCACAACTTCTTCAGGAGTAGCTTGCCCTGCAGCGATATTTTCACCGGCACTTCGATAGCTAACTCCGAAACTTTCAAGCATGTTAAATGGCGAGCCGTATGTCGGTGATTGATGTGAAAAATAATTTTTGTTTCTCATATCCGAAGACTTATATCTTGCAACTCTGGCAACTTGCCAATTCCATGTTAACGGAGATAGGCCATTTTTTGCCCGTTCTTCATTTGTTAAGTCCATGACTTGTTGACCGACATCTTTTGATTTTTCGATGGATGGATTAGCGGTTGGTACGTTGACTTGATCACCTGGATAAATAAGATCTGGATTTTCAAAGTGCGGATTGGCGCTAATAATTTCTGTAAGACCGATTCGATAGCGCTTCGAGATTTTCCATAACGTATCTCCAGGTTTCACCGTATATGTAGTTTGACCAAGTGCCACATCTGGAACGGCTACCATCGTTACGAGAAGACATAATAGCAGTAATAGCTTTTTCATTTGATCATCCCCTTTCCATCGTAGTTTGACCAGAAGCGAAAATAATCATTCCGAATAATTTAATCATTTATTTCATTTTTGATTGGACAGGATAATAGGAGGCGTATTAAAGGTTATTCAACCAAGTAAACATTGCAACTACACTGCTCGTTATACTATTATTAAAGAGTGACCGTGTTGTGAATTACAAAGGAGGCAAATGAATTATGAAATTTGATAAGACTGGTCTTGAATCTACGATCGTTCAATTTCCGATTCTCGATCACATCATGCATGAAAACGGTTTAGTTCTTGCTGGGCAATGGGATTATGAACGCGTTACATATGATTATAAGTTTGAGGATATGACAAACGGTGATGTTTACTATCTTCGAGTACCCGGCGTTGCAGTCGAAGGTATGGTTGAATCCTCTTATGCTGTCATTAAATTAGGCAAGCCTTATGTTGGAAAGCATTACTACCCACATGGCGTAGAGTATGATGAAGAGTTCCCAGAAACAATTCTTAACACATGCTATAAGAAACTCGAAATTCTTCGTGATCAATTAGGTTCAGCTCTTCAAAGAAGCATGGTTTCAGTAGGGGATATAGCACAATATGTTACACCAACTAAACCATCTGATAGTGTTGCTGAAGCAGCTGCTATTATGAAGAAGGAAAACGTGACGATCGTGCCTGTGTGTGATGGAGAAAACTTGGTAGGTATCGTAACGGATCGTGCAATTGCGGTTGGTGGTTTTGCCGATAATCAAGCAGGAATGACGAAAGTGGAAGAGCTTTTAGAAAAGCCATCAATCACACTTTCTCCAGATATGAAACCTGAGCAAGCAGCAGACTTAATGAATGAGTCGCGCTTAACAGAAGCTATTGTCGTAGACGGAGAGCGTTTTGTAGGAATCGTTTCCTATTTCCATTTAAAAGAAAAAATGAACGCATAAAAAAGAAGAGCCTGGTGCTCTTCTTTTTTTGTCATGATTAAGAGAAACGAACGATCGCCTTTAAGCATGAGTGTAGTCAGGGCAGTACCAGTCTAATCGTTGCAGTTTCTATAATGGATAAGGCATAATAGATACAACGAAATGGAGGCGACTGTCCTATGAAAAATGTCCTTCGGTTCGCTTTGCTAATTGTTGTGATCGTCATTGGAATAGACGTTTACGACAAAATCGAGTGGCGTAACATCGGCACAGAAGTTGAACGAATCATTAACGAAGAGAAATTCGTGTTGGAAAACACGACAGAAGGTGTGAAGCAGGAAGAGTCAATAGCGAAAGATGAACCACTACCTGAGCTAACAGGCGTAGAGAAATGGGTAGGCCAAGAAGTTGATATAATGAAATCGAATTTGGGTGAACCTGATCGAATTGACCCTAGTTCTTACGGATATGACTGGTGGATATATGAACAGTCTAACTCAGCTTATTTACAAATTGGTGTAGAAGAAAATCGAGTTGTCACGGTCTTTTTTATGGGAGATGTGGATGCTGGAGAGAGATACCCAATGGGAGAACAAGCTTCTACTATTTTCGAGGATGAAGCACCTCAAAAGGAAATTTCCGTGAAATTTGATGCTTATGACTATCGTTTTCAATTAACAAAAGAAGAACAGCAGCTAAAACCGTTAGTGGCGATTCACGAAGGATTATTTGCCCAATATTATTTTGATAAATTTAATGGAAGCTTGCGGGCGGTTAGAATTGCAGAGCCCGGTGTTCTCGTTAAACAAAGACCATATGCCGTTTCTTATCGCGGTGAATTGCTAGAGCCCAAAGAGTTATCAGAAGAAGAATGGCAGGGCGTCCAGACGGCGATGGAAAAGCAAATACATGCAATGACAAATGTCCTTCGTAACCTTTCAGATAAAAAACCACTTGGTTATAACGATGAAGTTGCCAATGTGGCGTTTGGTCACAGCAAAGATATGGAAGAGAATAATTATTTTTCACATACTTCTCCATCTGAAGGAGAGCTTTCCGATCGTTTAAAGGAAGGAGACGTGCTTTATAGTTATGCAGGAGAAAACATCGCAGCCAGATATCCTGATGCAGGAGCTGCGATGATTGGTTGGTTGAACAGTAAAGGACATCGCGAAGCGCTTCTTAATGAAGAATTTACTGAAATTGGTGTTGGGGTTTTCCGCTACTATTATACTCAGAATTTTATTAAACCTTTCTAGGAATAACGATAAAATTACCGGTGGCAGTGGCAACGATCGTGCCATCATCGCGGTAGACGTTCGCTTTTATGACCCATCTCGTATGGCTTTTAAAAATGATATGTGAGCGGCATCTTAATTCATTACCATCGCCTTTAGATAGGAAGTGGATGTTCATCTCAGATGTCACTGCTGCCTGATCAGAAGGAAGTGATTGGTGAACAAGAGAGCCCATTGCAATATCAATTAAGGATGCCGTGATGCCCCCATGAACCATATGAAGAGGATTATGCACAAGGTCTCGAACGGGTATGATGCTTTCGTATGTATTTTCATCGAGAAGCTTGCTCTTAATTCCCATTAAACCAGCTAAATACGTCTTATACTCATTTCTTTGTTTCTTTAGCACGCCTTCTAATAATGAATAGAGAGAGTTTTTTTCATTTTCATCTGCCTCAGCTAGGATTTCTGAAAAAAATTCAAGTAGTTGCTGGTCTTTCATATAACCACCATTCCTTTTGACAAGTTATTGTTTCTATTAGTTTATCAATAATGGTCGTATTCACCAATAAATAGGCGCACAATTGTTAAAAGTCTAATTATGATGTAGTAAGACCATTTAGGTTTCATGGAAGTGGAGGTGGCGAATTTGCCTGAAGCAAAGGAAAAGGGAAGTCAAAAAGTTCAGGAATTTAAAACGTTCGTCAAAGCTCATCCTCATGTACTAAAAAAAGTGAAGCAGAAGGAAAAAACGCTTCAAGAGTTGTTTGAGGAGTGGATGCTTTTTGGTGAAGAGGATCCAAGCTGGTATGAAGAAAATCAAGAAGATCAAGAAGATGGAGAAGCAACTAATGAAAAAGGGATAGGTAGCATGCTTGGGGCGATTAAACAAATGAATTTTGAAGAGGTGCAAAAAGGGATTGAGCAATTCAGCGGTGCCGTATATTCAATTCAAGAGGTTTTGTCCCAATTTCGTAAACCAAAGTCACAGCCTCCTTACTCGCAATCCCATTCTCCTTTTCCGTTTCGACATGACTAGGAGGAGATGCAATGCGTGAGGAAGTACAGGAGTTTTTAGCCAATCGTCAGGATCTTGTTTTTTTTCTAAGGAATCAGCCTGTTTGGTATCGCCGATTAAGTAGAGAACCATATGCGTTGAAAGAGTTTGAAGAAGCCTCAAAAACATTCTACGGTCAGACGTTTCCGCAAAAAGTTGACCGTTTTCAGAACCAATTAAACATGGTGAATATGATGCTTGCTTTAATGACCCAATTAAAAAATTAGGGTCTTTTTTTATTATTCTTTTCACTCGTGGGCACACTTAGGAAAGAAGGGGTGTGGATGCATATGGTTGTTAAGCGTTTAGGAAGGCATCTGATGGTGATTGCTTTAATGATTAGCTGTTGTGTACCAGTTGTTGGTTTCAGTCAAGCACTGCAAGAAAATGTCTCAGCTAAAGAGAACACAGAGCCAGTTGTATTGAATCACCGTGTGAAAGGGTCAGACGTTTTTATTGAGTGTTTGATTCCAAATTTTTCATTTGACGATGGAAATACGACAAAAGAGTATCATGGATACTTAGACGTCTATCTTGATGGTGAAAAGTATCAAACGGTTGACCGAGCTGCGTTTGTCATACGTAACTTACCTGAAGGAAAGCATTCGATTCGTCTTGATATTATGCGGGAAGACGGTGGGCGGTATTTATCGTTAAAAGAAATGAAAGTGGAAATAAAATAAGCCTCTATTAGGAGGCTTATGGTTAAGATATTTGCTTAAATGGCGTTGTTGGCGGGACGATAGGTGGAAACTGCTCTTGTAAATAGTTGAATATTAATTTCTCAACTTCAATTCCCTGGTGGACAAGTGCTTGATTACCAAATAAACAGTTGAATTCCAAAAAGTAATACTTTCCATTAGAACAAACAACATCAAAACCGGCATGATTAATCCCAAGCGCTTTTGCGGTCTGATCAACTAACTGGAGCGCTTCTTCAGGAATATCATGGAAAGAAAGTTTGCCTCCTTGTGCGACGTTATTTAGAAATGATTCGCCTCCAACACGCCAATAGGCCGATACAACAGAATTCCCAACATAAACCACGCGAAGATCTTTCTCAATTGGCAAATATTCTTGCACATAGAGAACTTCATTGTGCTCTGCATATGCATGGAACTCTTCCTCTGTGCGAATCAAAAAGACACCATTTCCCATTGAGCTTCTAACTTCTTTTGCTACAAAAGGGAAAGGGAACGTATTTAGAATGCGTTCAATTGCCTCGTTAGAACGTCCTGCAATTTCGGTATAAGGCATAAGATCTGGAGCAAGGGACCAAAAAGCTCTTGTCATTTCGACTTTATCGAAGCCAAGTTGAATCGATTGGATCGAAGGGAAAATCTTTTTATTTAATCCATAAACAAGAGAATTCACCTGCCATTTTTCTGGAAATAGCAGCACATCTGCTTCTCTAATTGCATGAATATCTTTAAACATATGATCGGGTTTAAGATAAGATACGCCTGACATACCAAGAGTTCGAAACGGGTTGAACGTAATAAGTTTCACAGTTTTCTTTGTCTTCCTTTCTTAGATGAAAACACATAAATCTAGAAAATTATAGATCCGATTACATAAAAAGTCAATAACCAAATCGTGGATATTCACTTAACTACTATAGTAGAGGACTGGTCAGGGGGTTCCTAAAAGTGGTAAGATAAGGGTGGAGGTGTAGGTATGATTGCTACTCTAGATAGTGTTATGATTTTAGATCAGGCTGAAGAGCTTGGATTTTTGATAAAAGATTCAGAAGTAGCTCATGAATATCATGAGGCTAGGAAGCAGTTATCAAAAGATCGGGAGGCGCAGCGTTTAATTAAACGCTTTACGGAAATGAAAGAACTTTATGATGAGGTTCAGCGTTTCGGGCGTTATCATCCTGATTTTATGACGATTACTGTAAAAGTACGTGAAGCGAAGCGAGATATGGACCTTCACGAAGCGGTAGCGGCATTTAAGAAAGCGGAGACAGAACTTGAAGGTCTTCTTGTAGAGGTTTGTTCTCTATTAGCTGGTGAAGTTTCTCCTTCTATTAAAGTTCCTTCCGGAAATCCTTTCTTTGATAACCAATCGTGTGGTGGAGGCTGCGGCTCAGGCGGCAGCTGCGGTTGTGGATAACCAGAGCATTTGCTCTGGTTTTTCAATTTCGAAACCGAATGCAGTCGGGACAGAGGTTCCCGCAACAAAACATCTTTTCTTGGGGTACTAAAAATCGCACGCGATAAACAAGTAGCTGCTCTTCTTCACGCACGAAGGAATATTCCATCCTTAATTGCTTTCCTCGCATGCTTTTAGCAGCTTCCAATTTAATTAACATCTCAATCTCAGCTTTTCGAATATTCGAATTTACTGTAAGATAGAGAAAGGGAATACCGGTTATGGTTTGTTTTGAAACGGTGTTCACATAAGTTGATTCGGCCAGTCGATTTAGAAATGGATTCCATATTTCATTAAGATTCATTTTAGAGCATCCTTTCTTAAAGACGGTCTCCTAATATCGTAACTGAATCATCATCAAATGACCACTCCGTTTAAGAGGGGAGTGGAGTTCATAAGTAAAGGGGAAACGCGTCATGTTTGTAGAACGGGTTGGCCTAGCAGTCTATATTCAGTCACTAAAGCATGCCAAACAGCTAAGAAGGTTTGGAAATGTTCACTACGTTTCCTCAAAACAAAAATATGTCGTGATTTATATTAATCTCGATCAATTGGAAACAACGAAAGAGCGCCTGAACTCTCTCCATTTTGTTAAGAGAGTGGAGCCATCAAAGCGTCCAGAGGTGCAAACTGAATATCAAAACGCTAAGCCTGATAAAGCAAAACAATATGATTACAAAATGGGTCTCTAAAAAGCTAATCCTTTTAGGAGGCTTTTTTTTATGCCCTTTTTTAATAAACCAATCCTAAATGGTTGATTATTTCGGCAACCGAAGTATATAATGGTCGAATTAAAGGAAGTGACATGGTGGAGAATTGGAAACGAAATGTATGGATTTTGTTTGGTACTCAATTTTTAGTCCTAGGTGCTATGACGATGATCATGCCATTTCTCCCTTTATACGTGCAAGAACTCGGTGTAGAAGGGGAAAGTCAAATTAGCCTCTGGTCAGGCGTCATTTTCGGAGCGAATTTTTTAACAGCATTTTTATTTTCACCATTCTGGGGACGTATGGCAGATCGACATGGACGAAAGCTAATGCTTCTTCGTTCTGGCTTCGGTATGGCAATTGTTATTATTTTAACCGGATTTGCCACAGGTCCCTGGTCTTTACTTGGATTACGTTTGCTTAATGGGGTTGTTTCAGGGTTTATTCCTGCTGCAATTGCACTTGTTGCAACGAATACACCAAAAGAGCACGTTGGGTACGCGCTCGGTACGCTAAATTCAGGAGCGGTTGCAGGTGCTATTTGTGGTCCTTTATTTGGAGGATTAATGGCAGAAACGTTTGGCTTTCGAATGATCTTTAATATTACTGGTATTGTTATTTTACTTGCAGCATTTGTTGTATTATTTCTAGTGAAAGAAGAGAAAAAACCAGAACCCTCAGCCAAAAATGAGAAAAGCAACGCGATAAAAGATTTCAAAAAAGTAACGGTGCATTCTCCGATGCTATCTTTAATGCTTGTAGGTTTTCTTGTACAGTTTGCGCTCCTTGGTATGAATCCACTCATTCCTCTTTTTGTACAGCAGCTTACAGCAGGCGGAAATGTGGCTTTATTTGCTGGTATAGCCGCTTCTGTCATGGGAGTAGCCAATATGCTAGCTTCACCTAAACTTGGAAAAGTTGGAGATCGTAAAGGCTCTCACCACGTTCTCTATTACTCGTTAATAGGGGCTGCGATCTTTTCTATCCCTCAGGCGTTTGTTCAAGAACTTTGGCAATTAATTGCTCTCCGCTTTTTATTAGGGTTATGTATTGGAGGATTGCTTCCTTCAGTCAATTCGTTAGTTAAAACGTTATCGCCTGCTGGCATGGAAAGTAGAACGTATAGCTTCTCGAATAGCGCGGTATATTTAGGAAACTTACTTGGACCTATAACGGGGGGAGCCATTGTCGCGTTAGTTGGGACAAGAGGTCTGTTTTTATTTGCAGGGATCATTTTGTTGATCAGCGTAGCGTATGTAAAAAGAAAAGTTCTCCCAATCCTTGATCGGAAACGCACAGTTTATGAAGCAAAAGAAATTCCATCCTAAAAGCAGGAGCCAATGGCTCCTGCTTTTGTTTATTCTATGAAATTACTGAAGCGGAGGAATTAAGTTATTTAAGCGAAGTATCCCAATAATATAATTGAAATAAAGATCTACTTCGTTAAACTCACTTGAAGGCTTTACTTCAATCGGGATGATTGGCGTATCAATCTCATTGCTTAATGCTTCAAATAGTTCCTGGCGCTTTACAGAAGGCTCTTTTGCAGGAATCCCTTCTCTAGATATGTAAAGAGGCTGTAGGTTTCCTTCTCCAGCAGGTTTTAAGACGACTACTGGTGATAAAACCTCCCTGTTGTTCTTAATCGTTTTAAGTACGAGTAAACGGTGAACGCGATGTGAATTCGTTCTTGCAAGTTCAACTAATTCATATATATCAGAATAGCCTTCACCAAGCTCGATAAAGCGTTGAATCATGTTGTCATTCTCCTTTCCTTTAAATCAGAAATCCAATCATAATGTAGCATGAATTCTTTATGATGGAAAGGATGAAGCGTTTGCATTAGAATGAAAGAAAGGAGGTTCTTCTATGGGCTCGATTCTGCTTCTGGTTGGTTTAGTAGGTGGGTTGCTTTATCTATACTGGAAAGGAAGACATGCTAAAGAGGAAACCGTCGATAAAAAGTTGATTCAGGGATTGATTATCACAGACATTCTTGCTGCACTTGTGTTGCATGGTGTCATAACAGCAGCGGAGGCTGAAATGCTTTCAGAGCAATCTCTATCAGAGGTAGAAGATTATTTGTTTAATCATACGAGTATTACAGAAGGATCATTTAGCGACTGGGTTCATCACGGTTGGCATGGTGTGCAGGTTGATGCACTCGACATTGATCCTGGCTAAAGTAAGAAACCTCTTTTGTTCTGTTTCGATAAAAAAACCCGCAGGATTTCCTGCGGGTGCCTTAAGCTATGAAGCTAAGGCAAATGGGAGAGGAGAAACCGGAGGAAGAACTTATGGGGAAACGTAAGTCTTCTTCCGCGGTTGGCAACATCGTTATGAACGATGCTACTACGTTTAGTATCACCATCCCAAAAACGTTTATACATGGATTTTAGCTTTCCCTTTTTTTGTGGTAGGATAAGTAGGAATATGGAAACGATAAGGTTGTGAGAGAGATGCGTATAATTGCAGGAGAATGTAAAGGAAGGCAAATTAAGCCTGTTCCTGGAACTTCTACAAGACCAACAACAGATAAAGTAAGAGAATCAATTTATAATATCATCGGCCCATTTTTTGAAGGTGGTTTCGCTCTTGATTTGTATGGAGGTAGTGGAGCACTAGGCATAGAAGCTTTAAGTCGAGGTATTGAAAAATGTGTGTTTGTGGATCGAGAAAGTAAGGCGATTGAAACAATTAAATCGAATTTGGAGCAAACGAATTTTACAGAATCTGCTGAAGTTTTTCGGAATAATTCAAAGCGTGCGCTAAAAGCTCTTCAAAAACGAGAGGTTAAATTTTCCCTTGTTTTATTAGACCCTCCATATCACAAAGAGCAAATCTTGCACGACCTTGAAAAGCTTACGGCTTATCATTTGCTAGAAGATCAAGCAACGATTGTCGTTGAGCACAAAAAAGAAGTGACGCTTCCAGAATCTTATGCGGGATTGCGAATGATTCGTGAAGAAACGTATAGCGGGAAAACAACAATATCCATTTATACATATGAACAGTTGCGTGTTGAGGAGGAGAATTAGTCATGGCAAAAATTGCAGTATGCCCAGGTAGTTTTGATCCAGTAACTTTTGGTCACCTGGATATTATTAAACGAGGTGCAAGAGTGTTTGATGATATTAAAGTTGTTGTGCTTAATAATCAGAGTAAATCCACGTTATTCTCAGTAGAAGAGCGTGTAGCTTTGTTAAAAGAAGCAACGAAAGACATTCCGAATGTTACCGTTGATTCTCATCACGGCCTATTAATTGAGTATGCTAAAAAAGTTGAGGCGTCAACGATCTTACGCGGATTGCGTGCGGTATCTGATTTTGAATATGAAATGAAAATTGCTTCAATTAACCGAAAACTAGAAGATGAGATTGAAACTTTCTTTATGATGACCAACAATCAATACTCCTTTTTAAGTTCAAGTATTGTAAAAGAAATTGCGAAATACCATGCACCTGTCTCAGATCTAGTACCTGAGATCGTTGAAAGTGCTCTCAGACAAAAGTATGCAGAATCCCCGTTAAGTTAACGGGGGTCTTTTTTCTACTTAGATATTCGTTGATTCCCAGCACGGTAAGTAACAAGGATGATAAATGTAAGTAATGAAAAAAGGGTGATCCAGGGTCCTGTTTGCGTAAGAAAAGAATAGACGCTTTCAATAAACGATGGGGCATCTTCTCGATTTAAAACAGGAAGAGAGACATTACCTGAAGATAAATAATCCAAATAAATAGGTTTCCAAATGACAAGTGTAAGAAAAGCTGCGAAAAAGCCATGAAGTAATCTCGCGAAAAAAAATGGCTTGAACCGAATGTCGGTATCTGCCAAAATACTTGCTACCTGTGCCTGAACGGAAAATCCATTAAAAGCCAGAATGAAGCTTGTAACGATCGCTTGAGCAAGAAGTGTTGTAGAGCTTTCACTTGCTAGTCTGCTTCCTAACGTAATTTCAAACATTCCAGAAAGTAATGGGATATCGAGCTCAGGTGATAGCTGTAACAGTAGCAAGATGGAACGAATTACTCCTGCAAGTATAGCAGCGATTCCAATCACACCGAGTAGCTCATTTAAAACAGAAAACAGAATGATGAAGCCACCAACCATTAATAGTGTTTTAATCGAAGAATGAACAGCATCTCCCATCATTTTTCCAAATGGCCGTGGATCTATAAGTCGTGTTTGATGGAGAGCGGTAAAAGCAAGTCCGATCCGCGACTCAGATGAGCGAATCATTTCAGTAGGTTGAGCGTCTTCAGGGTGATGAAAACGCATCACGAACCCAACTAAAATATTACCTGTGTAGTGGGCGATCGCTAAAATAACGCCAAGGGCAGGATTATGGAAAAAACCAACTGCAACAGCGGCGAAAATAAAAAGCGGGTTTGAGCAGTTCGTAAACGAAACAAGACGTTCTCCTTCAATAGCAGTGATGTCATTATTTTGACGAAGATGAGCGGTATACTTCGCCCCTGCAGGGAAGCCTGACGCGATGCCCATTGCAAATACAAAAGCACCTGAACCCGGTACACGAAAAAGGGGTCTCATCAAAGGTTCTAGTATAATGCCAATAAATCGAACAACGCCGATGCCGATTAGGAGTTCAGAGATAATAAAAAAGGGTAATAAAGATGGGAAGACTATATTCCACCACATGGATAAACCGCTTTTGGATGCCTCTAGTGTATGATCAGGAAATAAAATAACGGCGAGAGCAACGAACGTCACGGACGTTGCAAGCATTATCGTTTTCATTACTTGAACGTTCACAGTTCCATTCCTCCCACTTCTCAAATCATGAGCAGTTAACGAAAAAAGATTCTCTAACCTGTCCGATTATTAAAATATACGTATGTGAGGCACAATTAGACCATATGATTAAGCAGGTATAGACAGGGAGGCGTTCTCAGGTGAACCGTCCAAAGATCGGATTAGCTCTCGGTTCTGGTGGAGCAAGAGGATTCGCTCATTTAGGTGTGCTTAAAGTATTACTTCAAGAAAAAATCCCGATAGATTGCATTGCAGGAAGTAGCATGGGATCACTCGTCGGTGCGATTTATGGATCTGGACATGACGTCGAAACGATGGAGAAAATGGCATCGCTTTTCCGCAGAAAGTATTATTTAGATTTTACCGTCCCTAAGATGGGGTTTATTGCAGGGAATAAAGTGAGAAGTTTAATTGAAACGTTGACTCATGGAAAACAGATAGAAGACATGGATCCTCCGCTTGCGATTGTTGCAACAGACATTATTAAAGGAGAAAAGGTTGTTTTTCGAACCGGGTCTGTAGCGCAAGCGGTAAGAGCAAGTATTGCGATACCAGGGATATTAGTTCCAGAAAAGATTGGAGAACGCCTCTTAGTAGATGGGGGTGTCATTGATCGCGTCCCAGTTTCTGTTGCAAGAGAAATGGGCGCAGATCTTGTCATTGCTGTTGACGTATCCAACGTAAAGAAAGAACCTGATGTGACATCCATTATAGACGTCATTATGCAAAGTATTGATATTATGCAAAATGAAATGGTGAGGCTGCATGAAATTAATGCAGATGTCATGATAAAACCAGGGTTGGAATCTTTTCAATCAAGAGCTTTTACAAACGTAGTGGATATCATTAAAATCGGAGAGGAAGAAGCCTATCGCCACCTTGAACAAATTCATCGGGCGGTGAAGGTGTGGAAGGAGAAAAACAAATGAATCGAAGCACCAAGAAATTCACCTATGTTTGGGCAATTATTATTGTATTGGTGGCGGCCTTTACATTTATTGACCTCCCCTATTATGTGACAACACCGGGAGAAGCGAGAGTATTAGATGAAGTAATCAACGTTGATGGTGGTTCACAAGATGGTGGAGAATTTATGCTGACGACTGTTCGAGTAGGAGAAGCCAACATTATTCAATATATCTGGGCCCAATTTAACGAATATCATGAGTTAATTGAAGAAGATTTGATTAAACGTGAAGGTGAGTCGGATGAAGAGTACCATCAAAGACAGCTAGATGTTATGGCAAACTCACAAACGAGTGCGACAATTGTAGCATACCAAGCAGCGAATAAGGACATTACCATTACAAAAAATGGTGTTCTCGTAACCGGAATCATTGAAGGAATGCCGGCAGATGGGAAGTTAGAACTAGGAGATTTAATTGTCGAGGTTGATGGAAAGAAAGTGGAAGAAACCGAACAGCTTCTTGAGCAACTTGGCTCTTATGAAAAGTCAGACACGGTTAACTTAACCATTAAAAGAGAAGATAAGGAAATGAAGGTGGAGCTTGGTTTTTCAGAATTCCCTGCAGCTTATAATGCCGAAGACGATAAAGTAGGGGTTGGGATTACAGGTCCTGTGACAGCAACGACGATTGAAACAGATCCTTCCATTAAAATCAATACCGACGAAATTGGTGGACCATCAGCAGGGTTAATGTTTTCACTTGAAATTTATAACCAATTAACAGAAGAGGATTGGACAAAAGGGTATGAAATTGCTGGAACAGGTACAATCAACGACGAAGGTGAGGTTGGACCGATCGGTGGAATAAAACAGAAGATCGTGGCTGCTGATGGATCAGGGGCAGAAATTTTCTTTGCACCGGTTGCTCACTCCAATTATGATGATGCCTTAGAAGCAGGAAAAGATATTGATACCGATATGAAGATTGTCCCTGTGGAAACTTTTGAAGATGCTCGTGAGTACTTAAAACAATTGAAAGAAAAGTAAAAGCATACTTAATGCAAAAAAGCCTGGCTTACTGCCAGGCTTTTTTTAGATCATTAAAGGAACCGATTTATATTCTTTTTTAAGAAAGTCTTCTTGATGCTGACCACTGTAGCCGAGTGCATAAACTAGGCTTGCTCGTCTTTCAATTGTGAGAAATGGGTGGTCTGATTGATTGATATTCGAAACGAGAGGAATAGAAAGTGCCCCTTTTTTCTCACTAAGAAACGTTCGACCTGGTTTTGTCATCCCAAGAATACGGAGATATGGTGCTTTCCCATCTAGTGCTGGCTTCATGTCCTCCTTAGTCGTTTGCGTGAGGACGTGAAGAGCGAACCGTTGAATTCTTGTCCACGTGTATCGTTTGGTTTTGACAAACTCCATAAATGATTGAAAACTTGGGGCTTTCTTCGCCATTGTAATAAGACGGTTCTCAAGTCCTTCCTCCGCTTCATAGATGAAAGAAAGGTCCTTATTGTTCGTCGTAAGTAGTTTATAACGCAACAGGTGATAAAGCTTGTGCCACCCGTGGAAGTCGCTGTATGTATGCTCATAGTCGAAGAGCTTCTCGTAAGTTGGATGTGGCACGTAATTGATGATGTGATCAAGGGTACTACCTTTTAATAGCTTGCTTCGAATACTTGTTGCGCTTGCAATTTCCACATCGTCAAAGTCTTGATCATGGTAACCTGCTTTTGTTCGTAAAATTGTAAAGGGCTCTAGATGAGAATTAAGATCTTGAATCGCTTTAACATAGTGGTAACCCAGTATGTTATTTGGTTGAGAGAGATCAAGTACGTTTGCGTGTCCATCAAGACTCTCGAAAGCAAGCGATGACGCTTTTGGATAGCTATTTCCCTGGCCCATGTAATATTTAATTCGTTCGTTATATTCTGGTTCATTGTGATGGATAAATGTTGTTGTCTTTTGGAACTCTTCTATTGCACCTGATTCACTCCCAAAACAGACGGCATCCACTCCGAGGGAAGATAGGAGTGAAATTGCTCCTTTTGCAAAGATTTCCGCTTTTTGGGTAGCATAAACGTAGGGGAGTTCAATCACAAGATCAACGCCATTTCTTAGAGCCATCTCTGTCCTTGTCCATTTATCAACGAGAGCTGGCTCCCCCCTTTGTAGAAATGAACCGCTCATAACGGCAATCACCACATCAGCATTAGTCGCTTTTTTCGTTTCTTCTAGATGATAAAGATGCCCGTTATGAAAAGGGTTGTACTCCACAACAACTCCAGCAGCTTTCATACAGTCGCTCCTCTCAATCCAAATCTAATTGGACGTTCATTTTTATTAGTTGAATTAAAGGTTTTTTCTCTGGTATGATAAACATTATACCAAGATTACCAATGAAACAACTGGTGTAAAGAAAAAATATTGACATTTGCTTAATTTGTAGCTATAATACTTTTGTTGCCTTGAGGTGATACACAGATGAAATGGTCAATTGAACAATTGAAGTCCTATAAATTAAAAGGCCTTACAATTGACGAAGAAGTGAATGTAGAGGAACTGAAGGAACGTAATCCAGATATACGTGAGATTACGCCAGTTCATGTTACTGGTGAAACATCGTTTCATGGTAATAAAGTTACCTTTCATCTTACAGTGAAAGGCAAAATGGTTCTACCATGTGCCAATACACTTGAAGATGTTGATTTTCCGTTCGTACTTCGCCCAATGGAGACATTTGTGCTTGAAGCAAACACAAATGGCGTTGATTTTGAGGTAGAAGATGAAGAAATTCATCAAGTTTCGGGAAATACGGTTGACTTAGTTCCGTATATTAAGGAAAATATACTTTTGGAGATTCCGATTCGCGTTGTGAAGTATAGCTCTGAATCGGAAGAAATGCCAAAAAAATCGGGTAATGGTTGGGAAGTAATTACGAAGGAACAACCGAAAGAAAAGGTAGATCCTCGTATGGCCGGTTTAGCTGATTTTTTCAATAAGGAAAATGAAGATAACTAGATCAAAATTTCCGTAAGACTGTTAACTTTTTAAGGAGGTGGAAACAATGGCAGTACCAGCTAGAAGAACTTCTAAAACGCGTAAAAACAAGCGTCGTACTCATTATAAATTAGAAGTACCAGGAATGGTAAAGTGCCCTAATTGCGGCGAATACAAACTTTCTCACCGTGTTTGTAAAGAGTGTGGAAATTACAAAGGTGAAAACGTAGTAAGCAAGTAATCTTGCGAAACAGAGAGAGAAATCTCTCTGTTTTTTTACGTGTTGAATTATTTGACTTTTCTAAAAAAGGAGAGTGCGAAATGACAAGTGTGATCGTTGAATATCGTAATGGAGCGGCAATCGTGACGATTGATCGACCAGAACAACGAAATGCGATTAATGACGGGGTGATGGATGGAATAATGCACGCGATTGAAAAAGCTGAAGCAAACGAAAGCGTAAGCTATATTGTGATCACAGGTAGCGGAGAGGAAGTTTTTTGTAGCGGTGGGGATTTAAAGGCATTTCAAGGGCTTAAAACAGCTGAACAGGCTTACCCTATGCTTCGAAAAATGGGTGATGTTCTTGATCGCTTGTTTTTCTGTAAGAAACCCACCGTTGCGCTTTTGAATGGTCATGCAGTTGGGGGCGGGTTGGAGCTTGCGATGGCATGCGATTATCGGATTGCTAGAAAGAACACGAAGGTAGGGTTTATACAGGGATCGATCGGGTTAACAACTGGCTGGGGCGGATCTACATATGCTTTAACGAGAATGAATCATGCTGAAGCTTTGAGGATGCTTATGAGCGCTGATCGCTATTCGAGTGAAGAAGCTTTTTTAAGCGGTTGCCTTACATATATTACGAATGATCTTCCATGGGAAGAGGATGCTTATCGCTACATAGAAAATCTTCTGAAACGGTCTCCACTAATTCTTTCTACTTATAAAACCTACTGGCTCAATAGCCTTGATCCCCATCTCATCCGTCATCGAGTTGAAGAAGAAATTAGAAGCTGTGCTCGCTTATGGGACACAGAGGAGCATCATCAAGCCGTTAAGGCATTTTTAAACAAGAATTCGTAAATTTGTATAGTATAAATCGGTTTCATTCTAGGTTGTTTTGGAATAAAAAAAGGTCTATCCCTCTCTCTAGGATTAAAAAAATAGATTCTTTCATAAATACAAGAGTCTACTATATCTAGTAAACGCATATGATGACTGTAAAACAGTTATTGGGGGGATTGTGATTGGTACCGATTCGCCAGGATGCTTGGTCGAAAGATGAAGATGTATTATTAGCTGAGGTTGTCCTACGTCACATTAGAGAATCAAGTACACAACTCGCTGCATTTGAAGAAGTAGGTATGACGCTCTCTCGAACTCCAGCAGCTTGTGGGTTTCGATGGAATTCACTTATTCGTAAACAGTATGAGGCAGCGATCACGTTAGCTAAGAAGCAGCGCAAGGAACAGAAAAAAAACCAAGTGGAAGTGAAAGTAGATTCAGCAGAAGAAGATCGAAGCATCGATTTAATCGATGAAGCCATTAGCCTGTTGATAACATCGAAAACTTATCTCACTGAAACAAGTAAAAGTGAAGCATCACTACAGGAGGCGCTGGCTGAAAACCTTCAGCTTAAGCAAAATCTTCATCAGTTAGAAAAAGAGTACCTGACAGTTCAGGAAGATTATCAATCATTACTAGAAATTATGGAGAAAGCAAGGAAAATGGTGATCTTTCAAGAGGACGATTCAGGAAGTTTACGGTTTCAAATGGATGCGAACGGCAACTTAGAAAAAATAAAGAAATAGGAGCGTGTCAGCTCCTATTTCTTCGTTACTCCTGTTCGCTTACGCCTTCAGGATACCATACATAAGGATTTTCTCCACGATCGCGTTCGGGCTGATAGGTGACTGCTTCAAAGCCCATTTTCTCCCAGAATCCACCTGACCCTTGTCTTGCGTTCGTTTTCACCGGCAAATTAAAGGTTTTTGCGAAATTCACAAGTGTGGAACCATAATCACGATTATGATATTGCGGAAGTACTTCAAGTTTCCAGAGCTCAAGGTAATCCTGCGGTGGATCAAAATAGCGATCGTATTTGCCATCGATACGATACAAGCTCATTCTAGCAACAAGCTTATCTCCATAGTAAATACCATAGAATGGAGATTCGCTATCATTCTCAATGATGTTATCTTGCAGGTCTTCCATCATTGAAAGTTCTTGAATACCAAATTCTTTAAACTTCTTAAACTCCTCAAGAGTTTTGTAATTGATTACAAGTGGACGAACTGTCAGATCTCCCATAGTGGCCCCCTCCAAACATGCTTCTTATTCTCTTAGGTGATTAGAAGTGAAACAACTTCTACCTTTCTATTATAACCGAAAACACAAAACTTTTCCTTATTTCAAAAAACAAAGTATAAAAGGAATAATTTGAATATTTATTGAAACGTGAAGGTCATTTAATGATATGATAAATGTAAGGGTTTTCATACCTGTTAATTCATTATTGTGGTGAGAGGGGCGATACTTTGAAAAAAATCCTAATTGCAAATCGTGGGGAAATTGCGGAACGAATTATAAGAACATGCAGCAAACTTGGTCTTGAGACGGTTGCTGTTTATTCGAGTGCAGATAAGGATCTTCCATATGTTAAGCAAGCAACAGTCGCATATGAGATTGGTGACCCGCCTGCAGCAAAGTCATACCTAAATCAGGAGGAAATTCTGAGGGTAGCCAGAGAAGAGAACGTGGACGCGATTCATCCCGGCTACGGATTTTTATCTGAAAATGCTGCATTTGTAAGGAAAATCAATGAACAGGGAATAACGTTTATTGGACCTAGCGCAGAAGTTGTGGAAGCGATGGGCGATAAGATTACAGCGAGAAAGACGATGCAGGAAGCTGGTGTACCGGTTGTACCAGGTAGCGGTGAAATCGTGGATGTAGCGGAGGCTGTTGCATTTGCGAATGAAATCAACTACCCCATTATGTTAAAAGCCGCTGCGGGTGGTGGTGGCATTGGTATGCAGCGTTGTGAAAATGATCAAGAGCTAGAAAAAGCTTTCGTATCGAGCCAAAACCGTGCAAAGGCTTATTTTGGGAACGGAGCGATGTTTGTAGAGAAATTCATTGACGATGCGCGACACATTGAAGTGCAAATTGTAGGAGACAATCATGGAAACATTGTTCACATGTATGAGCGAGATTGCTCGATTCAAAGACGAAATCAGAAGGTGCTAGAGGAAGCGCCATCACCATTTTTGTCTAAAAGCACCCGTATCCAAATAGGAGAAGCTGCTCTGCTAGCTGCTAAGCATGTCCAATATACGAATGCTGGGACAGTTGAATTTGTCATGGACAAGGATGAGAATTTTTATTTTCTAGAGATGAACACTAGATTGCAAGTGGAGCACCCCATTACAGAAGAAACCATTGGTATCGATTTAGTGGAATGGCAAATCAACGTTGCAGAAGGAAAAGCGCTCCCTCTGAAACAAGAAGACATCCAACCTACAGGTCACAGTATTGAGCTTAGACTATATGCAGAAGACCCAACTTCCTTTATGCCTTCACCTGGAAAGATTGAAACGCTCCATTTTCCTAAGATGGATGGAGTCCGGATTGATTCAGGTTATGAAAGCGGCTCAACCGTTTCCCCATTCTATGATCCGATGATTGCGAAAATCATTGTATCAGGATCAAGTCGCGAAGAAGCGATTAAACGATGTACAGATTTCTTTACTTCATTTTCGCTGACGGGGATCAAGCATAATGGACCACTTTTTGCCCAATTACTTAAAGAAGAGAATTTTCAACAGGGGAAATATTCAACGTCTTATCTATCAAAAATTCTTGTCAAAAAATAATACTAATGAAAAGGAATGATGAACATGCAAGAAATTAAAGCATCAATGGCGGGAACAGTTTTAAATGTAATGGTCGGCGAAGGAGATGCGGTTACAGCAGGACAAGAACTCGTTATGCTTGAATCGATGAAAATGGAAATTCCAATTGAAGGTGTGGAAGAAGGAACAGTTGCAGAGGTTAAAGTGAATGTTGGCGATTTTGTGAACGAAGGCGATGTACTCGTTACGGTAAAGTAAGCGTGTGTTCTGAACGAGCGCTCGATCTAACCCTAACAGAAGGAGGAGTTTTCAATGAATCATCTAGAAGAGCTTTTATCGTCTAGAGCATCAGAGGTTGAGTCTGGTGGTGCTGAGAAATATCATGAGAAGTTAAAAGAATCAAACAAACTTTTTGTACGAGATCGTCTGAAGCTTCTGTTTGATAATGGCGATTATATAGAAGACGGAAAATTTGCAAATCACCTTGCTAAAGATCTACCAGCAGACGGTGTTGTAACAGCGATCGGTAGCGTGAATGGTGAAAAGGTATGCGTGATGGCGAATGATTCCACTGTTAAAGCTGGCTCATGGGGAGCCCGTACAGTGGAAAAGATTATTCGCATTCAAGAGACAGCGATGCACCTTAAAGTGCCTCTTTTGTATCTAGTGGATTCAGCTGGTGCGCGCATTACGGATCAGTTAGAAATGTTTCCGAATCGTCGCGGAGCCGGAAGGATTTTTCATAATCAAGTAAAAATGTCTGGGATGGTGCCGCAAGTTTGTTTGTTATTTGGTCCATCAGCGGCAGGTGGTGCTTACATACCGGCATTCTGTGACATCGTAATCATGGTGGATAAAAATGCTTCCATGTATCTCGGCTCTCCGAGAATGGCTGAAAAAGTGATCGGTGAAAAAGTGACGTTAGAACAAATGGGTGGTGCGCGGATGCACTGCAGTACAAGTGGGTGCGGAGATGTTCTTGCTGATAATGAAGAGCATGCAATCGAACTTGGAAGAAGCTATCTAAGTTATTTTCCGGGGAATTTCCATAAGCAGCCGCCTCATCTAGAAGGGAAACTTCCTTCACTTGAAAAATCAATCAGCGAGATTGTTCCTGAAAATCAAAATGCCCCATTCAACATGTATGATTTAATCGATGCACTTGTTGATAAAGAAAGTTTTTTTGAAATGAAAAAGCTGTTTGCGCCGGAATTAATTACAGGCTTTGCAAGAATTGATGGACGAGTTGTTGGGTTGATTGCAAACCAGCCTAAAGTAAAGGGTGGCGTGCTTTTTGTTGATTCAGCCGATAAAGGAGCTAAATTTATTCAGCTTTGCGATGCATATCATATTCCGCTTATTTTTCTTGCGGACGTCCCAGGCTTTATGATTGGAACGAAAGTAGAAAGTGCTGGCATTATTAGACATGGGGCGAAACTCATTGCGGCAATGAGTTCGGCGACCGTTCCGAAAATTTCAGTTGTTGTTAGAAAGGCTTATGGAGCAGGCTTGTATGCCATGGCTGGTCCTGCATTTGAACCGGATTGTTGCATTGCGCTTCCAACTGCCCAAATTGCTGTAATGGGCCCTGAGGCGGCTGTGAACGCTGTGTATGCGAATAAGATCAATGCGATTGAGGATCCAAAGGAACGAATCGAATATGTGAAAGAAAAACATCAGGAGTACAAAGAGCACATTGACATTTATAAACTAGCATCAGAGTTAATTGTTGATGATATTGTGCCTGGAAGTGAACTACGTAATGTGTTAGTTGAGCGGTTAAGTTACTATGAATCGAAAGAAGTGGAAGCACCATCAAAAAAACATCCGGTCTATCCGGTATAAAATGCTGAAAATCCCTTAACTTAACTGTTGAGGGATTTTTTTCTCATCAACATGATTAACCTGTGCTAAACTTTAAAATAAAGACTCACGATAAGGTGGGGGAGATGTTGAACGTAACGATAATTGGAGCAGGGTCAATTGGATTATTAGTGGCTGCGAAGCTTGCTATGAATGGCCAAGTCGTGACAGTTGTATGCCGACGCAAACATCAGGCTGATCAGCTCCGCAAAGGCATTAACTACATAAATAGACGCAAGACTCAGTGCGTCAAAGTACAGGCAACACATCATCTGTCCTCAACAAAAACGGATTTACTCATTGTGGCAGTCAAGTCAAATCAGGTTCCGTCTGTGCTGTCGTTGATTCAAGAAGTGTATCACGATTCGAATTTGCCGGATATCCTTTTTATTCAAAATGGGATGGGGCATCTTTCCTATATCGAGTTGTTGCATCATAATGTTCTTGTCGGGGTAGTCGAACATGGTGCGTTGAAGATCGATGAAAGAACAGTTGAACATACTGGTGATGGAGTCATTAGGATGAGCACTTATTCAGGTGTTCCCAATGTACTAACTGCACTTTCTAGCGAAGATTTTCCGGTTTATTACGAACCTGACTGGTACGAGATGCTTGCGAAGAAATTAGTTACAAATTGCGCGATTAATCCACTAAGTAGTCTATATGGTGTTTTAAATGGAGAGCTTTTGCAAAATGCAAGGTTTTATAGTCTGATGAGAGAATTAGTAAAAGAAGCTTGCGAAGTTCTCGAGTTAGAATTTGAACGGTCATGGAATGATGTGCAGCTCGTATGCAGAAAGACGAGCGCGAATACGTCTTCGATGCTCGCAGATATACAAGCTGGCAGATTAACTGAAATCGATGCAATCACAGGATACGTACTA
Source organism: Guptibacillus sedimenti (assembly GCF_028610665.1). NCBI lineage: Bacteria > Bacillati > Bacillota > Bacilli > Caryophanales > Guptibacillaceae > Guptibacillus > Guptibacillus sedimenti. The sequence continues at coordinate 932,497 of NZ_JAQQWV010000002.1, forward strand.
AAAGAAGCGGAGGCACGGGGGAAATATGTTCCTTTTTCAAGGTTTGTCTTTGATAGCGTGAAGGGTCTTGAGATGGTAACGAGATAGAGAAGGGAGTCTCATGAAATGGAAAACCTCTTATCATGGATTGTAGCAACGGCTGTGACAGCCCCACTGCTCGCATGGTACCTGGTCTATATTATTACGGTGAAAATGACACGAAAGAAAAAATTCTCTTTTCGTCTTGCAGTAGATCTTTCTACAATCTTTTTTATTTTAAGCGTGCATTTTATTCTAATAGAATTAGTTGGAAAGTCTTTTCTGTGGGTTATTTTATTAATGATTATTGGAGCTGCAGGAGCCTTTACGATTCTGCATTGGAAAACGAAAGATGACATTCACATTCATAAAGTGATAAAAGGCGCGTGGCGATTTAATTTTCTATTGTTCTCGACAGGGTATGTCGTTCTTTTGCTTATTGGGTTAGTTCACCGAATTATTTCGGTCTAACTCATAAGCTTTTTTTTTGGTAGCGATGAGGAAGTTTGATATACTAACAAAGGATTAAATAGGCGGATTTCAGTAACGGTGTCAAGAAAGGAAGAAATATTAATGAGACTCAGAGAAACATTCCTTCCAGGATCAAATGTCATTGCGACAGATTATATCGCTGAGAAAACAACGCTCTCAGCTTTTTTTGACTATACATATCAGCATGATTCCTCGTATGAAGAGCGATACAAAGAGTTAATGGAACGTCATCAAGATCGTGCGGATTTAACGGAACACTTGATGGAGTTTAATGAAAGTTTTGAAGCTGAAGGACCTGCGCTTAGAAATATCGAGCGTTTACAACAACCAGAATCGGTCACAGTTGTTGCCGGACAACAGGCTGGTGTGTTAACTGGTCCTCTTTATACAATCAATAAAGCGATATCGGTCATTAAATTAGCAGAAGAGAAAGAACGAAAGCTTGGGGTACCTGTTATACCTATTTTTTGGGTAGCGGGGGAAGATCATGATTATCACGAAGTGAACCATATTTATTCGTATGATGAAGGGCGGGAGCATAAAGAGGCAGTGCCTCAAAAACAAATGACCAAGCAGGCATTATCCGATATATCGCTTGATCATGATGCGATGAACACTTGGACGCGTGACATGCTCAAACGATTTGGGGAAACTTCATATACGAAAGAGATACAAGCGTTTCTTGAAGGAGTAACAGAGAAGTCAACTACTTACGTGGATCATTTTTGTTACATCATGACAAAGCTTTTTTCAAAGCATGGACTAGTGCTCGTAGATTCAGGTAACAAAGATTTTCGCCAGCTTCAGACGGACTCGTTTAAACAAATGATTCATCAAAACGAAACAATCAATGAAGGGGTTTTAACCCAGGCGGCTCATCTTCGTGAAGAAAATTATCCAATTGGTGTTGACCTTGATGACCAACAAGCAAATTTATTCGTAAAGGTAAATGGCGAGCGAATTTTACTAGAACGACTAAACGGAAGATTTGAGGGGAAAACGGCTTCCGTTTCATTCTCGAAAGAAGAACTGCTTGATTTAGCAGAACGTCAACCGGAAGATTTAAGTAACAATGTAGTGACGCGACCGATCATGCAGGATTTAATGTTTCCTGTGCTAGGATTTGTGGCTGGGCCGGGTGAACTTGCCTACTGGGCTCTGCTGAAGCCTGCTTTTCATACTTTTGGAATAAAAATGCCTGTAATCGTGCCACGGCTTACATTTACGTTTGTGGAGCGACATATTCAAAAGTATGTCGCTGACCTCTCCTTAACAGATGATGAAATACTAAAGTCAGGGATCGAGCACTCAAAAGAAACCTATATGCGCCAGTTAGATGATGTAGGGATTGGGACGACATTTAACGATGCTAAGTTAAAAGTGGAGGAAATTCATCAAAATCTTCGTGATTTGACAGAATCCGTTGATCGCGGACTTGATCGCTTTGCGGAAAAGAATGGCCGGTTCCTTCAAAGACAGCTTGATCTTCTTCAACAAAAACTCTATCAATCACTCGAGTACCAGCATGAAAATACGTTGGCTAAATTCGATGAGGTGGGATTTGCATTAAAACCAAACGGCGCTCCGCAAGAGCGAAAGTGGAATGTTGTCTATTATTTAAATTGGCATGGTTTGGATTTTGTAGATCAAATGATGGATCTGGAGCTTCCCTTTAATGATCAGCATAAGGTGATTTATCTTTAAAGAATAGAAGGGAGAGAAGCGGTTATTTCGATTCCTAACCATATAGTTGAAAAGCTGCCGGAGGATTCTGGCAGCTTTTTTTAGTTTGGGCAATATAATAGAGATTTGGCCAATAAAAATGGGATTTAGCTAATATAATTCGTATTTGGCCAATATACTTTGAAACTGGCCAATATAACACGATAGGGATCGTTTCATTCGACAAATAGCGGGGGGTGACAGGCACTCGTAAGAAAACCAAATATTTTTAAAGAAAAATCCTGCTGAACAGCAGGATTTTTGTGTTGTGGTACGAATTAATTTTTTAGTGGTGAAAAGTGGGGAGTTGTGGTAACTTAGAGGTAGAAAGTGGGAGAGGTGGATGGAGCCATGTTTATGGGGGAATATCAACATACTGTTGATGAAAAAGGCAGAATGATTATTCCCGCTAAGTTCCGTGAAGAACTTGGAGAAAGCTTCGTCCTCACCCGCGGGTTAGATAAATGTATCTTCGGCTACCCAATGACCGAATGGGAAGTTCTTGAAGAGAAAATGAAATCACTCCCTTTTACAAAGAAAGATGCTCGTGCTTTTACCCGATTCTTTTTCTCAGGTGCAACTGAATGCCAACTGGATAAACAGGGCAGGGTAAATATTGCCGGAACATTACGCCAGTATGCAGGGCTTGAGAAAGAATGCGTTGTAATTGGTGTTTCAAATCGATTAGAAATTTGGGACAAAGCGGTCTGGGAAGAGTATTTCAATGCATCAGAAGATTCTTTCTCTGAAATCGCGGAAAGTATGATGGATTTCGATTTGTAGAAGGTCAATATGGAATGAAGGTTAAGGTGTCGCTATGTTTGAACACATTACAGTATTAAAAGAAGAAGCAGTAAATGCACTAAATATTAAAGAAGATGGTATTTATGTAGACTGTACGCTTGGTGGCGGCGGTCATTCAAAAGCTATCCTGGATAAGCTTACCACAGGACACCTCTATGCTTTTGATCAGGATCAGTGGGCAATCGATAATGCCAAAACAACACTGGCAGGGTATGAGGAAAAGCTCACGGTTATCGAACGAAACTTTAGTTTTATTAAAGAAGCGTTAGCTGACCTCGGTGTTGAAGGCGTTGATGGGATTTTATTTGACCTCGGTGTTTCCTCTCCGCAGCTTGATAAAGGTGAGCGGGGGTTTAGTTATCAACATGATGCACAGCTGGATATGAGGATGGATCAATCTTCCAGTTTATCAGCGTACGAAGTGGTGAATGAGTGGGAGTACGAACGTCTCGTCTCGATTTTTTTTAAATTTGGTGAAGAAAAGTTTTCAAAACAAATCGCTCGCAAAATTGAAAAAGCAAGGGACTTAAAACCGATTGAAACCACATTTGAACTCGTTGATCTCATTAAAGATGCTATTCCTGCACCTGCGAGAAGGAAAGGGGGACATCCCGCTAAAAGAATTTTTCAAGCGATTCGTATAGCGGTAAATGATGAGCTGAAAGTATTTGAACAGGCTCTAATTGACGGAATGTCCATTTTAAACCCAGGCGGACGGATGAGTGTCATCACATTCCATTCTCTTGAAGATCGGATTTGCAAAACAACGATGAAAGAAGCGGCTTCGGGGCCAGAACTTCCACCGGGAATGCCGATTATCCCAGATGCATACCAGCCTGATATGAAGCTAGTAACAAGAAAGCCAATTCTACCATCTGAAGAAGAGCAGGAAGCAAACAGACGTGCACGATCAGCGAAGCTTCGTGTGGCAGAGAAAATGTAAAGATAAAAAAAAAGAAGGTGCAAGGGGGAAAATGATGAGTAACTTGGCGTATAAGTATCAGCAGCAGCATCAAACGCAAAAACAAGTTGAAACAAAAAAGCAAGCGGTTTATGTAGAACGTGGACGTATTACAAAAGGAGAGAAAATGCTCTGGATGATGCTTGTACTTACTTTTGTGGCCGCGTCAATTTTTATGGTTTCAAATTATGCTACAATTTATAATTTGAATACGGGTCTGCAGCAAGCAGAAGCAGATCAACGTGCTCAAGTGAAACAGAACGATGAGCTTCAAGTGAAAGTAACTGAGCTAAGTGCACCCGGTCGAATTGTGAACATTGCCGAAGAAAAATTAGGCATGCAGCTAAATGATCAAAACGTAGAAGTGATCAACAAGGGATCATAATTTCGGAGGTTTGCACTGTCATGAAAGAAACAAATAAGAACTCACATATTAATGTTGGAGCAGCGATTTTAATGTTACTATTTGTCCTGCTCTTTTTTGCTTTTATTGGAAGGTTTTTCTATATTGAATGGACGCAGGCGGTTTCAGGTTCCGACGGTGAAAAAGTGGACTTAATGGAGCTAGGGAAAGATAAGTGGACGCGAAGCAAGATTCTTGAAGCGGATCGCGGTACGATTTATGATCGCACAGGAGAAAATGCGCTTGCCACTGACATTCCTTCATTTACACTGCGAGCCATTTTAGATGAAAATTATGAAGATCATGTAAAAGATGTTTCGAAAACTGCGGCTGCTCTTGCGCCGATTCTAGAGATGGAGCAATCCGATGTTACTGAAATTCTATCTAGAGAAGAACTATTTCAGGTGGAGTTCGGAGCATCCGGAAAAAATTTAAGCCTTACTCAAAAAGAAGAAATTGAAAAACTCGACTTACCTGGAGTTGGCTTTATTCCAACGAAAACGCGCCTCTACCCTAATGAAGAGTTTGCTTCTCATCTTCTTGGGTTTACAAATGAAAATGAAAAAGGTGTCCAGGAAGGCTTGTTAGGTTTAGAAAAGGAATTAAATAAGTATCTTGTTCCGCAAGAAGGGAAAGAAACGTATCAAAGTGATCGGGAAGGGTTTAAACTTCCTTATGGAAATGAAAATATCACACCTTCAAAAAGTGGGAATGACGTCTATTTAACGATTGACCAAAAGATACAGGTATTAATGGAAAACGCATTAAATGAAGCGCAGGAGAAATATAATCCTGAGCGAATGACGGCCATCGTTGCTGATCCGGATACGGGTAAGATATTAGCAATGGGAAATCGTCCAACGTTTGATCCCAATTTAAGAGATGTTTCAAATTATACAAATATGGCATTAACTGCTTTTGAACCAGGCTCTACAATGAAAGTCTTTACTGCAGCAGCAGCTATTGAAGAGGGCGTGTACAACGGAGATGAACTTTTTCAATCAGGACAATATTCTGTACCAGGTGGTCGGGTAAGTGATCACAACGCTGGAGAAGGTTGGGGCATGATTAGCTTTGATGAGGGAATTCGTCAATCCTCTAACGTAGCAGCATCCATTTTAGTAAAAGAAAAACTGGGTTATGACAAATACGAAGACTATTTAACGAAATTTGGATTAGATGCTAAAACGGGGATTGATCTTCCTGGAGAAGCTTCTTCAAGAATTACTTATAGTGGAGAGCTTGAACGGATAACGACTGGCTTCGGTCAAGGGTCTACCATTACACCAATTCAACAAGTTCAAGCGATTACGGCAATTGCAAACGGTGGAAAGATGATGCAACCTTATGTAATTGAGAAAATTGTTGATCCTGAATCAAATGAAGTGAAACTTAATCACGAGCCAAAAGTAGCGGGAGAGCCAATTTCGAAAGAAACAGCAACACAAACTCGCGATCTACTTCGCACGGTTGTGACAGATGGTACGGGAACACCATATAACATTGAAGGTTACGAGATTGCTGGGAAAACAGGTACAGCACAAATTTCTGAAGGGTCAAAAGGATATATGAGTGGATACGGAAACAACATCTTCTCATTTATTGGAATGGCCCCTGCAGATGATCCAGAATTAATTGTTTATGTAGCCGTTGATCGACCTGAACTCGAGTATCCGGAACTAGGAAGTGACCCTGTTTCTCTCATCTTTAACACGGTTATGAAGAATAGCCTTCAATATTTGAATATCGATCCGATTGAGAAGGAAGATAATGCTTCTGAGGAAGCAGAAGAGACAGAATCCGGTCAACTCTTAAAAGATGTAACGGGCATGAGTGTAAAAGAAGCTAAAAAGCAGCTTGAAGACAAGGACTTATCTGTCACATCACTTGGCGAGGGAGAGGTTGTTGGTCAATCTCCTAGGCCGAGTACGAAAATTCTCAATGGTGAACGAATTATTTTGCAAACGGAAGGTAACGCTACAATGCCTGATATAACAGGTTGGTCTCTTGCAGACGTAATGAAGCTCGTCGAGTTGGTTGAGTTAAAACCAAATGTGATGGGGTCAGGTTATGTAGTGAAGCAAGGGATTGAAACGGGAAGTACGATCAAAAAAGATGACTACCTTGTAGCCGAATTAAAGACGCCTTCTTCTGAAACGGAAGAGGAAGAAGAGCCAGAAGAAGAACCAGAACCAATTACGGACTAGCAGGTCTATCCTTCGAACCGAAAACATATAGTGAAACGAGCATAATCAGGGAGGATGAGTTTATGCGCGTTTCGAATGTCACTGTTCGAAGAAGACTTGTGATCGCACTTATTGTTGGGCTATTTGTATTTGCTGTAGTTATTGTAAGACTAGGTTATGTACAGCTTGTTATGGGGAGCTGGCTTAGTGAGAAAGCGAAGGATTCGTGGAGCCGAAATATCCCGTTTGAACCTAGCAGAGGAGAAATCCTCGATCGTAACGGTGTAGCTCTTGCCACAAACGTGAGTGCTCCGTCTGTTTTGATTGTTCCTAGACAGCTCCAAAATCCAGCTGCCACTGCCGAAGCTCTAGCGGCGTCTCTCAATACTAGCAAGGAAAAAGTTTATGAAACAATCACTCAGAATGAATCAATGGTCTGGATTCGACCTGAAGGTAAGAAAATGACGAACGAGAAAGCAAATGAGATCCGAAAATTGAACCTACCTGGAGTTTATATTGCAGAAGATAACAAACGCCACTATCCAAATGGCGATTTTTTAGCTCATGTGCTTGGATTTAGTGGCATTGACAATCAAGGGTTAACTGGGATCGAGCTCTATTATGACGCTGAATTAAGTGGGGAAAAAGGACAGGTAGAATATTACGCTGATGCGAAAGGAAAGCGAATGCCATCGCTCGCAGATGATTATACAGAACCTGTCGATGGACTTGATCTTCGGTTAACGATTGATTCCCAAATCCAGACGATTATGGAAAGAGAGTTAGATATCGCTGAAGCAACCTATCATCCAGATGGCGCAGCGGCCATCGCAATGGATCCAAATACAGGTGAGATTCTTGGAATGTCTTCAAGGCCAGATTTTAATCCAGAAGAATTCCAGGAAGTATCTCCTGATGTTTGGAACCAGAATAAGCCTGTTTGGAGTACGTATGAACCGGGATCAACCTTTAAAATCATTACTCTTGCTGCAGCACTTGAAGAGGGAGAGGTGGATCTTGAGGAAGATCATTTCCATGACCCAGGTAGCATTGAAGTTGCAGGGACAAAATTAAGGTGCTGGAAAGCTGGAGGTCATGGAAGTCAGACGTTTTTAGAAGGCGTACAAAATTCCTGTAACCCTGGTTTTGTTCTTTTAGGTGAGCGTCTTGGCAAAGAAAAGCTTTTTTCCTATATTGATAAATTTGGCTTTGGTGACAAAACGGGAATTGATTTACAAGGAGAAGCGAGCGGGATTCTTTTTGATGTTGAAAATGTCGGCCCCCTTGAACTAGCCACGACTGCATTCGGGCAGGGCGTTTCCGTCACGCCTATCCAGCAAGTGACGGCTGTTTCTGCGGCAGTGAATGGTGGCACGCTTTATGAACCATATATCGCCAAAGAATGGATAGACCCAGAAACTGGGGCAGTTGTAAGCAAAAACACGCCACAAGCGAAGCGACAGGTAATTTCTGAGGAAACTTCCAAAGAAGTAAGGCACGCGCTTGAAACGGTTGTTGCACTAGGGACTGGAAAGAACGCCTATGTGGACGGTTATCGCGTCGGAGGAAAGACAGGAACAGCTCAAAAGGCTAAAGACGGAGCTTATCTCAAAAATAATCACATCGTTTCCTTTATCGGTTTTGCTCCGGCTGATGACCCGCAAATTGTTGTATACGTTGCGATCGATAATCCCAAAGATACCCTTCAATTTGGAGGGATTGTAGCGGCACCAATTGTAGGTAATATAATCCAGGATAGTTTGACGGTTATGGGTGTTGAAAAAAGGGAAGACCAGATTGAGAAAGAAACGACATGGCAGGATGAAGAGATGATTGAAATGCCGGATTTAGTGGGTATGTCTTCAAAAGAAATTCGTGAAGCGATGTATAATTTGAAAATTGATTCGAGTGGGGAAGGCGATATTGTTGTAGCCCAGGCCCCAGAACCTGGTGTGAAATTACCGGTTGGTTCAGAAATTCGGCTTTATATGGGTGACAAATAAGCGACCGGTGAGTACAATAAGTAGTGAACAAGCCAAGGCGTATGCTCTTGGCTTGTTTTCTGAAAATATGTCAGCAAACTAGAAAGGTTTGAAAGAAATGAAATTAAACGATCTTCTTCATGCATTACTTACATATAAACAGGTAGGAAAAGGCGATCCAGAAATAAAAACGATTGAAAGTGATAGTCGTGCCGTAACAGATGGCAGTCTCTTCGTTTGCATTCCAGGTTATACAGTAGATGGGCATGATTTTGCAGAGCAGGCTGTTCAACAGGGAGCTGTTGCTCTTATATCAGAAAAAGAGATTAATGTTTCAGTACCCGTTATTCTCGTTCGTGATGCGCATCGCGCCTTAGCTGAACTTGCAAATCGTTTCTATCAACATCCGACGAAATCATTTTCATTAATTGGCATCACAGGAACGAATGGGAAGACAACCGTTTCTCATTTAATAGAACAGATACATAGAGATAAAAAGCAAACAACAGGGTTAATCGGAACAATTAATATGAAAATAGCCGATGAAGAATTTGAAACGAAAAACACAACTCCAGAACCACTCTTGCTTCAAAAGCAATTTGCTAAAATGCGCGATCGTCATGTGGACACGGCCGTTATGGAGGTCTCTTCTCATGCCTTAACACTAGGACGCGTGAGAGGTTGTGATTATGATATTGCTGTGTTTACAAACTTGACGCAGGATCATCTGGATTACCATGGTACGATGGAAGAATACCGTCAAGCAAAAGGTCTTCTTTTTTCACAGTTAGGTAATACATATGATACAGGGAGAAAAAAGGTAGCCGTCCTTAATGGAGATGATGACGCTGCACAGCAGTATGAACAAATGACATCTGCTCATATTTTAAGATATGGCATAGATCGTCCTGCAGATATTAAGGCAGATCACATCTCTTTTTCTGCGAATGGGACAAGATTTCGCTTAAGTACCCCAGAAGAAAACCGTGACGTTAAATTGATGCTAACAGGCAAATTCAGCGTATACAATGCACTTGCAGCAATTGCAGCTTGTCTTGCAAATGGTTTAGATCTTGATCATATTTTGAACAGCCTAGAGAAAATCGCAGGCGTGCCTGGACGTTTTGAACTTGTAGATGAGGGGCAAGGGTTCCCAGTGATCGTTGATTATGCTCACACTCCAGATAGTCTTGAAAATGTCTTATTGACAGTAAAAGAAATGACCGAAGGAAACGTTTTTGCAGTGGTTGGTTGCGGGGGAGATCGTGATCGAACAAAACGACCACTCATGGCTAAGATTGCAACTGAAATAGCGGATACTGCTGTATTAACATCAGACAATCCACGAAGTGAAGACCCAGAACGCATTTTAGATGATATGGTCGAAGGTGTGAAAGGTCACTATGTGAGGATAACGGAGCGGTCAGAAGCGATTCGACATGCGATTCAAAATGCTGTTAATGGAGATGTAGTCCTTATCGCAGGAAAAGGACATGAAACCTATCAAATCGTTGGTGATCAAGTTCTTGATTTTGATGACCGAGAAATCGCACGTCAAGCAATAAAGGAGCGAAAAGGATGAAATTTTCATCGGAATTACTAAACAAAATTAGTCAAGGGCCAGTTGATCACGAACTGGTCTTTGAAGGTGTGGCAACCGATACGCGTAAGGATTGCACAAATAAACTATTCGTACCTATCGTTGGCGAAGTTTTCGATGGCCATCGTTTTATCGATGCTGCCATCGTTAATGGTGCTACCGGAACACTTTGGGATAAAAGCAAACCGTTTCCTATAGACCTTGTCGGGAAAATCAATGTTTACGAAGTGGAGGATACGACAGTTGGATTCCAGGAATTAGCCAAACAGGTTCTAAAACAGCAAAAACCTTATGTGATTGGTGTTACAGGAAGTAACGGGAAAACGACCGTTAAAGATATGCTTGAGGCTGTTCTAAGTCCGAAATATAAAACATTTAAAACACAAGGTAATTTAAATAATCATTGGGGACTGCCAATGACCGTGCTTGCGATGCCTGATGACACAGACGTGTTGATTTTAGAGATGGGAATGAGCGGTCTCGGAGAAATCTCCCTTCTTACTCAAATCGCACAGCCTGATGTAGCGGTTATTACAAATATCGGAGAGTCACATTTACTTCAACTTGGTAGCCGCGAAAATATTGCTAAAGCAAAGATGGAAATTGCTGAAGGACTTAAGTCTGAAGGTGTTCTCGTTATTGATGGCGATGAGCCACTCCTGACACCAGATCACAAAAATGTGATTTCTTGTGGCTATGAAGACAAAAACGACCTTCAAATTGATCGTATTCAAAAGAGAGAAAATGGCTATGTATTTACATTGAAAAATGAAAAAGAGCCGTTCGAAATATCTTTGTTAGGTAAACATAATATTAAAAATGCTGTGTATAGCATCGCTTCAGCAAGAAAACTAGGGATGACGGACGATCAAATTCGCAAATCGTTATCCTCCTTAACGTTAACTGGAATGAGGCTTGAAAAATTCCGGTCATCTACTGGTGCGTTAATTATTAACGATGCATATAACGCAAGTCCAACCTCAATGAAAGCAGCATTAGAAACGCTCGCTGAGTTAGAAGGCTTTAATAAAAAAATTGCTATTCTTGGTGATATGTATGAACTTGGTGATCAGGAAGAATTTCTTCACCGGGACATTGCAACCGCGGTAAAACCGTCTATTACAGAAGTGATTACCGTTGGTGACAAAGCAAAGTGGATTTATGATGGGATGACGGAAAATGAAACGCAAGTATCTGCTGTTTCCTTTGACAACAAAGAAGATGCCGCATCATATTTATCGGGTCGACTTGATGATCAAACAGCTGTTTTATTAAAAGCATCAAGAGGGCTTGGACTCGAAACCATACTACAGGCATTAGGGAAAGAATCATAAGGAGGCAGTACAGTGATTGAACAATTATTAATCTTTAGTTTGCTAACATCATTTATAATAGCGGTGCTTGTATCACCGGTATTTATCCCTTATTTAAGAAGACTTAAATTTGGACAGAGTATTCGAGAAGAGGGACCAAAGTCACACCAAAAGAAATCTGGTACACCGACAATGGGTGGCCTCATTATTATTCTTGCGATTATAGTAGGCACAGTAATCATCGCACTAAAATATGACGAGATATCCACTCAAATCTGGCTACTGTTGTTTGTGACAGTGGGATATGGACTTATTGGATTTTTAGATGATTTTATTAAAGTAGTGAAGAAACGTAACCTTGGTTTAACCTCAAAGCAGAAGTTGCTAGGTCAAATGGTTATCGCTATCCTCGTTTACTTCGGTTTAAGAACCATTGGCTTTGATACGGCGATTCGCGTTCCTGGTACAGAAATTAGCTTTGATATTGGCATTGGGTATGTTGTGTTACTGTTTGTTATGCTTGTCGGAGCATCGAATGCGGTTAACTTAACGGACGGATTAGACGGTCTTGTAGCAGGTACAGCAGCCATAGCTTTCGGAGCTTTTGCCATCTTAGCAGCTTCGGTTTATATGTACGACGTAGCTATTTTCTCAGTAAGTGTCGTTGGTGCTGTTCTTGGATTTCTTGTTTTCAATGCACACCCAGCAAAAGTATTTATGGGTGATACCGGGTCACTTGCTCTTGGTGGCGCGCTTGCCGCTGTAGCCATTATGACCAAGCTTGAGCTTCTCCTAGTGATTATTGGTGGTGTCTTTGTTATTGAGACATTGTCAGTTATTATTCAGGTGGCATCATTTAAAACAACTGGGAAGCGTGTGTTTAAGATGAGTCCGCTCCATCACCATTATGAACTTTCTGGTTGGACGGAATGGCGCGTAGTCGCTACATTCTGGACTGTAGGTCTACTTTGTGCAGCATTTGGAATCTATCTTGAGGTGTGGATGTAATGAAAAAAGTAAATTATGAAAATAAATGTGTACTCGTATTGGGCATAGCGAAAAGTGGATTTGCAGCAGCAAAATTGCTTCGTTCTCTTGGCGCAACCGTTACAGTCAATGATCGAGAGCAAGTTGAGAATAATCCAAAAGCTATTGAACTTCAGGAATTAGGTTTTGAAGTGATAGGTGGGGGGCACCCGCTCGAGCTACTTGACGGAATTGACTTAATTGTAAAAAACCCTGGGATTCCATATCAAAACCCGCTCCTTGTAGAAGCAGTAAAAAGAGATATCCCAATCGTAACTGAGGTGGAAATTGCCGGAGAGATTTCTGAAGCGCCATTTATTGCGATTACTGGTTCAAACGGAAAAACAACAACGACGACTTTAATTGGTCAACTATTAAATCAAACGCCGGCTAATCCGATTGTCGCTGGAAATATCGGAACGGTTGTTTGTGAAGTAGCAGCCGAAGCAACACCTGATCAAACCCTTGTAACGGAGCTATCAAGCTTTCAATTACAAGGTACGGTAAATTTCCATCCGCATATTTCGGTTCTTCTTAATCTTTATGAAGCGCATCTTGATTATCATGGTACAAAAGACGCTTACGCAGCAGCGAAAGCACGTATGTTCCGAAATCAAACGAACGAGGATTTTGCCGTTTATAATGCAGATGATTCGCTAGTTTCTTCGTTTGCAGAAGCTTCAAAAGCTTCTCTTGTTCCATTTTCAGCTACTAAAAAACTTGATGATGGTGTTTTTATTGAAGATAGTTGGATCGTCTTTAGAAAAGAAAAAGTAATTAAAATAGATGAGCTATCCATGAAGCAGAACATTGAGAATACACTTGCCGCTATTGCTGTAGCGAAGTTATCCGGTGTGTCGAACGAAAAAATCCATGAAGAACTTACGAATTTTCACGGTGTGAAACATCGCCTTCAATTTGTTGGCGAAGTAAGTGGACGTAAATTCTTCAATGATTCAAAAGCAACGAATTCAATCGCTACAAAAAAAGCCTTAGATTCGTTTGAGAAGCCAGTAATCCTTCTCGCAGGTGGCCTGGATCGTGGAAATGACTTTGATGATTTAAATACCTATTTTAAAACAAAAGTAAAGCACTTGATTACGTTTGGAGAAACCGCCTCGAAATTGAAACAAACGGCTAACCAAGCAGGACTGAATTCTGTCACAGTTGTCGATAATGTAGAAGAAGCTGTTTCAACAGCGTATCATCTATCCGGAACGGGAGATGTTATTCTTCTTTCACCAGCTTGTGCGAGCTGGGATCAGTTCAAAACGTTTGAAGAGCGAGGAGACATCTTTATTGAGGCAATGCATAGACTCTAATGAGGGGTTGTCTTGCTTATCCGCGAAGTTCGGTTAGGTAAAATCGACATAACGGAGTGTGGGTCCATTGCCGAAAACAAAATCAACGCCAGATCTGGTCTTTTTAACTGCAACACTTGTCCTGTTAGCAATTGGATTAATCATGGTTTACAGTGCAAGCGCCGTATGGGCCTCCTATAAATTTGACGATGCGTTTTTCTTTGCGAAGAGGCAGCTTCTTTTTGCAGGCGTAGGCGTGGCTGCCATGTTCTTCGTTATGAACGTTGAATATTGGACGTGGCGGACATGGTCAAAAGTAGGGGTGCTCATCTGCTTTATCCTGCTTGTCTTAGTACTTATTCCAGGAGTAGGACTTGTTCGTGGAGGAGCGAGAAGCTGGCTTGGTGTTGGTGCGTTTTCAATTCAGCCTTCGGAATTCACAAAGCTTGCAATGATTGCTTTTCTTGCGAAGTACTTATCTGAAAATCAGAAACGAATTACCTCGTTTAAAAAAGGTCTAGTTCCGTCACTCGGACTTGTCTTTGTTGCATTTGGCATGATTATGCTTCAACCGGATCTTGGGACAGGGGCAGTGATGGTTGGAACGTGCGTTGTGATGATTTTTATTTCGGGCGCTAGAATTGCACATTTCGTGTGGCTTGGTATGCTTGGGTTGGTAGGGTTTGCTGTACTCATTTTATCTGCGCCATACCGAATTGCGAGAATTACATCTTACCTCGATCCGTGGAGTGACCCATTAGGTAGTGGGTTCCAAATTATTCAGTCCTTATATGCAATAGGACCTGGAGGGTTGATGGGGCTTGGTCTAGGACAGAGTAGACAGAAGTTCTATTATTTACCTGAGCCACAAACGGACTTTATCTTTGCAATATTATCAGAAGAACTTGGGTTTATTGGCGGAAGCTTTGTGATCCTTTTGTTTGCTCTTCTTCTCTGGCGAGGAATACGGATTGCCTTACGAGCACCTGATTTGTTCGGAAGCCTCCTTGCGGTTGGAATTATTGGCATGCTAGCGATCCAGGTCATGATCAATATCGGAGTTGTGACCGGTTTAATGCCTGTTACAGGGATCACCTTACCTTTTCTTAGCTATGGAGGATCTTCCTTAACCTTAATGCTTGTTGCGATGGGCGTCTTATTAAATATTAGTCGATATGCAAAGTTCTAAGCGGTATATGTCGTAAAAGCGCTCATTTTGAGCGCTTTTTTCAATGTTTTTGTAACTGTTTTTTCCATTGACTGAACCATTTATAACAAAGAAATATTATATGTGGGAATGCGGTGATATTTCTCTGGGATGAATTTCCTTCAAGAGGATAATAAGTGGTAAACTTATGCTATAATGATTGAAATAAGAACTATCTGCTGGATCATGCCGTTCGGTTGCCATGATAAGCGTTTATACATCTTAAGAGTAGACAGAAGTTCAATCACCGGAGACGGAGGCAAGACAATGGAAGATCGCAAAGTTGTAACAATTGAAGACCGGATCCCCACTCTGAAAGCACAGCGGAAGCAACGTGCGAATCGAAGGTTGGTTGTATATCTATCAATCTTTTTCTTTCTTATTTTGCTGATTATTTACTTCCAATCTTCCTTAAGTCATATTCGGAACGTAGAAGTTTCTGGAAACAATTACGTTTCTGATAAAGAAATCATTCAGTTGAGCGAACTAGATAATAGCGTGAGCTTTTGGAACTTAAACACTGAGAAAGTAGAAGTGAAGGTTGAGGAGTCGAAAGAAATTGCAAATGTAACTGTGTCAAGACAATTTCCTGCGACTGCAAAAGTAAAAGTTGTTGAAAATGCGCGTGTGGCCTATTTAAAAAAGGGTAGTCAGTATTTCCCGATTTTACAATCTGGTGCGATTCTTGATGCGCTTCCTAAAGGAGATACGCCAGTAAGCGCTCCGATCTTAATGCAGTGGAATGAAAGCACAGAGCTATCTGACATGGCAGGAGAGCTTCGGAAGGTAAATTTAAGTATCATTAATCGTATTTCTGAAATACACTACACGCCGGATGGTGATAAAGCGTTTAACTTAACGCTCTATATGACAGATGGTTATGAAGTTAAAACAAGCATTGCTGATTTTTCTGAGAAAATGAATAGTTACCCACTAATTGTAGAGAAGCTTAAGGATAAAGCTAAAGGAGTTCTTTATTTGAATGAGGGTAGTTGGCTAGAGCCATACGAAGAAGTTCCTACAAATGATGAAGAGAATAAAGAGACTTCATAAAAATGTACGATAATACTTATTCGAATGGACAGGGAATGATTTTCATTAACGAACGGTTATAAGCAGGGTATCGCATAAGAAAACCACTTAATAACATAGCACAATGAAAGAAAACAACAAATTTCTTTTAATTACCTGAAACAGTGACTTTTCTACTGCTTTCACATGGTGTAGACTAATACGTATGCACTGCTTTAGACTAACTCTTCTTGTAAATTTAAAGTAGGCGAGGAGAGTAGGGGTTTATTACCCAAAAAAATGAGAGTAATTCTCGTATAAAAGAAGGGAAATAACCGGATTTGTGGAATAGAGTCCTTATATCATATTCTTCCTGGGACTTCATGAAGCAAGGCTTGAGGAAGTTTAGTTTGAATCAATGTTGTGTATATAAAGGTGTTGGACATTTTTTCAACCCTATTATAGAGAAACTATTAATACCTGAATATGGTAGCATTTTGAAGGAGGTGCCAGGAGAATGAACAGCAATGAGATTTATGTGAGTCTAGACATCGGTACATCCAATGTGAAAGTAATCATTGGCCAGATGACGAACGATTCTTTAAATATACTAGGAGTTGGCAGTGCGCCTTCCGATGGGATTCGAAAAGGATCGATTGTAGATATAGATGAAACTGTTCGTTCAATTAAACAGGCAGTAGAAAACGCAGAAAGAATGGTAGGTTTATCGGTTCGTTCTGTGATTGTGGGGATCAACGGCAATCACGTCCAGCTACAGCCCTGTCATGGGGTAGTGGCGGTATCAAGTGAGGATCGTGAAATTCATGATGAAGATATTGCTAGAGTAATTGACGCAGCACAGGTTGTTTCTATCCCTCCTGAGCGAGAAATTATTGATGTGATTCCAGGTCAATTCGTGGTTGATGGTCTGGATGGCATTACGGATCCACGTGGCATGATTGGTGTGCGTCTTGAAATGGAAGGGACAATCATTACAGGTTCTAAAACAGTATTACATAATTTATTAAGATGCGTAGAAAAAGCGGGTCTTGAAATTGCTGATATTTGTCTACAACCGCTTGCATGTGGATCAATGGCTTTATCAAAGGATGAGCGTAATCTTGGCGTAGCTCTCGTTAACATGGGTGCTGGTTCGACGACGATTTCCATCTTTGAAGAAGGGAACCTGAAAGCCACGTCTGTTTTACAAATTGGTGGCGATCATGTAACAAAAGATATTTCGATTGGTCTTAGAACAACGACTGAAGAAGCTGAGCGAATTAAGATCAAGCACGGCAATGCTTTCGTTGATCTTGCTTCAGAAGAGGAAGCTTTCACTGTATCGACTATTGGCAGTTCGGCTGAACAAGAATTTAATCAGTACGAATTAGCTCATATTATAGAACCTCGGATCGAAGAGATGTTAGAATTGATAGAAGACGAAATTAAGCGAATGGGAATTCGTGAATTGCCGGGCGGATTTGTTCTAACCGGTGGTATGGTCGGAATGGATGGCGTACTTGAACTTGCTCGTGAAATTCTGCAGCATAACGTACGTGTTGCTGTCCCTGACTATATCGGCGTACGCGAACCGCAATATACAACTGGCATTGGTCTTATCCAATTCACGTATAAAAACGTGAAGATTCAGGGGAAAGAAGTGGCAGCATCACTTAACCCTGAAGAAGAAGTGAAGCCCAAGCGTAGAACAAAAGCCGAACCTCAACCAGGTGAGAAATCTTCTTCACCAGGTATGAAAGAGAAAGTGAAGAATTTCTTTAATCTATTTGTTGAATAAAGGGCTATTACAAGATTAGGAGGACCTGAGATGTTAGAGTTTGATATGAATATGGAACAATTAGCACAGATAAAAGTAATCGGTGTCGGCGGAGGCGGAAGCAACGCTGTAAATCGTATGATTGAAAATGGTGTACAAGGTGTTGAATTTATTGCTGTTAACACGGATGCACAGGCATTAAACCTTGCGAAGGCAGAGGTGAAAATGCAAATTGGTGGTAAATTAACAAGAGGTCTTGGAGCTGGAGCTAATCCTGAGATTGGCAAGAAAGCTGCAGAGGAAAGCAAAGAACAGATCCAGGAAGCACTTAGTGGTGCGGATATGGTATTCGTCACGGCAGGAATGGGTGGCGGAACAGGTACTGGAGCAGCACCTGTTATTGCTGAAATCGCAAAAGAGCTTGGCGCATTAACCGTAGGTGTTGTGACACGTCCATTTACATTTGAAGGTAAAAAGCGGTCAACACAAGCTGTTACGGGTATAGCCATGCTAAAAGAAAAAGTCGATACGTTGATTGTTATTCCTAACGATCGTCTACTTGAAATTGTAGACAAGAATACGCCAATGCTTGAAGCGTTCCGTGAAGCGGACAACGTTCTTCGTCAGGGTGTTCAAGGTATTTCTGATCTTATTGCGGTACCAGGACTGATTAACCTTGACTTTGCGGATGTGAAAACCATTATGACTGAACGAGGTTCTGCTCTAATGGGTATCGGTATTGCAACTGGTGAAAATCGCGCATCTGAAGCGGCTAAGAAAGCTATTTCAAGTCCACTTCTTGAAACATCAATTGATGGAGCAAAAGGTGTTCTAATGAACATTACGGGTGGATCTAACCTGAGTCTTTATGAAGTGAACGAAGCGGCTGATATCGTTTCTTCCGCATCTGATGAAAATGTGAACATGATTTTCGGTTCTGTTATTAACGAAGATCTAAAAGATGAAATTCTCGTTACTGTGATTGCGACAGGATTTGACGAGAATGAGAATAAGAAAAAGACGGTTCCACGTCCTTCTGCTCAGTCGAAGCAAAGCGCTCCAATTCAGCAACCTAAGCACGAAGAAGAAGAAGCACAGCCGGAACCATCCAAATTTGGCGCGCGCGCTGACGAAACCAATGACACATTGGACATCCCTACGTTCTTACGTAATCGTAAACGCAATCGACGCTAATATGAAAAACCAGCTCTTTTTTGAGCTGGTTTTTTTATTGGAGAAATTTAACGTCACTCATAATTAGTTATGGAGTCTATTCTTGAAATGATTGCGCTTTCTAATAGAAATGTGAGTTGCTTTCCTCTTCTAACATTTGTTAACATAGTAAAAATTATATTTTTTCTGAAAATGGTGTTGTGTTCATGGGCAATCACACGTATAATGTCCATTATATAAAAACAAGTGTCCTCACCAGAAGGACAAAGGAGTGGAGAGAAAATGAAAGATTGCGTATCAGTTGGATTATTAGGACTAGGAACGGTTGGTAGTGGTGTCGTACATATGATTGATTCTCATCAAAAGGAGTTGCAGCAGCGAGTTGGCTGTGAAGTGAAAGTAGCTAAAGTTCTTGTAAGAGATATGGATAAAGCACGAAGCGTAGATTTAGATGAAAGTGTACTAACACTTGATCCAGATGATGTCATCAATAATCCCGAGGTTGACGTAGTGATTGAAGTAATTGGTGGAATTGATCAAGCAAAAGAATTTATTCTTTCATCACTTCAAAATCATAAACACGTTGTAACTGCAAATAAAGATTTGATGGCCATTCATGGAAGAGAGTTACTAAGCGCTGCAGTTGAGAATGAAAGTGATCTTTTCTATGAAGCTAGTGTAGCAGGTGGGATTCCAATCCTTAGAAGTTTAGTAGAAGGATTATCTTCCGACCGCATTACGAAATTAATGGGGATCGTAAATGGGACAACAAACTATATTTTAACGAAGATGACAAAAAACAATGTTCCTTACGATAGCGTATTAAAAGAAGCACAGGAGCTAGGCTTTGCAGAAGCAGATCCTACAGCGGATGTAGAAGGACTTGATGCTGCTAGGAAAATGGTTATTCTTGGAACGCTCGGTTTTTCAATGAAAGTAGGCTTAGACGACGTTAAGGTAGAAGGCATTACTCGAGTAGATGAAGATGATATTGCATATAGTAAAAAGCTAGGTTACACCATTAAATTATTGGGAATTGCAAGTTCCACAGATGGTTCGATTGAGTTATCCGTTCAGCCAACCTTACTTCCGTCAAGACACCCATTAGCTTCCGTTAACGATGAGTATAATGCTGTCTATGTATACGGTGAAGCAGTTGGAGAAACGATGTTCTACGGCCCTGGTGCTGGTCAGTTGCCAACCGCAACGGCTGTTGTATCGGATCTTGTTGCAGTGATTAAGAACATGAGACTAGGCGTGAATGGAAAAAGTGTTATTCTTCCACAGCATGATCGTAAGCTTAAAGATGATGAACAAATTAAAAGCAAGCATTTTATTCGCTTGATTGTAAAAGATGAACCTGGAGCTTTTTCTAAGATCTCACATCTCTTCCAGGACCGAGGATTAAGTTTAGAAAAATTAATTCAAGAACCTGTTGTCAATAAAGGAACTGCAGAACTTGTCATCATCACACATGAAACAAATCAGAGGGCATTTGAGGACGTTCATAATCGATTAAGAGATCTGGATGTTGTTGTAGAAGTGAAAAGTCGCTACCGCGTGGAGGGAATGTAATGAGCTGGAACGGACTAATTAAGCATTATAAAGAGTATTTACCTCTTACAGAGGAAACACCGCAGCTCACTTTAAATGAAGGGAATACCCCTCTCTTAAAGCTTGATCAGCTGTCAGACGAACTTGGGATTTCACTGCACGTTAAAATTGAAGGGGCGAACCCGACTGGCTCTTTTAAAGATCGTGGTATGGTGATGGCGGTTGCTAAAGCAAAGGAAGAAGGCAGTGATGCAATCATTTGCGCATCAACTGGCAACACAGCAGCCGCAGCAGCTGCATATGGAGCAAGGGCAGGTTTACGCTGTATCATCGTTATTCCAAAAGGAAAAGTAGCGCTTGGAAAGCTAGCTCAGGCAATGATTTATGGTGCAGAAATTTTTGAGATTGATGGAAATTTTGATGAAGCGTTACGAATGGTTCGTGATATTGCTGAAACAGAACCGATTGCACTCGTAAACTCTGTTAATCCTTATCGTTTAGAAGGACAAAAAACAGCGGCTTTTGAAGTCTGTGACCAGCTAGGTGAAGCTCCAGATGTGCTAGCTATTCCTGTTGGAAATGCGGGCAACATTTCAGCTTATTGGAAAGGCTTCAAAGAATATGTCTCAAAAGAAAATCGCCCGCAAATGCGAGGGTTTGAGGCTGAAGGTTCAGCGGCAATTGTTCAAAAGAAAATCATTCCGAATCCGGAAACGATTGCTACGGCGATTCGAATCGGCAATCCGGCTAGCTGGCATCTGGCTGAGGAGGCTGTTATCGAGTCAAAGGGGAAAATTGATAGTGTAACGGATGATGAAATCCTGCATGCTTATCAGGAACTTGCTAAAAAAGAGGGTGTCTTTGCAGAACCAGCTTCTTGTGCTTCAGTGGCAGGAGTGATGAAACAGGTCGCTTCTGGCGAGATTGAGAAAGGAACAAAAGTAGTTGCGGTCTTAACAGGTAATGGATTGAAAGATCCTGCAACTGCGATGGACAATGTGATCGCGAAACCACGAGTTGTCGCAGCAGATAAAACGGCGTTTCTTGAAGAACTTAAGGGATGTGTCAGCCATTGATAAAAGACGAATGTCTGTACTTAAAAGTTCCAGGAAGCACGTCAAATCTTGGACCGGGATTTGATTCAATTGGTCTTGCCATCAATCGTTATTTACATGTGAAAATTGAACCTTCGACAGAATGGTCTTTTCACTATATTGATTTTGATGACCGTTTTCCATCTGGAAAAGACAATATGATCTATCAAACAATTAAAGAAATTGGGAGAAAGTATGGGAAAGGGAAAGAGCTGAGGCCTTTCGCTGTCACGATGACGAGCGAGCTTCCTTTAGAAAGAGGGCTTGGGAGTAGTGCTGCAGCGATTGTAGCGGCTGTAGGAATAGCAGATTACGCAATGGAGCTTGGTCTAACGCTAGAAGAAAAAGTGCAAATTGCGACGGCGTTTGAAGGCCATGCTGATAACGTTGCTGCCTCTCTTTACGGTGGTTTAGTCATCGCTGCAGGGCAAGAGAATTTAGATACGATATCACATAAAGTAATGGATTTAGAAATGGTAGCTTTAATTCCAAATCATAAATTGAAAACAACAGATTCTCGTTCTGTTCTTCCTAATATGTTATCTTATGAGGAAGCTGTGGAAGCGAGTAGTATTGCAAATCTTTTTATTGGGGCAGCACTCCAAAATAATTGGAAGTTAGCTGGTAAATTAATGGCGCGGGACCTTTTTCATCAGCCATATCGAAAGCACCTTGTACCTGATCTTGAACAAGTCCATGAATTTGCAATAAGTCATGGAGGCTATGGTGCTGCGTTAAGTGGAGCTGGACCAACATTAATTGTCTTTGCTCCAAGCGGCTCCTCAGAGTATCTTCAACAATCACTAGCAAAGCGTTTTCCGACTTACCAATGCGAAGTGCTTCACCCAACGTCTACCGGGATAGAAGTAACCGTCGGAGCTTATGAAAATCAATCAATCTAAGAAGAAGTCGCCCTCAAAAAGGGCGACTTTTTCTATTTGAGAGTAATAGTTGATGGCTGACAAAACTAGTGATAATTATCCAAAATAACCTCAGTCTAACCGGCACAATCTGACAGGTTTATCTGTCAAATTAGTCTATACTTAGAATCAAAATCGCAAGGGGGGAGGTACTTAGTGGCAGTATACCTTGATGTGATTTGGCTATTGAATTTTTGTTTCGATTATATGCTACTTGCGCTAACCGGGATACTGCTAAAGAAACATGTTAAGAAAAGACGACTTGCGACAGGTGCATTAGTTGCTTCTTTTTACGTTCTTTTTCTTTTTGTTCCATCATTGAGTTTTATGACACTTCCACTGATGAAATTACTTTACTCCTTCGTGATTGTTTTCATGACGTTTGGATTTACTCGATTCCGTAGTTTTTTCCAGTGTTGGCTTCTTTTTTACTTTGTGACTTTTATGATCGGCGGAGGAATGATGGGGGCTCATTACTTTTTTCAGCAAGACATGACGGTCGTTAACGGAGCAATCGCGACAAAAAGTACTGGATTTGGTGATCCGATAAGTTGGGCATTTGTCTTAATCGGCTTTCCAGTAGTATGGCTTTTTTCAAAAAGGAGAGTTGAGAAACTTGAAACAACACGCATTCATTTTGATCAATTGGCCAATGTGTCAATCCGAATTGATGAGGTAACAATTTCAGCAATTGGATTGATCGATAGTGGCAATCAGCTTCAGGATCCACTAAGTGGCTCACCGGTAATGATTCTTGATATGACCGTACATGAATCAAACTTTCCGCCAGCATTAATTGAGAAAGCAAAAAACATTACCGATTTTCAAGAAGAGGGAGAGGGGGATCGTTGGGAACACAGGTTACGAATTGTTCCGTTTCGAGCAGTCGGACAAGATCACCAATTCTTGTGTGCTGTAAAGCCGGATGAAGTGATGATCTCATTAGAAGGTCGTTCATTAACAGTAAAGAAAGTGCTTATTGGGTTAAGTTTTCATTCTATTTCTGGAGAAAAGGATTATTCGTGCATACTTCATCCGAAAATGCTGACAGGACATAAGGCGACTGCGTCATAGAAGATAATTCAAGACGATCAAGGAGGAGTTTTGGATGGGGAAAATAAGAATTAAGATTGTTCTCTGGTGGCAGCGGATATTATTGAAATTAGGAATTAAACCTGATGAAATTTATTACATAGGAGGAAGCGAAGCGCTTCCTCCTCCTCTATCCAAAGACGAAGAAGCACATTTGTTAATTCAGTTACCTAAAGGAGATAAAGCGGCAAGATCAATCTTAATTGAACGGAACCTTCGTTTGGTCGTTTATATAGCGCGCAAATTTGAGAATACGGGAATTAATATTGAAGATTTGATAAGCATCGGCACAATAGGATTAATTAAAGCTGTGAACACGTTTAATCCTGAGAAGAAAATCAAACTTGCTACCTACGCTTCACGGTGTATCGAAAATGAGATTTTAATGTTCTTGAGAAGAAATAATAAAATCCGATCTGAAGTATCGTTTGACGAGCCGCTTAATGTGGACTGGGATGGGAATGAATTGCTTCTATCAGACGTTCTTGGGACGGATGAAGATATCATTACGAGAGGAATTGAAGCTCGCGTAGACCGTCGCTTGCTTGTTAAAGCGTTAGAAACACTAAATCCACGAGAAAAACAAATCATGGAGTTAAGATTTGGTCTAGCGGGTGAAGAAGAGAAAACGCAAAAAGATGTCGCCGATCTTCTCGGTATATCTCAATCTTATATTTCAAGGCTTGAAAAACGCATCATAAAACGTCTTCGAAAAGAATTCAATAAAATGGTCTAAGGATGTTAAGAGAATAGATGCATAAAATTCCCACTCGCGGAGATACTTTACTTTGACAGCATCTCCGATGAGGAGGGAATGAGTTGACACGAAACAAAGTCGAGATTTGTGGAGTAGATACCTCCAAACTTCCTGTGCTTAAAAATGAGAAGATGAGAATTCTTTTTAAGCAAATGCAGGAAGGGGATATATCTGCACGTGAAGAATTAGTTAACGGAAATTTAAGGCTAGTTCTAAGCGTGATCCAACGATTCAATAATCGAGGAGAATATGTGGATGATCTTTTTCAGGTAGGGTGTATTGGCCTGATGAAATCCATAGATAACTTTGATTTAGGGCAAAACGTGAAATTCTCTACTTATGCAGTGCCGATGATTATCGGTGAAATTCGTAGATATCTCCGTGACAATAACCCGATTCGGGTTTCGCGATCATTACGAGATATCGCTTATAAGTCTCTCCAGATTAGAGATAAGTTAATGACGAAGAATTCTAAGGAACCAAATCCCACCGAAATTGCAAAAGAGCTAGGTGTCACGAAAGAAGAAGTTGTCTTTGCTCTTGACGCGATTCAGGATCCCGTTTCATTATTTGAACCGATCTATAATGATGGTGGTGATCCGATCTTTGTAATGGATCAAATCAGCGACGATAAACAAAAGGATATTCAGTGGTTAGAGGATATTGCACTTAAAGAAGCGATGACTCGATTAAATCAGCGAGAAAATATGATTTTACAAATGCGGTTTTTCCAGGGGAAAACCCAAATGGAAGTAGCGGATGAGATCGGGATATCACAGGCCCAGGTATCTCGTCTTGAAAAAGCCGCGATCCATCAAATGAATAAAAATATTCAAAGTTAGAATGAGACCTGAGAAACAGGTCTTTTCTTTTGCCTGCATTTCATATAATGAGTTGAAAGGTGGGTGCGTCATGATAAAAATTTCTGAATTTCAGGTTAAAGATGTTGTGAACGTATCGAACGGACGAAAACTAGGTCACATCGCTGATCTGGAAATTAATTTAACTACAGGTAAAATAGAAGCGATTGTGATTCCGGGTGCAGGTAAGATGATGGGGTTATTCGCGAGAGAAAGTGATGTTGTTATTCCGTGGCGAAACATTGTTAAGATTGGTTCAGACGTAATTTTAGTAAGGCATCACGATACTGCAGATGGCGAATCTTTTCAGAAAGAATCGTAAGCTCAGAAAGATGTAACAATCTATCTCCCTTAGCTTCAACATATTATGATAAAATAAGGTATAAACTGTATCATGGTATAAAGGGGTGCAACTGTGGCGAACGAACCATTTCATGCAACAATGAAACAAACTTCACTGGAACTGAAATTTCCAGATCAAGCTGAGCGAAAAAATCAACCAATTGCAGGTTTTTCGACTCGCAGAAACGGAGTTAGCCAGACTCCGTTTTCTAGCTTGAATCTTGGATTTCACGTACCAGATGAAGCGAAAGATGTGCTCGAGAACCGAGAAATTCTTGCTGGTGATATTGAGCGACCACTAAATCAGTGGGTCGTTGGACAACAAATCCACGGCGCGGCTCTTGCAAAGGTTGTTTCAAAGGATAAAGGACGTGGATCAACGGATCATCACGATGCGATTTCAAGTGTCGACGGATTATATACAGACGACCAGGATGTTTTATTAACGGCTCTTTATGCAGATTGTGTTCCATTATATTTTTATGCCCCAAAAGCGAATCGGGTTGGTCTTGCCCACGCAGGGTGGAAAGGAACGACGAAGAATATTGCTGGAGAGATGATCAATGCCTGGAAGCAAGATGGTATAAAGGCTGAGGATATTTATGCAGCGATAGGACCGTCTATTGGGAAGTGCTGTTACGAAGTTGATGATGGAGTAGTCAATCAGGTCAATTCACTCCTTTTAAATAAAGCTACACTGTATGAAGAGACGTCAAAAGGAAAATATCAGCTTGATTTAAAAGCTGTTAATCGGGAATTGCTTCTAAAGGCTGGTGTTCAATTAAGTCATCTATCAATTAGTAGCTACTGTACAAGCTGCAGCAATCTGTTTTTTTCTCACCGAAAGGAAGAAGGGAAAACAGGAAGAATGATGGCATACATAGGACTCGGGGAGGTATAGCATTAACGTGGATGTAAGAGAAAGTTTCACTACGATTAAAAAACAAATAAACGCAGCAGCCGAAGCTTCTAGTCGAAATCCAGAGCGAGTAAACGTGGTAGCCGTTACAAAATACGTAAGTGTTAAACGGACAAAAGAAGCGCTCGATGCAGGGTTGACGCATTTTGGTGAAAGTCGTGATGAAGGACTTTTAGAAAAAGTGGAAGCACTTGGCATAACGCCCTCCTGGCACTTTATCGGCACGCTACAATCACGTAAAGTAAAAGAAGTTCTACCATTTGTAGACTATATTCATTCACTTGATCGTCGTTCTTTAGCAAAAGAAATACAGAAACGAGCCGATCGTGAAATTAACTGTTTTGTGCAGGTGAACGTATCCGGTGAAGACTCCAAGCATGGCTTATCATTAGATCATACGATTCCTTTTATTGAATCGCTGAAAGAGTTCTCATCGATTAAAGTGATCGGGTTAATGACAATGGCTCCGCATACAGATGATCGAGATGAAATTCGATCAGTCTTTAAGCAACTCCGGGAGCTTGGAGAACGTATTCAAAACCTTTCACTCAGTCATGCACCTTGCAACGAGCTTTCGATGGGCATGTCTAACGATTATGAAATTGCAGTTGAAGAAGGTGCAACTTACGTTCGAATTGGATCGTCACTTGTCGGTAATGAAAAATAAATCAAGCTCTCCAGGAGGTGCAGGGAATTGGGTATTAAGACGAAATTCAAACAGTTCTTTGAACTTGATGATGAGACAATAGAATTGGATGAGCAGCAGGAGAACGAAGCCTATATGGAAGAAGAAGAGCCTGAAGTAAGCAGGGCAAATCGAAAAAGCAAACAAAATGTTGTCAGTCTTCAAAGCGTTCATAAGAACTCAAGAGTTGTGCTAGTGGAACCTAGAGTGTATGCTGAAGCTCAGGATATTGCTGATCATGTGAAGAATCGGAAGTCCGTTGTTATGAATCTTCAACGTATTCCGCAGGATCAGGCAAGACGAATTGTCGACTTTTTAAGTGGAACCGTCTATGCTGTTGGGGGCGATATTCAAAAGCTTGGTCCGGAGACATTCTTATGTACGCCGGATAACGTTGAAATTTCAGGAAATATCACAGATGAAATTTATGAAGACGAGTAAGTAAGAAAGGGTGAAAAGTTTGAACATTGCTTCAATTTTAATTTCAGCAGTACAAATTTATACGTGGATTCTCATCATTTACATTTTTATGTCATGGATTCCAAATGCAAGAGAATCTTCAATTGGCCAGATGATTGCTTCGATTGCAGAGCCATACCTTGCACCGTTTCGCAAATTCATTCCACCAATCGGAGGCATGCTTGACATTTCACCGATTGTTGCGATCTTTGCGCTTCAATTCGTCCAATACGGAATCGCTGCTCTCTTTAGTTTCGTAAGTTAATGTCGATTTACGAACATTACCGCCCTGAAGAACGGACGTTTGTGGATCGCGTTTTGCAGTGGCAAGATGAGGTTCAGGAAAGATATGCGCCCAGATTAACAGATTTTCTAGATCCGCGAGAGCAGGATATGGTGAGACAAATCATAGGAAATCATCCTGATGTGGGAGTGTTTTTCTCAGGTGGAGTGGTAGGGTCTGAACGTCAAAGGGCTCTTCTTGTTCCACCTTACTTTGAGCCTTCAATCGAAGATTTCGAAATAACAGCATTTGAAATTACATATCCAGCTAAGTTCGTTACACTTACGCACCCTGATTTGCTTGGTGCAATGATGGGCCTTGGGATAAAACGAGAGAAGTTTGGGGATATCATCGTAAATGAAAGTCTTGCACATCTTATTGTCGCAAAGGAGATTGCAGACTTTGTTCAAATGAATTTGACGCAAGCTGGTAAAGCTTCTCTTTCTCCAGTAGAAATTTCACTTGAACATTTACATTTACCTGAAGCAGTATGGGACGAGCAGGCAGGGACGGTAACTAGTCTTAGATTAGATACTGTTCTGGCTGAAGTTTATAACCTATCAAGAGGTAAAGTCAGTACGATGATTGAACATGATCGTGCGAAATTAAACTGGAAGGTTGTCAGTCAACCTTCTGCTGAAGTGAAAGAGGGAGATTACTTATCTCTTAGAGGCTCTGGTAGAAGTAAAATTGTTTCAATCGATGGAAAAACAAAGCGAGATAAATGGCGAATCACTTATCAAATTCGTAAATAGTTTGTCACAAATAGAAGGAATATCCAAATCGCTGTCGAAATAGGATTAAGCCGGGTATATGAAATGAGAGTAAATCGGAGGTGGCTGAATTGCCTTTAACACCATTAGATATTCATAACAAAGAGTTTACTCGCGGTTTCCGCGGTTATGATGAAGATGAAGTCAATGAATTTCTCGATCAGGTAATCAAAGATTATGAAACGGTAATCAGAGAAAAGAAAGAATTGAATGAGAGAGTGAAACTATTAGAAGAACGACTAGGACATTTCTCTAACCTGGAAGAAACGTTAAACAAGTCGATCTTAGTTGCACAAGAATCAGCAGAAGAAGTAAGACAAAATGCCAAAAAAGAATCTCAGCTTATTGTGAAAGAAGCAGAAAAAAATGCCGATCGCATTATTAATGATTCACTTGCAAAAGCGCGAAAGATATCAATGGATAACGAAGAGCTAAAGAAACAAGCTGCCGTTTATCGCACACGTTTTCGTATGCTAGTGGAAGCTCAACTCGAGATGCTTAATAACGAAGACTGGGATGGTCTTGTAGCTCGATTTGAAGAAGAGGAAGAAGAGCAGCAGGAACAAATCGAAGAAAAAGCGTAATGCACTTATTTATTTTTTTGTCATTTCCTTGACTTCTTATTTTTATTTAAACTATACTTCTAGTAATAGCAATAACGATCGACGAAGATGGGAAGAGTACCTAATTCTTACTTAACAAAGCGAGCCGGGTATGGTGTGAGCCGGTGTTAAACAATTAGGGAAGATCGCCCCTGAGTCCCGTGCTGAACGATAAGTAAGCCTCGGCGAATCATTCACGTTACGAATGCAAAGTGAGCGTAAAGCTTAATTTGGGTGGTACCACGGGAAAAACCTTCTCGTCCCTATTCGGGGATGAGAAGGTTTTTTTGTATTTGACGAAAGTGATGCCGGGGATTTACGTGCTACGGTTGTTGGTCGTTATAAGTTGAAGGAGGAAACCTCATGAGCTTTAAAGAAACGCTCTTAATGCCAAAAACAAAATTTCCGATGAGAGGAAATTTACCAAATAAAGAGCCTGATATGCAAAAAGAATGGGAAAACATCAATCTTTATGAAAAAGTACAGGAGAGAACGAAAGATCGTCCTTTGTTTGTGCTACATGATGGCCCTCCATATGCGAATGGTGACATTCATATGGGGCACGCTGAAAACAAAGTGTTGAAGGATATTATCGTTCGTTATAAATCAATGAACGGTTTCAATGCCCCTTACGTTCCTGGTTGGGATACACACGGCCTTCCAATTGAGCAGGCGTTAACTAAAAAAGGCGTTGATCGTAAAAAGTTAACGGTAGCTGAATTTAGAAAAAAATGTGAAGAGTATGCATTAAAACAAGTGGATCGCCAGCGTGAACAGTTTAAGCGTCTAGGTGTACGAGGCGATTGGGATAACCCATACATCACGCTTCATAAAGGATATGAAGCGCAGCAAATTAAAGTATTCGGTGAAATGGCGAAGCGTGGTTATATCTACAAAGATAAGAAAACCGTTTACTGGTCTCCAACTTCTGAATCTGCATTAGCAGAAGCTGAAATCGAGTATCATGATAAGCGCTCTCCTTCCATCTATGTTGCATTTGATGTTAAAGACGGTAAAGGTGTGCTTGCAGGTGATGAGAAGTTTATTATTTGGACTACAACACCATGGACGATCCCTTCTAACCTTGCGATTGCGTTAAACGAGAAATTTGAGTACAGCGTTGTTGATGCTGACGGTACAAAATACGTCGTTGCAACAGAGCTTGTTGATCAGTTAAAAGAAGAGTTTGAATGGACGAACGTAAGTGAAATGAACCGTGTTAAAGGTAGCGAGCTTGAATACGTAACAGCTCAGCATCCGATCTATGACCGGGAGTCTCTTGTTATTCTTGGTGATCATGTCACGCTTGACGCTGGTACAGGATGCGTTCATACGGCTCCTGGACACGGGGAAGATGACTACTTGATCGGACGAAAGTATAAACTTGATATCCTTTGCCCGGTTGATGAGAAAGGCGTCTTTACAGATGAAGCTCCTGGTTTTGAAGGAATGTTTTATGATAAAGCGAATAAGCCAATAACAGAGAAGCTTGAAGAAGCAGGCGCTCTCGTAAAACTTACGTTCTTCACTCACTCTTATCCACATGATTGGCGTACGAAGAAACCAATTATCTTCCGTGCAACAGAACAATGGTTTGCTTCTATTAAAGAGTTCCGCCCTGAACTACTTCAAGCAGTAGCAGATGTGAAATGGTTCCCTTCATGGGGCGAGATTCGCCTTCACAATATGGTAAAAGATCGTGAAGATTGGTGCATCTCTCGTCAACGTGCATGGGGCGTTCCGATCCCAGTATTTTATGGCGAAAATAATGAGCCAATCATTACAGATGAAACAATTGCTCACGTATCAGACCTATTCCGTGAACACGGATCTAACATCTGGTTTGAGTGGGATGCGAAAGACCTTCTCCCTGAAGGATTTACTTCAGAGCACAGTCCGAACGGAGAATTCCGGAAAGAAATGGACATCATGGACGTTTGGTTTGATTCAGGTTCATCTCACCAGGCTGTACTAGAAGAGCGTAGTGATCTCGTTCGCCCAGCTGATTTGTATCTTGAAGGTTCAGATCAGTATCGCGGTTGGTTTAACTCATCTCTTTCTACAGCTGTAGCTGTCACTGGAAAAGCACCTTATAAAGCGGTTCTAAGCCACGGATTTATCCTTGATGGAGAAGGAAAGAAAATGAGTAAATCGCTTGGGAATACAATGGTACCAAACGATGTGATGAAGCAATTAGGAGCGGATATTCTACGTCTATGGGTATCATCTGCTGATTACCAGGCTGACGTGAGAGTATCAGATGATATTCTAAAACAAGTAGCTGAAGTGTACCGTAAAATTCGTAACACGTTCCGCTTTATGCTTGGTAACCTAGAAGGCTTTGATCCAGCTCAGCATCAAGTCGCTTATGAAAACCTAGGTGAACTTGATCAATATATGCTTGTGAAGCTAAACAACTTAGTATCAAAAGTGAAGAAAGCTTACGATGAGTATCAATTCTTAACGGTTTACAACACGATTCATAACTTCTTCACAATTGAAATGAGTTCCTTCTACCTTGATATTGCAAAAGATACGCTTTATATCGAGCATGAAGACCATCCAAAACGCCGTGCGATTCAAACTGTTCTTTATCAGACAGCTGTAGCGTTGACAAAACTTCTTTCTCCAATTATCCCGCATACAGCTGAGGAAGTTTGGCAGTATGTTCCTGGTGAGAAGGAAGAGTATGTACAGCTTTCTGATATGCCGGAAGTGAAAAAATTTGAAGGCACTGCAGATCTAGAGCAAAAATGGGATCATGTCATGGAACTTCGCGATGAAGTGCTTAAAGCATTAGAAGAAGCACGTAACGAGAAAGTAATCGGTAAATCATTAACAGCTCAGCTTCATATTTACGCTGATAAGGGCACGAAGGATTTGCTTGAAGGCGTAGCTAATCTTGAGAAGCTCTTTATCGTATCTGGTGCTACAGTTGCAGGTACGAAGGCTGAAGCACCAGCAGAAGCGAAAGTATATGAAGAACTAGCAATCGCTGTTTCACCTGCTGAAGGAGAAACGTGTGAGCGCTGCTGGCAAGTGAAAACAGATGTTGGCACTGATAGCGAGTACCCAACTCTTTGTGCTAGCTGTGCTGAAACGGTTAAAAATCATTACTAATCGTGATCGTTAACGAAAAGACGCTTTGCAATTGCAAAGCGTCTTTTCTATATGGCAATCGCAGTTTCGATTGTCTGCTGAAGCAAGCTGTGCTAAACTTTCATAGGAAGTAACATTTGATCGGAGGAGCGCTCGTGTGGAAATATCTCATAGCCATTGGCATCATTGTACTTGATCAGTGGACCAAATGGCTTGTTGTGAAGTATATGGAATATGGTGAAAACATAACATTGATCGATGGTTTTCTTTCTCTCACATCTCATCGAAACCGGGGCGCGGCCTTCGGAATCCTTCAAGGACAGATGATTTTCTTTTATATTATAACGATTTTCGTCATTGGGGCGGTTATTTATTATATGAGACAGTATAAACATAGCCGTTTCGTTAGTGTAACGCTCGCGCTCATACTTGGTGGTGCAATTGGGAACTTTATTGATCGAGTCCTTCGAGGAGAAGTAGTGGATTTTGTAAACACGTTCATCTTCTCTTATGACTTCCCGATTTTTAACGTTGCTGATGCATCCCTTGTTGTAGGGGTTATTCTCATTTTTATCGGAACTATTTTTGAAAGTAAGCAGGCTAAAGGGGAAAACTAATGGAAAAATTCACATTTAAAGTAGCAGAAGAAGAAAAAGGTGAGCGAATTGATAAGCTCATTACTTCTTATGAAAGTGACTGGTCACGTAGCCAGGTTCAAACTTGGATCAAAGAAAAAAACATTCAAGTAAATGGTGAAGCAGTAAAAGGCAATTATAAAGCAACAGCAGGCGATGAAATCGAAGTAACCGTTCCAGATCCTGAGGAGTTAGAAATTGTTGCGGAGAACTTAAATCTTGATATCGTTTACGAAGATGCAGATGTTCTTGTCGTAAATAAGCCTCGTGGAATGGTTGTTCATCCAGCACCAGGCCACGCTAGCGGCACTCTTGTAAACGGACTAATGTATCAAGTAAATGACCTAAGCGGCATTAATGGGGTTGTTCGCCCTGGGATTGTGCACAGAATCGACAAAGATACATCAGGCTTGTTGATGGTTGCTAAAAACGATAAGGCGCATGAATCACTCGTAAAGCAACTGCAAGCCAAAACAGTTAACAGACTGTATACGGCCATTGTACATGGCAATATTCAGCATGATGTAGGCACGATTGATGCTCCAATCGGACGAGATCGTCAAGATCGCCAAAAGATGACGGTGACGGATGAGAACAGTCGCGATGCTGTCACACATTTTCGAGTGCTTGAGCGGTATCAGCAATATACGTATGTGGAGTGTAAGCTTGAAACAGGTCGGACGCATCAAATTCGCGTGCACATGAAGTATATCGATCATCCTGTCGCAGGGGACCCGAAATACGGACCAAGAAGAAAGTCGCTTCCAATTGACGGTCAGGCGCTACATGCAGGAGTACTTGGTTTTCGTCACCCTGTAACGGAAGAGTGGCTTGAATTCTCAGCGCCTATTCCTGAAGATATTGAACGCTTATTAAAAAGACTTAGACAAGATTAAGGTTGACTTTCGAGAAGATCTCTGCGATACTCTTTGTAGACAACAGCATACCCTTTAACGACAGTCCCGTGAGGCTGCAAAGGAAAATCGGCTGCGTACGAACGCTACATTTGTATGCCCAAGAACCCTTTTGCCCTCATGGCGAAAGGGTTTTTTTAATGCTTAGGAATAGAAAGAGAGAGGGGCGGTCATCATGGAAAACAAGCGAATTTTATTAGATGATCAAGCGATTCGAAGAGCACTAACAAGAATTGCGCATGAAATACTCGAACGCAATAAAGGCATCGAAAATACAATGCTTGTTGGAATAAAAACCCGAGGCATCTATTTAGCTGAAAGGTTAGCTGAACGAATTGAGCAAATCGAGGGCTCAGCGATTTCAGTAGGAGAAGTGGACATCACGATGTATCGCGATGACTTAACTCACAAAAATGAAGATCAGGATCCGCTGATTAAAGGAACAAGTATATCAAAAGATGTGAGCGATCAGAAAGTGATTCTCATTGACGACGTCCTTTATACCGGTAGAACCGTTCGTGCAGCAATGGACGCTTTAATGGATCTCGGCCGCCCATCACAAATACAACTAGCTGTGCTGGTGGATCGCGGACATAGAGAATTACCGATTCGACCTGATTACGTTGGTAAGAACGTGCCAACATCAAAAGAAGAAATCATTGAAGTTGCTCTTACAGAAGTAGATGACTTTGATCAAGTTAGCTTGACACAATCATAAATCGTGCTCCCTTTAATTCCGTCCAGAGAGACGGCCAAGGGAGGAACCGCGTTCCGTTATAGGACACGCGCGTACCTCCTTGCGGCCATGCAAGGAGTTTTTTTATAAGTATGGCCGGGACACGCACAACCAAGGAGGAAAACATCATGAAACAAGTACTAGGAATTCGAGACGTTCCAAAACCATCAAGTTGGCTTACATTAAGCTTACAGCATTTATTCGCTATGTTTGGCGCAACGATATTAGTTCCGTTTCTCGTCGGTCTTGATCCGGCCGTGGCTCTTGTCTCAAGTGGACTTGGTACACTAGCGTATCTCTTAATTACGAAAGGTCGAATTCCTGCTTATCTCGGCTCATCATTCGCCTTCATAGCGCCAATCATATCAGCAGTATCATTACACGGCCCTGAAGGAGCGATGATCGGAAGTTTCTTTGCAGGAATTGTTTATGGATTAGTTGCGATCGGAATTCGAACACTTGGTTTAAACTGGCTCTTAAAGCTGCTGCCGCCGATCGTTGTAGGACCGGTCATTATGGTGATTGGGCTCGGGCTTGCGGGAACGGCGATTGACATGGCCATGAACAACCCAGCAACGGAAGCGTATAGCGGCACACACTTTACTGTCGCGCTTGTTACGCTTGGGATCACTATTCTTGCTTCGATGTTTTTAAGAGGATTTTTCAGCCTGATCCCGATCTTAATCGGCATTGTATCAGGATATACATTTGCTTACTTTATGGGCATTGTGGACTTAACACCGATTAAAGAAGCTTCATTCTTTCAAATGCCCGACTTTATCATCCCGTTTGCAGATTACAACCCAGTAGACGTCTTCTCATGGGAAATCCTGTTCATCATGGTTCCCATTGCGGTTGTCACGATCGCTGAACACATTGGCGATCAGATGGTCTTAAGTAAAGTAGCCGGAAAAAATTTCTTAAAAACACCAGGTCTTCATCGTTCTATTCTTGGTGACGGCGTAGCGACAATGATTGCATCTTGTCTTGGTGGACCACCAAACACAACTTACGGAGAAAACATCGGTGTGCTTGCCATTACACGAGTGTTCAGCGTCTTTGTCATAGGGGGAGCCGCTGTGCTCGCACTAATGTTCGGATTCGTAGGAAAAATAACGGCGCTTATCTCAACAATTCCAACGGCCGTCATGGGAGGAGTTTCAATCCTTCTCTTCGGAATTATTGCTTCTTCAGGCCTACGCATGCTAATCGATAACAAAATCGATCTTGGAGAAAAGCGAAACTTGATTATCTCCTCTGTTATTCTTGTTATCGGTGTAGGTGGTGCCTTCATCCAAGTAAGTGATAACTTGCAAATTGCTGGCATGGCTCTAGCTACGATTATCGGTATTGCGCTAAACTTGATCCTGCCTGGAGGAAGCTCACAGCAATCAGTAGAAAAAATGTTCGAAGAAGATCTAGATAACAATGAACCAGCTGCATAGTATCATCCTTTAAAAAGGTACAGAGAGACCTAAAAGGGTGGAAATGAGAGGCGTTGACACAACGCGTCTACCTTTCTACACCCTGACAAACGCTCAGGGTGTTTTTTTGAACAAAAATGAAGGAAATGGAGTGAATGATTTGAAGCATTTACTTGATATGACGTCTCTTACACTAGATCAAATCCAGGAGATATTACTACAGGCTGAGCGTTTTCGAAAAGGAAAAAGTCTTCAAACCAAGGAACCTATATTTATTGCCAATCTTTTTTTTGAGCCTTCTACAAGAACGAGGTTTAGTTTTGAAGTAGCAGAAAAGAAATTGGGATATGAAGTGTTGAATTTTGAAACTTCCTCATCCAGTGTACAAAAAGGAGAAACGCTGTACGACACGATCAAGACGCTTGAAGCAATTGGTGTAAGCGCAGTGGTCGTTAGGCACAAGGATGAAAGGTATTTCGCACCATTACTTGAAAAAACGGCGATGTCGATCATTAATGCTGGAGACGGATGTGGTCATCATCCAACACAATCTTTACTTGATCTTCTAACGATTCGGCAGGAGTTCAAGCGATTCGAAGGACTTCACGTTGTGATTGCTGGAGATATAAAGCATAGCCGAGTGGCACGCTCAAATGCTCACCTATTAAAGAGACTGGGAGCAAAGGTAAGCTTCTCCGGCCCACCTGAATGGCAAGACGAAACAATGAATGAATTTCCATTTGTAACGATAGATGAAGCAGCGGAACAGGCAGACGTTCTCATGCTTCTCCGTATTCAAAATGAACGACATGAAAGAAAAAGCAACACTGGTTCTTATCTTGAGTCATACGGGCTAACAATCGAGCGAGAGAAGAGAATGAAGAAGCATAGCATCATTATGCATCCGGCACCGGTTAATCGAGGAGTAGAAATTGATACAACATTAGTGGAATGCGAGCGCTCAAGAATTTTTAAGCAGATGGAAAACGGTGTTTATGTTCGAATGGCCTGCTTGAATTTAGTTCTACAACCTACACAGAAAGGAATGGTCGTGTAATGTTAATCCAAAACGCGAAACTAGTAAACGGAGCTGGAGAATTGATCGAGCAGGACGTACTTGTAAATGAAGAAGGACGAATTGAAGAAATAGCAAAAGGTATTGAAAAGGGCGCTCATGAAACGTTCGATGCGAAAGGAAATCTTCTCGTTCCTGGTCTTGTTGATCTCCACGTGCATTTAAGAGAACCGGGCGGAGAGCATAAAGAGACGATTGAAACGGGAACAAAAGCAGCAGCAAAAGGTGGATTTACGACAATAGCGGCGATGCCGAATACAAGACCTGTGCCAGACAATGAAGATACGATGGAGAAATTAATGAATCGCATTAAGGAAACGGCTAGCGTACGGGTTCTTCCATACGGAGCAATTACAATGAGGCAGCTTGGTCAAGAGCTTACAAATTTTAATGGGCTAAAAACTAATGGCGCATTTGCGTTAACAGATGATGGCGTTGGCGTCCAGAATGCAGGAATGATGCTAGAAGCGATGAAGCGTGCGGCAGCGAGTAACCTATCCATTGTCGCTCACTGTGAAGAAAATACGTTGATTAATGGTGGAAGCGTTCATGAGGGGCATTTTTCAAAAGAAAACGGATTAAACGGGATCCCGTCTGTATGTGAAGCGGTACATATTGCAAGGGACGTTCTGCTGGCTGAAGCAGCAGGCGTACATTATCACGTTTGTCATATCAGCACGAAAGAATCTGTACGCGTCGTTCGGGATGCGAAACGGGCGGGGATTAACGTCACTGCAGAGGTGACACCGCACCATTTGCTTCTATCAGAAGATGACATCCCTGGACTTGATACAAATTATAAAATGAATCCTCCATTACGCTCGAAGGAAGATCGAGAGGCGCTACTTGAAGGACTGCTCGATGGGACAATTGATTTTATTGCAACAGATCATGCCCCACATTCACAGGGTGAAAAGGCACAGTCAATGGAGAAAGCACCGTTTGGCATCGTTGGACTGGAGACTGCCTTTCCGCTTCTTTACACTCAATTTGTTGAAAAAGGGACGTTTACGCTCAAGCAACTTGTGGATTGGTTAACGGTGAAGCCAGCACGTGCATTTGGTCTAGAATACGGTACGCTTGCGAGTGGAGTACAAGCCGATATGACCATTATTAATTTATTAGAGGAAGCGGATATTAATCCGGAGTTATTTGTCTCAAAGGGGAGAAACACCCCATTTACTGGATGGACGTGCAAAGGATGGCCAGTCGCAACATTAGTAAATGGAAAAATCGTGTTTGAAAAGGGGAGCGATCAATGATGAAAAGACAGCTAATACTAGAAGATGGATCCATTTTTGTAGGAAAAGCATTTGGTAGTGACATCGAAAAAAGCGGTGAAGTTGTTTTTAACACAGGAATGACCGGCTATCAGGAAATTTTATCAGATCCTTCTTACTGTGCTCAAATCGTCACGCTAACGTATCCGTTAATCGGAAACTACGGCATTAACCGAGATGATTTCGAATCAATTAACCCATCTGTCCATGGTCTAATCGTTAAAGAAGCAACGGCTGTGCCAAGCTACTGGAGAAATGAAATGACGCTTGATGAACTGCTTCGTGTGAAGGGCATTCCCGGGCTAGAAGGAATTGATACAAGAAAGCTCACAAAGCTGATTCGTTCGAATGGAACGCTAAAAGGAAAGATGTGTAGCATGGACGTCGATCCAGAAAAAATTGCGCGTGATCTAAGAGAAACGCCGTTAAAACGAGATCAGGTGAAGCAGGTGTCCATTAAAGCACCGTACGCAAGTCCAGGAAGGGGCTTCCGCATTGTCCTTGTCGATTTTGGGATGAAGCACGGCATTCTAAGAGAATTAACAAAACGTAAATGTGATGTGGTTGTTGTTCCGTACAATACGTCAGCGGAAGAAATTCTTCGCTTAAATCCTGATGGCGTCATGCTTAGTAACGGCCCTGGGGACCCGAAAGATGTTCCCGAGGCTGTAGAGATGATCAACGGCATCCTTGGTAAAATCCCGCTCTTTGGCATTTGTCTTGGCCATCAGCTGTTTGCCCTTGCTTGTGGAGCAAATTCAGAGAAAATGAAGTTTGGTCATAGAGGATCAAATCATCCGGTAATGGATTTAACTACAAAACGCGTGGCGATTACTTCACAAAATCACGGGTATACAATCGCACCTGAAACGTTAGAGAATACGGAGTTAGTTGTTACACATGTTGCAGTAAATGATGGGTCAATTGAAGGGGTGAAACATAAGGAATATGCAGCTTTCAGTGTGCAATACCATCCAGAAGCTTCACCTGGACCTGAAGATTCCAACGAACTTTTTGACGACTTTATCACGATGATTATAACATTCAAGGGGGAAAAAACATATGCCTAAACGTACAGATATTCAAAAAATCCTTGTGATTGGATCAGGACCCATTGTCATCGGGCAAGCAGCAGAATTTGACTATGCAGGGACGCAGGCTTGTCAGGCGTTAAAAGAAGAGGGATATGAAGTGATTCTCGTAAACTCGAATCCGGCCACCATTATGACAGATACAACGATTGCGGACGAAGTTTACATCGAACCACTTACGCTTGATTTTGTTAGCCGCATCATTCGAAAAGAACGACCAGATGCTCTTCTTGCGACGCTTGGAGGACAAACTGGCCTAAATATGGCAATGGAATTATCAGAAGCGGGCGTTTTAAAAGACTATGAAGTAGAACTGTTAGGTACTAAACTTGATGCGATTCAGCAGGCAGAGGATCGTGATTTGTTTCGTACGCTCATGAATGAGCTAAACGAGCCAGTACCGGAAAGTGATATTATTCATAATCTCGAAGAAGCCTATCGATTTGTGAAACGAATAGGCTACCCGGTAATCGTTCGCCCTGCCTATACGCTCGGAGGAACAGGCGGCGGAATTGTAAACAATGATGAAGAGCTAGAAGAAATTGTTTCAAGTGGACTAAAGTACAGCCCGGTAACCCAATGTCTTCTCGAGAAAAGCATCGCAGGCTTTAAAGAAGTAGAGTATGAAGTGATGCGTGACGGTCAGGATCAGGCGATCGTCGTTTGTAACATGGAGAACATTGACCCAGTTGGCATTCACACAGGTGACTCTATTGTTGTGGCACCTAGTCAAACGCTATCAGATCGAGATTATCAAATGCTTCGAAACGTAGCGCTAAAAGTTATTCGTGCGTTGAAAATTGAAGGAGGCTGTAACATTCAGCTTGCTCTTGACCCATACAGCTTCCAATATTACATCATTGAGGTAAATCCTAGGGTTAGCCGTTCCTCCGCACTTGCATCGAAAGCAACGGGCTATCCAATTGCTAAACTAGCAGCAAAAATAGCGGTTGGACTCTCTCTTGCAGAAATGAAAAACCCTGTTACAGGAAAAACGTATGCAAGCTTCGAACCAGCTTTAGACTATGTTGTATCAAAGATTCCAAGATGGCCATTTGATAAATTTGAAAGTGCGAACCGTAAACTAGGAACGCAAATGAAGGCAACGGGTGAAGTAATGGCGATCGGGCGTACGCTAGAAGAGTCACTGTTAAAAGCAGTGCGTTCTTTAGAATCGAACGTCAGTCATATATGCATTCCAGAATTAACTGAGCTTGACGACGATACGCTGGAGAAACGAATTCGATTCGCAGATGATGAGCGCATCTTTGTTGTAGCGGAAGCATTTAGAAGAGGAAAGACATTGAAACAAATTCATGACTGGAGCATGATTGATCATTATTTCCTCGTGAAGATACAAGGAATGATTGAGCTTGAAAACAAACTAACAGAAAATAAAGGGAATCTTGATCTTTTACTTGAAGCAAAGCAAAAAGGGTTCTCAGATGACATCATTGCAACTCTCTGGAATCAAACAGAACTTGAAATTTATGAGCTGAGAACAAAAGAATCCATCCGACCTGTCTATAAAATGGTCGATACCTGTGCAGGTGAATTTGAATCGGAAACACCTTATTACTATTCAACGTATGAGGAAGAAAATGAGTCGCTAGAGACGCCGAAAGAGAGTGTGCTTGTTCTTGGTTCAGGACCAATTCGAATCGGGCAAGGAATTGAGTTTGACTACGCAACCGTGCACAGTGTTTGGGCCATTCGCGAAGCGGGATATGAAGCCATTATTATTAATAATAATCCAGAAACGGTTTCAACGGATTTCAGTATTTCAGATAAGCTATACTTTGAACCATTAACAGTCGAAGATGTGATGCACGTCATCGATCTTGAAAAGCCTAAAGGCGTAGTCGTTCAGTTCGGAGGACAGACGGCTATTAATCTTGCAGACGAACTAGCAGCTCGAGGAGTAAAAATTCTAGGAACATCTTTAGAAGATATGGATCGAGCAGAGAATCGCGATAAATTTGAAATGGCGATGGCCGAGCTGAACATTCCACAACCAGAAGGGAAAACAGCAACGTCAGTTGATCAAGCTGTCTCGATTGCCGAGCGAATTGGCTATCCAGTCCTTGTTCGCCCATCCTATGTTCTCGGCGGAAGAGCGATGGAAATTGTCTATAAAGAAAGCGAACTGCTTCATTACATGGAAAATGCGGTTAAAGTGAATCCACAGCATCCAGTCTTAATCGATCGCTATTTGATGGGGAAAGAAATCGAAGTTGATGCGATCTCTGACGGAGATACCGTGTTTATTCCCGGGATTATGGAACATATCGAGCGAGCTGGTATTCACTCAGGCGATTCTATCGCGGTGTATCCACCTCAGAGCTTATCCAGTGATGTGAAGCAAACACTTATTGATCAAACGATCACGCTTGCGAGAGGATTGAAAATCAAAGGGCTGCTGAATATTCAATATGTGATTCAAAATGAGCAAGTATATGTGCTCGAAGTAAACCCGCGCTCAAGTCGCACCGTGCCATTCTTGAGTAAAATTACAGGGGTACCAATGGCGAATCTCGCAACGAAAGTCATTTTAGGAGCATCACTTACTTCCCTTGGTTACGAAACAGGGTATGGAGCAGAGCGAGACGATGTGTATGTAAAAGTACCGGTCTTCTCGTTTGCGAAACTGCGTCGCGTGGATATTACGCTTGGACCAGAAATGAAGTCAACCGGGGAGGTAATGGGTCGCGATTATACGCTTGAGAAAGCTCTTTATAAAGGGCTTGTTGCTTCGGGTATGAAGATTCCTACGCATGGATCAGTCTTGTTCACGATCGCTGATAAAGATAAAGAAGAAGCAATCGATCTTGTAAAACGGTTCAATGCAATCGGCTACCACATTCTTGCGACAGAAGGAACGGCTCAGATCATACGCGATCTTGGGATCCCTGTGACAGTCGTCAATAAAATTGGCGCAGAAAAGCCAAATTTATTACACGTCATTCGTGAAGGACAGGCGCAATTTGTCATCAATACGCTTACAAGAGGAAAGCAGCCAGCTCGTGACGGCTTCCGCATTCGACGCGAGTCAGTTGAAAATGGTGTTGTGTGCTTCACATCGCTTGATACTGCAAAAGCGTTGCTACGGGTCATTGAAACGATGACGTTTACGAGCACAAGCATGCCGAAGTTTCATGAAAAAGAAGTGGTTCGTTCATGAAGCAGTTAAAAACCGAGCTCGTGTCACAAAAAGAAATTGCAGCTTCGATTTATGAAGCGGTAGTTTTCCATAAGGAGATTGATGAAAGCTTTCAACCTGGACAATTTGTTCATGTTAAAACAGGATTCGGATCAGATCCACTGCTAAGAAGGCCGATTAGCATTTGTCATATCGATCCTTCAAGGCATGAGTTAACGATGATTTACCGTGCAGAAGGAAAAGGAACAAAAGTATTAGCCGAGATGGTACCAGGGGTCGAAGTTGACCTCCTTGGACCACTCGGGAATGGTTTTCCAGTTGAGAGGACAAAGGAGGGCGAAACAGCTCTACTTGTGGGTGGCGGTATCG
Source organism: Guptibacillus sedimenti (assembly GCF_028610665.1). Classification (NCBI taxonomy): domain Bacteria; kingdom Bacillati; phylum Bacillota; class Bacilli; order Caryophanales; family Guptibacillaceae; genus Guptibacillus; species Guptibacillus sedimenti. Next base: position 975,596 of record NZ_JAQQWV010000002.1, read on the forward strand.
GCGTGCCTCCCCTCTATTACCTTTCACAGGAATTGACGAACCGTGGGGTAAACGTGAAGCATGTACACGGTTTTCAAACGAGTTCAGTCGTTTTTTATGAAGAAAAATTCAAAGCATATGGCCCTGTCACAATCACAACAGCAGATGGAACATATGGCGAAGAAGGATTTGTAACAAACCAGCTTGATATGAACGCTGACTACCTTTTCGCCTGCGGACCATCGCCTATGTTAAAAGCACTAGAAAATTACCGTGCCCAAAAAGGTGTTTACCTTTCACTCGAACAGCGAATGGGATGTGGGATTGGTGCATGTCTCGCATGTGTTTGTCACGTACAGGGAGACGAAACAGGCTTTGATTATCGTAAAGTATGCAGTGATGGCCCAGTATTTCAAGCGGGGGAGGTTGTTCTATGAATCGATTACGAGTTGAGCTCCCAGGCTTAGATCTAAAAAATCCGATCATGCCAGCATCAGGCTGCTTTGGATTTGGTAAAGAGTATAGTCAGTTTTATAACCTGGATCAGCTTGGAGCGATTATGGTGAAGGCGACAACGCATGAGCCGCGCTTCGGTAATCCAACCCCTCGCGTCGCAGAAACAACATCAGGGATGTTAAATGCGATTGGTCTTCAAAACCCAGGACTTGAGCGTGTGATGACAGAGGAGTTACCGTGGCTATCGAACTATAACGTGCCAATTATTGCGAATGTGGCTGGATCGACGATAGAAGACTACGTGGCTGTTGCAGAGCGAATCTCAACGGCAGACAACGTCCATGCGCTTGAGTTGAATATTTCTTGCCCAAATGTGAAAGAAGGTGGTCTCGCATTTGGAACGGTGCCTGAAACGGCATTTGAGGTCACGAAAGCAGTGAAAAACGTATCATCGGTTCCTGTTTACGTCAAACTCTCGCCAAACGTGACAGATATTGTGCAGATGGCAAAAGTTGTTGAACGTGCGGGCGCTGATGGGTTAACGATGATCAATACGCTTCTCGGTATGCGAATTGATTTAAAATCAGGTAAGCCGATCCTTGCAAATGGAGCGGGAGGATTATCAGGTCCGGCGATTAAACCTGTGGCAATTCGTATGATTCATCAAGTGAGTCAGCAAGTCAACATTCCGATTATTGGAATGGGTGGGGTGCAGTCAGCAGAAGATGTTATTGAGTATTTCCTTGCTGGAGCGAGCGCTGTGGCGGTTGGAACAGCAAACTTTGTGGATCCATTCACTTGTCCTACTATTATTGATGCGTTACCAGCTTTGCTGGACGAATTAAATGTTCAACATATTTCTGAGCTATCAGGAAGGAGCTGGAAAACGGAATGGGATCTTCAATCATCCTCGCACTAGATTTTTCGGAAAAGGAAGAGCTAAATGATTTCCTTAAGCAATTTGAAGGAGAGAAGCTTTTTGTAAAAGTGGGTATGGAAGCATTTTATCAATACGGACCAAAGCTTGTGGACGAATTAAAACAGCTAGGTCATCACGTTTTCCTTGATTTGAAACTACATGATATTCCAAATACAGTAAATAAAGCGATGAAGGGTCTTGCTGGTCTAGGTGTTGACTTAATTAACGTACATGCGAGCGGAGGATCACGGATGATGCAGTCGGCGTTGGAAGGGCTAGAAGCAGGTACTCGCGGCGGACAAAAACGGCCTTTATGCATCGGTGTCACGCAATTAACGAGTACTTCAGAAGAAATGCTTCGAAGCGAACTCCATATTGCAACAGATATGAAAAATAGTGTTGTGTCTCTTGCAGAGCTTGCAAAAGGAAGTGGACTTGATGGGGTCGTTAGTTCAGCTCTTGAAGTTCCGATGATCAAAGAAGCGTGCGGAGAATCGTTCTTAACGGTAACACCAGGGATTCGATTAGAAGGCGATATGGCCGGAGATCAAAACCGCGTCTGCTCTCCTAAGAAAGCTCGGTCTTTAGGAAGTGATTTTATTGTGGTCGGACGTAGCATCACAGGAGCGAAAAACCCATTAGCGGCATATGACATCTTAAAATCAGAGTGGAGGAATATAAATGAAGTCAATCGCTAAAGCACTTTTAGAAATTGAAGCTGTCAGCCTTCAGCCAAATAACCCTTTTACGTGGTCATCAGGTTTATTATCACCGATTTACTGTGATAATCGTTTAACCCTCTCTTATCCAAAGGTAAGAAAGGAAATTGCGCGTGGGCTAGCCGCTATGGTGAAAGAAAAATACGCTGATGCAGAAGTGATTGCCGGAACAGCAACCGCTGGTATTCCTCACGCTGCCTGGGTAAGCGACCTTCTCGATCTTCCGATGGTATATGTTCGAGGAAGTGCAAAAGGCCATGGAAAAGGAAATGTGATTGAAGGAAAAGTAAAGGAAGGACAAAAAGTCGTTGTGATTGAAGATTTGGTTTCAACAGGAGGCAGTGCGATTGATGCTGTGAAACAATTAGAAGCTGCTGGCGCTAACGTGCTCGGTGTTGCCGCCATTTTTACATATGGAATGAAAAAGGGAGCAGAGCAGTTCGCGAGCGCGGAAATTGCCTGGTATACGCTCACCAATTTCGATGAATTGTTAACATGTGCCGTAGAAACAGGTATGATTGAAGAAAGAGAGGTTCAATCACTGCTTCACTGGCGCGACAATCCATCCTCAAAAGAATGGTTGGAGCAGTTGAAAGATCTCTCCGTTTAGGAGGGGTAAGATGAGAAAAATGCAGGGAGAAGAGTTCGATTCACTCGTATCCTTTTTTGATGATATGGCACGAACAAAGTGGCTTGGTGCCGTTCATGATGAACTAAAACAAGCTTCCGGTTCATGGGAAGAAAAATCCGTTCTCGATGTAGGGTGTGGAACAGGGAGACTTCTTCTTCGTGGTGTTGAGGAAGCGAGCATGCTGACAGGTGTTGATCTATCATCTGAAATGGTTAAAGCTAGCAAACAAAACTTCTTCTTTTTGAATCGGTCGAATAAAAGTCACTTTTCAGAAGGTGACGCATGCAACCTTGCGTTTGAGGACGACTCGTTTGATTTGTCTCTATCAACGTGCGTCATGTTTCTTTTACCTGAGCCTGAAGCAGGCATGAAAGAGATGATTCGTGTAACAAAAGAAGGCGGGAAGGTTGTGATGTTAAATCCGTCTTTACAAATGGACCAAATGGCAGCTTTCTCATATGCAAAAAAGCATAATATGAGCGGTTTTGAACAAACTTCTTTGCTAAAATGGTCGAATGTATCAACAAAAAGGCACCGCTACTCACCAGATCAGTTAAGTGAAAAGCTTAAAGGTTTAGGTGCGAAGGAAACAAAACATGTTGAAGTGCTGGATGGTTTGGCCATTATTACAGTAGCATCCTTATAAAAAAAGGTTCCCGCTAAATGTAGCGGGAACCTTTTCATTACTTCTTCATTCTAAAAACAAGATCTTGATCAGGTGTTACATATAACGTATTTTGCTGATCATATGTCACAAACCCGGGTTTAGCACCATTTGGTTTTTTAACGTGACGCACTTCCGTGTAATCAACTGGAACAGAGCCAGACTCACGGGCTTTACTGAAGTAGGCAGCGAGATTAGCTGCTTCAAGTAGCGTCTCCTCTGTATATTCCTTATTTCGAATGACAACGTGTGATCCAGGAATATCTTTCGTATGGAGCCACGTTTCGCTTCGAGCGGCCAACTTATTCGTTAAATACTCATTTTGTTTATTATTCTTCCCAACCAGAATTTCTGTCCCGTCAGAAGAAAGGTAAACATCAAGCTGAGGTTTTGTTGGCTTTGATTTTTTCTTTTTGCGTCGCTTTTTAATGTACCCTTCTTCTTCAAGCTCTTCCCGAATTTCCTCGATATCTCGTGGTGAAGCAGAAGTTAACTGCTGAATGAGTTGTTCAAGGTAAGCAATTTCTTGATGAGCCATCGTAATCTGCTCTTCAAGAACGGAAATAGAATTTTTTGCTTTACTGTAGCGCTTGAAATAAGCTTGCGCATTCTCAGACGGCGTTTTTTGTGGATTCAGCTCGATCTGAACTGTTCCACCATCTTCATCATAATAGTTTTGAACTTCTACTTGCTTATCGCCTCGTTTTACTACATGCATATTTGCGGTTAACAGCTCGCCAAGCAGTTGGTATGTGTCAGCCTCCTGGGCTTGTTCAATTGTACGTGATAACTTCTTAATTTTTTTCTCGTTTTTCTTTAATTCATTCGATAGAAAACGCTCAAGATCATTTGACTGCTGTTTCACGCGATCACGATCGGCTTTTCCGTAATAGAAACGGTCGAGCAGTTCACTAGCGGAGTCAAAAGCTCTTTTCTCACCAGCTAAGTGGGTAAGCTCAACAACTGAAAAGAACTCTTTTGAACTTGTCACCATTTGCGGCGCATAGTCGTGGTGCTCTAGTTTTTGAAAAACATCGAAGAAAGCTTCAGGTAGCGTTGAGCGATTTGCAAGGCCAGCTCTATGAATCACTTCACTTGCGATGAGAGGTGAAAGTCCACCAAAAGCTTGCACGAGCTGCTGGCTCAATTTCCCTGCGTTAAAATCGATTTGTCTTAGAAAATCATCTCTTGTTAATCCAAACGGCGAAACTTTGTTTTGCGCAGGGGGAGCGATATAATCCTGCCCCGGAAGTACCGTTCGATGCCTGTTTACAGACGGAGAAAGGTGCTTAATGCTATCTAAAATCATGTTCGATTCATTTAATAGAATCACGTTACTATGGCGTCCCATTATTTCAGCAACTAATGTTCTTGTCGTTAAATCGCCAAGGTCATTTCGAGCTTTAAACGTAACGTGGATGATTCGCTCATTTTCAATTTGTTTAATTTCTTCCACAATACTACCTTCTAAGTGCTTACGAAGCAGCATGCAGAACATTGGTGGTTCTTTTGGATTCGCATAAGATTCCTGCGTAATTTGAATTCTTGCATAAGATGGGTTAGCTGATAAAAGCAACTGATGGTTTTTTCCACCAGAACGAATCACAAGTAATAAATCAGTTGCATAGGGCTGATAGATTTTTGTCACGCGCCCACCTTTTAATTGTTCGTTCGTTTCATGTGCAACGGCTCTCATTACCATACCGTCAAAAGACATATCGTTCACCTACATTCCTATCACTAGACATTATTCTTAGTATAGCATTTTTTTGAGCTTGTCTGAATATAGTTGAATTATTAGCGACATTACGTGCAGGATCGGGGTGTAGATCATGAACTGGTATAACATGACAAAAGGAGAAGTTGTTGAGGAATTGGAGACAAGCGAGGGGGGAATTAGTTCCGATGAAGTAGAGAGAAGAAGAAAAGTTTTTGGTCTAAATCAATTAGATGAAGCAGAACGACCATCGATGATCTTAATGTTTTTAGCCCAATTCAAAGACTTTATGGTCGTCGTCCTCCTGGCGGCTACGCTTATATCCGGATTACTTGGAGAATATCTTGATGCGATCGCCATTATCCTAATCATCCTAATGAACGGGATTCTTGGCTTTGTACAAGAACGAAAAGCAGAAAAATCCCTCCAGGCATTAAAACAGTTATCATCACCAAAGATGAAGGTCCTTCGTGATGGTGATTGGACGACCATCCCTGCATTAGAAGCAGTTGTAGGGGATATTGTTCGAGTTGAAAGCGGAGACCGGATTGGGGCTGATTTACGCCTTTTAACTTGTCAGGGGTTACAAATTGAAGAATCAGCGCTTACCGGAGAATCATTACCTGTAAACAAGCACCCAGAGGCGATACGAGATGAACAACCTGGTCCTGGTGATCAGCAAAACATGGGTTTTATGGGGACACTTGTAACGAAAGGAAAAGGTGTTGGGGTTGTGACAGCAACTGGGATGAAAACAGAGATGGGAAAAATCGCTCATCTCATTCAATCCGCTGATACAATGGAAACACCTCTTCAAAATCGATTAGAACAGTTAGGTAAAGTGCTAATAGCTGCAGCTCTTCTGTTAACGGCACTAGTTGTCGTGCTTGGGATTATTCAGGGACGAGATGTTTATAGTATGTTCTTAGCTGGAGTGTCCCTCGCAGTCGCGGCCATTCCTGAAGGCTTGCCGGCAATCGTTACCATTGCCCTTGCGATTGGCATGCAAAAAATGAGTAAACGAAAAGCCATTGTTCGAAAGCTCCCCTCTGTCGAAACACTCGGATGTGCGACCGTTATTTGTTCAGATAAGACCGGAACACTCACGCAAAATAAAATGATGGTTACAAAGCTTTGGGCAGGCGGAGAGACGTGGGATGTTACCGGGTCTGGCTATTCTCCTTATGGCGACTTCTTTAAAGGCAATACGCGCGTTTATTCTGATGAGGAACGTTCGCTGAAGCAGCTGCTTACTTTTGGGTTGCTTTGTAGCAATGCGAGAGTGATGGAAAAAAGCGGCGAATACGTTCTTGACGGTGATCCAACGGAAGGGGCACTGGTTGCCGCAGCAATGAAGGCCGGACTAACAGAAGATGTGAGGGAAGAGGAATTTACAATCATTCAGGAATTTCCTTTTGACTCCAACCGAAAAATGATGAGCATAGTAGTTGAAGATTCAGTTGGAAAACGGTACGTGATCGCAAAAGGTGCACCGGATATTGTTCTTAAGCAGTGTGAATCGGTGTTATGGAGTGAGAAAAAAGCGCCGCTTCGCAAAAGCTATGAAAGAGAAATTCAGGAGCAGTTAAATGCGTTTGGTGAATTAGCTTTAAGAACGATCGCCGTCGCTTTTAAACCGATCCAAAATGAAGACAATATGCTTCATAGCGTACAAGCCGAATCTCGCTTAACTTTTGTTGGCTTAGAGGGAATGATTGATCCGCCACGTGAAGAAGTGAAGCAGGCTGTAGCTGATTGCAAAACCGCCGGGATTAAAACGATTATGATTACTGGTGATCATGTGACAACAGCTAAAGCGATTGCCCTTAATTTAGGAATTTTACCTGAGCGTGGCAAAGTTATGGAAGGAAGTAAGCTCTCTTCTCTGAGCGTAGAGGAACTAGAAAATCAAGTAGAAGACATTTACGTGTTTGCGCGTGTATCACCGGAACACAAATTAAAAATTGTGAAAGCTCTTCAAAATAGAGGTCACATCGTTGCGATGACAGGAGATGGGGTGAATGATGCCCCCGCGATTAAAGCTTCCAATATCGGTATTTCAATGGGAGTGACGGGGACAGACGTAGCAAAAGAATCATCATCGCTCATATTAAGCGACGACAATTTCACAACGATTAGAGCGGCGGTAGAAGAAGGACGAAACATTTATGAAAATATTCGAAAATTCATCCGCTATATGCTAGCCTCAAACGTTGGCGAAATTCTTGTCATGCTTTTTGCGATATTACTGATGCTGCCCCTTCCGCTCGTACCGATTCAAATTCTTTGGGTCAATCTCGTGACGGATGGACTGCCAGCAATGGCGCTTGGACTTGACCCTGCAGAGGGGAATGTGATGAGGCGAGATCCCCGTAAGCCAAAAGAAGGCGTTTTTGCTAGAGGATTAGGATGGAAGATCATCTCTCGCGGTATCATGATAGGAGCCTGTACACTTGCTGCCTTTATGATTTGCTATAGTGAAAACCCAAATGATCTTGTTCAGGCACAAACTGTAGCATTCTCAACACTCGTGCTCGCTCAATTGATTCATGTGTTTGACTGTCGCAGTGAACGATCGATCTTTCATCGTAACCCTTTTGAGAATAAAGCCCTTGTCCTTGCAGTACTCTCTTCGGTTGGATTACTGCTCGCGGTCATCTATTATGAACCTCTTCAACCGATTTTCCATACAACTTATTTATCGATGAGAGAATGGATGCTTATATTAGTCTTTTCTAGCATTCCAACGTTCCTATTAGCAGGTACAACCTTTTTTAAAAGACAACGCCGCAGAGGGTAATGACCCTCTGTTTTTTCTATTCCAGATTCATAATAAGAAAGAGATATCCCTTTGTTTCAGTTTGATGAAGTGGTACAATTGGTTAGAATAGCTATTGGATGTGATAATATGGTTAAGAGTATGACCGGATTTGGGAGAGCATCGCATGAGGAAGAAGATGTTCAAATAACGGTAGAAATAAAATCCGTTAACCATCGTTACTTCGATGGTACATTTCGCATGCCAAAAGCGCTCCTTCATCTCGAAGGTAGAATGAAGAAGGCCATTCAGCGCACGATTGCGCGCGGGAAAGTGGAGCTTTATTTAACCATTGATGGAGCTGGGTTTCGATCATCGGACGTAAAGGTGGATTGGAATTTGCTTGACCAATACATAACGATTTTAAAACAAGCCTCCGAACGATACGAATTGCAAGAAGATTTGTCTGCCTCTAAGCTTTTAAATATGGATGTCTATCAAGTGACTGAGAAAGAACAAAACATCAATCAGCTAGAGGCTGAGATTTTTGCTACGATGAATTTAGCGGTCGCTCGACTTGTTGAAATGCGAGAAATTGAAGGGGAAGCCCTTGAGCAAGATATAAGGACAAAGCTTCGAGAAATGACAGATGTCTTAACTTCCATTTCAATGCTTTCAAATGAAGTAACATCCTCATTTGAAGCTCGAATACGCACGAAACTCGAAGGTTTTAAAGAACTTGAAGCAATCGATGAGGCGCGTATTCTAACGGAAGTGGCGTATCTTGCAGATAAAGCGAGTATCGATGAAGAAATCACGCGGCTCCGTAGTCACCTAGACCAATTCCATGATATTCTTAGTAATGATGGTGTCGTAGGAAGGAAACTTGATTTCTTAGTGCAGGAAATGAATAGGGAGCTGAATACGATCGGTTCCAAGTCTCAACACCATAAGATCAGCCAACATGTTATTGATCTTAAGAGCGAAGTGGAAAAGGTTCGTGAGCAGGTTCAAAATATTGAATAGCCTTAGCGCTTTGTTTAAAATCACCCTACTGGTGTAAAAATAGAATCGTGATTCCTGGGAGGAACGACCATGAGTATTAAATTAATCAATATCGGATTCGGTAACATTGTGAATGCGAATCGAATTGTTTCAATTGTTAGTCCAGAGTCGGCACCAATCAAACGAATTATCACTGTTGCAAGGGACCGCAATATGCTTGTTGACGCAACATATGGAAGAAGAACGCGTGCCGTTATTATTTCTGATAGCGACCATGTTATTCTTTCGGCAGTCCAGCCTGAAACAGTCGCGCAGCGTCTCGGGAACAAAGACGAGCTTTCAGACGAGTAGCATCTATAAAGTGGAGGTTAGTATGGAAAAAGAACGTGGGTTGTTAATTGTTCTCTCTGGCCCTTCCGGTGTTGGAAAAGGAACAGTAAGAAAAGCTTTCATGCATAATGCGGACGAGGTACAGTATTCCATTTCTGTTACAACACGCAAACCGCGTGAAGGTGAAGTGAACGGAGTTGATTATTTCTTTAAATCTCATGAAGAATTTGAAGATATGATCGAAAACAATAAGCTGCTTGAGTATGCCCATTACGTTGGGAACTACTACGGCACGCCTGTTGACTATGTAGAAGAGACCTTGCAGTCTGGGAAAGATGTGTTGCTTGAGATTGAAGTGCAAGGAGCAAAGCAAGTTCGTAAGCATTTTCCTGAAGGAGCTTTTATTTTTTTAATGCCTCCTAGCTTAACAGAACTTCGCAATCGTATCGTTAACCGTGGTACGGAATCGAATGATTTAATTGATAACCGTATGGGCGTTGCGAAAGAAGAAATCGAATTGATTGATGAATACGATTATATCGTTGAAAATGATCAAGTAGAATTAGCTTGTGAGCGAATTCGTGCTATTATTACAGCAGAGCACTTAAGACGTGATCGTCTTGCCCATAAATATAAGAATGTAACGGAGGTTAAATAATGATTTTATACCCATCGATTGACTCACTAATGGACCGCATTGATTCAAAGTACACACTTGCAACACTTTCAGCTAAGCGTGCGCGCACGATTCAACAAACTGGTAATGTTTATGTTGATCGTCCAAAGTCAGTAAAGGCTGTTGGTAAAGCACTTGAAGAAGTACTTGATGGCAAACTACTTGCAGACGGCATGATAGAAGACTGAGTGAAAAGTAACAACCTATGAGAATAGGTTGTTATTTTTTTCTTAAATTAGCTTCTCTTTACTATATTTATATTATGTTAACTATTTGGACGGAAGGTGAAACTTATGAGTCTAAAGGGAAAGAAGATATTGCTATGTGTTAGTGGCGGGATTGCTGTTTTTAAAGCAGCCGCTCTCACAAGTAAGCTCTATCAAACGGGTGCGGAAGTGAAGGTGTTAATGACAAAATCTGCTACTGAATTTGTTACACCATTAACGTTTCAAACGCTTTCCAGAAATGATGTTTATAAGGATACTTTTGAAGAAAAGGACCCGACAGCAGTGGCCCATATTGACGTAGCGGACTGGGCAGACCTCGTTCTTATCGCGCCTGCTACAGCAAACATCATTGGTAAGCTTGCGAACGGAATCTCAGACGATATGATGTCAACGACGTTACTTGCTACCGAAGCTCCCGTATGGGTAGCCCCAGCGATGAATGTTCACATGTACGACCATCCTGCTGTTAAGAATAACATGGACATCCTCCGCTCGTTTGGCTGTCATTTTCTTGAGCCTGGAGAAGGGTTACTTGCATGTGGCTATGTTGGTAAAGGACGCATGGCAGAGCCTGAAGATATCCTGGCAACGTTAGAAACGTATTTTAAGGAAGATGCGAACGATTTAGCTGGGAAAAAAGTAGTCGTCACGGCAGGTCCAACGCGAGAACCGGTTGATCCAGTTCGCTATTTTACAAACTATTCTTCCGGAAAAATGGGGTTTGCTTTAGCGGAGCAGGCGGCGAACCGTGGTGCGGATGTCACATTGGTGGCAGGCCCAGTTTCTCTTTCCACTCCTCAAGGTGTTGAACGTATTGATGTCGTTACCGCAGAAGAAATGTTTGAGTCTGTTCTACAGGCAGCTGAGACGGCTGATATTGTTATAAAAGCTGCCGCCGTTGCCGACTATCGACCTGCTACAATTGCTTCAGAAAAAGTGAAGAAATCTGAGGGTGAAATGGTGATTGAGATGGAGCGGACGAAAGACATTCTTTGGACGCTTGGCCAAAAAAAGAAAAATCAAATTCTTGTTGGGTTTGCAGCAGAGTCGGAGCGGTTGGATGAATTTGCACAGAAAAAGCTAGTAAAGAAAAATTTGGATTTGATTTGTGCGAACAATATTAAAGCAGAGGGTGCAGGCTTCGATAAAGATACCAATGTTATGACGCTTCTTCATCGTGATGGGGAACGCGTTGAACTTCCCTTGCAATCCAAGCATGAGGCAGCGAATCGCATTCTCGATGAAGTGAATCGATTGGACGTGACTCGTTCATGATTGCAAAAGTCATAGTCGATGTACCGGCGAATCAAACTGATCGCCTGTTTGATTATGCGATTCCTGATGAATGGGAAGAGATGATAGAACCTGGGATGAGAGTTGTGGTTCCTTTTGGACCGAGAAAAATTCAGGGATTTGTGATCTCGGTCGCGAATGAATCAGAGCATGCTAAATTAAAAGAATTAAGTGAAGTAAAAGATGTTACCCCCATATTAACGCAGGAGTTACTTGATCTAGGGTTCTGGCTTACAGAAAAGGCGCTTTGTTATGCAGTATCAGCCCTTCAGGCTATGTTACCAGCTGCGATGAAAGCAAACGTGACGAAAACAGTTGTGCTTGGAAATCGTATCAATCAAGAAGCGCCATGGCATCGGATGGTATCCTCTAACGGAGTGAAATGGGACGATTTTCTTTCGCATTTTAGTCATAAAGAATTAAACCGGGCCATCAAAAACGATGAGCTTGAGGTACGGTATGATGTAAAGGAAAAGACCGCTCCTAAAACCATTCTCTCTGTATCAGCCGCACTTCAGAAGGACGAGCTTCAACAAGAAAAGGAAAAGATGGGAAATCGCGCATTGAAGCAACAGGAAATCATCGCGCACTTCATAGAGAATGAAGGAGCTGTTTCGTACAAAGAGCTCATGGATATGCTTGATACAACGCGGTCAACGATCAAATCACTCGTCTCAAAAGAAATATTAAAAGAAGAAGAAGTTGAGCTTTACCGTGATCCCTATAAGGGGCGGGAATTTACTCCTTCGACGGCTCTTGAGCTCACTGACTTGCAAGAACAAGCGATAACCCCCATTTTGACAAGTATTGAAGATCATCATCATCAGACGTTTCTTATTCATGGCGTAACAGGGAGCGGTAAGACAGAAATTTATTTGCAGTCGATTCACCGCGTGCTAGAGCAGGGCAAGGAAGCCATTGTACTTGTTCCCGAAATCTCATTAACACCACAAATGGTGACCAGGTTTAAAAGTCGATTCGGTTCCGAGGTAGCGGTCTTACATAGTGGGCTCTCCCGTGGAGAAAAGTATGATGAGTGGCGAAAAATTCATCGGAAAGAAGTAAAAGTTGTTGTTGGCGCACGTTCAGCTGTTTTTGCTCCATTTACGAATCTTGGCATTATCATCATTGATGAAGAGCATGAGAGCAGCTATAAACAAGAAGAAAATCCTAGGTATCATGCAAGGGATGTAGCGATTAAGCGTGGCGAATATTACAACTGTCCGGTTGTATTAGGGAGCGCAACGCCATCGCTTGAATCGTATGCACGTGCATCAAAAGGTGTTTATACCCTTCTTGAATTGTTGCACAGAGTAAATAAGCAGGCTATGCCGACTGTATCAATTGTTGATATGAGAGAAGAATTACGAGCCGGTAACCGCTCGATGTTCTCAAACGATCTTTATGACAAATTAAAAGATCGATTAGAGAAGAAAGAGCAAACGGTGCTCTTTTTAAACCGCCGAGGTTATTCAACTTTCGTGATGTGTCGGGACTGCGGGTATGTAGCAGAGTGTCCTCATTGTGACATTAGCTTAACGTATCACAAGATCAACGGAACGATGCGGTGTCACTATTGTGGCCATGAAGAGCGTTTTCCAACTCAATGCCCTGAGTGTGAAAGTGAGCACATTCGATTTTTCGGTACAGGTACACAGCGCGTTGAGGAAGAACTAACAAAAATCCTTCCAGAGGCACGGGTGGTGCGGATGGACGTTGATACAACGAGACGTAAGGGAGCACATGAGAAGCTCTTGAATCAATTCGGAGAAGGAAAAGCAGATATCCTACTCGGAACACAAATGATTGCCAAAGGTCTTGATTTCCCAAATGTGACCCTTGTTGGCGTATTAGCAGGAGATGCCATGCTCCATATCCCTGACTTCCGAGCTTCCGAGAAAACGTTCCAGCTGCTAACGCAAGTAAGTGGACGCGCAGGGCGTCATTTGCTACCAGGTGAAGTGATTGTTCAATCCTATACACCAGAACATTACAGCATTGAAATGGCTGCCGAACACGACTATCAGTCCTTTTATCAGCGTGAAATGGTGACACGAAAACAATTTGGTTATCCGCCTTTTTATTTTCTTGCCATGGTGAATGTTTCGCATGAAGAGTTAACCAAAACAGTTGATGTGACAGAGAAAATTGCAGCTTATTTAAAGGACCACTTATCAAAACAAAGTGTTGTGTTAGGTCCTGTAGCCTCACCGATCCCACGGATCAAAGATAGATATCGCTATCAATGCATGATAAAATACAAAACTGAACCGAACTTAACTCATCATTTAAAAGAAATTCAAAAGCATTTTTCAAAGGAAATAAGTCGTGGTGGTTTACAGCTATCCATCGATACACAACCTTATATGATGATGTAGAATGTGAAAGGGAGTATACGCGTGGCTATGAGAGAAATTGTGTTGCATCCAAATGAGGTGCTTGAAGTTGAATGCCATCCTGTAGAGGAATTCGATAAAGAGTTGCATCAGCTACTCGATGATATGTTTGAGACAATGTACGCAGCAGAGGGCGTTGGACTCGCTGCACCACAAATCGGTATTCGAAAACAAGTTGCCGTTGTTGATACGAGAGAAGAAGAGGCATTAGAACTAATCAATCCAACGATTATTAAATCATCCGGAAAAGAAGTCGACCTTGAAGGTTGCTTAAGTTTCCCTGGTCTATTTGGCGAAGTTGAGCGCCCATATACCATCACGTTAAAAGCGCTGAACCGTTTTGGTAAACCGTTTAAATTAAAAGCGGAAGGGTTCTTTGCGAGAGCGATTCAGCATGAGATTGATCATCTTCACGGCGTATTGTTTACAGAGAAAGTCATTCGCTACATTGACCCTGAGCAGGAAGGAGACGGTGAATAACAATGACAAAAATCGTATTTATGGGGACACCGGATTTCTCTGTTCCTGTTCTTGATATGCTAGTAGAAGAAGGGTATACGATCGTTGGTGTCGTTACGCAACCAGACCGTCCAAAAGGGAGAAAAAGAGTGCTAACGCCTCCTCCTGTTAAGGTAGCTGCTGAGAAACATGGTCTTCCTGTGCTACAACCTGAGAAGGTGAAAGATCCAGCTCAGCTTCAACCTATTCTAGATTTAAATCCAGATTTGATCGTAACGGCAGCCTTTGGCCAAATCTTACCAAATCAGCTACTTGAAGCACCGAAGCACGGTTGTATTAATGTTCATGCGTCACTGTTACCCGAACTTCGCGGTGGTGCACCAATTCATTATTCGATCCTGCAAGGAAAGAAAGAAACGGGCATTACGATTATGTATATGGTGGAGAAACTAGATGCGGGTGATATTTTAACCCAGTCAATCGTACCAATTGAAGAACGTGATCATACTGGAAGCCTGCATGATAAACTAAGTGCGTCAGGGTCAAAGCTTTTAAAAGAAACGTTGCCAAAGCTTCTTCATGGTGAATTAACGCCTGTGAAGCAAAAGGATGATGAGGCGACGTTTGCCCCTAATATTAAACGGGAGCAAGAGCGAATCGACTGGACAAAAACTGGTGAAGAAATTTATAACCACATTCGCGGCTTACATCCATGGCCAGTGGCCTTTACACAATATGAAGGCAAAGTAATGAAAGTCTGGTGGGGAGAGAAGATCGAAAGTGCTGAGAAGGCTGAGCCAGGCTCTGTCCTCTATACAGACGCAGATGGACCTGTTGTTGCAACAGGAAACACGACCGCGATTAAGTTAACGGAAATCCAACCAGCAGGCAAGAAGCGCATGACAACTGCGCAGTATTTACAAGGTAGAACATTCGAGAAAAATGAGAGATTTGGTGAATAGTATGACAAACGTAAGAGAAGCAGCACTTGATGTAATTGAAAAAATCAATAAAAACCAGGCATATAGCAACCTGTTGTTAAATGAAACAATTAAAAAGCACCAGTTAAGTCGTAAAGATACGGGCTTGTTAACCGAAATCGTATACGGAACGATTCAGCGAAAGAATACTCTTGACTTCTACCTCGATGATTTTCTAACAAATCGGAAAAGAATTCAGACGTGGGTTATTTCTCTTTTACAACTTTCCCTTTATCAAATGGTTTATCTTGACCGTGTACCGGATCGTGCCATTATTCATGAAGCGGTTGAAATAGCTAAAAAACGAGGACATAAAGGCATCAGTGGTATGGTGAACGGAGTGCTTCGGAATACCCAACGCAAAGGACTTAAGAACCCTGAAGCGATAGAGGATGTTGCAGAACGCATTTCGATCGCAAAAAGTCACCCACTCTGGCTCGTGCAACGTTGGATCGACCAACTTGGTGTTGAAGCAACGGAAGCAATGTGTGAAGAGAACCTACTTGCCCCTTATGTAACGGCTCGTGTGAATGTGACACGAACATCTGTTAATCAAGTGATCGACGATCTTGCAAAGGTAGGCGTAGAAGCGGTTCCAGGAAGTTTATCAGAAGATGCCATTAAAGTCATTCAAGGGAAGGTTCTTGATACAGACGTTTATAAGCGCGGTGACTTAACGATTCAAGACGAAAGTTCGATGCTTGTAGCACGAGCACTTGGCGTTGAACCTGGTCAGAAAGTTCTTGATGCGTGCGCAGCACCAGGTGGGAAATCAACTCACATCGCAGAGCGACTTAATGGATCTGGACACGTAAATTCTCTTGATCTTCATGCTCATAAAGTGAAATTAATCAAGAAGCAGGCCCAGCGTTTGAACTTACGTGCGATTGAAGCAGAGACACTGGATAGCCGAAATGTAGGTGAACGCTTTAAAGCCAAATCATTTGATCGCATTCTCGTCGACGCTCCATGTACTGGTTTTGGTGTGTTAAGAAGAAAGCCTGATATTAAATGGTCGAAAAAAGAGGAAGATATCGAGCGCATTA
This sequence comes from Guptibacillus sedimenti, assembly GCF_028610665.1. NCBI lineage: Bacteria > Bacillati > Bacillota > Bacilli > Caryophanales > Guptibacillaceae > Guptibacillus > Guptibacillus sedimenti. The sequence continues at coordinate 991,851 of NZ_JAQQWV010000002.1, forward strand.
CGGTTGTGCAAAAAGGAATTCTCGAAGCCCAGGCGCCTCTTTTAAAACCAGGTGGAAAATTGGTTTACAGTACGTGTACAATAGAAGGAGCAGAAAACCAGGAAGTGGTAAAACAATTCTTGGAAGAACATCCTGAATTCACCTTAGACAAAACACTCTCTAACCGTTTGCCTAAGGAAGTGGCGGAGTATTGTGAAGAAGGACAACTTCAGCTTCTCCCACATTATTTTGGCACGGATGGATTTTATATCGCATGTTTAGTTAAAAAATAATGCTGGATGCTGGTGAATCGTCTGTTTACAGGCGATTCTTCCCGCATTCTTGTGATAAGAGGAGACGGGGTAATCACATGCAAGCAATCGCATTGACAGATCAAGGCCAAGTAAGGGCATACAATGAAGATAGCACAACATTTCTCCGCAATCACCTAGACGAATATTTAGTCATAGTAGCAGATGGAATGGGTGGTCATCAGGCAGGTGACGTGGCAAGTGCACTCGCGGTTGAATCATTGGAGATAAGTTGGAAAGATGAAAAAGCAGGATTTCGCCCGGGAAGAGCGGAAGCATGGCTTTTACATACGATTCGAAAAGCAAATGAAACGATCCTTGCCTTTTCAAAAGAAAAACCTGAATATGCCGGGATGGGCACAACGCTTGTCGCCGCAGTTTGTACAAATGAATTTATTACGATTGGCCACGTTGGAGACAGCCGGGCTTATTTATTTGGAGATCGTGTACTTAATCAAAAAACAAGTGACCATTCTCTTGTAAATGAACTCGTGAAGAGCGGTCAGCTTTCAGCAGAAGAAGCGGAAGATCACCCACGGAAAAACGTTCTCTTGCGTGCACTTGGAACAGATGATGATGTGAAAGTAGACATTCACACGTTCGAGTGGGATGAACATGAAGCGGCGCTTTTTTGCTCTGATGGGTTAACAAATAAAGTATCAGACAATGACTTGGAAAAAGTGATGAACTCTGAAGGTTCTCTTAAAGAGAAGGCAACAGAGCTTATTCGCTTAGCGAACGAAGCAGGTGGAGAGGATAACATTACAGTTGCAATAATTGAGAACTCTTCAGCTTCTGGAAGTGAAACCTCATGCTAGGTAAGCATATTAATGGACGTTACAAACTGCTTGAAGTCATTGGAGACGGCGGGATGGCTATCGTCTATCGAGCTTTAGATTTAATCCTGGATCGGACGGTTGCTGTAAAGCTGCTTCGTCCAGAATTCTCCCAAGATGATGATTTTATCAAGCGATTTCGTCGCGAAGCTGAATCTGCGACCAGCCTGGCGCATCCGAACGTAGTGTCAATCTATGACGTTGGGGAAGAAGAGAATTTTTACTACATCGTTATGGAATACGTAGCAGGAACCACGCTCAAGCAAAAGATTCGTGATCGTGGCGCTCTGCCTATTGAAGAAGCGCTAGATATTATGAAACAAATGACGTCTGCTATTGAGCATGCCCATGAGAATCACATCATTCACCGGGACATTAAGCCCCATAATATTCTTATTGATGAGTATGGAGATGCAAAAGTAACGGATTTTGGAATCGCGATGGCGATGACTTCCGCAACGATTACGCATACCAATTCGGTACTAGGCTCTGTTCATTATTTCTCGCCTGAACAGGCCCGTGGGGCATTGGCGAATGAACGGTCAGATATTTATTCTCTTGGAGTCGTGCTATACGAAATGGTAACAGGAGTGCTTCCGTTTTCAGGTGACTCTCCGGTTTCTGTCGCGTTAAAGCACCTACAAGATCGTTTTCCTAAGCCTAGTTTAATTAATACCTTTCTACCAAGAAATGTCGAGCATATTATTATGAAGGCGATGGCCAAGGAACCTGTCCAACGTTATCAAAGTGCGCAAGAAATGTATGAAGCGCTCGATATGGCTCTCGATCCGACAAAAGTTTATGAAAAACCACCTGAGCAGGATGATGAAGAAGCGACAAAAGTCTTAACACCTGTCATACCTGATAGTCGAGATGGAGGACAGAATACGGTGCCGCAACAACCTGTTCAAAATGAAGAATCTAGTGAGCCACAGCCTCCTCCAAAAAAGAAAAAGAAGGCAGGAAAGATCGCAATACTTGTGATGCTCCTACTCTTACTTCTTGGCGGTGCAGGTGCGCTAGCCTTCACATTTATGCCTGATCTCTTCTATGTGAGTGATGTGGAAGTTCCGGATGTAACGGGAATGGAATACGAGGAAGCAAGATCCGCATTAATTGAACAAAAACTTGATGTAAAAAAAGAAGAGCAGTTTAGTGAAGAAGTAGAGGAAGATGAGGTTATCAGTCAGGATCCTACTTCTGGGACAATGGTGAAAGAAGATAGTACGGTCACACTTTATGTTAGTATAGGGGCTGAAAAAACAGAGCTCGGTGATTATATAGGGAAACAGAAAGATGAAGTGGAAGCTTTATTAAAAGAACAGGGATTTGAGAACATTAAATTCGAAGACGAATACCGTGACGATGCTCCTGAAGGTGAAATTTTTGATCAAAGTCCTGAATCTGGGAAAATGGTCCTGCCAACAGAAGACGCGATCGTGATTTGGTATAGCTTAGGTTCAGAATCATTTCCTCTTGAAGATTTAAAAGATAAAACGAAAGCCGAAGTGGAAGAGTATGCGGGGAATAAAGAGTTAAAGCTCGCATATGATGAGCCAGAATTTAGCGACTCTGTCGAAGAAGGATCTGTTGTTTCTCATTCTCCAAGTACAGCTGCTCAAGTGAAAAAAGGTGATGAGATTACAATTACCTTATCTAAAGGTCCTGAACCAGAGCCTGAACCAGAGCCTGAACCAGAGCCTGAACCAGAGCCTGAACCCGAACCAGAGCCCGAACCAGAGCCTAAGCCTGAACCTGAACCTTCACCTGAAGAGGAAGCGATTGTTGTTCCTAACTCCTTTACGATCGATGTGAAAAAGGGTGAGGAACATTTAATTGAAATCCTTTATACCGATTCGACAACAGAAGGCGAAGAAATCTCGGAAACCATTACTGAAACAAAGGAAATTAATTTTGATTTAACGATCTATCCTGGTGAGGAAGCGTCGTACAAAACGTATGTAGATGGAAAAGAGAAGAAAAAAAACTCCAAAACCATCACGTACGAAGAAGCAAAACAAAAATACGGTAAAAATGAGTAAGGAGTCCTACATGGCAGATGGAAGAATAATTAAAGCATTAAGCGGCTTTTATTACGTGCAGGATGAAGTTAATAAAGAAATTTACCAATGTCGAGGAAGAGGGAACTTCAGAAAGCGGAAGATCACCCCTCTTGTTGGTGACTTTGTTGTATATGAAGCAGAAAATAAAACGGATGGTTACGTTCTTGAAATTAATGAAAGAGAAAATGAATTGGTGCGTCCCCCAATTGCGAACGTTGATCAAGCATTTCTTGTTTTTTCAGCAACGCAACCAACGTTTAATACACAGCTTCTTGACAAATTTCTTGTTCATATTGAAGCGAGTGATATTCGACCAATTATCTGCATCTCGAAGATTGATCTTGTTTCAAATGTGGAAGAAAGTGAAATACTGGCGTACGCAGATGATTACCGAGAGGTAGGGTACGATGTGATTGTTTCGTCTGCAGAAAGTCTCTCAGGCGTTTCAGAAATTGAACCGTATTTTCAAGAGAAAGTAACGGTGTTTGCAGGGCAATCCGGGGTAGGGAAGTCTTCGCTATTGAACGCTATCAACCCTGATCTAGAGCTCGATACGAGTGATATCTCAACGCATCTTGGTCGAGGTAAACATACGACAAGGCATGTTGAGCTCATTCCTTTCGGCTCTGGTTTAGTCGCTGACACGCCTGGCTTTAGCTCACTTGATTTTAGGGGGATTGAAGCGGACGATCTATGGCTTTATTTCCCTGAAATTCGGGCGAAAAGTAGCGATTGCAAATTTCGCGCATGTACTCATCAATCAGAACCAGGCTGCGCGGTTAAAGTAGCGGTAGAAAAAGAAGAAATTAAAGCGTATCGTTACGATCATTATTCTTCTTTTTTCCAGGAAATCAAGGATCAAAAACGGAGGTACTAACATGATAAAAATTGCCCCTTCTATTCTAGCTTCAGATTTTGCCAGATTAGGTGAGGAAGTAAAAGACGTTGAAGCAGCAGGAGCTGACTACATTCACGTTGATGTGATGGATGGACACTTTGTTCCTAATATTACAATTGGTGCACCAATTGTACGCGCGCTACGTCCGGTAACTTCACTACCGTTAGATGTTCATCTTATGATTGAAAATCCCGATCAGTACATTGAAGAATTTGCGGAGGCTGGCGCCGATATTCTTACGGTTCACGCTGAAGCTTGTCCGCATCTTCATCGGACAATTCAACTAATTAAAAGCAAAGGTGCTAAAGCAGGTGTTGTCATTAACCCAGCCACACCTGTTGATGCAATTAAACACGTTATTGAGGATGTCGACTTAGTCTTACTAATGACGGTAAATCCTGGCTTCGGAGGACAGGCGTTTATTGACCGCGTGCTTTCTAAGATTACAGAGACGAAACAGCTTGCAGATTCATTAGGCGTCTCCCCGGAAATTGAAGTGGATGGTGGAGTGAACGCGGAGACGGCTCGTGCATGTATTGAAGCAGGAGCTACTGTGCTCGTTGCGGGGTCAGCAATTTATAGTCAATCTGATCGAAAAGCGGCCATTGATCAAATACGTCAATCATAAAACAGCGGGGCTCTTCCCGCTGTTTTTTCATAAACAAAGCTTAGGTAATGGAGGAATTAGGATTCATGAAGAAAGATAATCGGCTTCTTTTGCTTGTAGAGATCGCTTTAATGGCTGCTGTTGGCGTGATACTAGATTTATTGTCAATCAGGTTATGGCCAAATGGTGGTTCCGTGTCGCTAGCCATGGTGCCCATTTTTTTAATCGCTTACCGAAGAGGGCTAGGTGCAGGTTTAACAACCGGATTATTAGTTGGGATTTTGCAACCTCTGATCGTCCCGCCTTTTTATGTTCATCCCATTCAATTTTTACTAGATTATCCCACCGCCTTTATGATTGTTGGTATGGCTGGGATTTTCAGTGTGACAGTGGACGCACCGAAACGAAAGCGCATGACGATGATTGTTCTTGGATGCCTAACTGGATCACTTCTTCGATTGGTCAGTCATTTTATTTCTGGAGTGATCTGGTTCGGTGATATGGCACCAGAAGGGACACCTGTGGCATTATATTCATTCCTTTATAACGCGTCTTATTTACTGCCAACTGCCGCCGTCTCGATCATCGTTCTTGCCTTGCTCTCACATCAAGCACCTAAGTTGGTGCATAAACAATGAGTTCAAAGCACATTTATATTGTGGCAGGAGGACCGGAAGAGGACCTTCCAGCTCATCTTCTTAAAGAAAAAGATGTTAGGTGGATTGGGGTGGATCGTGGCGTCTATACACTATTAAAAAATGGTATTATTCCTGAACATGGATTTGGGGATTTTGACTCAGTCAGCGCGGAAGAACGGAAATGGATGGAAACACATGATTTGCCTTTTACCGTTTATCCATCAGAAAAAGATCACACAGATCTAGAAATTGCACTCGATTGGGCAATCGATGAAAACCCTGATGCGATTACGATGTTTGGAGTAACAGGGGGAAGGCTTGATCATAGCTGGATGAACGTCCAAATGTTAATCAAGGGTGTGAAAGCAAACGTATCACTTTCCATTGAGGATAAATTAAACCGATTAGAAATGAAAGAGCCCGGTACATACTCTGCTCAAAAGGACGCTCGTTTTCCATATATGTCCTTTCTTTCTTTTACTCCTGAAGTAACTGGTTTAACACTTGTTGGCTACCGTTATCCATTGATAGAAAGGCATATATCCTGGGGATCCAGTCTCTGCATTAGCAATGAACTGGTCGAGGAAAATGGGTCTTATTCATTTAGTAGTGGCATACTATTGGTGGTAAGAAGTTCGGACGCCGAGCAGGTTTAGGTACTATTTCAATTTCGGCGAATATAATAGTAATGCATCTTATATTCTCATATTGTTCATCCTGGGGTCCATCTTTGACTTTCTGAGGAGGGGGAAATATGAAGTTTTATACGATTAAATTACCAAAATTTCTCGGTGGTTTTGTAAGAGCTGTGCTCGGGTCTTTTAAAAAAAATGAGTAGTTGAAATGAAAAAAAGCACCCAATTGGGTGCTTTTTTTTACGTTTACTATGCGCGTTCGATTTTGCCTGATTTAAGAGCACGAGCAGATACATAAACTTTCTTAGGTTTACCATCTACCATGATGCGTACCTTTTGAAGGTTAGCACCAAATTTACGTTTTGTTGTATTCAACGCGTGAGAACGCTTGTTACCAAACGAAGTCTTGCGTCCAGTGATTGCACATTTAGCCATTGTTTCTACCTCCTTACTGTCCTACATTGCACAAAAAGTGCAGGATAAATCCTCCACTATAGTATCATGTAGGTGTAGTGAATGCAAGATGTTTAACACGTCTTATCAAGAAAAAAACTTAACAGTAAAAGCTTATCATAATAGAGGTTTTAAATGATGAACTTTTATTATATGTGATATTGTAGTAAAATAACGTTAGCTCTGCAAAGGATTTATTTTTACTTTATAATGTTATGAATAGAATCTTATTGAGGATAAAACTGTTAAGTGGTCAGTTCTTAAATCGCTAAGGGAGGAAATATAATGGCAATTGAAATGAAAACCCAGTACGGACAAATTGATATTTCGACGGAAGTAGTCGCTGCGATTGCAGGTGGCGCAGCAATTGATTGTTATGGTATCGTTGGAATGGCTTCGCAAAAGCAATTAAAAGACGGCATCACTGAACTATTGGGGAAAGATAACTTTAGCAGAGGGATTGTCGTACGTAAAGATGAAGATGACCTTAACATTGACATGTACATTATCGTAAGCTACGGCACTAAAATTTCAGAAGTAGCTCATAACGTGCAAACAAAAGTAAAATATCAGCTTGATCAAATGCTCGGGCTATCAGTTGATTCAGTAAACATTTACGTCCAAGGGGTTAGAGTGACCAACCCATAAGTGGAGTTAGGAGGAAAAGTCTGTGACGATTCAAAAGATTGATGGGAAGCGTTTTGCGCACATGGTTCTTGAAGGAGCAAATAATCTTTCAAAGAATGCCAAAATGGTAGATGCGCTAAATGTTTTCCCTGTACCAGATGGAGATACTGGTACAAATATGAACTTAACAATTACATCTGGAGCAGCTGAAGTAAGATCAAGCAGCTCTGATAAAGTAGGAGACGTGGCATCCCTTTTTGCAAGAGGCTTACTGATGGGCGCACGCGGGAATTCTGGCGTTATTCTGTCTCAGCTATTTCGAGGCTTTTCAAAGTCAATTGAAGGAAAGTCTGAGATTACAAGCGTCGAGTTAGCTGCCGCACTTGAGAATGGCGTGGATTCTGCCTATAAAGCTGTTATGAAGCCAGTGGAAGGCACCATTCTTACCGTTGCAAAGGATGCTGCTCGTAAAGCAGTGAAGTCTGCCAAAAAAATATCAGACGTTGTCGAGCTGATGCAGGTGGTTGTAAAAGAAGGAAGAGAGTCTTTAAACCGTACACCGGATCTCCTTCCTGTACTAAAAGAAGTTGGCGTAGTTGATTCTGGCGGTCAGGGTCTATTGTTAATCTATGAAGGATTCCTTGCTGTTCTTGAAGGAAAAGAAACACCTGATTCTTCCGTTGATGAAGAGAAGATGGATGAGCTTGTGCGAGCTGAGCACCACAAAAGTGCACAGGGTCATATGAAAACAGAAGACATTGAATTTGGCTACTGTACAGAGTTCATGGTTCAATTTGAAGAAGAAAAGCTTGCCAAATCACCTTATGACGAGGAAGCATTTCGAAATGAACTTGATAAGCATGGTGACTCCTTGCTAGTTGTCTCTGACGATGATCTCGTTAAAGTACATATGCATACTGAATATCCGGGAAACATTATGACGTATGCACAAAATTACGGGAGCTTAATTAAGATTAAAATTGAGAACATGCGCGAGCAGCACTCAACAATCGTGAAAGAAGAGAGTCCGAAGCGGGAGAAGAAAGAGAAACCTGCTGAACGTAAAGAGTACGGGATTATTACGGTTTCAATGGGCGAAGGAATTGCAACATTGTTTGAGAGCCTTGGCGCTCATTACGTCATCCCGGGTGGACAGACTATGAACCCGAGCACAGAAGATATCATCAAGGCAATTGAAGAAGTGTACGCTAATAATATCATTATTTTGCCAAACAATAGCAATATTGTGATGACTGCACAGCAGGCTGCTTCTGTCGTTGATGAGAACGTCATTGTTATTCCATCTAAGACGGTGCCACAGGGTATTTCGAGTCTCCTTGGCTTTAACCCTTCCGCTAGTGCTCAAGCAAATGAAGAAGCGATGAAAGATAGTCTTTCAGCTGTAAAATCAGGTCAAGTAACGTTTGCTGTACGCGATACGAAGATTGACGGGATTGATATCGCAAAAGACGACTTTATGGGAATCGCGGACGGTAAAATTGTTGTTTCTGAACAAGAACGTCTTGAAGTAGCTAAGGCGCTTTTAGCATCTATGATTACTGAAGACGATGAAATTGTTACGATTATTTACGGGGAAGACGCTGAGCAGGAAGAAGCAGAAACCCTTGTAGCTTATATCGAAGAGAAGTTTGAAGAAGTTGAAGTTGAGGTTCACGAAGGTAAACAACCGATCTATGCCTATATTATGGCCGTGGAGTAGATTGAATAAATAGTTGCGGAAAAAGAAACGTGGCATGAGCCAGGTTTTCTTTTTCTGTAAAGAACTCCTTTTATTAAATAAAGCAAGTTGAGAGGTGGCGTCAACGTGAAGTTTCGCAGTGTATTCGATATTATTGGACCTGTAATGATTGGTCCATCAAGTTCCCATACAGCTGGAGCAGCTAGAATAGGTCGTGTGGCAAGACATTTGTTTGGTCGTGAGCCTAAGTCGATCACCGTTTCACTATACGGATCGTTTGCAAGAACTTACAAAGGACATGGTACTGACGTGGCCCTAATCGGTGGCGTTCTCGATTTTGATACATACGACGAGAGAATCGTGAATGCGCTTACAATAGCGAAGGAAAAGAAAATCAAAGTTCGCTTTACGGAAGAAGATGCGATCACAGATCATCCAAATACTGCGCGCATCAACCTATCAGACGAAAAGGGAGAACTTGAGCTTGTTGGGATTTCCATCGGCGGTGGTAAAATCGAGGTTATTGAACTAAATGGATTTGCGCTAGGACTTTCAGGGAATAGTCCAGCGATTCTCGTTGTTCACAATGATCGATTCGGCGCGATTGCAGGTGTATCAAACACGTTAGCCAAACATGAGATTAACATTGGTCACATGAATGTATCACGAAAAGAGAAGGGCAAAGAAGCGCTAATGACGATTGAAGTGGATCAAAACATTCCACAAATTGTATTAGATGAAGTGGAATCGTTGCCTAACATTATACAAGTTGCAAAAATTAGCGATTGATGCATAAAGGAGGAAAAGGTATGTTTCGTAATGTAGCAGAATTGGTAGAATTGGCGCAATCGAAAAATAAGCCAATCTCAGAAATAATGATTGAACAAGAAATGGATTTCAGAGGCAGTACACGTGAAGAAGTTTACAATCAAATGAAAAATAATCTGGTTGTCATGGAGCAGGCGGTTGAAAGAGGAATTAATGAAGATGTTAAATCACATTCCGGCTTAACAGGTGGAGACGCTGTTCTTCTTCAAAACTATATGAAGTCTGGAAACTCGTTGTCAGGTCATACGATGCTTGATGCTGTTAGTAAAGCGATCGCCACAAATGAAGTAAACGCAGCAATGGGCACAATTTGTGCAACGCCGACAGCAGGATCGGCTGGAGTTGTACCAGGTACTTTATTTGCAATTCGTGAAAAAGTAAATCCGACAGAAGAGCAGATGGTAAGGTATCTCTTCACTTCTGGAGCATTTGGGTTTGTTGTAGCGAATAATGCTTCTATTTCAGGTGCAGCTGGTGGCTGTCAGGCTGAAGTAGGTTCTGCAACAGGGATGGCTGCAGCAGCGATTGTGGAACTAATGGGGGGAACGCCAGAACAATCTTCTCACGCGTTTGCTATTGCACTTAAAAACATGCTTGGTCTTGTATGTGACCCTGTTGCAGGCCTTGTTGAAGTACCGTGTGTAAAACGTAATGCAATGGGTGCTTCTAATGCCCTCGTAGCAGCAGATATGTCTCTTGCTGGTATTACAAGTCGCATTCCATGTGATGAAGTAATTGATGCGATGTATAAAATTGGACAAACCATGCCATCTGCCCTTCGTGAAACAGCACAAGGGGGACTTGCAGCTACACCAACGGGACGTGAGCTCGAAGCGAAAATCTTTGGAGTATCCCTTGATAGGAAATGAGTGAGAAAGAATGGACGATCGGATTACGCAAATAAAAGGGATTGGTGATGAGAAAGCGGCTTCTCTTTCATCGATCGGAATTCATAACATACAAGATTTAATTGAATATTTTCCATTTCGGTATGAAGATTATGAGCTAAAAGATCTAGCTGAAGTGAAGCATGAAGAACGAGCAACGCTTGAAGGGAAAGTTCATAGTGAACCGGTAGTCCGCTTTTATGGAAAGAAGAAATCACGATTGTCCGTAAGGCTGTTAGTAGGGAAATTCCTCATAACAGCCGTTTTTTTTAATCGTGCCTTCTTAAAAAAGCAGTTTACGCTAGGTCAGATTGTTACGGTGACTGGGAAATGGGATCAACATAAAATGACCCTCTCAGCAAATGAAATTACGTTTTCTAGTCATAATCCAGACGGCACGATAGAACCGATCTACCCTGTCGGTGGGGACGTAACGGTGAAAGCGATGAAACGTTATATTCAGCTTGCGTTGAATCAGTTTGGGGAACAAATAGAAGAAAATCTTCCTCCTCAAATGCTTGAGCGGTATAAATTGATGCCGCGAAAAGATGCTGTCTTTATGATGCACGCTCCACCTTCACATGACGGGCTAAAGCAAGCAAGACGTCGCTTCGTCTATGAAGAATTACTTCAATTTCAGCTGAAGATGCAGGTGTTTCGAAAGCGTGAACGGGAAAGTACAAAAGGAGCTTCACAAGTGTTTGAAAAGGAGAAGCTGGATGCGTTTATAGAAAGCCTTCCTTTTCCATTAACTGGTGCTCAAAATCGCGTAGTTGGCGAAATATTGAAGGATATGCAGAGTGACTATCGGATGAATCGACTGCTACAGGGAGATGTTGGTTCAGGTAAAACGGTTGTGGCTGCGATTGGCTTATACGCTTCATACCTTGCTGGTCATCAGGGGGCATTGATGGTGCCAACCGAAATACTTGCTGAGCAGCATTATGAATCTTTTCAAGAACTTCTTGGCGAGAAACTGAATGTGGAGTTGTTAACGGGATCAGTGAAGGGGAAGAAGCGACGTGAGATACTAGAACGTCTGGCTCTTGGAGAAGTCGATCTTCTTATTGGCACGCATGCGCTGATACAGGATGAAGTTGTGTTCGAAAACCTCGGGCTCGTCATTACAGATGAGCAGCATCGTTTTGGTGTAAATCAGCGTCGTGTTTTACGAGAAAAGGGACTGAGTCCTGACGTTCTCTATATGACTGCGACGCCGATTCCAAGAACGCTCGCCATCTCAGTTTTTGGTGACATGGATGTATCTACCATTGATGAAATGCCTGCAGGTCGTAAACCAATTGAAACGTATTGGGCGAAACCAGACATGCTTCCGCGAGTGATTGATTTTGTGAAAAAAGAACTCGATCAAGGGAGACAAGGCTATGTCATTTGTCCTCTGATCGAAGAGTCTGAAAAGCTTGATGTTCAAAATGCGATTGACGTTCATTTTCAAATGCAAACAGCTCTTCCCGGTTATCAGGTGGGCTTAATGCATGGACGACTTAGCTCAGATGAGAAAGAAGAAGTGATGGAAGAGTTTAGTACGAATAACGTCCAGCTTCTCGTTTCGACCACAGTCGTAGAAGTGGGGGTAAATGTACCAAATGCGACGATCATGGTGATCTATGATGCTGAACGTTTTGGTCTGGCGCAGCTTCATCAATTGCGAGGTCGCGTTGGTCGAGGCAGTGAGCAATCTTACTGTGTACTTCTTGCTGATCCAAAATCAGAAGTCGGTAAAGAACGGATGCAAATCATGACGGAATCGAACGATGGTTTTGTTCTTTCTCAGCGTGACTTAGAGCTTCGTGGCCCCGGGGACTTTTTTGGACGAAAGCAAAGCGGCCTACCAGAATTTAAAGTAGCCGATTTAGTGCACGATTATCGCGTACTTGAAGTGGCTCGAAATGATGCTTCTGCACTTGTTGAATCGACCGCATTCTGGGAAGATGAAACGTATCGTAGTTTACGAGACTACCTTACTGAACAAGGTGTTTTAAGCGGAGAAAAGCTGGATTAGCTTGCATAATACTACCGCAAAGTATATACTACCTTTTAGGACCTAGTCATAAGACTGAGATAAAGAGGATCATGTGATCCTCTTTATCCGTTTATTAATGCTAGATAGGCGGCGGTAGTAGATGAAAAGGAGTAAGAAAGACCGGCAAAGTCAGCTTAAGGAAACAATTGAGAGCACACCCTTTATTACGGATGAAGAGCTTGCTGAAAAGTTTAACGTTAGTATTCAAACGATAAGACTCGATCGAATGGAGCTTTCTATTCCAGAGCTTCGAGAGAGAATAAAATACGTGGCTCAGCAGCAGCTTGATGAAGTAAAAGCTCTTCCGATCGATGAAGTGATCGGACAAGTGATTGATCTCCAGCTTGATGAAAGTGCCATTTCAATCCTTGATATTCGTCCAGAACACGTTTTTTCTAGAAACAAAATTGCAAGAGGTCATCATCTTTTCGCTCAAGCCAATTCACTTGCTGTAGCGATAATTGATGATGAACTTGCACTGACGGCTAAAGCGAATATTCGCTTTTCTAGTCAAGTGAAAGAAGGAGAACGAGTGGTAGCAAAAGCACTTGTCACAGACCAGCGAAAAGACAGAACGACGGTTGAAGTAAATAGCTTTGTCCAGAATGAGAATGTCTTTTCTGGTGAATTTGTTATGTATCGCTCGACTAAACCCTGAAGGGAAGTTGTTTGAAAATGAGACTTGCAATTGACGCAATGGGTGGAGACAATGCACCTGATGCCATAATAGATGGTGTATATGAAGCGATTGAAGCGTTCAATGATTTGTCTGTTACGGTTGTGGGAGACGAAAAGAAGATCAATTCGCTGTTAAAAGGAAAAAAAGATCGAATCACAGTTTTACATACAGAAGAATACATCTCGTCAGACGATCAGCCAGTAAAAGCTGTTCGAAGAAAGAAAAACGCTTCGATGGTTTTAGCTGTAAATGAAGTAAAGGAAGGGCGCGCAGATGCTGCTATATCAGCTGGTAATACTGGTGCGTTAATGGCAGCAGGATTGCTTTATGTCGGCCGTATTAAGGGGATTGATCGTCCAGGATTAGCGCCAACGCTCCCAACAATTGATGAAGCTGGTTTTGTTCTGCTCGATGTTGGAGCGAATATGGATGCGAAACCAGAGCACCTTCTTCAATACGCTCATATGGGTTCGGTTTATGCTGAGAAAGTGCGTGGTGTTAATAATCCGCGCGTTGGTTTATTAAACATCGGTACAGAAGAAGGAAAAGGAAATGAGCTAAGCAAGCAGGCATATGCACTCCTACAAAATAGTGGCCTGAACTTTGTAGGTAACGTGGAGTCAAGAGACATTCTTGGTAACGAAGCAGATGTTGTTGTGTGTGATGGGTTTTCCGGAAATTTGGTTTTAAAAACAATTGAAGGTACAGCCTTAACGATGTTCAAAATGTTGAAGGAAGAACTTACAAGCTCGTTTACAAGTAAAGTAGCAGCGGGTGTACTAAAACCAAAGCTTAAGAATTTATCTACAAAGCTCGATTATTCGGAGTATGGTGGTGCAGGATTATTTGGTCTAAATGCTCCTATTATTAAAGCACATGGATCGTCAAATGGAAGAGCTGTATTCAGCGCGATTAAGCAAGCTAGAATGATGGTGACAGGAAATGTAGTATCTGCAATTCAATCATCTCTTGTCAAAGAGGAAGGAGAATAATCATGGGTAAAACCGCTTTTCTATTTCCAGGTCAAGGTTCACAGGCTGTTGGAATGGGGCAAGAATTTATGGAAGCTTATTCAGTAGCGAAAGATGTATTTACAGAGGCTGATCATCGACTCAACTTTGAGCTAACGAAATTAATTATGAACGGACCTATTGAGACGTTAACAAGAACTGAAAACGCTCAGCCTGCGCTTGTAACGACAAGTGTAGCAGTTCTTGAAGCACTTCGAGAAAAAGGGATTACAGCGGATTATACGGCCGGTCATAGTCTAGGCGAATATTCAGCTCTAGTTGCTTCAGGAGCGCTTTCGTTTTCAGATGCTGTTTTCGCTGTAAGAAATCGCGGTCTTTATATGGAGGAAGCCGTTCCTTCAGGTGAAGGAGCAATGGCAGCGATTATGGGTATGGAACGTGAAGACTTGCAAAAAGTGGTGGATGAAGTTACGGCAACGACCGCAACAGTTCAGCTTGCAAACTTGAACAGTCCTGGGCAAATTGTCATTTCTGGTGCAAAAGCAGGCGTTGAAAAAGCATCTGAAGTGGCAAAAGAAAATGGCGCAAGACGTGTCATTCCGCTTCAAGTCAGTGGACCGTTTCATTCAAGCCTTATGAAGCCTGCTGCAGATCAACTATCAGCGATTCTAGAAGCGATTGAGATTAAAGATGCTTCGATTCCTGTTGTTGCAAATGTCACAGCTGAACCATCTACTTCAGGAAAAGAAATTCAAAAACACTTATTGGAACAAATCTATTCCCCTGTACTTTGGGAAGATACAGTAAGAAAGCTAATGGATCTTGGTGTTGATACCTTTATCGAGATTGGTCCTGGTAATGTTCTTTCTGGGCTTGTGAAAAAAGTTAACCGTCGTGCATCCGTTCATGCCGTCGGGACGCCAGAGCAGCTCGATCAACTTATTGAAAAGTTAGGGGAGGAATAAAGAATGGCTGAAAATAAAACGGCTCTAGTAACAGGTGCTTCCCGTGGAATTGGACGTGCAATTGCTTTAGAACTTGCGAAAGAAGGTATGAATGTTGCAGTCAACTACGCAGGAAGTGAAGCGAAAGCAAACAGCGTGGTAGATGAGATTAAGGCAGCTGGCGGCAATGCGATTGCCATTAAAGCGAATGTTGCAAGTATGGACGAAGTTCAGAGCATGATTAAGGAAGTTGTCTCAACATTCGGTAGCCTTGAAGTACTTGTAAATAATGCTGGCATTACACGTGATAATCTGATTATGCGAATGAAAGAAGAAGAGTGGGATGCTGTTATCGACACGAACTTAAAAGGTGTCTTTAACTGTACGAAATCCGTTACTCGTCAAATGATGAAACAGCGCTATGGCCGTATTGTAAACGTAGCGTCTGTTGTTGGTGTAGCTGGGAATGCTGGACAAGCGAACTATGTAGCAGCGAAAGCAGGCGTGATCGGTTTAACGAAAACAACTGCTAAAGAACTTGCGAGCCGTAACATTACTGTTAATGCACTTGCGCCTGGTTTCATTGAAACAGATATGACAGACGACCTTTCTGATGATGTGAAAAGCGGAATGAAAGGACAAATCCCACTTGGTCGACTTGGTGCAGCTCTTGATATTGCTAAAGCAACGAAGTTCCTCGTTTCAGATGATGCCAATTATATCACTGGACAAACGCTTCACATTGATGGCGGCATGATCATGTAACTTTTTTATCAACGTCTAGTTTTTTTGTTTTATATATCCTATAATAGCTTGAGGGGAGGTGAGTCTAATGGCAGATACACTAGAGCGTGTAACAAAGATTATTGTTGATCGTCTTGGAGTTGAAGAATCTGAGATTAAACCAGAAGCTTCTTTCAAAGACGACCTTGGTGCCGATTCCCTTGATGTAGTGGAATTAGTCATGGAACTTGAAGATGAGTTTGATCTTGAAATTTCTGATGAAGATGCTGAGAAAATTGTAACAGTTGGCGATGTAATTGATTACATAAACAGCCATCAATAATCTTCAGGTTAACCTGAAGTGATGGAATAAGCCCCGCTTGACGGGGTTTTATTCCTGTTAATAAAGCTCCAGAGTAAAAAGATGATAGTGATCAGTCGTGGAGGTATCTATGTCCAAATCAAAACATTCACCAAAAACGAGAGCCAGACGTTTCAAACCTAAGCATTCACGACAACTCGTGGTTGGAGAGGCAATCAAATCGCAATTCACTGCTTTTCAAAAGGAAATTGGTGTATCGTTCGAAAATGAACAACTTCTTTTTCAAGCTTTTACCCATTCATCCTATGTGAATGAGCATCGACTGCATCCGCAGATGGACAATGAACGTCTTGAATTTCTAGGAGATGCCGTACTTGAGCTTACGATATCAAGATACTTATATGAAAAGTACCCAAATATGAGTGAAGGTCAGCTAACAAAGCTAAGAGCAGCAATTGTTTGTGAGCCATCACTTGTTCAATTCGCAAATGACATGAATTTTGGACATCTCGTGCTTCTTGGTAAGGGAGAAGAGATGACGGGTGGAAGAATGCGCCCGGCACTTCTTGCGGATGTATTTGAGTCGTTCGTTTGTGCTTTGTATCTTGATCAAGGTCTTGAAGTCGTCTTTGGATTTCTTGAAAAGTTTGTTTATCCGAAAATTAACGCCGGTGCTTTTTCTCATGTGATGGATTATAAAAGTCAGCTTCAGGAAGTCATTCAGCGTGAAAGCCTTGGAGTTATTGATTACGTCATTACCGATGAAAAAGGACCCGCACATAACCGAGAGTTCTCATCGAAAGTTATGTTGAATGGAAATGACCTTGGCGTTGGAGTAGGACGTTCGAAGAAAGAAGCCGAACAAATGGCTGCACAAAAAGCACTTATTAATTTAAAAGAACGTAATGAAAAAGAATCCTGAGCTCAGGATTCTTTTTCATTAGGAGCTTATTCGACTGTTTAAGAAGCGCGCAATTTTCCTAGTTCAGCTAAAATCGCTTGCATTTCTGCAACGCTGAGCGATTGCTTCTTATTCAGCATGACATAAATTTCATAAATGTCATCATAAGAAGATAAATCGAATGATTCTGGTTTAATCATGCCTGAATTGATCACTTGCATTTTTTCTTTTATGCTCTCGACCATATACGCCAGGTTTTCTTCTGATTTAATCGTAAGATCCATTAGTTCCACCTGCCTTATTTAGTATTCAATGACGACAGATCGCCATGTTATGTACCAATCCCTCCTGAGTCCAACTCATGTTGTTTGACTGATGAGGTTTTCCTTATTGTAACATGTCTTAGCTCAGTATCGTAGAGGTCATTGTTTTATGATAAAATAAGACAGTTAGTGAATTGAAACGTACTTAATTTGCATACATAGATGAAACAGATGAGGGGGAAAGATGATGTTCCTCAAACGATTAGATGTAGTCGGCTTTAAATCATTTGCCGATCGTATTTCAGTTGAGTTTGTCCCAGGAGTAACATCAGTTGTCGGCCCGAACGGCAGCGGTAAAAGTAATATTAATGACGCCATCAGATGGGTGCTTGGTGAGCAATCCGCCAAGTCACTGAGAGGCGCTAAAATGGAAGATATCATTTTCGCAGGAAGTGATACAAGAAAAGCAGTGAATTTAGCGGAGGTTACGTTAACGCTTGATAATACGAATCAATATCTTCCAATCGACTATAACGAAGTCAGCGTAACGAGACGCGTTTATCGATCAGGAGATAGTGAATATCTTTTAAATAACCAGACATGTCGACTTAAAGATATTATTGAATTGTTTATGGACTCAGGTCTTGGAAAAGAATCCTTTTCAATTATTGGACAAGGTAGAATTGAAGAGATACTAAGTAGTAAATCCGAAGAACGCCGTAAAATTTTTGAAGAGGCGGCGGGCGTTTTGAAATACAAGACGCGAAAGACGAAAGCAGAAACACGATTAAAGGAAACGGAAGATAACCTTCACCGTGTTGAGGATATTTTATATGAATTAGAAGATCAAGTAGAACCACTTCGGATGCAGGCATCGATTGCTAAGGATTATTTGCAGAAACGTGAAGATCTTGAAAAGATCGAAGCAGCGCTTACCGTTCATGAAATTGAAGAATATCACCAGGCTTGGAAGCTAAAGAAAGAAGAGCTTGATTCTTTAAAAGCGAAGGAACTTACGTTAAATGACTCGATCACTGTAAAAAAAGAGGCGTTGGCAAGTGCAAGAGAGAAGCTAGACAAATGTGAGCATCATCTTGAATCTTACCAACAGCAGCTTCTCGATACGAGTGAAGAGCTAGAGAAACTTGAAGGAAAGAAAGAAGTTCTAAAAGAACGGAAGAAAAATGCGCATCAAAACCGGTCGAACCTAGAAGAGCGGATGACGTTTTTACAAGAGAAAAAGCGGTACTATGAAAAGGAAATTGAGCATCACCGCAGTCGATTTAATCAGCAGAAAAAAGAATTAGGTCAATTAAAGTCTAGTTTGAAGAAAGAAACAGAACTTCTATCTGATATCGAACAAGACATTGAGCAAGAGCTTGATCGCATGAAGTCAGATTACTTTGAACTGCTTAATGAGCAGGCGTCAATACGGAACGAAAATCGTTATCTTCAAGACCAGCTTTCGATTCTTAGTCAGCGTAAAGATCGGCTTGATGGAGATAATCATAAATATATTGAAGAGCGTAGCGCTGTTGACGAAAAGAAAGCAGAACGCTCAGCCAAGTTAGCTCAGTCAAAACAAGAACTTGAAGCTCACGTCTCGCGCTTCTACAAAAGCAAACATGATGTAGAAGAGAAAAAGAAAGCACTTGGTGAGAAAGAATCAAAGCTCTATCAAGCGTATCAATATATTCAACAATACAAATCAAAGAAAGAAATGTTAGAAGAAATGCAGGACGATTATGCCGGTTTCTTTCAGGGCGTAAAAGAAGTGCTTAAAGCCCGTGAAGACCTTTCAGGTATTGAAGGAGCGGTAGCTGAACTCATTACCGTACCTAAAGAAGTGGAAACAGCCCTTGAAACAGCTCTTGGAGGAGCTATGCAAAATGTCGTCGTCCAAGATGAGGCTTCGGGAAGACAGGCAATCACTTATTTGAAAAAGAATCGCTTCGGACGAGCCACTTTTCTTCCATTGTCAGTCGTGAAGTCACGAAAGATATCGAGCTATGATTTAGAACGCGTAAAACAAAACGAGGCATTCGTGGGCGTTGCATCTGACCTCATCACGTTTGATTCAAAGTATCAGACGATAATGGAGAATTTATTAGGCTCTGTTCTTGTTGCTAAAGAACTAAAAGGTGCGAATGAACTTGCGAAAATCATGCAGTACCGAACACGGATCGTTACGCTAGAGGGAGACGTTGTGAATCCTGGCGGCTCCATGAGCGGAGGAAGTGTGAAGCAGAAATCCTCATCACTATTAAGCCGTCAACGTGATCTTGAAATTCTGATCAAAAAACTTGAGGACATGCAGGAAAAGACAACGGGTGTCGAGCAAGAGATCAAGAAGGATAAAGTTGCTTTAGCTGATCTAGAAGAAAAGCTAGATGAGATGCGTGAACGTGGCGAAAATCTGAGACTTGAAGAGCAATCTCTCTTAGGAGACTTACGAGCGATTGAGGGAGATGAACGTAATTCAAATGAACGTCTTCAGCTATACGATCGTGAGAAAAAAGCGATTGAAGAAGAGATTGAAACGCATCATAAGCGCCATATCTATCTTACAGAACGACTCGAAACGATTACGAAACAAGCAGCAACACTTGAAAGTAAAATCGATAACTTAACTGCGAAGAAACAAACTCAGCAAACGTCTCGTGAATCAATTCAAACCGAGATTACTGAGCTGAAAGTAAAAGTGGCTGAGCACCAGCAATCATTCCAAAATCAAAAAGAAACGCTTGATCGTTTAACAACAGAACAGAATGAGACGAATACACAGTTGGCTGAAACGACAGAAGAATTCACCCTATTATCTGAAGCGATGTCTTCAAATTCTAACGGAGAAGAGAAACTGGACCAAAACATTGTCTCATTCCGCTCTGAGAAAGAAAAATTGCTTGAGACGCTTCAAAATGAGAGAGAAGCAAAGCTTTCACTGCAACAAGAGATTGAAACAATTAGTACAAAGCTGGATTCTCTTGTTGCAGAGGACAAGCAGCTCTCAGGATTAATGCAGGCTGTTGAAGTTAGCATTAATCGTTTGGACGTCGAACTCGAGAACAGATTGGCGATTTTAAGTGAGGAATACGAGTTAACCTATGAGGCAGCGAAGGAAAAGCATGTTCTTTCCCTTGAACCTGAAGATGCAAGGCGAAAGCTAAAGCTCATTAAATTAGAAATTGATGAACTAGGAACCGTGAACCTTGGCGCAATTGATGAATACGATCGCGTCAATGAGCGCTATACGTTCCTTAGTGAACAGCAAGCGGATCTTCTTCAGGCAAAAGAAACGCTTTATGCGGTCATTGAAGAAATGGATCAGGAAATGAAGAAACGGTTTGAAGAGACGTTTACGAAAATACGTGCGCAGTTCCAAATCGTTTTTAAAGAATTATTTGGTGGAGGAAAGGCAGACCTTGTTCTCACCGATCCAGATAATCTTCTTTCTACAGGCGTGGATATTCTGGCCCAGCCACCGGGGAAAAAATTGCAGCATCTTGCTCTTCTTTCGGGAGGAGAGAGGGCATTTACTGCCATTGCGCTTCTGTTTTCAATTTTAAAAGTTCGTCCAGTCCCATTCTGTGTACTTGATGAGGTGGAAGCCGCATTAGATGATGCGAATGTGGGGCGTTTTGCTAAGTACCTGAAGCAATTTAGTGAAAAAACCCAGTTTATTGTTATTACCCATAGAAAGGGTACAATGGAAGAGTCGGATGTGCTTTATGGCGTAACGATGCAGGAGTCAGGTGTGTCTCGACTCGTTTCCGTAAGGCTTGAAGAATCGAAGCAATTAATATCGCAATAACAAGTAGGGGGATGCAAAGTGAGTTTTTTTAAAAAGTTAAAAGATAAGTTCACGACACAATCAGATGATGTAACAGGGAAATTTAAAGACGGACTCGAGAAAACAAGAACGTCTTTCTCAACAAAAATGAATAACCTCGTTAAAAACTACCGCAAAGTAGATGAAGAGTTCTTCGAAGAGCTTGAGGAGCTTCTCATTAGTGCTGACGTTGGTGTAGCGACGGTAATGGACCTCATTGACGTTTTAAAGGATGAAGCAAGAACGCGCAATATTAAAGATACAAAAGAACTTCAGAGTGTCATTTCAGAAAAATTAGCGGAGCTTCTCCATAAATCTGACGAAGATGGTTCGCTTAATATCCAAGAAGAGGGACTCACGGTCTTCTTATTCGTTGGGGTTAATGGGGTTGGTAAGACAACGACAATTGGTAAGCTTGCGCATAAGTTTAAGCAAGAAGGCAAGAAAGTTGTTCTCGCGGCAGGAGATACATTCCGAGCAGGTGCCATTGAACAGCTGGATGTATGGGGAGAAAGAGCTGGCGTAGATGTAATCAAGCATCAAGCTGGCTCAGATCCAGCGGCAGTTGTTTTTGATGCAGTACAATCTGCTAAATCACGTAACGCAGATATATTGCTTTGTGATACAGCTGGGCGTCTTCAGAACAAAGTAAACCTTATGAACGAGCTAGAAAAAGTAAAGCGCGTTATTCAACGTGAAGTACCATCTGGTCCACATGAGGTGATTCTTGTACTTGATGCCACAACAGGTCAAAATGCGATGAGTCAGGCAAAGCAATTTGGGCAATCAACGGACGTGTCAGGCATTGCGTTAACTAAACTCGATGGAACAGCTAAAGGTGGCATTGTGCTGGCCATTCGACATGAACTTGATATCCCTGTTAAACTCGTAGGGCTTGGTGAGAAGATGGATGATTTACAGGAATTTGATCCGGACACATTTGTGTATGGATTATTCTCTTCGATCATTGAAGAAGAGGAAGAAAACGAAGAATAAAATCTTCGTAAATTGTGTTAAGAAAAAATCTTGACAAATAAAATGACGCATAGTAATATAATTAACGTAAAGGTGATTACCTTAACAAGGGGCTGTTAACAATGCTAGAGAAAACGATGAGAATTAACTCGTTATTCGACTTTTATCAGTCGCTTTTAACACCGAAACAGCGTAATTATATGGCATTGTATTACCTTGATGATTATTCATTAGGTGAAATCGCAGAAGAATTTCAAGTTAGCCGTCAGGCTGTCTATGATAACATTAAGCGAACAGAACAAATGATAGAAGAATATGAAGCAAAACTGTTGCTATTCGAGCGATACATCAAAAGACAGGAGCTGTTAGAAAAGCTCAAGGAAGCGATCATGAGTGAGAATGAAAACTCGAAGGCGCTGTCGTTGATAACATCTCTTGAAAAACTGGATTAGGAGGCGGCGAACATGGCATTTGAAGGGTTAGCCGACCGACTGCAAGACACCCTGCAGAAGATACGCGGTAAAGGGAAAGTAACGGAAGCTGACGTAAAAGAAATGATGCGTGAAGTAAGGTTAGCCTTGCTTGAAGCGGACGTTAACTTTAAAGTCGTAAAACAGTTTATCAACAAGGTCAAAGAGCGCGCCGTTGGACAGGAAGTTATGAAAAGCCTGACCCCAGGGCAGCAGGTCATTAAAGTCGTTAATGAAGAGCTGACAGCGCTTATGGGTGGAGAACAGAGTAAGATTGCTGTTTCAAACCGCCCACCGACTGTGATTATGATGGCCGGTCTACAGGGTGCGGGTAAAACGACAACTGTCGGTAAGCTTGCAAACCATTTACGTAAAAATCATAACCGTAAACCACTTTTAGTAGCGGCGGATATTTACCGCCCTGCAGCGATTAACCAGCTTGAAACACTCGGTAAGCAGCTTAGTATGCCGGTCTTCTCGATGGGTGATCAAGTGAGTCCGGTAGAAATTGCTACCAAAGCAATTGAAAAAGCAAAAGAAGAACATCTGGACTATGTCATTATTGACACGGCCGGCCGCTTGCATATTGATGAAAATCTAATGCAGGAGCTAAAAGATGTGAAAGAAGCTGTTACGCCTGATGAAATCTTCCTTGTGGTTGATTCCATGACAGGGCAAGACGCTGTGAATGTAGCTGAAAGCTTTAATGATGCCCTTGATATTACAGGTGTCGTTCTAACAAAGCTTGATGGTGACACGCGCGGTGGTGCTGCACTGTCGATCAAGTCTGTAACAGATAAACCGATCAAGTTCGCAGGTATGGGTGAAAAACTTGATGCACTAGAACCGTTTCATCCCGAGAGAATGGCTTCGCGAATTCTCGGCATGGGTGACGTGCTAACGCTCATTGAAAAAGCCCAGACTTCTGTTGATGAAGACAAAGCGAAAGAGCTTGAGAAAAAGATGCGAACGATGAGTTTTACGTTTGATGATTTCCTTGATCAACTTGGTCAGGTTCGAAGCATGGGACCGCTTGATGAATTGATGGACATGATTCCTGGTATGAATAAAAAAGCCATGAAAAATGTTAGTGTTGATGAAAAACAGATTGGCCGGGTTGAAGCCATTATTCAGTCAATGACAACACGTGAAAAAGAAGAGCCAGATATTATCAATGCGAGTCGCAAAAAGCGAATTGCCGTCGGAAGTGGTACGTCTGTTCAAGATGTCAATCGTCTCTTGAAGCAATTTGATGAGATGAAGAAGATGATGAAGCAGATGACCAATATGTCTAAAGGCGGTAAGAAAAAAGGCAAGGGCATGAATTTCCCATTCATGCAATAAAAATGAAGTAAATTTTCTCTTTACAAGAGTATAAATTTATGATATTATATTGATTTATGTGAACATTTTTTGGAGGTGAAAGACATGGCAGTTAAAATTCGTTTAAAGCGTATGGGTGCTAAAAGAGCTCCTTACTATCGCGTAGTTGTTGCTGATTCACGTGCACCACGTGACGGACGCTTCATCGAGGAAATCGGAACTTACAATCCGGTTGCTAATCCAGTTGAAGTGAAAATCAACGAAGAGAAAGCTCTTGATTGGATGCTTAAAGGCGCTAAGCCTTCTGATACAGTACGTAACCTATTCTCCACTGCAGGACTTATGGAGAAGCTTCACAACGCAAAAAACACAAAGTAATTTAACACCTTAGAGGAGGCTTTCTTGAAAGCCTCCTTTGGTGTATCCTGGTCCATCATTTCGAAAAAGGTGGGAGACGATCATGGAAGCCCTGGTTGAAACAATTGTAAAAGCTCTTGTCGATCATCCTGATGATGTTCGAGTTGAAAAAGAAGCAACAAACAGCCTGGACATCTACAAGCTTTACGTTCATGCCGATGATACAGGTAAAGTGATTGGAAAGCAGGGGAAGGTTGCTCGATCAATCCGAACAGTAATGAATGCCGCGGCTGTTCAGTCAAGCAAACGCGTACAGTTGGAGATACTTTAGGGGGAGCTTACACTCCTCTTTTTTATTTGTAACTTTAAAGACCATTAAAATGACATTACATACGGAGGGCAGTGCGATGAAAATCATTGTAACGTATGACGTGAAACAAGTTTTAACAGAGCAAAGCCGGGCTTCTTATTTACAACAATGGCAAAAAGAACGCTCAGCCCTTCAACAGGAAAAGGAACATCTCCAATTTGAAATGAAACGATTGCAAAAAAAGCGTCCGTCTGACCACAAGTGGATTGCCGAACAGTTTGAAAAAGAAATCCGATCGAGAACGGAACGAATGTCTTATTTGGATTTTAAGATCGATCAGCTTGACCAGTTATCACCAGGGTCTGAAATCCACGATGGGGAGATTCAATCGATTCAAGAGGTTCGAGTTGGTGAAAAGTGGCATGCACGAGAGCAAAAAGGTAAAATAGTCATTAAAGACGGGATCGTGCAAAGCATTGTCCCTGATTCCACAGGAAAGGATATCACGATATGACAGAATGGCTTAATGTAGGCAAAATCGTTAATACTCACGGCGTGCGAGGAGAAGTGCGCGTGATTTCAAGAACGGACTTCCCGGAGGAACGTTATGCGGTTGGCAGCACGCTTTATTTATTTAAGGATGAAGAACCAGTGTCTTTAACCGTTGCATCTCACCGTAAACATAAGCAGTTTGATTTACTGACATTTGAAGGCTTTCATAATATTAACGAAGTGGTTCATATGAAAGAAGGCATTTTAAAAGTTAAGGAAGATCAAGGTGGTCGGCTTGCCGAAGAAGAGTTCTATTACCGAGATATCATTGGACTTGAAGTTCATACAGAAGAAGGCGAATATTTAGGGAAAATCAAAGAAATCTTATCGCCTGGAGCAAACGATGTTTGGGTAGTTCAAAGCATAAGCGGTGGTAAAGACCTTTTATTGCCTTACATCGAGCAGGTTGTAAAGCAAGTTGATTTAGCGGAAGGGAAAGTTACCGTTCATTTGATGGAAGGACTTCGTGATTAGCATGAAAATTGATGTGCTTTCTCTGTTTCCAGAAATGTTTACAGGTGTGTTTAATCATTCGATCTTGAAACGCGCTCAGGATAATGGAGCCGTCTCTTACAATGTAACCAATTTCAGAGATTACAGTTTGAACAAACACAAAAGCGTGGATGATTACCCATATGGTGGTGGCGCTGGAATGGTATTAACCCCTCAGCCGGTTTTTGATGCTGTCAATGATCTTTCTGAAGGAAAGAAGCGCCCGCGCGTGATCCTTATGTGTCCTCAAGGAGAGAGGTTTACACAGAAGAAGGCAGAAGAATTAGCGAAAGAAGAGCATCTCATTTTTATATGCGGTCATTATGAAGGATACGATGAGCGAATTCGAGAAAATCTTGTTACGGATGAGATCTCGATTGGAGATTTTGTATTAACTGGTGGCGAACTCGGTAGCATGGTTGTTATTGATAGTGTAACGAGACTCCTCCCTGGTGTTTTAGGGAATGATACGTCAGCTCCAATGGATTCCTTTAGCAGTGGATTACTTGAACATCCTCATTATACTCGTCCTGCCGAATACAAAGGGATGGGTGTGCCTGATGTGCTTATGTCTGGTAATCATGAGGCGATACGAAAATGGCGTCTCAAAGAGTCGTTACGACGCACTTTAAATAGAAGGTCAGATCTATTAAACGAGAAAGACTTAACAAAAGAAGAGCAGAAGTTATTAAGTGAAATAAAGAGAGAAAAAAAATGAATTCATTCTTGTAATCTAAAAAGTGCTATGCTATGATAACAGTTGTGGCATTAGTCACGTATTACGATGTTCCGCTGTAATGTAAGATGATTTATATGAGCATCTGTGTGGAAGGAGGGTTACTTGATGCACAAGTTAATCCAGGATATCACAAAAGACCAACTTAAGTCGGATCTTCCTAATTTCCGACCAGGAGATACTGTGAAAGTTCACGTTAAAGTTGTCGAAGGCACTCGTGAGCGTATTCAGTTATTCGAAGGTGTTGTGATTAAACGACGTGGTGGCGGAATCAGCGAAACATTTACAGTTCGTAAGATTTCTTACGGAGTAGGTGTTGAGCGTACATTCCCAGTACATTCACCGAAAGTTGCTAAGCTTGAAGTTGCTCGTCGCGGTAAAGTTCGCCGTGCTAAGCTATACTACTTGCGTGCACTTCGTGGTAAAGCCGCTCGTATTAAAGAAATTCGATAAAGTAAGACACGGAGAAGGAGCTTGCATTGCCAGGCTCCTTTTTTCTATTGAAAAAAATCGCCATATGAAATAAACGTCATTCTGTGATAAAATAAAGCGAATTACGAAGGTTTGTAGGAAAGGCATAAGGGGAAAGAAATAGGTAAAAAAAGAGCCTTTCATTAGGAGGAACAAGCATGAATAGCACCAGA
The DNA here is from genome assembly GCF_028610665.1 of Guptibacillus sedimenti. Lineage (NCBI taxonomy): Bacteria > Bacillati > Bacillota > Bacilli > Caryophanales > Guptibacillaceae > Guptibacillus > Guptibacillus sedimenti. The sequence continues at coordinate 1,018,847 of NZ_JAQQWV010000002.1, forward strand.
TCAGCAGAGAAAAAAGATTCCTGGGAGTGGATACGTGCGCTCATTATTGCTTTTATTCTAGCAGGAGCGGTTCGCTATTTTATTTTTGCTCCTATTGTAGTTGATGGAGAAAGCATGATGCCGACGCTTCAAGACCGTGATCGGATGATCGTGAATAAGATCAGTTATAATATTGGTGATGCTGAACGTTTCGATATTATTGTATTTGAGGCCCCTGAAGGCAAAGATTATATTAAGCGAGTGATTGGTCTTCCTGGAGATAAGGTGGAGTACAAAGGTGATATGCTATACGTAAATGGTAAAGCAATGAAAGAACCTTATCTAGAATCATATAAGGAAGATTTATTAGAAGGTAACCTTACCTATGATTTTGATCTAACCGGAGTAACTGGTGAAGCAACCGTTCCAGAAGGGCATTTGTTTGTCATGGGTGACAATCGGCAGCATAGTAAAGATAGTCGATCCATTGGCTTCGTTCCTGTAGAGAAAGTAATAGGAGAAGCGAACGTTATTTTTTGGCCTTTAAATGATATACAAGTAATGGAATAGTGTGGGGTGTATTCCCGCATGATTTAAGAATAGGTGGAGATTGCATGACGATTCAATGGTTTCCCGGACATATGGCAAAAGCACGACGGGAGATTACCGAAAAGCTAAAAATGATTGATGTTGTAATTGAACTAGTGGATGCACGAATCCCACTTGCTTCAAGAAATCCGATGATTGATGAAATTGTTTCGTCAAAACCAAGACTTATTTTGCTCAATAAAGCAGATATGGCGGATAATCAGAAAACAGCCGAGTGGAAGCATTATTTTCAGTCGCAGGGTCATAAAGCATTAGCGATTGATTCACAAACAGGTAAAGGTGTGAAAAGCATTCCTGCTGCTGCGAGAGAGCTGATGAGTGATAAAATTGATCGCATGATTGAAAAAGGCATGAAGCCCCGCGCTGTGCGTGCTTTAATTTTAGGAATTCCAAACGTCGGAAAATCGACGTTAATTAACCGTTTGGCAGGGAAGAAGATTGCTAAAACTGGTGATCGCCCTGGTATTACAAAGAAGCAACAGTGGATCAAAGTTGGAGATGAGATGGACCTTCTTGATACGCCGGGAATTCTCTGGCCTAAATTTGAAGATCAAATTACCGGATATAAGCTTGCAGCAACGGGAGCAATTAAAGATGAGATTCTTGATTTTCAAGATATTTCGGTATTTGTGCTCAAGTTTATGAGCGAACATTATCCCGATAGACTAATGGACCGGTATCATCTTGATCACATCCCGGAAGATGTTGTGGAGTTGTTTGATGAAATCGGAAAAAAACGTGGATTTTTAATGAGTGGTGGCTGGATTGATTATGATAAAACAGCTGAAACCGTTCTTCGAGAGCTACGAAGTGGTAAATTGGGTGACGTATCGTTAGAAACGCCAGAAAGGTAAGGCCATGAGCCTTACCTTTTTTTAAGTGAACATTAAGAAAGAGGGGATCATATGAGCGATCAAGTAAAGTCGATTAAAGAAATCGATCAAATGTTGAAGGAAGGACAATATACGAACGAAGATTGGGACCAATGGAAGCACGATGAACGAAAAGGGGTTGTGCGCTTACTTGCTAGGGAAGGAAAGAAAGAACAAGAAAAAATGAAGATTCTTAAGATGCATGAAGAAATGAGCGTCCTAGAAGCTCACTACAGAGGAAATGGGCGTCTCGCGATAGCGGGTGTCGATGAAGTAGGAAGAGGCCCTCTAGCAGGCCCTGTCGTTGCTTCAGCAGTCATATTAGATCCTGAAGTGCCGATTCTTGGCCTTCAAGATTCAAAGAAACTGTCGCATGCGAAATTAAATGACCTTTTTGATCAAATACATATGGATGCCGTCGCTATCGGAGTTGGCGTCGTTAGTGCAGCTGAAATTGATGAATTAAATATTTATCAAGCAACAAAAAAAGCGATGCAACAAGCTGTTGAGGGATTACGTGTACAAGCTGATTTCTTACTTGTAGATGCCATGCACATTCCGGTTCAGATCGATCAAGAGTCTCTTATCAAAGGGGACGCCAGAAGTGTTAGTATTGCAGCCGCATCCATCATTGCCAAAGTAACCCGTGATCGCATGATGGTGAAATTAGCAGAAACCTATCCAGAGTATGGATTTGAACGACATGTAGGTTATGGAACTAAGGAGCATCTTTCTGCCCTTGATGAATTTGGTATTACAGAAGTGCACCGAAAATCATTTGCGCCTGTAAGAGATCGTTTAAGCGTATGAATAGGTAGAAAAGGTTGATACTATACTTATTCTAATGTGAAGGAGCCATTATTTGTGAAAGATCCAGGACCTCAAGAAAAGAATGAATCTTTTTATGAAGAAGCAGGAGAAGAGTTTGGTGTCTATACCCCAGCAGCAGCAAGAGAATTAACGATTACGGACCATAAGAAGAGGGAGCAAGAAAGCTCGCCTAAGAAAGCGGGAAGAAATGAGCAAGAAGAGGGGAGGTGACCCCTCTTCTTTTTTTGATTTTATTTAGTTTATTATAAATTTACCACGTGGCACTCATTTTCGCAGAACAAGTGTGAGATAAGCGGAATGATTCGTTTTCAGACGATGAATTGGAACAATTTTTGCAAGAAAGAAAAGAGACTTTATGCAAAAGGGTAGACAATCGGTGTGAATTTTCTATACAATGAAAACGTCGTCAAAGATTTGATTGACTAGGATAGGAGGATGAGAGAATGAATATCCATGAATATCAAGGAAAAGAAGTCCTAAGAAGCTACGGGGTATCCGTCCCTAATGGACAAGTCGCATACTCCGCAAAAGAAGCTGTGGACGTTGCAAAACAATTAGACAGTAGTGTTTATGTTGTAAAAGCACAAATCCATGCAGGTGGTCGAGGGAAAGCTGGCGGAGTTAAAATCGCTAAGAACCTTGAGGAAGTTCGTACATATGCTGAGGAGATCCTCGGAAAAACACTTGTTACTCATCAAACAGGACCAGAAGGCAAAGAAGTAAAGCGCTTACTTATCGAAGAAGGTTGCGATATTAAACAAGAATACTACGTTGGCCTTGTGCTTGATCGTGTGACATCACGCGTTGTTATGATGGCATCCGAAGAAGGTGGAACTGAAATTGAAGAAGTGGCTGAACATAGCCCCGAGAAGATCTTCAAAGAAGTGATTGATCCTGCCGTTGGTCTTCAAGGTTATCAGGCTAGAAGACTAGCATTTAATATTAATATTCCAAAAGAACAAATTAACAAAGCTGTAAAGTTCATGCTTGGATTGTATAAAGTTTTTGTTGAAAAAGATGCTTCTATTGCTGAAATCAACCCACTTGTGACAACGGGTGATGGCAATGTAATGGCGCTTGATGCAAAACTAAACTTTGATCCAAACGCACTTTATCGCCATAAAGATATTCTTGAACTTCGTGATCTTGACGAAGAAGATACAAAAGAAATCGAAGCATCAAAATATGAGTTAAGCTACATCGCTCTTGATGGCAATATCGGCTGTATGGTTAACGGTGCAGGTCTTGCGATGGCAACGATGGATATTATCAAGCATTACGGCGGCGACCCCGCTAACTTCCTTGACGTTGGGGGCGGCGCAACGGCTGAGAAGGTAACAGAAGCTTTTAAAATTATTCTTTCTGACAAAAACGTTAAAGGCATCTACGTTAACATTTTCGGCGGGATCATGAAGTGTGATGTAATCGCTGAAGGTGTTGTGGAAGCTACGAAACAAGTAGGTCTTGAAATTCCGCTTGTTGTACGTCTTGAAGGAACAAATGTTGATCTTGGAAAGCAAATCCTGAAAGATTCAGGATTAAATATTACCGCTGCTGAGTCTATGGCTGACGGCGCGGAAAAAATCGTTTCATTAGTGAAGTAGAAAGGCGGGACTAGGAATGAGCGTATACATTAATCAAGATACAAAAGTCATCGTTCAAGGGATTACGGGATCTGTTGGTTTATTTCATACACAACAAATGCTTGAGTATGGTACGAAAATTGTAGGTGGCGTAACGCCTGGTAAAGGCGGTACTGAAGTGGAAGGCGTTCCTGTATTTGATACCGTGGAACAAGCCGTTCAAAAAACAGGCGCTAATGCTTCTGTCATTTATGTTCCGCCTGCTTTTGCAGCCGATGCCATTATGGAAGCTGTAGACGCTGAAATGGACCTTGCGATTTGTATTACGGAAGGAATTCCAGTTATCGATATGGTGAAAGTAAAGCGTTATATGGAAGGAAAGAAAACACGTCTCGTTGGACCGAACTGTCCAGGTGTGATCACTCCTGAAGAATGTAAGATCGGAATTATGCCTGGGTATATTCACAAAAAAGGTCACGTAGGCGTTGTTTCTCGTTCTGGTACGTTAACGTATGAAGCGGTTCATCAACTTTCAGAATCAGGTATTGGTCAATCAACAGCCGTTGGTATTGGCGGTGACCCGGTGAATGGCACGAACTTTATCGATGTCTTGAAAGCTTTTAACGAAGATGACGATACGTATGCGGTGATCATGATCGGTGAAATCGGCGGTACAGCTGAAGAAGAAGCGGCTGAATGGGTAAAAGCGAACATGACAAAACCTGTAGTTGGCTTTATCGGAGGTCAAACAGCACCTCCAGGAAAACGTATGGGCCATGCTGGTGCGATTATTTCTGGTGGTAAAGGTACGGCTGATGAAAAGATCAAAACAATGGAGTCTTGTGGAATTAAAGTCGCTCCAACGCCTGCAGTAATGGGTGAAACACTGATTTCTGTTTTAGAAGATAAGGGCTTACTAGAGAAGTGCACAACACATAAGGCTTAATCAAAATAGCTCCCGTTTTGGGAGCTATTTCTCTTATACATAGCGGGCATGCGATAAATATTATTCTTGATAGGAGAGAACCGTGATTGAGAACATTTAGAAGCCGGTTAATTCAGTTGCATCAGTGCCAGGGGTGTACCTGGAAACTGATGCAATCCTTTCTCATATTTGACCCAACGCTTCAAAGCATATATGATATGTCTGCTACTCAGTTAAGGCAATTTGGTTTATCAAACGAACAAGCCGGATATTTATATGAAGATCTTCATTTTACTAAACCATGGAGATTGGCTCATTTTAAAGCAGGCGAAATTCGTGTAATAACAAGATTTGATAAGGCATACCCTGAACAACTTACGCATATTTATGATGCACCGTGGGTGATTTATTGCATTGGGAATACCACGCTTCTAAATGAACGTCGCTTGTTGAGCGTAGTTGGCTCACGAAAGCATTCACTAGATGCACGTGAAATGATGAACCTTATCTTAACACCGATCGTATCGAGTGGATGGACGATTGTTAGTGGGCTAGCCCTCGGTATTGATACACTTGCTCATCAGCTTGCTCTCGATCATGGTGCAGGGACGATCGCTGTACTTGGTGGTGGATTTAAATGGATTTATCCGAAAGAAAACCAGCTGCTAGCTTCTTCCGTTGCGAGGGAAGGTCTCCTTATATCGGAATATCCACCCAATTGTCGACCTGAAAAACATCATTTTCCGGAACGTAATCGCATTATTAGTGGATTATCCGCTGGAACCTTTATCGTTGAAGCGCAAAAACGCAGTGGTTCGCTCATTACAGCTGACCAGGCAATGGAACAGGGACGCGAAGTATTTTGCTTACCTGGAAAAATAACAGATCCGTCTGCTGAAGGGACAAATCGCCTCATTCAGCAAGGCGCTAAACTTGTTTTAGAAGCGAATGATATCCTCAATGAACTACCGAATTTTCATGAAAAGAATACTAGCACTATTTGACAAACAAGTTTTGACTATTGAATAATAAGGAAGATTTTAAAATTTACCTCAATGGGGGGAGGAAACGTATTGTGGCAGATTATCTAGTAATTGTTGAATCTCCCGCTAAAGCAAAAACAATTGAAAAATATTTAGGAAAGAAATATCAGGTGAAGGCCTCATTAGGTCACGTCATTGACCTTCCTAGAAGTCAGATGGGCGTTGATGTGGAAAACAACTATGCTCCTAAATATATAACAATACGCGGGAAAGGCCCTGTCTTAAAAGAAATTAAAGATGCAGCAAAAAAAGCGAAGAAAGTCTATCTCGCAGCTGACCCCGATCGCGAAGGGGAAGCGATTGCATGGCATCTTGCTCACAGTTTAAAAATCGATGAGCAAACAGAGTGCAGGGTTGTCTTTAATGAAATTACAAAAGATGCGGTTAAGGATGCGTTCAAGCAACCGAGACCGATTAACATGGATCTTGTCGATGCTCAGCAAGCAAGACGTGTCTTAGACCGTTTAGTTGGGTATAACATTAGTCCATTATTATGGAAAAAAGTAAAAAAAGGTTTAAGTGCTGGACGAGTTCAATCCGTTGCAGTTCGCCTGATCATTGAAAGAGAAAAAGAAATTCAAAATTTTGAAGCAGAAGAGTATTGGAAAATTAAAGCGTCGTTTGAAAAAGATGGGGAACAATTCGAGGCCGGATTCTACGGAGTAGATGGAAAGAAAACGGATCTGCAATCACGTGATGATGTCGACAATGTTCTAAAACGCATTGAAGGCGATCAGTTTAATATCCAGTCAGTTCAAAAGAAAGAACGCAAACGAAACCCGGCCCTACCGTTTACGACATCTTCTCTTCAGCAGGAAGCGGCGAGAAAACTTAATTTCCGCGCGAAGAAAACGATGATGCTCGCTCAGCAACTTTATGAGGGGATCGCAATCGGAAAGCAGGGAACGGTTGGTTTAATTACGTACATGCGAACTGACTCAACACGTATTTCTGAAACGGCGAAGGATGAAGCGAAAGAGTACATTCAAGGTAAATATGGCGACACATACTTATCAGCTAAAAAGCCTGCTAAGAAACAGTCAGGGAAATCACAAGATGCTCACGAAGCGGTTCGCCCAACATCGGTTATGCGCGATCCATCTGAAATGAAGGCTTACTTAAAGCGAGATCAGCTTCGTTTATACAAGCTTATCTGGGAGCGTTTTGTAGCGAGCCAGATGGCACCGGCTATCATGGATACGATGAGCGTTGACTTAGAAAACAACGGAACGATTTTCCGTGCGACTGGTTCTAAAGTGAAATTTAAAGGGTTTATGAAGGTGTATGTTGAAGGAAACGACGACAATAAAAAGGAAGAAGATAAAATGCTTCCTGATCTTGAAGAAGGAATGAACGTATCCACTTCAGAAATTGATCCGACACAGCACTTCACACAGCCACCGCCGAGGTATTCGGAAGCTCGCCTTGTTAAAACAATGGAGGAACTCGGTATAGGAAGACCATCTACTTATGCACCAACGCTCGATACGATTCAGCGTAGAGGATACGTGGCGTTAGAAGATAAGAAATTTGTTCCAACTGAACTTGGCGAAATAGTGTTAGAGCTGATTCTGGAGTTCTTCCAGGATATTATCAACATTGAATTTACGGCTGGATTAGAAAATGATCTTGACAAAATCGAGGATGGCGAGGCAGAATGGATTTCTGTCATCAACGAATTTTATCAAAACTTCGAACAGCGCCTGAAGGTAGCTGAGGAAGAAATGAAGGAAGTCGAAATTAAAGACGAACCTGCTGGAGAAGATTGTGAGAAGTGTGGTTCTCCAATGGTGATTAAGATGGGACGTTATGGAAAGTTCATGGCTTGCTCAAACTTTCCTGATTGTCGCAATACAAAACCGATTCTAAAAGAAGTTGGCGTTACTTGTCCGAAGTGTAAAGAAGGTAATGTCGTTGAACGTAAAAGTAAGAAAAATCGCCTTTTCTATGGTTGTGATCGTTTCCCTGAATGTGATTTCCTATCGTGGGATAAACCGATCAAACGTCCATGTCCTAAATGCGGTGACTTACTTGTTGAGAAGAAAACGAAGAAAAAGAAAGAAATTAAGTGTGTGAACTGTGATTTCGTTGAAGAAGAAAATTAGTAAGGGGTTTTAGCAATGAGTAAACATGTGACGGTGATTGGCGCCGGTCTTGCTGGCAGTGAAGCCGCGTGGCAGCTTGCAAAGCGAGGAGTGGATGTTCATCTTTATGAGATGCGTCCAAAGAAGCAAACGCCTGCTCACCATACTGATAAATTTGCGGAGCTAGTGTGCAGTAATTCGCTAAGAGCGAATACGTTAACAAACGCAGTTGGAGTGTTAAAAGAAGAAATGCGAAAGATGGACTCTGTTATTATTAACTCGGCTGATGAATGTGCGGTCCCTGCGGGTGGTGCACTTGCAGTCGATCGCCATGAATTCGCCGCTAAAGTAACGGAGAATGTTAAAAACCATCCTAACGTAACGGTTTTTTCAGAAGAGTGCACAAAAATCCCTGATGGACCAACTATTATTGCAACAGGTCCTCTTACATCGAAAGATCTATCTGATCAATTGAAGGAGCTAAGTGGTGAAGAGTATTTATACTTTTATGATGCTGCTGCTCCCATCATTGAAACAGAAAGCATCGATATGGAAAAAGTGTACAAGAAGTCCCGTTACGATAAGGGAGAAGCAGCGTACTTAAACTGTCCAATGACGGAAGAAGAGTTTAACACGTTCTACGAAGCGCTTATATCCGCTGAAACGGTCCCGCTAAAAGAATTTGAGAAGGAAATTTTCTTTGAGGGCTGTATGCCGATTGAAGTCATGGCCCAACGTGGACAAAAAACGATGACGTTTGGTCCTCTTAAGCCTGTTGGATTAGAAGATCCTCGTACAGGAAAGCGCCCTTATGCTGTCGTGCAGCTGAGACAGGATAATGCATCGGGTACCCTTTACAACATCGTTGGATTCCAGACGCACCTTAAATGGGGACCGCAAAAAGAAGTGATTCGCTTAATTCCGGGTCTTGAGAATGCTGATATTGTTCGATATGGCGTGATGCACCGAAATACGTTCATTAACTCGCCTAATCTATTAAAACCAACCTATCAGTATAAAGAACGTGAGAATCTCTTTTTCGCTGGTCAAATGACGGGTGTTGAAGGCTATGTTGAATCGGCGGCATCAGGCTTAATTGCTGGGTTTAATGCTGCTCGGCTCATGAATGATGAAGAGCCAGTAGTATTCCCTGAAGAAACAGCACTTGGTAGTTTAGCGAATTATATTACGACAGCGAATCCAGATAATTTCCAACCGATGAACGCTAACTTTGGTTTGTTTCCACCACTTGAAACGCGGATCAAAAGCAAAAAAGAACGCAACGAAACGATCGCGAATCGAGCCTTAGAAACAATTCAGAATTTTGTAAAAAGATTGTAAATTTCTATTGCTAAGGCTTCTAAATTGTGTTACGATTTAGAAGCCTTTTGAGGTGATGACGATGAATGACAATCAACAAGCTCATATTCAATCATTTTCTGAGTATCTCCAGATTGAAAAGAATTGTTCACCACATACGATCTCAGGTTACTTACAGGATATTGAACATTTCCGGTCTTTTATGAAGCAGCAGACTATCGATGTCTTTGCTGCTGTTTCTTATGCAGATGTCAGAATTTATTTAACTGAGCTTCATGAGCGAGGTTACGCAAGAAAAACAGCAGCAAGAAAAATTTCAACGTTACGAAGCTTATATCGATTCCTTTTACGTGAGAACATTGTAGAGATTAATCCCTTTACAATGAGTTCCCTGCCAAAACAAGAAAAACGTCTGCCGCAATTTTTGTACGAAAAAGAACTTAACGTGCTGTTTGACACGCCAGATGTCACCAAGCCGCTCGGTCAACGCGACAGAGCGCTGCTCGAAGTACTATACGGGTGTGGCATACGAGTGAGTGAGTGTGTTGGGCTTAATTTAGAAGATATTGATTTTGCGATAGGGACGATTTTTGTACTTGGTAAAGGACGTAAGGAAAGGTATGTACCAATAGGGAGTTTCGCTATAGATGCAATGAAAGAGTATATTCACGATGGACGAGAACAGTTGCTATCGTCAGGGAAAGAGCCGACAAAAGCCCTGTTCCTAAATTTTAGAGGTAGTCGTGTGACGGCAAGAGGTGTTCGGACAATTTTAGATAAGATTGTAAAAGATGCTTCTTTGCATGTACATATAAGCCCGCATGTGATGAGACACACATTCGCAACCCATTTGCTGAATGAAGGGGCAGACTTACGTTCTGTGCAGGAGCTATTAGGGCATTCTGATTTATCATCTACTCAGATCTATACCCACGTGACGGGAGATCGATTGCGAAATATATACATGAACCATCACCCAAGAGCCTAAGTGCTCGGGAGGAGGAACTTATGGGAGACTTTCATTCTACAACGATATTTGCCGTTCAGCATAATGGTGAGTGTGCAATGGCTGGTGACGGTCAGGTTACATTCGGAAATGCTGTGGTCATGAAGCATACAGCTAAGAAAGTAAGAAGGCTTTTTCATGGAAAAGTAGTTGCGGGATTTGCAGGATCCGTTGCTGATGCGTTTACTCTTTTTGAGAAATTTGAGAGCAAGCTTGAGGAATTTGGTGGCAACCTTCAGCGTGCCGCTGTGGAACTTGCGAAAGAGTGGCGCAGCGATCGCGTGTTAAGGAAGCTTGAAGCGATGCTAATTGTAATGAACAAAGATGAACTATTGCTAATCTCAGGTACTGGTGAAGTGATTGAACCTGATGATGGCATTCTTTCAATTGGTTCAGGTTCAAACTACGCTCTTTCAGCAGGCAGAGCACTTAAGCGTTATAGTGATAACAAAACCGCTGAAGAAATTGCGCGAGCATCTATGGAAATTGCATCTGAAATATGCGTGTACACGAATGATCAAATTATCGTAGAAACCATTTAGTATATAAAATGTATCTTTGGAGGAGATCGTATGTCTAATCCATTAACACCGAGACAAATTGTTGAAAAGCTTGATCAGTATATTGTTGGTCAGAATGACGCGAAGAAGGCTGTCGCAGTGGCATTAAGAAATCGATACCGCCGTAGCCAGTTGAGCGACAAACTGAAGGATGAAGTGAATCCAAAAAACATCTTAATGATTGGACCTACAGGCGTAGGTAAGACTGAGATAGCACGTCGACTTGCTCGCCTTGTCAATGCGCCATTCATTAAAGTTGAAGCAACGAAATTTACTGAAGTAGGTTATGTTGGTCGAGATGTGGAATCAATGGTTCGTGATCTCGTGGAAACATCAATCAGGCTTGTCAAAGAAGATCGCATGGAACAGGTGAAGGGCAAGGCGGAAGAAAATGCGAACAAACGAATTGTGGAATTGCTTGTACCTTCTAGTAAAAAGCAAACCCAATACAAAAATCCGCTTGAAATGTTATTTGGTAATCAAGGACAAGAGGAAACAGGGAACCAGTCCACAAGTGAAGATCAGTCCATTGCATCAAGGCGGAAGCAAATGGCTCAGCAGCTCGCACTTGGTGAACTGGAAGATCGCATGATTACAGTGGAAGTTGAAGAGCAAAACAACTCCATGATGGATATGTTCCAGGGCGCTGGTATGGAACAAATGGGTATGAACATGCAGGATATGCTCGGCAACATTATGCCCAAAAAGAAGAAAAAGCGTAAGCTGCCTGTGTCAGAAGCAAGAAAAGTTTTAACACAGGACGAAGCAGCAAAACTCGTAGATATGGACGAAGTTGCGCAAGATGCTGTTTCAAAGACAGAACAATCGGGTATCATCTTCATTGATGAAATTGATAAGGTAGCTGGGAAAAGCCAGCAATCAGCCGATGTTTCAAGAGAAGGCGTTCAAAGAGACATCTTACCGATTGTAGAAGGCTCAACAGTAACAACAAAATATGGACCTGTTAAAACAGATCACATTTTATTTATGGCTGCAGGAGCTTTCCATATGTCAAAACCATCTGATCTAATCCCTGAGCTGCAGGGCCGTTTCCCAATTCGCGTAGAGTTATCTAGTTTAACAGTAGACGACTTTAAGCGGATTTTGACAGAGCCTGATAATGCGCTTGTGAAGCAATATACAGCTTTATTAGAAACTGAAGGTATTAAAGTTGAATTTTCTGACGATGCTATTCTTAAAATTGCTACAATTGCTACAGAAGTGAACCAGGACACGGATAATATTGGTGCGCGAAGACTTCATACAATTTTAGAAAAGCTTCTTGAAGATCTTTCATTTGAAGCGCCAGACATTAATCTAGACAGCATTACAATCACACCAGAGTATGTTGAGGAAAAGTTAGCTTCTATTGCGAAGAACCGTGACCTCAGCCAATACATCCTATAATACATACAGGAGGACAAAACAATGAATTTACTTGAAAAAACAAGAAAAATTAATGGTATGCTACAAAAGTCAGAGGGGCCGGTTAACTTCACCGATATGGCAGAAACGCTACGTGACGCTATTATGGCAAACGTATATGTTGTAAGCCGCAGAGGTAAGTTACTTGGCATCGCGATTAATCAAGAAATTGAGAACGAACGTATGAAGAATATGTTCTCAGAGCGTCAGTTTCCAGAACAATATACGCAAAATCTCTTTAACATTGGTGAAACGTCTTCGAATCTTGACATTACAAGCGAATACACAGCTTTCCCTGTAGAGAATCGTGATCTTTTCGAAAAAGGTCTAACAACGATTGTACCAATCGTTGGTGGTGGAAGCCGTCTAGGTACGCTTATTCTTTCTCGTCTAAGCGATTCATTCTCAGATGATGATCTTTTGTTAGCTGAGTACGGTGCAACCGTAGTAGGAATGGAGATTCTTCATGAGAAAGCAGAAGAAATTGAAGAAGAAGCAAGAAACAAAGCAGTCGTTCAAATGGCGATTTCTTCTCTTTCCTATAGTGAACTTGAAGCAATTGAGCATATTTTCGAAGAACTTGAAGGAAATGAAGGACTTCTTGTTGCAAGTAAAATCGCTGACCGCGTAGGGATTACACGTTCTGTCATCGTAAACGCTCTTCGTAAGCTTGAGAGTGCTGGTGTTATTGAGTCTCGTTCTCTAGGAATGAAAGGAACTTATATTAAAGTTCTTAACGATAAGTTTCTTGTAGAACTATCAAAACTGAAGACGCAATAATTGAGCAAACGCTCCGGGACTCTCGGAGCGTTTTTATTAGTATTTTCGGCATTTTTTGTGCGTGGTGCATTGAAATGCTAAACTTTTATATGGGTTATGAGAGTAAGGTAGTATAGGTATTCATGGAATTTAAGATTTAAACTTGCGACTTGTCACATGATATGATATATTAATCAACGGTGTTAATCACACACGCTTGTTGATTTGGAAAGTGGTGCTGCAGACGCAGTTTTTTCCGAAATAGATGCAAGCGGAGGATAAAAAAACCATTAGGAGGAACACAATCATGGCAGTAATCTCTATGAAACAGCTTCTTGAAGCTGGGGTACACTTCGGTCATCAGACTCGTCGTTGGAACCCGAAAATGAAACCTTATATCTTCACTGAAAGAAACGGTATCTACATTATCGATCTTCAAAAAACAGTGAAGAAAGTCGAAGAAGCTTATAACTTCGTTCGTGACATTGCTCAGGACGGTGGTAAAGTTCTTTTCGTCGGTACTAAAAAGCAAGCGCAAGATTCCGTTAAGGATGAAGCGATCCGTGCTGGTCAATACTACATCAACCAACGCTGGTTAGGTGGAACGCTTACGAACTTTGAAACTATTCAAAAGCGTATTAACCGCCTGAAGAGCCTTGAAAAGATGCAAGAAGACGGTACATTCGAAGTACTACCTAAGAAAGAAGTTATGCTTCTTAAAAAAGAAATGGATCGCCTTGAAAGATTCCTTGGTGGTATTAAAGATATGAACGGCGTTCCAGACGCAATGTTTGTAATCGACCCTCGTAAAGAGCGTATCGCTATTGCTGAGGCTCGTAAGCTTAATATCCCTATCGTTGCGATCGTGGATACAAACTGTGATCCAGATGAGATCGACTATATTATCCCTGGTAACGACGATGCAATCCGCGCTGTGAAACTTCTTACTGCTAAAATGGCTGACGCTATTATCGAAGTTAGCAAAGTAGAAGAAGAAGCAGAAGTTGAAGCGGTAGAAACTGAAGAAACATCTGTATAAGAACACAAAGGGGTGATAAAGGGGAACTCAAACCCCTTTATCACCTTTTTTTAACCCAAAAGGGTATGATTACATATCATAATTCAAGGAGGAATTACTAATGGCAGTAACAGCTCAAATGGTAAAAGAATTGCGTGCACAAACAGGCGCAGGAATGATGGATTGCAAAAAAGCACTAACTGAAAACGATGGTGACATGGACAAGGCAATTGACTGGCTTCGTGAGAAAGGTATCTCGAAAGCAGCGAAAAAAGCTGACCGCGTAGCAGCAGAAGGTCTTGCAACGATCGCTGTTGAAGGAAACAAAGCAGTAATCGCTGAAATTAACTCTGAAACTGACTTCGTTGCTAAGAACGAGAGCTTTACTTCTTTAATCAACGAAATCTCTCAACACCTACTTAAAGCAAATCCTGAGTCTGTAGATGCAGCTCTTGAAAGCAAAATGGAAAACGGACAAACAGTGACTGAATATTTGAATGATAAAATCGCAAAAATTGGAGAGAAAATTTCTCTTCGTCGCTTCCAAATCGTTGAGAAAACTGATGCAGATGCATTTGGCGCTTACCTTCACATGGGTGGACGCATTGGTGTTCTAACTCTTCTTGAAGGTACAACCGATGAAGAAGTAGCGAAAGATGTAGCAATGCACACAGCGGCAGTTAACCCTCGTTTCGTATCGCGCGATGCTGTTCCAACTGAAGAAGTTGAGCGTGAGCGCGAAGTTCTTAAACAACAGGCTCTTAACGAAGGTAAGCCTGAGAAAATTGTTGAGAAAATGGTAGAAGGCCGTATCAACAAATTCTTCGAAGAAATTTCTCTAGTTGATCAGCCGTTTGTTAAAGACACTGATCAAAAAGTAGGAAAGTACGTTGAATCTAAAGGCGCTACTGTAAAAGGCTTTATCCGCTACGAAGTTGGCGAAGGCATGGAGAAACGTGAAGATAACTTCGCTGAAGAAGTTATGTCTCAAGTGAAGAAGTAAAACAATGATAGGGAACACGCTGTGTTCCCTATTTTTCAAGAACAAATACTGATAAACATGCTGGAGGGTTAAAATGAGCGGAGCCAAGTATGAACGCGTTGTGTTAAAATTAAGCGGAGAAGCATTGTCCGGTGGAGAAGGTCAGGGAATATCACCTTCAATCGTTCAGTCTATCGCATCACAGGTGAAGGAAATTCATGAAATGGGTGTAGAAGTTGCTGTTGTTGTCGGCGGTGGAAACATCTGGCGTGGAAAAGTAGGCAGTGAAATGGGAATGGATCGTACGACTGCTGATTATATGGGGATGCTTGCTACTGTAATGAATTCACTTGCCATGCAGGATAGCCTAGAGAGCATTGGAGTTGAAACGCGTGTTCAAACTTCGATCGAAATGAGACAGGTAGCTGAACCGTACATCCGTCGTAAAGCCATTCGTCACCTTGAAAAAAAACGCGTTGTCATTTTTGCAGCAGGTACTGGTAACCCATACTTCTCGACAGATACAACGGCAGCATTGCGTGCGGCCGAAATTGAAGCAGATGTTATTTTGATGGCGAAAAACAACGTAGACGGCGTTTATACAGCCGATCCGACAGTTGACGCAACTGCGAAGAAGTATGACACTCTTTCTTACCTTGATGTACTCAAGGAAGGTTTAGCTGTAATGGACTCCACAGCTTCTTCACTTTGTATGGACAACGATATTCCACTTGTTGTCTTCTCGATCATGGAAGAAGGCAATATTAAGCGCGCCATTTGTGGCGAAGAAATTGGAACAGTAGTAAAGGGGAGAAATTAAGATGACGAAAGAAATCTTGAAAAACGCTGAAGAACGTATGCAAAATGGAATTTCAAGCTTAAAGCGTGAGCTAGCGACACTGCGAGCAGGAAGAGCAAATGCTTCTCTACTTGATAAAGTTCAAGTAGATTACTATGGTGCTCCAACACCTGTTAACCAACTTGCTGGTGTTTCAGTTCCAGAAGCGCGTATGCTATTGATCCAGCCTTACGATAAAACTGCGATTGGCGATATTGAAAAAGCCATTCTTAAATCTGACCTTGGCCTAACTCCTTCTAATGATGGAAATGTCATTCGTCTTACAATCCCAGCTCTTACGGAAGAGCGTCGTAAAGATCTTGTTAAACTCGTTAAGAAATATGCTGAAGAAGGCAAAGTTGTAATCCGTAACATTCGCCGCGATGCAAATGATGAGTTAAAGAAACAAGAAAAAGATGGCGACATTACAGAAGATGAACTTCGCCGCGGAAACGATGATGTGCAGAAGCTTACTGACAAGTACGTAGCTGAAGCTGACAGCATTGCTGCAGATAAAGAAAAAGAAATCATGGCAGTCTAATTCAATAACATGTAAAATAAGATAATAAAAGGACCCTCTTTTCCCACAGGGGGTTTTTTTGTTAAGTAAGTGACACAATGGAGGATTTGCAATGCTTGGGAAGTTCTCGAACTGGATGAGGAAGAATGAAGATGAGGAACAATTAGAAATTAACACATCTGCTAATATCCCAGGACATATTGCGATCATTATGGATGGCAATGGACGCTGGGCCAAGAAGCGAGGTCTCCCACGTGTGGCTGGCCACCGTGAAGGTGTGAAGGTAGTGAAGAAGATTGTTCGAAAGGCAAATGATCTAGGCGTTCATTATTTAACACTCTATGCGTTTTCAACTGAAAATTGGAAACGACCGAAAGAGGAAGTAGACTTTTTGATGAAGCTCCCAGAACAATTTCTACTTAGCCACCTGCCAGAGTTGATTGAGCAGAATGTTCAAGTACGAATAATGGGAGAACGAGAGCAGCTGCCCCCCCATACGTTCAAAGCCATTAGCAAGGCAGTAGAAGAAACGAAAGATAACACCGGACTTATTCTTAATTTCGCACTAAACTATGGCAGCCGTCATGAAATGAAGATGGCCATGCAGCGGTTATTAAGTGATGTGAAAAAGGGGATACTGACAGAAGAAGAGATTACGGAAGAGAGAATTTCTTCCTATTTACTCAGTAGTCAATATCCGGATCCGGATTTACTTATACGGACAAGCGGAGAAATACGCTTAAGTAACTTTATGCTCTGGCAGCTGGCTTACACAGAACTATGGTTTACAGAAGTTCTATGGCCTGATTTTACAGAGCACCATTTTGTTGAAGCCGTACAGGAATATCAGCGAAGAGGTAGACGTTACGGCGGGGTGTAAGTGTAGGAGGACATTAATGTAATGAAACAACGAGTTATAACGGGTGTGATTTTTGGCGCCCTCTTGTTAGGAATGATTGTAATTGGAGACTGGCCGTTCATTCTTTTGATGGCGTTAGTTGCCACAATTGGAATGGTTGAATTGTTACTGATGAAGAAAATCACATTGGTTTCACTTCCTGGCTTACTTGCTATCGTCGGAACGTGGATTCTTGTCATGCCTGATGACTGGATTGCTTCACTAACATCATCTGTTTTTACCAAAATTGATCTCTTGTTTTTCGGACTGCTCATTTTACTTGCAATGACGGTTCTGACGAAAAATAAGTATAGTTTTGATGAAAGTTCTTTTATTATGATGGCGTCGCTCTATGTTGGTTTAGGTTTTTATTACTTCACAGCAACTCGTTATCTTGGTGAAAGTAATTTAGACGGCATGATTCATTTGTTCTTTATTATTTTTCTCATATGGGCATCTGATTCTGGAGCCTATTTTGTGGGACGATCACTCGGTAAGAAAAAACTTTGGCCACATATATCTCCAAACAAAACCGTTGAAGGTGCAGTTGGAGGCGTTGTGATGGCCTTAATCGTAGGAATTGTTTTTCAACTGATTTATCCGGTATATGATTCCATGGTTGTTGTTCTAATCGTATCGGTGTTAACGTCTGTTTTTGGACAGATTGGTGATCTTGTTGAATCTGCGTTTAAGCGTCATTATGGAGTGAAAGATTCCGGCAGTATCTTACCAGGGCACGGAGGGATACTTGATCGATTTGATAGTCTTATATTCGTTCTCCCCCTTCTGCATTTACTTAACCTGGTATAGTCGAAACAGAGTGGATTGGAGGAACGAATTTTTTGAAGAAAATTAGTTTACTTGGAGCATCTGGCTCGATCGGTGTTCAGACTCTCGATATCATAAGAATGCATCCTGATATGTTTTCCCTTGTCGCATTTTCCGTTGGGAAAAATGTTGAAAAAGCGGTCGAAATAGCGGAAGAGTTTAAGCCAAAGTTGTTGTCTGTCCAAAAGAAAGAAGATGCTGATTCACTAAGAAGAATGATTTCAAGGAAAACGAAAATTGTTTATGGAGATGAAGGGCTTTTAGAAGTTGCTTGCCATCATGAATCAACCGTTCTCGTTAACGCAATTCTTGGAAGTATCGGCCTTTCTCCAACCTTATCAGCGATTGAACAAGGAAAGACAATTGCAATTGCGAATAAAGAAACGCTCGTTACAGCAGGCCATTTAGTAACAGAAGCTGCAAAAAAACATGGGTCTGCCCTTTTGCCAGTAGATAGTGAACATTCAGCACTGTTTCAGTGTTTGAATGGTGAAAAGCAGGAGCAAATGGAACGGCTTATTTTAACGGCTTCAGGAGGTAGTTTCCGAGATAAGAAACGAGAAGAGCTCACTGGAGTTAGCGTTCACGATGCCCTAAATCACCCAAATTGGTCGATGGGAGCTAAAATTACGATCGATTCAGCAACGATGATGAACAAAGGACTAGAAGTGATTGAAGCCCATTGGTTATTTGGAACGCCCTATGATCAAATAGATGTCGTGCTTCATAAAGAAAGTATCATTCACTCAATGGTAGAGTACATAGACGGAAGCGTCATGGCGCATCTAGGTACTCCGGATATGCGAATTCCAATTCAATATGCACTTAGCTATCCTGATCGACTTGAAATCAGAAATGCAAAACGGTTAAACTTATGGGAAGTTGGTCAACTACATTTTGAACAAGTGGATTACAACCGCTTCCGTGCATTAAAGCTAGCTTATGAGGCTGGCCGTGCTGGTGGTTCACTTCCAGCCGTATTAAATGCAGCAAATGAAACGGCCGTTGCCGCATTTCTTGAGGGTAAAATCGATTTCTTAACGATCGAAGAGCTCGTAGAAAAAGCGATGGAGAAACATGAGGTTATTCAAAATGCGTCGCTTGAAGAAATACTTGAAGTTGATTCTGAAACAAGATTACGAGTTCAGTCATTAATTAAATAAAGGTGGTAAGTGGATATGAACACTGTGATTTCGATCATTATCATATTCGGAGCACTCGTTTTTTTCCATGAATTGGGTCACTTGCTTCTCGCAAAGCGTGCGGGAATCTTGTGTCGAGAATTCGCAATAGGCTTCGGACCGAAAATCTTCACATTTAAAAAAGGGGAGACGGTTTACACAATCAGGCTCCTACCTCTTGGTGGATTTGTCCGAATGGCCGGAGAAGATCCTGAAATGATTGAGTTAAAACCAGGTCAGCGTGTTGGTCTTCTTTTCAATGATCAAAACAAAGTGTCAAAGATTGTGATTAACCAAAAGTCAGCTTATCCTAATTTAAAAGAAGTAACGGTGGAAGAAGCTGATCTAGAGCGTGGCCTTTTTATTAAAGGCTACGAAGGTGAAGATGAACCCGCCGTTGTCTATCCAATTGATGAGACGTCCCATTATGTGATGGACGGTTCAGAATTTCAAATTGCGCCATACGATCGTCAATTCGGATCAAAATCCCTTTGGGATCGTTTCCTGGCTATTTTTGCTGGGCCGGTAATGAATTTCTTGTTAGCAATCGTGATTTTTATTGCACTCGGTTTATTACAGGGAACACCAACGAATCAAGTGAAAGAAGTTGTCGATGGAAGTCCTGCTGAACAAGCAGGTATGATGAACGGTGACGTGATTACTGAAATCAATGGAACAGAAATAACGGGATGGAATCAAATGACCTCGATTATTCAGGAAAATGCCAACAACCAACTTGGCTTTAATGTGGATCGTGAAGGAGAGAATGTTTCCCTATCGATTACTCCTGAAAAACAGGAACTTTCAGAAAACCAATCGGTTGGTCGAATTGGTGTTGCACCTGAATATCAGGTGAATTTCTTGGATTCCATTGTATTTGGCTTTACTTCAACCTATGAATTTGGAAAAGCGATCTTTGTAGGGCTTGGGCAACTTGTTACAGGCCAACTGTCGATCGATGCATTCTCTGGACCAGTAGGTATTTATAGTTATACGGAAGAAGCAGCTTCAGGCGGCCTTTATGTCCTGATGAGATGGGCTGGGTTCTTGAGCATTAATCTAGGGATCTTTAATTTATTGCCGCTTCCAGCACTTGATGGAGGAAGACTTCTCTTTATTGGTGTTGAAGCATTACGAGGAAAACCAATCGATCCCCAAAAGGAAAGCCTTGTTCACTTTATTGGCTTTTCGTTCCTCATGTTGCTGATGTTAGTTGTAACATGGAATGATATCCAGCGCTTCTTCTTATAAGAGCGACAGGACCCGTTTTAAGAATGAAATGAGGTGCAGGAGATGAAACAATCAAAATACTTTAATCCAACCCTTCGTGACAATCCAGCTGATGCAGAAATTAAAAGTCATCAGCTCCTTGTCCGAGCGGGTTTTATGCGTCAAAATGCGTCAGGTATTTATTCATACCTTCCATTAGGCAAAAAAGTATTAATGAAAATCGAAGAAGTAATCCGGAAAGAGCTCGATGGAGTTGGGGCACAGGAGCTCTTAATGCCAGCGATACAGCCAGCTGAATTGTGGCAGGAAACAGGTCGTTGGGATGTTTATGGACCTGAGTTAATGCGATTAAAAGATCGTCACGGACGACCTTTCGCACTTGGGGCTACGCATGAAGAATTAATTACGAGTCTTGTTCGAGATGAGCTAAAATCGTACAAGCAGTTGCCTGTTACGTTATATCAAATTCAAACAAAATATCGCGATGAGCGTCGTCCTCGCTTTGGCTTGCTGCGTGGCAGAGAATTTATTATGAAAGATGCTTACTCTTTCCATTCTTCTGATGAGCAGCTTGATGACGCCTATCAGACGATGCATAGCGCGTATAGCCGTATCTTCACAACACTTGGTTTAAACTTCCGTCCAGTTGTGGCTGATTCTGGAGCAATGGGCGGAAAAGATACAGAAGAATTTATGGCACTTTCTAGCGTTGGAGAAGATACGATTGCATACAGCGACTCTTCGGATTATGCTGCTAATATTGAGATGGCAGAGGTCCACGTTACTTATCAGAAACCAGATGAGGCAGAAGCTCCTTTAACTGAAGGAAAAGGTGAGGCTTCAGCAGATCGCCAAATTCATGCAACGCTACTTAAAGTACAAGAGGAAACCATTCTTGTCTTAGTAAGAGGCGATCATGAATTAAATGACATCAAGGTGAAAAACCTTTTTGGCACTGATTTGGTGGAAGTCATAAACGAAGAAGTAGATGTGAAAACATTTGGTGGAAAGATTATGGCCGATCATGCTGTTAGTTCGATTGTAAATGGTTCTTTAACAGGTAAGCATGCTTATCAAAATGTGAATCCGGATCGTGACCTTAACATCGAACGTTATGAAGACCTTCGCTTTATTCAAGAAGGAGATCCATCTCCTGATGGGAACGGTACGATTGTATTTGCAGAAGGCATTGAAATTGGACAGGTATTTAAACTTGGTACAAAATATAGTGAAACAATGGGCGCGTCTTACCTTGATGAGGGTGGAAAAGCGAAACCGATGATCATGGGCTGTTACGGCATCGGGGTCTCAAGAACGCTCGCAGCTATAGCTGAGCAAAATGCAGATGACAATGGACTTAGATGGCCACTAGCTGTGACTCCGTTCGATGTTCATTTGATTACGATTAACGTGAAAGATGATGAGCAGACAGCTTTATCTGATCGCCTATATGATACATTACGTAATGAGCGCTATGATGTTCTTTACGATGATCGTAAAGAGCGTGCGGGCGTTAAGTTTAAAGATGCGGACCTCATCGGACTTCCGGTCAGAGTGATTGTAGGTAAGAAAGCTAGTGAAGAGATAGTCGAAGTAAAGCGAAGAGATACAGGTGAGTCTATGGAAGTTGCAGTTAATGACTTGAACAAGACAATCCAGCAGCTTTTAACACAAATGAACTAAAACTGTGGATAGGTGCCATTGGTACCTTCCACCTTTTTTTTCGCTACCTCTTCGCATTTTAAGAAGGAGGAAGAATTGAATGGACCAGGATTTAAACATACGGAAAGAACGTCTCCAGCTGCTCCTTCAACAAATATCGGTTCCAGAAAAATTCGTTGACTACTTCAAGGATGGGTACATTTCAAAGTTAACGGTCTATAAAGAAACGAGGAAGTGGCATTTTGACTTTCACTTTCCAGACGTTCTTCCTTTTCATGTATACGAGCTATTTCGCAGTCGCTTGCAAGATGGATTAAAGCACATTGCCGAGGTGACCTATAGCATTGCTACGGACTCAGGAGGAAATGAAGAACTTGCCATGGCTTATTGGGAAAATGTTGCGGAACTAATGCAAGATCATTCTGCGTCTTTAACCAACGTTTTAAAAAAGCAAACTCCGAAAATTAGTGGCAATAAGCTAATCGTTACGGTACGTAATGAAACAGAAGCAGCGATTGCTAGAAGAAAATTAGCAGCACCGCTAGCTGACTGTTACACAAATGCAGGCTTTCCGAAATACATGCTTGAAGTAGAAGTGAAAGCTTCTGAGCAGGATTACCAGAAGTTTGTTGAACAAAAGCAGCAAGAAGATCAATCTAAAATGATGGAAGCTTTGATTGAAAAAGAAAAAGCAGATAAATCTTCAAGCAAGAACGTGCCGGATTCACTTGTCATTGGATACAAAATTAAAGAAGATCCCGTGCCAATTGAAACGATTCAAGATGAAGAACGTCGTATCGCTGTTCAAGGTTATGTTTTCCACGCCGAAACAAAGGAACTTAGAAGTGGTCGAACATTATTAACCTTTAAAATAACGGATTATACGGATTCAATTCTAGTTAAAATGTTCTCTCGTGATAAAGAAGATGTGCCGATTTTAGAAGCTGTTAGAAAAGGCATCTGGGTGAAAGTTCGCGGTGGCATTCAAAATGATACGTTCGTTCGTGACCTTGTCATGATTGGGAATGATTTAACGGAAATCAAACCTGACTTGCGACAGGACGAGGCACCTGAAGATGAGAAACGAATTGAACTGCATGCGCATACGCAAATGAGTCAAATGGATGCAGTTAGTACAGCTGGAGGGTTGATCTCTCAGGCAGCTAAATGGGGGCATCCAGCGATTGCCATCACGGATCATAATGTTGTTCAATCATTTCCTGATGCTTACGCTGCTGGTCAAAAGCATGGCGTTAAAGTGATTTATGGTCTTGAAGCTGATCTTGTCGATGATGGTGTACCGATGGCGTACAATGAAGCAGATCGAGATCTTGAAACAGGTACTTACATCGTTTTTGACGTTGAAACGACCGGACTGTCCGCTGTTTACAACAAAATAATCGAACTCGCAGCTGTAAAACTAAAAGATGGTGAAATTGTTGACAAATTTGAGCGTTTTGCAAATCCGCATCATCCGCTTTCTTCAACAACAATTGAACTAACGGGTATTACCGATGATATGGTGACGAATGCACCTGAGATTGAAGATGTAATTAAAGATTTTCATGAGTTTATGGGAGATGACATTCTCGTTGCCCATAATGCTAGCTTTGATATGGGTTTTTTGAATGTTGGATTACGTAATGCCGGTTTAGGCGAAGCGACGAACCCGGTTATTGATACGCTTGAATTGGCTCGTTTTCTTTATCCTGAAATGCGAAATCACCGATTAAATACGCTATGTAAAAAGTTTGATATTGATCTTACACAGCATCACCGAGCGATTTATGATGCGGAAGCTACAGGGTATTTATTATGGAAGCTAGTGAAGGATGCTCTTGAGCGAGAGATAACGAATCACAATATGCTAAATGACAATATGGGCCAAACGGGTTTTCAGCGTACTCGTCCGTCTCATACCATTATTTTGGCGAAAAATGATGTTGGGTTAAAGAATTTATTTAAGCTTGTTTCACTATCGCATATCGATTATTTTTATCGAAGCGCTCGGATACCACGTTCTAAGCTTGAGAAGTACCGAGAAGGCCTGCTCATTGGTTCTGGATGTGATAAAGGGGAAGTATTCGAAGGGATGATGCAAAAGTCTCCTGAAGAAGTTGAGGACATAGCGAAGTTCTATGATTACCTCGAAGTTCAGCCACCTCAAAATTACATGCATTTAATTGAGAAAGAACTTGTTCAAGATGAAATGGCTTTAAGAGAGATTATCGGTAAAATTGTGAAGCTTGGTGAGAAATTGAACAAACCCGTCGTAGCGACTGGGAATGTCCACTATCTCGAGCCGGAAGATCATATCTACCGAAAGATTTTAATTAAAGCCCAAGCAGGTAACCCGTTAAATCGTCAAACGCTTCCGCAGGTTCACTTTAGAACGACGAACGAAATGCTTGATTGCTTTCATTTCCTTGGTGCAGAAAAAGCGAAGGAAATCGTCGTTCAGAAGCCACAGGTAGTGGCCGATTTAATCGACGACATTAAACCGATTAAAGACGACCTTTTCACACCTCGAATTGAAGGTGCTGATGAAGAAATGCGTCAAATGAGCTATGGTATGGCTAGAAGTATTTATGGCGATGAGCTTCCTACTATTGTTGAAGAAAGACTTGAAAAAGAGCTAAAGAGTATTATCGGTCACGGTTTCGCTGTTATCTACCTTATCTCTCATAAGCTTGTAAAAAAGTCGCTAAACGACGGCTATCTAGTAGGATCTCGTGGTTCAGTAGGGTCTTCTTTTGTGGCGACCATGACAGAAATTACGGAAGTTAACCCATTACCGCCGCATTACGTCTGTCCTTCTTGCAAGAAATCGCAGTTCTTTGATGATGGGTCAGTAGGATCAGGGTTCGATCTTCCTGATAAAAACTGTGAAGATTGTAATATCCCTCTTACAAAAGATGGGCACGACATTCCGTTTGAAACGTTCCTAGGGTTTAAAGGAGATAAGGTACCCGATATTGATTTGAACTTCTCGGGTGAATATCAGCCTCGTGCCCACAACTATACGAAGGAACTGTTTGGGGAAGACAATGTGTTTCGTGCAGGAACAATTGGTACGGTTGCTGAGAAAACGGCGTATGGTTATGTAAAGGGATATATGGGGGATCATGATCTTCACTATCGAGGAGCTGAGATTGATCGCCTTGTATCAGGGTGTACAGGCGTGAAACGGACTTCTGGACAGCACCCGGGTGGAATTATCGTTGTCCCAGACTATATGGATATTTATGATTTTTCACCAATCCAATTCCCAGCAGATGATAAGACATCCGCATGGAAAACAACCCATTTTGATTTCCATTCCATTCATGATAATCTTCTGAAGCTTGATATCCTTGGACACGATGATCCAACGGTTATTCGTATGCTTCAAGATTTAAGTGGCATTGATCCTAAAACAATACCAACTGATGATGCAGAAGTTATGAAGCTCTTCAGCGGAACCGAGTCTCTTGGCGTTACACAAGATCAGATTATGTGTAAAACAGGAACCTACGGTATTCCGGAATTCGGAACACGTTTTGTTCGTCAAATGCTTGAGGATACGAAACCAAGCACTTTCTCAGAACTTGTACAAATCTCAGGTTTATCCCATGGTACTGATGTATGGTTAGGAAATGCCCAAGAGCTTATCCAGGCTGGGACGTGTAACTTAAGTGAAGTAATTGGTTGTCGGGATGACATTATGGTTTACTTGATCTATAAAGGTCTTGATCCGTCTCTTGCATTTAAAATCATGGAGTTCGTGCGAAAAGGGAAAGGACTTCAGGAAGAATGGGTAGCGGAAATGAAGAAGCATGATGTTCCTGACTGGTACATTGATTCTTGTTTGAAAATCAAGTACATGTTCCCGAAGGCTCACGCAGCTGCGTATGTATTAATGGCTGTTCGTATTGCTTATTTCAAAGTGCATCACCCGATACTTTTCTATGCTGCTTATCTAACAGTAAGGGCAGATGATTTTGATATCGATACAATGGCAAAAGGATCCAATGCGATTCGAGCAAAAATCGAAGAGATTAACGAAAAGGGACTTGATGCATCACCAAAGGAAAAAAACCTCTTAACGGTGATGGAGATTGCGCTCGAAATGTCAGAACGCGGTCTTCGTATGCAGAAGGTTGACCTTTACCGATCAAAAGCTGCTGAATTCGTCGTTGACGGGGATTCACTCATCCCTCCGTTCAATTCTCTACCTGGAGTTGGAACGAATGCTGCAATCAACATTGAAAACGCCAAAGAAGCAGGTGAGTTTCTTTCTAAAGAAGATTTGCAGCAGAGAAGCAAGATTTCGAAGACAGTGCTAGAATATTTAGATGATCATGGATGTCTTGAAGGACTTCCAGATGCTAACCAGCTCAGCTTGTTCTAAAGAGGAGCCTTCGCTTCTCTGTTGAATTGGTTATATGAGTATGGTATAGTAATTGTGGAAATACTAGTGAATACACACGCGACGGAAGAGTGGGGCTATCCCACTCTTTCGTTTTCGATTGGGACCCTGCTGTACAGGATCAGAAAGGAGGACAACCAATGAATGAAAATGTGATTACGGTTACTGAAGAACTAGTAAAACCAATAGTAGATGAAATGAACCTGGAACTTGTAGACATAGAATTCACGCAGGAAGGCAAGAATTGGTTTCTCCGTGTCTATGTCGATTCTCCTCGAGGTGTTGATATTGAGGAGTGCGGGACAATTAGCGAAAAGCTAAGTGAACAGCTAGATAAACATGATCCAATTACACAACCTTATTTCCTCGAAGTTTCTTCCCCAGGTGCAGAGCGCCCGCTGAAGAAAAAGACTGATTTCGAGAAAGCGGTTGGAAAACAAGTCTATATGACAACTTACGAACCAATAGATGGAGAGAAAAGCTTTGAAGGTAAGCTTTCTGATTTTGATGGTGAAACGGTTGTGATTGAACAGCGAGTGAAAACGAGAATTAAAAAGGTAGAATTACCTTATGAAAAAGTAGCAAGCGCAAGGCTTGCGGTTGTTTTTTAATTAAAGGGGAGAATGAAAATGAAGAGTAGTGAGTTATTAGATGCGCTAACCATTCTTGAAAAAGAAAAAGGCATCAGCAAGGATATTATCGTTGAGGCGATTGAAGCAGCGCTTATTTCCGCGTACAAGCGAAACTTCCATCAGGCACAAAATGTAAGAGTCGATTTTAATCAGGACACTGGTTCGATCCGCGTATTTGCTCGAAAAGATGTCGTGGAAGAAGTGGAAGATTCTCGTCTTGAGATCTCACTCGAAGATGCGAAAGACATTGATCGTCAATATGAATTAGAAGATATCGTGGAAATCGAAGTAACGCCTCGTAATTTCGGTCGTATCGCAGCTCAAACAGCGAAACAAGTTGTTACTCAACGTGTCCGTGAAGCAGAACGTGGGATCATATTTAGCGAATTTATTGAACGCGAAGACGATATCATGACCGGAATTGTTCAGCGTCAAGATCATCGTTTTATTTATGTTGACCTCGGTCGAATCGAAGCACTTCTCCCTGCAGGTGAACAAATGCCGAATGAAACGTATCATTCTCATGATCGTATTAAGGTATATGTGACGAAAGTTGAAAAAACAACCAAAGGGCCACAGGTGATGGTTTCAAGAACTCATCCTGGCCTTCTTAAGCGTTTATTTGAACTTGAAGTGCCAGAAATTTTTGACGGTACTGTAGAAGTGAAGTCAATTTCACGTGAAGCCGGCGATCGATCAAAAATTGCCGTTCATGCCGAAGATCCTGAAGTGGATCCAGTTGGCTCTTGTGTAGGACAACGCGGTCAACGTGTTCAGGCAATCGTAAATGAGCTTAAAGGCGAGAAGATCGATATTGTCAGCTGGTCTGAGGATATTGTTGAATATGTAGCAAATGCTCTTAGTCCTTCAAAAGTACTTAAAGTAAATGTAGATGAAGAAAACAAAATGACTCAGGTTATCGTACCAGACTATCAGCTCTCTCTTGCGATCGGGAAGCGCGGTCAAAACGCCCGTCTCGCAGCAAAGCTTACAGGATGGAAAATTGATATTAAGAGTCAATCTGAAGCGGAAGAACTTGGCATCTATAGTGCTGATGAAGCTCCTCTTTTCGAGGAAAATGACGCTGAAGATTCAGAGCTAGATTAAGCAAGATCGGGAGAGGTGTCCATCGTGCAAAAACGTAAAATTCCGATGAGAAAATGTGTCGCCTGTCAAGAAATGAAGCCAAAAAAAGAGCTCGTTCGAATTGTTCGTTCGCCTGAAGGGGTTATATCGATCGACCAAACGGGTAAAAAGAATGGACGAGGCGCATACCTTTGCAACAAAGAAGAGTGCTTTACTCTTGCTAAAAAGCGAAATTCTTTAGCGGCTCATCTAAAAGCAGAAGTGACGGAAGATATTTATGCTGACCTCGCAGAATCGCGGTCAAACTAAATGAACAACAAGAATTGGGAGTCACTTCTAGGACTTGCTCAGCGTGCTGGCAAAGTTGTGTCTGGAGAAGAACTTGTGGTGAAGGAAATTCAGCGCAAAAGCGCCAAACTCGTTTTAATAGCGAATGACGCATCAGACAACACGAGAAAGAAAATTACGGATAAAGCAACTACTTATAAAGTCCCAGTATGTTTTGTTACAGGGCGCTATGAACTTGGTCATGCAATTGGCAAAGTTCAACGAGTCACGATAGCCGTTACTGATGCAGGGTTTGCGAAGAAACTTCACGCAATGCTCGATCAATAACTCGGGGGTGATCGTATGAGTAAGATGCGAATTCATGAGTATGCAAAAGAACATAATACTACTAGTAAGGATGTTATCGAAAAGTTAACAAGCATGAATATTACGGTAAAAAATCATATGTCTGTGATTGATGATCAGGCGATGGCTAAGCTTAATAACGATTCGAAACAATCCAAAAAGGGAAGCGACAAAAACAGTATGGAAAATAAAAACAATCGAAACAACCCAAAAGCAAATGCAAATCAAAAGAATAGCAAAAGCGCGCCAAACAACCGCCGCGGTGGACGTCGTCCTAACCGCCGTGGGAAAGGACAACCTCCTAAAAACACGGCTGCTCCAAGAAGATTGCCTTCTAAAGTAACGTTTATTGGTTCACTTACAGTAGGCCAACTTGCTGAAAAGCTAGGTAAAGATGCTTCTGAACTTATTAAAAAGCTAATGGGTCTTGGTGTAATGGCTACAATTAACCAGGAACTAGACAAAGATACTATGGAGCTCATTTGTGATGATTACGGCGTAAAAGTTGAAGAAGAAGAGCTGTTCGAAGTAACAGATCTTGATAATTACACAAGTGAAGACGAAGAAGGTAAGCTTGTTGAGCGTCCTGCTGTTGTGACGATCATGGGTCACGTAGACCACGGTAAAACAACGCTACTTGACGGAATTCGCGATACAAAAGTAACGCAGGGTGAAGCAGGCGGTATTACGCAGCACATTGGTGCTTACCAGATTGAAGAGAACAATAAGAAAATCACGTTCCTTGATACTCCTGGACACGCAGCATTTACAACAATGCGCGCACGTGGAGCAAAAGTAACGGATATTACGGTTCTTGTAGTTGCAGCGGATGACGGCGTTATGCCACAAACGGTTGAAGCCATTAACCACGCAAAAGCAGCAGAAGTTCCAATTATCGTTGCAGTTAATAAGATGGATAAAGAAGGAGCAAATCCTGATCGCGTTATGCAGGAACTAACTGAGTATGAACTCGTTTCTGAAGCATGGGGTGGCGATACGATTTTCGTGAACCTTTCTGCTATTAAGCGTGAAGGAATTGACAATCTTCTTGAGACGATCCTCTTGATCTCAGAAGTAGAAGAGTTTAAAGCAAACCCTAATAAGCTTGCTACAGGTACAGTGATTGAAGCGCAGCTAGATAAAGGGCGCGGGCCAGTTGCTACCCTTCTTGTTCAAGAAGGTACGCTAAAAGTTGGTGATCCTGTCGTAGTTGGTAACACGTTTGGTCGTGTTCGTGCGATGGTCAACGATCTTGGTAAGCGTGTCGAAACAGCTGCACCTTCTACGCCTGTCGAAGTGACTGGTTTGAGTGACGTTCCAAATGCCGGAGATCGCTTTGTGGCATTTGAAGACGAGAAAACAGCACGTCAAGTTGGGGAAGCGCGTAATCAGCAGCAAATTGAAGCTCAGCGTAAAGAATCTTCAAAAATGAATTTGGATGATTTATTTGAAAAGATTCAGCAAGGCGATGTGAAAGATATCAATGTTATCGTGAAAGCTGATGTACAGGGTTCTGTTGAGGCACTTGCTGGCTCACTTCAGAAGATTGAAGTAGAAGGCGTGAAGATCAACATTATTCATACAGCTGTTGGTGCGATTACAGAATCAGATATAATTCTTGCTTCTGCTTCTAATGCGATCATTATCGGATTTAACGTACGTCCTGATTCAAATGCGAAGAAAGTCGCTGATTCTGAGCAAGTAGAAATTCGCTTGCATCGTGTTATTTATACAGCAATTGAAGAAATCGAATCGGCAATGAAAGGAATGCTTGATCCAGTTTATGAGGAAAAAGTAATTGGTCAAGCTGAAGTACGTGAAACGTTTAAAGTTTCTAAAGTAGGTACAATTGCAGGATCTTACGTAACAGAAGGTAAAATCACACGTAATTCTGGCGTTCGTGTTATCCGTGACGGAATTGTCGTATTCGAAGGTGAAGTAGATACATTGAAACGCTTCAAAGACGATGCGAAAGAAGTTGCAAAAGGATACGAATGTGGTATTACACTTGCAAAGTTCAATGATGTTAAAGAAGGCGACATTATTGAAGCCTATATCATGGAGGAAGTAAAGCCTAAGTGATTGGATACGTCGAATGTGAATGCATCATTTACGATGCGCAATCCTTGAAGGAAAAAAGAGCTGTGCTTCAGTCGGTGATTAGCCGACTGAAGCACAATAATCTTGCAATTTCTGAGCTTGATAGCCAGGATCTCTGGCAACATACTGTGATCGGTATTGTCACGACGGCTTCAAGCAAAACGGCGTGTGAGCGTGAGCTGCAGCGTGCCATTTCATTGATTGACTCACGTCCGGATATCGAAATCACTCGAGCAACTTATGAGTGGCTTTAGGAAAGAAACGAGGTGTAACGATGAGTAATGTTCGCGCAAATCGTGTTGGTGAACAGATGAAGAAAGAACTTGGTGATATAATCAGCAGGAAGATTAAAGACCCGCGCGTAGGTTTCGTTACAGTAACAGCAGTAGAAGTTACGAATGATCTACAGCAAGCAACGGTATTTATTACGGTCCTTGGTGACGAAGAGAAGAAAGAAGCAACCCTGAACGGCCTTGCAAAAGCAACAGGATTTATCCGTTCTGAGATAGGGAAACGCATCCGTCTTCGTAAAACACCGGAGATTTACTTTGAATTTGATGAATCAATCGATTATGGTAACAAAATCGAACGACTTCTTGCAGATTTAAATCAAGCAGATGAGTAGTGACGAAGGGATAGGCAGGAATGTCTATCCTTTCTCTATGTCATCAGATTGAAAGGAGAAAAAGCATGAACGGCGTATTACCTTTAAAAAAACCCGCTGGTATGACCTCTCATGACTGTGTTGCCATAACTAGAAAGTTATTACACACCAAAAAAGTGGGACATACGGGAACGTTAGATCCTGATGTGACGGGCGTATTGCCTTTATGCATTGGAAGAGCAACAAAAGTTGCCCAATATATGACGGATTTTTCGAAAACGTATGAAGCGGTTATTACACTTGGATTTTCAACGACGACAGAAGATGCATCAGGAGATAAGGTGGATGAAAAGAACGTTGAGAAAATCCCATCAACTCATGAAATCGAAGAAGCCCTTGCAACGTTTAGAGGGACAATTGAGCAAGTTCCTCCGATGTATTCAGCTGTTAAAATAAACGGAAAAAAATTATATGAGTATGCATTTAAGGGAGAGGTCGTTGAGCGTCCGTCTCGAAAAGTCACGATTCATGAACTTGAACAAATTGGTGAGGTAACAACAGACGATGGAACTATTTCAATCCCTGTTCGTGTCACGTGTAGTAAGGGGACTTACATTCGAACACTTGCGGTCGATATAGGAGAGCATCTTGGGTATCCAGCTCATATGTCATTTTTAATTCGTACCGCTTCTGGCCCATTTAAACTAGAAGAATGTTTGACATTTGATGAGATTAAACAGATGATAGAAGATGAAACGCTCTCTCTTTTCCCGATGGAATATGCTCTTTCTGCCATGCCATCTTTAACAGTCGAACCTGAGCTTGAAGCTAAACTTCAAAATGGAGCTGTACTTCCTCAGGTGGATGAGATGACAGAAGATCGACTCGTTATGTACAATAAGGACGGAGAAGCAATTGCAATCTATCAAAAACATCCTGAGAAACCTGGCTTAATGAAGCCTGAGAAAGTGTTTTCGAGATGAAGTTAGAAGGTGAAACCGTTGAAGACAATTTATTTATCGCATCCACATCAATTGAAGGCGGAACATCCTGCGGTCATGGCGCTTGGATATTTTGATGGCATTCACCGTGGTCATCAGAAAGTGATTTCGACGGCAAAAAAGATCGCTGATGAGAAAGGTGTAGAGTCAGCAGTTATGACTTTCTATCCTCATCCATCAGTCGTTTTAGGGAAATCCACCCCGCAAACGAAAGCCATTACCCCCCTTGATGATAAAATTGATTTAATTGATGGAATGGGGATTGACGTTCT
Organism: Guptibacillus sedimenti; assembly: GCF_028610665.1. Lineage (NCBI taxonomy): Bacteria > Bacillati > Bacillota > Bacilli > Caryophanales > Guptibacillaceae > Guptibacillus > Guptibacillus sedimenti. The sequence goes on from NZ_JAQQWV010000002.1 coordinate 1,051,736, forward strand.
CTATATCGTGAAGTTCGACCAAACGATTGCAGGCATAACCCCACAACAATTTGTAGACGACTATATTATTGCTTTATCTGTTGTACACGTTGTCGCAGGGTTTGATTATACATATGGAAGCAAAGGGAGAGGCACGATGGATTCGCTTCCTTTCCATGCGCGAAATCAGTTTGATCAAACCGTTATTGATAAAGTTTCACAGCAAGATGAAAAAGTTAGCTCAACCCTCATTCGGTCATATATACGTGATGGAGCGGTAGAGAACGTTAAAGCGGTTCTTGGTCGCCGTTATGTAGTTAAAGGAACGGTTGTAAAGGGAGACCAGCGTGGTCGTACAATAGGTTTTCCAACAGCAAATGTTGACCTAAAGGATGATTATCTTGTTCCTGATACAGGCGTTTACGCTGTTCGGATGCGGGCGAAAGAAGAGTGGATGGACGGTGTATGCAACGTCGGGTATAAACCAACGTTTTATGAAGAAAAGCCAGATCAGCCGTCTTTAGAAGTGCACGTATTTGATTTTAGCGGTGACTTATATGGCCAGCAGGTAGAGGTGGAGTTTTACGAGAAGATTCGCGGAGAAGTGAAATTCTCGTCTGTAGATGACTTGATTGCTCAAATTGGTCAGGATGCGAAAGACGCAAAGAAAATCTTGAAATAGATTTCCCTTGCATTTTAGGAAGAAAACCTGTAATCTATTATCTGTACGACAAGTACACAACCTATACTGGGCAATCGAGTCACCGACGTTTGCGCGGTATCAGGGGATTAGAAATTAAGGAGGTGAAACGGATGGCAATCACACAAGAGCGTAAGCAAGAGCTTATCACTAAGTTCAAAACTCACGAGAATGATACTGGTTCTCCAGAGGTTCAAATCGCTGTCCTTACTGAGGAAATCAACAATTTGAACGATCATCTACGTTTCCACAAGAAAGACCACCACTCTCGTCGCGGTCTTCTTAAGATGGTTGGTAAACGCCGTAATCTTTTAACGTATCTTCGTAACAAAGACGTTACTCGTTACCGCGAACTTATCAAAGAACTTGGTCTACGTCGATAATGATTCAGAAAAGCGGGATATTTCCCGCTTTTTTATTAGGTTAAAAATACATAGATTTCTTCCTTTCTTTTTAGAAGTAAAAAGGTTAGGGTATAATAAAAGAAATGATTTTATTGGATGAGAGGAGTTCTCACATTAATGGCACAAGAGAAGCAAGTGTTTTCAATTGATTGGGCTGGTCGCGAATTGTCAGTTGAGATTGGTCAGCTGGCGAAGCAGGCGAGCGGTGCAGCATTGATTCGCTACGGCGATACGGCTGTACTAGCAACGGTTACAGGTTCTAAGGAGCCGAAAGACCTTCCGTTTTTCCCACTAACGGTTAATTATGAAGAACGATTATATGCAGTAGGTAAAATTCCTGGAGGCTTCATCAAGCGTGAAGGCCGTCCAAGTGAGAAGGCAATTCTTGCGAGTCGTTTAATTGACCGCCCGATTCGTCCTTTATTCCCAGATGGTTTCCGTAATGAAGTTCAAGTAGTGAGCACAGTTATGAGCGTGGATCAAAACTGTTCTTCCGAGATGGCAGCAATGTTCGGTTCATCTCTAGCACTTGGAATTAGTGATCTTCCATTTGATGGTCCGATTGCGGGCGTGCTCGTTGGACGCATCGACGGTAAGTTCGTCGTAAATCCTAATGTTGATCAGCTTGAACAAAGTGACATTCATTTAACAGTTGCAGGTACGAAAGATGCAATCAATATGGTTGAAGCTGGAGCTGAAGAAGTACCAGAAGAAACGATGCTGGAAGGAATTTTATTCGGACATCAGGAAATTAAGCGTCTGATTTCTTTCCAAGAACAAATCATTGAAGCTGTAGGAAAAGAAAAACGTGAAGTCGTTCTGAAAAAAGCAGACGAAACGCTAGAAGCTAAGCTTAGTGAGGAATACCTTACTGATATTCAAGAAGCTGTAAAAGTGATTGAAAAGCATGCAAGACAAGAAGCAATCGATGCTGTCATGACGCGTGCAACGGAAGCCTATGAAGAAAGTGAAGAATATAGCGCTGAAGAAGTGAAATCAATTTTGAATAGCTTTGTGAAGCAAGAAGTTCGTCGCTTAATTTTGAAAGATAAAGTAAGACCAGACGGACGTGGCGTTGATGAAATTCGCCCGCTTGATTCCGAAGTCGGTATCCTTTCAAGAACACACGGCTCAGGCTTGTTCACTCGTGGACAAACTCAAGCGCTTAGCATTTGTACACTTGGCGCACTTGGAGACGTTCAAATTCTTGACGGTCTTGGTACAGAAGAATCGAAGCGATTCATGCACCACTATAACTTCCCTAAATTCAGCGTTGGTGAAACAGGCCCAATGCGTGGACCAGGTCGTCGTGAGATTGGTCACGGTGCTCTCGGTGAGCGTGCTCTTGAGCAAGTTATTCCAACAGAAAAAGATTTCCCTTACACCATTCGTCTTGTATCTGAAGTGCTTGAATCAAACGGTTCAACTTCACAGGCAAGCATCTGTGCAAGTACGCTTGCGATGATGGATGCTGGTGTCCCAATTAAAGCACCAGTTGCTGGTATTGCAATGGGACTTGTTAGTGATGGAGAAGATGTAACAGTACTTACAGACATCCAGGGCATGGAAGATGCACTTGGTGACATGGACTTTAAAGTTGCTGGAACAGAGCAAGGTGTAACGGCGCTTCAAATGGATATCAAAATTTCAGGAATCAATGAAGACATCCTTCGTCAAGCGCTTGAACAGGCTAAAAAAGGTCGTCTTGCAATTCTTGAAAACATGATGAGTGCAATCAACGAACCTCGTACAGAGCTTTCTGCATATGCACCGAAGATTTTGACAATGTCAATTAAACCAGATAAGATCCGCGACGTCATTGGACCAAGCGGTAAAATCATCAATAAAATCATTGAAGAAACTGGCGTAAAAATTGATATTGAGCAGGACGGTTCAATCTTCATTTCTTCAACTGAGCAAGAGATGAACGCAAAAGCGAAGAAGATCATCGAAGATCTTGTAAGAGAAGTTGAAGTTGGCACAACTTACCTTGGTAAAGTGAAACGAGTAGAGAAATTTGGCGCATTCGTTGAGCTATTTGCTGGGAAAGAAGGCCTTGTTCATATTTCTGAACTGGCTGAAGAACGTACAAACAAAGTAGAAGATGTTGTCTCGATCGGTGATGAAATTATGGTTAAAGTAAAAGAAATCGATAAGCAGGGACGCGTCAACTTATCACGCAAAGAGATCTTAAAAGAACAGCGTGAACGTGAAGAACAAAGTCAAAAGAGTTAAGGAATTCGGCTGAGGCCGGATTCTTTTTTTATTTTCAGTGATTGATGACGAATCGCTGACGAATTGCCTCCTTATATAAACCCTAGTTCTAGAGCTTGCCCCATCAACATACTTTTTTACAAAAGGGGGCAGATGAATGAAGAAATCCTGGGTTCAATTCATTGTGTTTATTATGATCTTAGGCGTAGCAGCAGGTTCACTTCAGAACCCCTACACTTCAATGTATTTAACTGATTTAAAAGAGCAAGCGACAATCAGTGTCAACGGAAGTCCGTTATATAATGAAATTTTACAAGCGAAGGAACGAATGGATATTCCACCTGCGAATGCGGTAGTTGATCGTGTATGGAAAGGCATTCCTGGATATAATGGAATCATGGTTGATGCAGAAGAGTCTTACGCGAAGATGAAAGGTAAGACTTTTGATGAAGAAATGCTTGTAAGAAAAGAAGTCGAGCCTGATATTCAGTTAGATGATCTAGAACCTACTGCCGTTTACAAAGGAAATCCAAATAAGCCAATGGTCGCCTTTATGATTAATGTGGCATGGGGGGAAGAGTATTTACCTGACATGCTACAACAATTTAAAAAATATAACGCGCACGCAACTTTTTTTCTTGATGGCTCCTGGGCAAAGAAAAACCCTGATATGGTACGGATGATTGATGAAGAAGGTCATGAAATTGGGAACCATGCTTATTCTCATCCTGACTTAAAACAGTTAAGCGATGCGGCGATTCGTAAAGAGCTTGAAGATACAAATCAAGTGATTGAAGCAACTCTTGATAAAAAGCCTGTTGTTTTTGCCCCTCCAAGTGGAAGTTATGCAAATAATGCTGTGAAAATTGCCGATGAACTTGGGATGCAAACTGTGTTATGGTCAGTTGATACAGTCGATTGGAAAAAACCTGCCCCGCAAGCCTTAACAGCAAAGGTGTTAGAAAATGTACACGCAGGAGCGCTTATTTTGATGCATCCAACTGAACCAACAGAGAAAAGTTTAGAAGCACTCATTCGGGGAGTTGAAAAAAGAGGCTATCAGTTAGGAACAGTCTCACAAGTGTTAGATTCGAAGCGGGTGGAGAAAAGGTGATAGAATTGTGTCAATTCTACATTAATGATATAGTGATTTTGGAGTGTTACGAAACATAATGGTTCGATACAGGAGGAACAAGCTTGATAAATAAAGTAACGTGCAAAAACGGTGTAAGAGTAGTGTTAGAAAATATTCCAACAGTTCGATCGGTTGCGATCGGGATATGGATTGGAACTGGATCTCGTTTTGAACCTAAAGAGTTAAACGGGGTCTCGCATTTTCTTGAACATATGTTTTTTAAGGGGACAGAGAAGCGTAGCGCAAAAGAAATCGCTGAATCCTTTGATAGTATCGGTGGTCAAGTTAATGCGTTTACATCCAAAGAGTATACGTGTTACTACGCAAAAGTTCTTGATGAGCATGCAGATTATGCACTTGACGTGTTAACGGATATGTTTTTCCAGTCAACGTTTGAAGCAGGTGAGCTTGCGAAAGAGAAGAACGTTGTGCATGAAGAAATCAAAATGTACGAAGATACGCCAGATGATATTGTTCATGATATGCTCAGTCAAGCAAGCTATGGTGACCATGAGCTTGCGATGCCAATTCTAGGCACAGAAGAAACGTTAAAAGATTTTTCTGGAGATACGCTTCGTGAGTACATGCAAACGCACTATACCCCTGACAACATCGTCGTATCCATTGCAGGGAATATAGACGAATCCTTTATGCAAAAAGTTGAAGCGGCTTTTGAGCACTGGGAAACACCTGCAGGAAAACCTGAAGTACAGGCACCAATCTTTCATTCTGGCCAAATCGCTCGCAAAAAAGAAACAGAGCAAGCTCACTTATGCTTGGGATATGCTGGGTTGCCGTTTGGCACAGATGATATTTATAGTTTAATCGTCATGAACAATGTGCTTGGTGGGAGCATGAGTAGTCGTCTCTTCCAGGATGTGCGGGAGGATCAAGGTCTTGCTTACTCGGTGTTCTCATACCATTCTGCTTATCAAGATAGCGGCTTGTTAACAATTTATGCTGGAACGGCTCAAAACCAGCTTGATCGTCTATATGAAACGATTCAGAAAACACTTCAGGACTTTAAACGTGATGGAATCACTTCAAAAGAGTTAAAGAACTGTAAAGAGCAGCTAAAAGGAAACTTAATGCTTAGTCTTGAAAGCACAAATAGCCGAATGAGTCGGAACGGTAAAAATGAATTGTTGTTAAACCAGCATCGCTCTCTCGATGATATTATTACAAATATTGAAAGCGTTAATCATGAAAAAGTAAACAATATGATTCAGTCCATGTTTACAGATGAATTTTCAAGTTCCCTCATTAGCCCTAATGGCAAATTGCCAAGCAGCATGAAATCATAAGAGAGATCCCGCCTAAATAAGGCGGGTTTTTTCATGTCTTCCAAGAAAGACTCTTTCATAGACTAAGATTATCAACCAGTGTAGAAGGGGGACGGTATTATGAGATTAAGTCAACTTAGTGGGAAAGAGCTTATTGATATTGAAAAAGGACGTAAGCTCGGGGTGCTGGGACAGACGGATCTCCTATTTGATGAAAAAACAGGATTATTGAAAGAATTAATCATTCCAAAATCTTCATGGATGGGACTCAAACGAAAGGACCAGGAGATCTCGATACCGTGGGAACATATTGAAACAATTGGGAGAGATATGATTATTTTGCAAAACAATCAGAAGGAATAAAACTGGTACTCTTATCGATTCACCAAGCGGGCATACCCCACATAGAATGTTGAGAAATTACAATAATCCCCGTAGTAAGACGTGGAAAAGGAAAGGGGAGGAACGATGCTAACGAATCAACATATCGCTGTCATTGGCGGTGATGCCCGCCAGCTTGAAATTATTCGGAAGCTGACTGAATTAAATGCGGATTTGTATTTAATCGGCTTCGACCAGCTTGATCACGGATTTACTGGTGCAACCAAATGTACGTTAGATGAAGTAAAGCTAAATACCCTTGATGCAATTGTCCTTCCGGTGAGTGGAACTACGATCGAAGGAGAAGTCGATACGATCTTCTCAAATGAAAAAGTCGTATTAACAGCTGATCAGTTAAAACAAACGCCAGAACACTGTACGATTTATAGCGGAATTAGCAACAGTTGTTTAGATAAAATGGTCACTGAAGCATCGAGAACTTTAATTCGCTTATTTGAACGAGACGATGTTGCCATTTATAATTCCATTCCAACAGTTGAAGGAACGGTCATGATGGTAATTCAACATACAGATATTACAATTCATCAATCCAACATTGCTGTACTTGGTCTTGGACGTGTAGGAATGTCTGTTGCGAGAACTTTCGATGCACTTGGAGCGAATGTTAGCGTAGGGGCAAGAAAGCCGGAGCATATTGCACGCATTACAGAGATGGGGTTAAAGCCGTTTCATTTATCTGATCTAGCGAACCAAGTATCAAATCTAGATGTGTGCATCAACACCATTCCGGTTCAAATCGTCACGTCACAAGTAATCGCCAAAATGCCAGGTCATACGCTCGTCATCGATCTTGCTTCAAAACCAGGTGGTACAGATTTTCGCTATGCTGAAAAGCGAGGAATTAAAGCACTACTTGCGCCAGGACTTCCTGGTATCGTGGCCCCAAAAACCGCAGGGAAAATTATTGCGAATGTTCTGACACAGTTATTAATTGAGCGGTCTCACAATGGAAAGGAGAACACGCCATGAGTTTGAAAGGAAAACACATTGGGTTTGGTTTAACAGGTTCACATTGTACGTATGATGCGGTTGTTCCTCAAATCGAAGAACTTGTTCAATTAGGCGCGAAGGTCACTCCGTTTGTCTCCCATACGGTTATGAATACAAACACACGCTTTGGGGAAGGGGAAAACTGGATCGCTCGTATTGAAGAAATAACAGGTAATGAAGCAGTTAATTCAATCGTAAAGGCCGAGCCGTTTGGTCCCAAAACACCACTAGACTGCATGGTGATTGCTCCAATAACAGGAAACTCCATTAGTAAATTTGCGAATGCGATGACTGAATCTCCAGTATTAATGGGGGCAAAAGCAACTTTACGTAATGAAAAACCAGTTGTGTTAGGTATTTCTACCAACGACGGACTTGGACTAAATGGTACGAATATTTTAAGGTTGATGTCCACAAAGAACATTTATTTTATCCCATTTGGTCAGGACGATCCGGTGAAAAAACCAAACTCGTTGGTCGCTCGTATGCCTTCGTTAAGAGAAACGGTGGAAAAAGCCCTTCTCGGCAGACAGCTTCAGCCAGTTCTAATCGAAAGGTATTTGGATTAACCAATTGATTTATCTTTCTTTAGAATAGGTTTATGATAGAATAGAGAATAAAATCACTAAGAATGGGGAGAAACCTCGGTTTCTCCTTCTGTTGTGATGGATTTTGAATGGAATATGGGAGGAGAATAAGTCATGAGCGGGAAAAAATATCATGTAGCAGTAGTTGGAGCAACAGGGGCAGTCGGACAACAAATGATCAAAACACTAGAGGAACGAGATTTTCCGATATCGACCTTAACGCTCCTTTCATCATCGCGTTCAGCTGGTAAGAAAGTTACCTTCAAAGGGGAGGAGCTAACTGTAAAGGAAGCGACACCTGAAGCGTTTGAAGGGGTTCAGCTCGCTTTATTTAGTGCTGGTGGCGGTGTATCAAAAGCACTTGCGCCTGAAGCTGTTAAACACGGAGCAATCGTTGTAGATAATACCAGCGCATTCCGCATGGACCCGGAAGTGCCTCTTGTTGTACCTGAGGTAAACGAAGGGGACTTAAATGATCATAAGGGAATTATCGCAAATCCAAACTGCTCTACTATTCAGATGGTTGCAGCACTTGAACCACTGAAACAAGCATATGGCCTTACTAAAATTATTGTTTCTACTTATCAAGCCGTTTCAGGAGCAGGTGCAAATGCCGTAACTGAAATGAAAGAGCAGTCTCAAGCGGTGCTAAATGGAGAAAACTACGAACCACAAATATTGCCAGTTAAAGGCGACAAGAAGCACTATCCGATCGCTTTCAATGCCATCCCACAAATCGATGTATTTGAAGAAAACGGATTTACTTATGAAGAAATGAAAATGATAAATGAAACAAAGAAAATCATGCATGATGCTGAGCTTCATGTTGCAGCGACTTGCGTTCGTCTTCCAATTGAAACGGGCCATGCTGAATCGGTTTATGTTGAAATTGGAAAGGAAGATGTGAGCGTAGAAGATGTAAAAGAGCTCATGAAAAATGCGCCTGGTGTTACGCTGAAAGATGATCCTGCAAATCAGGTTTACCCAATGCCAGTTGATGCGGTAGGCAAATCAGACGTTTTTGTCGGTCGCATTCGAAAAGATTTAAATCAAAAAAATGGCTTCCATATGTGGATTGTCTCTGATAATCTACTGAAGGGGGCGGCATGGAATTCCGTACAAATTGCTGAAAGCCTATCCGACCTAAATATTTTGAAATAGACATAAGAAGGTGTTCTGAATGAAAGTCATCGTGCAGAAGTTTGGCGGAACTTCATTAAAAAGTGAAGACGGCAGACTGAGAGCTGTTAACCATATTAAAGACGCAGTGAACGATGGATATAAAGTTGTTGTCGTTGTTTCCGCAATGGGACGTAAGGGCGATCCCTATGCAACCGACACGCTTCTAAGCCTCATTGGCGACCGAGATCGAAAAGTAACTTCTAGAGAGTATGATTTGCTTGTATCATGTGGCGAAAGCATCTCCTCTGTTGTTTTTTCCAATCTCCTTTTAAATGAAGGTTTGAAAGCAACAGCCTATACTGGTGGTCAGGCTGGATTCATGACAACAGCTGAGCATAGCAAAGCTAGAATTTTGGAAATGAAGTCTGAACGTTTGATGGAAGAGTTAAAGCTCATGGATGTTGTTGTCGTAACAGGCTTTCAAGGTGTTACAAAAGATGGGGATGTAACGACGCTTGGCCGTGGCGGTAGTGACACGTCAGCAGCCGCACTTGGTGCTGCTCTTTCGGCTGAATGGGTTGATATCTTTACTGATGTGGAAGGCATTATGACGGCTGATCCAAGAATTGTGGAAAAAGCCCGACCGCTTTCGATCGTAACCTATAATGAAGTATGCAACATGGCGTATCAAGGAGCGAAGGTTATTCATCCGCGCGCAGTTGAGATTGCGATGCAGGCAAAAATCCCACTAAGAATCCGATCAACGTATTCCTCGTCGACTGGAACCCTGGTCACATCTGCGACTGGAAAACCGACGGGTGAACAAGTTATAGACCGGCTCATTACGGGTATTGCTCATGTGAGTGGCGTTACTCAAATTAAAGTGTTTGCGAAAGAAGGACAATACGACTTACAATCGCGCGTATTTAAAGCGATGGCACTAGAAGGGATTAGCGTGGACTTTATTAATATTAGCTTAACGGGTGTTGTGTACACCGTCATGGAAGAAATGACGGAGCGCGCCGTGGTCACGCTAAATAACATGGGGTATGAGCCAGAAGTCATCGAAAATTGTGCAAAGGTTTCAGCAGTTGGTGCTGGCATGAGCGGTGTGCCGGGCGTAACGGCAAAAATTGTCGAGTCATTAGCGGTAGAAAACATTGATATTTTACAATCAGCTGATTCTCATACAACAATCTGGGTGCTTGTGAGACAGCGTGATCTTTCAGCAGCTGTGAACGCGCTCCATGAAACATTTAACCTCCATCTGGATCCAGCGCAAGAAATGGAACAGATGATGGATCAGCTTTAAGTGAAAGGCAAGGAGTGAACGAGATGAATTTTGGAAAAGTACTTACGGCAATGGTGACCCCATTTGATCGTAAAGGATACGTTGATTTTGCTAAAACAGAGCAACTCATCAACTATTTAATCAATAATGGAACAGATGGACTTGTTGTAGCAGGTACCACGGGTGAATCACCAACACTTTCTTCCGAAGAGAAAGTAGCCCTTTTTAAGCATTCGGTGAAAGCGGCAGAGGGCAGAGTACCAATTATTGCAGGAACTGGCAGTAACAATACACATGCGTCGATCGAATTAACGAAAAAAGCAGAAGCTGTAGGTGTCGATGCGATTATGATCGTAGCGCCTTACTACAGCAAACCTGGCCAAAAAGGTCTTTATGAGCATTTTAAAGCGATTGCTGAGTCAACGAAGCTTCCCGTTATGATCTATAACATTCCAGGTCGCTCTGTTGTGAACATGACGGCAGACACGATTGTTGAGCTTTCAAAAATCAGCAACATTGTCTCAGTAAAAGAAGCGAGCGGTGATCTTGATCAAATTACTGACATCATTACCCGTACAGAAGCGTCTTTCTCTGTTTATAGCGGAGACGATGGCTTAACGTTACCGATCTTATCAGTAGGTGGGGATGGCGTCATTTCAGTAGCTTCACACGTTCTTGGCAATGAAATGCAACAAATGGTTTCAGCTTATGAATCTGGTGAGGTGAAAGAAGCAGCATCAATCCATCAACGAATTTTACCAATTATGAATGAACTCTTTAAGGCACCAAGCCCATCTCCTGTGAAAACAGCCCTTCAATTAAAAGGAATGGATGTTGGGAGTGTTCGTTTGCCGATGGTTCCTCTAACAGCAGAAGAACGCTCATCGCTTGCGGCAGCGCTAAATAAGTAAGGAAATGAAACGGACGCAGCTGCGTCCGCTTTTTTCGTTATATAACAGTAAAGTGAATTACTCATTGTTTCGCTTTTTCGGATGAATGGTAAAATCACCTCTCGTTCATACTACTAGTACCAGAGTAAGGAAGGGGTACCAGTATGAACAGTGAGTATCGTAATGAAAACCCGGGTCAGGAGCCTGATCCGAAAAAAGATGATCAATCAAAATCAACGTTAGTGGATAAAATCCAGCAGCTAGGACAAACGAACGTCCCTAGTATGGATCAGTCGAATATTCATTGTTTAACGATCATTGGTCAAATAGAAGGACACGTACAGTTACCGCCTCAAAATAAAACAACGAAATATGAGCATCTCATCCCGCAAATTGTAGCCATTGAGCAAAATCCGAAGATTGAAGGCGTGTTAATTCTTCTAAATACAGTAGGGGGCGACGTGGAAGCAGGACTCGCTATATCTGAGATGATTGCATCACTCTCAAAACCGTCAGTATCGATCGTTCTCGGCGGTGGACATTCGATAGGCGTTCCAATCGCTGTTGCGGCGAACCATTCTTTTGTTGCTGAAACGGCAACGATGACGATTCATCCTGTGCGTTTGACCGGCTTAGTGATCGGTGTCCCGCAAACATTTGAGTATTTAGATAAGATGCAAGAGCGTGTGGTAAGTTTTGTTACGAGGCATTCGAATATTACTGAAGAGAAGTTTAAAGAACTCATGTTTTCACGAGGAAATTTGACGAGAGATATTGGAACAAACGTCGTCGGAGATGATGCGGTAAGCTACGGTTTAATTGATGAGGTTGGTGCCGTAGGACCAGCGATGAAAAAGCTAAATGAATTAATTGAAGAATACAAAGGCAAACAAGAGGGTGACATTGTCCAATGATTCTTTACACCATTCTTCCGAACGAAGCGGTTTTCCCACCGGACCAGAGCGTGTATGAGCAACAAAAGATCATCGAATGGAATGGCGTACAGTTACTCGTTGAGAGAACATCGCTTACCGAGTGTCGCGTCGTTCAGGTGCTGAGCACAGATCCACAAGACTATTTAAATGACGCTACACAGCCAGGGCAAATGTTAACATTATCGACCTCTCCCCTGAAATAGAGCCTATAGGACCACGGGAAGATGTGGTATACTAGGAATAGATTGGTGAACAAAAAGCAGCCGGAAATGGCTGCTTTTTTCACCAGCTATGGCTTGTATAGAGGTGAGAAAATGGCAAAACGTAAAAGAAAAAAAGCAACGAAGAAACAGGCCGCCTGGCAGTCGCAGGTCAAAATTGAATTTATCGGTTTAACCGTTCTGGCGTTTACCGTTTTAGGTGTTTTGAAAATGGGGGTTGTCGGACGAGCCATTTACCATATGTTTCGTTTTTTTGCAGGAGAGTGGTATGGCCTTATTATTGCAGGTCTCGTTCTGTTCGCGGGTTATTTAATTGTGAAAAGGAAGCTCCCGTCGTTCTGGTCAAGGAGATTGGCTGGATTTTATTTGCTTGGAACGTCCTTTTTATTGCTAAGTCACGTTGGCTTATTTGAAACGCTGTCTCGTGAAGGGCAGTGGGATAGTCCATCGGTTATCGCCAATACATATGAACTCTTCCGAATGGATGTTAGCGATCCATCAGAATCTAGCCCGCTCGGCGGTGGCATGATCGGTGCGCTTCTCTTTGCTTTCTGCTACAGACTATTTGACGCAACAGGAACGCAGCTGATTGCGTTTCTAATGATTTTACTTTCTTTCGTTCTCATTACAGGAAAGTCTTTCAGCGATGTGCTAGGAAAAGCGCTCGACTGGGTAAAGAACTTTGTCCTGAACACATATGATGAAGCGAAATCTCTTCTATCTGAAAGCAAGAATGCAAGAAGAGAAAAGAAAGAACAGCGTGCTGCTTTAAGAGAGCAAGAATCGTCGATTGAGCCAGAAGAAACGTATGATGTTTCTGAAGCACCAAAGAATACTCAAGAAGAAGAAGCCCCATTTGAACCTGAAATACGAACCTTTACAGAAAGTGCTTATCCAACGCAGGCCGAACCACCTGTTGAGAAAGAAGCGACAGAAGGAAGCGAGTCCAATAAGGAAACAGCAGATGGTACGCCAATTCAATCATTAACGGTGGGAGAATTGGAAAACAAGGATTATCTTCTTCCATCCCTTTCATTACTTCAGCCGCCAAAGAAGGTGTCGCAGGACAATGAACGTCAGCAAATTTCTGCGAACGCACGTAAATTAGAAAAGACGTTTGAGAGTTTTGGTGTAAAAGCGAAAGTGATGAAAGTTCATTTAGGACCAGCCGTTACTAAATATGAAGTTTACCCTGATACGGGTGTGAAGGTAAGTAAAATTGTGAATTTAACGGATGACCTTGCCCTTGCTCTTGCAGCAAGAGACCTTCGAATTGAAGCGCCGATCCCAGGTAAATCGGCAATCGGAATTGAAGTGCCGAATTCCGAAGTGGCGATGGTGACGTTAAGGGAAGTACTTGAATCAAAGGAATACCAGTCTCATGCTTCAAAAGTTGCGATTGGATTTGGTCGCGATATTTCTGGTGAAGCCGTCGTCTCCGATTTATCAAAAATGCCTCACTTACTTGTAGCAGGCGCAACTGGTAGTGGTAAAAGTGTTTGTATTAATGGCATTATTGCAAGCATAATGATGAAAGCGAAACCGCATGAAGTGAAGATGATGATGATTGACCCTAAAATGGTAGAGCTAAATGTCTATAATGGGATCCCCCATCTTTTAGCACCGGTTGTAACAGATCCGAAAAAAGCTTCACAGGCGTTGAAGAAAGTTGTAAGTGAAATGGAGCGCCGTTATGAGCTGTTTTCCCATACTGGTACTAGGAATATTGAAGGCTACAACAATCATATTAAGCGCCATAATGAAACTTCAGATGCGAAGCAACCTTCTTTACCTTATATCGTTGTGATCGTCGATGAGCTAGCAGATTTAATGATGGTAGCTTCTAGTGACGTAGAGGATGCCATTACAAGACTTGCTCAAATGGCGCGTGCAGCGGGCATCCATTTAATTATTGCAACACAGCGACCGTCTGTAGACGTCATCACCGGAGTCATTAAAGCAAATATCCCATCACGTATTGCGTTTAGTGTTTCTTCAATGACGGATTCTCGAACAATTCTCGATATGGGTGGTGCTGAGAAGCTGCTAGGAAAAGGAGATATGCTCTTCCTTCCTGTTGGAGCAAATAAACCGAAGCGTGTGCAGGGTGCCTTTTTATCAGATGAAGAAGTAGAAGAGCTTGTTGACTTTGTCATCGCCCAGCAAAAAGCGCAGTATCAGGAAGAAATGATTCCGACGGATAAACCTGAAGAAGCACAGCCTGAGGTGGACGATGATTTGTATGATGATGCGGTTCAGCTCATTACAGAAATGCAAACGGCATCGGTTTCAATGCTACAAAGAAGATTTCGAATTGGCTATACCCGAGCAGCTAGACTGATTGATGCGATGGAAGCTCGTGGAATTGTTGGACCATATGAAGGCAGTAAGCCTCGTGAAGTACTCATAAGTAAGGAAGAAGAAGCGCAATCTAGCTGATTGCGCTTCTTTTTTTACGTAAGGACAAATAGCTGGTCTAATGTAAAGTAAAAAGCCTTACAACGTTAGAAATTCTATCATTTAAAATATTGGTAATCGAGCTTTTTTTCAAAAAACTATTTCCTTATCTCCTTGAAAATGGTATAGTTATTGTCGAAATATGACTATTTTTTCAAAAATATTTCAAGCGTGTTTCAAGTCCAATTTTCATTTATATTATTTTTTTGGCGCCTTGAAAACGCAACCAAACAAAGCATAGCTCGATAGAGAGAAGAGAGAGCGGGCGGCGTTTAAAAAACATGAGGGGGATTAAGATGAAGAAGAAGTATGGTTTTATGTTGTCAGCTGTTTTAGCTGCTGGAACGCTTTTATCTGCTTGTGGGACAAACGATGCGAACAATGAAAGTTCAGGCGGCGGGAGCAGTGAAGGTGAAAGCAACAACTTTAAAGTAGCTATGGTAACAGATACTGGCGGTGTAGATGATAAATCATTTAACCAATCTGCTTGGGAAGGTCTTCAGCAGTTTGGTAAAGATAACGGCCTTGAAGAAGATAAAGGCTACAAATATGTGCAATCCACTGCAGCAAGTGATTACCAACCAAACCTATCAGGTTTGATTCGTGAAGACTATAACTTGATCTTTGGTATTGGATTCCTTATGCAGCAAGATATTCAAACGATTGCGACGCAAAAGCCTGAAGCGCAGCTAGCACTTGTTGATAGTGTTGCGGTTAATGAGAATGATGAGCCGATGGAAAACGTTGCGAGCATTACATTTAAAGAACATCAAGGATCTTTCCTAGTGGGTGTTATTGCAGGGATGCAGTCTGAATCAAATAAAGTTGGCTTCGTTGGCGGAGTTGACTCTGAATTAATTAAAAAGTTTGAAAGTGGATTTAAAGCAGGAGTGAAATCGGTTAATCCGGATGCCGAGATTTTCACACAGTATGCAGATGATTTCAACGCAGCTGAAAAAGGCCAGCAAATTGCGGCAACGCTTTATGACAAAGGCGCAGATATCATTTATCACGCTGCTGGCGGAACAGGGAACGGCGTGTTCACAGAAGCGAAGAACCGTGCGAAAAATGGTGAGAAAGTTTGGGTAATCGGTGTAGACCGTGATCAGCACGAAGAAGGTATGCCTGAGAACGTAACGCTTACTTCTATGGTAAAGCGCGTTGATACAGCGGTTATTGAAGTTTCCAAGCAGACAATGGATGGTAATTTCCCAGGAGGACAAGTAACGGAATTCGGTCTTGAAGAAGACGGTGTAGGTATTGCTGAAACACAGGAGAACGTTTCTGAAGAAGCATTACAAAAAGTAGAAGAGTATAAAGAGCAAATCCAGAGCGGCGAATTGGAAGTGCCAAGCACTGACGAAGAGTACGAAGAATTCGAGAGCTCTCTATAAGGGATCGTCGAACACATTTCCTCTAGCAGGAAAGACGATCTACTGGAAATCTCACCTACATTATAGCCAAATATGGGACGAAGGCTAGTATTTTCATAGACTAGCCTTTGTTTCATGTTTTGGATAAGGGAGTGGCATCTACATGGAATACGTCATTGAAATGAGGAATATCCGTAAAGAATTTCCTGGTATTGTTGCAAACGACAATATTACGCTTCAGCTAAGAAAAGGAGAAATCCATGCCCTTCTTGGAGAAAACGGCGCTGGGAAATCAACTTTAATGAACGTGCTATTTGGTCTCTATCAACCTGAAAAAGGTGAAATCCACGTTCGAGGTAAAAAGGTAAATATCACAGATCCCAATGTGGCAAATGAGCTTGGGATTGGGATGGTTCACCAGCACTTTATGCTTGTTGAAAAATTCACAGTTACTGAGAACATTATCTTAGGGAATGAACCGACTGCTAAAGGTCAGGTTGACGTTAAGAAAGCCGCAAAAGATGTTGAGGCAATATCGAAGCAATATGGCTTGTCGGTAGATCCGAATGCAAAAATTGAAGATATCTCCGTAGGGATGCAGCAGCGTGTGGAAATTTTAAAAACGCTATATCGTGGTGCAGATATTTTGATTTTTGATGAACCAACTGCTGTACTAACTCCACAGGAAATCAAAGAGCTTATTGCGATCATGAAAAAGCTGATTTCAGAAGGAAAATCAATTATTCTGATCACTCATAAATTAAAAGAAATTATGGAAGTAAGCGATCGATGTACCGTTATTCGTCGAGGTGTAGGTATCGGAACAGTGGATGTTGCGGACACGAATCAGGATGAACTAGCATCCATGATGGTCGGTCGTGAAGTGAACTTTTCAATTCAGAAAAAGACTTCAGAGCCTTCTAATGAAACGCTAGAAATTAGTAGTCTAGTTGTAGAAGATGCGCGAAAAGTTTCTGCTGTGAACGGTATGAACTTATCGGTGCGTGCAGGTGAGATTGTTGGTATAGCAGGTGTCGATGGAAACGGACAATCTGAGTTAATTGAGGCTATTACAGGGTTACGTAAAGCGAAGTCAGGGAGCATTAAACTGAATGGAAAAGACGTAACAAACTGGAAACCGCGACGTGTCACTGAAAGCGGTATAGGACATATTCCTCAGGACAGGCATAAGCACGGGCTTGTTTTAGATTTTTCGATTGGCGAAAATATGGTTCTTCAGACCTATTATAAAAGACCTTTCTCAAGAAACGGCATTTTAAACTTTTCTACGATTATGGATAAAGCAAAATCGTTAATTAAAGAGTATGATGTGCGTACCCCAAGTGAGATGACACCTGCAAGGGCCCTTTCTGGTGGTAATCAGCAGAAGGCGATTATTGCGCGAGAAATCGATCGGAGTCCGAATCTATTGATTGCAGCGCAACCAACGCGCGGGCTTGATGTTGGTGCAATTGAATTCATTCACTCGAAACTAGTTGAAGAGCGTGACAAAGGAAAAGCGGTTCTACTGATTTCCTTTGAACTGGAAGAGATTATGAATGTAAGTGATCGCATCGCCGTGATTTATGAAGGGAAAATTGTTGCCATTGTAAAGCCGGAAGAAACGACAGAGCAAGAGCTTGGTCTCTTAATGGCTGGCGCAAAGCGCAAAAAGGCAGGTGAGACAACATGAAGTTATTAAAAGGGAAATGGGCCAGCATTACTGTACCGTTGCTTTCGGTAGCTCTTGGATTACTCGTCGGTGGGATCATCATGCTTGTGAGTGGCTACAATCCCGTTGTGGCGTATGCAGCACTGTTTAACGGGATTTTTTCAAACACGTATGTGTTAGGTGAAACTGTTCGGCAGATGACTCCGCTCATTTTGTCGGGGTTAGCCGTGGCTTTTGCTTTCCGGACAGGGCTTTTTAATATTGGAGTAGAAGGGCAGCTGCTTGTCGGCTGGCTAGCATCTGTTTATATCGGGCTTCAATTTGAAGGGTTAAGTCCTGTAGTTCATATTCCTCTTGCAATTCTTGCAGCAGCATTGGCTGGAGCGATTTGGGCCTTTGTACCTGGATTCTTGAAAGCAAAGTATCAAGTTCATGAGGTTATTACAACGATTATGATGAACTACGTTGCTCTTCATGTCGTTAACGCGATTATTCGGACGTATTTACTCGCTCCTGGTGAGCGTACGGATCAAATTAATGCTTCAGCATCGCTTCAATCGCCGTTCTTAGAAACCATTACTGATTTCTCACGTCTTCACTACGGTTTTGTTGTGGCGATTATTGGAGCGATTATTATGTGGTTCCTTCTATGGAAAACGACGACTGGGTATGAACTTCGCTCTGTTGGATTTAACAAATATGCCTCAGAATATGCTGGTATTAATGTGCAACGAAACATCGTTCTTTCCATGGTCATTTCGGGTGCATTTGCTGGAGCAGCAGGAGCGATGGAAGGGCTTGGAACATACGGTTATATGACCGTAATGGCTGACTTTACTGGTGTTGGATTTGACGGAATCGCAGTTGCGCTTTTAGGTGCAAATGGGGCGCTTGGTGTTGTCCTTGCTTCAGCACTGTTTGGTGGGCTTAAAATTGGTGCGCTTAATATGCAGTCAGTTGCACAGGTGCCAACACAGCTTGTTGAAATCGTCATTGCGATGATTATTTTCTTTGTCGCATCCAGTTACTTGATTCACTGGATCAGCAACAGGGTGAGCAAAAGGGGGAAAATTTAATGGATTTCATGCAGATTCTTCAGCTCATTATTCCTGCCGCTATCTTTTCAGCAGCTCCCCTGATTTTCACGGCTCTTGGAGGAGTATTCAGTGAAAGGTCAGGCGTTGTAAACATCGGACTTGAAGGGTTAATGTTAATGGGTGCTTTCACAGGCGCGCTGTTCACAATCCTTGGCGAGCAGTGGGGAATGGGGGCCGCTTCTCCCTGGTTTTCACTAGTTGTTGCGATCATTATCGGCATGCTGTTCTCTTTGCTTCATGCAGTGGCGAGTATTTCGTTTCGAGCTGATCAGGTTGTTAGTGGCGTGGCCCTTAACTTCCTTGCGGCTGGACTTGCCATCTTCCTTGTGAAGAAAATCTTTGATGCGGGGCAAACGCCGATTATTCAAGAACGTATTTATAAAACGGATGTTCCATTTTTAAGCGATATCCCGTTTATTGGACCTTTGTTTTTTTCAAGCGCGTATTATACATCCTACATTGCGGTGGCGCTCGCCTTCCTCGTATGGTGGGTTCTCTATAAAACCCCATTCGGATTACGACTCCGTTCGGTAGGAGAGCATCCTATGGCGGCAGATACGATGGGGATTAATGTGACGAAAATGCGCTATGTAGCGGTTATGCTAAGTGGTGGATTTGCCGGTCTCGGGGGTGCGGTTTACGCGACGTCGATCGCAGGGAACTTCAGCCATGCAACGATTTCTGGACAGGGCTTTATGGCACTAGCTGCGATGATCTTTGGTAAATGGCATCCGCTTGGTGCGATGGGAGCAGCGTTATTCTTTGGTCTTGCTCAATCGCTAAGTATAACCGGCCAACAAATTCCGGGATTAAAAGAAATTCCAGAAGTTTATCTTCTTATTTCCCCTTACGTGTTAACGATTCTTGCTCTTGCAGGACTTGTTGGACGAGCGGATGCGCCAAAAGCCATTGGTCAGCCGTATGAAAAAGGGAAGCGATAACGTTTAGAGAAAAGCTCTTCGTGAAAACGGAGGGCTTTTGTTTTTGGGTAGTGTTTTGTGGTGAAAGAAGGAGAGGGATCAAGAGTATAAAGACCGTGTTCAATTTATAGGGCTCCAGTGCCTGTCGGGTCTAAACGGAGGCTTCTGCTTTTCGTGATCCAGCTGCGCGGGCCAAATCCTCCGGCTGTTTCACCCAATCGAATGAGACAAAAAGCGTCTCACTCTCATGGGTTCCAACATCCTACGGATTTAAACAGGCCCGCTCCGCTTTTCATGAGATCCAGCTGCGACTCGCAGAAACTACGATATTTCGCTCTTTCACCAGAACACAAAAAGCGTGTTCTAGTTCAAGAGCTCCAATATCTCCGTTTCTAAACGCTCGTCTCCGCTTTTCATGAGATCCAGCTGCAGTGGGCAGGGTCTCGATCGCTTCACCTTATCAAATGAACACAAAGACCGTGTTCTTTTGATAAGGCTCCAGCGCTTGTCGACCCTAACCGCCCACTTCCGCTACTCTTGATCCAGCTGCAGTGGGCAGACACTCGGTCACTTCACCCTATAACTCGAACACAAAGACCGTGTTCAATTTATAGGGCTCCAGTGCCTACCGTGTCTAACCGCCCACTTCCGCTTTTCTTTTAAAAAGTACTAATTGCTTACACTATTACACATACTATGGTATAAAGGGGGTAAGTTTTACTTTCCTCTAATGGTAGGTAATGGATTTAAAAAAGGAGTGAGGTCAATGGCGATTATCCCTCATGAGAAAACCTCGTGCGGCGGTTTGACGCTACATAGGATCCAGACGGATAAATATAAAACAACGACAGTTGTGGTTCAATTTAAAGCGCGTTTGACGAAGGAGACCGTGACGGAAAGGGCTCTTTTGCCTTATGTGTTGCAAAGCGGTACGGAAAACTATTCTTCTTCGAAAGCGGTTCGTACAGAGCTTGAGAAGCTCTATGGGGCGACGCTTGGTGTGGATCTTGCCAAGAAAGGTGATTTTCATGTGATGACGTTCCGTATGGACTTCGCGAATGAAAAGTTCCTTTCTGAAGATGAGCCTTTGTTTAAGAAAGCCCTTTCTTTACTTTCAGAGGTGATCATGAATCCGAAGACGGATGGATCTGGCTTCGATTCTTCCATTGTTGATAAAGAAAAGCGGACGATGAAACAGCGTATTCAATCGATTTATGATGATAAAATGCGCTATTCAAACATGAGACTAACGCAAGAAATGTTCCCGAATGAGGCTTTTGGATTGCATATTTACGGAGAAAAAGAAGAAGTGGATGGCGTGACAGCGCAGTCTCTTTATGATTACTATAAAAAAGTTTGTGCAGAAGATGAAATTGACCTTTATTTAGTTGGTGACTTAGAAGGCGTTAATGCTGAAGAAGTTGTAAAGGAGCTTTTCCCGTTTCAAGAACGTAGCGATCGAAAGTCCGAAACAACTGAAAAAGCATCTCTTGATGTAGAAGAAAAAGAGATTCTTGAAACACAGGAAATCAAGCAAGGGAAGCTTCATATGGGCTTTCGCTCTGGCGTTGGCTATGCGGATGATGAATACTTCGCCCTTCAAGTATTTAATGGCATGTTTGGAGGCTTCTCACACTCCAAGCTTTTTCGGAACGTACGGGAAAAAGAGAGCCTTGCTTATTACGCCGCATCCCGCTATGAAAGTCATAAAGGCTTAATCATTGTGATGTCTGGCATTGAGTTTAAAAACTTTAAAAAGACTGTGGATATTATTAAAGAGCAGCTTACGGCTATGAGAGAAGGCGACTTCAACGAGGAAGAAATGAAGCAAACAAAAACCATGATTCGCAATCAGCTCCTTGAGACAGTCGATGACGCAAAAGGAATGGTCGAGCTGCTCTATCACGGTGTTGTCTCTCAAAAGCTACGTACAATTGAAGAGTGGCTTGATGGTGTGGAAGCTGTGACTAAAGAAGATATTTTAGCGGTTGCGGATAAGGTTAAGCTTGATACCGTTTATTTCTTAAAAGGCGAGGAGGCTTAATCATGAAAACTATTCCATTTAATCAGTTGCAGGAAACGCTATATCACCAAACTATGGATAACGGACTTGACGTGTATGTTCTCCCGAAGAAGGGTTTTAATAAAACGTACGCAACGTTTACAACCAAATACGGTTCAGTAGACAATCACTTTGTTCCTTTAAACGGTTCAGAGAATGTGCAAGTGCCAGATGGCATTGCTCACTTTCTTGAGCATAAAATGTTTGAAAAAGAAGACCGGGATGTATTTCAAGATTTTAGTAAGCAGGGTGCGTCTTCGAATGCATTTACATCTTTTACAAGAACCGCTTACTTGTTTTCAACAACTCAGAACGTGATGCAGAACCTTGAAACGCTTGTGAACTTTGTTCAAGATCCGTACTTTAGCGACCAGAGTGTTGAAAAGGAAAAGGGAATTATCGGTCAAGAAATTGAAATGTATAATGATAATTCTGATTGGCGTGCGTATTTTGGTGTCATTGAAAATATGTTCCACCACCATCCGGTTAAAATAGATATTGCTGGAACAATTGAATCTATCGCCAAAATCACGAAAGAATCACTCTATACGTGTTATGAAACGTTCTACCATCCTTCGAACATGGTGTTGTTTGTAGTAGGTGCTGTGGAACCAAATGAAATTATGTCATTTGTAGAGAAAAACCAGGCAGCAAAATCGTATAAAGACCAGCCACCAATTGAACGTTTCTTTGATTCAGAACCAAAGACAGTAGCAGAGAAGAAGAAAGTGTTGCCGATGTCTGTTCAAGTGGCAAAATGCCTTGTTGGATTTAAAGAACCAAATCCAGGACGCCAGGGCGAGGATCTTCTTAAACATGAGCTATCCATCAATCTTGCGCTTGATTTAATGTTTGGTCAGAGTTCAGAGAACTATGAGAAGCTTTACAATGAAGGGCTCATCGATCAAAGTTTTTCATATGATTTTACTGAAGAAGAGAAGTTCGGTTTTTCGATCGTCGGAAGCAACACAAGCTCACCTGATGAGCTTGCGAACCGATTATATGAGATGATTCAATCATTTAAAAATGAATCAGTGGATACCGATCAGCTTGAGCGCATTCGTAAGAAAAAAATCGGTAGTTTCTTAAGAGCGTTAAATTCACCAGAGTTTATTGCAAACCAATTTACTCGCTATCGTTTTAACGACATGGATTTATTTGAAGTTGTCCCAATGCTTGAATCCATTACGGCAAAAGACATTGAAGAGGCAATGAAAGGGCACTTTGCAGAAGATTCATTTACTGTTTGTCAAGTCGTTCCAAAAGGTTAAAAAGCACCCAATCGGGTGCTTTTTCATTGAAAGATTTAACGGGAGAGGAAGAGAAGTTATGAAAGAAATATTAATCACTGGAGCGAGTGGGGGTATAGGAAGAGCGATAGCAAAGAATTATGTAAAAAACGGTAACCGTGTTTATGCTCATTACAATACGAATGCTGCCTCTATACAAGATCTACAAAAAAATAATCCAGAAGCAGATATTTTCCCGGTTCAAGCAAACTTAGCGGAAAAAGATGGCGTAGAAGTTTTAACCGAGAAGGTTGTGGATGTTGACACGCTTATTCTTAATGCTGGAAATAGCTACTTTGGTTTATTAACCGATATGGCAGGAGATGAAATTGATGCAATGATTCAACTCCACCTCACATCATCCATTAAACTTGCGAAGCACTACATTTCCTCGATGGTGCAAAAAAAACAAGGGTCCATTATTGTCGTCTCTTCTGTCTTCGGTTTAACAGGTGCTTCTTGTGAAGTCGTTTATTCTTCTGTAAAAGGTGGTTTAAATGCCTTTGTGAAGGGATTAGCGAAGGAATTAGGGCCAAGCGGTATTCGGGTGAATGCAGTAGCACCAGGTTATATTTCGACGGAGATGAACGCACGGCTGACAGAGGACGATGAACACGATTTAATGAATGAAATTCCGATGGGACGATCGGGAGCGCCTGAAGAGGTAGCTTCTTTGATTTCATTTTTAGATTCGAATCAAGCTTCTTACATAAGCGGTCAAATTATTTCCATTGATGGGGCATGGCAATAAAAAACGATGCATAATGTCCACTCCTTCGAGACAACATATAGGTGATGACTTGATAAAGGAGGGACATAGATGTCTGTACTAGATAATTTTGAATCATGGAAAGGGTTCTTGCATGACCGCTTAAGTCAAGGCGAACAGCAAGGGCTTTCTCAAGAAGTTGTCTCAGATGTTGCTTATCAGATCGGCGGATACCTTGCTGATGGAGTGAAAGCGAAGAATGAGCAAGAACAGCTTCTTGCCGACCTATGGCATGTAGCAAGTCAAGAAGAACAGCACGCAATCGCAAATATGATGGTTAAGCTTGTTCAAAACGAAAGATAAATGTCGCTTCTAGAGAAGAAGGGTGGACCAACACCCTTCTTTTTCTATGAAAATGTTCAAAAGTTGTAAGAAAAGTAAACAAAATCCCTATTCATCTCTTTTAACCTTTATGAAAATCATTTATGATTAAAGGAACATAGGAAATTTGTGGCTAAAGGAGTTGGCGTATGGAGAAGAAGGAATGGTATCTGGAATATGAAATACATAAAAATAGGCCGGGTCTTTTAGGCGACGTCGCTTCCCTACTAGGGATGCTCGGTATTAATATCATTACGATCAATGGTGTTGACGATATGCGAAGAGGCCTGCTTCTCCTCGTTGATGAAATTGAGCAAATCGAGCGACTTGAGTCCATTTTAAATACAATGGATAACATTACAGTAACAAAAATGAGAGAACCAAAGTTACGCGATCGCCTAGCAGTACGACATGGGAGATATATCCAGCGTGATGCGGACGATAAAAAAACGTTTCGATTTATTCGAGATGAGCTTGGTTTGCTCGTTGATTTTCTAGCTGAAATCTTTAAGCAGGATGGCCATAAGCTCGTTGGAATTCGTGGAATGCCGCGAGTCGGAAAAACAGAATCAATTGTTGCTTCTAGCGTTTGTGCAAACAAACGATGGGTATTTTTATCTTCTACGATGTTAAAACAAACGGTTCGCACGCAAATTGCCGACGATGAATTTAATAGCGATCATATTTTTTTAATTGATGGAATTGTATCTGCAAGAAGAGCTTCAGAGCGGCACTGGCAGGTGCTTCGTGATATTATGAGACTACCGGCAACAAAGGTTGTCGAACATCCTGATATATTTGTTCAAGAAACAGAGTATACGATGAACGATTTTGATTATATAATTGAATTGCGAGACGATCCGGAACAAGAAATTACATATCAGGTAATTGAGAATCGATCTTCTGGATTTTCAAACTTAGACTTTAACTAATTGGTAGGTGTTTTTCATTGACAGAGCTAGGTCAACGTCTGAAGGATGCTCGAAATGATAAGGGATTATCGCTCGAGGAAATTCAGTCCATCACTAAGATTCAAAAACGCTATCTTCATGCCATTGAAGAAGGAAATTACGAACTGCTTCCAGGTAATTTTTATACGCGTGCATTCATTAAAAACTATGCGGAAGCAGTTGGCCTTCACGGAGATGAATTGCTTGAGGAGTACGCTTCTGAAATTCCAAAAGCAAACGCAGATGTTCCTGAAAGTTTACCACCAAGGAAAATGAGAAGGCCTTCAACACCGAGTAAGTCATCTTCTGTATCATCAAAATGGTCTTCCGTGTTTCCATCTGTTCTTGTCGTGTTACTCATTGTAGGTGTCGCAGCGTTAATCTGGTATGTTGTTCAGAGTGGTGACCAGAAGACGAATCAGAACGCAACGACGAATCAGGCGGAGGAGCAAGTGACAAGCGATGAAAACAGCGGCAGTGCTCCAGACTCAGATGAAGTAAGTAACGAAGGTGATGCTTCTAGCGAAGCAACAACTTCTGAAGAAGAGGCAAAATCAAAAGAAGATGAAAAAGCAGAGGAAGAAAAAGCTGCTGAAGAAGAAGAGCCAGAAGAAGAGGAAGCTCCTAAGATGGAAATTAAGAAAGTAAAGAGTGATACCGACAACTCTACGTTTGAAATCACAAACGCAGATAAATTTGAAGTAAAGCTAGAAGCATCTGGATCTAGCTGGGTAGCTTTAACAGGAGCGAGTGACAAAAAGTATGTATACGAAAGTCTTGCTAAAGGGAAAAACGTGACGCAAGATTTATCAAAAGAGTCTTCTGCGACGCTTCGACTCGGAAGTTCTCCTAGCATTGAAGTGTTTGTGAATGGCGAAAAAATTGACATCCCTAAAGAACCAGTTGTTCAAAATGTAACCTTTACTTTTGAAAAAGCAGAATAAATCCACAAAGAGTCATCTTTTCAGATGGCTCTTTTCTTTCAATTCTCAATGGTGAAGTTTTCCTTTCTGCATGAAGGAAACAGTGATAGAATAGAATACGATTTAGTGGGGTTGTGACGATCAGCGCACGATTAATAGGTTACATAACATTTAGGAGGAAGACACGTGAATTTGCCTAATAAAATTACCGTTTCACGCATTTTTTTAATTCCTGTTTTTCTAATTTTTCTCCTCGCGCCACTGCCGCTTGGTGAAACTGAAATTGCAGGCACCGTCTTATTGAATTCCCAATTAATTGCAACAGCGATTTTTATTTTCGCATCGGTAACCGATTGGATTGACGGTTACATAGCTAGAAAACATAACCTGGTTACGAATCTTGGGAAATTCCTCGATCCGCTTGCCGATAAATTACTCGTTACTTCAGCGTTTGTTTCACTCGTTGAGCTCGGGGCTGCGCCTGCTTGGATTGTTGTGGTTATTCTTAGCCGTGAATTTGCAGTTACAGGGCTAAGATTAGTTGCTTCTTCTGAAGGAGAAGTACTTGCAGCAAGCAACCTTGGGAAATTGAAAACTTGGATTCAAATCATCGCGATCATTATGCTATTGATTGAGAATGTTCCATTTGAAGCCATTGGCTTTCCTTTTGCAACGATTTCCCTGTGGGCAGCGCTCATTATTACCGTCTATTCGGGATGGGATTACTTCTCTAAGAATAAAGAGGTCCTACTTAAATCACGTTAACACCTTTAGGGAACAGATTATTCTGTTCCCTTTTGAGCCCTCATTAGGCAATTAAATTTAAGCGTATCTTTGCTTCTTCAGTGCGCATTCTTATACGTAAAGGCAAAACCATTGTATAATGGTAGTGGAAGAATTATGAGCTATTGAATCAGAATCTTGATTCAAATAGAGGGGATGGTTACAAATGAATGCTGAAATCATTGGAATTGGTTCAGAGTTATTACTCGGACAAATCGCAAACACGAACGCACAGTTCATCTCACAACGCCTAGCTGATCTTGGAATTAATGTTTTCTATCACACGGTTGTTGGCGATAATAATGAGCGTTTAAAACAGGCAATTGAAGTCGCTCAAACGCGCTCAGACCTACTCGTTTTCACAGGTGGACTTGGTCCGACAAAAGATGATCTTACGAAAGAAACGATCGCAGAAACTCTTAACAAACAGCTTGTTTATAACGAAGAGGCGATGAAAACGATTCAAGCTTATTATGACAAAACAGGTGCTCCTATGTCGGAAAATAACCGTAAACAGGCACTAGTTCTAGAAGGTGCTGCCGTTCTTCGAAATGATAATGGCATGGCTCCCGGTATGGCGCTTACGGAGAACAACCACACGTACATGCTTTTCCCAGGTCCTCCAAAAGAACTTTACCCGATGTTTACAAACTATGCAGAGCCCTATTTACTTGGCCAGCTGAAGCAGGGAGATACGATTGTCTCACGTGTTCTTCGGTTTTTTGGTATTGGAGAATCGAGGCTTGAAACAGAACTTGAAGACTTAATTGATCAGCAAACGAACCCTACAATTGCGCCGCTTGCAGGAGAGTGGGAAGTGACGCTTCGTTTAACCGCAAAAGCTGACTCAAAAGAAGAAGCAAACAAGTTGATTGATGAAACAGAAAAGAAAATTCATGCACGCGTTGGAACTTTTTTGTATGGGTATGGAGAGACATCACTTCCAAAAGAAGTCTTTTCAATGCTAAAGGATCGGAACTGGTCGATTTCAACAGCAGAGAGTTTAACAGGCGGGATGTTTAGTCAGGAGTTAACAGATCTCCCTGGAATATCATCACTTTTCTACGGTGGGGTTGTGTGTTACTCTAACGAAGTAAAGCGAGAGATCGGCGTATCAAAAGAGACACTGGAAGCATACGGTGCCGTAAGTGAAGAATGTGCGATTGAACTCGCTAGAAGTGTAAAAGCGAAATATAAAACAGACGTCGGCATCAGTTTTACAGGGGTTGCAGGCCCTGATCCTAGTGAAGGGAAAGACGCTGGCACCGTTTATATCGGCGTGGCCGCACCATCTGGTGAAAAAGTGGTTGCCCTGAATCTTGCTGGGAACCGCAATGCGATTCGCAAACGTACTGTGAAACATGGATTTAATACATTATTGAAGTTAGAAAGGTGAATGTCCTAAGTTATGAAGAATTTTGAAGACTTTGCACTATCAAACGAAGTGAAAAAAGCTGTGCTCGAGCTTGGCTTTAAAGAAGCCACTCCCATCCAGGAAAAAGCTCTTGAACCAATTTTAGAAGGAAGAGATATGATTGGTCAGGCACAGACGGGTACAGGGAAAACAGCCGCTTTTGGTATACCTGTGATTGAGAAAGTAAAGAAAATTGGTGGTCCTGAAGCGATCATCTTAACACCAACACGTGAGCTTGCGATGCAGGTAGCGATTGAACTGCAGAAGCTTTCAAAATACAAAGGCTTAAATGTTCTCGCAGTATATGGTGGAGAACCAATCTATCATCAAATTCGCGCTTTAAAAAGAGGCGTTAACATTGTGGTTGGAACACCGGGACGCATGCTTGATCATCTGAAGCGTAAGACGCTTCGCACGGATAATATTCATACAGCGATTCTTGATGAAGCAGATGAAATGCTTGATATGGGCTTTATTGACGATATTGAACTGATTTTTAAGCAGCTTCCTGTTAAGCGTCAGTCGCTTTTATTTTCCGCTACTATTCCTGCACCAATCCGTAAGCTTTCAAGTAAGTATTTAAAAGATCCGATTACCATTTCCGTTTCTAAAGGTGATGTCACCGCTGATACAGTGGAGCAAGTGTATTACCGCACGTTCGAAAGTGATAAATTTGATACGCTCTGTCGCGTGATTGAAAGCGAAGATATCCGCCTTGGTATTATTTTCACTAAGACGAAAAAAGGAGCTGCGCAAGTTACGGAATCATTGAAAAAGCGTGGGTACCGAGCAGAAGAGCTTCATGGTGACCTGACACAGCAACAGCGATCTAAAGTCATGAATCTCTTTAGACGATCACAAGTGAACTTCCTTGTCGCGACAGATATCGCTGCAAGGGGCATTGATGTGGCGCACGTAAGCCACGTCATTAACTATGATATCCCTGAGGATCCGGAACGCTATGTCCATCGTATTGGACGCACGGGTCGCGCTGGAAACAAAGGGATTGCGCTAACGCTTGTAACGCCAAAGGATATGCGCTTCCTTCAGTCAATTGAATCAAAGATCAAGTTAAACCTTTCAGCTGAGCCTCTCCAAGATGAGACGGTAGATCTTGATAACATCGTTAAATCTGTTGAAAAGCAGCTGAAAAAACAGAAAACTGATTCAACGGCTCGAGAAACGGCTGATCTTCTACTTGCAAAATACAACGCTGAAGATCTTGTTCAAGCATTCCTTGAAAATGCCATACAAGAGAAGCAAAACACCACGCCTTCTGAATATAACTTCGGTGAAACTGGAGGACAGAACGGAATGGTTCGTTTCTTCTTGAATGTGGGTCGTAACATTGATCTTCATCCTAAAAAACTGCTAAGTGAGCTTTCAGCTATGGCGGGTGTTGAGACAGAGTCAGTAGGTCGCATTGACATCTTTGAGAAATTCTCATTCTTTGAAGTGCATGAAGACGTGGCACCGTTCGTCTATGAAGCGCTTCGAGCTGGTGGTGTTGATGGTAAATCAATCCACTTAGAACCTGCAAAACCACAAAAAAGCAGAGTGTAAAAAATGTGACGATCAGCTCCAATAGGGGGCTGGTCGTTCTTCTTTCATCTTTCATTCATAGAGCGAAAGAAAAAGTCAATAGACTCTTGAAATAAAAAAGACGAATAAATGTTCGGTTTTCTATTGGCAAATGACCTAAAAAGAGATATGATAGTGATAGCTTAATAACGAGGAGGAATTCATTCGTGAGTGATCGTAAAGCTGCCTTAGATATGGCACTTAGACAAATAGAAAAACAATTCGGTAAAGGTTCAATCATGAAACTCGGCGAACAAGCTGAGCAAAGAGTCTCTACGGTATCCACTGGTTCACTGGCTCTTGATATTGCTCTTGGTGTAGGAGGGTATCCTAGAGGCCGTGTCATCGAAGTTTACGGCCCGGAATCTTCTGGTAAAACAACCGTTGCTCTTCATGCCATTGCAGAAGTTCAGCGTAATGGCGGTCAGGCCGCATTTATCGATGCTGAGCACGCACTTGATCCGGTTTATGCAGAAAAGCTTGGTGTTAACATCGATGAGCTATTGCTTTCTCAACCTGACACAGGAGAACAAGCCCTAGAAATTGCTGAAGCGCTCGTACGAAGTGGAGCAGTTGATATGGTCGTTGTTGACTCCGTTGCTGCCCTTGTACCAAAGGCTGAAATCGAAGGTGAAATGGGAGATGCACACGTTGGTTTGCAGGCGCGTTTAATGTCTCAAGCGCTTCGTAAGCTTTCTGGTGCGATTAATAAATCCAAAACAACCGCGGTCTTTATTAACCAGATCCGTGAAAAAGTTGGGGTTATGTTCGGAAATCCAGAAACAACTCCAGGCGGACGTGCGCTGAAATTCTATTCATCTGTTCGATTAGAAGTTCGTCGTGCTGAGACGCTGAAACAGGGTAATGACATGGTCGGTAACAAAACGCGTATTAAAGTTGTAAAGAACAAGGTGGCTCCGCCGTTTAAACAGGCAGAAGTCGACATCATGTACGGGGAAGGTATTTCCAAGCAGGGTGAGATCCTTGATATTGGTTCTAACCTTGAAATCGTTCAGAAGAGCGGCGCATGGTTCTCATTCGAAGGCGAACGCCTTGGACAGGGTCGCGAAAATGCAAAACAATTCTTGAAAGAAAACCCGGCAATGGAAGCTGAGATTGAAGGGCGTATTCGCGCTCATCACAATCTTGATGCCGATAAGCAAGTGGATGAAGCGGCTGCAGGTAAAGAAACGCTTCTTCCTGACGAAGAATAAAAGCTTTGAAAAAGCCGGTCACTAAGACCGGCTTTTTCTCTAACTACATAGTGTTTGTCTACTAGTCTTCTCACTATAAAACTTACTGGATTTCCATGATCAGGCAGTGAATGACCATTCAATTACAAAGTTATCACGAGAAGTTTAAGGCGTAAAAATGAGCTAGAAAGAGATATTTAAAGGGATTTTGCCTCTATGTGCTCTCTTGACAAGCTTTACGCTGAAAGATACAATATTAATTGTATAATTATAATTTTCTAGTAAAATTATACTTTACTCTTAAAAGATGACATGTGCTGGATTGAAATCTTGCAAGTGGTACTAAGAATTAACATGACAGCAAACCAACAAGTTGATAGCAGGAGGAGGTGAGTTCGATGGATATAGTGATCATCATCTCCACTATGCTGGTCTCTGCAGTAGTCGGAGCAGTTGTTGGATTTCTTGTTCGCAAAACGATTGCTGAAGCGAAAATCTCCAGTGCAGAAATGGAAGCGCAACGGATTATCAAAGAGGGTAAAAACGACGCTGAAGCTTTGAAAAAGGAAGCTATGCTTGAAGCGAAGGACGAGAATCATAACCTTCGTGTTGAAGCTGAGCGTGAAATTCGTGAACGCAGAAATGAGTTACAAAAACAAGAGAATCGTTTGGTACAAAAAGAAGAGGTCCTTGATCGTAAAAGTGAGACTCTTGACAAAAAAGAGGATTCCCTCGAAAGAAGAGAGGACTCTCTCACCAAAAAACAACGACAAATTGAAGAGATGGAAGGCAAAGTGGAGGAGTTGCTCCAAGAGCAACAACACGAGCTTCAGCGAATTTCCGGTTTAACGAGGGAAGAAGCGAAGCAAATCATCTTCCGTGAAAGCGAGCAGGAACTTGAGCATGAATTAGCGCAGATGGTGAAAGAGCGCGAGAACTTTGCGAAAGAAGAAGCTGATAAGAAAGCGAGAGAAGTCCTATCGCTTGCGATTCAGCGCTGTGCTGCGGATCATGTCGCAGAAACAACGGTTTCCGTTGTTAACCTGCCTAATGATGAGATGAAAGGTCGAATTATTGGTCGTGAAGGCCGAAACATTCGAACTCTTGAAACGCTAACGGGGATTGACCTAATTATCGATGATACACCTGAGGCAGTTATTTTGTCCGGTTTTGATCCGATTCGAAGAGAAATTGCTCGTAATGCCCTGGATAAACTCGTACAGGATGGAAGAATTCACCCTGCACGAATTGAAGAAATGGTTGAGAAATCACGCAGGGAAGTGGATGAATACATTCGCGAAGTGGGAGAACAATCCACATTTGAAATTGGGGTTCATGGACTCCACCCAGATCTAATTAAGATTCTGGGCCGATTGAAATTCCGTACAAGTTATGGACAGAATGTCTTGAAGCATTCTATGGAAGTAGCTTATCTAACCGGTCTAATGGCCGCAGAGCTTGGAGAAGATGTACAGCTTGCACGTCGCGCTGGTCTCCTTCACGATCTCGGTAAAGCGATTGACCACGAAGTTGAAGGTAGCCACGTTGAAATTGGCGTCGAGCTTGCAACGAAGTATAAAGAGCATCCGGTTGTTATTAATGCAATCGCATCTCACCATGGTGATACGGAAGCAACATCAGTAATCTCCACGCTTGTGGCAGCAGCCGACGCTCTATCAGCTGCACGTCCAGGAGCGCGTCGTGAAACGCTTGAGACGTACATTCGTCGTCTTGAGAAGCTTGAAGAAATTTCTGAGTCGTTTGAAGGCGTTGAGAAATCATTCGCTATTCAAGCAGGTCGAGAAATTCGGATTATGGTAAAACCTGATCTAGTCGATGACGTTTCATCGTATCGTCTTGCACGAGAGATAACAAAGAAAATCGAAAATGAACTGGACTACCCTGGGCACATTAAGGTCACGGTCATCCGTGAAACAAGGGCAGTTGAGTATGCAAAATAAAGCGATGCCGCGCGCATCGCTTTATTTAATTTCACCAAAAACTTACGAACGATACTTTCTTTTGATAAACTGATAAAGAATGAAAACAGAGATTGGAGCATTCATATGAAGATTTTATTTATTGGAGACGTTGTCGGTTCTCCTGGACGCAATATGGTTTCAACCTATTTACCTCGTTTAAAGAAAAAATATAAACCTACCTTTACGATTGTAAATGGAGAGAATGCTGCAAGTGGGCGCGGCATTACAGAAAAAATATATCGTGGCTTTCTTGAGTCAGGTGCTCAAGTCATTACAATGGGGAACCATACGTGGGATAACCGAGAGATTTTTGAATTTATTGATCGCGCTCCGAAACTCGTCAGACCTGCAAATTATCCAGAAGGAACACCTGGAAATGGATCAACGATTGTAAACATAAATGGCATTGAAGTTGGCGTCATTAACCTGCAAGGTCGAACGTTTCTTCCTGCAATGGATGATCCTTTCCGTAAAGCGGATGAGCTGATTGAAGAAATGAGAGAAAGGACACCGGTTATCTTTGTTGATTTTCATGCAGAAACAACGAGTGAAAAACAAGCGATGGGCTGGTACCTTGATGGAAGAGTAACCGCGGTTGTTGGAACGCACACTCATGTGCAAACGGCTGATGAGCGTATTTTGCCTGGCGGAACAGCTTACTTAACAGATGCAGGGATGACGGGACCTTACGATGGTATTCTAGGTATGGAGAGAGAAGCTGTTATCAATAAGTTCCTGACAACGATGCCTGTGAGGTTTGAAGTAACGAAAGGGCGGGAACAACTTAGTGGGGTCTTTTTAACACTAGATCCAAAAACTGGTAAGGCCACCAAGATTGAACGGATTGCCATTAACGACGACCATCCATTCTATGATTAAAGAACGTTTGGAAAAAATGGCGGAAACAGCAGGAATACAAGCTTCTTACAAGGAATATAGTCTAGAGTGGTAATGGATGATCAAATTAAGGAGGGGCTATAATGGATATATTAAAAGTTTCAGCAAAATCCAATCCTAATTCTGTAGCTGGTGCACTTGCGGGCGTCCTTCGGGAACGCGGAAATGCCGAGATTCAAGCGATTGGAGCAGGTGCACTAAATCAGGCTGTGAAGGCAGTAGCCATCGCAAGAGGGTTTGTAGCACCTAGTGGCGTTGACCTCATTTGTATCCCTGCTTTCACCGATATATTAATTGATGGTGAAGAGCGTACCGCAATTAAGCTTATTGTAGAGCCTCGCTAAATAGTTCCGTCAGAAAAACCTGTTTGTTTTTACAAACAGGTTTTTTATACTTTTATTTGAACCATAGGAAGCATGAAGGAGGATCATCATGAATATAGTAGATGCACATTGTGACGTGCTATGTAAAATGTGGCTTAACCCGTCTCTCTCATTTGAGAATGGTCAAAGCCTTCATACGAATCTTGAACAAATGAGGAAAGCGGGAGCAAAGCTACAGCTCTTTGCAATTTACGTTCCAGAAAGCGTACCAGATTCCGCTAAATTTGATTGCGCGCTAGAGATGGTGGATATTTTCCATGAGAAAATTGTAAAACCTTATGATGACGTCATCGCAGTCTATTCAAAAAAAGAAGCAGAACAGCTTCCTAAAGGGAAAATAGGTGTGATGCTAACACTAGAAGGTGTGGATGCAATTGGAAGAGAAGCAACTAGACTAAAAACTCTGATTAGACTAGGTGTGCGATCGGTTGGTTTAACATGGAACTATGGGAATGCAACGGCTGACGGGATCCTTGAATCGCGAGGCGCAGGATTAACCGATTTTGGTAGAACCGTTGTTGATTTACATAACCAGCATCGGATTTGGACAGATGTTTCCCATCTTTCTGTACGGGCCTTCTGGGATGTCGTCGAACATGGACGTTATGTTATAGCAAGTCATTCCAATGCAAAAGCCATTTGCACGCACCCAAGGAACCTTGATAACCAGCAGTTAACGTCTTTAATCGAAAAGGATGCCTTAATCGGCGTTACTTTTGTACCAAAGTTTTTGCGCAATGACCGCAATGCTAGTGTTTCGGATATTATCCATCATATTGAACATATTTGTAGCCTCGGGGGTGCGGAAAATATAGGACTTGGCTCTGATTTTGATGGTATTGATCAAGTTCCGAAAGATCTAACATGTTACAGCGACTATCCTCGACTTATTGAGGAGCTACATCGCTATTACAATGACGACCAGGTAAAGGGCTTTTTAGGTGAAAATTTGATTGCTAGAATCCCTAGCTAAGTAAGAATTTAGGAATTGTCAGTTTTAAGAGCAGGGAATTATCATCCTATTTCGAACTAGTAATATAAGCAAGCGGTTTCAGGTACTAGATTAGAAAGGGTGGGACGTTATGATCGAACAACTTTCGTGGAAAGTTGGAGGACAGCAGGGTGAAGGAATAGACAGTACAGGAGAAATATTTGCAATCGCATTAAATCGACTTGGCTACTATTTATACGGTTACCGGCATTTCTCGTCCCGTATTAAAGGCGGGCATACGAATAATAAAATTCGGGTTAGCACGAAAGAAGTTCGAGCGGTTTCAGATGACCTCGACATGCTGATTGCGTTTGATCAAGAAACGATCGACGTCAATGCGCATGAACTTCATAGTAGAGGAATCATTATAGCCGATGCCAAATTTAAACCAGTTAAGCCTGATCATTGCCAGGCGACACTTGTTATCATTCCCTTTACTGAAATCGCGACTGAACTTGGCACTTCTTTAATGAAAAACATGGTAGCAATCGGTGCTACGAGTGCTGCTCTTGGTATAGACACTGCAACGTATCAAGCCGTTGTTGAAGAAATTTTTGGCCGAAAAGGCGAAAAGGTCGTCAACAATAACATGGAAGCTATTCAGCGTGGTGCCGATGCTTATACAGCTTCTGCTGGGGAAAGTGTCCAAACACTTTCTCTTAAAAAAGCAGATGGGAAAAATCGCCTGTTCATGATTGGCAATGATGCGATTGCACTAGGGGCGCTTGCAGGTGGAGCAAGGTTAATGGCAGCTTACCCAATCACCCCAGCATCAGAAATCATGGAATACTTAATTAAGAAGCTTCCGGAATTTGGTGGCACCGTTGTGCAAACAGAGGATGAAATCGCTGCGGCAACGATGGCCATAGGTTCAAATTATGCGGGGGTTAGAACGTTAACAGCTTCGGCCGGACCGGGGTTATCGCTCATGATGGAAGCCATCGGGTTATCTGGTATTACCGAAACGCCGCTCGTCATTGTCGACACTCAGCGCGGTGGGCCAAGTACTGGACTTCCAACAAAGCAGGAGCAGTCAGATTTGCTGGCGATGATTTACGGCACGCATGGGGAGATTCCTAAGATTGTCATTGCGCCGAGTACCGTTGAGGAGGCGTTCTATGATGCGATTGAAGCGTTTAATCTCGCAGAGGAATATCAGTGTCCCGTTATTTTACTCTCAGATCTTCAATTATCTCTTGGCAAGCAATCCGTTGAGCCGCTCGATTACAATAAAATCAACATTCGAAGGGGTAAGCTGAACGATCAAGAAATCGCTGAAAGAGAAGATAAGTCGTACTATAAACGTTTTGAACTTACGGATGATGGCGTTTCAAATCGTGTCATTCCAGGGACGAAAAATGGTATTTTTCACGTAACCGGTGTTGAGCACGATGAAACAGGTAAACCGTCAGAAGTTCCGCAAAACCGAAAAGATCAGATGGAGAAAAGACTTCGTAAAATTCAAAACATCTCCTTTCAAAATCCGATTTATACAGTAGCGCCGCATGAATCGCCCGATTTGCTGCTAATTGGTTTTAACTCGACGAGAGGAAGTATCGAAGAAGTTATCCCAAGACTTGAAGCGGATGGCTTAAAAGTCAATCATGCTCAAATTCGTCTTGTACATCCATTTCCAGCAGATGAGCTTAAGCCATTGTTACAAGCGGCGAAGAAAGTGATTGTGGTTGAACACAATGCAACGGGCCAGCTGGCAAGTCTCGTGAAAATGAACGCGGGCTACGGTGAAAAGATTGAAAGTATATTAAAATACGACGGCAATCCATTCTTACCAGGTGATATCCATCAACAATGTAAGGAGATGTTCGCGAATGGCCACATTTAAAGATTTTCGTAATCAGGTAAAGCCAAACTGGTGCCCTGGCTGTGGAGATTTCTCCGTACAAGCAGCCATTCAACGAGCAGCTGCGAATGTGGGGCTAGAACCAGACGATCTTGCCGTCATTTCTGGAATTGGCTGCTCGGGGCGTATTAGTGGCTACATCAATGCGTATGGTTTCCATGGGATTCATGGGCGCTCGCTACCAATTGCACAGGGCGTGAAAATGGCAAATCGCGATTTAACCGTAATTGCGTCCGGGGGAGATGGCGATGGCTTTGCGATCGGAATGGGGCACACGATCCATGCGATGAGGCGAAATATAGACATCACGTATATCGTGATGGACAATCAAATCTATGGTTTAACGAAAGGGCAGACATCTCCAACGAGTGCAGAAGGGTTTAAAACGAAAAGTACGCCTTCTGGATCCATTGAATCTTCTCTTTCCATCATGGAACTCGCGCTCTCAAGCGGCTGTGGTTTTGTAGCACAAAGCTTTTCAACCGATTTAAAGGAACTCGTAGCAATCATTGAACAAGGTATTCAACATAAAGGCTTTTCATTGATTAACGTGTTTAGCCCGTGCGTGACGTTCAATAAGGTGAATACGTATGACTGGTTTAAACAAAACCTTATTAGTTTAAATGATATTGAAGGCTATGATCCACACAATCGGATGATGGCGATGCAAACATTAATGGAGCACAATGGACTTGTGAAAGGACTGATTTACGAGAATCCAACTCGTCCATCTTACCAAGAATCAGTTCGAGGCTATAGTTCTAGTGCGTTATCAAAACAAGACTTAAATCTTCCTGAAGAAAAATTTACAGAGTTAATGGCCGAGTTTATGTAAGGCGACGAACCCTTCAAGTAGTGAAGGGTTTTTTTATGCTGAAAAGGATGAACGAATTTTTCCATAAATAAAACTATAAGTGTCTTTGTATGGAGGACAGATCACCTTTACGTTAGAAGTGATAAATGATACGATGTTTGTGATAACAGTGTTTGAAGAACGTTTTGAAAAAGTGAGGTGTACGCTGTGGAAGGAAAAATGAAGGCGATTGTGAAACATGAACGTAGCAAAGGTGCTCAGCTGCAAACCGTCGATATTCCACAAATTAATGATAATGAAGTATTAATTCAAGTAAAAGCAACTTCGATTTGCGGTACAGATGTACATATTTATACTTGGGATGAATGGTCCCAGAGTCGCGTCAATCCTCCATATGTTTTTGGACATGAGTTTGCGGGAGTTGTCGTAGAAAAAGGAAGGAACGTAACGAACCTGGAGGTTGGAGACCATGTTTCAGCAGAAACACATATTGTTTGCAACCAATGTCCACAATGTTTAACAGGGAAGTTTCATATTTGCGAAAATACTAAGATTATTGGTGTCGACACGGATGGCTGCTTTGCAGAATACGTCGCGCTCCCTTCTCAAAACATCTGGAAAAATCCTGAGTCACTATCATTTGATGTGGCTTCTGTACAAGAGCCGATGGGGAACGCAGTACATACTGTACTCGCTGGAGATGTTGCAGGAAAAACCGTAGCGATCATTGGCTGTGGGCCAATCGGTATTATGGCTGTAGGTGTAGCGAAAGCAGCTGGTGCTTCACAAGTTATCGCACTTGATTTAAATGATTATCGTCTGAACCTTGCGAAAGAAATGGGCGCAACGACTGTCATTAATTCTCGAAATGAAGATCCACTTCACGTTGTGAAAGAGCTGACTAACGGTCACGGTGTTGACGTTGTCTGTGAAATGTCAGGACATCCAATCGCGATGAACCAGGGCTTTAAAATGGTAACAAACGGTGGACGTGTTTCCATCCTAAGTTTGCCAGTCCGTCCTGTTGAAATTGATGTTACGAATGACATTGTTTTTAAAGGAATCACCGTTCAAGGCATTACGGGAAGAAAAATGTTCGAAACTTGGCGCCAGGTGTCCGGGCTTTTGCAGTCAGGACAGGTCGATGTGGAGCCGATGATTACGCATCACTTCCCGCTTGAAGACTTTGAAAAAGGCTTCGAATTAATGATTGAAGGTAAATGTGGTAAGGTAGTATTACATCCATAAGGCTCACACGTGAGCCATTACATACTAATGAGGAGGCCGATCAATGAAAGGTTTTGAATATCTCCAAGAAGAGCTTGATCAAATGCAGGAGGAAGGCGTTTTTCGTAACTTGATTCCACTAGAGTCTGCTCAAGGGTCACGCGTTACGATTAAAGGAAAAAACGTTATTCAGCTATCATCAAACAACTATCTCGGACTGACGGACCATCCGAAAATGAAGCAAGCAGCGATTGAAGCCGTTGAAAAATACGGTGCGGGAACAGGCTCTGTTCGAACCATTGCTGGAACGCTCTCCATGCACGAACAGTTTGAAGAAAAGCTTGCTGAGTTTAAACATACGGAAGCGGCACTCGTTCTTCAATCAGGATTTGCTACGAATCAGGCGGTCCTTTCAGCGATTCTAACAAAAGAAGATGTCGTCATTTCTGATGAATTAAACCACGCTTCGATTATCGATGGCATTCGCTTAACAAAAGCGGGACGTCGTATTTACAAGCATACGGACATGGAAGACCTCGAGAGCGCATTGAAAGAAACGCAAGATTATCGCACGCGTCTTGTTGTCACAGACGGTGTCTTCTCAATGGATGGAAACATTGCGCCGCTAACTGAAATTGTCGAGCTATGTGAAAAGTATGATGCGCTTGTCATGGTTGATGACGCTCATGCAAGTGGCGTACTTGGTGAGAACGGCCGTGGAACGGTTGACCACTTCGGCTTAAACGGACGCGTTCACATTCAGGTTGGGACACTTAGTAAGGCGATTGGCGTTCTAGGTGGTTACATTGCAAGTACAAAAACACTTCGCGATTACCTGATCCATAAAGGTCGTCCGTTCTTATTTAGTACCTCTCATCCTCCTGCAGTAACAGCAGCTTGCTCAGCCGCAATTGATGTTCTTGTGGAAGAGCCTGAATTGATTGAGAAGCTTTGGGACAACACAAAATTCTTTAAAGCTGGGTTAAAAGACCTTGGTTTTGATACAGGGATTAGTGAAACGCCAGTAACACCTGTCATTATTGGTGATGAGGCACTTACGCATAAGTTTTCCGATAAGCTATTTGAAAACGGTGTGTTTGCGCAGGGTATTGCGTTTCCAACTGTTGCAAAAGGGAAAGGCCGCGTGCGTACGATCGTAACGGCTCAGCATTCAAAAGAAGACCTTCAAGAAGCGCTAGACGCATTTGAAAAGTCTGCGAAAGAGCTTGGCATTTTATAAATGAAAGTCGGAGGGGGAGCAATCCCCCTCTTTTTTGAGCTCATATCGTAGACTCTGCTTCGATGAATTATCTATACCTCGATCCATTTCCAGGTTTTATTGATTAAATACTCTGAACCCCTTATAATAAAGGAATGTCCATTAGTTACACATTTCTTAATTGACAATAAAGGATAACAAATAAAACGGAAGCTTTTATAGAATTTATTTCTATTAGCGAGGTTTTTCTAAGTTTAGGAGCATTACGCTCTTTTTCATAGCAGGGTCATCCTTTTTAATTAGAAAGGAGTCGAACGACATGAACGAACAGCAACGCCTGGATTCGCAAATCAATGTAAAGAAAACAGAGAAAACGACCGAAGATTACGCGAAGTATTTCCAGACAACGTACCAGGCACCTAACTTAAAGGATGCCAAGCGCAGAGGAAAAGAAAATGTAAACGTTCATTACGATTTTGAAATTCCAGAGAATATTAAAAACCTTGGGAAAGATAAGAAGTTTTTGATTCGCACGTACGGATGTCAAATGAATGAACACGATACAGAAGTAATGGCAGGGATTTTTGAAGAAATGGGTTTTGAAGCTACAACGGAGGTCACAGAGGCGGATGTTGTTCTCCTCAATACGTGTGCCATTCGTGAAAATGCTGAGAACAAAGTCTTTGGTGAGCTTGGCCATTTAAAACCATTAAAGATGGAAAATCCGGATCTGATCATTGGTGTATGTGGCTGTATGTCCCAGGAAGAATCTGTGGTCAATCGCATCATGCAAAAGCATCAGTTCGTTGATTTAATCTTTGGTACACATAACATTCACCGCCTTCCAGAACTGATGGAGCAAGCAGTCTTTGGGAAAGAAATGGTGATGGAAGTATGGTCAAAAGAAGGTGACATTATTGAAAACCTTCCGCGGACAAGAAAAGGCGAAATCAAAGCATGGGTTAACATCATGTACGGCTGTGATAAATTCTGTACATATTGCATTGTGCCTTATACACGAGGGAAAGAAAGAAGCCGTCGCCCTGAAGATATCATTCAGGAAGTACGCCACTTAGCCGCAAAAGGCTATAAAGAAGTGACGCTCCTCGGACAGAATGTAAACGCCTACGGGAAAGATTTAGAAGATATTGAGTACGGCCTTGGTGATCTTATGAACGAGATTCATAAGATTGATATTCCTAGAGTTCGTTTCACAACGAGTCACCCACGTGACTTTGATGATCGTCTTGTAGAAGTACTTGGTCAGGGAGGCAATCTTGTCGATCACATCCATCTTCCCGTTCAAAGTGGAAGCAATGAGGTTCTGAAGTTGATGAACCGTCGCTATACGCGCGAGACGTATTTAGAGCTAGTTCGTAAGATTAAAAAGGTAATGCCAAACGCAACCTTTACGACGGATATTATCGTTGGTTTCCCGAATGAAACGGACGAACAGTTCGAAGAAACGATGGAACTCGTAAAAGAAGTAGAGTATGACAGTGCGTATACGTTCATTTACTCTCAGCGTGATGGTACCCCAGCGGCTAAAATGACAGATAACGTACCAATGGAAGTGAAGAAAGAAC
Source organism: Guptibacillus sedimenti (assembly GCF_028610665.1). Classification (NCBI taxonomy): domain Bacteria; kingdom Bacillati; phylum Bacillota; class Bacilli; order Caryophanales; family Guptibacillaceae; genus Guptibacillus; species Guptibacillus sedimenti. Next base: position 1,093,653 of record NZ_JAQQWV010000002.1, read on the forward strand.
GCCTTCAGCGCTTGAATGCCCTTGTGAATGAAATGGCTGCGAAAAACAACGCAGTTTTTGAAGGGCAAATCGTGGAAGTTCTCGTAGAAGGTGAAAGTAAGAAAAATGCGGATGTTCTTTCTGGCTATACGAGCAAGAACAAAGTGGTTAATTTTAGAGGTCCTAAATCATTAGTTGGTCAAATTGTCCAGGTGAAAATCACGAAAGCAAAAACGTGGTCACTTGATGGCGAATATATTGAAAAAACGGCTGAGGTGAATGCATAATGGTATCAAGAATGGAAGTTATTGCAAAAGCAAAAGATCTTGCGAAACTCGTTTCAGAAACAGAAGAAGTCGATTTCTTCAAACGTGCTGAAGAAAAGATCAATGAAAACAAAAAAGTGCAAAGCTTAATTGCGCGCATTAAATTAGAACAAAAAGAAGCGGTGAACCTTCAACACTACAGCAAGCATGAAGCGTTGAAAGAGAAAGATGAGCGGATTGATAAGCTCATGCAGCAGCTTGATGAAATTCCTGTCGTGCAGGAATTCAAACGCTCACAGTCTGATGTAAATGACCTTCTTCAGCTAGTAGCTAACACGATTTCGAATACAGTAACAGATGAAATTATTGAATCAACTGGTGGGAACGTCCTTGAAGGAACAACAGGCTCAACCCAGCAGGGACCTGGTTGTAAGTAATAGGGGCAAGATGAATATGAAAGCCTTCCAATAGTGCATTGGAAGGCTTTTTTAATGTAAAGCGAACTCCTCTTTCGAAATATTCTCTTAATTACACGGGATATTATGCTAATATAAGCGAGAAGAGTTTGACGTGATTATTCATTACATAACGAAAGAAGTTCAAGCCAACTTGGTATGACAACTGAAACGTGAAGGGGTGATCGTTTGCGCATTTTTCATGTTAGTGAAGAAGACGATATTCATGAATTTCAGCCAAGGATTCCTACGCGTAAAGATCTTGACCAATCAAAAGGACTTGTATGGGCGGTTAACGAAACCTGTTTACCGAACTTTTTAACACCACGAAATTGTCCCCGCGTTTGCTTTCATGTTGGACCAAATACGTCAGATGCCGATAAGCAAACGTATTTATCTTCGAGCTGTCAACATGCTGTTGTTATTGAAAATAGATGGTTTGAAACGATAACGGAAACAAAACTATATTTATATGAGTTCGATCCGATCCATTTTAAACTACAAGACGACAATGCCGGCTACTATGTGAGTGATAGAGCTCAAGTTCCAATAAATAAGATTAAGATTGATCACCCCATTCAGGAGCTATTCCGTCGTCAGGTAGAAGTGAGGTTTGTTGATCAGCTGTGGGATATCTATGATGAGATCCAACAAACCACACTTCAATGGTCCATGTGCCGGATGAGATTTGCTCGCTCGAGAAACTAAAAAGAGAGGAGTAGCGACATGGAGCTTGGTCATCCAATCGCTGCTGGAAATACAGCGAAAGTTTACATTGTTCAAGATAAAATTGTGAAAGTGTTTCGTGAAGACCTTCCAGAAGGAACCTCTTCCTATGAAGCTGAGAAACAACGTTACGCTTTATCAAAAGGTCTTCCGGTCCCAAAAATTATGGATGTAACGAAAATAGACGGTAGACAGGCGATCATCATGGAAAAAATTAGCGGACGCACATTAGGTGATCGTCTTTTAGAGAATAAGAATCTAGCACATTATTATATGGAAATGTCAGTTAACATTCAACAAAACATTCATCGGATCAACGCCGATGCGTTTGAACCGATGACTAAAAAGCTAACACGCCAAATAGGTACAGCGGAGCGATTAAGTCAATCTCAAAAAACAGCGTTACTCCTTAAATTGAACGAAATGCCAGTTAAGAAGCAGCTTTGTCACGGTGATTTTCATCTATTTAATCTGATAATTGGCGATGGAGTGACGATTATTGATTGGGTTGATGCTAGCGCTGGGGATAGCCGAGCAGACGTATACAGAACGTATCTATTGTATACGCAATTTTCAAGCGAATTAGCGGAACTGTATTTACAGCTCTATTGCACAAAAAGTGGCTTATCAAAAGATAAAGTCATGGAGTGGGCTCCGATTATTGCGGGGGCACGGTTATCAGAAGGAGTACTATCTGAAGACAGCGATCGTCTATTAGAGATTGTAAATAAGTTAAGCCTGAGAGGATAAAACGCCTCTCAGGCTTAACTTATTTCTATATATAATTTTCACATACCATACTTTTTTAAGAAAAATACGAAAAGGTTGTAAAGCATTGGACATTCGAGACATAGACTGATAGTGGAACAGCCTTTATATATAAAAAAACTTTTATTCTATGGTGTTGGTTATGTTCTTTTGCTGCGAAGAAAAAAAGAGGAACACTGGTCGTTTGTCTTGCATAGGATGAGAATGAAGATTGGAAGAGGAGGTATGATCGATGTCAGAGGAATATAATTACAGAGAGATATTCGCCAAAGCTGTTTGCGGAAAAGGGCGTAAATTTACACAGGATACAAACACAGTAACACCAACTCATAAGCCATCTAGTATTCTCGGTTGCTGGATTATTAACAATCAATTCACGGCCAAGAAGCGTGGTGACGTTGTCCAGGTGGAAGGCTCTTATGACACTAATATCTGGTATTCTTACAGCCATAATACCAAAACAGAAGTCGTAACAGAAACAGTTAAATACCATGATGAAATTCCTCTTCGCTACAAAGACAAAGACTGTGTTGCTGATGAAGTTGTTGCAAAAGCAATTCAGGAGCCTAACTGTCTCGAAGCTACCATTGCGCCGAGCGGTCATAAGGTGATTGTACAAGTGGAAAGAGAATTTCTTGTTGAAGTTATCGGCGAAACGAAGATTTGCGTTTACGTGAATCCAGATGGCTGTGAAGACGATGACGACGATTGGGATTATGATGTAGATGATGAAGAGTTTGAAGATTTAGATCCGAACTTCTTAATTGGTGATCTAGAGGAATAGTACGTCCAGGGAGAAGCAATCCTTCTTCCTGGTTTTTATTTTGTTATAAAGTACGTCTGTTCGGTTTAAACAGGGGCTTCCCCTTTACTGATCCAGCTCCAGCCTCCAGACACTCGGTCACTTCACCTTTTCCTCTGAATACAAAGAGCGTATTCAAATGAAAAGGTTCCAGTGCCATTCCTGTCTAAACGGAGGCTTCCGCTTTACTGATATGCTATACTGTTAGGTGACTAGATTTAAGATTGGTGGAGAAGAAACATGGCTCGATATACCCCGATGATGGAACAATATTTGCGAATTAAGGCAGAGTATCAGGATGCCTTTTTATTTTTTCGTTTAGGCGATTTTTATGAAATGTTCTTCGATGATGCGATGCGTGCATCGAAGGAATTGGAAATTACATTAACGAGCAGAGATGGTGGGGGAGAAGACCGCATTCCGATGTGTGGTGTGCCTTATCATGCTGCTGAAAATTATATATCACAGCTGGTAACAAAAGGATACAAGATAGCGATTTGTGAACAAACGGAAGATCCGAAACAGGCGAAAGGCGTTGTTCGAAGAGAAGTTGTTCAGCTTATTACACCAGGAACGGTTATGTCAGACCATTTAATTAAAGAAAAAGAAAACAACTACATCGTTGCGATCTCATCGTTTGATGATGAGACATTTGCGCTTGCAGCAAATGATTTAACGACTGGAGAATCGATGGCCACGATTTTAGCTGGTGATCATCATGAAGTGATCGGTGAGCTTTCAAATCTTGCCCCACGTGAAGTGATTCTTGCGAACGACAGCGAAGCGCTATCGAATGCCATTCAAGAACGCATGACTGTGACCGTATCCATTGAAGATGACGTGACGATTCCAGACGCTTTAAAGACGTTAAGTGACCATATCGACCAGCCGAAGCTCCTGCAAGTGTTTGGCAGATTGCTTCAATATTTAATTCGTACACAGAAGCGATCGATGGATCACCTCCAGCCGCTTCGTCACTACCACGTTTCTCAATACATGAAGCTAGATGTGAACTCAAAACGAAACCTAGAGCTCGTTGAAACGATTCGCGATAAAAAGCGGACAGGCTCTCTCGTCTGGTTCTTAGATAGCTCCGTAACGGCAATGGGTGGGCGTTTGTTAAAGCAGTGGGTTGAGCGGCCGCTCTTACAGCAGCGAGAAATCGAGAAGCGTCAGGAGCTTGTTGAGACGCTTATGAAACAGTTTTTTGAACGTGAGACAATTCGCGAACAGCTTCAAGGCGTCTATGATTTGGAGCGACTTGCAGGGAAAGTGGCGTTTGGTAACCTAAATGCGCGTGACCTTGTGCAGCTACGCAAATCGCTAGAGAAAATTCCAGAAATTAAGCAAGCAGTAGGATCTCTTGATAATCCGTATGCGAATGAGCTTGCAGAAGAAATCCTTCCATGTGATGACCTAGTTCAACTTCTCCAAGAAGCGATTGAAGACAACCCACCGCTTTCTGTGAAAGATGGGCAAATGATCCGAGACGGCTATCATGCCGATCTTGATAAATACCGAGATGCAAGCCGGAACGGGAAAGACTGGATCGCGGCACTTCAAATGCAGGAACGTGAGCGAACGGGTATCAAATCACTTAAAATTGGCTACAACAAAGTGTTCGGCTACTATATCGAAATAACGCGATCAAACCTTGCAAACCTCCCAGAAGGTCGATATGAGCGGAAACAGACGCTTTCCAATGCGGAGCGTTTTATTACCCCTGAATTAAAAGAAAAAGAAACGCTTATTTTGGAAGCTGAAGAAAAAATTGTTGACTTGGAGTATAGCTTGTTTACTAAACTGCGTGAAGAAGTAAAGGCCTACATCCCTGAGCTTCAGCAGCTTGCCAGAAAAATTAGTGAGCTTGATGTTCTTCAGTCATTTGCGGTTGTTAGTGAAGAGAACCGCTTCACGAAACCTATTTTTTCAAAAGAGCGTAAAGTGGCTGTCGAAGGTGGCCGTCACCCGGTTGTTGAGAAAATGTTAAAAGGCAGAGAGTATGTCGCGAACGACGTAATGATGGATCGCGACCGTGAAATTCTTTTAATTACTGGGCCAAACATGAGTGGTAAGAGTACGTACATGCGCCAGCTTGCACTCATTTCCATTCTTGGGCAAATCGGTTGCTTCGTTCCGGCAGAATCGGCGGTGCTTCCTGTGTTTGACCAAATCTTTACGCGAATTGGTGCGGCGGATGACCTCGCAGCAGGGCAAAGTACGTTTATGGTTGAAATGCTTGAAGCGAACTACGCGATAACGCGTGCTACGCAAGATAGCTTAATCTTATTAGATGAAATTGGTCGAGGAACCTCAACGTATGACGGCATGGCGCTTGCGCAGTCAATCATTGAATATGTGCATAGCGAAGTACGAGCGAAAACGCTGTTTTCCACGCACTACCACGAGTTGACAACGCTTGAGGAAGATCTTGATCGCGTAAAGAATGTACACGTTAAAGCGGTAGAAGAAAAGGGAAGAGTTGTTTTCCTACACCGTGTGCACGACGGATCAGCCGATAAAAGTTACGGCATTCACGTGGCGCAGCTTGCGAACTTACCTGATGCGCTCATTCAGCGTGCGGAAGCGATATTAGCTGAGTTTGAAGCAGAGCCAGATGTTGCGAAAGCGCCAAAATCTCCTGTGGAGAAGAAGGAAACGGTCAAAGAAGACGAAGCGCAGCTTGCGTTTTTTGATCAAGCGGAAGATAAGAAAAAGCCTGCGCGCTCATCAGGTGAAAAAGCGATTCTCGATCGCTTGAAGTCAGTCGATATTATGGAAATGACGCCGATGGATGCGATCAATACGCTTTATGAATTAAAGAAGCACTTAAAGTCTTAGAGAAAGGGTGAGGAAGATGGGAAAGATCGTACAGCTTGATGATCAGCTTTCAAACAAAATAGCTGCCGGTGAAGTGGTGGAAAGACCGGCCTCTGTTGTGAAGGAACTCGTGGAGAATGCAATTGATGCAGAAAGCAGTGAAATCACAATTGAAATTGAAGAGGGCGGTCTTTCCAAAATTCGCATCGTAGATAATGGAAGTGGCATGGATGAGGAAGACTGCAAACTTGCTTTCTTTCGACATGCGACGAGTAAAATCAAGAATGAGCGTGACTTATTTCAAATTGAAACGCTCGGTTTCCGTGGAGAAGCTCTTCCTAGTATCGCAGCGGTTTCTCACTTAGAATTGAAAACTTCCACGGGAGAGGCGGCCGGAACGTACGTCAAAATTGAAGCAGGGAAAGTAGCTGAATTTAAAGCGACCGACAGTCGAAAAGGAACGGAAATGACGATTACGGGTTTGTTTTACAACACCCCAGCTCGCTTGAAACACATGAAAACCGTTCATACCGAGCTTGCGAACGTGGCGGACGTCATTAACCGTCAGGCAATGGCTCATCCTGATATCGCTTTTCGCTTCTTTCATAATGGGAAGAAACTTTTATCAACGACAGGAAATGGCGATCTTCTGCAAGTGATTGCAGCAATTTATGGCTATAACACGGCACGTAAAATGCTCCCGTTGAAGGCAGAGACAATTGATTTTTCTGTTAGCGGCTATGCGGCAAAGCCAGAGTTAACGCGCGCTTCTCGTCAATACATTTCACTCATTATTAACGGACGTTACATTAAGAACTTTCCGATATCAAAAGGGATACAGCAAGGCTACCATACCCTGCTTCCAATCGGACGCTATCCGATCGTTGTACTTCATATTAAAATGAACCCAACGCTCATTGATGTGAACGTACATCCGTCAAAGTTGGAAGCGCGAATTAGTAAAGAACAAGATTTGGCGCTCGCTATTGAAAATGCGATTAAAGCGATTTTCAAAAAAATTGAGCTCATTCCTGAGCAAGCTCCTCCAAAGAAAAAAGAGGAGGAAAGCGAGCAGCCGGCATTCGAGTTTCAACACAATGTTCAGGAGAAAGGGCCGGAAGAAATACCGGTTCGGCGGGAATGGACGCCAGAGAAGGTGGAACATTCGGAAGAGCAGTCGAAGCCACAGAAAGATTTCCTTCAACCTTTTAGTATAAAGGAAGAAATTCAAACAGATCAATACGAGTCGATCGCTCCTACAACACATTCCCCGCCACCCGAAACTCGAGACGAGCTTGAGATGGCCATGGACTATGTAAAGGAGACCAATAGTGATTCACGCATTCCGCCGCTTTATCCGATCGGTCAAATGCACGGAACGTATATCCTAGCTCAGAATGAGAATGGGCTCTACATTATTGATCAGCACGCCGCGCAAGAGCGGATAAAGTACGAGTTCTATCGGGAAAAAGTTGGCGAGATCGACCCAGTGGTACAGGAGCTTCTCGTTCCGATTACGCTCGAATACAACACTTCAGAGTCTGCGATCATTGATAGTCGGATGGATGATCTTGCGAAGGTGGGCGTTTTCTTAGAATCCTTTGGACCGAATAGCTATATGGTGAGTGCTCATCCAGTTTGGTTCCCTAAAGGGGCTGAACAAAATACGATTGAGGAATTGATTCAGGAAGTCGTTGATAATCGTCGAATTGACGTGAAGAAGCTACGTGAGGAAGCAGCGATCATGATGTCCTGTAAAAAGTCGATTAAAGCCAATCGTCATTTACGTGATGACGAAGTGTTTACGTTATTAGAGACGCTTAGACAATCCATTGATCCGTATACCTGTCCACACGGACGGCCGATCATTATTCATTACTCCACCTATGAGATGGAAAAAATGTTTAAGCGGGTTATGTAACGAGCACAATGAAATGAGAAAAGAATGCAGGAAAGTACGTGAGAGTGATGATTAAACAGAAACTAGTAACGGTATTAGGTCCTACAGCGGTTGGGAAAACAAAAACAAGCATTGAACTTGCGAAGGCGCTTGACGGTGAAATTATTAGCGGCGACTCGATGCAAATTTACCGTGGCATGGACATAGGGACAGCGAAAGTAACAGAAGAAGAGATGGAAGGCATTCCTCATTATTTAATTGATATTAAGGAGCCAACGGAAAGTTTTTCAGCTGCTGAATTTCAAAAGCTTGCCACCGATCTTGTTACGGATATTAATCGCCGTGGAAAAGTGCCGATTATTGCTGGGGGTACGGGTCTATACGTGAAATCCGTTACCCATCAGTACGCCTTTTCAGAAGCAAAGGAAGATCCGGCATATCGCCAGCAGCTTGAGCAACAAGCGGAAGAAGAAGGGCCGGCCATGTTTCACGCGCGACTAAAAGACGTTGATCCAGTGAGTTACGAGACAATCCATCCAAACAATGTGCGAAGAGTGATTCGAGCATTAGAAGTGTATCACGTAACAGGTGAACCGGTCTCTGCTTCAAAAGATGCTTTACCTGAAGAGTCTCCTTACAATCTTGTCAATGTAGGTCTTACGATGGATCGCGATGTGCTTTATGAGCGCATAAACAAGCGTGTCGATCTGATGATGGAGGCTGGACTACTTGAAGAAGCCCAGCGACTTTATCATGATGGCGTTCGTCACTGTCAATCGGTACAGGCGATTGGCTACAAGGAAATCTACAATTATCTTGAAGAACTTGTTTCATTAGAAGATGCGGTCCTCGAGTTAAAGCAGAACTCAAGGCGATATGCAAAGCGACAATTAACGTGGTTTCGTCATCAGATGGCCATGGACTGGTACAACATGACCGCGCATCGTGAAGAAAAAATTCAAGAAATCTTGAAAGTTGTTGCAGGAAAGTTAGCATAAAGATAGAAATGTAGTTAAGGAATGCCTTTAGAGAAAAAGAGGAGGACTGACAATGAAGCAGCAAATTAACATCCAGGATCAATTCCTGAACCAATTAAGAAAAGACAACGTATTTGTAACGGTGTACCTGCTTAACGGATTTCAGCTAAAAGGGACAATTAAAGGATTTGATAATTTCACGATTATCCTTGAGTCCGATGGAAAACAGCAGTTGATTTACAAACACGCCATTTCTACGTTCGCTCCACAGCGATCCGTTGAAATAAATTTTGAATCTGACAAGTAAACACATAGTCCCTCGTTCTGGTAAAAGCAGGATGAGGGACTTTTTCATATTTACTACGAGGAGATTTGTTGTTTTTCCATATAATCGAAGTAGCGTTTCAGTGTGAGATCGGCTTTTAATCCAAACTGCATGCGCAGCTGGTCGACGGAAAGATCATTTTCAATAGCCTTAATGACGCATGTTCGTCTCATATGCTGAGCAGAAACGCCTTTTCGCAAGCCGGCGCGCTGAACTTCAAGGCGAATCATTTTTTGAATCGCGATTTCGGTTAGACGCTTCGGACGATCCACTTCATAACTCCAGCGATACGTTTGGCGCTGAAAATCAAATGAAACAAACAGCGGATCATCGCTATGAAGCCTTGGTCTAACGGGCGCAGGAATCGTATGATAATAATCGAACAAAATCTTCTTGTGCTCAGGATTTAAATGAACGGTACGTTTTCCGGAAGCCGAAGTTACGACTAGTTCATTTTGTTCGAATGAAACATCTTTCATAGAAAGAGCAGATAGCTCTTGTAACGTTAAACCATAATTGAGGAAAAGCCTGGCAATGATCAAATTCCGATCAATCAGAAATTCCCGTGCTCTTAGCTGGTTGTCCGTTAAATCTTCAAGTGACACGATCGTTTCAAGAAGTTTTTGCGCTTCTTCTTCTTGGAGAAAGTCGGTCTCGATATAACCGGCATCTTCATTGGTTGGTAGGACGACTTCTTTCATTGGATTGGTCTTTGTTCGATTTAACGACATATAATAACGATATACTTGATTTAGTACAGTCATAATTCTCTTTAATGTTCGTTCTGAATAGTGACGCTCAAGGTGCAAATAGCGTATATACTCCTGTAGCTGTTCCGTTGTGAGATTACGAAAATTCTCGAAATCGACCTTTCGATGGAGAGTGCGATGCCAGACGGTAAAATCAACGAGGTCATAGCGATAGCGGCGGAGTGTAGATGCCTTGCGTCCTTTTCGTTCGAGCGACTGCAGGTACGCTTCTAGAAAGTCTGGAAGCGGCTGATTAAAAAGCTCCATTCGATGACCACCTCTCATTTTGTTCCATTATAACAAAATCAGTGCACGTGTTGTTTTACTTTGGGTTACATGTTTTTGGGATAATTGGAAATACTATTGATAACCAAATCGTAAAGGAGCGGTTAGACATGGCCTTTTTTTCAAAACAGCAGCAGGAACCTATTCCAGAAGTAGATACGGACGTCTGGTCTTGTGCGAGTGGAGATTGTGCTGGCTGGATGCGAGCCGATTACTCGTTTTCTGATACACCTGCTTGCCCTTTGTGTGGCGCTGAGATGATGAGTGAAGTTCGAAACCTACCAGAAATTAAATAATCATGGGGGAACACATGAATAAAATTGTTGAGAAAATTAGGGATAAAGCTGAACAAATTGTTAGCGTGACGAAAGCAGCGGGTAAAGGGAAGCACGTTGCCTCCATGCAGCACTTTTATGACGTTTTTACCGAACTTCCCGAAGTGCAACAGAAAGAGGTTTCTTATTTAAGAAGTCGTTTTGTTTTATATACGCTCCACGAGAACGATATATTCATGAAGATGCTCGAACGTTCAGATGGGCATGTGCTTGAGATTGACGTCGTTGAAAAAGGTGATGTGCTCACTCGTTACAGATCGTATGAAGCGAAGAGAGGCGAACAGAAAATTCATATTCCTGAATCCTTTGTTGATCGGATCGGAACAAGTTAAACACTCTTAAGGAGTGTTTTTCTTTTGGGCGTTTGTCACGGATTCTGGGCAGGTGCGTATACTATCGTGTCAGATTAAAGCGAGGTGAGCATCGTGCAGCAAACCGTAACGCAACGAAAAGGTCAAATTAATATCGTCCTTCGTCAGACGGAAGGACTACAAGAGACGGCAGATGCCGCACTAAGTCAAGCAACGAAAAAGCATATGCCGCTTGAGCGAATTCAGCAGGAAATGGAACAGCTAATCGGGTTAAAAGAAATGAAATACTTACTAAAAGAAGTGTATGCATGGCTTTATGTGAACAAGTGCAGAGAGGAAAATGGCTTAAAACAAAATACACAGGCACTTCACATGATGTTCAAAGGAAATCCCGGCACAGGGAAAACAACGGTAGCCCGCCTATTAGGAACGCTTTTTCTAGAGATGAACGTTCTTTCTAAGGGACATTTGATTGAAGTGGAGCGGGCCGATCTTGTTGGGGAATACATTGGTCATACCGCTCAAAAAACGAGAGAGCTTGTTAAGAAAGCAAAAGGCGGCATTCTATTTATTGATGAAGCCTATTCACTAGCGCGTGGTGGCGAGAAAGATTTTGGTAAAGAAGCGATTGATACGCTTGTGAAGGCGATGGAAGATCACCACAAAGACTTTATCCTTATTCTAGCAGGCTATTCAGATGAAATGGAGCACTTTCTCTCGCTAAATCCTGGCTTGCCGTCGCGGTTTCCACTGGTGATTGATTTTCCGGATTATTCAAATGAGCAGCTGCTTGAGATCGCAAAAAAGATGGCCGCAGAGAGACAGTACCGGTTTTCCAGAGAGACGGAGTGGAAGCTAAAGCAAAGCTTTTTGAAGAAGCGTGAGCGGGAAACAAGTGCATTTAGCAACGGTCGCTTTGTTCGGAACATTATTGAAAAAGCAATCCGAAAGCAGGCTGTCCGCTTGCTTCAGGCAGACGTCATTGATCGCTCGGCGCTCGAGCTGCTCTTACCAGAAGACATCCCTATAGAAGATTAAATGCGCATCTGGTATGATGGGAACAGACTGATTGATAAAGGCAGGGAACGTACATTTGAATAAAGAAAGAATTGAAGCAGCTGAACCGGCGATTTTGATCGGCATTCAGCTTCAAAATCAAACAGATGCACAGTTTGCATATACGATGGATGAACTTGCAGCATTAACCGAAACGGCAGGCGGTGTCGTGGAAGGCACGCTCTCACAAAAGCGAGAGCGTATTCATTCGGCAACCTTTATAGGAAAAGGGAAAGTCGAAGAGCTAGCCTCGTTAATCGAAGAAAAAGAAGCAACAATTGTTATCTTCAATAGTGAGCTCTCCCCAAGTCAGCTTCGAAACTTATCAGAAGCGTTAGACGTAAGAGTCATTGACCGTACACAGCTCATTTTAGATATTTTCGCACAGCGAGCGAGATCACGAGAAGGCATGCTTCAGGTTGAGCTCGCTCAGCTTCAATACATGCTGCCGCGCCTTGCAGGACAAGGAACGTCCTTATCAAGGCTTGGAGGCGGTATTGGTACAAGAGGACCAGGTGAAACGAAGCTTGAAACGGATCGTCGTTACATCCGTAATCGGATCACAGATCTGAAGCGTCAGCTCGACAATACGGTGAAACACCGTGATCAATACCGGGCGCGACGAAAGCGGAACGAAACGCTTCAAGTGGCGTTAGTCGGGTATACGAACGCGGGGAAATCAACGATTTTTAATCGACTAACGAAAGCTGATTCCTATGAAGAGGACAAGCTATTTGCGACACTTGATCCGATGACGAGACAGCTGAATCTTCCGAATGGTTACAATGTGTTGTTAACAGACACGGTAGGATTCATTCAGGACCTCCCAACAACGCTTGTCGCTTCGTTTAAATCAACCCTTGAAGAAGCAACAGAAGCGGATTTAATTCTGCATGTCATTGATGCGTCCCATCCTGATCGGGAACGTCATGAAGAAATCGTGCTAAAGCTATTAAAGGATTTAAAAGCGTCGCACATTCCCGTCCTTACCGTCTTTAATAAAATTGATCGAACAGATCCGTCTGTGCAAAGTAGCGTGAATGAACAGATTCTCATTTCTGCTCTAAAGCAAGCTGATTTAAAGCGATTAAACGACCGTCTACAAAGCGAAGTGTTAAAGCAGATGGAGTATTTCTCGATTTCAATTAATGCAGACCAGGGCGACAAGCTCGCTTACTTACAGCGCAATACTGTTCTAATTGAGCGTAAATGGGATGAAGAAAAAGATCACTACAGATGTAAGGGATACGCTCCTGAACATTTATACAAGCGCATTATTAACGAGTGGAACAACGACTAGGAGTAGAAATCTATGTTTATGAATTTTACACATCAAGAAGAACTAAAAACATTATCAGAGCAGGCTGAAGAAAAGATCCAGCCAGTTTTAAGAGAAATCGATGCGCGAGTTGAAGCAAATCAATACCGCGTTCTTGAGGCATTTCACAAAAATCGCATTAGCGACTTTCATTTCACACCATCTACAGGTTACGGCTATGACGATACAGGAAGAGATACGCTTGAACAGCTTTATGCGGACGTATTCGGCGGCGAAGCAGGACTCGTGAGACCTCAAATCGTCTCTGGTACGCATGCGATCTCAACCGCGCTATTCGGCGTACTGCGTCCAAACGATGAGCTTCTCTATATAACCGGTGCACCGTACGATACGTTAGAAGAAATCGTTGGCACTCGTGGAGAAGGAAACGGATCGTTAAAGGATTTTCATATTGGTTATCAAGCAATTCCGTTAGCTGACGGAGCGGTTGATTTTGACGCTGTGAAGAGTGCCATCACACCGCAAACAAAAATGATAGGGATTCAACGGTCAAAAGGATACGCGAATCGACCGTCATTTACAGTCGCAGAAATTGAAGAAATGATTGCATTTGTTAAATCGATCAAAGAAGATGTGATTGTTTTCGTTGATAACTGCTACGGTGAGTTTGTGGAAGAGCAGGAGCCATGTCACGTTGGGGCTGATCTTATTGCCGGATCACTGATTAAAAACCCTGGCGCAGGTATCGTCAAAACTGGCGGTTACCTTGTAGGGCGAGAAGATTTAATTGAGCTTTGCGGCTATCGCTTAACGTCCCCTGGAATCGGGAGAGAAGTAGGGGCATCGCTTTATTCGCTACAGGAAATGTATCAAGGCATCTTCCTTGCACCACATACGGTTGGTCAAGCGGTTAAAGGCGCTGTCTATAGCTCAGCGCTCCTAGAAGAAGCTGGGTTCAATACAACACCTCACTGGAACAGCAAGCGAACCGACCTCATTCAATCGGTTCAGTTCGATGACAGAGAGCGAATGGTTGCGTTTTGTCAGGCGATCCAGGCGGCATCTCCGGTCAATGCACACGTACGTCCTGAACCTGCCTATATGCCAGGGTATGAGGATGATGTCATCATGGCAGCGGGAACATTTATTCAAGGAGCGAGCCTTGAATTATCAGCTGACGGACCGTTAAGACCACCTTACGTTGCGTACGTCCAAGGCGGCCTAACGTTTGAACACGTGAAAATTAGCGTGCTTCGTGCTGTTGATGATTTGTTGAAAAAAGGTTTGATTACTGTTTCATAAGGGTAAAAGGTAGGGATTTCAGTCCCTGCCTTTTTTTGCGCGAAAAAGCATGTGAGATTATCTCACGTACGTTAACACGATAACGTAAACATTCGTGTATGATGAGAGTAAGTGAAGAAGGGAGCGGCAATTTCGAATGTTAATGCGATTCTGAATTTTAGAATTGCGTGAAACTGTCCTCAAGTGGAGAGAGCAAAAGAGCGTTAAGACGTGAAGCACTCGGTTATCCAAAGCATTCACTAAATCTTTTTATTTCTTAAGGAGGATTCATTTTACATGGCTAACAAATTCACAGCAGACGATATTAAGAAAATGGCGCAGGACGAGAACGTTAAGTTCATTCGCTTGCAGTTTACTGACCTACTAGGGATTATTAAGAACGTTGAAATTCCAGTTGATCAGCTTGAGAAAGCTCTTGATAATAAAATGATGTTTGACGGTTCTTCGATCGAAGGTTTCGTACGCATCGAGGAATCCGATATGTATCTTTACCCGGATCTTGATTCATGGGTAGTCTTCCCATGGTCATCTGAAAAAGGGAGAGTCGCTCGTCTAATTTGTGACATCTACAGCCCGGATGGCACGCCATTCGAAGGGGATCCTCGTTCAGTTCTAAAACGCGTTCTAAAAGAAATGGAAGAGCTTGGCTTCTCTGACTTCAACATTGGACCAGAGCCAGAATTCTTCCTATTCAAAATGGACGAAAACGGTGAACCAACGCTTGAACTTAATGACAAAGGCGGATACTTCGACCTTGCGCCAACAGACCTTGGTGAAAACTGCCGTCGTGATATCGTTCTTGAGCTTGAAGACATGGGCTTTGAAATCGAAGCATCTCACCATGAAGTAGCGCCAGGACAGCACGAAATTGACTTTAAATACGCTGATGCTCTTACAACGTGTGACAACATCCAGACGTTTAAGCTAGCAGTTAAAACAATTGCTCGTCAGCACGGCCTGCACGCAACGTTCATGCCGAAGCCACTATTCGGTGTTAACGGATCTGGGATGCATGCGAACATGTCCCTCTTCAAAGACGGTGAAAATGCATTCTACGAGCCGAAAGATGAGATTGGTCTAAGTGAAACAGCACGTCAATTCATTGCTGGAACAATGAAGCATGCTGAAGCATTCACAGCGATCACAAACCCAACAATTAACTCATACAAGCGTCTAGTACCTGGATACGAAGCGCCTTGCTACGTAGCATGGTCTCTTCGTAACCGTAGTCCGCTTATCCGTGTTCCTGCTTCTCGCGGAATCAGCACACGTATCGAAGTACGTAGCGTAGATCCATCTGCGAACCCGTACCTTGCAATGGCAGCACTACTTGCAGCTGGACTTGATGGCATCAAGAACAAAATGACGCCACCAGAACCAACAGAGCGCAACATCTACGTGATGGATAAGCAAGAACGTGTAGAAGAAGGCATCACAGACCTTCCAGCAACACTTCACGATGCGCTTGAACTTCTTAAGAAAGACGAAGTCATGATGAAAGCACTAGGCGAGCACGCAGCCGAGCACTTCATCGAAGCTAAAGAGATCGAATGGGATATGTTCCGTACCCAAGTACACCCTTGGGAACGTGAGCAGTATATGACGACTTACTAAGAGCCAAACCCCTTGATACGACTAGTATTAAGGGGTTTTTCTTATTTGGTCAAAATGTCATTTGTGTATCGAAAGGATGCTATGACCAAATTTTGGCCAAAAAAATTCCGAAAAAATAATTCTGACCAAAAAAACTGACCAAAATCATTCCATTACATTCTTTATGTACTGTTCGTATTTATAGAGTGTATCTTTTTCAATTTTTTTACTGACATGAGCATAGACATCCGATGTAATTTGAATGTACCGTGTCCTAATCGATTCTGTACACACTTCATGTCTTCCCCTCATTCTAGAAGCAAGTCAGCCTGAGTATGAAGGAGAGAGTGGATTGGCATAGATGGAAGTGCTGGAAGTGCTGGAAGTGCTGTATGCTTCAATATTGGATAAACGCATTAAACAAACTGGATCTAGGCATGAAATTACCATAGATACGACAAAGGACCAGATTTAACTCAAGATGATAAATTTCGTTGATAGCAAGCTTATTCAGGTTCTGTTGCTTCTTATGGAAGTGGAGATCGTCCATTAAGCCCTGGCTAATTGTGATTGTTCTGTTAGATTTATAGGTCTATGTATCCCCAAACAATTCTTCATTTAACTTTGATTTGAAATCCAGTGTTTTGCTGATGCTGATTGTACCTTCATTTAAGACAATATCCGTCCATTGGAGAGCAGCAGCTTCTCCTTTTCGCATACCCGTCTCAATAAGTACCTTGAAAAACATTCAGTAAATGTAACTGTACTTGTAAGCTTATTACAAAAAAAGAAATTATGTCACCAGAGTTCATATACTTCAATTCTGCGCTTTTTTCTTCTCCCATGATGTAAGTCCTTCAAAAGGGCTTCTTTCGAGCTTACCGAAAGTTACAGCCTTTTTCATGGCATTTGTCATGGTTGTGTGGACTAACTCCTCAGTACGCTTGCTATATCCCTGCCCAGACAGATGATTCAGGAATTTTTGATACATGATTGGCTTTACATCTGAGAGACTTATCTTTTTTTAAGTAGGGGAGAATGTGCTTGTTTACATTACGTTCATGCAATTCATATGATTTTTACGTATATGCCCTTGATAATAATTCAACAATCAATCATTCAGATATTGTTCCAGGAGAAGAGGAGCATGATCAAAATCAAAACCTGATTAAATTTTCGCTTCTTCTTCCGATGCAGCATGTTGTGCTTCTTTCTTGAACTTAAATCCTCCTTTTGATTTTAATTTATTCGTTTATGTAAAGGTGTCTTTGTAAGAAATTCGATATTCCCAATTGGTACCACGCTTACGAAATGTGGACATAATACATCCTCCTCGAATCAGGTATTTTGTTTTGAACTTGCACCAAATGTTCCACACACAACTCTGACGTAATCTTAAATGTGTCTGACATCTAGGGGCTTATCCATATCTGTGTATTTAAGCATGTTATAGGGGAAAGAAGCATAACGTGTGAAGTGTCGCGCATCACGCTCCTGAAGCTCTCTAAAGCTTCGGGCATTAATGTCTGATTTCCTGCATGGCTAAGGATGTGGCAAATTTCATAAAAAAACACTTGGAGTTGATTTTGTTTGGTAAGACGAGTATCGATCGTAATAGATATAAAACGACCATTTACTTAATAAGCATTACCTT
Organism: Guptibacillus sedimenti; assembly: GCF_028610665.1. Lineage (NCBI taxonomy): Bacteria > Bacillati > Bacillota > Bacilli > Caryophanales > Guptibacillaceae > Guptibacillus > Guptibacillus sedimenti. Next base: position 1,111,235 of record NZ_JAQQWV010000002.1, read on the forward strand.
CTTCGTAATTAACAAACATTTCAAAAAAACGTGCGATTTTTCTATCTTTAAATCCTTGGGTTTTATGATTCCCATTTGTTTATATAACTTCATTACCCAATCTTCAAGCGGGCTTGTGATGTAAGTATGTTCCATATGCTGTCACCTCAATTAATATTACGCAAACGTTTGTTCGTATTTATAACAAAAAGAAAATGACCAATTGTTGGGCATTTTCTTGATGATTAAGATAGCTCTCTTATAAAAGATAATTCTCTTTTTATTAAATCTAATAAGGTTTCCATTGGTTTAGGATCTGAAATGTTATTCAGTAATACGTTTAGATACTTGTCAATTAGTATTAAGCGACTAATTACAGTAACCAATTCTGTTAGTTCTGGATTGTATTCTAGGTCTTTTACCAAAGATTCATATAAAGAAAAATCTAGCTGAGTATAGTAAATAAGTATTAGTTCTTTGATTTTAACATCTTCCCCAATAAGTCGCTCAGCAAAAGCTTTGCTTTCAAAAGGGTTCATTGCATCAAATAACTTGTTGGCAACCTCAATATTCTTAGTGTATTCCTCTTTTATTTTTTGAACATGAAGCAGCTGCACTCTTTCTTTAGCATCTTCTTCTCGATGTTTTTGCATTGAAAATAAAATTAAAGCAATCCCAGCTGAAATAGAGGCACCAATTAGAGTAAATGAGGATCTAATTAACAATTGCACTAAATCGAAATTTGAAGAATCAATTATTATATTTTTGTTGATTAAAATGAGAATAATTATGAAACTGGATGTTAATGAGGCAAAAAAAAGTAACGTTAAAAAAAACATTGAACTCTTAGAAAGGTATTTTTTCATTCTTAATACAATCCTTGAGAGAGGCGACTGGCTATTTCATTAGTTAAATCAATGAAATCATCATCTAATGGTTTATTAAATGAATTCACAGATTCGATCACTTCTCCTAAATTAAAATCAGCCTCCCCTAAATACTCCGGATGTGCATTTTGCTTAACTTTAGAGGAGGCTTGATCTTTTAAACGGCGTTTCACTTCTTTCAAATAGGGTTCTTTTATTTCGAACAGTACTTTTACATTTTCTAAAAACATTTTCTTCTCTAAATCACCAGGGGAACCACATTCATAACACTTGAAGTGTTTTAATTCATTATCTGTTAGAATGTTTAGTTCCCCACAATCGCTACACTCATATCTGTAAAGTCTTACAAGTGGGCCATCGTTAGCTGAAAAAGCAATAAACAAATTAATAACATCTTTTGGAGAATAACCAAAGTTAAATGAAAACCTGTAAGGGTTTAAATTATTTGCTCCTAACCTAACTTCCTGGAGTAGAAATTGACCTATTTGTGGAGCAATCTCATCATAAGGAATAATTTCATTCAGATAGGGTTTCTTCGAATAAATATTTGCTAATTCTGTAGTGAACATAGTCTTCCTTTAACCTCCTTTTTGTAGAAGGACTATTGTAATAGTGTATCTCTATTGAGCCAACTCTTTCTCTTAAGGAGACTTCGACAAAATCAAAGGTCTCTTTTTCAGGCAGTTTACTAAAATCGTTTTCGTCAAATTTCCAAAAGCAAGACAGTTCACTTACTTCTTTATATTCATGAATTAAGTCCTTAAGGTTCCAGTAAACTTTGGAATTGTATATTGGATCACGTTTTGGATTTCTAGTTTTTGACTGAATGAAATTTTTATCCAAAAAAGTGAATGCGAATATAAAACCATTATAAAACATTTTAGAGTCCAAATGTAATGAAAGGTCTTGGTAAAAAGCTGACTTTACTCGATCGGAGTATAATTCAGGATCGGCCATTTTGAGGTCATTTTCCAAAAAAGATAATATTTTGTTATCAACGGCCTCTTCCGTCAAATTCTCATCCATATGTTCTTTAATTACGATTTCAGCTTTTTCTGATTCTTCTTTAAAGATTGAATATACCAAACTGTGAATCGTAGTTTCTGTGTAGTCATTTAGAGATAAATCTCCGTCTATATTATTTATGAAAGCTTTTACGGTTTGTAAAACAGTGTTGTGGTTTGGGATTGATTTTGAAACATAATGCTTCCTCAATCTAATCTGGAGAAGAGAATTATCAAAATCAAGAAGGCATGGAACATAAAAAATCGATTTTTGTTCGGAATCTCCTAATTTAATTGTTTCTATTCTATACAGAATTAAAACCTTGTTTTCTTCTTGTCGCAAAGAAATGAATTTTTCATCAGGTTTTACAGTTGCACTTAACATTCTGTCCACTTGTGGTTCATCCTCGAATCTACTCATAAACTCATTTGCATCTATTTCGCTTTCAAGATGAAATAAATGTACGTGATCTTGTAAATTAAAAAACAATTTTTCAAATAACATTTCATCAATCTTCTTATCTACATCGGGATTTTCTTTTATGTTGTCATTTAGAACTTCAGCAAACTTTTCCCAACTGGTTCCGGCTGTAGGAATAGCTTTCAATTTTTTTGAGAAATCTTCAATTTCGTTTGATAACAATTCTCTTAAATCCTGTACTTCGAAATTCCTTAAAATTGGAGAACTATAAGTTCTGAGCAAGTCTGCCATTTGATTACCACCTTATAATAGAATATGAAAAAGCCTAGGCTAATTAGTCCCAGGTGTATTATTTTTGCGCATTCTTCCGTTCTTTCGCCTTGTGTGAAATCCACTCAAAATGTCTTCTAACCTCTTCAATATCCTCTGGAGAAAGATTCTTCCATTGATCGATATCAAAAAAGCCACTATCATCGATGCCAAATTCCTTAATGAGTTTGCTTAACTCTTCGAGGGAGTCGTAATCATCATTATTTTTTGTATCTGATGATTGTGGATTATCTGTCCTACCTAAAAGGTAGTCGGTCGTTACAGTGTGAATTTCTGCGATCTTTTGAAGAGTATCATAATCTGGTTGGCGAGAACCTCTTTCATACGCTGTATACGCTGGTCGAGTAATACCTAAAATGTCAGCTATTTGTTGTTGAGTTTTCTTTTTCTCATTTCTTAATTTGATCAATCGTTTTGCTAACAGCTTTCTCACCTCATTCTTTATTCTATTTTACAGTAACGAACAGTTACCATTAAATGCATGTAACAAAAAGAAACATTTATTTGCTTTTGGGATTGAATATGTAACATAACGACACTAAAGTATAAATGTAACGAAACGATACAATACATTGGAGGTGGATTTCATGAGGGGATGGTTAAAAGAGTTACGATTCCAAAGAGGGGTGTTGAAAGGTCATACTATACAATGATCGAAACTGGAAATAGAACACAGAGTGTTAAAGTAGCGAAATCAATTGGTAATGTAATCGGTTTTGATTGGACAATTTTTTTGTAGAAGAATATGACGAATGCTGGGACTGTTCTAGCGATTCAGAGTAGAAATTAAGGGCTAAACTGGAGTTATATGAAATAAAAGCGACATACCTTAGCAAAATAGAATAGGGGATGTCGTTTTTAATTAATAATATCTATAAGATGGAGGATTTAGTATACTGAAGCAGTAGAACAGTCACAACACAGTAGGTACAAGCAATAGTAATCTTCTTTTATAGCTCAAGAAATTATCTAAATTACTACTCCTGAATCATTCTTCCCCCTTAACCTCTTCATAAGTCCGATACCCTCCATCAAGATTAACCGCCTCAAACCCATTCTCTCTAAGAATACGTGTCGCAATATACCCCTGTAACCCAACCTGACAGTGCACATAAATCGTCTCACCCTGCGGCAGCTCATGAAGCTTCCCCCGTAATTCATCAACTGGAAGATTAATAGCTCCCTTAATAAAAGCCTTTCTCATATTCGGCTGGATTTCGCACATCAATAAGTGTCCCCCCATTTTCCACGATCGCATCAATCTCATGCCATTGAACCGTTTCGATCATGCCTTCGACGATGTTACTCGCTACGTATCCTGCCATGTTCACCGGATCTTTCGCTGAAGAGTAAGGAGGAGTGTAGGCGAGCTCTAAGTCAGGGAGGTCGAGAACGGTTAAGCCGCCCTTAATCGCGGTTGCGATGACATCGATTCGCTTATCCACGCCATCTTTACCGACTGCTTGCGCACCGAAGATCTTTCCTGTTTCTTTATCAAAAATGAGCTTCAAGGCAATGGGGGAGGCGTTTGGATAATACCCGGCGTGTGAACCTGGATGAACGTGCACAACTTCATAATCAATGCCAAGGCTTTTTAAAGTTTTTTCATTATTACCTGTCGTAGCAACGGTGTAGTCAAACACTTTGGCAATGGATGTCCCGAGTGTCCCTTTATACGGCGTTTTTTTGCCGTAAATGTTATCCGCAACGAGTCGTCCCTGTCTGTTTGCGGGCCATGCTAAAGGAATCATGGTTGGTTGTTTGTTAATGTAAAATGTTACTTCAATCACATCGCCAATCGCATAAATGGAAGGATCACTCGTTTGGAGGTATTGATTTACTTGAATTCCGCCTCGTGTACCTACGGATAACCCGGCTTGAACAGCGAGTTCATTTTCAGGGAGGACGCCGATTGACAAAATGATTAGATCTGTCTCGATCTCTTTTCCGCTTACGGTGGCTACTTTCGTTCCATTGCCTTCAAAAGCCTTTACACCGTCATTTAAAATCAAGTGAATGCCTTTATTCCTAAGGTGCTGGTGAACGATGGCGGCCATTTCATAATCGAGTGGTGGCATGATTTGATTTGCCATTTCAATCAGTGTGACGTTCATGCCGAGGTCGCTCAAGTTTTCAGCCATTTCAACCCCGATGAAGCCACCGCCTATAACAACAGCTTGGGATGGCTTCTCTTTATCAACATAAGCTTTGATCCGATCGGTATCAGGAATATTGCGAAGCGTAAAGAGTGCCTTTGCTTCATTAAGACCAGGGATTGGTGGCACAATCGGACGCGCTCCTGGTGAAAGAATTAGTTGATCATACGTTTCTTCGTAAGTTTGACCGGATTTTAAATCGTGCACAAAGATGGATTTTTTTGCACGATCAATTCGTGTAACTTCGCTCAATGTACGAATATCAAAGTTATACCTTGCGGCCATGCTTTCTGGTGTTTGTACGAGTAGTTTCTTGCGGTCTTCAATCGTTCCACCTATATAGTAAGGGAGCCCACAGTTGGCATAAGAAATATACTCCCCTTTATCAAACATGACAATCTCCGCCGTTTCATCTAATCTTCTTAAACGAGCAGCTGCTGTTGAGCCACCAGCTACGCCACCAACAATGACAATTTTCTTACTCATATGATCGTCTCCTTTTTAATTACCCTATGGGGTATTTACATTTTTATTATAGATCATTGAATCAAAAAGAAATGTGACATACCTCACTATTTTAATAGATTGGTGGAGAAATGAAACGAAGGTATTGTCACTACTAATAGAGCTTCTAAATGTTAATTAGAGAGAAGAATAGAGGGGGAGTGATAAGATATTACAAAGATATTCCTTTTTGTAAAAAGCGATAATCCAGGCTTAATGACAGTGAAACCTCATTACAGAACTTTTCTGTTAGACTAAGTGAATCGGCTCGAAGGCGTGTGGAAATCACACGGCAACATCTCGTTTGCTAGTCGTTACATATCCTAAATTTTCATCTGTCTATCAAGTTGCAAACTTCAGCTAGAATCAGTTACAGGAGGAATTTACATGAACAAATCTATATTAACCGCACGAATTGCTTCATCAACTTTGGTGGCCGCGATGGTCTTTTCTCCGGTCTTTAGTGAAGGGGCTTTTGCTAAGGTCGATTCAAATGACGTGAAGCAAAGCGATTCTGTTAGTTCATCAATCAATGTTCTGGGTAGTGGGGATCGTGGCGAGGCTGTTACGGCGCTCCAAACAGAACTTGAATCACTAGGTTATTATACCTACCACGTCGATGGTATTTTTGGTCAGATCACAGAAGATGCTGTTGAAGACTTTCAAGAAGACAAGGGACTTACTGTAGACGGTATAGCTGGACCTGAAGTTATGGGTGCGCTATCTGCTGTGGATTCCGGAGCTACTGAACCAACTTCAGATGAAGAACCTACCGAGTCCGTCTCACAATCTGAAGTCGTATCCACGGCGAAAAGCTTAATCGGAACGCCATATGTATGGGGCGGCACGACACCAGACGGGTTTGACAGCAGTGGCTTCATCCAATATGTGTTTAACGAAGCTGGAGTCGACATATCACGAACGGAACGTGATATGTGGAAATATGATGGAACAGAAGTAGAGTCTCCGGCAATCGGGGATGTTGTCTTTTTTGAAGGCACGTATGATGTAGAAGGAGCTTCACATAGCGGAATCTATATCGGCGACAACAAAATCATCCATGCTGGTAGCGGCGGTGTAGAAGTCACTGATCTTAGCTACGACTTTTGGAAAGACCATTATTTAGGCGTGAAATCATTCAAATAAATCCAAAGCCAGTGCCCGGCGCACTGGCTTTTTTCTATGGAATAGAAGTACCACAATTCTTTTATGCTCATTTACAGCCGCTTCAAATATGAATATAGTTGTAAGTACATAGGTATGGAATGGAGGTTTTTCATGGATTACATACAGCACCTACGGTCCATGGTAGGTCACGAGAAAGTGATTATGGTCGTCGCGGGCACAATGGTTTTTGATAATGAGAATCGCCTTTTGCTGCAGCTTCGTTCTGATAATGAGTCATGGGGATTGCCTGGTGGGTTTATGGACTTTAACGAATCAGTACAGGAAACGGCAAGAAGAGAAGTGTTGGAAGAGACTGGGCTTGTGCTAAAAGAGATGTCACTCTTTGGTATCTACTCGGGACCCGACAAAGAGAAAACGTTTGATAATGGCGATCAAGTTTCACCTGTTCAAATCCTCTTTCGCTGTCACGATTTTGAAGGAGAACTGCGCGGAAGTGAAGAATCATTCGAGATAGCCTTCTTTTCTCTAGATGCCTTTCCTGATCAACTTTTTAGCGAGCACAAACGGATGATAAATGATTTAATAAGTGGTAAGGAACAGCCTATAATAGGGTAATGGAAATAAGTTTGAAAGGAATAATTCAATGACAAACCGAAAAGTATCTGTTTACATTGCGACAAGCGTTGACGGCTATGTGGCAACAGAAGATGACTCACTCGACTGGCTTTTTAAAGTTGAACCAGAAGGTGACGCGGGTTATGAGGAGTTCATGAAAGATGTGGACACCATGATTATGGGTCGTCGTACGTATGACTGGGTGATGGAACAGGAGAACGGAGTAAATCCATATCAAGGGAAAATGTCCTACGTGTATACAACTCAATCAAGAGAAAACACAGAAGATGTGACCTATACATCGGAAGATCCGACGTCACTCATTGAACGATTAAACGAGCAGGGTGGTGGAACGATCTGGCTTATCGGTGGTGGTGTACTCGTTCATGAATTTCTTGAGAAAAATTTGATTGATGAATTTATTATTTCGCTTGCTCCAGCCCTAATCGGAAAAGGGATCCCGCTGTTTCAAAAAAGCGAGATTACACATGAGCTTGAATTAACCGATGTGCGCCAGTACGGACAGTTTGCTCAGCTACATTATCGCGTAAATAAAGCTTAATCCAATCTTATAGTAGAAAAAAGCCATTCTTGCACTATGGATGGCTTTTTTGTTGTGAAAAAACGTTTCTAATTAATTAGTAGATGCCTCTTCTTAAGAATTATTGAAAAAGTGCTAATTGACTGTAGGCTATACAAACTGGAGGTGACGTTGAATGAAATGGAAGCCGAGTTTCTATGCGATTTTGTCTGGGCTTCTGGGGGTTTTTGTAATTTTCCTGGCACTGATACAGTTTTATGGACAACGGTTGCTAAATCGAAAAAAAGTAAAGGTTTTGTGCACTTATTTGAGAGGCTATTCACAAGGCGCCCCGCTTGGTTAGTTTTTTGTCATGAAGACAAACTAATCAAAAAAGAGTGAGGTGTAAAATGAAGTCGTTTCTTTGGAGCTTGTGCTTTGTGGCGTGTCTCCTTCTATTTCCAACACAATCAAAAGCGGTCACACTTCCCTGTACCATGGTCTTAAACCCAGTAGAGGATACTCTTTCGAATGCAAAAGGGAGTGCGTTAGTATACAAAGTGCAACTGAATCCACCAAGTTTTCCTCGTACAAATGTAAGCGTATTGGCGGTGCACCTACCAAAACCATCGACTTTTGGTGCGTATGATCGTTATGAAGGATTCACTTACATACCTGATGAAATAAGCTGGAGATTTAAGCTTTATCCCACTCCTGAAGAGAATCCAACTTGGGCTGGGAGGTTCGATCTCATCACTGCAAAATTAAAGAATGCCCTTGTTCAAGTAAGGGCCACGAATTCCAATACCGAAAAATTAGGCCCGGTAGTATTAACAAATGAAATAAAAGCCTGTAGGTAATTTCATTTATGCAGTGAAAAATTAACTTTTACACGTATACAGATATTCCATAAGCAAGCGCTCACTTTTTACTGTGAGCGCTTATTTGTGTATTTAAGCAAATCGCGTAAATTCTATTATCATGATCCTGTTTTGTATCAAATTTTGAAGTGAGCCCCTTAAGACGCAGTGATCATATCTCTATTTTAAAAATAGTTTGCTTTTTATTACTATTTTAGTTGTAATGAAACTTATAATTATGTAATAATAGAAATTAATTAATGAAAGCCCTTACTTAAGGGGTGCAGGAGTGCATTAGAGGAGGAAGTCAACATGGCGATCAAGACCACATATGTTTTACAAAAGCGTGCGAGTACGGAAGAAGAGCATCCTCGACCTCAGTTTAAGCGAACGGAATGGTACGACTTAAATGGAGAATGGCAGTTTGAATTTGATGATGAAGATCGTGGAGAACCCGAAAAATTGTTTAATCAAAAGAAAGATTTAATGCAAACGATTCAAGTCCCTTACGCTTACCAAAGCAAAAAATCTGGCATTGAGGTAGATGAAAACCATGAAGTGGTTTGGTACAAGCGTGAATTTCATTGGGAGAAAGAGACCGATAAAAACCTTTTACTGCATTTTGAAGCTGTTGATTATTACACCAAAGTTTGGGTGAATGGAGAATTTATTGGTGAGCATGAGGGTGGCCATACACCATTTAGCTTTTCCATTACGAATGCCATCTGTAACGGTGAGAACACGATCGTCGTTCGGGTGGAAGATCGCAATAGTGTGGAGCAGCCGGTTGGGAAACAGTCTTGGAAAGATGACAACTTTTTATGTTGGTATTCAAGAACGACAGGTATTTGGCAATCGGTTTGGCTTGAGGAAGTGCCACTTCAGTATATTGAGGATGTTAAGATGACGCCACAAGTGGAAGAAGGGAAACTCTCGATTGAAGCGAGTCTACCCCGTCAAAAGAAAAAAGCATACTTCGAGGCAACTATTTCTTTTAAAGGGGAGTGGATCGATACCGTAGGCGTATGGGTGAAAGAAAATCAAACGAGTGTAGAACTCACCGCCAACGTTGAATCGGACCTAGCTGATTTTCGCGTCTTTTATTGGACGCCAGATACACCGAATCTGTATGATGTGACGTTTCAACTATATGTCGATCAAGAGATTGTAGATACGGTCGAAAGTTATTTTGGGATGAGGAGTATTGAAATTCAGGAAGATAGAATTCTACTTAACAGAGATACCTTTTATCAAAAACTAATTCTCGATCAGGGCTATTATAACGATTCGTTGATGACAGGGGATTACGAGCAGATGGAGTCTGACCTTCTTAAAGTGAAGGAGATGGGGTTTAACGGTGTTCGACGTCATCAAACAATTGCGGATAGACGGTACTTAGCTCTATGTGATGAATTAGGGTTAGTTGTGTGGGCGGAGATGCCAAGTATTTTTAAGTTTACTAGCAAGTCCATGTTCCGAATGATGGATGAAACGAGAGAGATGGTACAAAAACATTACAACCATCCATCCGTTATTATTTATACCCTTATGAATGAATCGTGGGGAGTGAATGAAATCTACCACCGAGAAGATCAACAGTCGTTTGTAAACGCTCTCTATTATCAGACAAAGGCTCAGGATCCGAGTCGACTCGTCATAGGAAATGATGGATGGGAACATACGCTAACCGATATCTTGACGATACATGATTACAATTCTGATGCGGAATCACTAAAAAATAGCTACAAGATGGATTTTGTAAATGGTAGTCCATCAAAAACAAGCCGCAAGCAAAATTATGCGAAGGGGTATGCGTACCGTGGGGAACCGATCATGATCAGTGAATATGGGGGTATTGCTTACGGTAATGAACAAAGCGATGTTGAGTGGGGCTATGGTAATCGACCTCAAACAGAGGAAGAGGTACTCGAACGCTTAGAGGCACTAACAAAAGTGATTATGGAGAATGACGCCATTCAAGGTTTTTGCTACACACAACTGACAGATGTAGAGCAGGAAGTGAATGGCCTTCTCGATCATCACCATGAATATAAATTTGATCCAAAACTAATTAAGAAGATCTTATTATCCAGGCAGTCCAACGGCTTTATCTTTGAATAATACAGGGGGGAATTAAACGATGGAAACAGCGAGAAAGTATGCTTCACCTAATATCGAAACAAAAGAGGATATTCGCCCGAAAGAATTTGCTTCTTATTTCGGGTATGGGTTTGGGCAGTGTATAAGTTTTGGGTTAGTCGGTTCTTACATTCTCTTTTTCTATACGGATATTCTTGGAATATCCGCGGCTGCCGCAAGTATTATTTTCCTGATTGCTAGAACGTGGGATGCGATAAATGATCCGATGATGGCTTCGGTCATGGACACGCTCCATTCAAAACACGGAAAGTTTCGACCTTATTTAAAGTACATGCCGTTTTTCGTTGCGATCATCACGATTGTCTGTTTTCTCCCATTAGATGGACTAAGTCCTACAGCCAAATTAATTTATGCCGGTGGAACATATATTCTTTGGGGGATGATCTATACAGTATCTGATGTGCCGTACTGGTCGCTTTCCTCTGTGATGAGTCAGGATGCACAGCAGCGAACGAAATTAATTACGTTTGCGAATATGGGCGTTTTCGCAGGTATCGCTTTATCTCCAGTTTTATTCGTTCCCCTTGCTGAGTGGCTGGGTGGAGACGATATTGGACAGGGATATTTCCTCGCAACGGTGGTGCTCATGGTTTTTGCGCTACCGATCATGCTGAATGGGTTTAAAAATACGAAGGAACGTGTCAAAGCTCCTAAGACAAAAGTAAAGCTCTCTGATGCAGCACGTGCCATTAAAGCAAATAAACCAATGTTCGCCGTATTAGTCGTTTTCTTTTGCAACGTTTTTATGAATATTACTCAAGCCTTAAACGTCTTCTTTTTCACGTATAATCTTGGAAGCGCTTCACTGATGTCCATTTTCGGTATTATTAGCTTAGCGAGCTGTGTCGGGTTTTTCATTATCCCAACGCTAGCAAAGCGATTCAAGAAAAAGCATATGCTCATGACGATTGTTGCCCTGGATATTGTCATCCGTGTCATTTGGTTTACTGTTGGTTACTCCAGTGTATTTGTTTCCTTTGTATTTATCGCGATCACCATGCTACTTTACACGGCAACGGGGCCATTAATTTCCTCGATGCTAGCGGAAACAATCGAATATACCGAATTGAAAACTGGGAAACGAAATGAAGCAATCATCTTCTCTGGACAAACATTTACAGGGAAACTATCTGTAGCGATTGCTGGTGGTGCGACTGGGCTGATCTTAACATGGATTAACTATCGTCCCAATGAGGCTCAAACTGATTTTACACTTGATATGATGTTTTTCGTTATCGCTCTATTACCTGCACTAGGTTCACTTATAAGATTAATTGTGATGTATTTCTACTCTTATACAGAAGACGAGTACAATGTAATTGTTGAAAAACTGCACGAAAGAAAATTGAGAGAGCAATAGAATAAGTTCCATAACATTAGTAGCTTCCTTAATAGGGGGCTACTACTGTTATTTCGATAGTTTGTTATAATTGGTCCTAGGAATAAAAGAGATGGAGGTCTAAGTCATTTGAAAAAGTTACAGCTATCTTTTGATAACATGGTGCCAATTAATAAAGCTCTTGCGAATCAAACAAGAGTCCAAATTCTTAAGTTGCTAAGTGACAAACCATATAATGTGAACGATTTAGCAGAAAAGCTTGGATTGCCTTTTTCGACAACAGCTTCACATGTTAGTAAATTAGAAGAAGTTGATCTCATTACCACCGAGCTAGTACCGGGAAGAGGAACTCAAAAAGTGAGTGCGATGAATTATGATCGCATTGTCGTTAATTTATATACTTCTGATGAAAAAAAGGAAGAGCAACAAGTCACCTACGAAATGCCAATAGGAGATTATCTCGACTGCCATGTGGTACCGAATTGTGGAATTGTAGATGAGAAGGGTTTTATTGGAATGCAGGATGATCCTCGTTCCTTTTATGAACCTGACCGAAAGCAGGCACAGCTCCTGTATTTTAAAGATGGGTTTGTCGAGTATCGTTTTCCAAACCGTATTCCTTATGGCTTTAGAGCAAGTGAGTTAGAAATAAGTGCTGAAATTTGTTCAGAAGCACCCAATCACAAACTAGATTGGCCATCTGATATAACGGCATGGGTGAATCATGAAGAAGTTGGAACGTGGACCTCACCAGGTGATTTTGGCGGGGAGAGAGGTCAGTTAACACCTGAATGGTGGCGAACCAACCTAACACAGTATGGGTTGTTAAAGCATTGGAAACTGAATAAGAGTGGTTGTTATGTAGATGGAGAGAAAATATCTGATCGTACGATTGAAGATTTTCAGTTGTCTAACTACCCTTACATTGCCTTTCGTTTAGGGATAAAAGAAGATGCTGTCAATAGCGGTGGAATGAATTTGTTTGGTCCTAAGTTTGGGAATCATGAACAGGGAATTGTGGTTCATATCAAATATGAATCGTGAATAAATGATAATGCTACGGTTGAAGGTGCAAGATAGTTGGAATTTTTTAATCTAACGCATCAAACAATGATCCCTCTTACAAAGTGGACTACTCGATTCAGACATTTTTTCTTAGAAAGTGAAATTCCTAGTTCCTTAAAATAAACATTAAAACCAGTGCCGCTAACTAGTTAAAGAACGATGCATTAGAAAGGCGTGATTTCTTAGACTCTTTTAAGAAAAGGTAATTGGTTATTGGCAGTCGTAGCAATAGGAATGGCTTTCTCTCATTTTTTTATTTTTCCTAACGCGATTTCTAGTCAAGTCTTTATATCATCTTTGTTTGTTATGTTTCTGTTATTTGGAATAGAAAAAATAAGAGAAGAAAAACTAAATAAAAATATAGCCAATACATACATTGTTACAGCGGTCATTCTTTTCATAGTGTTAATGACTGATTTATTATAAATAAAGATAAACTAATGAAAAAGACAGCGCCTCAGAATACACCTTATTTCGCAACTTAGTAAACTATAATTAAATTATGTAAACCGGAAAGGGGGATTATATGCCCGACTGGTCCTATCATGTGATATTTAAACCTTTTCTATCAAAATGTAGTCCCGAATTTTCACGAGAGTTTATTCATCAGTCAATGAATCGTATTGCTTCACTTCCAGGTGGACAGCATCTCATTCACTTTTTAGGAAGAGAAGAGGTTTCCGATCAGCTTATGGTTAAGATCGAGAACACTACTTTTCCAGGCTGTGTGGGGCTATCTAGCAAAATTGATCCTAGACTTTCTGGTTTAAAGGGATTTAGTCATTTAGGGTTTGGCTGTATTGAAATTGGACCGATTACGAAAGAGCCATCTGATGAACACACGAAACCAACAAGGCTTCAGAATGGAAGTATTGCTCTTTCTGAACAGGAAGAAAGAGCAGGTCTTGCAAAGACGCTTCAACGGTTAGATCATTCCAAGTTGGTTCAGCCCGCTATGTTCCAGTTAAGTGGTACAAACGATGAGCTAATTGAGATCGCTAGAGCTTTAAAACCTTATAATGGTGTTTATGAAATTGACTTTAATGAAATCGATTTTACGAATATGGATGTGCTGAGGTCTATTCGAGAATGGAAAAGCATATATGTTCGCGTGCCAAATAATCAAATTGAAAAGGCTGACTTGCATTCTATTTTTCCATACATAACGGGTGTCGTGATTGATGAAGTGCAAGGTTTGGATACGTTGGCAAACCTTGCGATACATAAGGAAGCGATTGGCTATTGTCAAAATGAATATCCTTCATTAAAACTTGTGACCGTGGGTGGAGTGAAAGAGCCAGAGGATGCTGTACAGCTATTAAATCATGGTGCTGATTTGTTGTTCCTATCGGGTGAATATGTCGAAGTTGGGCCAGGCTTGCCTAAGAGAATTTATGAAGCGATCAACGATGAGAGCGCATTTCAAGAAGAACGTAGTGGGTGGAAAGACTACTTCTTGTTTGGATTATTCATCATGATTGGTGGCTTGATTGCTTTAGTGTTAAGTCTGACTTCAATTGTTTTACCTTATGATGAAAGCTTCATGCAGCTAACTCGTGAGGAGCTTTTGCTCTTTAATGAACGACTCTTATGGTTTATGGCACATGACCGAATGACATTAGCTGGAACGATGATTTCTGGTGGCGTTGTTTATATGACGTTGTCTTATTACGGAGTTAAAAACGGTTTGTTGTGGACGAAGCAGGCGATTGATATTGCGGCAATTATCGGTTTTCTAGGTATCTTGCTTTTCATTGGCTATGGCTACTTCGATTGGTTACACTTACTATTTTGGATTGTGCTATTACCATTTTACTTGAGAGGATACGTGAAAACCAAAGGCATAAAGAGGACCCCGAAATCATGCAACCGACGGAATGACCTGGCATGGCGTAAAGGCATTATGGGGCAATTTTGTTTTGTTATGCTTGGTTTTTCATTTGTTCTTGGTGGAGTGATTATTGCTGGAATCGGTGTGACGGGGGTTTTTGTGCCAACGGATTTACAATACATCTGCATGCCAGCGGATCTGATTCAGTCATTCAATGATCGGTTGACCTCTGTCATCGCCCACGACCGTGCTGGGTTTGGAGGAGCGATGATCAGCGTTGGATTGTTAGTGCTAATGTCTGCTCTCTGGGGCTTCCAATCGGGGAATGCCTGGCTATGGTGGATGTTGCTTATAGGAGGTTTGCCTGCGTTTGGAGCAGGAATTTATGTACACATCATGATTGGCTACACGACTTTTATTCACTTGCTACCGGCCTACATCGCTCTTGCGCTATTTTTTGGAGGGTTGTACTTTTCAAAAAGTTATTTGATGGGGAAGTATTCATATTGAAGATTGTTTAACGGGTGCCTATTTTAATTAGAAGCTGAAGTTCACTTTAAGGTGCTTCGGCTTTTTTTAATGAATTATTTTCTTCTTTCATCCTAAAGTCGTAGAGAAATTCATTCATTTTACTAGCGCTATGACGCTGATGAAAGCTTAAAATATAAGTATGTCACAATTAGATTTTCGGAAGTATCGTGCTTATATATAGTAATTGGAGGGAACGACGATGAAGTTTCAAGATTTTAACGCAGTGCAAGTTCGAATAGCTAGGCCGACCGATCAATTTGATAAGATTATTCAGTTTTACGAACATGGATTAGGCTTGCAGCGAGTGGCTGAATTCACTGGACATGCAGGATATACGGGCGTGGTATATGGTTTACCTCACCTATGCTATCAAATAGAGTTCACGTCACATGAAGAAGGTAGCCCTTGCCCTGCTCCTACTGCTGATAACTTGATCATTTTCTATATTCCAAATGGAGAAGAGCTGAAAAGCGTAGCAGAAAGGCTTCACCAAATGGGGCACATGGAAGTAGAACCAGAAAATGTGTATTGGCAAGAGAAAGGGATAACGATTGAAGATCCTGATGGCTGGAGAGTTGTACTAATGAATACAGAAGGGATTTAAACTTAATAGATACGTAACTTTTATACTTGTAGTTGGAATTGGGTGTGGAATAATATGTTAAAATCAACGGTGAGGATAAAAAGGATCTTATTCGCATAGTGAGCTTACCCTCAATTATTATGAGCTTATTATCGAAAACCACCAATTTATTCAGAATTACAAATAACATAACAAAAATAAACAGACCTCACCTTCTAACCCATGAAGGTTGAGGTCTGTTGTAGGTTTTAGGTAGAAATCTTATCCTGGCTGCCTCTGACCAAGTTCTTGATCGATCAGTAAGAGTGCGGACGTGTTATCTCCTGCTAATTTCAGCCTTTCGACAATCGTAAGTGCCTGTGCTTCTTCGTCAATCTGTTCACGTAGGAAATCCTGAACGATGACGGCCGTTTGCGGATCAATTTTTTTGATGTAGTTATAAGCCTGACGGTAAGAATTCGTAACATACTGTTCGTGTTCTAAAACTTGCTGGAAGGTTTCGAGCGGCGTTCCAAAGTCCGTCGATTGTTCTGGGAGAGCACCTAATTCAACAACGCCATCTTTACCAGCTAAGTAATTAATCAGAGTAAGAAGATGCGTTCGTTCTTCATCAGATTGAATTCTTAACCAACTGGCCATTCCAGTATAATTCTTTCGATCCAAGTAAGCAGACATCGCTAAATATAGCGTGGTTGAAATGTGTTCAATTTGAATCAGCGTGTTTAAAAGTTCTTGAACTTCTTTTTGTACCATTACAATCACCTCATCATCTTCTTATCATCACAACTTATGAAGATGTGGATTGTCTCGTTACGATAAAAGAGTGACCTTCAAGTAGTAATCGATAATAAAAAAAAGAAGCGCAATTTGCGCTTCTAGTGGATCGAGCGGAAAACACCAACCACTTTACCAAGAATCGAAACAGAATCAAGAATGATTGGTTCCATCGATGAGTTTTCTGGCTGAAGTCGGAAGTAGTTGCTTTCTTTAAAGAAACGTTTTACCGTTGCTTCGCCATCGTCCGTCATCGCAACAACGATGTCTCCGTTATTTGCAGTTGGTTGCTGCTTCACGATAACCATATCACCGTTATAAATACCAGCTTCAATCATACTATCCCCTTCGATGACAAGAATGAATGTATGCTCTTCATCCTGAGCGAACTGCTCTGGAAGAGGGAAGTACTCTTCAACATTTTCAATCGCTGTGATCGGTTGACCAGCTGTTACTTTACCAATGACAGGAACATTAACCGTGTGCTGACGTGGGATGTCGATCGCTTCATCAAGGCCCAACACTTCAATGGCTCTTGGTTTGGTTGGGTCTCTTCTGATATAACCTTTTTTCTCGAGTCTTGCCAGGTGGCCATGGACAGTTGAGCTTGAAGCAAGTCCAACGGCTTCGCCGATTTCTCTAACAGACGGTGGATAACCTTTTTGTTTTACTTCGACTTTAATAAAGTCCAGAATGTCCTGCTGACGCTTTGATAGTTTCATATTTCTGGCACCTCGTTCCAATCTATCTATTTGTTACTAGTATACCAGAATTTTTGTTCGCATACAAACATAAGTTCGAAGTTACTAGTTGACACGAACAGGGGTTCTGATTATACTAAAAACAGAACAAATATTCGTATATGGGGTGATTGGGATGAGAAAGCAAGCTGGGGGCTTGTCTGGAATTGATTTTCTTGTCATTATATCTTTTGTAGCTGTGTTAATTATTGTGTTCGTATCTTTGCGAACAGCTGCAGCTGAGGAGTATGATCGGTATACAACGATTCAACTGGAGCACGGTGATACGGTATTAAAAATTGCTGATGAATATCGTTCCGCACATGAATTGTCTGATCAGAAATTTGTTAGCTGGGTTGAAGACGCTAATCGCATAGATGCTAATCGAATTACAGCAGGAGATACTCTCATCATCCCTGTTGAAGCGAACGCTACCGCACTTGGGGGTACAGATTAAAGAATGAACGCCGTTATTTATTGCCGAGTAAGCACAAAAAAAGAAGCGCAGGAGTCGTCTCTTGCAAGGCAAAAAGAAGAATTGCAACGATTTGCATCACAGTCAGGTTTTACCGTTCACCGAATGATTGAAGAAAAACACAGCGGGTATGACATTGATCGAGATGGCATACTCGAAGTACTGGATTTGTTAAAAGAAGGGCAAGTCGAAGCATTGCTCATTCAAGACGAAACAAGACTTGGACGAGGGAACGCTAAAATTGCTCTTCTTCATGCCGTTCACAAATACGGCGGAACCATTTATACGGTAAATCAAAATGGAGAACTTCAATTATCGGAAGCTGATTCAATGGTGCTTGAAATTGTAAGTATTGTCGAAGAATTTCAGCGAAAGCTTCACAACTTGAAAATCAAACGCGGTATGGATAAGGCGGTTAAAGAAGGCTATCGACCGCAGCGAAATTTAAGTCATCAAAATCACGGTGGAAGAGACCGTGTTGAAGTTCCGATCGAGGAAATTGTTAATCTTCGTAATCGCGGCTTAACGTTCCATGAGATTGCAGCAACGCTTAAAGGTTTTGGTCACCATGCATCAAAAGCCACGGTACATAGACGCTATAAGGAATATGTTGACGAACAGAGTGAGAAGCACTAAACTTGTCTATGGTAAAAAGATGCGTTAGCATAGAACGTACAAGTTGCAGTAAAGGAGCTTTTTTACATGCTTTCTCAAGATAAAATTCAACGAATTAACGAGCTATCTCGTAAATCAAAAGAGTCATCTTTAACAGATGCTGAGAAAAAAGAACAAAAAGATCTTCGTCAGGAATACCTGGCAAGCCTTCGTTCTTCTTTTAGTAACCAGCTTCACTCCATCAAAGTTGTGGATGAAGAAGGCACAGACGTAACGCCTCAAAAATTAAAAGAAAGCAAGAAAAATCGCGGCTTTCTTCAGTAAAAAATAGCCTAATTTTGCTAAATGCAAAATTAGGCTATTTTTATGGTTGCAATTTTTCAAATATTCGTTATACTGTACTATAACAAGATGTACTAATACAAAAACGGAGAGGGCGGATAAGATGTTTGTTGTAACTGATTCTGCAGCTGAGTTTTACAAAAATGAAATGGAACTTGGTCATGGTGATTGTCTAAGATTGTTTGTACGTTATGCAGGAAGTGGGGACAGCGGTGGTTTTTCCCTTGGAGTCATGTCTGACCGGCCTTCATATGATGATTATAAGCAAGAAATTGGAGGAGTTACTTACTTTGTTCGACCGGATGATCAGTGGTTTGTTGATCGAATGAAACTAGATTATGATGAAAGCAACGGTGGCGTTCTTTGTGACCTGCCGAGTATGGCATAGCAGTCAAGGACCTGTACTATAACATATATGTTATAGTACAGGTCCTTTTTAAATTCGACAAAACTAGTGATGTGATGCTCCAAGTATAGACAATCCTTTTAGAGAAGGTGCAGTATACTATTTTTTATATGATTTGTTCTCTGATAAGGGGGAAGTGGTATGAGGCATTATGAAATGTATTTTGTTAAACAACACATCGCCGCTCAATATGCTGGCAAAGAACATCTTTTGTATCACCTTTTCCTTGAAAGAAAGCGAGCGATCCAGGTGGATGAGAAAGACCTTCTCGATAAGCAGGTTTCCTTTATTACTGAGCCCATTGCAGAAGAGGAGCTAAACACTTATCTTGTCAGCGAACTAGGGGCGTTCCGGACGTACGAATACAAAAACGAAGGGCACCGGTTAAGTATAAATCAATCAAAAAGCGATGCTTCTTTGTTTGTGAGAAAAGAGAAAGTTAATGTCTATGCGACTGGTGGTACTGAAGTTGAAACAGTCTTTTTTGAGGTGATTCGAAAATTAACTCCTTCTTTCTTCGCGATTGACTTCCAATCAGGTCGATATGGATGGCTTAACCCGATTAAACAGCAGAAACTAGTTTGAACAAACTCCTACTATTTTAGTAGACGTTATTGTATAATCATTACGGGTTGTAGTACACTATTGGAAGAGAAAGAATAAGGAGGAAATCTAGAATGTGGTGGATGTACACGCTTGTGGGCGTGCTAGCGTTGATTGCTGGAGTAGCACTTGGCTTTTTTATTGCCCGCAAATATATGATGGACTATTTAAAGAAGAATCCCCCTATTAATGAAAACATGCTTCGTGTAATGATGATGCAAATGGGGCAGAAACCTTCTCAGAAGAAGATTAATCAGATGATGAAGGCTATGAATAGTCAAATGACGAACAACGATAAATAGCGTAATGGCACTCTGTTAGCAGAGTGCTTTTTGTATGGAGTAATTTTGGTTGACGGGTCTAATTGGTGTGATGGTATGATAGATTAGACTATAAAAAAATCAGGAAGTGTTTACATGACAATGAAAAAGTTAGTAGTAGCAACTGGACTTTCGTTTGCGCTTTTAGCCGGATGTCAGGCTGGAGATGAAGAGCAAACGTCTAACGAGCCGCAGAATCAAGTGGAGAACGATGGACAAACGAATAACGATTCCACAAATAATTCTGGGAAATCCGACGAAAATCAAACGAAAGATCATCAAGAAAACGATAGCCAGAAAGACAATGAAGAGAGCAATAAAGAGCAGGATCAAAAAGATGACGGTAAAGAGGGTGCAGCAGCCTATCCAACGATGGCTGAAACAGTCGAGAAAAATGGTGAAAATCTAACGGTCACGAATCCAGACAGCATTTATGTCGTGGCTAATAAAGAACGTAATCTACCTTCTGACTTTGTTCCGAAAAATCTTGTGGAACCAGACGTCTCTACATATGCCCCTGAAGGTGATCCGAAGCGCTTGATGGTAGAAGAAGCTGCCAGAGCCCTTGAAAAAATGTTTAAAGCTGCAAAAGAAGATGGCTATGAGTTAAAAGCTGTTTCAGGTTATCGCTCCTATGAGCGCCAGGAAGCTATTTTTGCTTATAATGCTGAGCAACGTGGAGAAGAAGTAGCGAACCAGGTAAGTGCGCAGGCGGGACAGAGTGAACATCAGACGGGCTTAACGATGGATATTAGCACACCTTCCCTTGGAAGCTCTCTTACTGAAGAGTTTGGTAACACACCAGAAGGTAAGTGGGTAGCGGAGCATGCGCATGAATATGGCTTCGTTGTTCGTTACTTAAAAGGGAAAGAGGATATTACCGGATATCAATATGAGCCATGGCATGTTCGCTATGTCGGAAAAGAAGCGGCTGCTGATGTTCACGAGGCTGGCGTTACGCTTGAAGAATTTTTCTCTGAAGAAAAATAGTTATGGAATGTTCATAGTTTGAATAAGATAAATCGTTTACAATAAAGGTTGAAAAGGTAACCACATGCACATGATAAGATCATGCATTAGACAGGGAGTAATTCAATGGCAGATTTGAACTTGTTTTTAGCGTTCGGTGCCGGCTTTTTATCATTTATCTCACCGTGTGTACTACCGCTTTACCCGGCGTTCATTTCTTACATCACAGGGGTTTCCGTAGATGATCTGAAAGAAGAACGTGGTATGATGCAAAAGAGAGCTATATTCCATACGATTTTCTTCCTAATTGGGTTTTCGATTATTTTCCTAGTGTTAGGAATGTCAACGTCCCTTGTTGGAAATTTGTTTATTCAGTACAAAGAGCTTCTGCGTCAAGTGGGTGCCATTTTAATTGTGGTGTTTGGACTTGTTGTTGTTGGTTTTTGGACTCCGAACTTTTTAATGAAAGACCGTCGTTTAAAAATCCGTAACCGTCCATCTGGTTTTATTGGTTCTATTTTAATCGGAATGGGGTTTGCGGCAGGCTGGACGCCTTGTACAGGCCCGATTTTGGCAGCTGTTATTGCTCTCGGTGTTTCTAATCCTGGAGCTGGACTCATGTACATGGTAGCGTATACGCTTGGCTTTTCCGTGCCATTTTTCATTTTGTCCTTTTTTATCGGCAAAATGCAATGGATTAAGAGAAATAGCCGATTCATTATGAAGACTGGCGGGTATTTAATGATTGTCATGGGCGTTTTGCTTTACTTTAACTTTATGACGATGTTTACATCATTCCTTGTAAATAACCTGTTTGGTGGCTTTCAAGGATTCTAATTAAGAAAGGATGCGTTGGTTTGAAAGGAACAAATGACCTTATACTTAAAACGACGACAACCATTATCGTCTTTATTATTCTAGGATTTTCGATTTACTTATTTTTCGCAGGTCATAATGCACCGGGCGGGGGCTTTATTGGAGGTCTTATGACTGCAGGAGCATTGGTTCTTCTGTATATCTCATATGGTTTTAAAACCATGAAGAGAGTAATACGGATTGACTTTAAAAACTTTATTCCGATCGGTTTATTGATCGCTGTTCTTACGGGAGTAGGTTCGTTCATTTTTGGTCAACCCTTCCTAAGTCAAACGGATGCTTATTTTGAGTTACCGATTCTCGGACATTCTCACCTTGCGACCGCAATGCTATTTGATCTTGGCGTTTATTTCACTGTTGTTGGAGTAACAATGACGATTATTTTAAGTATTGCAGCTGATGAAGGAGAAGAGGAGCTTTCCAAATTAAATGGGTAGGGAAGAAAGAACGGTGGAATGCCGTTCTTTTTTTCGTGAGCTTGTATTTTTAGTCTCTTCCACATACAATGGAAATGATGGGTAGTACGGTATAGGTGAGGGATGAGTATATGCTGATTTTAAGTACAGTTGTAGGAGCGATGATGGCTCTTGCGATGGTAGTGATCAGGTTGAAAGCTTCAAAAAAACCTGCAACGATAAGGAAAATTATACTTCCGCCGTTTTTTATGGCGACCGGCTTTTTTATGTTTGTCGTTCCAGATGCAAGGGTTCCGTGGTACGAAGCAATTGAAGCGCTATCAGTTGGCGCAGCGTTTTCGCTATTGTTAATTCGTACGTCGAAGTTTGAAATTAAAGATAATCAGATCTATTTAACTCGTTCAAAGGCATTTGCGTTTATCCTGATTGGATTACTATTAGTTCGGATTATTTTCAAACTAATCATTGGAGAGTCTATACCTGTTCTTCAGACGAGCTCGCTTTTCTTTGTGTTGGCATTTGGAATGATTGTACCGTGGCGAATCTCGATGTATTATCAGTTTAAGAAAACAGAGCGAAGTAGAACGCATAGAACAACACTTCATCAAACATTACTATAAAAAACTCGTTTAGCTTAAGCTAAACGAGTT
This sequence comes from Guptibacillus sedimenti, assembly GCF_028610665.1. Classification (NCBI taxonomy): domain Bacteria; kingdom Bacillati; phylum Bacillota; class Bacilli; order Caryophanales; family Guptibacillaceae; genus Guptibacillus; species Guptibacillus sedimenti. Next base: position 1,134,334 of record NZ_JAQQWV010000002.1, read on the forward strand.
TTTTTATTGAAGCAAATGATGATAAGGGGTCATATCGATTCGCTTTTCATTCAGTTTTTTTACGAGCCACTTGTGATCTCGTTTCGGAGTCGCGATAATATACCCCCGAATGATTAGATCTTGAGACATGTTTTTTGCTTTTTCTCTTAGCGCAAGCTCACCTATTGTTCCTGCAATTTTATACTTCGCAATATCTCGAAACAATTCAGGTACGGGCGAGACCAATTCATCTAAAAGTTTCTTTTGATCGCTGCTCCACATATGCTTCGTCTGTTCAATATAGTGTTCTTGCCAGTCGAGAATAGACTTGCCATCTTCTTTAGGAAGGCGTTTTAAAAACTTCCGGAACATAAAGAATCCACCGATTGCTATCAATGAAATTAAGATTACTGTCCATCCGACGATAAACCACTGGAACCATCCTGCCAACGCACTCACCTCATGGCATCATAATATAATTGGTTGAATACGGTCACATTATACGCCGAAAGCGCTTTTTAATCAAGAGGTAGCGGGTTAGTTTGAGTCAAGAAATTGGAGTTTCATCATCCTGAAACTAGATGGGAAATTCACTAGCCAATCTGGATGAGGGTGGATTGGTAAATTCAAGTAGATCAACGCTCTTAAATGTGTAATTAAGATATTTTGCATTTCAATTGCGACTTTCAAGCATACATAAAAATATTGTCTTTGCTAAGAAGAGGGGAGGGGAGTGACAGCAACACAGGTAGCATCAACAATATTAGCAGGTTCTATTGGAAGAGTAGCGGGATCAATCGATAGCCTTATTGTGTTATAAAAAATGTTGTGCAGTCGATGTAGTTTTGATGGTGGAAGAAATGCTTGATAAGATTCCTGTCATGTAAAAATACATCCGGTATATCAAGACAAATATACAATTTTTACGATATGTAAACTGATTAAAAATAATAATGTAAGAGAGAGAATAGTGAGGAGAAGCTGTAAACGTTATAAGTAGGATAGATCGTAAGTAATCTTGTCATAAATAATATGTTTCAGCCAGAAATGGCTAGAATAAATTTAGGGGGGTTAGTTATTTTTGCAGACAGATTTATGGAGCGGCGATCATCTTGCGAATGATTGAATAATTGGCGGGACTGTGTGGGAATCGAACCCACCGAAGACGGCACGCGCCTCCCAGGCGGTTTTGAAGACCGTGGCACTCACCAGACGTACAACCAGCCCCATAATATAATGTACTTTTAATATAATAACTGAATGAATAGAAATATTCAAACCAAGTGCTCAAATTGATTATTTCAGAAAAATAAATAGTAAACTTTTAAGTAAAGTTTTACTTTGAAGAAATTGCATAGTTCCTAATAGCAGAAAGTTGTCGAATAAAGTCTGATTGCAATATTAGTAGTTCGTTCTTTTGTGAAAATCGACAAAAATCGTTTTGTTTTATGAAATTCGAGTTTTCGACAAATTAACCAATAGAACAGTTTTCTGTACCGTACTGATACAGTTTACGGAGTGATACAGGTCATAAATGAAGCTATAACAGTTGTGGCTGTGGATAGCTGTGAATAACTTTTCCTTCATACAGGATTGAATAAATATACAGGAGTGCATAAAGGGGAATGTCACTTTTTTCTTAAACACAATGGTTTAAATTTGCATCCTGTACCTACATTTATTACTGTTAATAGAAGATGACAGGTGATAGGCAGGTGTAAGCATGAACTATTATACGATTGGTCTAGCGGGGCACATTGACCATGGAAAAACGACATTAACAGGCGCATTAACAGGCGTTGACACAGATCGGTTGAAAGAAGAGAAGGAACGCAACATTTCCATTGAACCAGGATTCGCTCCGTTTCAACTATCTGATGATATGAAAGTGTCCATCATTGATGTTCCGGGTCATGAACGATTTATCCGCCAAATGATTGCTGGGGTTGCTGGGATTGATCTAGTTGTTCCAGTTGTCGCGGCTGATGAAGGAGTGATGCCACAAACGCGAGAACATCTTGAGATTCTATCGCTTCTAGGTATACAGCGGTCAATTATTGCAATCACAAAAGCGGATATGGTGGAGGAAGACCTGCTTTCACTCGTGCAGGAAGATATTCTTGAATACATAAAAGGAACCGGGTTTGAGGGATCAAAGATTCATATCGTTGATGGCAAAAGTGGAAGAGGCGTTGCTGAGCTTAAGGATAGCCTTCACTCTTTTCTTATCAACACACCTTCAAGAAATAAAGCTGGAGCACTGAGATTACCAATTGATCAAGTGTTTACTTTACAAGGCCACGGCACGATTGCACGAGGAACGATTTTTGATGGAGAGCTAAAAGAAGGAGAACTTGTTACACTACTTCCTGATCGCTTAGAAGCGCGAGTAAGACAAATACAAACGCACAGCACAAAAGTGGAGCAAGCTTTTGCGGGCGAACGAGTTGCGGTAAACCTGACAGGACCAGATCGACAACAGATGGTTCGGGGACAAGTCATTGTTAATTCAAATCACTATCCTGTTACGTCGACCATTGATCTTTCATTTACGAAAGCTCTTACGATGTCTCATGACTTGAAACAACGAGCTGAAGTAACGGTACACATTGGAACTGCGGAGGTAAGAGGAACGATCGTCTTTTTCGATCGCAATACGCTTGAGGCAGGGAATCGAGAAGAACTCTTCTGCCAGATTCGACTCCATGAACCTATTACCGCTAAAAAAGGGGATCGCGTTATCGTGAGACGTCCTTCACCGGTTGAAACAATTGGTGGCGGCAGTATTCTTAATGTGGCAGGAGAGAAATATAAATTTGGCGCGGAAACAATCGCGAAATTTGAACAAATGATGAAAGGGACACCAGCTGAACAGCTAGAGCAAATTCTTGAATCGGAGCAACTGTTATCAAAAGAACAAGTTATGCAGCAAATTGGATTAAATGAGGAAGCGTTCCGCCAGCTTGAGGATGACGATCACCTTGTCTTTATCGACGGTGGTGTGACTTCACAAAATGTTTTTACACGAGTTGTAGAAGCGATTCATAAAAATTTGCAAGCGGCACATGAACGATATCCTATGCGAAAAGGTTCACAGAAAGCGGAAGTGGTGCAGGAGTTAAAGAAAACTTATCCTAAAAAAGTAATAGATGCCGTCTTGAGCAATCAGCTTCAGGAAGAACTGCAGCAAAAAGGGCCATATCTTTCCATGCGCACCTTTCAACCATCGCTGCCTGCCGCATGGAAAACACGTATGACAAATGTGTTAAAGCAATTAGAGGAGCAAGGAGTTAACGTCTCACCAGTCGATCGTTTAATTGATGAGGAGCAAATTCCAGATCCATATAAGACGGAATTTAAGAACTATATGTTGGAAGAAGAGATTGCGCTTAAATTAACAGACGAGCTTTATGTGCATGTTGAAAATTGGAAGCAAACCATTGCATCTTTAAAAGTGGAAACCGGGCAATCCTTTACGTTACAGGAGGCGAAAGATGTTCTTAATGTAAGTCGAAAGTATCTAGTGCCGATCCTAGAGAAGCTTGATAACGAAGGATATACCGTAAGAAAAGATCAGGAGAGAGTTTGGAGAGTAGAGAAATAGATTAAAGCTTAGGAGTGGAGAAATATGAAAAAAGCAATTCTTTTTATAGTGGTGCTTATGCTCGGTATTCTTGCGGCATGTAGCTCGAATGAGAACGAAAATACTTCAAAAGATACTAGTGAAAAAGAAGAAGGGGCCTTTACGATTGGTGTAATCCCAGTTCAAACGGAAGGTGAAATTGAAGAAGCGATGACGAAGCTTCAAGGTGAGCTTTCAGAAAAACTTGATCGTGATGTTGAAATTACAACGTTTCCTGACTATAACGGGGTTGTGGAAGCGATGAACTATGATCAAATTGATATGGCTTATTTTGGTCCGCTTACGTATGTCATTGCGCACGAGAAAAGTGGTGCAAAAGCTATTGTGACTCAGTTGATTGACGGTGAGCCTTTCTACCATTCTTACATCATTACGAATACAGAAAATGAGTGGGAGACGCTTGAAGAATACCTTGAAAGTAGTGAGGAAAGAAGCTTTGCATTTGGCGATCCTAATTCAACATCAGGTTCATTAATTCCTTCAATAGAGCTCCAAGATCGCGATGTCTTTGAAGATCAGGATACAAATGATTTTGCTTCTGTAGCCTATACTGGCTCGCACGATGCAACAGCTTTATCTGTTCAAAATAAACAGGTTGACGCAGGCGCAATTGATAGTGCGATTTATAATCAGTTGCTCGAATCAGGGAAAATTGATGGAGACAAACTTAAAGTGATCTGGGAATCTGAAAAGCTTTTCCAATATCCATGGGCTGTTTCTAAAGGAACGGATGAAGAGACGATTGATCAGCTTCAGAATGCGTTTCTAGCTATTGAAGATGAAACGATTTTAAATGCATTTGGGGCATCAGGATTTACGAAAGCAAGTAATGAAGATTATGAGAGCATAAGAAGCGCTGCTGATAAGCAAGGGTTGTTAACGAAGTAGAATGGCTTGGTTTAAATGGAGGCACCTTATTCTGTTTTTTATGGTAGTTGGATTAATGGTATGGAGCATAGGTGTTACGGAGTTTGATGTAAGGAAGTTTAGTCAATTTAACAATATGATCGATTTCCTGTCGAATTGGTTTCCGTTGAATATATCGGTGCTTCCAACCATGTTAAAAGCAAGTCTCGTTACACTAGGAATGGCGTTTCTTGGGAGTTTTGTAGGTTTACTCCTTGCGTTACCCATTAGTTTACTTGCTGCTAAAAATACGGCAGGCCCATTTTATGGGTCTGCGCGTGTTGGGTTAAGTTTCGTTCGGTCGATTCCAGAAATCGTATTAGGGTTAATGTTTCTTACGATTGTTGGACCTGGACCATTTGCGGCAACCATCGCGATCATTGTTCATAATGCGAGTGTTCTCTCTAAATTAATTGCAGAATTAATTGAAGCGGCTGATAAAGGCCCTCAGGAGGCCATGAAGGCAGTTGGGGCAAGACCGCTAACAGGCGCGTTATTTTCAGTCTTTCCTCAAATTTGGCCGAACGTCCTGTCGCATTATTTTTATCGATTTGAAGTGGCGATTCGAACTTCGTTAATACTCGGTTTAGTTGGCGGGGGAGGAATTGGACAGCAGCTGTTTGTTCATTTCAAAACATTCCAATACTCGACCGTTGCGGTTGATGTGATGCTGATTATGATCATTGTCATTGTCGTTGATTTTCTCGGAAGTAGGGTGAGGCAATATGTCATGTAACGAAGCGTTGTTAACGGTTGAGAATGCATCCGTGCGCTATCAAAATGCTCAATCTTATGCGTTAGATCATGTTTCTCTCACCTTTCAAAGAGGCGAATTTGTTTGTATATTAGGAAAAACGGGCGCAGGTAAGTCAACGTTCATTCGGACGTTAAATGGCCTGCAATCTTTAACGGAAGGCGACATTGTTTATAATGGTCGTTCTTTCCAAACGCTTGATCGAGAAGGGTTAAGAATACAAAGGCGAAGTATGGGGATGATTTTTCAGCATCATCAGTTGATTCCTCGTTTAACGGTTTTGCAAAACGTCTACACGGGTTTATTCGGTTCTCGATCAACCATTCGCAACCTTGCTGGCTTATTTAATGAAAGTGAAAAAAAACTTGCGAGAGACGTTATCGAACAAGTTGAACTATTGCCTCATTTAAATAAGCGGGTCGATTTATTGAGTGGAGGGCAAAGGCAACGTGTTGGTATTGCCCGCGCACTTGCTCAATCGCCTGATATTTTTCTTGGAGATGAGCCTGTCGCAAGTCTTGATCCAGGTACAGCAAATCGCATTTTTCAACTCATTCACCGTTTGCATGAGGAGCGGAACTTATTAACGATTATTAACGTTCATGATGTCAAACTAGCGAAAAGATATGCGTCTAGAATTGTGGCTTTAAAAGAAGGTCGCGTTGTATTTGATGACAGACCGGCAGCGCTTACTGATGAGTTAGAAGATATGTTATATGAACTATAAAAAGGAAGTTGGGGAATACCCAACTTCCTTTTTTTATTTGCTTGCGGTGATTGCAAATGCATCTTTGTCATTAACGTGACCGACAATGTAAGCTGATTTCCCTTTAGCATTCATTCGTGACACATATTCATTCGCTTCATGCTCAGGCAAGCTAATTAATAGGCCACCAGAAGTTACCGCATCACATAAAATGAATTGCTCAAGTTCTGTTAGGTTTTCGTATCTGACAGATTCAGCAATCCAGCGGTGATTTGCTTTTGATCCACCAGGGATATAGCCTTGCTCCGCTAGCTCAACAGTGCCAGGTAAGATAGGCACATTGTTATAGTCGATCTGAATGCTAACGTTGCTTCCGGTTGCCATTTCAAAAGCATGTCCGAGTAAACCGAAGCCGGTGACATCTGTTACAGCATTAGGTGATAGACCTGATAGTTCTTCAGCTGCGGTTTTATTTAACTCAGCCATCGTTTCTGATACGCGCTGAAGCTGTTCAGCGGTTAACTTTTCAGGTTTAATGGCAGTTGTTTGTATGCCAACGCCAATAGGTTTTGTTAACACGATCGCGTCTCCCGGCTTAGCGCCAACGTTCATAAGGATTTCATCTGGGTGAACGAGACCTGTCACAGATAAACCAAACTTTGGCTCCTGATCATCAATAGAGTGTCCACCGGCAGTAACAGCCCCTGCTTCATCAACTTTATCAGCAGCGCCTTTCAAAATTTCTGCAAGGATGGAAGGGTCTAAAGATTTGATCGGAAAACCGACAATATTAAGAACGGTTTTCGGAACTCCACCCATTGCATAGACATCGCTTAATGAATTGGCCGCTGCAATTTGACCAAACATATATGGGTCATCAACGATAGGTGTAAAGAAGTCTACCGTTTGAATCATGGCGAGTTCATCAGTTAGGCGGTACACGCCTGCGTCATCGGAGGTTTCCACACCGACAAGTAAATTAGGATCTTTTTTCTTATTAGGTAATTGACGCAAAACTTGCGTCAGGTCCTCAGGACCGATTTTGCATCCTCAACCACCTTTTGTCGATAGGGATGTTAAACGGATGTTTTCTGGATTTGACATATGACCACCTCCTAACATGAGTATAAATCTTTTCTTCGTATTTTTGAAATGATATAGTATGTACAACTTGAAATTCATTAGAGGAGGTAACCTAAATGAAGTATCATGTAACGATCGAATTCTGCATGCAGTGAAACTACGCTCCAAAAGCCGCGAGTTTCGCGGAAGCATTATTTAACCATTTCAGACAGGAAATTAGTTCGCTAGAAATGATACCGGGTTCTGGTGGTGTGTTTGAAGTGACGGTAAATGATCAGCAGATGCATTCAAAAAAAGAATCAGGTCAATACCCGGAAGTAGAATCATTTATTAAGAAAATGGAAAGCAGAACGTTCGAGTAAGGCACCCCGTTCAGGGTGCCTTTCGTTTCGATATAGGAGTTGAGAGTTTGAATTTACTTAGAGAATTACCCCCGATTCATCAAATTCAAGAAGCGATGCTGAAAGAGAACATAGGGAGCGACCTACCTCAGAAGCTTCTCAAACAAATGGTCCAACAGGAAGTGGACGAGCTGCGTGGCGCTTTACTAAATGAAACGTATACCGGACTTGCTCAAGATCGCCATGGTTTTCAAGTTGAAATTATAGCAAGCGTGCAAGAAAAATTAACGCGAAATGCTTTTAATTTAGTGCCGGTTATTAATGCAACCGGTGTCGTCCTACATACGAATCTTGGAAGAGCGAGATTGAGCAATGCAGCAATAGATCATATGATTGAAGTAGCCAAAAGTTACTCCACCCTCGAATATAACCTCACAGAAGGACGGCGAGGCTCTCGACACACCATTGTTGAAGAAGCAGTTTGCAAAGCCACAGGGGCAGAAGCAGCTATGATTGTTAATAACAATGCTGCAGCTGTTTTCATGATTTTGAGTGCCCTTGCAAAAGAAAAGGAAGTTGTTGTATCGCGAGGCGAACTCGTTGAAATTGGCGGATCATTTCGGGTTTCTTCAATAATGGAAGAGAGTGGGGCACGCTTGAAGGAAGTAGGCACCACGAATAAAACGCATCCTGCTGACTATGAACAAGCTGTGAATGATGAAACGGCGATGATAATGAAAGTGCATCGTAGTAATTTTGCCATTGTTGGTTTTACGGCAGAAGTAGAGCGCGAGCAATTAGCGTCCATTGCAAATGAACAACAGATTATTTTTTATGAGGATTTAGGAAGTGGCGCATTATATGATTATCGTAAAGATGGTATTGGAGAAGAGCCTACTGTTCAGGAAACAATTGCTGCTGGTGCAGACTTAGTATCCTTTAGTGGTGATAAGCTCCTTGGTGGCCCGCAGGCAGGTATTATCGCTGGTAAGAAAAAACTTGTCGATCGGTTGAAGAAACATCAGCTGGCACGTGTATTACGCGTAGATAAGTTTACCCTTGCTGCTCTTGAGGCAACCTTACTCGAGCATTTGTATGAAGAAGCAAACAATATCCCTGCGATCAGAGATATTACGGTATCGCCAGAAGAAGTGCGAAAGCGTGCACTTCAGTTCAAAGAAGGACTTGAAACGAAGTGTTCGCATTATCAAATTGATGTGGAAGTGGGGGTTTCCCAAGTTGGTGGTGGGACCATGCCTGCGGTTGAATTGCCAACATCTGTTGTTGCCATTAGATCAGGCCGTTTCAGTGTGAATGAGCTCGAAGAAAAGCTTCGAATGCGTCATCGGCCAATTATTACCCGTATTAAGGATGAAAGAATTCTCATTGACCTTAGAACTGTAACGACCGAAGAAGAAGAAGTGCTTTTAAGCGAATTGATAAACATATGTAACGAATAAAAGGCGGCCGTTTGGCCGCCTTTGTCTTTGAGTTTTAGAACCCTTCACCATTTTTTTGTCGCGTATGGTTTCTGTTTTTAACTTTATGAGAACCTTTCATGGGTTCAGGCTGACCAGTGTGGCCTTTAGGAGCGTTTTTACGAATATCTTTAAACGTATTACTTTCAGTCATAATAATCCCTCCTTACTCCTTAGTATGGACAGGTTGATGACTCTTATTCTGATCGAATAGGACGTCGTTACATGGTTACACTATGGTGAAAGCAATAGAAAAGGAGGTTAAATGAATGCCATTTAATAAAGATAAGCAACAATCCTTTCAGGCCGCTCAACAGGGATATGAACAGGCAGTTGATGCTAAAAAAGAAATCGTTGTAAGTAGCAGTGGGTATGGAAAAGATTTAAAACACCTTCAGCAAGAGGTTGGTGAGGCGAAACAGCAGATCGAAAGCGCGTTAGTAAACGCATCTGAACATCAGCGCACGCAGTTGCTACAGTTCCAAGAGGATCTGCAGTCCATTGAAGCAGAAATGAACAACGAGTGACACTAAAAAAACCCGTCATCCAATTGTGACGGGTTTTGCTTCTATTGGCGTTTTTTTGTCTTTTTATTATATTGTTTCTGTTCTGCTGTCATATGCTCGTGCGCATACTCATTATCATAGCCAGCACCGTTTCCCTGTGCGCCAGCATCATTCATACCTGGGCGAACACCATTTGCTTTACGTTTTCCCAATGTTATCACCTCCCTCGTTTTAACATGTCCTGAACAGGGGAAATTATGTGGTGATAAGCTAGGCTTATCAATAGCAATAACAATCTTGTTATTTACTTATGTTTAGAAATTTACTAAACTGGATAAAGGGAAGTTGAAAACGTTTTTTCGACATCCGCTTTGTTATGCAATTTGGAGGAGGGAACTACATATGGCAAATCACGAACTTTATAATTCCAAAGCAACATTCGATGCCAATGGTAAATCATATTCCTTCTATCGTCTTCAGGCGCTAGAAGAAGCAGGCATCGCTAAGGTAAGCAAGCTCCCTTATACGATCAAAATTTTGCTCGAATCCGTATTACGTCAGTATGACGGTAAAGTAATTAAAGAAGAGCACATTGAAAATCTCGCTAAATGGGGAACTAGCGAGCAAAACAAAGATATTGACGTACCATTTAAACCTTCACGCGTTATTCTTCAAGATTTCACAGGCGTACCTGCTGTTGTTGACCTTGCGTCACTTCGTAAAGCAATGGCTGATATCGGCGGTGACCCTGATAAAATCAACCCTGAAATCCCAGTGGATCTTGTAATTGACCACTCTGTACAGGTCGATAAATACGCATCAGACGATGCACTTGAATTTAATATGAATAAAGAATTTGAACGTAATCTTGAGCGTTATAAGTTCCTTAAATGGGCTCAAGATGCTTTTGATAACTATCGTGCCGTTCCACCGGCAACGGGTATCGTTCACCAGGTAAACCTTGAGTACGTTGCGAACGTTGTTCAAGAAAATACAGTTGATGGCGAGAATGTTGCCTATCCAGATACATTATTCGGAACTGACTCCCATACAACCATGATCAACGGTCTTGGTGTTCTTGGATGGGGTGTTGGTGGTATTGAAGCTGAAGCTGGTATGCTAGGTCAGCCTTCTTACTTCCCAGTTCCTGAAGTAATCGGTGTGAAGCTTACTGGAGAACTTCCAAGCGGAACAACAGCAACGGATCTTGCGCTAAAAGTGACTCAGCTTCTTCGCGAGAAAAAAGTTGTTGGGAAATTTGTTGAGTTCTTCGGACCAGGGCTATCTGGCATGCCGCTTGCTGACCGTGCAACAATTTCCAATATGGCACCAGAGCAAGGTTCTACATGTAGCTTTTTCCCAGTTGATGAAGAAGCACTTGAATACATGCGCCTAACTGGTCGCTCTGAAGAGCACATTAACCTTGTGCGTGAATACTCAATCGCTAACGGATTGTTCTATACACCAGAATCAGAAGATCCTGAATTCTCAAGCGTAGTTGAACTTGATCTTGGAACTGTAGAGCCAAGTCTTGCTGGTCCTAAGCGTCCACAAGATCTAATTCTTCTTTCCGATATGAAGAAAGAATTCAATAAAGCAGTCGTAGCCCCTCAAGGTAACCAGGGTCTAGGTATGGATAAGAAAGAATTCGACAAGGAAGCTGTTGTTAAATTTAACGATGGAAAAGAAGTAACGATGAAAACAGGTGCAGTTGCAATCGCAGCGATTACAAGCTGTACAAATACTTCAAACCCTTCCGTTATGCTTGGTGCGGCTCTTCTTGCGAAGAAAGCAGTTGAAAAAGGACTACAAGTTCCTGAGTATGTTAAAACAAGCCTTGCACCAGGCTCGAAAGTTGTAACAGACTACCTTGATAAGTCTGGACTAATGCCTTACCTAAGAGACCTTGGTTTCCACCTCGTTGGCTACGGATGTACAACGTGTATCGGTAACTCTGGTCCACTGAAAGAAGAGATTGAAGATGCGATTGCGAAGAGCGATCTTACAGTGACTTCTGTACTTTCAGGTAACCGTAACTTTGAAGGACGTATCCACCCACTAGTAAAAGCAAACTATCTTGCTTCACCACCGCTTGTCGTTGCTTATGCTCTTGCTGGAACAGTAGACTTTGATCTTCATTCAGATTCATTCGGTAAAGACAAAGACGGTAACGATATATTCTTGAAAGATCTATGGCCATCAGCAGAAGAAATCAAGCAAGCCGTTGCTGAAACAGTAACACCAGAAATGTTTAAGCGTCAGTACAAAACCGTGTTTGACGAAAACAAACGCTGGAACGAACTAAGCACAAGTGAAGGAGATCTCTATAACTGGGACGATGAGTCTACTTATATTCAGAACCCTCCATTCTTCGAAAATCTTTCTAAAGATCCTGAAGACATTCACGAACTTAAAGACCTTAGAGCGATCGCGAAGTTTGGTGATTCTGTTACAACGGACCACATTTCACCAGCTGGTGCGATTGCGAAAGATATGCCTGCAGGTCAATATCTACAAAACAACGGCGTTCGTCCAATTGACTTTAACTCTTACGGATCACGTCGTGGTAACCACGAAGTTATGATGCGCGGTACGTTTGGTAACATTCGTATTCGTAACGAAGTAGCTCCAGGCACTGAAGGCGGCTGGACAACATTCTGGAACACGGATGAAGTTATGCCGATTTATGATGCGGCAATGAAATACAAAGAAGAAGGAACAGGTTTAGTTGTTCTTGCTGGTAAAGACTACGGCATGGGAAGCTCACGTGACTGGGCTGCGAAAGGAACAAACCTTCTTGGAATTAAAACAGTTATTGCAGAAAGCTACGAAAGAATTCACCGTAGTAACCTTGTATTAATGGGTGTGCTTCCACTTCAATTTAGAGATGGCGAAACTGCAGATACGTATAACCTTACTGGTAAGGAAACGTTTGCTGTTGAGATCACAGAAAATGTGAAACCACGTGATGAAATTAACGTAACGGCAACATCTCCAGAAGGCGAAACGCAAACATTTAAAGTACTTGCTCGTTTCGATAGTGAAGTTGAAATTGACTACTATCGCCACGGCGGTATTCTTCAAATGGTTCTTCGCGATAAAATCGCAAATTAACTTAGGAAGGATGGCAAATGCCATCCTTTTTTTATTTATTACGACATTGTAAATACGAAAAATTCATTATAATAAACAAAAAAATCGGATTTTTGTAATAAGTTTCAATAAATCGGGAATAATGGTTTTAAAACCTGTTGAAGAGGAAAGGAGACTAATATGAGAAAGTCTAAGAAGGTTTCATTTAAAGAATTGGTTATGCAAAATAAACTGGAAATAATGAGTGACAAGAAAGCGATTGACCGGATTGAAGATAAATTCGAACAAAAACATGCAAAAAATTTGTAAACGGGTAGATATTTCTCCTCTAGTTGCACAGCCTATAGCGTAAAGGAGGAGATTAATATGAGTAATCCAAAAAAGTTCCCTAAATCATTTAAGCCTAATCACCTCGCTTCTGTGAATCCTGAAGCAGAGGGGAACAAAGGAAAACAGATGCAAACAAAAGGAAACGCTGAACCGGACTACGCCCCTCCAAAAGGGAAATAGGCTGATGACAACCAGAAAGGAGCTCTCTTTCTGGTTTATTTCAATTTTAACAACTTCTTTTCATTTCATGTAAAGTCGTCCTAAAGGATCGAAAGGTCGCGAAAGCTTAGGAGACAAACGTTTTCGGGGGGAACAATATGACAATTACAGCAAGAATTGAACCAATTACAACTAAGGGTAGTGAAGCAGAGCGAAATGAAGATCTTCTTGTGAAAGAACTTGAAATAAAAATGCAGCAAATGGGTTATCTCGTTCCATATCGAGAAGAGTTAAATTGGGATCGTACCATTGCAAGTCTTGAGTTAGGAGAAGTGCAAACTCTTCATCAATTGAAAAAAGCAGCAGCCAAAAATGATCGTGTCCTTCTCATCTATGCACGTTTATTTAAAGGGACCATTTTTCAACACCTTATTCTTCATCCTAACCAGTCAGGTATCTATCTTCCCTTTCGATTTGAAGAACCATTTGTGCTCCAAGTAGAAGATAGAAAAATATGGATTGGCTCTTCTGTAAGGCTTCTTGAGGAATTATCTTGGCTTCAAATTAGCTTTGATCAAGGAAATCATCCGGAAAATGTGAAAGAATACTGGCAGAATCTAATTGAGATTTCAAAAAAAAGCGTAACGTACATGAGCCCGATTATTTTTGAAGAAGCCATTTAGAAGATTTTAGTAGAAGGAGAAAGGGTATGGGACTATAGGAGAGGTGATAGAAGTGGATCATAAAGAAGAGTTAGGTAGTGACATTTACCGTATGCTTGAAGCATCTGGGCCACCTTATGGTTGTGGAACTGCATCAATCATAGGTGGTTTTGCAGCGAGGCTTGCGGTCATGAGTCTTACAATTTCTGATATCGAGCACGACCTACATGATGTCCCAGGATCTTTTTTCCTTATGTGTGATGAAGATGACCGTGAATTTCAATCTTTTCTTGAGGAAGGAGGAAATCACTCCCCTAACGATGTACCGATTCGATTATTGGAATGCACGTATCGACTTCTCGTTGAATTATCTTCGTATGAAGATCAAATTCAGGACAACGTGGTAGTAGATTATCGGATGGGCATTCGTATGTTGAAACAGGTATTTACAGCAGCAGAAAACATTCTTCTTAATAATGGGTGTTCAGCCGAAGTACGGAAAGAGATGTTATTTTATGAAGGGAAGCTAGAAGGGACCTTACCTAAAAGCCTCCAGTCCTAAGCGTATATCTCATGAATTTGTAAGCCATAATAAGCTCGTAACACCTTGTCATTTCACTTATAAACAGGGAGGGCTTACTTTGAAAGCAAATCCAGATGATCGTCGAGATAACGCAGAAAAGTTAAAGAGCATGGTACAAGACACGATTGAGAACATTCATGATGCTGAAGCATCTTTAGAATTTACGGATAGCGATATACAAAAAAAGGCGATTAAAGAAAAAAATCAGCGCAGAAAACAAAGTATTGAGTCAATGCGAAATGAAATTAAAGATGAATCAAAACAATAAGTAGTTTAAGGACTGAATGACAAAGCGTCATTCAGTCCTTCTTATTCATGCTTCATGGTTGGTTTATGATAAAATAGAAGTGACACCACGTTGAAGTTAGGAGAGGAAACAGGATGTACATAGCAACTACGTCAATAGATGTTCGATATGCAGAAACCGATCAAATGGGGGTTGTTTATCATGCCAACTATCTTATTTGGTTTGAACTTGGCAGAACAGCTTTAATAAATGATTTAGGATTCCGGTACGCTGATATGGAAAAAGAGGGGATTCTATCTCCGGTCATGGATATAAAAGCAAGCTACAAACATCCCGTTCGATATGGCGATGAAGTAAGAGTGAAGACCTGGGTGGATTCTTATGATGGTCTTCGCGTCAATTATGGGTATGAAGTAATCAATGGAGACGGTGATATTTGCGTGACGGGTGAATCTATGCATACGTGCGTGAAGCGAGATACGTTCCGTCCTGTATCTATTAGAAGAAAGTTTCCGGAATGGCATCAGGCTTATGAAAATGCCAAAAAGCAACCTGCTTCTTCTGGAGCTGAATAATGGCATTTGGCTTGTCAAAGGGTGAGCTTTCAGAATGGAAAGCAAAGGTGAAAAGGGGAGAAATCGCTTTATTAACTCATTTTTGGTATGATCCTCGTTTTCCGCAATTTCATTCAGTTACTAAAGCGGGATGCAGTGATAAAGAAAAGCTTGCAAAATGGGGCCAACAGTATGGTTTAAAGCGAGAATGGATGCACGAACGGGAAATGTTCCCGCATTTTGACTTACTTGGAGACGACCAAATTCGAATTCTTGAACAAGAAGGTTTACGCTCTCACATTCAGCGATTTCGGCTAAAAAAGATCTATTAAAAAAAACGCGAAAGCGAGAGGCTTTCGCGTTTTTCACATCAATTTCCGTGCACAAACTGAATTTCTTCTTTATTTCGACTGAATTTAACAGTGAAATCTTGATTCTCAAAGAACCAGATGTCCTTTTGTTCTACAAAAAAGGTAATGCCTTCTTCTTCAAGCATAAGAGCAGGCTCAGTTGGCTCTTCCACAGTCATGCCAAGTGAAAATCCATCTTGTACAGTACTGCATCCACCTAAGCGTACAAAAAAGCGGAGATGATCCCCTTTTTCAAGATCCATTTCTCTTTTAAACCAGTTCATAGCCGGTTTTGTAATTGTCATTTTCAAGTGTCATTTCCTCCTTTGCCGAACGGGTCTACTCATACTATTATAAAGAAGTAGCGGGAACTTGCAAAAAGAAAAAGGCTATGGAACGAAAAAATGGCAATAAATCCATACCTTGAATGGAAGCATTTCGTATTTTGCGTTAATTCTTCATACAATAAGGGTATAAAAAGAATTGTAATGAGGAGGTTTTTAAATGAAAAAACAGAGAGTATGGCTGTTTTTATTCCTCATTCTTGCTGGAGGTATTTTATTAAGCATTAAACCAATAATGGAATACCGCAGTCAGCGTTTGAATGAAATAAAGCAAGCAGCATCCATGATGGTGATGAGTGAAGCGCCAAATGAAACTGTCATTTCATCAATAGCAAATAAAAATGATCAAGCTAAAACGGATATAGAACCAGAAGTGACTGCTATCAAAGAAGAACAAAAACCTGAGAAAGTTGAAAAAGCAGTAACAGATCCAGATATTCGAATTGTAGGCCTCGGTGATTCTCTCACTAAAGGTAGTGGGGATTCGACAGATCAAGGATACATCGGAAGGCTTGCTGCGAATCTTGAGCGTGATACAGATACATCGATATTAGTTGAAAATTACGCGGTTCATGGTAGACAAACTCCTAAATTATATAAAATGTTGGTAGAAAATAATGCGAAAGCTTCGCTTGCAGAAGCTGATTTGATCGTCATGAGCATTGGTGGAAATGATTTAATGAAAGTTGTGAAAGAACATTTTCTAGACTTACAGATCGATGTTTTCCAGCGTGAACAAACAAGCTATGTTGAACGACTTGATGCGATTATGAAACGTATTCGAAGCATCAATTCTGATGCACCGATTTTGTTTATTGGCCTATATAATCCATTATTAGAGAATTTTCAATCGGTGACAGAAATTGATCAAATTGTACAAAGGTGGAATGGCGCAAGTCAAGACACAGTAGAGAAGGATAATCTTACGACATTTGTACCGATATATGAATTGTTTAGCTCAGTTGATGAGAATTTATTTTTTGAAGATGGATTTCATCCGAACGATCAAGGATATGAACTCATTGCAAGACAAATTCAATATCGATTGAAGCAAGACGCTATTGTCGAAGAGATCCCTTTTGAATAGCACGTGTACGAGATATGCTCCTTTTGATAGAATAGTAGTAACAATGGATAGAGAAAAGGAAAATGAAAATGAAGCGATGGATGAAATGGTTGTTGATCACCCTGATTCTTTTAATTTTTAGTGGGGCAGGGACGTTCACCTATTTTTATTTCAACACGGATTCACACTCTGAACAAACGAATTCACTCCCACTGAGTGATAATATACAGGAAGCGTTTCAAGAGGAACCGGATCTTGACGAGCCAAAAGAAATTCGAATTGTAGGACTTGGAGACTCTTTAACAAAAGGAGTTGGAGACCAGGCAAAAGAAGGATACATTGGCTATGTAAGTGATAAGTATTTTGAAAAGGATCAAGATGCAACTGTCACGCTTAAGAATTATGCTATTACAGGAAGTGAAACAGAGGATCTATTAAAACGGCTTGAACAAGAAACTGTGCGTAATGGGGTTCAAAAGGCTGATTATATCTTTTTAACGATCGGTGGAAATGATCTTTTTGGTGTTGTGAAAAATCACTTTATGGATTTGGATCAGCAGTTTTTCACCCTTCAAAAGAAAATCTACCTAGAAAACCTAACGACTATTTTAGCTACTATACGTAACCTTAATCCCGATGCGCCAATTTATTTTATAGGTCTATTCAATCCCTTTTCGAAAGCATTTGGGGATATTCCTGAAATAAATGAAATTGTGGATGATTGGAATCAAGGAAGTCGCTCAACTGTTTCAGATACAACTGATGCAACATTTGTACCTGTTGCTGATTTGTTTCTTGAAAGTGAGGAGAACTTATTATACGAAGACGCTTTCCATCCTAATAATGACGGTTATCATTTGATGGGAGATCGAATAGTGTCTTATTTAAAAGAAAATAACGTAGCAAATCGATAAAGGCAGGGAATGGTTTATGGATGCATCAGAAAAATTTGAACGGCAATACCAAGCACTTGCGAAAAATTACGAAGTGCCAGAAGTGATCTCATCGAAAACAAAGCTTATTTTTATATTAGAATCTCCACACGTAGCAGAAGTGAAAAACGGCGTACCCGTTGCTGGTCCTTCAGGTGCTACGATGTCAAAGAAGCTTTTTGGGCCGGACTATGCAAAGCCTCTTGGACTATTATTGAAAAAGCACCGAGAAGAAGAGTTGGAAAGACCTTCTCTTGATGTAGTCGGTTTGCTAAATGTGTGTAATATACCAATGCAAGGTAAACCTTATGCATCTGAAGATCTAGAAAGTAACCGTGAGTTACTAGATTGTCTGGGTACAATTCGAACATCTGCAAAGAAAACGCCTTTTAAAGATGAAGCGTTAATTAAGGTTAATGAACTTCTTTTAACAAAATTCAAAAACCGTTTGATGGAACTGATCGATCGAGAACTGACGCTCGTCCCCTGTGGACGATTTGCTCAAAAGTATTTTGAACTCGCAAATGTATCGAGTGATAAATGGACGATAGTGCAGGACGTTCCTCATCCTAGCTATAATTCTTGGAGTCGTGAGCGTTATCAGGAGCCTGTCAATAGGGTAGTTGATGCGTTTAATTGTCATAAAATATAAGCATGTTTATTGATTAGAACGAAAAGCCCCATTGGAATTCCAATGGGGCTTCTTCTATGAAGTAAGAGAGCGCATAGAGCGAATGCATAAATATTGGCTCCGTTGTAATATAAATGTAATGAAAGGAGGGTTGACATGATGAAGAAATGGGCAGCTTTACTTCTCGTCTCATTGGTATTCATGAGTGGATATGCGTTCACCCCTCATCATTCGTCTGACATGATTCAAGCATCATCATATGTTGTTCAAGATGAAGATCTACCTTATTGTCATTAATTAATGAAAAGGGGTCTGTCGTGTGTCTGCACCTTTCCAATTTATATTAAACCGAATGAATAGTCCATGATCTCTATGAAAGGAGGACATGCTATGGAAGAACTCACATTGTTTATTACGGCAGGACTTTTCTTCGTGTCTCTCTTTAATTTCATCGTTATCTTGATTGAAAAGACAAAGCATAAATAAGCTACGCATTTTGAATCATTCCGATTTTCTTTGCATAATGATCGACATGTTCTTTAAAAACCTGGTTTTGATCAAGTTCAAAAATGGTGGAGGCTGTCGCGAGATATTCATAGGCTAACTCTTGCTTTCCGAGTAGATAGTGAAGTTTGCCACACTGATAGCTAAGTTCGCCAAAAAGATAGAGGCGCTGTTTCTCGCGACAAAGTAAAAATCCCTCTCGTGCAATGGACAGAGCTTTCTCGTAGTTTCGGCAAGTGGATAGAGCTTTGGAATAATTATAATAGAGACGGATTTCAATCGTTTCATCATTAATAATGGGGAAAAAGCGAACATGATAGAGCGCTTTATGAAATAACGGTAGCGCGCGTTCCCAATCTTTTTCCTCACTATACAAGATCGCCATGCTAATGAGTAGTTCGATTTCACGCTCTGAGTAATTCTTGGAAGTAGTCGTCGTAAGGCGTAGGGCTTCATCTAAAAGCTGAAGTGCAGAGTGGGGGTCTCGTTCTAAATAATAGGTGCAAATCGCTTTGTGCCAGAGATAGAATTGTTTATTCTTTACTGTTCGAAATAGCGGGTTCGCTTCTTCTGCTTCAAGGATTTCAGCAACTTCACGATATTCGCGCCGTTTAATGTGTTTTCTAACCTGTCGAATTACTTCATTCACATAATCAAGGCGAGGTGTCTCTTTCATATGAAAAAAATAATTAATATCAACGCCAAGTCTTGATGCCAATTGGTAAAGAAGCTCTGCGGAAGGTGATACATCATTGTTTTCAATCTGGCTTATTAACGCTTGTGTACAGATGCCTTCTGATAAATCGGACTGTGATAGTCCAAGGTACAATCGAAGTTCGCGCAACGCATATCCGAGTGTATCCTTACGCACCTGCAATCCCCCTTTTTTGACCTCATTGTATCACGATTCTCTTTTAAATACATATTTTTCTAAATTAAGAATCAATAATATTATTATGTAAACCGATATGTGTGAAGGAATTTTTAACTTGGTCGAGAAACTCTTTATTAAAGGCGAAGTTAGCTGTATAAAGATCAAGAGGAGGAGAAATGTTGTCTTATTTACCATCATTTGAATTAACCAATCAAGTCGTTGTGGTGACAGGTGCAGGAAAAGGAATTGGGAGAGCACTTGCGGTAGGAGCGGCAGAAGCAGGGGCTGATGTTGTGGTCCTGGCAAGAACAGAAGCGGATATTCAAGAAACAGCTGGACTTGTTCGGGATGTTGGTCGAAAGGCTTATCCCATTCGAGCTGACATAACAAAAGAGAGCGAACTCACAGAAGCTGTTCAACAAATTGAAAAAGAAGCGGGAAAGATTAATGTGTTAATTAATAACGCAGGAATGAATATTCGCTCAAAAGCGAGCGATGTTTCGGAAGTGGAGTGGACGCAAATTTTCCAAACAAACTTGCAGGGCGCTTTTTTTATGTCACAAAAGTGTGCAGAAGTGATGAAAGAAGGTGGAGGAGGAAAGATTATTAACATCTCTTCTGTTGCGGGACACGTAGCATTAAGAACAGGAGTCGTATACGCAGCATCTAAAGCAGGTATGATTCAGATGACAAAAAACCTTGCACTAGAATGGGCTGAGAAAGGTATTACAGTTAATGCAATTGGGCCATGGTATTTTAGGACACCACTTACAGAAAAGTTACTGCAAGATGAGCAGTACTTAGCAGATATACTAAATCGTACTCCTATGAAAAGAGTGGGTGAACTAAAGGAATTAGTTGGAGCAGCAGTATTTTTGTCCTCTGAGGCATCAAATTACATAACGGGTCAAACGCTGTTTGTAGACGGTGGAATGACGAGCTATGGATTTTAGAAAAAACCGTTACTCAGCTGAGTAACGGTTTTCCTATTAGTCGACTAAATCAGCTGAAAAGCTTGGCGCTGTAAGGCCTGCATCTTCGTAAACTGTAGCCATTTTTTCTTCAAAAGAAGCGAATTGTGCATCGCTTTCTTCATATGTTGCTTCAGGCTCGTCAGAAAGATTAGCGGCACGTGTTTCATAAGATTTAGCAAGATCCTCTAATGCTGCTTCGATGTCACTTTTGTAAGTGTCCAGCTCAGCTGGAACTTCGACAGCACGAACATCTTCAGCAACGGTTTTAGCAGCTGCTTCAGCATCAGCTTTCATTGTAGCAAGCTCTTCATCAGACGGTTTTTCTTCCGCCACTTTAGCAGCTTCAAAAGCGTAGATAGGGCTATCATTCTTATTAACTGTTTGAATTAAATTCATTTGAAAGTCGAGAAGATCACTTTTTACATTCGTTTCACTAGCATCACTTGTTTCTTCTGTGCTTCCTGAATTATTCGTAGCGTTTGAACTGCTTTCGTTTGCTTCATTGTTGCTACAAGCAGCTACAAAAACGAAAACAAGCAACATCGCTAGGGGTAAAAATCGTTTCATTCAAAACCCTCCTAATTTTTAGAAAATTCCCTTCGAATACAAATTTTAGTGTATTCCACACTTTTTGTAAACTAAAAAAAGATAAACTTGGCATAAAATGTAATAAGTAAAACTATTCAGAAAAATACAGGTGAAGGTAAGACGTCGAATATGTTATTGTGGAGAGGGAAAAAAATGGCTAGAGGAGTGGGCATGATGATTTTAGTAAACAACGATTTAATGACAAGAGATCAGGCAACAATAGATATTGAAGATCGAGGTTACCAATTTGGTGACGGCGTTTATGAAGTCGTACGAATTTACAATGGTGTTTTTTTCGAATTGGATGCACACCTTGATCGATTAGAAAGAAGCGCAGCTGAGATTAAAATTGTTTTACCATTTACTCAAGAAAAATTAAAAGCCAATTTAAACAAGCTCATTCAGCAAGTTCCTGTGCAAAGTGGGCATGTTTACATGCAGGTGACAAGAGGTGTTGCTCCGAGAAATCATCCGTTTCCGGCAAAGACAGAACCTGTCTTTGTAGCCTATACAAAAGAATACGAGAAAGAGCCATCACGCTCACCAGGACGAGCTGTTTTCACAGAAGATATCCGCTGGTTAAGGTGTGACATTAAAAGCTTGAATTTACTCGGGAATGTACTTGGAAAACAGTTTGCAAACGAACAGAATGTCGATGAAGCAATTTTTCATCGAGGGGAATGGGTAACAGAAGGAAGTTCTACGAATGTATTTATCGTAAAAAACAACGTACTTTATACGCACCCTGCCAACCATTTTATTCTAGATGGAATTACGAGAAGAGTTATTCTTTCTGATGCCAATGAACTGGGAATACAAGTAGAGGAAGAAGCGTTTACAAAGCAAGACCTTCTTGATAGTGATGAGGTGTTTATCTCAAGTACGACGCAAGAAGTGAGGCCGATAGTAGAGGTGAACGGTCAACCGATTGGAACTGGAAAAGAAGGTGAGATAACATTATCTCTTCATGCGAAATTCACTAGCCGTTTAAGGTGATCAATTGCTTTAAACAAAAATCTTTTTATTTTGTTTAGTTGAATTTTGCACGAAACAGTGGTACTGTTAACTTTGGCTATATGTGAATGAAGAGTTGCTTGTTCCGAGCGTTTTCCAACATTAGGAAAATGCTTTTTTTGAACATTATCAGGAGATTTTTCTCCCGTCTATAGCATTTAATGCATTTTAAAAGTAAAAAGGAGTTTTTAAAAGTTGAAAAAATTTCAAGATCTAGGTTTAAGTAATACACTGCTAGAAGCAGTTAATCAAATGGGATTCGAAGAAACAACACCAATTCAAGCAGGAACAATTCCTCTAGCGCTTGAAGGCAACGATGTTATCGGTCAGGCTCAAACTGGTACTGGTAAAACAGCTGCTTTTGGTATCCCAATGATTGAAAAGATCGACACTTCTCTAACTCATGTACAAGGAATCATTCTTGCGCCAACACGTGAGCTTGCTGTACAGGTTGCAGAAGAATTGAACCGTATTGGTCAAGCAAAAGGCGTGCGTGCCCTTCCTATATATGGTGGACAAAGCATCGTTCACCAAATCAAAGCACTTAAAAAGAGACCTCAGCTCGTTGTAGCGACGCCAGGCCGTCTTATTGATCATATGGAACGTAAAACGATTCGTCTTTCAGAAGTTTCATTTGTTGTTCTTGACGAAGCAGACGAAATGCTTAACATGGGCTTCATTGAAGATATCGAAAAGATTCTTAAAGGTGTTCCTGAAAAGCGTCAAACGCTTCTATTCTCAGCAACTATGCCAAAACGTATCGCAATTCTTGCAGAGAAATTCATGAGCAACCCTGAAACAGTTAGAACGAAATCAAAAGAAATGACTGTTCCAGCAATCGAACAGCATTACTATGAAGTTCGTGATTCTAAGAAATTCGATATTCTTTGTCGCCTTCTTGATACTCAGTCTCCTGAGCTTGCGATTGTATTCGCAAGAACTAAAAAGCGCGTAGACGAAGTATCTGAAGGACTTAAGAAGCGCGGATATATGGCCGAAGGAATTCACGGTGACCTTCCACAAGGGAAGCGTGATCAAGTTATTAAACAATTTAAAGACAGCACAATTGACATCATGGTAGCAACAGACGTTGCTGCACGTGGTCTTGACATCAGTGGTGTGACGCACGTTTATAACTTTGACATTCCTCAAGATCCTGAAAGCTACGTTCACAGAATCGGTCGTACTGGTCGTGCAGGTAAGTCAGGTCTTGCTTCGACGTTTATTACTCCACGTGAGTACGATCACCTTAAAGTGATTGAGAAAATTACGAAGAAGTCTATGCAAAAACGTACGATCCCTAGCTTTGCTGAAGCAATGGAAGGCCAGCAGCAAATGGCGATTCAACAGCTTCAAAGCACAATTGAAGAGCAGGATCACTCAGTATACCGTTCATCAGCTGAACAACTTCTTGATGATCACGATTCAGTAACGCTTCTTTCTGCAGCACTTAAGTTGCTTACAAAAGAGCCGGATACGACTCCAGTTAAAATTACTGAAATTGCACCACTTCGTGCGAAAAAAGCTCATGGCCGTGGCGGCAGCGGCGGCAACCGCAACCGTAACCGCAGCAATGATCGCGGAGGCCGTAAAGGTGGAAGCGGTGGCGGATATCGCGGAGACCGCAACAGCGGAGGCGCAAGCAAGCGTCGTAAGTTTAACGACAAAGGAAATAAATAAGACACGCTAAAAGTCGGGAGAAATCCCGGCTTTTTTTATTTGTCATGATCAATAAGTGTGAAAAACCCAATCAAATTCATTTCTGGTTTCATTGATGATAAGAGAGAATATTTTTAGACAATACTGGGAAAATGTCACTGAAAGCGTTATTCTTAGAGAGACACTATTTACGGAAAGGCAGCGGGATATTATGAAGCATGATTACCAGTCACAGACGAAAGTAAAAGAAGACGTCCTGCTAGAACGTCTTGCTCTCATTCAAACAGAGTTAGCGCCTGCAGAAGCATCGAAAATGAAACAATTAAGCGATAAATTGATGAATGGTGAACAGCACTTTCTTTTCTCGGGGCATTTTTCTGCAGGAAAGTCATCATTAATTAATGCGTTATTTGACACCAATTTACTGCCATCAAGTCCTATTCCTGCAAGTGCGAATACGGTTCGTATCCGGTCTGGACAATCAGGTGCTTCTGTTCATTTTATCAATGGCAAAAAAATGATTTTTAAAGCGCCATATGATATCGATCAAGTAAAAGGTTACTGCCTGAATGGAGAAGAAGTAGAGCGCGTGGAATTATCTGCGCCATCTAAGATCGAAAAAGACGTTATTTTCATTGATACACCTGGAATCGATTCAACTGATGAGGCTCATAGGCTTTCGACCGAGTCATCCATGTATTTAGCTGATGTCGTTTTCTATGTGATGGACTATAACCATGTTCAATCGGAAGTAAACTATCAGTTTATTCGGGAATTATATCGTCAAAATAAGAAAATCATACTAATTGTGAACCAAATTGACAAACATAACGAAGCTGAGATTTCATTCAAATCCTTCAAGAAATCAGTTGTGGAGTCTTTTGAGACGTGGGGAATGTCACTCGAATCGTTTTTCTTTATCTCCCTGCGTGATCATAACCATCCTCAAAACCAATTTCATCAGTTGAAAACCTACATTGAAGGTCTTTCCAAGAAAACGTCCGAGGATAAAGTTAAGCGAGTTTACGATGCGGCGATCGAGCTTATTGAAAACATTGACACGGTTGATGAGGATAATGAGGTGATCCAAGCTTATGAGGAGATGGAAACCAAACTCACTTTTTCAAAGGAGCGCATCAAGCTAATTGAAGAGGAGTTTCAATCTGAAGCTTCAACGATCCAAAAAAGCGCGATTCTAATGCCTTATGAAGTAAGGGAGGCAGGGCGTGCCTATCTAGAATCTTTGCAATCTGGATTTAAGGTAGGGCTCATTTTTCGTGACAAAAAAACAGAGCAGGAACGTTCGAACCGATACGAGGCTTTTGTATCAGGTTTAGAAGAACAAGTGAAGTCACAGCTTGAATGGCATTTTAAGGAGCTACTTCAGGAGCTAAAATCGACTGCAGCCTTAACGAAAGTCGACCCTCCAGTTTTAGATGATTCATTCCACGTCGATTTCACGGTTATTCAAGAAGAAGCAAAAAAGGGGAACGGTGCAACGGGTGAAGCGGTGCTTCATTATACCGAAAATGTCGCACATAGCATGAAGACTCAAATCAAGCAGCAAGCAGAAAAACGAAAGAATTTGCTCATTGATCAGGTGAATGTAGAGCATAACCAAATCGCGATGGATGTCCAAAAAGCTTTTGAAACTCAAGTTGGAGAAAAAGATTCCGAAGTCTTCTTAGCAAAGATGGAATTGGTGAGTGAGAAAGCTAACGGCCTATGGGCGATCCTTGAAGGAAGCCGTGATGAAGAAGCTAGACGCATAGCAAACAGTGAAGATCGACAAGAGGAGCGTCAGCAGGTCATTATTGTGGAGTCCGTCGAAAAAACTGAAAATGAAAAAATTCACAGCGAAAATGAGGGCTCTTTAGTAGAAGAAGTTGTTAATAAGCATGATGATGACCTTCCTACTTCTGAAACGACTGTACAGGCGCTTCAAAATATTGCGACTGAACTAACCGATCTTCCAGGCTTCGATCATACGAAGCAAAATTTATTGAAAAAAGCGAGTAAACTTGCGGATCAATCTTACACAGTTGCGTTGTTTGGTGCATTTAGTGCTGGCAAATCATCTTTCGCCAATGCTTTGATAGGTGAGAAGATCTTACCTTCTTCTCCGAATCCAACGACGGCAACGCTTAACCGCATTTGTCCTGTTACAACGGAGCACGCACATAAAACGGCAATGATTCATTACAAGACGGAAGAGGAGCTTCTTGAAGACTTAAATCATTCTCTTTCTTATTTTGGAGAACAGGCTTTTTCGCTTCAAGACAGTTTGCAAATTATATCAGCAGGTAAGCTGTTCAAGCGGGAGTCGGCCGAAACAAAACCTCACGCGTTATTTTTACGTGCGGTCGTTAAGGGAAAAGGGGAGCTTTCGTACCTTGGAAAGAACCGAGAAGTAACGTTAACAGAATACGAAGATATGGTTGTAAACGAATCAAAAGCAGCTTTTATTGCCTCCATTTCTTTATATTATGATTGTTCTCTAACGAGAGAAGGTATAACGCTTGTGGACACGCCTGGAGCGGATTCGATCAACGCTCGACATACGGGTGTCGCTTTTCAATATATGAAAGCCGCTGACGCAATCCTGTATGTGACTTATTACAATCACGCCTTCTCAAAAGCAGATCGCGAATTCTTAATTCAGCTTGGGCGGGTGAAAGATGTGTTTGAGATGGATAAGATGTTCTTTCTTCTAAATGCTTCTGATCTTGCAGAAAACGACGGCGAACTTCGCACTGTACTCGATCACGTGAAAAAACAGCTGCAGCAGTATGGGATACGCTTTCCATCCCTTTATCCGGTTTCAAGCCTTGCGGGAATGCTTTCATCAGAAACGCTAAACGAGGAAGATGAAGCGTTTCTTGCAAAGTTACCAAAACAACTCAGAAACAAAGGTGGACTTGCTTCTTTTGAAGAACGTTTTTATCGATTTATCCGAACAGATCTATCGAAAATGGCCGTTGAAGCTAGCCTAAGTGAAATAACCCGTATCAGAGAAGAACTCGTCCATTGGATCGAGCATTTTGAAATGAATGCCAATGAAAAAGAAGAGCAGCTGAAGGGTTTGTACCTTCGAAGTGATGAGGCAGTTGAAGAAGTGGAGCAATATGCTGCTTCAAACTCCCTACAACAAATTGAACAGGAGTTAACAGAACTTGTGCACTACGTGCCGCAACGCCTTTTCTACCGTTTTAATGACTTCTTTAAGGAAGCATTTAACCCTTCTATCATTCAAAGCCGTGATGGACTAAATGCTGCTTCGCGTTCACTTCTAGAAGATATTGAACAAGATCTTCTTCAAGAGTTGAGAGCGGCGTCACTCCGGATCGATCGGTTTATTAAGCGAGAGCTTCAAAAGAATGAGAAAGACATGCAGTTGACAATTCGTAACCACTTAACAAATTTCCGCTATGTGTCTAACGAATCAAGGGACATGGCGACACCTTCATTTTCAGCTTCACTCTCAACCTGGATCAGCAGTGAAGCACTTGTAAAGTTAGCGCGTAGTTCTTTTAAATCTTCAAAGCAATTTTTTGAACAAAATGGTAGAGATAACTTACACGATGTGCTGAAAAAGGAATTTCAACAGCCTGTTAGTGACTATTTAGCTAAGGAGCAACAGGTGATTACGTCAACGGCGACGAATTTTTATGAAGAAAACCTTGATGAAATGAAGCACGAGATCCAAAACGAAATAAGGGAGTATATTGAAACGAGAACATCCATGTTAAATAGTCATTTATCAAAAGCTTTCTTACAAACGAAACAGTCAAATGTAGCAAGAATTCAAACGAACTTATTGGGGGAATAGGCGATGAAAAATCTTGTTTCTGTTGAATGGCTCGCACATCATTTATACGATGAACATCTTGTGGTTGTTGATTGTCAGTTTGAATTAGGCAAGCCTGAAAGTGGCTATGCTGCTTATGTAGAAGGTCATATCCCTGGGGCTCTATATGCAGATCTTGAAAAGGATTTATCGGGTGAAGTGGGAGAGCACGGTGGGAGACACCCTTTACCAGATCAAGAACAGCTTCAGGAGCTCGTTGAAAGGTTAGGCATCCAGCAGGATTCAAAAGTGATTGTATATGACCATGAATATGGGGCGATGGCTGCAAGATTATGGTTTTTACTTGGTTTTGCTGGTCATAAGGAGCGAGCTGTACTTGATGGAGGACTGAAAGCCTGGAGAGGGGAGGGGCATAAGCTTGAGACGAAGGTTCCGGAAGTTAGCCGATCTGAATATCCAATTAGCCTTGATAAATCAATGATTGTTTCGATGAACGATGTGAAGCAGGCGCAACAAGAAGGGCGAACGATTATTGATTCTCGTGCTCCAGAGCGTTTTAATGGAGAAAAAGAGCCGATTGATCAAAAAGCGGGACATATCCCTGGGGCAATCAACTTTTTTTGGAAAGATAACTTGAACGAAGATCAAAAATGGAAAGTCCCTGAAGAGAGAGTAGGGATAAACGAGCACGGTCAGGAGCCAATTGTTTACTGTGGGTCCGGGGTAACAGCTTGTGTGAATTTGCTTGCTCTACAGGAAGCGGGGGTTCATGCGAAGCTTTACCCAGGTAGCTATAGTGATTGGGTATCTTATCAAAACAATCCAATTGATTCAAACTAAATGAAAGCCAGCCCGAAACACATGTAGGGCTGGCTTTTTTCTGTGCACTTATATGGTCTTAAAGAGTAGAAAGGAAACGTTCTAGTCGATCCATTCCTTCTTTTAACACATCGAGATTATATGCGAAGGAAATTCGAACATATCCTTCTCCGAACGTGGAAAAAGCGCTGCCTGGCACAACCGCAACATTGCCTTCTTTTGCGAGTTTCATGGCGAAATCAAAAGAGGTTAAGCCAAATTGTTTAATAGAAGGAAGAATATAGAATGCACCGTCAGGCTTGATTGGTGATAGCCCCATTCCAATTAATCGGTCAAATACATAGTTCATTCTTTTCGAGTATTCCGTTCTCATTTCGATAGGATCATCAAGTCCGTTATCCAAGGCTTCGAGAGCAGCATACTGAGAGACAGAAGAAGCGCAGGAAACATTGTATTGGTGCACTTTCAAAATGTGTTTTGCGAGCGCTTCTGGTGCGAATAAAAAGCCAATTCGCCATCCTGTCATTGCGTGTGACTTGGAAAGTCCATTGATAACGATTGTCTTTTCTCGCATACTAGCAAATTGAGCGATGGAAGCGTGATCGCCTGAAAAGGTTAGTTCTGAATAAATTTCGTCAGAGAGAACAAAAATGTTTTTATCTTGCAATAGAGCCGCAAGATCTTCAAGTTCAGCTGCAGACATGGCGACGCCTGTTGGGTTGGATGGTGATGGAAGAATGATGCATTTTGTTCGCTCTGTTAGCGCTGATTCAACTAGTGATCGTGACAACTTAAAGCCATTTTCCGTCGTATCAACGTGAACAGGAACAGCGCCACATAGCGTAATGATTGGTTCGTATCCGGGATATACTGGTCCAGGTAATATAACCTCATCGCCTTCAGTAAGAAGAGTACGAAGCGTTACATCAATCGCCTGGCTAGCGCCTGATGTAGTAATGACCTCAGTTTCTGGCTTGTATGTTAGGTTGTACTTCGTTTTGAGAAAATGGGATGCCGCTTTACGGAGTTCAAGTATGCCAGCATTGTGTGTATACGTCGTCTTATTTTGATCAATGGCCGTTTGAGCGGCTTCCTTAATGTGACCGGGCGTTTCAAAATCTGGCTGACCGATTGTTAACGAAATCATGTTTTCATAATCTGCCACCATATTAAAAAAAGTACGGATACCTGAAATTTCAATGTTGTTTACTCGAGGGTTTAATAAATGTTCCATAGGGCTGTCTTCCTTTCCGTCTCAACTTCTCATAAACATCATTGTAGCATAATTTTTAAACTATCGTCGAAATGAAGTTCTTTTGCGGATAAGTTCCAAAATGGATTAAGAATGTAGGTGTTGATAACTCGGCTAAGTACTGGTAGTATTGGTTTTCTGAGACTTATCAACAGGAGAAACTATATACCCACACCCGGTATTTTCATTTCGCTCGGGGGTATGGCAGGGGGATATAGGTTACCCACAAAATTCTGTGGATAACCAATATTCAGATAATTTAGGGTGGATCACCAAATTCTTTCATGGTACACAAAAGACCAGATTCCAGGGTAGTGGAATCTGGTCTTTTTAGTTTGATGACAAAATACTGTCTGTCAAATAAGCCAGTAAAGCAAATTGAACGTGGATGCGCTGTTCATAAGAGTAAATATCAATTCCCATTAGTTTTTCTAATTGTTTAATTCGATAATTTAGCGTATGCCTGTGTATGAATAGTTTATCCGCTGTGCGATTAATGACGAGGTTATTTTCCAAAAAAGCTTCAAGCGTTCTCATTAGTTGAGATTGGTGTTTCTGATCATACGAGACAATCGGTGATAACAGAGGTTCATAATAAGCCGTAAGATCCTCTCCATTTTCTTTTAATCGAATGAATACCTGGTAAGCTCCTAAGGATTTAAATTGAATGAGAGATTCTTTTCGATACCGGGCAAAATGATGAGCAACTAACGCTTCTTTAAGAGCAGATTCAAGCTCCCGAATTCCTGCAGCTGTGCTCACACCTACCGTAGATAAAGACGACTTTTGCTCGTCTATAAAAGGTTCAAAATCACCGCATAAAAGAACGACTACGTGATCCATTTTCCTTTTGATTAAGCCTTTTGTTCTTGTTGAAATCAACGTTTGCTGACACTGCAGTTCGAGTTCAGATAAGTTGGAGGAAGAAAGAACAGCTACGCAGTTAAGGCCGGTTAAATCATAGCCCATTTCTTTGCTTTTCTTGAGAATCGTTTT
The DNA here is from genome assembly GCF_028610665.1 of Guptibacillus sedimenti. Taxonomy (NCBI): domain Bacteria; kingdom Bacillati; phylum Bacillota; class Bacilli; order Caryophanales; family Guptibacillaceae; genus Guptibacillus; species Guptibacillus sedimenti. The sequence continues at coordinate 1,165,169 of NZ_JAQQWV010000002.1, forward strand.
CTCATCTTCATATGAATGCGAAAAGAGGATATCAAGAAAATCCGCTTCCATTTGTGAGCGTGTATCTTCAATTATTCGTAACTTAAGAAATTCAATCGCAAAGATATTCGCTGCTTGTTTAAGCGCAAGCTGATCAAGTGACGTGAGACGAGTCTGTTTTTGAATGAAGATTGTTCCGATCGTTTGCCCTTCTGTCACAATAGGATAAGCGTGTTCGATTGGATATTGTCGGTTAGTTATATATGACCCTGCTAAAAGAGCTTGATTTGATTCATAGAGAGATACATTGCAATGAAGTAATTTTGAAAGCGCATCTGTTAACGATGAAAAGCCGGTATTTTTAATGACGAGAGCTGTTAATTCATCTTGAATGCGCTGTGCTTGCGTGAGCATACTAAGCTGCTTATTAACAAGTTGTTCGAGTATACTTCTAGTAACGGTAGAAAAATTCATCGTTCTTGGAATTTCAAGGAGCGGTAGCCCCGTTCGATTTGCGGCTTCTATCATCGCTAATGGCACAACATCCAAATAAAATCCCGTATGGATTGCGACCGCGGAAAGCTGCCGGTTTGAAAGTGCATGTATAAGCATGGAGTAAGAGTCGGATTTTTCATGCCAACCATATGCCGTAGTAATCAAGAATTCACCTTCATGAAGACGTGTGACGTCCTCCATAACTTCCACAATCGTTAACCACTTAATATCGCGATCGATTCCTTGTTTTCCAGCAATTAATTTGATTTCCCTCATTTCGGATAGTTGTAACGCCTCTCTAACGGATAGTCCCATCGTGTGTCCCCCAATCCTCTTATCCAAATCGTACAACAAAGTCTGAATTTTTTGTAGATGGTGTGGAATAGAATTTTCTCGCTATCCCACATAGGCTAGAAGTATAGACAAAAAAAGTGAGGTGACCAATCCGAAATGACGAAAAGAACCCACTTAATCAAACCTTTGCTTGGGATGGATTATGCTGTTATTTCTCACGGAAAAGGAATTTATTTATACGATGAACAAGGTCATGCTTTTATTGATGGATGCTCAGGGGCTGTCACTGCGAACATTGGCCATGCCGTTCCAGAAATTAAAGAAGCGATGGTCGCGCAAGCTGATCAGGTATCATTTGTGTATCGTTCCCAGTTTACAAGCACTTCAGCTGAGCAACTCGCAGAACGTCTTTGTCAGTCTGCACCGGGTGACCTTGACTGGGTGTTTTTTGTGAACAGTGGATCTGAAGCGATGGAAACGGCTTTAAAAATAGCTGTGCAGTACTGGCAGGAACTTGGTCGACCAACGAAGAACAAAGTCATATCACGGTGGATGAGCTACCATGGAATTACAATGGGAGCCCTATCGATGTCAGGTCATGTGATTCGTAGAAGTCGTTTTAATGCGATGCTTGAACACTATCCAGCGCTATCGCCTCCTTATTGTTACCGATGCTCTTTTCATGATCATTGCCCAAATTGTTCGAAGCAATATGCGTTTGAATTTGAACAAACCATTCAACGGCTCGGTGCCGAAACAATCGCAGCCTTTGTTTGTGAGCCTGTCATTGGTGCAGCTGGAGGAGCTGTGGTACCACCTGATCGTTATTTTCAAGAAATGAAAGCCGTTTGTGAACGCTATGACATACTCTTTATCGCGGATGAAGTTATGACAGGTATAGGTCGAACAGGGAAGATGTATGCGATGGAACACTGGGGAGTTGCCCCGGATATTTTAGCACTTGGTAAAGGAATGAGTGCCGGATACACACCGATGGCAGCAACGCTAGTATCGGATCGAATCATTCAAGTAATTGAACGAGGTTCAAAGGTGGTCTTAAGCGGGCATACGTTTAGTGCAAACCCATTATCATCCGCTATTTGTCTTGCTGTTCTCGACTATATTGATAAAAACGATGTTGTTCAAAATGCTTCCAAAAGTGGGGCCGTTCTTATAAAAGGATTAAAAGAGTTACAAGCACAATATCCCATTATCGGAGATGTTAGAGGGCTCGGTTTACTAACGGCCATTGAATTTGTTCAAGATCAAGTGACAAAAGAGCCGTTTTCGCTTCAGCATGAAGTGACAAATCGTTTTATTCGGAAATGTTATGAAGCTGGTCTTCTTGTATATACAGCTGCAGGTGGCCTAAACGGGATGGCTGGTGACGCTGTCATTGTGGCGCCTCCACTTGTGATTAAAGAACATGAAGTTCAGCTACTCTTATCCAAGCTGAACGTAGGGTTGATTGAACTGGAGAAGGAGCTTGAAGCAGAAGGACTCTACCAAAAACGCTCGATAAGCTGATGATCGGAGGAAACTCAATATGCGAAGTAAAAAATGCGACTTGTCAGAACTAGATATTTTAAAAGATAACATGACCATCATGTGCGGTGGTTTTGGGGGAGTCGGTTCACCGCCATCGCTTATTGAATGGATACTAGATTCCGGCATTAAAAACATCACCCTGATTTGTAACGATGCTGGGTTCCCTTGGATAGGACCTGGCAAGCTTGTAACGGAAAAAAGAGTTTCAACACTCATTGCCTCACATATTGGATCTAATCCTGAAGCGGGGAAACAAATGCATCGAGGAGAGCTCAATGTTCAATTTTATCCCCAGGGTACGCTAGCAGAGAAGATTCGTGCAGGTGGAATGGGACTTGGTGGGATATTAGTCGATGTAGGGCTTGGAACATCTGTTGAAGAGGGTAAAGAAAAGGCAGTTGTCCTGGGAAAGGAATATATGATTGAACCTGCTTTAACGGCAGATCTATCGATTGTGGCCTGTAAGCAAGCTGATTTATACGGGAACCTGCTTTATGATCAAAGCGCGCGGAACACAAATCCGCTTGTGGCACAGGCTGGCGATCTAACGATAGCGGAAGCGGCTGAAATCGTCCAAATAGGTGAGCTTGATCCTGAACAAATTGTAACGCAAGGTGTTTTCATTGATCACGTGATCAAAAGCAAAGGGGTTGATTGGAAATGGGTATGGGAGCTGAAACGAGAAGGTTGATCGCAGAAAGAGCTGCACGAGAAGTAACGTATGGCATGATGGTTAACCTTGGGATCGGTATTCCTACGCTAGTAGCCGACTATATTCCAGCTTCCCTAGACGTTATGCTTCATACGGAGAACGGTATTCTAGGCATGGGAGGTAGCCCGGAGGCTGGTCATGAGGATGGGAACCTTTCAAACGCCGGAGGTTACCCAGTCACGATTCAACCCGGTGCTTCTTTTTTTGATAGTGCAGAAGCATTTGGAATGGTGAGAAGGGGTTATCTCGATTTAACGATTCTCGGTGCTCTAGAGGTAAGTGGCAAAGGAGACATTGCTAATTGGATTGTTCCGGGAAAAAGGGTCCCGGGTATGGGTGGAGCGATTGATCTTGCCCAAAAAGCTAAGAAAGTGATTGTTTTAATGAGCCATACAACAAAGGAAGGTTATCCTAAAATTGTACAAGAATGTTCCTTACCTTTAACGGTTAAAGAGGGTGCTGATATGATTATGACTGAGCGAGCAGTGATGAAGGTGGAAGAGGGTAAACTTTTTTTGTTAGAAGTGATGCCAGGCTACTCCGTGGCTGATGTGTTAAACGCTACAGAAGCGCGCGTAAATGTTGATCATGTAAGGGGGCAGACGTATTGAAGAGTAAAATCAAAAGATGGATGGACGATCATCAAAACAGCGGCATAAAACTGCTTCAACGATTTGTGCAGTGTGATAGTGTACAGGGGAATGAAGCTGAAGTGCAGCGCCTTGTGGAAGCTGAACTCGAACAATTAGAAATGAAAGTCGATCGTTTCTTTCCAGGGCCTGAGACGATCAATCATCCTGCCTTTTGTGCAAACCGTACTGATTTTTCGCAAAGTCCTAATATCGTCGGCGTATGGAGGGGCAGTGGTGGGGGGCGATCTCTCATATTAAATGGCCACGTTGACATAGTACCACCGGGGAATAGGAGCGATTGGGAAGAGGATCCCTATAGTGGATTAGTGAAGGATGGTCGACTTTTTGGTAGAGGCTCCACGGATATGAAAGGCGGAAATACATCTATGCTCCTTGCCTTAAAATGCATAAAGGAATTAGGAATTGTATTAAAAGGCGATGTTATTTTTGAAAGCGTTGTCGAAGAAGAAAGTGGTGGCACAGGTACGCTTGCGGCAATTGAGCGCGGGTATCAAGCGGATGCCGCGCTTATTCCCGAGCCTACTAAAATGAAAATTTTTCCGAAACAACAAGGGTCAATGTGGTTTCGCTTAAACGTAACCGGTCGAGGCGCGCACGGGGGAACACGGTATGAAGGGGTTTCAGCGATTGAGAAAACGATGTTAGTCCTTACAGCAATTCAGGAGCTCGAGCAAAGGCGAAATGACGCGATTACGGACCCCCTTTATCAAAATATACCAATCCCCGTCCCAATTAATATCGGAAAAATTTCTGGTGGGGAATGGCCATCTTCAGTGCCTGATCAAGTAGTTGTCGAAGGGAGAATGGGGGTTGTTCCTGGGGAAGAGTTAGATCATGCAAAAGAAGAAATGACGCGTGCGTTAAAGGAAGTGGACGACACATGGTTATCGGAAAACCCAGTTGGAATCGAATGGTTTGGAGCGAGATGGCTTCCTGGTGAAGTAGCTGAAGATCATCCACTCGTTACAATTATTCGTCATAGATACAAGGAAATAACGGGAGAAGAAGTGGTTGTTGAAGCGTCTCCGTGGGGGACAGATGGAGGCTTGTTGCAAGAAGTAGGAAAGACGCCTTCCATTGTGTTTGGTCCTGGTGAGACGGCTGTTGCTCATTTTCCTAATGAATACATCGAAGTTGAAAAGATGATGCTAGCGGCAGAACTTTATGTTCATATCATAATGGAATGGTGCGGATTTAACGATTAAGAGCGGCTGCGCTCTTTTTTCTTTTTTAAAGGAGTTCCTTCTAAGAAAGAAGAAATACTGTTTAGGAAGTGTGGGAGGGGATTGCGGGTGAATCAAAAACAATTAGAAGCAGTGGAACAAGTGTATCGTGATGGGGACTATACGTTTACTTGTACGCTTGATCGCTTTAATGAGCGAATTCGTGTGGATCATTATGATGGTAATCTTCGTTCCATTGTCGCTCACATTCAGAGTATCTTTTCAAATGAGTATACAAAATGCATTGTGAAAGCAAAAGGTGAACACGTTCCGTTCTTTCTTTCCGAATGCTATACGTATGAAGGTGTCATTCAATCCTATTATTCAGGGAGTGATGCTCATTTGATGACGTTATATAACGGAGCTTGGCGTCGAAATAGCCAAACGTGGTTGGAAGAGGATCAGCTACTAGTTGCTGTTCGTCAGAAGCAAGTCTCTCCACTTAAGGAAAAGCCTCTTATGCGAAAAGGGACGGAAGCAGACGCAGAGAAACTTGCAGCTCTCTATCAAACTGTATTTGCCGTTTATCCAACCCCGATGGATAAACCAGACTATATTAAGAAAGTGATGAGAAGTGATACGATTTTCTTTCTGATTGAAGAGAGTGACCGGATTGTGAGTGCTGCTTCAGCGGAAGTGAACCGCACGTATAAAAACGCGGAAATGACAGATTGCGCCACGCTCCCAGAATACAGAAAAGGAGGTACGATGCGGCATTTAATTATGGCGTTAGAACAAGAACTCCTTCGAGAAAATATTTACTACGCATACTCGATTGCGAGAAGCCGATCGTTTGGCATGAACGCTGTTTTACATCAGCTAGATTATCAATACGGAGGAAGGCTTGTCAATAATGTGAAAATTTTTCAAGATTGGGAGAATATGAATCTTTGGAGTAAGCTACTTATAAAAAGTGCTGAATAATGGGCACTAATAGATGAATTTCTGGCATTAAGGAGGACGTCTATGAGGAATACGTTAACTGAAGGCATGTTCGAAGCCATTTTAGAAAGTATTGATGAGGGTATTCACGTTGTAGATAATCAAGGTGTTACGATATACTACAATGAAATTGCAGCAAAACACGATGGATTACTTGTAGAAGATGTGTTAGGAAAACATTATTTAGAAGCGTTTCCTTCTCTTTCAAAAGAAACGAGTACGCTCTCACACGTTCTGATGACGAGAAAAGCGATTTTTAATAAAGATCAAACGTATCGAAACATGAAAGGGAAACTTATCTCAACTATAAATACGACATTGCCTATTGTCGTTAAAGGTCATCTAGAAGGTGCTGTAGAAATTGCTCGTGACATTTCTCGTATTAAAACGTTATCGGATAAAGTAATGGAGTTACAATCAAAAATGAACAAGAAAACAGCGAAAGAATTTGATGATGGAACCAGTTATACGTTTGATCATATTCGAACAAATGATCCAGTGTTTATGCAAGTGAAGGAGCGGGCAATGAAAGCTTCAGCTCTAAATTCTCCTATTCTTGTTTATGGTGAAACAGGTACTGGGAAGGAGCTAATTGTGCAGTCGATTCACAATGCTTCAAAACGACCAGGACCATTTATCGCGCAAAACTGTGCAGCCTTACCAGCATCGATTCTAGAGTCAATTCTTTTTGGAACGGCAAAAGGAAGCTTTACTGGTGCGGAGGAGAGAGAAGGTTTATTTGAACTTGCGAATGGCGGAACGCTTTTTCTTGATGAAATCAATTCGATGCCAATTGATGTTCAAGCAAAGCTACTTCGCGTATTAGAAGATGGGGTGATCCGACGAGTAGGCGCAGGCAAAACAAGAAAAGTGGATGTGCGAATCATTGCAGCGATCAATGAAGAACCGGAATTGGCCCTTGAAGACAAGCGTTTACGTGTTGATTTGTTTTATCGTCTAAATGTGATTTACCTTCGAATACCTCCACTTCGTGAACGACGTGGAGACATCCCTGATTTAATTGCCCATTTTATCGAAAAGTATAATAGGAAGTTCCAGAAGCACATTGTTTCCATTGATGAGAAAGCAGAATTCCGATTGCTTCATCGAAATTGGCAGGGAAACGTTCGAGAGCTAGAGCATGTGATTCAATCAGCGATGAATTTCGCTGAAGGCGACATATTAGTTGAAAAGGACTTTCCGATGTTACTTTCAGAACCGATGCAAGAAATAGTGCAGTCTCTCCCGGAGATCTTACTTAAGACAGAAGGAGATCTTATCCAGCAAGCGATGAAAAATTGTCTTGGTAATGTGAAAAAAGCAGCAGAGCAGCTCGGCATTCCTAGACAAACGCTCCAATATAAACTTTCCAAACATCAAAGTCAGAGTGCCGAATAATGAGCACCTCTGACTTTTTTTATTGCACGTTACACCCCTAATGCGTGGTTCTTTGCTTTCCTGAAGAAAATAATGGAGCTGGCACGTTACTTGCATAGTATAAAAGTAGATTACATGAAGGGGGAATGTAAGATGCTAATGCAACTTTATAAGCCAGGTCGTCATTGGAAAGACATTGAACTGTGGAAGGATGTAACCGAAGATCAATGGAATGATTGGATCTGGCAGCTTACGAATACGATTCGAACGCTAGATGATTTAAAGAAAGTCGTTAATTTGACACCGGACGAAGAAGAAGGTGTCAAGATTGCGACAAAAACCATTCCATTAAACATAACACCTTACTATGCTTCATTAATGAATCCTGATGATCCTCGTTGCCCAGTACGCATGCAGTCAGTGCCAATTTCCCAAGAGATGTATAAAACAAGGTATGACCTTGAAGACCCTCTTCATGAAGATGAAGATTCACCTGTTCCTGGGTTAACGCATCGTTATCCGGATCGCGTTCTTTTTCTAGTAACAAATCAGTGTTCTATGTATTGCCGTTATTGTACGAGAAGGCGCTTTTCTGGGCAAATTGGAATGGGCGTTCCAAAAAAACAGCTGGATGAAGCGATTCAGTACATTTCGAATACGCCTGAAGTGAGGGATGTTCTCATTTCTGGTGGAGATGGGTTATTGATCAATGATAAGATTCTTGAGTACGTTTTAAAAAATTTACGAGCTATTCCACACGTTGAAATTATTCGAATCGGAACGAGAGCGCCTGTCGTCTTTCCACAGCGGATAACAGAAGATTTATGTAATATTCTTAAAAAGTATCATCCTGTTTGGTTAAATACCCACTTTAATACAAGTATTGAAATTACCGAGGAATCCAAAAAAGCATGTGAAATGCTGGCAGATGCGGGTGTTCCAGTCGGAAATCAAGCAGTTATTCTTGCAGGTATTAATGATAGCGTCCCTATCATGAAGAAGCTGATGCATGATCTCGTGAAAATAAGAGTAAGGCCTTACTACATTTATCAATGTGACTTATCAGAAGGAATCGGCCATTTTCGCGCTCCAGTTTCCAAGGGATTGGAAATTATTGAAGGATTGCGTGGACATACGTCAGGTTATGCCGTGCCTACCTTTGTCGTAGATGCACCTGGTGGTGGTGGGAAGATCGCTCTACAGCCGAATTACATGATTTCCCAAAGTGCAGATAAAGTTATTTTACGAAACTTTGAGGGAGTTATTACCTCTTATCCAGAGCCTGAAAATTATACCCCAGGCACAGCCGATACGTATTTTAATCAGGTTTATGAAATGAAGAAAAAACCTGCAATAGGGATCCATTCCTTGATGACGGATGAACGATTTAATCTTGTTCCAGAGGGGATCCAGCGGTTTGATCGAAGGTCGAAGTATGAACAAGATGCGGCGCACAGCTCATTAAAAGATAAACGTGATAAGCGAGATTTAATGAAGGAAAAGAAATTTAATGCAGAGCAGCAGAAATACAAAGGCAGTGAGAAAGGAGAAGAAAGCGTATGATCTGCAAATGGTGCGAGCAACAGGGCGCATTTGAAACGCTTGATAAAGGGTATTGGGAGCTCCCAGACGGATCTAGAGCTGTAGAAATAAGTGATTTGCCGTCGATTCAATGTAGTGACTGTGGGATGTGTTACCAAACGGACGAATTAGTTGGTGATGTGGAGGAACAGCTTATGCTAATTGATACGTCGAAATTACCTCCTTCTTTTTCCTACAAAGAATTGATGAGTCAGGAGAGACTTTTAAAGAAAAACTATTTTGACATTAATCGTTATCCACTTTAAAAGGACTTTCAAAGGCAAAAATATGAATTAAAAAAAGTTATATCGGAATATTCTGAAAAATATTGATATTTTGACGATTCCCTCGTATAATAGAAAAAAGAGCTTCAGAGGGGGGAGAGCTAGCATGAACAATCATCATAAGTCGTATAAAGACAATATGAAACAACGTGCTATGAAAAAGAAACAAGAACAGGAAACGTTTGAGTTGGAATTGTATGCCCAATTAATCCTTGATGAAGCCGTCTTTACTTTCCAGGAAGAACGTTATCAGCAAACCATTGATCAAGCTCTAGACCGACGAGACGAGAAGGCATTTGAAGAAGCGTCAAGACAGTATGTTGCGTTTCTCCGTTCTTACAAACAGGAGCTTCATTTTGACTGAATAGAATGAGACCTAACTGACACAAACTAGAGAAGAATTACTTTCTAAAGGAGTGTCACGATGGGCAGACAGAAAAAAGGCAATCCCAATGCACAGCGTAATAATAATGCAAAACAGCAAAAAGCGAAACAAATGCCATCCTATGCAGAGATGGAAGCAGAAAAGCTCAAAAATCCGCAGTAAAGAAAGAAGCCTCCAATTCATTGAAGTGACCCCCGTCAAGTAGACGGAAATTAAAAAGCATTCTTATGCAGCCTGAGCTCTATATTTATAGGGGCTCAGGTTGTTTAGTTTCTTTTGAAATCTCTGGTGATTGTAAAATCGTATGTAT
>NZ_JAQQWV010000020.1:0-1147 GCF_028610665.1 Guptibacillus sedimenti
TACCCTGTAAAGTCTAGTGACGATGGCGAAGAGGTCACACCCGTTCCCATGCCGAACACGGAAGTTAAGCTCTTCAGCGCCGATGGTAGTTGGGGGATCTCCCCCTGCAAGAGTAGGACGTCGCTGGACTTATATAGTGGAGGATTAGCTCAGCTGGGAGAGCATCTGCCTTACAAGCAGAGGGTCGGCGGTTCGAGCCCGTCATCCTCCACCATATTTTTTAACCCGCAAGGGTACATATAATGCCGGCCTAGCTCAATTGGTAGAGCAACTGACTTGTAATCAGTAGGTTGGGGGTTCAAGTCCTCTGGCCGGCACCAGCTTTTCTTACATGAAAAGAGCCATTAGCTCAGTTGGTAGAGCATCTGACTTTTAATCAGAGGGTCGAAGGTTCGAGTCCTTCATGGCTCACCAGTTATTTGCGGGTGTGGCGGAATTGGCAGACGCGCTAGACTTAGGATCTAGTGTCTTACGACGTGGGGGTTCAAGTCCCTTCACCCGCACCAATTGCGGAAGTAGTTCAGTGGTAGAACATCACCTTGCCAAGGTGGGGGTCGCGGGTTCGAATCCCGTCTTCCGCTCCATTAACTTAATATATTTGCGCCCGTAGCTCAATTGGATAGAGCGTCTGACTACGGATCAGAAGGTTAGGGATTCGACTTCTCTCGGGCGCACCATTACTTTTACTATTTTCTTTTTTTAAAACGGGAAGTAGCTCAGCTTGGTAGAGCACTTGGTTTGGGACCAAGGGGTCGCAGGTTCAAATCCTGTCTTCCCGACCATCTATCTTCTATTTATAACAAAGGGGCCTTAGCTCAGCTGGGAGAGCGCCTGCCTTGCACGCAGGAGGTCAGCGGTTCGATCCCGCTAGGCTCCACCAAAACTTTTTCAAAAAAGTCGTTGACACTGACAAACACATCATGGTATGATAGTTTGGTCGCTGAAAATGACGGTGAAAGAAAAATTGCTCTTTGAAAACTGAACGAAACGCCATGTAAGTAGTTGTTTCTACGGAAGCAAATTGTTTTAAAAGCTAGATTAAGCTTTCTATCGGAGAGTTTGATCCTGGCTCAGGACGAACGCTGGCGGCGTGCCTAATACATGCAAGTCGAGCGAAGAGATGGGAGCTTGCTCCCTGATCTTAGCG
>NZ_JAQQWV010000021.1:0-722 GCF_028610665.1 Guptibacillus sedimenti
TCAGCTTGTAGAGGAACCCTTGGTTCCTCTACAAGCTTTTTTAATGGTTTTGATTTTCCTGTTAGTTGAAATGGTGTTTTGAAGTATATAAGATGAAAAAAACTCTCCTTCACCTAGCTCAGCCGGTCTAGGTGAAGGGCAATCTTCTTCATGTTCTGACAGGCGGCTGTCAGTAACGCTTGTTCTGAAACTTTCTGTTTTCCGCGCAAACGACAATAACGCAGCCCATGCAGTTCTTTTGAATCTGCGAAGCTACGCTCAATTTTCTCTTTTCTCATTCGATAAATCCACTTTCCTTCATTGGAAAGCCGGTTCTGTCGAACCTGCTCTTTAGACCCCTCCCAGACATGACGAGTAATGGTTTTCTGGTGCTTATGATTTTGATTACACTGAGCTAACAGAGGACATGCCTTACACTTTGCTGGATCAGATTTATAGTGACGGTATCCTTCTCGATCGGTTGTGGCATAAGTTAACATCTCTCCTTGCGGACAGATATAATGATCTGGGTCTTCTTCATACTTGTATTTCCACTTTGGAATGAATCCTTTTCGTGATTGATACCGACGATGGGCAATAACGCCAAACACCTTTCGCTGAGCTAAACCATGACAAATCGGACTGGTAAGGTAACCGGCATCTAATCCAACGGCTTCAACATGAAATCCAAATCGCTTGATCTGACGGTCCAAACGCTGTAAATAAGGCTTCGAATCATGAAT
>NZ_JAQQWV010000022.1:0-661 GCF_028610665.1 Guptibacillus sedimenti
TCTCCGGATCAAAGCGTACTTACAGCTCCCCGAAGCATATCGGTGTTCGTCCCGTCCTTCTTAGGCTTCTAGTGCCAAGGCATCCACCGTGCGCCCTTAGTAGCTTAACCTTCGATTTGTTAGGCATCACTGCCATAACGCATCAGTTATTACTAAGTTCTTGCATAAAAATAATTATTGGATGTCGTTGTTTATGCTATCTAGTTTTCAAGGAACAATGGCTACTAGTTAATTAAACGTTTGTTTAACTATATAGTAGATGTGTTGGTGGAGCCTAGCGGGATCGAACCGCTGACCTCCTGCGTGCAAGGCAGGCGCTCTCCCAGCTGAGCTAAGGCCCCAGGATTCTTTTATGGTGGGCCTGAGTGGACTCGAACCACCGACCTCACGCTTATCAGGCGTGCGCTCTAACCAGCTGAGCTACAGGCCCACAAAAGAAAAGTAAATACCCCGACATAGCCATTAGCCGGAGGTGTTTCTACGAAGAGACTTGCTCTTCTTCAAAACTTACCTTTTCAGTTGAAAGAATAAATTATTCTTTCAAAACTAAACGAAACGCTCATGTAAGGTTGGTAACGTAAGTTACCTTCGTAATTCTCCATAGAAAGGAGGTGATCCAGCCGCACCTTCCGATACGGCTACCTTGTTACGACTTCACCCC
>NZ_JAQQWV010000003.1:0-140865 GCF_028610665.1 Guptibacillus sedimenti
ATACATACGATTTTACAATCACCAGAGATTTCAAAAGAAACTAAACAACCTGAGCCCCTATAAATATAGAGCTCAGGCTGCATAAGAATGCTTTTTAATTTCCGTCTACTTGACGGGGGTCACTTCATTTTTCGGAGGCTTCTTTAGGTGAAGGAAAGAATGATGGATAGAAAAGAAAGCGATAGAGGTATCCTTTCGTCTCGTTAATACGTTACAATAATGATGGGAAGTGTCAAACTAGTTCGATAAAAGGAGCTGTAGCTGTGTACACGGATTATCACAATCACCTTGAAAAAGGAACGTTAACTCTTGATTATTTATCTCAATTCGTTGAAGAAGCAAAGCGAAAAAATGTGAGTCATTTTGGTATCTCTGAGCATGCTTATCATTTTTATGAAACGCAGAACATATTAAGTAATCCATGGGTCAATGAACGCAGGTGGTATAACATGGAGGATTATGTTCATCTCTTCCAACAAGCAGAAGAGAGGGGGATGGACGTTAAGATGTCAATTGAGATGGACTACACCCCTGGAAAACATCAAGAGATGAAAGAATTTATTTCTGGTTATCAGTTTGATTACGTGATCGGATCGATTCATTGGGTAGAGGACTTTGGAATTGATTTAGCGGAATATCGACATCTCTGGGACGAAAGAGATATTAACACCGTCTATCGTAAATACTTTGATCAAGTCGTTACGTTAGCTGAATCCAATTTATTTGATATTGTCGGCCATCTCGATCTAGTAAAAATCTTTAAATATAAACCTGAAAGTCGTGACTTTCTACTTGAACAATATGATCGGGCCACGAACGCTTTATCTCAATCAAAAACATGTGTTGAAATAAGTACAGCAGGTTTAAGAAAGCCGGTAGGTGAGCTCTATCCTGATCCAGAGCTTCTAAAAATGTGCTATGAAAAGGATATCCCAATCGTTCTTTCTTCTGATGCCCACATACCTACAGACGTAGGTGCAGATTATGATCAAGCCGTAGCTCTTGCCAAATCCGTCGGTTATTCAAAACTGATGACATTTGAAAAGGGAGAGCGTAAACCAATTAACTTATAAAAAAAGGAACGAGAGCAAAATGCTCTTGTTCCTTTTTTGATGTTTAAACACCACCAATTTGCTCAACTTTCACGATATCCTGAACATCTTCAAGTGTTTCTTCTATATTTTTAGGCAATGGCGCATCAAATGATAACATCATAATTGCTTCGCCCCCAGCCGTTTTTCTACCAACTTGCATCGTGGCAATGTTAATGCGGTGTTCACCAAGTACTTTTCCTACATTACCAATAACGCCTGGACGATCGTTATGTTGTATATAGAGAAGATGGCCCTGAGGGTGGAAATCGATATCGAACCCGTTTAATTGTGTAATACGATCACCATACTCTTTAATGTAAGTACCTTGAAGGGAGAAGGCTTCTTTGTCTCCTTGGACCGAAACTGAAATAAGATTGGAATATCCATGTGTTTCAGAACTATGCTTTTCCCCATAAGTAATGCCTCTTTCTCTTGCAATCGAAGGTGCATTTACTTCATTTACAGTGGTATCTAGTCTTGATTTTAGGAAAGAGGCCATCAAGTTTCTTGTTAAGATAGCGGTGTCCAATTCAGTCAACTTGCCTGCATACGTTACGTCAACTAAATTTGCAGCTGATTTCATACATTGGGAAAGAATGCTACCCATTTTACGTGTAAGTTCATAATAAGGTTTAATCTTTTCATATTCTTCCTTTGAAAAACCAGGTAAGTTGATTGCATTTCGAATTGGTTTTTCTTTTAGAAAATGAAGGACTTCTTCTGCTACTTGAGCAGCGACGTTAAGCTGCGCTTCTTTCGTAGACGCTCCAAGGTGTGGAGTGGCAATTACTTGATCATAACGAAGGAGGGGATGATCCTCCTCTGGAGGTTCTGATACAAAAACGTCAAGTGCTACGCCGCCAATATGTCCTGAATCAAGGTATGGGATAAGTGCCTCCTCATCAATAATGCCACCACGAGCACAGTTTATTAAGAAAACGCCTTTTTTTGTTTTCGCGAGCGTTTCTTCGTTTAAAAGACCGCGTGTTTTTTCAGTTAGCGGTGTGTGAACGGTAATAATATCTGCAGTTGCTAGCAAGTGATTAAATTCAACAGACTGAACATCTAATTTTTCAGCACGATCGTTCGTTAAGAAAGGATCGAAAACGACCACATCCATCCCAAAGGCTCTAGCTCTTCTGGAAAGTTCAGTACCAATACGTCCCATACCAACAATCCCTAGTGTTTTTCCATTAAGTTCAGTTCCGACATATTGTTTTCTCATCCATTTGCCACTTTTTAAGGAGGATGTTCCCTGAGGAATGTTTCGGGCTAGAGAAGCCATCATTGCAAAAGTATGTTCTGTCGTGGAAATCGTATTGCCATCTGGAGCGTTGACGACAATAACGCCTCGCTTTGTGGCAGCATCAATATCAATGTTATCTACTCCAACACCGGCTCTTGCAACAATACGTAATGCAGGCATTTGATCAAGCACTTCTGCAGTTACTTTTGTAGCGCTTCTTACAAGCAAAGCTTCATACTGATTGAGACGATCACTGAAATCATTTAAAGATCCAATGTCACATGTGAGCGTGCTTTCATTTAACAGCGGCTGTAAACCATCTTCCTTAATACCATCAGTTACTAGAACGTAAGCCAACTTCTCCACTCCTTTTGTCTATCTCTTCTCATTTTTTAGAAAACTCAATACCTTACTTTTTACCATGAAAGCACTAAAGTGTCAATTTGAACAATAATATTTCTTTTTAAAAAATAATAAAAAAATCCCTGATTTAAAAAATCAGGGATTACTAATGGGAACTATTCAAATTTTGTTGCGTCGCCATCAAATGACTCATCAGCAATTTTGATTGAATCAGTAGGACAACCCTCAAACGCATCCATCATATCTTCATGAAGCACTTCTGGGATCTCAACGATACCTTCGTTGTCATCAAGTGTTACAAAAGCGATACCTTCATCGTCATAATCATAAATATCGGGTGCGGCTGCGCCACAAGCTCCGCAGGCAATACATGTGTCTTTATCTACAATAGTATACTTAGCCATGATTTAACCTCCTATTCAATACTTCTATATGCCTTTCATCGTCCTTTTATTCGTAAATGAAAGTTTTTAATAATCTTATTGTAAAGGTGATGCCTTGACTTTTCAATAGTTTAATCCTTTTATTAGCATCTAAATGAATGTTACCCGGTTTTAAAATAAGTAAACAGATGAAAAAATTTGATACAATAATGGAGAAGGAAATAGGTGGTGGATTTATGGAATATTTCGACGGTGTGCTATTATATATTTTTGACCGGTTTAAGGGAGAACGTTCACTATCTGCTGTATACCATCTTCTAACTGGAAAGAAATCTTCTCAAACGATACAAGATGGGAAGCTTTTTAAAGTAGGGAGTTTCTTTGGGATTTTAAAGAAGTTAAAACGGTCAAAACTTGAACAGCACGTTTTCGCATTACTTGAGAAGCAGTTGATTCAACCGAATCAACACGAAGGATTTCAAATCACTTCAGGCGGAAAAGAGGCTTTAAGTGCCTTTTTAGTCACAAAACCGATACCGGATTATTTAGCAGGTTGGCAGTACCATCAAGTAAGTGAACTATTTTGGCAGCGGCTTAGTTTATTCATGCAAAGCCTTTCTTATTCAATTCATGGCAACATGAATTTTTACCCAATTAGTAAAGATGAAGCAATACAAAATTGGGTGAAAAAGCATTTTCCAGTCAAGAAAGAAAAGAGAGTACTTATTGCAGAAGGACTATTTCAGGAAATTCGATCGCATCTTCAAAAACTACCAGATCCCCATCCTTCTTTTTTTATTATGAGGCTAAGTGGCGAAGGGAGAACGGGGTTGACCGTTCATCAACTAGCGGATGTGCATAAGATAAGTTATGAAGAAGCAATGATCTGTTTTCAAGGTGTCATTCATGGTTTACTCTTCCAGGTTCAGCATAATGCAGCGCAATACCCGATTCTTGCTTCAATGATAGACGGAGCAAGCGGACAGTTGCCACTAACTTTATCTACAAAGCAAACTTATAAACTTCTTGAAGACGGAATGACGATTGAAGAAATTGCCCATACTCGAAGGCTCAAGCGAAGTACAATTGAGGATCATTTAGTCGAGATTGCAATAAATGTTCCGGAATTTTCAATAAGTCCATTTGTAGATCCAAAGGCACAATTAGAAATCAAGTTAGCTAGTAAGGAAATCAACAGTCAGCGATTAAAATTAATTAAGGACTATATGAACGATCAATATTCCTATTTTGAAATTCGATTAACTCTTTGCAAAGAAGGGATTTAATGTCGTTATCAGAATTATTATATCAGCACTTTGGCTACCGCGAATTTCGCTATGGCCAGGAAGAAATTATTACGGATGTACTCAATAATAAAGACGTTTTCGCCATGCTCCCTACTGGAGCTGGAAAATCACTATGCTATCAACTCCCATTATATGCGGGGGTTTCTCCAATTCTTATCGTATCGCCATTAGTTTCGTTAATGGAGGATCAAGTCCAGCAATTAAAAGCGCAAGGTGAAAAAAGAGTCATTGCGTTAAACGGATTTCTGGATTTTGAAAAGCGAAAAGGTATTTTAAAGGATTTATCAACTTTTTCCTTTATTTATGTCTCCCCAGAAATTCTACAAAATAAATATGTTTATCAAGCCTTAAAAAAATTAGATGTTGGATTAATGGTTATAGATGAAGCTCACTGCATTTCTCAATGGGGCCATGATTTTAGAACGGACTATCTGAAGCTCGGAGCTATTCGTGAAGCGTTTGGTCGTCCACCACTCCTTGCTCTTACCGCAACAGCTACGGAAGATGTTCGTCGTGATATTCTTCTCCAATTAAATATGAGCGACCCCGCCATCCATGTACATAGCGTGGATCGACCTAATATAGCGATTAAGCTAGATAAATTTCCCTCTCTTGAAACCAAGATCGAGGCAGTTAAGGAATACGCCCTTGAACTGAAAGGACCAGGTATAATTTATTTCTCAAGTCGAAGTTGGGCAGATAAACTAGCGAAAGCATTGAGTCGTGAAGGTAGAAATTGTGCGTCATATCATGCGGGAATGGAACAGGAGGACCGTCTCTTAATTCAACAACAGTTTCTAAATGATGAGCTATCGATTATATGTTCAACGAATGCTTTTGGGATGGGGATTAACAAAAGTAATATTCGATTTGTGATTCATTTTCACCCACCATCTACAATTGAAAGCTATTTGCAAGAAATAGGGAGAGCAGGAAGAGATCAATTACCATCCATTGCGATTCACTTACACACAGAAGAAGATGAGTTCTTACCACTTTCCTTTATTGATTCGGAGCTTCCAAAAGAACATGAAGTGAAAGAAGTCTTACTCGACTTTTTTGGGAGAAAAGGATCAGCCTACTCTAATCATCAGCTTGAGCGTGAAGGAGATCGATTTGGCTACACTGAGACAGCATGGCGCTATTTGCTTCATCAGTTAGAAGGTTTAGGAGTAATCAAAGAAAGAGTGATCCAATCTTTTGATGTCGATATTAATTTAGCAAGAATTCTAACTGCAATAGAACGACACAGAAAAGCAAAGCTTGTAAAATGGTTTCGATTTAAAAACTGGCTAGAAGAAAAACAGTGTAGAAGAAAAGGTTTATTAGAAAGGTTTGGAGAGCCTAATCATATCGTTGAACCTTGCTGTGATTATTGTGGGCTCAACCTTCAAGAATATAAAGGTAGTAGTGATCAAATCAACGTTTCCGACCAGCATGCATTTGATTGGGAAACTGAATTGAAGCGGATGCTTACCGTAAGCAAGGAGGACCACGGTGAGAAATCGACAGGCTGAAGCAGTAGAACAATTAACAGATCGAGAACTGTTATTAAATGTTTATTTAACTCAGGTTATATTGGTTCTTCTAGCAAGTATAATGAGTTTATTTTTGTTTCAAGATTTTGGGTTTTTCGCAGATCTAATCCATTTTACTTGGACGGAGATAATCGTTTTAGGTGGGGGCACAGCATTCCTTGTGATTGGTATTGACCTCATTCTTATGAAAACACTACCTGAAGAGATGTTGGATGATGGAGGAATTAATGAGCGGATTTTTTCCCGTCTTTCAATTTCTCATATTTTCTTTTTGTGTGCTATCATTTCATTTAGTGAAGAGCTGTTGTTTAGAGGTGTTATCCAAACAAGTTTCGGATTAGTCCTTTCAAGTTTGTTATTTGCGATCATACATGTTCGATATCTTTCTAAACCTGTCTTATTTAGTTCCGTCGTTGTGATTAGTTTCTTAATCGGTGTTTTGTATGAAGTGACTGATAACTTAATGACAACAATCATAGCTCATTTTTTAATCGATTTTGTTATGGCTTGTCTCATAAAGCAGAAAGCACGAATGTGATCATATCATGAAAGGTGAGTTTAATGAAAAGCGAAAGTCCACTGCCTTCTAGGAAGGAATACCATCGAAATAAAAGTACAAAAAAAAAGCAGTCGAGTCGAAAGAGAAATGAAGAAAAAGAAATGCCTTCTTTCACATTAATTCGAGTACTCGCACTACTGTTTATTGGGATGGTTTCTTTATTCCTGTTGTATTCATATTTTCTGTAAAATCGCTATAGTTTA
This sequence comes from Guptibacillus sedimenti, assembly GCF_028610665.1. Taxonomy (NCBI): domain Bacteria; kingdom Bacillati; phylum Bacillota; class Bacilli; order Caryophanales; family Guptibacillaceae; genus Guptibacillus; species Guptibacillus sedimenti. Next base: position 6,694 of record NZ_JAQQWV010000003.1, read on the forward strand.
AATTGATTTATTCCCCCTGTCGTAACAAACCAAGCTCCTGCATAAACTAGATTCAACAAAAGGGGGGATAAAGTGGACACATTAAAGGAGTGGAACCTTCCACAACCACAGTCGAAAGTTACCATCGTTCTGTTGCAAGAATTAGTGGAACGAAAGAATGTTGAAAAGCAGTATAAAGCAAAATCACAGTCTTACGGATATATTCTTGCGTTTTTATTAGTTAGCATGGGGGGGGGTTTTTGGTATGAGCTAGAAAACAGCACATCTTTTTTTGTGAATGACCTTACTTTTAATTCGATTCCTATGCTGCTAATATTGGTTATTAGTAGTATTGTTACTTACTTTCAATTAAGGAAGTTTTCAAAAAAAAACAAGAAGGCTGAGGATGAATATGAGTCCTTAAGACTGGAGATATTAGATCGAAGTGATGAACTATTTGAAGGTCAAAAACAATGGGAAAGTCGTCATGTTGTTTTTAAATATTTAAAAGAAGAATACGACATTAATCTTTATTATAAATAAACTGTTACCTTTGCTCAGGACATCCAAAGAATAGGTACTGTTCAATTTGGAAGTTATTTCCGTTTATGGAAAGTTCATCTTCACCGAACATTTCAATCTTTCCGAAGGCGACAGTATCTTTTAATTTTGGGCAGAAAACTTCGACGGGCATACCCAAACGACGGTTAAAATCCAAGTCGTCATTCCCTAACAGTGATTTGGTTTTAAGTTTATTAATCATTGAGCCATCATCTCCGTTTTGTTGTGTACGTTCTTATGTGATCTTGTTATGATATAATCTTACCTCAAAAAGACTGAATCTTCAAGAAATTAAAAAGCCCAATTTACGGAAGAAAACGATTCATTTCACCATTAATTTTTATTTTAGAAGGATATTATCTCAGAAATGTGGTATTAATTAAGAGTAGTGATCTTACAAAGAGGTGATAGCCATGTACGTACGAAGTGCAATGAAACCAATTCGAGAAACTGTTTATGTGAATGATGACACAAAGTTGGATGAAACACTCAGATTATTAAAGGAACGAGAAATCGATGGTGTACCGGTTGTTAATGGAACAAAATACGCTGGAATTGTAACGTTTAATCGTATTTATAAAGCATTTTTTAAAAGTGACATGACTGATAAAGAAAGATTTTTGTCGGAAACTACTGCAGGTGAAATTGCCTACCAAAAAGATGTAACTGTGGATCAAGAAGAAGTTTTTGAGAATACCCTTCTTTTAGCAAAGAATGCTCCTCTCGTAGCAGTCGTCGATCAAAATGAGCATTTTATTGGCATCATTACGCGATCTGATATACTGGATCAATTTCAGAGTGCGTTTGGCATGCGCAAACCGGGCATAAGAATCGCATTTGCATCTTCAGAGACAGAAGGAAGAATTGCAAGGCTTGCTAAAATCGCAAAAAGTTTTCATGAAAATATTATCTCGTTATCCACATTCGATGAATCTAACCAGAATGTAAGGAGAATTGTAATGAAGATTGAAAAAAAGGAAAATATTGATCAGTTCATTGCAAAACTTGAACAGAATGGATTTAAAGTTCTTGATATAAAAGAAGTATGAGTGAATAATACCCATAAAGCCTCCTACTCTTACATACGTTAGAGTGGGGGGTTTTACTATGCCGCTTCTATTGATAAGAATTGTAGCGATTTTTGGTTTGTTGTTTATAGCTGAAAGTAATTTGAATTTTAAAAGCATGACATTTACAGACCTCATGTTAAACAGCGGACGTTATGGGTTTGGAGCGCTTTGTTTTTTGTTTGGTTTTCTTTTCGTAGCTCGCGTGATTAGAGAGCATGTGGAGGGGTTTCTTGCATTAGGGATCAATAATAAAGCTCACCTCATTACGTTGTTGATAGAAGGAAGTTTATTAGTTGTTGTATATTGGGTATTATTTGAAACGAATAAATGGTTGTCACTTGCTTCACTTGTGATGGCATTTAGTTACGGTGTTTTAACTGCTAATATAAGAGCGGCAAGAGAATTGAAACGCTTTCAGAGGAGTAATGATGCATGATTTATTTTGTTGGCCTTGTTTTAATTGGAATAGTGCTACTAATCTACATGTGGATTGAAGCACATCTTAACAGAGTCATTAGAAAAGAGATTGATGTCGAAAATCTACCAGAAAGTTTCGATTCATATCGAATCTTTTTTATTTCGGATACTCATAATCGATATATATCAAACAAAGTGTTAGAAAAAGTAAGAAATCAAGTTGACATTATCGTTATTGGTGGAGATGTTATGGAAAAAGGGGTCTCTTTTGAGAAAGTTCGCTATAATTTAAAATCTCTACGTGCTATAGCACCTTGTTACTTTGTATGGGGGAATAATGATTACGAAGAAGACCCCGTCAAACTTGAAAAACTATTAATAGATGAAGATATTATCATTCTTAAGAATCGAGCAGTAAACCTTAAAAATAGTGGCCAGGGAATAAGTTTAATGGGTATTGACGATCTTTCAACAGAAAATAACTCACTAGAGGATGCAGTTAAAGAAGCCACCGAAAAAACAAAAATACTGATCAGCCATAACCCTGATATTAAGCGGAACTGGCCTGACAATAGTGGAATACAACTTATTCTTTCTGGTCACACTCACGGAGGACAAATACGTTTATTTGGGTGGGGAATTCGAGAAAAAGGGGGCATTAAAAAAGTTAAAGGAACGACGGTCGTCATTAGTAATGGGTATGGTACGACAACGTTACCTTTAAGGCTGATGGCCCCTGCAGAATCACATATTTTTATATTAAAAAGGAAATAAATACAAAAAAAGTAGCGATTTGCTTATACAAAGTTTACACAAACATCATTCACCCCTTATACTAGGTGTGATAAGGGCTGTACTAGAGGGGAAGATGACGATGTCTGCAGGTAAGTATAATATAAAAGCGGTCTCGAAGAAATTAGGAATACAACCTGGGACCTTAAGGGCATGGGAAAGGCGTTATAATATTATTTCTCCGATAAGAAATGAGGCAGGTCATCGTCTTTATTCGGAAGAACATATGTCTATCTTAAAATGGCTTGTCCAAAAAACAGAGCAAGGTTTTACAATTAGTCAAGCTGTAGAATTGCTTGAAAATGGAAATGATTCAACAGATACAGATAGTATGGGAATTGATATGGAAAGAGATCGAGCTCATATACTTGCTGATGAAATATTAGAAGCGCTACTTGCTTTCGACGAGAATAAAGCTCAGGATTTGTTGAATCAGGCGTTTTCAGTGTTTAGTATTGATAAGGTAGTACATGACATCCTTGCCCAGTTATTAGTTAGGGTAGGAGATCTTTGGGAAAATGAAAAAATAACGATAGCACATGAACATTTTACAAGTGCTTTTCTACGCTCAAGAATTGGGATGATATTCCACACTCTTCCTGTTGATGGTTATCTTCCGAAAGTGATGGCGGTTTGCTCGTCAGGAGAATACCATGAACTTGGTTTGTTGATTTTCACTCTTTATTTAAGAAGAAAAGGTTTTGAAGTCATTTATCTAGGAGCAAGCATTCCTGAGGATGATATTGAGACGGTTGTGGAAGATACAGATCCGAAAATATTATTTTTATCATGTACGTTAATGGCAAACTTACCAAGATGCCTTGACCTCGTAGATCGCCTTGATCAGCGCTTCTCTGATCTAACGATCGGTATTGGTGGCGCTGCAATAGGGCATTTACGTGGTGAAAAGAGACAGGCCTATGACTCCTTTTTCGTTGGTAATAGCAAAGATGAGTGGGATGTTTGGATCAAAGATAAAATTCAAAAGCTGACTACTTAAATGGATAGTTGACATGACTTGTCTAAGCTTCCTTTTACAGTGTAAACTAGAAGAATATCGTCAACCAAGAACCATCTTTGTATTATCACATATAGTATGAATAAAGGATTTGCGGGTGACAGACGGTAGGGGGGAAATAGATGCGTCTTGAACGTTTAGCGTACGATAAAATAAAGATTTTTCTAACTTATGATGATTTAAATGAACGTGGAATTACGAAAGAAGAGCTATGGCAGGACGTACCGAAAGTTCACAGGCTATTTCGTGAGATGATAATGGAAGCTGACGATGAACTTGGCTTTAAAGTCGATGGGCCAATTGCTGTAGAAGTGTTCTCACTTCCTGCTCAAGGAATGGTTGTTATCGTTACGAAGGGTTCGGCAGAAAGTGATTTTGAAGATGACTATAATGACGAATACATTGAAATGCAAGTTACGCTTGATGAAAGCGATGAAGTATTTTATGAATTTCGATCTTTTGAGGACGTGATTGGTCTTTCTAAAAGATTAATCAACGTTGGAATTTTAGGTGGTACTCTTTATTCCTTCCAGTCTCAATTTTATCTTAAATTTGATGAAGAGGAATTTGCTGAGTATGAATTAGATTCTTTAGTTGCGTTGCTTGCTGAATTCGGAAATCCTTCAACGATTACAAGCTATCGGGTAATGGAATATGGGAAGCAAATTATGCAATCAACAGCGATTGAACAGCTAAATCATTATTTTAACTAACAAAACCTCCCATTTGGGAGGTTTTGTTAGTTAAGCAAGGATAGAACCGCACGTGTAGTTTGGGTTATTCCATGCTTTAATGAAATATTCTTTATTGTTAAATTTCATAAATCCATTTTCATTATAAATTGTCGGAAAAACTCGTTCAACGGACAAATGCTGTGTACGATGAGCTAATAGTGCTTTTCTAACTGGATCTAAATCCTCGTTTGAGAAGGATTTGATCAAAGTGATTGAGTCATCTGGATCTGCATAAGCTGGATTTCCTGTTTCATCAGCTAATGATTGAGGGAAAGTAGCGTAATACAGCTCTTTTACGACGTCTGTTTCTTTTACTGCTTGAAGCGTTGCGAGCTGAATCGCTTTATGGTCTGGGTGACCTGATAAACCATGTGGGGGGAATGTAATGACGACATCAGGTTGAACCGCTTCAATTCGTTTTAACACATCATTCTTCAGCTCATCATCTGGAAGCTTGTTTAATTTCCCGTCTTGATAATCACCAATATGGAGTTCATCAATCCCAAGTAGCTTAGAAGCTTCTTCTAGTTCTTTTTTTCGAACTTCAGCCAGCTCATCTACTTGACATAGAGGTGGTTCTCCACATTTACCTGCATCACCAGGTGTGGCACTGTATAAAATGGTTTTTGTATCTTTTGCTTTAGCTAATTCGGTTAGCGTCCCCCCACAAGTAAAGCTTTCATCGTCAGGGTGAGCAAATATAAACATAAATGTACGAGACATAAGGACATTTCCTTTCATATATATAAGGTTATGGCAAGTATACAAAAGATCATCATCCTTTTTCCAATAATAATACTTAATGATGGTCACTGAGGATAACATAGCTGTCGAAAAACATGGTATGATGAGAGAAGTTTTGTTAAGTTCCACTCGATTTACAATCGAATATAATGACATACATAAATGTAGCCCAGGAGGTATAGCTTATGAAAATTGGAGTACTTTATGGAGGAACTTCTGCTGAAAGAGAAGTTTCGCTATCTAGCGGTAAAGGGATCATGAAAGCTTTAAAAGAAAACGGTCATGAAGTAATCGGTATAGACTTTCATCCAGAACGATTATCAGAAGTGATGGAACTTGAGGTTGATATTATTTTTATCGGCCTTCACGGTAAGTATGGAGAAGATGGAAGGATTCAAGGACTCCTTGATATGCTGCAAATCCCATATGTGGGATCAGGAGTTCTAGGATCAGCAGTTGCAATGGATAAGGCTAAAAGCAAAAAAGTATTAAAAGATTCTGGGATACGCTTAGCACAGGATCTTGTTCTCCATAAGTCGGACGATCATCATCCACTCGATTTACCATTTGGTTATCCAGTTGTGGTAAAGCCAAACAGCGAGGGATCGACGATTGGATTAACTATTGCTAAATCGGAAGAGGAGCTTCAAAAAGGGATTGAAGAAGCGTTTCGATTTGATGATACGGTCATTCTAGAAGAGTTTATTTCTGGGACTGAAGTAACAGTTGCTGTGATGGGATCAAAGGGAGAAGTAAAACCACTTCCCGTTGTGGAAATTGTTCCAAAGAACGCTTACTACGACTATGAATCGAAATACGCAGAAGGTGGGAGTGAACACATCGTTCCAGCTCGTATTTCTGAATCCTATACAGAACTAATACAAAAACAATCTGTTGTTGCACACGAATTACTTGGATGCGATACGTACTCACGTGTGGATTATATCGTACCTAAAGATGGGTCTGAACCAGTGTTTCTTGAAGTAAACACGCTACCCGGAATGACTCCAACTAGTTTATTCCCAGATGCAGCGAAAGAAATTGGTTACTCTTACGAGCAAATGATTGAGAACTTAATTCAGTTAGGCTTAAAGAAATAGCTATGCGAGACCTCACACAAGTGGGGTCTTACTTTTAACTGCTTAAGACTGCCAACCTTTACCGTAAGCGTTTTCAACAGTGTGGAACAATTTGCATAAATGTGGCATGAATGCCTTCTCATAGCTTACTTAAACGTGTATACTATGTTTTGAAAGCAGAGCAATAGAACATTCTATAAACAACATAAGACGTTTTAAAATTAAATTGGAATAGGTTAGATTTCTAAGCTAAATGAAAACAGCAGAGTAAGTGCACAGTAATGGGAGGTATAGCAATGGTCGACAAAAACGAAACAGACAACGGACAAGGAAACAATAAGAAACGGAACGTATTAGAGTCGACGCAATCGGTCATTCACGAAGCGCTGGACAAACTAGGCTATCCGAGTGAAGTGTATGAATTATTAAAAGAACCAATGAGATTAATGACGGTTCGGATTCCAATTCGGATGGATGATGGCTCTATTAAAATATTTACCGGGTATCGTGCTCAGCACAATGATTCTGTTGGACCTACTAAAGGTGGCGTTCGTTTCCATCCAGATGTGACTGAAACTGAAGTAAAGGCACTTTCAGTCTGGATGAGTTTAAAAGCAGGAATTGTGGATCTTCCATATGGTGGCGGTAAGGGGGGCATTATTTGTGATCCGAGAGAAATGTCTTTCAGAGAATTAGAGCGTTTGAGCCGTGGTTATGTAAGGGCGATTAGTCAAATAGTTGGACCAACAAAAGATATCCCTGCCCCAGATGTTTTTACAAATTCTCAAATTATGGCATGGATGATGGATGAGTATAGTCGCATAAGAGAATTTGATTCACCTGGATTTATTACTGGTAAGCCATTAGTACTAGGCGGATCTCACGGTCGTGAATCTGCAACTGCAAAAGGTGTTACAATTTGTATTCGTGAAGCTGCTAAGAAAAAAGACATCAAAATAGAAGGTGCACGAGTAGTGATTCAGGGATTTGGAAATGCAGGTAGCTTTCTTGCGAAGTTTATGCACGATGCTGGAGCGAAAATTGTTGGTATATCAGATGCGTATGGTGCCTTACATGATCCTGAAGGCCTGGATATCGACTACTTACTCGACCGTCGTGATAGCTTTGGTACAGTAACTAAGCTTTTTAAAGAGACAATCAGTAACCAAGAACTACTTGAACTTGATTGTGATATTCTTGTTCCGGCAGCAATTGAAAATCAGATTACTGAAGACAATGCTCACCAAATTAAAGCGAGCATTGTAGTTGAAGCCGCAAATGGACCAACTACAATTGAGGCAACAAAAATTTTAACTGATAGAGGCATTCTACTAGTTCCAGACGTGTTGGCAAGTTCAGGCGGCGTAACCGTTTCTTATTTCGAATGGGTTCAAAACAATCAAGGTTATTATTGGACAGAAGAAGAAGTGGAAGCAAAGCTTGAAAAAGTAATGGTTAACGCATTTAATACGATCTATCGAACGGCAGAAACACGCCGAGTTGATATGAGGCTTTCCGCTTATATGGTTGGCGTGCGGAAAATGGCTGAAGCTTCTCGTTTTAGAGGATGGATATAAATAGTTGCCTTTCCGAATAAAATTCCCTATCATTCAGGTAGGGAATTTTTTTATTGTACTGAGTAGAATAATAATAAAGAAATGGTCTAATTCTTATGGAGTGGTTCGGGAGTGAGAGAAATGAGAGAAGAACAGATCGTCATTATTGGTGCAGGACCTTGTGGCATGTCTGCAGCTATAGAATTAATGAATAAAGGATATGACCCTTTAATTATTGAAAAAGGAAATATCGTTAACGCCATTTATCATTATCCCACGCACCAAACTTTTTTTAGTTCAAGTGAGAAACTTGAAATAGGAGAAGTACCTTTTATTATTGAAGAACGTAAACCGAAGCGAAACCAGGCTTTGGCTTATTATCGAGACGTGGCTAAGCGAAAAGAGTTAAGAATTCATTCCTTCGAAAAAGCAAACGTTATTACAAAGGAGAATGACGCCTTTATCATCGAAACTGAAAAAGTACATGAATCTAAAAAAATCACCTATCGCGCTGAGCATTTAATAATCGCTACTGGTTATTATGATAGTCCAAATTATATGGACATCAAAGGGGAAAATCTTGATAAAGTACTGCATTATTTTAAAGAGCCACACCCCTATTTTGATCAGGACGTTGCGGTCATCGGTGGGAAGAACTCTGCAGTAGATGCAGCATTAGAACTTGAAAAAGCGGGAGCGCGAGTAACGATTCTTTATAGAGGCGCAGAATACTCTAAAAGTGTTAAACCTTGGATTTTGCCTGAATTTGAAGCTCTCGTTAGAAACAATAAAGTGTCAATGGAGTTTAATGCCTCTTTAGTTGAAGTAAGAGAAAAAGAAATTGTATATGATGTGTTGGGAGAATACAAAACTATACCAAATGATTTTGTGTTTGCTATGACAGGCTATCATCCTGATCATTCATTCCTTACCAAGATCGGGATCCAGATTGATCAACAAAGTGGTCGTCCTACCTTTAATAAGGAAACGATGGAGACAAATGTAGAAAATTGCTATATTGCAGGTGTAATTGCAGCTGGGAACAATGCAAATGAAATTTTCATTGAAAACGGAAGGTTACACGGTGCGATGATTGCAAATTCAGTAATTAAGAAAGCAAAAAAACCTACCAATTAAGGTAGGTTTTTTGTATATGAAACGTTAGGGCGAGTTTATCTTAAGAAGAAGCTATGCAGTTCCTTTGGATCCCCAGTTGCTTCAAGTGTAACTAGCAATTTTAAGCGTGCTTTTTGTCCATTCAAGCCGTTTGAGAAGATGACGCCTTGTTCCTTCAAATGCTTCCCGCCACCTGTATATCCATATACATCTTGAACGATGCCGTTAAAACAGCGAGAAACCATCACAATTGCGATTCCTTTTGCTCTTAGATGATTAATCCCATCCATCATCTCAGGAGGTAGATTGCCCTGTCCGAGAGCCTCTATCACAATACCGTCAATGCCAAGTTCAGCAGCAGCAATTAGTAATTTCGAATCCATTCCGGCATAAGCCTTTAAAAGCATAACTTTTTTTGTTAATCCGGATATGTGGTAACGGTCCCTCATCGTTAACGTGTGGTGAAAGAACACTCTTTGCTTCGTTACGATTCCAATTGGTCCATACTGAGGGCTTTGGAAAGTAGATACATTGCTGGTGTGGGTTTTTGTTACGTTTTTTGCAGTATGTATTTCATCGTTTAAGACAACTAAAACGCCTTTCCCCTTCGCTTCGTGACAGGATGCTACTTTTATTGAAGAAAGTAAGTTATAAGGTCCATCAGAGCCAAGCTCGTTACTTGATCGCATTGCGCCTGTTACAACGACAGGAAGATCTGTCTGAAGCACGAGATCTAACAGATAAGCTGTTTCTTCCAGTGTATCGGTGCCATGGGTAATGACCACGCCTCGAATAGGCTCTTCCTTTATTCTTGTTTCAATTCTCTCTGCAATAGCAAACATAGTTTCTGGCGTCATGTGAGGTGAGGGGATGTTGATGTAATCATCAATTAAAACATCATCTCCTGTTAACAATTGGTTAAGCGTTGCGTTTAACGGATTTTCTTTCCCAGGATTAACAGCACCAGAATCCTTATTTTCCTCCATTGCAATGGTTCCTCCGGTATGGATAATCAATAATTTACTCATAGCGTCACCTCATTATTTTCCTAATTAATGTTTCCTTAAATAAAGTAACATGATACGATTATAAAAGTATAGGTAAGAGTGAATCTTCTTTTAAAAGAGGTATGGGGTAGAAATGGGGAAAGCCTATGTTAGCAGCCATAACTGCTGGAATAGCACCAGGCATTGCGCTTCTTTGTTTTTTTTATCTTAAACAGCATCAGTATGAATCTGAGCCAATTGGCCCAGTGGTTAGAAGTTTTGTATTTGGGGCCATGCTTGTGTTTCCAGTTATGGTGATCCAGCACGGATTTGAAGTGGAGAATTTTTTACAGTCACCATTCAGTCAGTCATTTATAATGTCGGGGTTGTTGGAAGAATTTTTAAAGTGGTTTATATTTTATTTTACCGTTTATATCCATATAGAATTTAGTGATTTTTATGATGGGATTGTCTACGGCGTTGCAATTTCACTTGGATTTGCCTCCGTTGAGAATGTATTTTATCTTTTTGCCTATGGCATTCAGGAAGCATGGTGGCGGGCGCTTTTGCCAGTATCAAGTCACGCCTTATTTGGCTTAATGATGGGTTCTTATTTAGGTAGAGGGAAATTTTCGTTGCAGAATAAGATTGGAAAATGGATTGCCCTTTCTTTATTCATACCGTTTATCTTTCATGGTACGTATAATTTTTTGGTTCTTCAGGTAAACAGTAATACGATCTATTTAATGATCCCCTTTATGCTGATCCTGTGGTTTATTGGATTAAGAAAAATAAAAGCCGCAGATCTCAATCAGGCAGAATTAATGCAAACGAAAGAAAATATGCCAATTTAACGAAGGTGCCCACTGGGCATCTTTTTTTGTAGCAAATTTAAAAAGAGAAAGGCAACTGACAAAAATCCTTAGCCATTCGTTTCATTTGTATAAAATACCTATCGTTACAAAAACTACACGTGTGAAATCAGAATGATCAGGGAGGTTCACAGCATGAGAAGGGCATTTAATTTTCTGAAAATCCCTTTGGTAATCGGATTAATTTGTGCACCGCTTATCATGGTTTTAGATGATAACAATGAAGCAGGTGCATTTTCAAACCAAATTATTCAAAAGGGCGCGACAGGAACAGACGTTATTGAACTTCAAGCACGTTTGAAGCATATTGGCTTTTATACAGGTAAAGTTGATGGGGTTTTTGGTTGGGGAACGTATTGGGCAGTTAGAAACTATCAATACGAATTTGGAATGGATGTTGATGGGCTTGTTGGACCAGAGATGAAGGCCAAGTTAAATAAAACCACAAAATATGACCCTGGACAGGGGGGCAAAAGTCCTGAAGCATCAGAAGCGAACCAAAGTAAGCCAAAAGACTCGAATGTACAGGCGAAGAATGTGCCTTCAGGATATTCCCAGAATGATATTAAGCTTCTTGCAAATGCAGTTTATGGAGAAGCACGTGGAGAGCCGTATGAAGGCCAAGTTGCGGTTGCTGCAGTCATCTTAAACCGTGTCCAAAGCGCATCATTTCCAAACACTGTATCGGGCGTTATTTTTGAACCGCGTGCTTTTACAGCAGTTTCAGATGGACAAATTTGGTTAACGCCGAATGAAAAGGCAAAAGAAGCTGTTATCGATGCGATAAACGGCTGGGATCCAACGGGAGAAGCGCTTTATTATTTTAATCCAAATACAGCTACGTCTGGATGGATATGGACAAGACCGCAAATCAAACAAATTGGGAAACATATATTCTGTGAATAATGGAGGTGGTTTAATTGATTCGCTCAATATTGATTGGTGTACTTGCAGTTGGTGTTGCCGGAACAAGTTATTGGGGATACAAAGAACACCAAGAGAAAAATGCCGTACTTATTAATGCTGAAAATACGTACCAACGAGCCTTTCATGATTTGAATTTTCACATGGATGCACTAGAAGAGAAGATTGGATCTACACTAGCAATGAACTCTCGTGGTAGTCTTTCGCCTGCGTTAGCTGAAGTGTGGCGCTTAACTTCAGAAGCTCAAAATGACGTGGGACAGCTTCCTTTAACTCTTATGCCTTTTAACAAGACAGAGGAGTTTTTAACGAATATCGGCTCATTTAGTTACCGAGTAGCTGTTCGAGATCTGGATGAAAACCCATTATCAGATGAAGAATATGAGACGCTGAAGAATTTGCACAGCCATTCCACGGATATCAAAAATGAATTAAGAAAAGTTCAAGCGATGGTAATCGATCATAATCTTCGCTGGATGGACGTAGAGCTCGCTCTAGCTTCCGAATCTCAGCCTCAAGACAATACAATCATAGATGGCTTTAAGACAGTGGATAAGCAAGTGGAAGGGTATAGTGAAGTGAACTGGGGACCTGAAGTGACACAGCTTAACACCAAGAAAGAGAATCTAGATAAAAATATCAAAGGGAAGAAACTTAGTGAAGAAGAAGCCAAACAACAAGTGATTGATTTTCTAGATCTTGATTCAAAAGCCAAAATAGACATAACCAGAACGGGGGATGAATCAAAGTATCAAGCCTATAGTCTTTCAATTGAGAACGAAGACAAAAAATCATCAACGAATCTTGATGTTACTCAAAAGGGCGCAAAGCCGATCTGGATCCTAATGGATAGGGAAATCGGTGAACAAAAGCTTAGCTTGAATGAAGCCGCAGAACAAGCGAAGGCTTTCTTAAAAGAACATGACATCACAAATATGACCATTTCTGAAAGTAGTCAGTATGATCGGATGGGTGTCTTTACATTCGTGTACCAACAAGATGATGTTGCGATTTACCCTGATGCGGTTCATATTAAGGTTGCGTTAGACAATGGTGATATTACTGGATACGAGTCACTAGAGTATTTAACGAATCATCATGAAAGACAACTCGAGACGCCAACATTATCAAGAAACGAAGCATTAGAACAAGTGAACCCCAATGTCCAAGTGATGGACGAAGGGTTGGGCGTCATACAAAATGACCTTGGAGAAGAAGTATTATGTTATGAATTTATGGGTACGATTGAAAATGAAACGTATCGAATCTTTATTAATGTTGATAATGGACGAGAAGAAAGAGTTGAAAAAATGGACGGTACTGAGATGAATTACGAAACGGCATAAATGAGGTGAAAGAATGGCGAAACTTGAACAAATGTTAATAAAACTAATCGTCATTCAATTTATTTTTCTTATGGCCTCTCAGTTGTTACTGACTCAGGAGGACTTTCGAATTTATCTTAGCAAAGCCATTTATTATGAAGGTGTATTGAAGGATTTGCCTCCTCTGATCAAGCGTCAATAGTGAATAGACCGATAAAATGTCTTATGTTATGATAAATATGACATTTTGGTCGTACAAAGAAAGCAGGATACCCTGCTTTTTTTGTACGTTAAGTTGTCGATTAGATGATTTAATAGGATTGAACGGAATTTGGAGGCAAGAAGAATATGAACAAACGAATAAATATAGCAATTGATGGACCTGCTGGAGCTGGTAAAAGTACTGTAGCAAGAAAAGTAGCCGATCATTTAACATTTCTTTATATTGATACAGGTGCAATGTACCGTGCTTTAACCTTTAAAGCTATTGAAAATGAAGTTGATTTAGAAGACGGCCCTGCGCTTAAAGATTTATTAGATACTACGGTCATTGATCTTCAAGTTGGCGAAAGTGAGCAGCTTGTATTGGTTGACCATACTGATGTTACAACGGATATTCGATCTTCACACGTCACCAACAATGTTTCATTCGTTGCAAGACAAAGTGAAGTACGAGAAGAAATGGTGAAGCGACAAAAATTACTCGCAGACAGAGGTGGCGTTGTGATGGATGGTCGTGATATCGGTACACACGTTCTTCCGAAGTCTGAACTTAAAGTATTCTTAATTGCTTCAGTAGAAGAAAGAGCTTCACGTCGCTACAAAGAGTTAATTGAAAATGGTATCGAAGCAGATTATGATCAGATAAAAGATGAAATTGCATTAAGAGATAAGCGTGATACTGAGCGAGAAGTAGCCCCTCTCGTTAAAGCAAGCGATGCGATTGAAATTGATACGACCACCATGTCGATCTCAGATGTTGTGGATCATATTTTACAATTAGCGAAAGAAAGGGCATGATGACGTGAGTTTATACAGTGTCGGGAAGGGCTTATTTCACGTTTATTTTAAGCTGTTCAATCGAGTTACAGTTGTAGGAAGAGAAAACGTTCCGAAAGATAAGGGAATTCTCCTTTGTTCAAATCATATTAACAACCTTGATCCACCATTAGTAGGTGCGATGTTCCCAAGAGATGTGCATTTCATGGCCAAATCAGAATTGTTTTCTATTCCGATTCTTGGGAAGTTGATTGAAAAGGTTGGCGCTTTTCCAGTAAAAAGAGGCATGAGTGATAAACAAGCCCTTAGAAGCGGAATGAAGTTTCTAAAAGATGGCGGCGTTGTTGGTTTATTTCCTGAAGGAACAAGAAGCAAAGATGGAAAGCTAGGCGAGGGTCTATCTGGAGCAGGTTTTTTTGCACTTCGTCCTGAGGTAAGAGTTGTCCCTTGCGCGATTCAAGGCTCTTATAAACCATTTGGTCGCTTGAAAATCGTATATGGAAAACCTGTCGACCTTTCTTCGTTACGTGAAGAACAGGGTGCAGCAAAAAAAGCGACGCAGGCAATAATGAAAGAAATCCAAGATTTGATCGAAATTCATCATAAATAATTCAATATTGTTAAAAAATTTAAATAAATGTGTCAGGATACTTGACAAATCCGTCATTTTTAGTGAAAGTTAGAGGAAAGGGTGCTTAACTTTTCAATAAATTTCTTTCGCTATCAGTGGAAGACTTTTATAAATCATATCGAAAAGTTTTATTTCTTTTGGATTGAAGGAGGAGTTTGTCAATGGGTGAAGAGATGAATCAGGAAATGACTGAGTTCAAATCATTCGAAATTGGAGATGTGGTGACTGGGAAAATCTCCAAAGTCGAAGAAAAACACGCATCAGTTGATGTTGGTTTTAAAGTTGATGGAGTGCTGCCAATCAGCGAACTGTCAAGCCTTCACGTCGAAAAGGTTAGCGACGTGCTCTCAGAAGGTGATGAAATAGAAGTTAAAGTAATCAAAGTTTCTGAAGATGAACTAGTGCTTTCTAAGAAAGCAGTCGAAGCTGATCAAGCATGGGATGCCCTGCAAGACAAGTATGAAAATTCTGTGGCATTCGATGTTGAAATTGCGGACGTGGTTAAGGGTGGTCTTGTAGTTGATCTCGGTGTTCGCGGATTTATTCCAGCTTCCCTTGTAGAAAGACACTACGTTGAAGATTTCTCAGACTACAAAGGTAAAAGCCTGAGTGTGAAAATTGTTGAGTTTGATCCAGAGAAAGCGAAGGTGATTCTATCACATCGCGCTGTTCTTGAACAAGAAGCGGATCATAAAAAACAAGAAACGCTTGCATCTCTTCAAGCAGGACAAGTTGTCGAGGGAACTGTTCAACGATTAACTGATTTTGGCGCATTTGTCGATATCGGTGGAGTTGATGGACTCGTTCACATTTCTCAGATGGCTCATCATCGTGTGGAAACACCGTCTGAAGTTGTAACAGAAGGTCAGCAAGTGAATGTTAAAATTCTCTCTGTTGATCGTGACAACGAAAGAATTTCACTATCCATAAAAGAAACACTCCCAGGACCGTGGGAAGAAGTGAAGGGCAAGCTTAGTACTGGAGATGAAATTGAAGGTACTGTAAAACGTTTAGTTAGCTTTGGCGCATTTGTTGAAGTAGCTCCTGGCGTTGAAGGACTTGTGCACATTTCAGAAATCTCGAACAAACATATTGGTACGCCTCAGGAAGTCCTTTCGGAGGGAGAAACAGTACGAGTGAAAGTGCTCGATGTCAATCTCGATGAAAAGCGAATTTCACTAAGTATAAAAGTTCTAGAGACAGAACAAGTATCAAGCGAAGTTGAAGAATATCAAAAAGAGAGTGATGGAAACGCTCCATTTTCTCTTGGAGATATGATCGGTGATCAGCTAAAGAAATACAAATAATGAAATTTAAAAAGCTCTCTGCATCAAGATGCAGAGAGCTTTTTGTGTGCAAAATGTGAAGCTTTATCCCTTCTGGCCATTTCGCTTTCTAGCATCAGAAGCTCCTTCTAACATAGCTGCTCCTTGATGTTCAAGAGATTGATCACGGTCTGACTCAACTCGTTTTGAGTTTTTTAACTTTTTTTCCTGCCGATCTTTCCCCATTTTTCACCCTCCTTTCAAACGAACCTCTTCTTATAATGAAAAAAAGGTTTAGAAGTTATGCATTTTTAAGTCTATCTATTATGAAAACATCCCATACTGATCATACTGAGAGGAGGAGAAATGGTGGATGGGATTATATTCGTTTGGTTCGCGTGGATGGGACTGGTTATTGCCCTTTTTTTTCAAAAAGCTTCCTTCAATCGCACGCTGTTAGCATTTATTTTTTTGCTAGCGATATGCTTAATTCATACAACGGTAGAAACTTTCAATGTTACGGTATCAGCTTTATGGCTGCTTTTACTGGGGATTGGGTATTTTCTTTTAATGAAATATCGTGTTAACACGGTTTACGCAATAATTATTTTGATCATGTTAACAGCAGCATTTACATCAATTCAGCTGTTTGCAATTTATGATCCGGTATTTACTTTTTTGTATACAAGATGGTCGATCTCAGCAATTCTTCTTGTCATCATTCATTTAACGATTAACGGTACGTTCGAACGCAGCTCTTTTCTAATTCTCAGTATCGTCCACGGTGAAATGATTTTAGGAATGATATTTAATGGGATGGGGTTTGAACGAGTTATTGGAGAGTTAGCTTCGCTGGACATACTGGCTATTTCAGTAATGAGCACGGCTGCATGGTCAGGGTTTGTAAAAATAACACTTCATCTTGAAAAACTCTTGAAAAAACATCAAGAAAGACGGGGATATTCATGAATGAGTACACAATTTCAATTTTGTTTGGGGTGATCGCAGGTACACTTGCGAGAATTTATATGTTCAGGACTGATTACCGCCAATACCCTACATACCCACATGGGATGATCATCCACCTTGCCCTTGGATTTATTGCTGCATCACTTGGCTCACTCGTCGTTCCTTCCATTATGGAACAAGAATTTACGGCCGTTACTTTTTTAACGCTTGCAGCTTCACAATTTAGAGAAGTGCGCAATATGGAAAGAAAAACCCTAACTGAAATGGATTCGCTGGAACTCGTTCCAAGAGGGGCTTCGTACATTGAGGGAATAGCCGTTACGTTTGAAGGTAGAAATTACTTAGTTATCTTTATTTCATTTGTCACATCATTTGCCTATTTAGCTATAAACTTATGGGCAGGATTAGTCGCAGCATTTCTTGCGTTTTTAGTAGCGAGAAAGTACATGACTGGAAGTAAGTTAGGAAAGATTGCGAACATTGAACAAAAAGAAGTGACATTTGATGGGGCTGGCCTTTATGTTGATAACATTTATATTATGAATATTGGGATTCCAGCAAGGCAGCAAGAGATTTTACAACATGGAATTGGTTTTACTATTTCACCGAAAAATTTTGATGCGCGTATGACAATTGGTAATCTTGGTCAAAGACAAGCGATTCTACATGACCTTGCCATTTCACTCGGTGTCTATCGTGATTCTGGTACTCCAGCCCTTGTGCCATTAATTAAACGCGATCTTGATGATGGACGTATCGGAGTTTTTATTTTACCTCAAAATAAAAATGTTGATCTTGCTATGAAAGTCATTTCACAAGTCCCGACGCTCGAAAACGCCATACGTATGCCAACGGAAACGAAGGAAAAGGGGAGTGACGAGTCTTGAAAATAGAAAAAGCAATACTGGCAACTGTTACGCGATCAGTAGCAAAAGCCCCTGTTGGAGCTAATATTTTTGTTTGTGACTCGGAAGAAGAAATGGACGGAGTAGCAGCTGATCTTGAAGCCATCCTAGATGGGATTGCGCACAAGTTAAGTAATGGCGTGTATATAATTGTAAAGCATTAGCAAAGTTTAGGAGGGATTGAAAGAAGATTCATTTGATCGTCTGTTGTTCAATGGTTGCTTTTTTGATAAGATATAAAAGCTATCGAAGACTACGCCCTTCTTATAGAGGAGGGTTTTTATCATGAACTCCTGGAAAGTTTGTCCACGACTTTCTGGTTTCAAGCTTAGATAGTCTTTTAGAAAGGGCGTGCATAAAATGACAAAACCAGTTGTCGCAATAGTGGGTCGACCAAATGTTGGAAAATCGACCATTTTTAATCGTATAGTAGGAGAAAGAGTATCGATTGTAGAAGATACTCCAGGAGTAACAAGAGATCGTATTTATAGTACAGGAGAATGGTTAAATCGTGAATTTAATATTATCGATACAGGTGGTATTGAGATCGGTGACGAGCCGTTTCTTTCGCAAATTCGTTACCAGGCAGAAATAGCCATTGACGAAGCTGACGTTATTATATTTATGGTAAATGGACGAGATGGGATCTCAAATGCCGATGAAGAAGTTGCAAAAATTCTTTATCGTTCCAATAAACCAGTTGTATTAGCTGTAAATAAAGTAGATAACCCGGAACAGCAAACGCTTATTTATGATTTCTATGCTCTAGGATTTGGTACTCCATTCGGTATTTCAGGTTCTCATGGTCTGGGACTAGGTGATCTTCTAGATGAAGTGTTTAAGTCTTTCCCTGAAGAACATGAGGAAGAATATGATGAAGGAACGATTAAGTTCTCATTAATCGGCCGTCCAAACGTAGGGAAATCATCGCTTGTTAATACAATCCTTGGGGAAGAACGTGTGATAGTAAGTGATATAGCTGGAACGACGCGTGACGCCATTGATTCGATGTTTACTCGCGATGGTCAAGATTATGTCATTATTGATACGGCAGGAATGAGAAAACGAGGAAAGATTTATGAGACGACTGAGAAGTACAGCGTTCTTCGAGCCATGCGTGGGATTGAACGTTCAGACGTTGTTTTAGTCGTTATTGATGGAGAAGAAGGGATCATCGAGCAGGATAAGAAAGTAGCGGGTTATGCTCATGAAGCTGGTAAAGCCGTAGTGATCGTTGTAAACAAATGGGATGCTGTTGAAAAAGATGATAAGACAATGCGTGAATTCGAGCAAAAAATTCGCGATCATTTCTTGTTCCTTAGCTATGCACCGATTGTGTTCTTATCTGCGAAAACGAAACAGCGTCTTCACACGCTACTACCTGTTGTGAACACAGTAGCTGAGAACCATGCATTACGTGTGAAAACAAATGTATTGAATGAATTAATTATGGATTCAGTTGCGATGAACCCAACACCGACAGATAATGGGAAACGACTGAAAATTAACTATGCGACGCAAGTGGCTGTAAAGCCGCCTACTATCGTTTTATTTGTTAATGACCCAGAATTGCTTCACTTCTCTTACAAACGCTTCTTAGAGAACCGTATACGTGAGACGTTTGGCTTTAAGGGAACGCCATTACGTATTCTTGCTCGAAGAAAAAGCGAATAATTAACCTTGTTTCGTTCGGGGGACCTTGCTAACTAAAAGGGGGAAATGAGATGATCGCGATCCTGATTTGCATTGCTGCGTACTTGCTGGGTTCAATTAGTTTCAGTTATTTGATTGCAAAATTCGTGAAGAAGATCGATATAAGAGATCACGGGAGCGGCAATGCAGGAGCGACAAATACACTTCGAGTACTCGGGACAGGTCCTGCTATTACTGTCCTGGCTCTTGATGTGATTAAAGGCATACTTGCTGTATGGTTGGGGTATTGGTTCTCTAGTGAACCAATCGTTCCTTTCCTTGCAGGAATATGTGCGATTTTAGGTCATAACTGGCCGATATTTTTTGGGTTTCGAGGCGGAAAAGGTGTGGCAACAACGATTGGAGTATTTGCTACAATTGCGTTCTTACCAGCACTTTATGCTGGGATTATTGCTATCTTTGCGATTGTGATTACGCGATTTGTTTCACTTGGTTCCCTGATTTTTGTTGTGCTAACGCCTGCATTTATATTCTTGCTTGGAGGAAACCCAGCATCTTATATTTTGTTAGGGACGATTCTGGCGATTCTTTCAGTTTGGCGACATCGTACAAATGTGAAACGGTTGTTCACTGGTACTGAAAGCAAGCTCGGGCAAAAGGTCGAGCAGTAAGGAGGAAGTTCAATGGCAAAAATTTCAGTGGTAGGTGCAGGAAGCTGGGGAACAGCTCTTGCAATTGTACTAGCAGATAACCAACATGATGTATCATTATGGGCAAGAAGAACTGACCTTGCAGAGGAAGTAAATGAGAAGCATACAAATAATAAATATCTTCCTGGCATTAGTCTACCTGAAGGGATTAAAGCGACTAGTTCACTTGAAGAAAGTGTAAAAGATGCCGAAGCCATCTTGCTTGTTACACCAACGAAAGCGCTTCGAGAAGTTCTTCCTGAAATTAAGACATACTTATCAACACCCGTAACGTTCATTCACGCAAGTAAAGGAATTGAACCTGAGACGTCCAAGCGAATTTCTGAAGTGATTGAAGAGGAGATTCCGGAAAATCTAAGAAAATCAGTTGTTGTTTTATCAGGACCTAGTCATGCGGAAGAAGTAAGCCTTCGTCACCCAACAACTGTTACATCTTCTTCTAAATCCATGCCTCAAGCTGAATATGTCCAGGATCTTTTTATTAATTCGAATTTTCGAGTTTATACGAATCATGACATAATTGGCGTTGAACTTGGAGGAGCTTTAAAAAATATTATTGCGCTTGGTGCTGGTTTGTCTGATGGACTTGGATATGGCGACAATGCAAAAGCTGCCCTGATTACAAGAGGCTTAGCTGAAATTGCGCGCCTTGGCGCAGCGATGGGGGCAAACCCGCTTACTTTTATGGGTTTAACAGGTATAGGAGACCTTGTTGTAACGTGTACAAGCGTACATAGCCGTAACTGGCGAGCTGGTAATCTGTTAGGTAAAGGGAATAACCTTGATGAAGTTCTCGAAAATATGGGTATGGTCGTAGAAGGTGTCCGGACGACGAAAGCGGCATATTACCTTGCACAAAAACAGAACGTGGAAATGCCAATTACATCCGTTTTATTTGAGGTACTATTCAATAACAAAGATCCCAAAGATGGCGTAGATCAATTAATGGGACGACTTCGAACCCATGAAACAGAAGATCTTACTTCACTACTTGCTGATCGTTTTGAATTAAATCCTAAAGAACTATAAGTAGGCGAAGCACGAAGTATTCCTCCTTGCATACACTATGTTGAACCTTAATGGTAAGGAGGAAACAGCGTGAGCGATCTGTTCGATAACATAGAAAAGAAAACGAATGTCAAAAAAGAAGACATCTTTAAGTTAGCAAATTCCGTTCAGGGCGCAGATTTTACTGATGAGAAAACAGTGCGTAGATTAATAGCGAATGTTGCACGCGTTGCGAATGTACCTGTCTCAAAAGAAAAAGAAGATCGAATCGTAAAAGCGATCGTCAACAAGAATATGCCGTTCGATTTGTCTGCAATTGCCAAACTTTTTAGTCAAAAATAAAAAAATGATGAAACTTAGGCTAATCAACGATACCGCCTTCGATTAAAGACCATATACTAATAAGGAACCATCAATGTGCAAAAGCATACTTCTATAAGAAATCCATATAGTCAAAGCTGAAGAAAAGCCCCTTTCTTCAGCTTTTTATTTGTGGTTTGGAAGCGTTATCGAATCTGTTGACAATTAAACGTGATATTTCTCAAAAAAGAACTGACGGACGTATTTAAAAAAGCTCCTTTTAAAATGTTAAAACGACTATAGGTAAAAAGGGATAAGATTTGATATAATGATTGGCAGTGTAAGTTAGATTTTGTCATACTAGGGGGATAAATAATGTCACCAGCGTTAATTAAAATGTGGGTAGCGCTTTCTGCACTTGGCTTAATGTTTATTGCTGTTATGGCCATTATGCTAAGTCGCTCGAAGCTGAAAGGTTTTTTTCGAATACTTGTATCGACTTTTGCCTATATGTGTATGTTCGTTGCAGGTGTCCTGATGCTTCTAGTCGTGGTCACTGGCCCTACAAACTAAGCAAGTAAACTCTGATTAAGGAATGAGTGAAATGAAACGATTAGCTACAAAGCTTGTATTATGGACGAGTCTTGTGACTATGCTTTCAGGTTGTTTGTATCCGGAAAGCCAGAAGAACGAGAATCAGATTCCATATACAGATCAAATACAATCTGTTCAAACAGCCGTTGAACAATATCAGGATAACAAGTCAGTTCTTCCAATCAAAACGAGAGATCAGGAAACGCCAATCTATCAAAAGTACCCAATTGATTTCAAGAAATTAGTACCCGCTTTTTTACAGCAAGCACCTGGGAATTCCTTTGAAAATGGAGGGGTATTTCAATATGTTCTAATCAACGTGGAAGAAAACCCTACAGTAAGGTTAATTGATTTACTAATGATTGAAAAAGTAAAAGATCTGCAGCTCCGTATAAATGATTATCGAAGAAAAAAAGACTATCCTCCTTTTAAGGAAGTACTTGCGAAAGATCGTTATTCAATCGATTACGACGCAATGGGTATCGAGGAAGAGATAACGGTAAAGAGCCCGTTTACAAACGATCAACTGCCGTTTTTCCTTGATCAGAATGGTAATGTACATATTGACTACTCAAGCGATCTTACAAAAGCGATTGAAAGTAATCCCGACCATAACTATCAAAACGGTGATGATATCCGTGATTTGTTAGCGAACAATTCGTTCTATGTACCAGTTGCATCTGTTCCGTATACGCTTGAAAATGATAAAACTGTTTTTTTAGTGAAATAGGTATTTTCCCTTCTCTTTAGCAATACAACTATTAAAAAGAGGAGGGATTTTTTTATGAATTTAAACAGTAAGGTAGCCAAAGTATACTTGTTACATCAAATCCTTTTGCTTTAAGGTGTCATATTTATTGGACAACATCATAGAATGGTAGTGTTCAAGAATGTCTGCGGTCTGGAGTGAATCATTTCGTCCAATGAGGCGGAATTCAGGAGGCGATCACGTGGAGAGAGTAGATATCTTCAAAGATATCGCAGAGCGTACAGGGGGAGATATATACCTTGGAGTCGTAGGTTCTGTTCGAACAGGGAAATCAACGTTTATTAAGAAGTTCATGGAACTTATCGTCTTGCCCAATATGGAAAGCGATTCAGATCGAGCAAGGGCACAAGATGAGCTACCACAAAGTTCTGCAGGCCGGACGATCATGACGACAGAACCTAAATTCGTCCCGAATCATGCTGTTCAAATTCATGTAGAAGATGGCCTAGACGTGAATGTTAGACTTGTTGACTGCGTTGGGTATGCGGTACCTGGAGCAAAGGGGTATGAAGATGAGGATGGACCTCGTATGATCAATACACCCTGGTATGAGGAGCCTATTCCGTTTCAGGAAGCAGCTGAAATTGGTACAAGAAAAGTCATTCAGGAGCATTCAACTCTTGGAGTAGTGATTACAACAGATGGTTCTATTGGAGAGATTCCAAGACATGACTATCTCGAATCAGAAGAAAGAGTCGTTGAAGAATTAAAAGAAGTAGGCAAACCATTTATTATGATTGTCAATTCTGCTCATCCTCACCATCCTCAAACAGAAGCGTTACGTGGAGATCTTTCGAATAAGTATGATATACCAGTCATCTCACTAAGTGTAGAGAGTATGACAGAGCATGATATTAACAATGTGATGAGAGAAGTGCTTTATGAATTTCCAGTATTAGAAGTCAATGTGAACTTGCCTAGTTGGGTAATGGTTCTCCACCAGGATCACTGGTTAAGGCAAAATTATGAAGAATCTGTAAGAGAAACAGTTAAAGATATTAAGCGACTTCGGGATGTTGATCGTGTTGTTGGGCAATTTGAAGAGTTTGAATTTATACAAGATGCTCGCCTTGCTGGAATTGAGATGGGGCAAGGAATAGCAGAAATTGATCTGTATGCACCGGAAGATCTTTATGATCAAATTCTTAAAGAAGTGGTTGGTGTGGAAATTCGAGGCAAAGATCACCTTCTTCAACTTATGCAGGAGTTTGCGTTTGCTAAAGCAGAGTATGACCACGTCTCTGACGCTCTTCGTATGGTAAAACAGACGGGATATGGTATTGCAGCCCCGGCTATTGAAGATATGAGTCTTGATGAGCCAGAAATTATTCGCCAAGGGTCGAGGTTTGGCGTAAGGTTAAAAGCAGTTGCGCCTTCAATCCATATGATAAAAGTAGATGTAGAATCCGAATTTGCCCCAATCATCGGAACAGAAAAGCAAAGCGAAGAGCTTGTACGCTATTTAATGCAAGATTTTGAAGAAGATCCACTTTCGATCTGGAACTCTGATATATTCGGTCGTTCACTAAATTCAATAGTAAGAGAAGGGATTCAGGCAAAACTTGGTTTAATGCCTGAGAATGCTCGTTATAAATTAAAAGAGACGTTAGAGCGCATTATTAACGAAGGATCAGGCGGTTTAATTGCGATTATACTATAACAAAATCGACTCCAATTTATGGAGTCGATTTTTCGCTTTGTAGGTTTAACCATACTTGTATAAGGGGTAATATAGTTTCTACGAGCGGTGTATAAGAACAGAGTACAGTAAAGCATTAACGGAATTGATTGAATTAATCGATAATGAGGAAAGTGATCGTTAGAGCGTTTACAAATAGTGAATATAGCAGATAATAGGTAAAAAAACACTGAAAAATCGTTGAAATCGACACAAACGTATTGAATTCTTTCGCATCTTCGTATAATATAGGGCTTGCAAACGTACTAAACGTGCATTGCAACGTATAAATATTGGTCATTAAGTGAATGAATGTATTTATCCATCTCTCTTGAGAGGAGGTGAACAGAATGAACAAGACAGATCTAATCAATGCTGTTGCAGAATCTGCAGAGCTTTCTAAAAAAGAAGCGACAAAAGCTGTTGACTCAGTTTTTGATAACATTATGCAATCCTTGCAAGAGGGTGACAAAGTTCAACTAATTGGTTTTGGTAACTTTGAAGTCCGTGAGCGTTCTGCTCGTAAAGGGCGTAATCCTCAAACTGGCGAAGAAATCGAAATCGCTGCAAGTAAGGTTCCTGCATTTAAACCTGGTAAAGCCCTTAAGGATGCAGTTAAGTAAGAAATACATAGGGCAAAAGAAGAGTCGCACATTATGCGGCTCTTCTTTTTTGCTAACTTTTTCTCCATGTGCTAGAATCTTCATAGGTAATATAGGCCCTGAATGGAGGAGTAAGAACTATGTACGAAGTTAATCATGAAAAAATACAAGAAGCAGTGACAATGATCCTTGAAGCAATTGGGGAAGATCCAAAACGCGAAGGATTGTTAGATACTCCGAAACGTGTCGCAAGAATGTACGAAGAAATCTTTCAGGGGCTACATCAAGATCCAAAAGAGCATTTTCAAACCATTTTTGGGGAAGATCACGAAGAGCTTGTCTTAGTGAAAGATATCCCGTTTTATTCAACTTGTGAGCATCATCTGGTTCCTTTCTTTGGAAAGGCGCATGTGGCATACATACCGAAAGGCGGTAAAGTAACAGGACTTAGTAAACTTGCAAGAGCTGTCGAGTCTGTTACAAAGCGCCCTCAACTTCAAGAGCGAATTACATCGACAATAGCAAATTCAATGGTGGATACACTTGAACCTCACGGAGTGATGGTTGTCGTAGAAGCTGAGCATATGTGTATGACGATGAGAGGCGTTAAAAAGCCTGGATCATCAACCGTAACGTCAGCAGTTAGAGGTGTGTTTGAGAATGACACAGCTGCACGAGCTGAAGTGCTTGGGTTGATTAAAGGCTAAACCTTTAAACGGAGTGATTGATATGAAAAGCGATAGCAATGATTTTTTTGTTATTAAAGCCTTAGAAAATGGCGTGAACGTAATTGGGTTAACACGAGGGTCTGATACAAGATTTCATCATTCAGAGAAACTTGATAAGGGAGAAGTGATGATTGCCCAATTCACTGAACATACTTCTGCCGTTAAGGTAAGAGGGAAAGCCGTTATTCAAACAGAACACGGTGAAATAAGTACAGAAGAGTAAAGCAGGAAACCGAAACCTGCTTTTCTTTCATTTTAAAACAAGAGCCGCTCGTTTTAGGTCAAAGGTTATTGTGCTATACTAGAATTGAATACATAATTGAACCATTCCGAATAAGGGTATTTAAAGAAGAAATGAAAATAAGCTTTCACCGCTATAAAGCGGCTAGCCCACTTTTCTAAATGGAAGACATGTTAGGGGTATGGGATATGACAAATCCGAAGGAAACCACACATAAAAAAATAGCAGGAGTTCGGGACATGCTGCAGTCTCGCCTATCCCATTCATATTTACTTCGATTTATCGACTTTCCAGTGATTGATGAAGAGAAGTTATATGTTTTTTATGGCATGCTAGAACAAGCGAAGCTCGAACATAAAAGGAAACAGGATACACTTCTTTCCATCATGCTTGTGCAAATTGCTCTTGATACGCATGATCTTATTTCACTTGAGGAGATCGATAACGAGGGTGATCGAAAAAATCGCCAGTTGACAGTACTTGCAGGTGATTATTTTAGTAGCATGTATTATCACCTTCTTTCTAAATGGGAAGATAATGAGTTGATTCGGACACTTTCTGAAGCCATTCAGGAGATTAATGAAGCAAAGATGTCCTTCTACCAAACAGAGTATAGTACGATTGAACCCGTGTTTGACAATTTGAAAGAGATTGAATCCATTTTAGTACGCAAAGTTGCTGAACATTATGGTCTTACGAATTGGAAAAGCTTCGGTTCACACTATTTCTACATGAATCGTCTTTTAACTGAAAGAAAGCAGGGAATCATTCAATCAGGTACATTTATGTTACAAAAAATTGCTTCTACGCTCCTTTCGGTAAAAGGTGCGAAGTTATCAACAAATCAGGCATCAAAAGCAAAAATCGTCCTCGATTCTTATATAGCATATGCAAAAAAAGAAATGGACCAACTTCTCCAACAGCATTCAGAACTCCACCAGCTATTTCAGGAGCGTTTCGAATACAACTGGGGAATCAAGGGTATCCAGGAAAAGAAAATGGCGGAAGAGGGATAAAGCATGGCTTCATCAAAAGAAGAACGCGTTCACGATGTATTTCAAACGATTTCAAAACGTTATGATGTAATGAATTCAGTCATTAGCTTTCAGCGTCACAAAGCATGGCGAAAAGATACAATGAGATTAATGGATGTTCAAAAAGGATCATCAGCACTTGATGTTTGCTGTGGCACAGCTGACTGGACAATTGCAATGGCTGATGCTGTTGGAGAAAGTGGATCGGCCATTGGACTTGATTTTAGTGAAAACATGCTTGAAGTTGGTCATGTCAAAGTGAATGAGAAAAGGAAAGAAAACGTTACCCTCATTCATGGAAATGCAATGAATCTACCTTTTGAAGACAATTCATTTGATTACGTTACGATTGGTTTTGGACTAAGGAATGTCCCTGATTATAACCAGGTTATTAAAGAAATGTATCGCGTGGTTAAGCCGGGTGGACAAGTTGTCTGCCTCGAAACGAGCCAGCCCACCATCCCAGTCTTTAAACAAGTTTATTACGGGTATTTTAAACACGTAATGCCAGTTCTTGGTAAAGTATTTGCAAAAAGTTATGACGAGTATTCTTGGCTTCAGGAATCAGCTAGCACGTTTCCCGGAAGAGAAGAGTTAAAACAACTTTTCTTTAAAAATGGATTTAGCCGCGTTGATATAAAGCCATACTCTGGCGGTGTTGCAGCGATGCACAGAGGTTTTAAACCAGTGAATAAGAGAACAGATATTTTGTGAAAATCAGTTAGGTGGATCTCATGAAATTAAAAACGATATACGCTTCTTTAAAAAAAGACTTGTCATTTATTGAAACTGAATTGGAGCAAACGGTAGATGCTCATCATCCTGTTCTTCGAGATGCATCAAACCACCTATTAAAAGCTGGAGGGAAACGAATCCGTCCTGTTTTCGTTCTGCTTTCAGGTAAGTTCGGGGATTACAATTTACCACTCATGAAAAATGTGGCGGTAGCGCTCGAACTTATTCATATGGCTTCTCTCGTACATGACGATGTTATTGATGATGCTGAAATGAGACGGGGCGCTAAAACAATAAAAGCAAAATGGGATAACCGTGTAGCTATGTATACTGGAGATTATATTTTTGCCCGAGCCATTGAACTAGTAACCGAATTAAATGACCCGACTGCAAATCGAATTTTGTCCCATGCCATTCTAGAGATGAGCGTTGGTGAAATTGAACAGATTCGTGATCAATTTAATTGGGATCAAAATGTACGGGATTATTTTCGCAGAATTAAACGTAAAACAGCCCTTCTAATCTCAACTTCATGTGAGCTAGGGGCAGTCGCAGCGGGAGCATCTAAACAAGAGCAGCTTCACTTAAAGCAATTCGGTTATTACGTTGGTATGTCTTACCAAATAACGGATGATATATTAGATTATACAGGAACTGTTAAACAGCTTGGGAAACCAGCAGGTGGAGACCTACTACAGGGTAACATTACGTTACCTGTCCTTTATGCGATGAATCAAAAAAACGAAAAGAAGAAAATCATGGATGTTTTTTCAGAAGAGCTTCATGCTTCTCAAGAGCAAGTGGATCAAGTTCTGTCTATTGTAAAATTGTCAGGTGGTATTGAACATTCTCGACAGATTAGTGATCGCTACCTTCAAAAAGCTTTCTATGAACTAGAACAGCTACCCGCTTCTTCAGCAAGAACGTCACTTAAACAAATCGCAGAATATATCGGCAAGAGAAAACATTAAAAAGGAAATGTTGTTATTTTTGCGAATATTTGATAGAATTTTGAAGGGCAGATAAATATTTCTGCCCTATACATACAAAGTGTTGAAAGTGAGGAGATTTTTGTGGAGAAAACTTTTCTAAT
Organism: Guptibacillus sedimenti; assembly: GCF_028610665.1. Taxonomy (NCBI): domain Bacteria; kingdom Bacillati; phylum Bacillota; class Bacilli; order Caryophanales; family Guptibacillaceae; genus Guptibacillus; species Guptibacillus sedimenti. Next base: position 35,781 of record NZ_JAQQWV010000003.1, read on the forward strand.
GGTAAAGCCTGACGGTGTTCAACGTAATTTGATTGGTGGAATTGTATCACGCTTTGAGAATAAAGGATTTAATTTAGTAGGGGCAAAATTGATGACGGTTTCAAAAGACCTTGCAGAAACTCATTATGGTGAACATAAAGAGCGTCCATTCTTCGGGGAACTAGTTGACTTTATTACATCAGGACCTGTCTTCGCAATGGTTTGGGAAGGTGAAAATGTTATTTCTACTGCTCGTACGATGATGGGGGCAACGAATCCTAAAGATGCTAATCCAGGAACCATTCGCGGTGACTACGGTGTTCAAGTAAGTATGAATGTGATCCACGGCTCAGATTCACCTGAAAGTGCAGAGCGTGAAATTGCATTGTTTTTTAATGAAAATGAATTAAATGAATATACAAAAACGGTTTCGAAGTGGGTTTAATTTTTTTGAAAGAAAAATGAAAGCGCTTATATAAAAAAGAACCAGACAGATTTCTGTCTGGTTCTTTTTTTAGTTAAAACGATGAATAGGTGGTTAGATCATTGGGGATTCAAAACCTTTTTCCTGTTCAAGTGTATAGGCAATCCTAAATAATAAAGTATCGTTGAATTTGCCGGTCGCAGCCTGTAGACCTACGGGTAAGCCAGATCGCGCTTTTCCGACTGGGATCGATATCGCTGGATGCCCAGTACAGTTATATAACTGGGTCATCATCCAATCAGAGATTGGGGCGGCAGCTTTTCCGTTTATCGTATCAGGACCTTCAATCTGATGTGAAAAAGCAGTTACTCCAACAACTGGAGAGAGAATAGCGTCATACCGATCTAATTCTTGTTGAAGTGTGTTCCAAATAATCGTACGCTTCATTTCGGTTTCTCTTAATTCTATTGCGCTAAGCTGTCTACCGGATTCAATCATGCGAGAAACAGAGAGACTAAATTGTGAAGGGAAGCGATCATAAAGCGACCCGTAAGCTGTTGCCAATCCCGCATACCACATCTTGTTGAAGAATGAAATTAATTCTTCAAGTTTCATACCAAGTTGAAATGGGATATTTTCTACGATTGCCCCGTGATCACGTAAAAGACTGATCGCTTCTTCTAGCGGACCTAAAATTTCTTGCTCAAAGGGATACAATCCAAAGTTTTCCGTAAAGGCGAACCTTTTACCTTTAACACCTAATTTCATTTCCTCAAGTAAATTTTCTTCTGGGACTGGAACCGAATACGGATCCGTTGGCTGGTAGCCTTCCATCACAGAGAGGAGGAGAGCTGCGTCACCGGTTGATCTTGCCATTGGACCATAATGAACAAAAGGCTGAGTCGTTCCAAAGCGATTGAAAGGTGAGCTGTCAAACGGTACGCGACCAAACGTTGGTTTGTGACCAATAATGCCATTTAAACTTGAAGGAATACGAATCGAACCGCCTCCATCGCTACCTTCTGCTAGTGGCACGCATTTGCTTGCTACTGCAGCAGCAGAACCGCCACTTGATCCTCCAGCAGTTCTAGAAGGGTCCCATGGATTCTTTGTCGGACCCACTAAGAGATTGTCTGTTGTCCCTTTATGCCCGAATTCTGGTGTATTTGTTTTTCCGATAATAATAGCACCTGCGTTTCGAATCCTTTTTACAATTGTCGGCTCTGATTGTGGGATGTGGTCCTTAAAAAGTGGAGAACCAAACGTGGTACGCCGGCCGGCCACTGATGTAAGGTCTTTTAATGCGATTGGTACACCGTGCAAAGGTCCTCTTGTACCTATATTCATCAGTTCTTTTTCAGCTGCTTTAGCTTCTTCTATCGCTTGTTCTTCAAATACAGTGATAAATAAATTCAATTTAGGATTCAAACGTTTTATTCGATTGAGATGACTTTGCACAACTTCCACAGGAGAAATCTCTTTTGCTTGTATTTTTTTTGCCATGGATTGAGCTGTAAGGTTTGTGATTTCCATCTAGACACTTCCTTGCTGTAGGTTATATCTTCAACATTAACGAAAGAAAACGGATGAAGCAATTCTGCTAGAGAAAAGAATAAAAATTTTGTGTTTTTTTAGTTAAATTGTGTTAGGATATGCCCAACCATCATTGAAAAAGTTAAAAATACTTACACGAATTTTATATGGTGTGATATAGTAGTACGTAAAAGCGCCAAAGGATAATGGAGGAGATTGAGATGAGATACTTAACAGCAGGAGAATCACACGGACCGCAGCTAACAACAATACTTGAAGGACTTCCTTCTGGTCTTGAGCTATTGACAGAAGATATTAACACTGAACTTGCGAGGCGCCAGCTTGGATATGGGCGTGGTCGACGTATGCAAATTGAGAAGGATCAAGTCCAAATATTAAGCGGAGTTCGACATGCGAAATCGACGGGTGCTCCCATTGCGCTGGTTGTAGAAAATAAAGACTGGACGCACTGGAAAAATTATATGGGTGCAGAGCCATTAACGAAAGAACAAGAAGAAAACATGAAGCGTCAAATCTCACGTCCACGTCCTGGACATGCAGATTTAAATGGCGCTATTAAATACAATCATCGTGATATGCGAAATGTTTTAGAGCGGTCATCCGCTAGAGAGACAACGGTAAGAGTTGCCGCTGGCGCTGTAGCAAAAAAACTTCTTAACACACTTGGTATTCAGGTTGCGGGACATGTGCGTATGATTGGCGGCATTGAGAGTCAATATGAAGGCGGTATGTCTTTAGAAGAAATCAAGCGCGTTTCTGAAGAATCTCCTGTCCGAAGTCTTGATGAAGAAGCAGGTAATAAGATGATGCAAGCGATTGATGATGCAAAGAAAAATGGTGATTCAATCGGTGGAGTTGTAGAAGTGATTGTAGAAGGTTTACCTGTTGGACTTGGTAGTCATGTTCACTATGATCGTAAGCTTGATGCAAAAATTGCTGGAGCTGTAATGAGTATTAATGCATTTAAAGGTGTTGAGTTTGGAATAGGCTTTGAAGCGGCTAGAAAGCCAGGCAGTGAAGTTCACGATGAAATTCAATGGTCTGAGTCAGAAGGATACACACGAAAGACCAATCGACTTGGAGGTTTTGAGGGTGGCATGACAACAGGAATGCCAATAGTTGTTAAAGGGGTTATGAAACCTATCCCAACACTATACAAACCGCTGCAAAGTGTAGATATCGATTCAAAGGAGCCCTTCCAGGCAAGTATTGAACGATCGGACAGCTGTGCAGTACCAGCAGCTAGCGTTGTGGCTGAAAATGTTGTTGCATGGGAAGTCGCTTGTTCGATTCTTGATAAATTTGGTCATGATCGAATGGAAGAAATTGCGGAAGCGCTAGATCGCTACAGGACATATAGCCGGGAGTTTTAATGATGGATTCACTATCGATTGATACAAATGGTGGAAGCTATCCCGTTTATATCGGAACTGGGATACGCTTCAAATGGCAAGAGCTGGTCAAAGGCCCTTACTCAAGTTTCTTCATCATTACGGACGAAGAAGTAGAAGGAAGATATTTATCATCGATTCAGCAGGATAAAGAGATACAAACGTTTGTCGTTCCATCAGGAGAGGAATCCAAATCATTTTCCCGTTATCATGAAGTGATGACTGCGCTGCTTAAAGCTGATTTAGATCGGCAAGCATGCATCATTGCTCTTGGAGGTGGAGTTGTAGGAGATCTTGCAGGTTTTGCTGCCGCTACATTTATGCGAGGCATTGATTTTGTTCAGATTCCTACAACGCTACTTGCTCATGATTCAAGCGTTGGTGGGAAGACTGGGATTAATCATGAACTAGGGAAAAACTTAATCGGTGCGTTTCATCAACCGGCAGCCGTTATATATGATACAGAGTGCCTGCGAACCCTACCAGATCGGGAATGGCGCTCAGGGTTTAGTGAAGTGATTAAGCATGCGCTTATTCATGATGAAGCGTTTTTAAATTGGTTAATGGAAAGCGGAAAGCCCGTGCAGGGGTATAGCGATGAAGAGCTACAATTTATTATTAAAAAGGGTATTGCTGTGAAAGGTGCTATCGTAAAAGAAGATGAGCGTGAAAAAGGAATTCGTGCTTACCTAAACTTTGGTCATACCCTTGGTCACGCCATTGAAGCAGAGCTAGGATATGGCAAAATGACTCATGGAGAAGCAGTGGCTATTGGTATGATTTATGCCCTTCGGTTGAGCGAGGAATATTTTCAAACAACTCTTCGTATGGATGACATAAAGAAATGGTTTCAAGAAATTGGCCTTCCTACAACAGTTCCAAAAGAGCTTAATACGAATCAATTAATTGAGAGAATGAAGAAAGACAAAAAAGCAGAAAACAAAACGTTGCAGCTTGTTCTATTAAAGAGAATTGGTAAACCAATTAAGGTGAAGGTAAACGATGATATCGCTCTTAAATTACTTCGAGCTAGTATAGAAGGGAGTGGAGCTCATTGATTCGAGGGATTCGAGGAGCAACAACGGTTAGTCTTAATGACAAGGAAGAAATTATTCGTGCAACGACTTCGTTACTTGAACAATTAATCGAGCAAAATGACGTTGAACCGAATCAGGTGGCATCCATTCAATTTACGATGACAAGAGACCTAGATGCGGTATTTCCAGCTGAAGCAGTCCGCGAATTTAAAGGATGGTCAAATGTTCCTTTGCTATGCTCATCTGAAATCCCAGTTCAAGGTGCGTTACCTTTGTGCATTCGATTATTAATGACGGTGAATACATCAATCAATCAGCAACAAATCAAGCATGTTTACCTGGAGAAAGCTATATCGCTTCGTCCCGACCTTGCGAGTTGACAAATCGAGTGCATCATACTAGGATAGAAATAAGTTTAGAGCAGAGGCAATAGTAGGTTTTATGAGTTGAGAGAGCTGAGAATAGGATAGTTGAGTTGAGGAGAGCTTAGAGGGACACGTCTATACACCCCCTGAGGTTATTCAGGGGGTTTTTATATACCCTTTTTAGGTATTGCGAACATTCAGGCGATTTAAGTCTGCTATTTGTTATACCACTATATTAATATCCTCGGAATACTCAGGTTTCCATTCTCCATAACAAAACATGGAGAGGTGAGAAAGTTGACTACAGATTATTCTTCTTTTCAAAGGGATGCCACACAGTTCGGCATGATCCCGATCATGAAGTCGTATTTTCTAGATACGGCGACACCCATTCAAATTTTTCAAAACATTGGTAAACGAGCGAGTTTTCTATTAGAGAGTAGTGATCAGGAATCGAAATGGTCACGCTACTCCTTTATTGGAGTGGATCCAATTTATTCGCTAATTGAACAAAAAGGAACTTTTACTGTTATTGATGCCAATGGTTCAGATATTCTACAACGAAATGATTTTCAATCTGGTGTAAAAGCCTTATTTAACTATTTAAACCCGAAACTTCCAGAACATGATTTTCCTTTTTATGGTGGTGCTGTTGGCTATATCGGCTATGACGCTGTTAGCCAATTTGATAAAGTTCCACTTCATCCAGATCGGGATGAGGATATGCCGCTTTTTCATTTCATTGTTTGTGAGAATTTACTAATTTTTGATCATCATTTAAAGCGGTTGACGGTTTGTCATCATGCAAGATTAAAAGAAGGAGCGGATGTTGAAGAGATTTACAACAATGCTTTCTCGGTGATGGAAGAGCTCGTCACTCTTTCTTCAAAGTCAAACCAATCGGAAGTGATGGTACTGCCCGAAGATACTTCTCACGAAGTGGATTTCTCACAAATAAAATCGAATTATGAAAAACAACAATTTTTAAACGATGTAAATAAAATAAAATCCTACATTGAAGAGGGTGATGTCTTTCAAGCTGTATTATCTCAGCGATTTGAAAAAGATGTCACGATTGGAGGATTGGATCTTTATCGGGTCCTTCGCGTCATTAATCCATCGCCCTATATGTTTTATTTAAAGATGAATGATTTTGAAATTATTGGGAGCTCGCCTGAAAAATTAGTTCAGGTTCGGGATGGTGAAATTGAGATTGATCCAATAGCTGGTACGAGAAAACGCGGGAGAACTGACCAAGAAGATAATGAACTTGCAGTAGAATTACTTCAAGACGAGAAAGAGCGGGCGGAACATTACATGCTCGTTGATCTGGCGAGAAATGATGTTGGTCGAGTAGCGGAATACGGCAGTGTTTCTGTACCTCAGCTGATGGACATTGGACGCTTTTCTCATGTGATGCACATTATATCAAAAGTAACAGGAGTTTTAGCACCTCAATTCACTAGTTTAGATGCTGTTGTAGCCTCCTTCCCTGCAGGAACTGTGTCTGGTGCTCCGAAAGTACGGGCGATGCAAATTTTAAATGAGCTGGAGCCAACTGCACGATCGATTTACTCAGGCGCGATCGGTTATATTGGTTTCGATGGAAACATTGACTCATGTATAGCGATTCGAACGATGGTTATTAAGGATGGAACAGCATACGTACAGGCTGGAGCAGGAATTGTAGCTGATTCAATACCAGAAAATGAATGGGAAGAGACGCGAAATAAAGCGAGCGCTTTGATTAAAGCAATACAAGTGGCTGAAGCGATTTTCGATAAAAAGGAGGAGCAGCTTAATGTTTAAAGAACAATTAAGTAGAATGATTGAAGGTCATACTCTGACAGAATCTGAAGCGGAACAAGTGATGGATATCATTATGGAAGGAAGAGCAAACGATGCACAAATCGCGAGCTTTTTAACGATTCTTCACATGAGAGGTGAGTCGATTGAAGAACTGACAGGGTTTGTTCGCTCGCTCCGAAATCATGTTGTTCAGTTAGATCATGGTGGCCTTCCGCTTATCGATACTTGTGGAACAGGAGGAGACGGACACTCTACCTTTAACATATCTACAGCTTCTGCCATTCTCGTGTCGAGTCTTGGGGTGAAAGTTGCGAAACATGGTAACAAAGCAGTATCTTCCAAAAGTGGAAGTGCAGATGTATTGGACCAGCTTGGCATCCCGACTCAGTCAAGCCGGAACGAAGCAGTTGCAACCCTTAAAGAAAAAAACATGTGTTTTCTATTTGCACCAAACTATCATGTTGCGATGAAACACGCTGTAAATGCGCGGAGGGCAATTGGTTTTAGAACGGTCTTTAATAGCCTCGGTCCTCTAGCAAACCCAGCTGGTAGTCAGTCTCAGTTAATTGGTGTTTATAGTCATGAAAAGGCGCTGAAAATGGCAGAAGCATTAAAGCGTCTCGGTACAGAGCGTGCACTACTCGTCACTGGTGGAGAAGGAATCGATGAGTGTTCTATATCCACTTATACTGATTTCGTTGAATTGAGGAATGGAGAAATTAGTACGTATCGCCGCACTCCAGAGGAAGTTGGACTTGTTACAGGTAACCCAGGGGATTTGGTAGTAAACAATTCAAAAGAAAGTGCAGATTTGATAGAGGGGATTTTTAACAATCAAGGAAACGAAGCTAGTAAAGGAATAGTTCTTTACAACGCTGGAGCAGCTCTTTATCTAGCAGGAGCTTGTGAAACCATTAAGGATGGTGTTCAAATGGCAAAAGAAGCTATTTTGAATGGGACAGGTCGAGATCAACTAAAGACATTAAGCGCAAACAAGGAGCTGAATGTTCATGCTTGAGCAAATTATTAAAGTAAAGCACGAAGAGATGGAACGATTTAGTATGCCCGAAGATGAAAAATTAGCAAACGTTTCTCTTCTTGAAAGCCTGCGTAAGCCAACGCACGAGGTAGGCTTAATTGCAGAAGTGAAAAAGGCATCACCTTCTAAAGGGATCATCAATGCGAACTTTGATCCTGTAGAAGTAGCAAAAGCTTATGAAAAAGCGGGTGCAGATGCGATTTCTGTTTTAACTGATGAGTCGTTCTTTATGGGGGCGAACGCATTTCTAACGGAAGTAAAAAAGCACGTGTCTGTACCGATTTTGCGAAAAGATTTTATCATTGATCCACGGCAAATCGATGAGAGTAGACGAATTGGCGCAGATGCGATTTTATTGATTGTAACGGCGCTTGGAGCAGAGAAAACAAAGGAATTTTATGATTATGCTGTAAATTTAGGATTAGAATGTTTAGTTGAGGTACATTCGAAAGAAGAGCTTGAAGCGCTTACGTCGCACTTCACTCCAGCTATTATTGGAGTGAACAATCGAAATCTTGCTACATTTGAGACGTCGACTAAACAAACACGTTCACTCAGTCAGTTCATTCCTTCATCTACGTTAATGATTAGCGAAAGTGGAATATCTACCTATGAGGATATTAAAGAAGTGAAAAGTGCCGGTGCGAAAGCCGTATTAGTTGGGGAGGCACTTATGAGAGATGGAACTTATGAAAAAGGAATTAAGCGTTTGTTCGGTGAAAAAGTTCATGACGAAGCCTGATCTTAAGTTGTGTGGTAATCGTTCATTAGAGGATTGGGAGAGCGTTAGAGTGAGCGGTGTCCCATATGCAGGGTTTGTTTTTGCCAATAGCGTTCGGCGCGTTACAGATGAACAAGTGAAAGTCTGGTTAAACGAGTATCCACCGTTAAATGATATGAAAATTGTAGGAGTGTTTGTAAACCCGGAATTAGAAGAGTTAGCACAAACGGTAAGTGAAGTTCCGCTTGATGTCCTTCAACTTCACGGTAGTGAAACGCCGGCATTTGTTGCGAAGATAAAACAAATGACAGGTAAAACGGTTTGGAAAGTAATCCACCACGGTAAATACGCTCTAGATGAAATGAAGCGGTTTGATGGTGTAGCTGATGGATATGTCGTAGACACGAAATTACCTGGACAATGGGGTGGGACAGGCAAACGATTTGATTGGGATTCGATTCCATCTTATCAAGCGGAAGCTGTAAGCCAAAATGCACCTCTATTTATTGCAGGCGGCGTAAAAGTAGATAATGTGCAAGAACTATTAAGCTATCAACTAGATGGTATTGATGTATCAAGTGGAATTGAAACGAATGATAGAAAAGATAAGGCGAAAATGAACGATTTAATCGAAAGGCTGGGATAACAATGTCAACAAGTGTACCTGATCAACGCGGAAGATATGGTAGATACGGTGGAAAGTATGTTCCTGAAACAGCTATGTATGCGCTAGAAGAATTAGAACAGTCGCTAAACGAAGCAATGGCAGATCAAGAGTTTATGAAAAACTACCATGATGAATTAAAGAAGTACTCAGGGCGACCTACACCGATTACTCATGCGGAGAATTTATCCAAAAGACTTGGTGGTGCACAAATTTACTTGAAGCGTGAAGATTTGAATCATACGGGTGCACATAAATTAAACAATGCGATCGGCCAGGCACTTTTAGCTGTTCGAATGGGGAAAGAAAAAATTGTAGCCGAGACTGGTGCAGGACAGCATGGTGTGGCAGCAGCAACCGTGGCAGCGCGTTTCGGTTTAGAGTGTAAAGTGTTTATGGGAGAAGAGGATATTAGAAGGCAGGAATTGAATGTTTTTAGAATGAAGCTTCTAGGGGCGGAAGTTGTACCAGTGTCTTCAGGCAGTCGCACATTAAAAGACGCTACAAATGAAGCGATTCGTTACTGGGTTGCCAACGTTGAGGATACGTTTTATTTAATTGGATCTGTTGTAGGGCCTCATCCTTATCCTAAAATGGTAAGAGACTTCCAACGCGTGATTGGTGATGAATCGCGAGAACAAATGGAAGGATTACCTGATAAAGTGATTGCTTGTGTTGGTGGTGGGAGTAATGCAATGGGAATGTTCTACCCATTTCTTAAAGATGACGTTGATTTAATAGGTGTGGAAGCTGCAGGTAAAGGGATTCATACAGGGGAACACGCTGCAACGCTGTCTGAAGGACGCCTTGGAGTCATTCATGGTTCAATTACTTATCTTTTACAAAATGAAACAGGTCAAATTCAGGAGCCTCACTCCATTTCTGCTGGTCTTGATTACCCTGGAATTGGACCGGAGCATGCCTATTTAAATGAGACGGGTCGCGTAACGTATGTGGGCATCACAGATGCAGAGGCGCTTGATGCTTTAAAAGTTCTTTCTGAAGAAGAAGGCATCATTCCGGCGATTGAAAGTGCTCATGCACTCTCAGAAGCCATTAAACAAGCACAAAACATGAATCAAGAAGAACGTATTCTTGTATGTCTTTCTGGAAGAGGCGATAAAGATGTGCATACGATAATGGAGCATCTTGGAGGTGACGGAGATGAATAAGCGATTTGAACAATACGTGAACGGTCGGACGGATCTTTTTATTCCATTTATTGTAGCTGGCGATCCAACAGAAGAAACAACCATCGATTTAGCACTAATGTTGCAGGAAGAAGGAGCAAATGCCATAGAACTCGGCATCCCGTATTCTGATCCATTGGCAGATGGTCCAGTCATTCAGCGCGCATCATTACGTGCGCTTGAACATGGTATGAGCCTTGAAAAGGCGATGGGTCTCGTGAAGCAAATGCGAGAAAAAGGTCTTGAAATTCCAGTTGTGATATTTACTTATTACAATCTTTTGTTACAATTAGGAGAAGAACGCTTCTTCGCTTTAGTGCGAGAAAATGATATTGACGGACTTTTGGTTCCAGATCTTCCTTTTGAAGAAAGTGAAGAGTGGAGGGAAAGCTGCAATGCTAATGAGACTGCGCTGATTTCTCTTGTTGCGCCAACAACTTCAGATAAAAGACTCGAAGCGATATCGAAAGAAGCTACTGGATTTCTTTATTGCGTCTCATCACTCGGTGTCACGGGTACAAGAACTGATTTTCATTCCTCTGTATTTACTTTTCTCGATCGGGTGAAAGAGCATAGTATGATTCCAGTTGCAGTTGGTTTTGGAGTATCAGCTCCTGAACAAGTTGAGAAGTTAAAAGATCACTGCGATGGCGTTATTGTTGGCAGTGCCATTATTCGTCAAGTTGAGGAACAAGTGGAAGTGTTGAAGAACGAAGCATCCCATAAAGAAGGGGTTGATCAAATTCGGTCATATGTACGAAATTTGATTTCTCCATATGGGAAAGCGAAAATCCATTCGTGAGGTGCAGGCATGATTCCAAAAAGACAAATGAAAGGGTTAACCCCTTACAAGCCAGGTAAACCGATTGAAGAAGTAAAGAAAGAACTTGGTCTCAAACAAGTAATTAAGCTTGCTTCAAATGAAAATCCATTTGGTTCTTCTCAAAGTGTGAAAGATGCGATTGAAAAAGAATTGTCGCAATTACACATTTATCCAGATGGTTATGCAGCTTCTCTCCGGACTGAGGTAGCAAATCATCTTAACGTAAATGAAGATCAGCTCGTTTTTGGTAATGGATCAGATGAAGTCGTTCAAATTCTTTGCAGAACATATCTTGAAAAAGGAACTAACACGGTGATGGCTACACCAACTTTTCCGCAATACCGTCATAACGCGGTCATTGAAGATGCTGAGGTTCGTGAAGTTCCGTTAATCGATGGAAAGCATCAATTAAATGAGATGTTACAAGCTATTGATGAGAATACGCGAATCATTTGGGTTTGTTCACCTAATAATCCGACTGGAGAACACATTCCGGAGGATGAGCTATTTGCGTTTTTGAATAAGGTGCCAGAGCACGTGCTTGTGGTAATGGATGAAGCATACAAAGAATATGTGACCGCTACTGATTTTCCTGACACGCTTGCAACCCTTTCAAGATATAAAAATTTGGTCGTTTTACGTACGTTTTCTAAAGCTTACGGCATCGCTGCGTTGCGCGTTGGGTATGGTGTAGCTAACCCGGAAGTGATCGCATCAATTGAACCTTCCAGAGAACCGTTTAATACTTCCCGCGTCGCACAAGCTGCTGCAATTGCTGCCCTAAGAGACCAGCAATTTATAGAGATGTGTCGAGAAGAAAATGAGAAGGGTCGCGCTCTTTACTATGCTTTTTGTGAGCAATATGAATTATCTGTGTATCCTTCTCAAGGGAATTTTGTTCTTATCGATTTTGGTATTCCAGCAGATGAAGTATTTGACTATCTCATGAAGCATGGGTACATTGTCCGCTCTGGTTCAGCTCTCGGCTTTCCAACTTCAGCGCGAATAACCGTCGGATCAGAAGAGCAAAACAAGGAAATCATTGGCTGTCTATCTCAATTTCTTAATGACAAGAGAATGCGAAAGTCATGAGTAAAAATGTAGCAATCATCGGTCTTGGACTAATCGGAGGATCGATTGCTCTGGCAATTAAAGCAGGGCATCAGAACGCCATGATTACAGGGTTCGATGTGAATCAAAACCAGCTTGATCTTGCAAAAGCTCTTCGTGTTGTAGATGACACCGCTTCTTCTCTTGAAGAAGCGGTGCAAAAAGCAGACTATATCATGATCGCAGCTCCTGTCGTTCAAACAGAGCAAATCCTAGAACAACTTTCCTCAATAAAATTAAAGGATGGCGTCATCATATCGGATGTGGGGAGTACTAAACTTTCGATCGTAAGTCATGCGAAGAAAATTCTTAATCCTTCTATTACATTTATTGGTGGGCATCCGATGGCCGGCTCCCACAAAACGGGCGTGACAGCAGCAAAATCCCACCTGTTTGAGAATGCTTTTTATATTTTAACGCCAGACGATGCTGTCGATCGATCGAAACTACACGACTTAATGGACCTTTTAAGTTCTACCAATGCTACTTTTGTTGAGCTTGAAGCTAAGGAACATGATTATTTAGTCGGATTAATTAGTCATTTCCCGCATATTTTAGCTGCAAGTCTTGTGAATTTTGTTAGTGATCGAAATGATAGTCAGCGCTTTAACGTCGCAAGGTTTGCAGCTGGAGGGTTTCGAGACATTACGCGTATCGCATCAGCTAGTCCTGTGATGTGGCGTGACATTCTGTTGAGGAACAAAGATGTTTTACTTCAGATGACAGAAGACATGAAGTTAGAATTAGATAGAATTCAGGGCTATATTAAAGAAGAAAATGAGGACGGTATTTTTAATTATTTTTCGGGCGCGAAAGACTTTCGTGATGGATTACCTGTTCGCTCAAGAGGAGCGATACCGGCCTTTTATGATTTGTTCCTTGATGTACAGGATCAACCCGGTGTAATCGCTGCTGTTACGCAAAAACTCGCAAAGGAAGAAATTTCAATTACAAACATTCGAATCATTGAAACCCGAGAAGATATTATGGGTGTGCTTCGAGTAAGCTTTCGCTCAGAAACTGACCGTGATAATGCGAAAGTAATCCTGGATCGTGATTTTGAAACATATGTAGATGATAAATAAGGAGAACGTAACTATGGAAACAATAACGAAAGCGCACAGTCTTAAAGGAACAGTCGTGATACCTGGAGATAAATCAATATCCCACCGTGCGATCATGTTTGGTTCAATTGCTAATGGCACAACGCGGATTACGAACTTCCTTCCTGGAGCAGATTGTTTAAGTACCATTTCCTGTTTTAAACAGATGGGGGTTCGTATTGAACAAGATGGCGCATCTGTTGTTGTAGAAGGGCAAGGAATTGAAGGTCTTAAGGAACCTTCTCAGCTTCTCGATGTAGGAAATTCGGGTACTACATTTCGCTTAATGATGGGATTACTTGCGGGTCGTCCTTTTCACTCGGTTTTAGCGGGAGACGAGTCAATTGCTAAACGACCGATGAATCGTGTAACGGTTCCATTATCACAGATGGGTGCTGTCATTGATGGAAGAGAGCAGGGCACATTTGCACCAATCTCAATCCGAGGTGGCAATTTGAAAGGCATTACATATCAGTCGCCTGTCGCAAGTGCTCAGGTTAAATCAGGCATTCTTCTTGCTGGTTTACAAGCTGAAGGAGTTACGACTGTTTCTGAAACACACCGCTCCAGAAATCACACTGAAAATATGCTGGAAAGTTTCGGCGTAAGGGTTAAAAGAGATGGACTTTCAGTTAGTGTAGAAGGTGGTCAACAACTAACTGCTACGAATGTTGAAGTACCTGGAGATATTTCTTCAGCTGCCTTTTTCCTCGTAGCGGGGGCAATCGTTCCAAACAGCACAATAACCTTATTAAATGTGGGCATTAACGAAACAAGGTCCGGCATATTAGATGTTCTTGAACAAATGGGGGCAGCATTATCGATTAAAAATAGACGAGTAGTCAATCAAGAAGAAGTAGCAGATCTTACGATTTGTACGAGCGATCTTCGTGAAGCAGTCATTGAAGGGGATATCATTCCACGCTTAATTGATGAGTTGCCGATTATTGCGCTTCTTGCAACCCAGGCGAATGGAAAAACAATTATTCGCAATGCTGAAGAATTAAAAGTAAAAGAAACGAACCGCATAGATGCGGTGGTGGAAGCTTTGCAAACTTTAGGGGCATCGATTACTGGTACACCAGACGGCATGGTGATAGAAGGACCTACGCCACTTCATGGTGGGGAAGTTTCAAGTTTAGGTGATCATCGGATCGGTATGATGCTAGCTGTCGCTGGATGTATAACTGAAGGTGCTGTCGAGCTCGCATTACCTGATGCTATCAAAGTGTCATATCCTGATTTCTTTGACCATTTGAAGAAGCTAAAAGCAGGTTCCTAGGAACCTGCTGTTTGGTTTTTGTAACTGGAACTGCTGAATTTTTTAAAAAATACGCAAAATTTTCTAAAAAATCAGTTGATTTTATATGTTTTCCTGTTATACTAAACGTAGTAATGGTTTCTCTCCACTCCTATCCATATTTATTTTGTCCCTGTGTTTTGAAAGCGCTAACAAACGCTTTCTGCACAGGGAATTTTTTTCATTGGTCTTGATTAATAGATTTCCTCACTTCTAGACTTACTTATTTCAGGAATTTAGGCAATGAAGTTGAAGATGACGAAATTCTTGATTATGATGGAGGAGACCCATTCATTTCAGAGCTTTGTCGTAAATAACAGAAAGAGAATCATCCTTTACAGCTAAAATGAAGGGTGGCGCAAATAAAAAGAGTTTTTGCTTGGAGTCATCGAAATAAAATAAGTAGTGTTAGAAGGAGTTTTGGAACGTGGATCGTCTTAAACAGGCTGTCTCATTAATTGAGTCGGGAAATTTTGAAAAAGGTTTAACAGAACTAAAAGAAGTACGAAAAGAAGCTGATCATGAAAGCTTATATGATCTCTCCAACATTTACTACAGTCTTGGACTTATTGAAGATTCCAGAGACGTCGTAGAAGAGCTACTTATTCATTACCCAAATGAAGGTGAATTACTTGTACAGGCAGCGGAATGCTATGTTGATCTTGAACAAGAGCAGGATGCCATTGCTGCTTTAAATAAAATTGATGAAAACGATGCTGCGTATCCACCTGCCCTTCTCTTATTGGCGGATCTTTATCAAACGGAAGGGTTGGAAGAAGTTGCAGAGCAAAAACTGCTGGAAGCAAAGCGACTTTCTCCTGATGAACCGATCATCGATTTTGGACTTGGTGAATTTTATTTAACACAAGGTCATCATTTAAAGGCAGTTCCTTACTATGAAGCAGTTCTTGGAACCAAAGGAGAGCTTGCCAATGAAAATATTGAACTTCGATTGGCTGAAGCATTGAGCGGAAGTGGACAATTTGAAGATGCGCTTACTTACTATGAGAAGGGACTAGAGAACGCGCGTGAAATTAATGCACTGTTTGGTTATGGTTTTACGGCACTTCAAATCAATGAATACCGAAAAGCCATTAATGCGTTTAATGAGCTAAAAGAGCTAGATCCGCAGTATAGTACACTTTATCCTTATCTTGCCAAAGCTTATGAAGAAGAAGGTGCGATAGATGAAGCAATTGAGGTGCTAGCTCAAGGAATTAAATTTGATGAATTTAATGAGGAGCTATATATACAAGCTAGTAGGTTAACCTTTAAAACACACGATAATGCAAGCGGAGAACAGTATTTACGTGAATTACTAGCCATTAATCCAGCGCATATAGAAGCTGCGAAAACGCTAGCCGCCTATTTGAAGACAGAGGAACGGTATGAAGATATTTTGGATCTCTTGCGAAACATTGAAGAGGGAGAGCAAAGTGATCCATATCTTGATTGGTCAGCGGCAACAGCATATGCACAGGTTGAAGAGTATAAAGATGCCATAAAACGCTATGAAAATGCATATACTTATTTCAGACAGGATCCAATTTTTCTAGAGGAATATGGCGCCTTTTTAATTGAAGAAGGTAGAAGAGAAGAAGCAGTGAAAGCCTTCAAGCTTGCTCTAGAGCTAGACCCATCGCTCGTCCATCTTGAAGAAGAAATTTTGAGGTTTGATGAGGAAACTTTCAAAGAGGATTAAAGGTGAAGAAGGAAATGTATCTTCAATGACGAATTGTTAAATTAGGAAAATCTCAGGGAGGAATCGCTATGAGCAGCTCCGTTTCTGTCGTTGAAAAAAAAGACTTTCTGAAATGGTTTCTAAAGAAGTATCAGGTGAAGAAACGTGAATGTGTCTGGCTTTTGAATTATTTAATAAGTGATGAAGTGTTGATGGGGAATGTTCATTTCGTTGAGAACGCTGAATTTTGTCCAAAAGCGCTTGTGATTTCCACGCACTGTGTAGAAAATGCGCCTTTTCGTTTTTACAAACATAACATCATTACGACAGACCCTGAAAAGTCTTTTCATGACATTCGCCTGAATCAGGACGAGCCTATTTATATTCAGCTAAACTTCAAAAGTAAAAATGTTTCTCCTCACTACGTAGCTGTTTTAGAAGAAAATCCATTTTTACCGGAGAATATGGCAGCTGATAAAAAATATTCGTTTATGGCTGAAATGGTTCTCGACGAGTCATTCACACGTTTCAAAAAAGAATCCATTTTGAAACAAATTGATGAGGCACTGGATCGAAACGATGAAATAGCGTTTCTCCACTTAAGTAAGCAATTGAGTCATTTATAACCCCTGATTAATCAGGGGTTTTTTGTTTGCCTTAAGTATTTTGGAACGTGCGTTCTAGGAAAATCTTCAACACTTTATAAACAAATGATATACTAGAAAGAAATGCAAGACCTAGGGACAGCGAATGAATGACATTGAACAGATCGGCTTAATGAAAGGAGAGAAAGAGTTGATTCGAACCCTAGAATACGAGGATATTCCTCTCGTTAAAGAGATGCCTACGGGGATGGAAGATGATTACGTTATTCGTATCATACATAAACTAATGCAAGAAGAGAAGATGGTAGGATATTTCAAGAAGGAAATGCTTGTTGGTATTGCTGGCCTAACGATATTTGAAGGTGAAACTGCTGTCTTAGGTCGATTACGGACACATAGTGATTTTCGGAAAAAAGGAATCGCTTCAGAATTAATGAATACGTTGCAAATTGAGGCATTTGCCAACCCAGCTATTACCTGGGTTGGCTATGCAACAGAAGACTATAACAAGGGAGGTAACGGTATAGCGCCTCATTTGCAGATGCAACTTGAATCGCAAATTGTGTCTTCTCGTATAAGTCCACATACAATTATCGGACAAACCGTTACAAGGTCGTTTAATAGAGTGACAGAAGAGAATAAGAAGGCTACGATCGAAAAGTACTGGAAAGAGAGTGGTCAATCATTTTTTCCTTACTCGATATATTATCCACTTCCATACCTACCTCCTCTTTCTTCCACTTATCTTGAGCAAGTAGAGCTATTTGCTAACGATACGGGGGGATTTTTGCTGATGAAAGAAGAGAAAGGTGCTTCATATTTACATGTTAAGGTCTTAAATGAAACAACGCTTTATAGCAGGGAGATGTGGAAAATGGTTAACACTTATGCGATAGAAGAAGCAAGAACCATATGGATCGACTTGCCAATACAGCAGGCTAAGTGGCTAGAACCTTATTCTCACCAAACAACTTGGTGTTTATATGGACAAAAAAGGAGTTTATACAATGAAATGGACTGAAGCAGATATTGCATTATTTGAAAAAGAAAAAGAATATGTGGATACAGTCGTTCTTCCACTCGTTCCAATATCAATGACGAACAGTATGAAAACGATCGTATCAATGGGAGAGTATATCTCAATCATATCAAATGAACTAGAAAGACAATTAAAAGGTCGTCTTCTTTTGCTACCTGCCTATACCTATTTAATTTCAGAGGAACAAGCTTTTAAGACGGACCGCTTGAAAAAGATAGAGCAAGAATTGCATAAAGGAGGTATTAAACATATTATCACCTTAACTGCCGATGTAGAATGGAAACAGGTGGAGGATCAAATCTCGAGTGCTTTATTATGGATGCCGGCAATTCCACTTGAACATATGGATGAACAATACAAAATGGAAACGGTCTCAGCTCAGGTAAAGCAGGTTTTACAATTTGTAACAAATACGTGGCAAAGTAATATAAATAGTTGATTTGTGGCATGCTAAAGACCAATCCGAATATTGACAGAGCAAGACTGACTACGCTATCATAGGAATGTCCTAGTTATATGTGTGTACTATTATGTCCGGCTGGACTGACTTCATAGGATAGGGGGGAAACCAATGGCGAAGAAGAAGGAAGTAACAAGACGCCAATTTCTAAACTACAGCCTGACTGGTGTCGGCGGTTTTATGGCAGCAGGGATGCTAATGCCGATGGTTCGTTTTGCAATTGATCCATTGTTAAAAGAAGGAGCCAAGCAGGATTTTGTACCTGTTATGGACACTAGCGAGATTACGAACAAACCAGTTCGTAAAGAATTCAAAATTGACCAGGTAGATGGTTGGTATGAATCTGAAGTAACGCAATCCGCCTGGGTTTACAAAGATGAAAAAGACGAAATTGTCGCACTTTCACCTGTTTGTAAACACCTCGGATGTACAGTTGACTGGTCTTCAAATCCTGCATATCCTGATCAGTTTTTCTGCCCATGTCACGCGGGGCGTTATACGAAAGATGGTGTGAACGTTCCGGGTACACCACCATTAGCGCCGCTTGATGTTTACAACAAGAAAGTTGAAGATGGAAAACTTTACCTCGGAAAACCTGAACCACGTTAGGGGGCGTAATCTATGTTAAATAAAATCTATGATTGGGTAGATGAACGCTTAGATATTACGCCGATGTGGCGCGATATTGCAGATCACGAAGTGCCTGAGCACGTTAACCCGGCTCACCACTTTTCAGCGTTTGTTTATTGTTTTGGCGGTTTAACGTTTTTTATTACTGTGATCCAAATTTTGTCCGGGATGTTCTTAACAATGTATTATGTACCAGACATTGTTAACGCCTGGGAGTCTGTATACTACCTTCAGAATGAAGTAGCATTCGGACAAATTGTAAGAGGAATGCACCATTGGGGAGCCAGTCTCGTTATCGTTATGATGTTTCTACATACCCTTCGCGTATTCTTTACCGGCTCTTACAAAAAACCCCGTGAATTGAACTGGGTAGTTGGTGTATTGATTTTCTTCGTTATGCTTGGCTTAGGATTTACGGGATATCTCTTACCATGGGATATGAAAGCGCTATTTGCGACAAAAGTTGGTCTTGAAATTGCGGTAACAATTCCTGTTGTAGGTGAATGGGCAAAGACCCTTCTTGCAGGTGGAGAAATTATCGGAGCGCAAACTCTCGCACGATTCTTTGCGATTCACGTATTCTTCTTACCAGCTGCACTCCTAGGATTGCTTGCTGCTCACTTTATCATGATTCGTAAGCAGGGTATTTCTGGCCCTCTATAAGACGTATTTTAAAGAACTTATATTTAATTGACGACACAATTTTTTATACGAAGGAGGGGGACAGATGCATCGCGGAAAAGGAATGAAGTTTGTTGGCGACTCGCGTATCCCTGCGCAGAGAAAGCCTAACATTCCAAAAGATTATTCAGAGTACCCCGGCAAAACAGAAGCGTTTTGGCCGAACTTCTTGTTAAAAGAGTGGATGGTAGGTGCGGTATTCCTAATTGGGTATCTTGCTCTTACAATTGCCCATCCATCTCCGCTTGAGCGCGTAGCGGACCCTACTGATGCCACGTATACGCCGCTTCCTGACTGGTACTTTCTCTTTCTATACCAGCTCTTGAAGTACAAATTTGCGGCTGGTGACTATACACTTGTAGGTACAGTAATTATGCCAGGTCTTGCATTTGGCGCACTTCTTCTTGCTCCATGGCTTGATCCAGGTCCTGAAAGAAGACCTGCTAAGCGACCTGTAGCAACAGCGTTAATGCTTCTTGGTCTTATTTCAACGGTTTACCTAACATGGGAATCGGTTGTTACACATGACTGGGAGAAAGCAGCTAAGCAAGGGGAAATTGTTGAAGCTGAAGTAGACAAAGAAGCTGAAGGATATGCTATTTATTCAGGACAATCTTGTATTGGTTGTCACGGAGATAGTCTTCAAGGTGGATCCGGTCCATCACTTCTTGAAACAAAGCAAACAAAAGAATCTATTATGGATATTGCTGTGAACGGAATCGGCGGAATGCCAGCGAACGCCTTTAAAGGTTCTGACGAAGAACTTGAAAAGTTAGCTGACTTTATTGTTGAAACGTCTGAGGCAAATCAATAAAATGAAAAAAAGCTGACTGTTGCAGTCAGCTTTTTTTTCTGATTTAGCTTGAAGATACAACTTAAACTTCTAGTAAAGGAGATCAGGATGGTTTCTCAATTTTTTTATTTACTTAAGTCAAAACCTTTTCTCATATTGTTGCTTCTTATTAATATACCTGGAACAATATACGGTTATTATTGGTATGGCTGGCAACTAGCTGATACAGACCCGATTTTTTTATTGTTTGTGCCGGATAGTCCAACCGCTAGTCTTTTCTTTTGTTTCGTTTTATTAGCATTCCTTTTTAAGAAAAACTGGCCGCTCATGGAAGGACTAGCAGCCGTTACGCTATTTAAGTATGGAATCTGGGCGGTTGTGATGAATGCTCTTGTGATGATCGAAACTGGTCAACTATCTCCAATTGCAATCATGCTAATTCTTTCGCACTTAGGTATGGCAATTGAAGGATTGCTCTTTACCCCATTTTATAAAATAAAACGGTGGCATTTAGTGGCTGTAGCCATTTGGACATTACATAATGATGTGATTGATTATGTGTTTGGTCAAATGCCGCGATATTCGATCTTAAGCGAATACACATCACTAATCGGATATTTTACATTCTGGCTATCGGTAGTTTCACTTACGATTGTGTATTTCTTAGCCGTTCGAAAAGAACGGTTTAAGCTCTCGATCCAGTAAGGTCGGTGGTCTACTCTTGTCCATTTCTTCATACATTGAAGTAGGAAGAAGGAGGGACAGGAATGGGTAGACGATGGCTCCTATTAGTGTTGCTTTTCACGCTCCCGGTAAATGTACACGCTTCACAGGCCGATTCGAAACAAGTCTGGAATGACATAGCCGCAAATGTCCTGGAATTTGGAAAGCAAGAGAAGTTTGATCGATCAAAAATGATGTTAGAGGAATTTTCAACCGTTTTTCCCGGTGAACAGTCAAGTGAACTTTCGAATACTGAACTTAGGGTGATACTAAATACGCATGATCGTGCACTTAAAGCTGTAACATCTATGAAAAAAGCAAATGATCAGCGAATCCAGGCATTAACAGAATTTCGATTGGCGGTAGATGCTCTAGTTACGGAAGAACAGCCGATTTGGCATCAAACGGATGATCAGATTTTACCACTAATTCATGAGATGTCCACTGCTATTGAACACGGAGATGTAGATGTCTATAAAGCAAGTAAAGATCGTTTTTTAGGTAGTTACAGCACTATTCGACCTGCGATGGCAATTGATCTACCTCCTGAAACTCAGCAGCGTCTTGATTCTCATATCGCTTTTATCGAAAAGTACGCGTCAGAACGAAATACAGAATTATCTGGTCAGCTTGAAACGATGTATGATGATTTTAAAAACGCCTATGATCCATCTTATTCTGAAGAATCTTCTCTCATGTGGTTAATCGTCTCAATTGGCGGGATCATTATTTTCACATTGGTTTATGTTATTTATCGAAAGTATAAAGGAGAAAAAGAGACATTAAAAAGGAAACAGATGGATTAAATTTGAAGATCTTGTGAACCTGAAACTGTGTAATTGACTTTCAAGGTGAATTTGACTAAAATTGACGTTAATAAGAGTTTTAAAAAGCAATTACACATGTGATGGAGGAATGAAAATGGCTGGTTTTCTAATATACTTCGCGCTTTTGTTAATCATTCCACTCTGGGCACAGGGCAGAGTGAAGAGCGCCTATAAAAAATATTCCAAAGTTCCTAATTCTTCTGGAATGACTGGTGCTCAAGTAGCAAGAAAAATTCTTGATGAAAATGGGTTGTATTCAGTAGGGGTAGAAGAAGTACGAGGTCACCTTTCAGATCATTATGATCCACGTTCCAAAACGGTAAGACTTTCATCAGGAAACTTTCATGGGCATTCTGTAGCGGGTGCAGCTATAGCAGCGCACGAGGTAGGACATGCGATTCAGGATGAGCAAGACTATGCACCACTTCGGTTCCGTCATACGCTTGTTCCAGTAGCGAATCTTGGTTCAAACTTTAGCTATTTTGTCATTCTTGCTGGTATTCTCATGTCTTCTGCAAACTTTATATTGCTAGGGATTATCTTTATGAGTGCAGCTGTTTTGTTCCAGCTAGTAACGCTCCCGGTAGAATTTAATGCATCTAACAGAGCGATGGAACAAGTTGTATCCACTGGTGTGATTCGAAATGACGAAGAAAGAGAAACAAAGAAAGTATTGAATGCAGCCGCGTTAACATATGTAGCAGCAGCAGTTGTTGCGCTATTAGAATTGGTACGCTTTGTGTTTATCTTTATTGGAATGAACGAAGATTAATGAAAAATCTCGCCTAATGGCGAGATTTTTTTTGTTCATTTATTTTTTCTATTTGGCAATGAGGTTACTGTTCAATTGGATTTTTATTTTCATCAAGCGTAAACCCTTCACCTAGCACATCATGAACATCATTTACTGCGACAAATGCATGAGGGTCTACCTGTTTAATAATGTTTTTTAGGCGCACGATTTCATTACGTGCTACGACGCAATAGAGAATTTCTTTTTGTAATCCTGAGAAACTTCCTTTCCCGTTTAAGACGGTTGCGCCACGATCCATCTGGCTCATAATGGTATCCGCTATTTCTTTGTTATTCTCACTAATAATCATTGCAGCTTTTGCTGCGTATGCACCTTGCTGAATGAAGTCGATTACGCGAGCGGCTACAAAAACGGCTAAAAGCGTATACATGGCCTCTTTGTAATTAAGATAAACAAGTGATATGGCAATGACACAAAAATCAAAAACAAACATCGTTCTTCCCATACTCCATCCAACATATTTAGACCCAAGTCTTGCGATAATATCTACGCCGCCAGTTGTCCCTCCGTACCGAAAAATAATACCGAGTCCTACTCCTACGAAAACGCCTGCAAACAGAGCGGCAAGTGTTAGATCATCTTGTAGAGGTATTGAGAGCGCTGAATAATGCTGAAAGATCCATAGAAACAGAGATAAGGAAACGGTTCCAATAATCGTGTAAATAAATGCTTTTCGACCAAGTAGCTTCCAGCCAATGAGAAATAAGGGGATGTTAAGAACAAGATTCGAAATAGCTGGGTCGATATTGAATAGAAAATAGAGTAATAGTGTTATGCCAGTGAAACCACCTTCAGCTAGATTGTTTTCCATATTGAAATGCACAAGCCCAAATGCAAAAATCGCAGAGCCTAATAAAATGAAAAACACATTTTTTGTTCGTATACCTTCCATATTCGACACTCCTAACGTATGAACCAACAATCTACATTATAATCAAATACCGAGCAGACAGCAATTTCATTCTGTTATACTCGCTATAAGTTAATGAGAGGAATTCGTGTGAAACATTTGTCAAATGTTCTTCTTTTAGCTAACATAAGAATTGATGTGAAAGGTGGAATGGTTCGTGTCTGAACGCACAATATATGAAATGCAAGAAGAGGTAGATCAATACATAAGTCAATTTAAAGAAGGATACTTTAGTCCACTTGCCATGCTTGCCAGAATGACAGAAGAACTTGGTGAGTTAGCACGTGAAATTAATCATTACCATGGTGAAAAACCAAAAAAGAATTCGGAAGAAGAACGGACCATTGAAGATGAAATGGGCGATCTTTTATTTGTGCTTACTTGTTTTGCGAATTCGTTAGATATAGATCTTGATGAAGCATTTGGAAGAGTGATGAATAAGTTTCAAACACGAGATAAAGATCGTTGGACAAAAATCGAGAAGGAGAGTGGCGACTGATGCAAGAAGTGAAAATTGTGATTGCAGGACCAAGAGGGAATATGGGGATGGAAGCAGTAAAACTTGTCGATCGAACAGCGCATTTCACGTTAACTGCTGTTGTGGACCGTAAATCGTCTGGACAAACGGTGGCAGATATTAGTGGCCTACCATCACTAAATTCACCTATCTATACGGATCTAGATCAATGTTTATCTGAAGTAGAATGTGACGTTTTGATTGACTTAACAACGCCTGAACATGGAAAAAAGCATATGCAAATTGCTTTTAATCATGGAGTCCGACCCGTAGTAGGAACAACAGGATTTTCAAATGAAGATGTGGACGAACTATCAAGAACGGCAGCAGAAAAAGAGTTAGGTGCGATTATTGCTCCTAACTTTGCAATCGGTGCTGTGTTAATGATGAAATTTGCTACTATGGCAGCTAAATATTTCTCTGATGTTGAGATTATTGAGCAACATCATGACCGAAAACTTGATGCCCCATCTGGAACGGCAGTAAAAACTGCAAAAATGATTTCAGAAGTAAGGGAAGAAAAGAAGCAGGGGCATGAAGACGAACGAGAGGACCTTGCTGGAGCACGTGGTGCAGATTATGAAGGCATGAGAATTCATAGCGTTCGCTTGCCAGGTCTTGTTGCCCACCAAGAAGTTCTTTTTGGAGGCGAAGGACAAACATTGAAAATTCGTCATGACTCAATGAACAGAGCGTCCTTTATGCCAGGTGTACAGCTTGCTGTTGAAACGGTTTTGAAAATCGATCAGCTTGTTTACGGTCTTGAAAATATAATGGAGTAGGGGATGTTCTCATGAAAATCGCTTTAATCGCGCACGATAAGAAAAAAGACGATCTTGTTCGTTTTACACTAGCTTATAAAATGATTTTAGATCCACACGACCTATATGCGACTGGGACAACTGGAAAGCGAATCATAGATGAAACTGGTTTAAACGTGCATCGTTACCAATCTGGTCCTCTTGGTGGGGATCAGCAAATTGGTGCAATGATTGCAGAGAATGATATGGATGCAGTGATTTTCTTTCGAGATCCCCTAACAGCACAGCCGCATGAGCCAGATATTACAGCACTCATTAGACTATGTGATGTTTATGATATCCCGCTAGCAACAAATATGGGCAGTGCGGAAATACTTGTACACGCCCTGGCAAGGGGAGAATTGGATTGGAGAGAAATTGTACATGGAAGAAATAATACTTGATATACTTGCGTTTGGTGCCCACGCAGATGATGTTGAAATTGGGATGGGTGGCACACTAAAGAAATTCGCTGAAGAAGGCAGGACGACAGGCATTTGTGATTTAACAGAGGCTGAACTTTCTTCAAACGGTACTGTTTTCACTCGACATCACGAAGCCCAGCATGCAGCTGAAATTTTGTCGGTCACAACGCGTTTAAATATGAAATTTCCTGATCGTGGATTGTGTATTTCAGATGATAAGCTTTCAGCACTAGTTAAAATCATACGCAAGAAAAAGCCGCGGATTGTTTTTGTCCCTTACTCAGAAGATCGCCACCCCGATCATGGTCATGCAGCTCGATTAGTGGAAGAAGCCGTTTTTTCAGCGGGCATTCGAAAATATCATCCACAATTAGGAGATGCTCATAAAGTAAGTCAAATCTATTATTACTTTATTAACGGATTCCATCGTCCTCAATTTACGATTAACATCAGTAATCAAATTGAGGCAAAAAGACAATCGCTTGAAGCGTATGAGAGTCAATTTACTCTCACGCCCGATAGTGTATCCACTCCTTTAACAAATGGGTACGTTGATAAAGTGATTCATCGAGAATATTTATATGGTAAAGAGTCAGGAGTAGAATATGCAGAAGGGTTTATTGCGAAGAACCTGCTGTCCCTGGAAGAATTTCCGTTAGGAGAAAGACGATGACATTAAAAATAGGGATTACTTGTTACCCAACTGTGGGGGGATCTGGCGTTATTGCGACAGAACTTGGAAAGATGATGGCTGAAAAGGGGCATGAAGTTCACTTTATCACAAGTAGCGTTCCATTCCGCCTGGATACGTTCCACCCCAACATTTATTTTCACGAAGTTGAAGTCAACCAATATGCTGTTTTCCGTTATCCTCCGTATGATTTAACACTTGCTAGTAAAATGGCAGAGGTGATTCAACGAGAAAACCTTGATCTCCTTCATGTTCACTATGCTGTTCCGCATGCTGTTTGTGCTTTCCTCGCGAAAGAAATGGTTGGAGGAGATATTAAAATTGTTACAACCCTGCACGGAACAGATATTACAGTACTTGGATATGATCCGTCGTTAACACAACTAATTCGATTTGGTATTGAAAAATCTGATCGCGTTACAGCTGTATCAAACGATCTCGTTGATCAAACACACCGATTACTTGAAACAGACAAACCGATTGACACGGTATATAACTTTGTAGATGAACGCATTTATTATCCAAAACCTCCCGCAGACTTGAAGAAAAGTTACGGCATTACGGAAGAGGAAAAGGTTATTGTTCACATTTCGAATTTTAGAGCGGTAAAACGCGTTCCTGACGTCATTAAGGTCTTTCACCGCATCCAAAAAGAAATGCCTGCAAAGCTATTGCTCATTGGTGATGGCCCTGAAATTCAAGTTGCCTGTCGACTCGTAAACGATTTAGGGTTAAAAGAGAAAGTGAAGTTTCTCGGTAAACAAGAAAATGTAGCTGAAATTCTCTCTATCTGTGATTTGAAATTATTGTTATCTGAAAAAGAGAGTTTTGGTTTAGTTGCTCTTGAAGCGATGGCCTGTGGCGTACCTGCAATCGGAACGAACATAGGCGGAATTCCGGAAGTCATTGAACATGAGGTGAACGGGTTTATAGCAGAAGTTGGTGAGATAGACATCATCTCCGCTTATGCTGTGCAGTTACTATCGAATAAAGAGTTGCATAACCAAATGAGTTCGGCCGCGGTTAAAGCCGTTCAAACTAGATTTGCTTCCCAACGCATTTTAGAACAGTATGAGGCGATTTATTATAAAACGCTTCAGGGGGCACTTACTTGATTAGACTAACGGGTAGAGCTTATGAATGTTGTCTTGAGGTGCTACAACTTCTGAAGGACGCCGGACATGAAGCGTATATTGTTGGTGGCGCAGTGAGAGATGCGATACTAGGTTTACCTGTTTCTGACTTTGATCTTGCCTCTTCAGCTAAACCTGAAGAAATCATGGCTAGTTTTCATACAGTCATTCCAACAGGGATCGATCATGGAACGGTTACTGTTATTCATCATGGGTTTTCATACGAGATAACAACATTTAGAACTGATGTGTCTTATGATGATTTTAGGCATCCAAACGCGGTTTCTTTCTTAGGTTCAATAGAGGAAGATCTCGCGAGGCGTGACTTCACTATGAATAGCCTGGCGCTTTCAATAGATGGAACACTTATCGACCTATATAGTGGACAAGAGGATCTTAAAAATCGTCTCATTCGTACGGTTGGTAATCCAGATGAACGATTTCAAGAAGATGCGTTACGGATGATAAGAGCCCTTCGATTTCAAAGCACGCTTAACTTTACACTTGACCAACAAACGGAACAAGCGTTAAAGAAACAAGCGGATTTGCTTCAATATGTTGCAATTGAAAGAATTCAAATGGAGTTCAGCAAACTACTAGCTGGAAAAGCTGTACACCAAGCACTTCATGCACTTGTCCAGGCAAATGTTCATCTCGTTTTACCAGAACTTCAAGAAATTGAGCAATCGTTTGATGAAATTCCTTTTTTGGTGAACTTAACGACAGAAATAGAGCGGTGGGCGTGGCTATCTTCTACAACTGAAAAGCCGAGTCAATTTTTAAAAAAGTGGCGTTTGTCAAATCGGATTATTAAAGAAGTGGAGCATCTTTTAGTAAATGTAAAAAATGCACAAGATAAAGGGTGGAATAAGGAAACCGTTTATTATGCACTTCCAGAAGTGAAGTCATGTGAGAGACTTCGATCAGTGTTTGAAAAGCGTCGTCCATTTCTTGAAAGTGTGGAACAAATCACTTCAGACCTTGCGATAACCTCCTCCAAAATGCTTGCTGTGACAGGGGAGGACCTCATTCACTGGAGAGAACGCTCTCCAGGACCGTGGGTTGGTGAGGCTCTAAAGCAAATTGAGCTAGCCGTAATCAATGATGATATTAAAAATGAGAAATCCAGCATTAGAAGGTGGCTTAAACAGTGGCAGACTCAATAAGGCAGCGCCTGCTGCAAATGCTTGAAGAGCATGCAGAAAACTACGTTTCAGGTCAAATGATAAGTGAAACGCTCAATGTATCTCGGACAGCTATTTGGAAACACGTTTCAGAACTTAGGAAAAACGGCTACGAAGTTGAAGCAGTTCAAAAAAAAGGTTATCGAATCGTTTCCAGACCGGATATGCTTAGTAAAGAAGAAATTGCTCTTAAGCTAACGACCAATTTTCTAGGGAAAACCATATATACGTATCCTACTGTCGAATCAACTCAGTTTATTGCACATGATTTAGCCCATCGAGGAGCTTCGGATGGCACCATCATTGTAGCTGATGAACAAACAGCAGGAAAGGGAAGACTTGGTCGCTCCTGGCACTCTCCTAGTGGGAGCGGGATCTGGACAAGTATTATTTTGCGTCCCAAACTCCCACCTCAGAGGGCACCACAGTTTACACTGATTGCTGCGGTTAGCGTGGTGCATGCGATTCGTAAGCAAACGGGACTTGAAGCAGAAATTAAGTGGCCGAATGATATTTTAATTGATGGAAAAAAAGTTGTGGGCATACTTACAGAACTTCAGGCTGAAGCAGATCAAATTAAGTCAATCATTATTGGGATGGGCATTAATGTAAATGCGAGCAAAGAAGATTTTCCGGATGAGTTAACGACCGCAACTTCACTTAAGATTGAGTCTGGCAGGGATATAACCCGTTCTGCCCTTCTAGCTGCCATATTAAATGAACTCGAAACGCTCTATGAAGAATATCTAAACAATGGATTTAGGATGATCAAACTTCTATGGGAAAGCTATGCAGTTAGTCTAGGTCGAAAAATAAAGGCAAGAACGTTAAATGGCGTTATCGAAGGCCTTGCAAAAGGGATTACAGAAGAAGGCGTTCTGCTTTTAGAAGATGAAAGTGGGAAGATGCACTATATTTATTCTGCAGATATTGAAATCTGTTAACGATTGTGTCATATTTTCTGCTATACTAACATGTGTAAGGGCGGTATCTGATTAGAGCCGCACCATTTATTCTTACTAAAATAATAGTCTGCCTTGATCCGTATGGACTGGGACAGAGGGATAAAACCGATAAAGTAATCTCCTAACGTGGAGTTTTGCGGCAAGTCTATGCGTACATAGACTGATGGGATACCCCTGTCTGCTGCATTTCCATGTTAGGAGGTTTTTTGTGCGGTGAAATGTTCCTCTAAAAAAAGGAGGAAAAAGATGAAAACGACAAGCGATTTTAAAAAGATGAAAGTAAACAAAGAGCCAATTGTGATGATAACCGCATATGATTATCCTTCAGCAAAACTAGCAGAAGCAGCAGGGATGGATCTCTTGTTAGTAGGTGATTCTGTAGGCATGGTGGCACTTGGGTACGATTCAACTGTACCGGTTACGATGGATGATATGGTTCTTCATACGAAAGCAGTAAAACGTGGAGCGCCTCATACATTTGTAGTAACAGATTTGCCCTTCCTTACCTATCATAGTAGTTTTCAAGAAACGCTTGCACATGCAGGAAGACTTATGCAAGAAGCTGGGGCTCATGCAGTTAAGCTTGAAGGCGGTGGAGAAGTTATTTCACAAGTAAGAAAGTTAACTACAGCAGGTGTACCGGTTATGGGACATTTAGGGCTAACACCACAATCTGTAGGCGTATTAGGCGGCTATAAAGTACAGGCAAAAGAATCTGATAGTGCCGCATTACTCGTTAGAGAAGCAAAAGCAATAGAAGAAGCAGGAGCCTTTGCGCTTGTATTGGAATGTGTCCCTCAACAGCTAACGGAAGTTGTGGCATATGAGCTTTCAATTCCAGTCATTGGCATTGGAGCGGGTGTTCAGGCAGATGGGCAAGTTCTCGTTTATCACGATGTGATCGGTTATGGTACAGGTCATGTACCTAAATTTGTGAAGCAGTATAGTCATGTTTCAAACGTTATTTCGAAGGCGATTGGTGAGTATGTTGCAGAAGTGAAAGAACGTCAATTTCCAGAGCAAAAGCACTCGTTTAATATGAAGGAAGAGCAGCTATCAGGGATGTACGGAGGGACGAGATCATGAGAATCATAACGACGATCAACGAAATGCAGACTTTTTCTAAAAAAACGTTAAGATCGGGCAAGACGATTGGCTTTGTACCTACGATGGGTTATCTTCATGAAGGACATATGAGTCTTGTTGAAGAAGCGTTAAAACAAAATGATTGCGTTATCATGAGCATATTTGTAAATCCTTTGCAATTTGGTCCGAATGAAGATTTTGATCGCTATCCGAGAGATTTGAAGCGCGATGAACAACTTGCGAAACAGGCGGGAGTAGACATCCTATTCTATCCAAATGTGAAAGAGATGTATCCAAAAGAACGTACCACACGATTAACCGTTCAAGAACGTGTGGATACATTATGTGGTGAAGCAAGGCCAGGCCATTTTGATGGCGTAGCTACCGTTGTTATGAAATTGCTTCAGATCGTTCTCCCAGATCGCGCTTACTTTGGTATGAAAGATGCTCAGCAAGTAGCCGTGATAAAAGGGCTTGTGGAGGATTTTAACGTTCCCGTTGAAATCGTACCGTGTCCAATTATCCGAGAGGAAGATGGGCTTGCGAAAAGCTCGCGTAATGTATATTTAACGCCTACTGAACGAGAAGAGGCCATTCAGTTGTCAAGAAGTCTTGATGCTGCAGCAAATGCGATTGAGCGAGGGGAAACGAATCCAGTACGTATTAAAGAAATGATTATTTCTTATTTAAACCAAACATCTGGAGTGATTGATTATGTTGAAGTTCTTTCATATCCAGCGTTAGAAGCCATTGATGTGATGAAAGAAAACATCATTGTAGCGGTGGCTGTTCAATTTACTGCTGCACGACTTATAGATAACAAGGTTACAACTAGAAATGAAATTGCGATAGGAGTGTAGAAGATGTTTGTAACAATGATGAAGGGTAAAATTCATCGTGCCCGTGTAACGGAAGCTAATTTAAACTATGTGGGAAGCATTACAATAGACGAGGACATTATTGAAGCTGTAGGCATGCTTCCGAATGAGAAAGTTCAAATTGTAAATAATAATAATGGTGCAAGGTTAGAAACTTATATTATTCCTGGTGAAAGAGGATCAGGAGTTGTTTGTTTAAATGGAGCAGCTGCACGACTTGTTCAAGAAGGAGACGTCGTGATTATTGTTGCTTACGCTATGATGAGTGAGGAAGAAGCGAAACAATATTCGCCGCGCGTAGCCATTATGAATGAGCATAATACGATCGTTGATATGATTGGGCTAGAGCCTGAAGCAACAATTTTATAAGAAAATGCTCTGGACTTTGTCCAGGGCATTTTTTTGAAGGGTGATATGGAAAGTTCTTTTCCCATGCGTGCTCTCAGATATAGAACGCTTCCTTCTAACCCAAAGCGGGACTATGTTTTAGAAAGCTTTTAGGTAAATTGAGTTCAAATGAATAAGAAATTATTTTCCGTTCAAGAGAAAAAATGATAAAGTAATGAAGGTAACCGCTTGAAGGGTTGAAGCAACTGAGGTGAAAACGTATGAATCGATATACCATAATAGATTTTGAAACGACAGGAAACTCCCCTAAAAATGGGGATCGAATCATTCAGATAGGATTAGCAGTTATTGAAGATGGAGTGATCGTTGATCGGTATGCATCATTTGTAAATCCTGAGAAATCACTTCCTCTATTTATACAACAATTGACCGGAATAACGGACGAAGATTTGAAAGATGCACCATTATTTGAAGAGGTGGCTCCAGAGCTTCTCAAACGATTGGACGGGGCTTATTTTGTTGCCCATAACGTACGCTTCGATCTTAACTTTATGAATGCGCAGCTTGATGTGAGTGGATATGATCCGTTTACAGGACCAACGATTGATACGGTGGAACTTGCTCGAATTTTATTGCCAACAGCAGAAGCATATAAGTTGTCTTCACTTGCAGAATACTTAGAAATTCAACATGACAATCCACACCAAGCAGATAGTGATGCTGAAGTTACAGCTGAACTATTGCTCTTTCTTTTTGATAAACTGTATGGTTTACCACTCGTAACACTCGAACAGTTAGCGGAACTTTCCACTCGACTATCGAGCGATATGGAAGTGGTCTTACATGAGATCATACAAGACAAAAAGAATAGGATTGAACCAGAAGGCAACTTTGAGATCTTTCGAGACATTGCGATTAAGTTACAAGAACAAACCAGTGAAGTGGATTCTCCACATCAATCGATTCAATTTGAGAATGCACAAAAAGAGTTTGAACAAAAAATGGCTGAAACAATCCCGGATTTTGAAGTGCGAACAGGTCAAAGCGATATGATGAAGCAGGTGGCTCATGCCTTTGATACAAATCAACATATTCTCATTGAGGCAGGTACAGGTATAGGTAAGTCATTAGGTTATTTACTACCTGGAGTCGTTCATGCTAAGAACTCCGGCAAGCCAGTTATTGTTAGTACCCATACGATTCAATTACAAGAACAGCTGCTACAACGAGATCTGCCTTTTCTTCGTGATATTTTGCCATTTTCCTTTAAAGCTACGATTATCAAAGGAAGAAGTCATTATTTAGACTTAACCCGATTCGAACAGCAGCTACATCACGTTGAAGAAGACAATTACGATACGATTTTAACGAAGGCACAAATTCTCGTCTGGCTTCTTGAAACGGATTATGGGGATGTGGAAGAGTTAAACCTTTCTAGCGGTGGAAAGATTTTCTGGCATCAGGTAAAAAGTGATGCAGCCGTTTCCGCTAATCACCGTTCTCCATGGTTTTCGCGTGACTTTTATCATCGAAGAAAACGCTTTGCGATGAATGCGGATTTAATTATTACAAATCACGCTTTATTATTCAGTGATTTAATTAATGAGCATCAGTTATTACCCGCTTATCAGCAGGCCGTGATTGATGAAGCTCATCATCTTGAAGATATTGCTACTGAGTTTTTTGGCATCAAAACCGATTATTTCTCGATTCTACAGGGGTTTGTCCGAATGGGACTAAAGGATGGCGACGGAATTTATGGAAAAGTTCTGAGCATTTTAAAAAACCTGGAAGTCGAAGTAGAAGAGACAAAAAATGAAATTGATGCATATGTGAAAACGATTCTTGGAGATGTTGATGAACTTTTTCGTATGCTTCATCGTTACGTACAAAAAAACATTCATCGCTCAAATGAAATTGGTCGATTAAGCTATCGGATTACAGGTGAGAATGGCTCAGCATGGGAAGCAATTCAAGAAGCAGCCCATCGTTTGGTTTTCTATTTGAAAGATCTAGATAAATCATTAAAAAAGCTAGAGAAAGAACTTGATTTAAAAGAAGATGAGCTAACGAGAGAACAGTTAAATACGTCTGCTGACTTTAAAGGCATTCATGCGTCTGTTTTAGAGGAGCTCTCAAAAGTTGATTATCTGCTTCTTAATGAAAGTGAAAACGATGTAAAGTGGGTAGAAATTGATCCTAAAGGATCGTTAAATTCGGCATTTTTGTTCAGTAGACCAGTGGAAGTGGGTTCCCTACTTTCAAGCGACTACTTCGGAAAGAAAAAAAGTATATTGTTAACATCCGCTACGCTTACTGTAAAGAATTCGTTTGATTATATTACGAAGCGACTTGGTTTGGAAGAATTCGGGCCGCTTATTCACCAATATCATTCTCCATTTGATTATAGTGAGCAAGCACGACTGATGATACCTACAGATTTGCCTATGATTAAAGATGTATCCGATGTTCAATTTGTTGAACATATTACGGATGCGATTCTTCAAATTGCCCGCGTCACGAGGGGAAGAATGCTTGTTTTGTTTACATCTTACGACATGCTTAAAAAAGCACATCATCGAATGAAAGAATTAATCGCTCATGATGAACTAACGTTGATTAGTCAGGGTGTTGATAGCGGAAGCAGGGTTAGGCTAACAAAGAATTTTAAAGAAAGTGAAGACGCGATTTTGTTTGGTACGAGTAGCTTCTGGGAGGGCGTGGATATTCCAGGAGAAGATTTAAGTTGCCTTATCATCGTTCGCCTTCCATTCTCGCCGCCTGACAACCCCGTTTTTCAGGCGAGATCGGAGCAATTGAAAAGTTCGGGTGGTAACCCATTTATGGAACTTTCGCTACCTGAAGCAATTATTCGCTTCAAACAGGGGTTTGGAAGGCTCGTTCGCTCGCAGCGTGATCGAGGTGCAGTATTTATATTCGATCGCCGCATCATTTCGACTAGGTACGGTCGATTATTTGTAAAATCCTTACCTGATGTCCCATTAATTAAAGGGACAACAGAAGAATTGGTAAATGAATTAGATCTCTGGTTATAATGCACATCTTCATCACAAACTACTTCTATGAGGAGGGATTGTGATGAAGAAATTACTTGTGTTGATGATAAGTACTTATAGTCTTATGCTCGGTGCAACGAGTGCTGAAGCCTCAATTCAATCTGTTGATCTTCATTTAAGAAATCATGAAGTGGCAGTGACGTTTCTTGACCTTTCAATTGGAGAAGCCATTCTTCTTCAATCAAAAGAAAATGGAGCTGTTTTAATTAATACAGGTAGTTCTCATTCGGAACAAGAGTTAATAGATCGTCTGAAAATATTTAAGGTAAAGGAAATTAGAAAAGTTTGGCTTACAAATGCGGATGAAGCTTATACAGGGAATTTTTCCAACTTGCTTCACTATTATGATGTGAAAGAAGTGTTTTTATCAAAGGGAGTAGAAACGGCTTTTCTTACATCTATTCCATCACACATTGAAAAACAGCACATTCAAGAAAATCAACAGCTTGAGCTGATGGAGGATGTGAATGTAGAAATACTGAACATCTCTAAGACAGGTTCCGTTACTTTTATGCTATCCTTAGGAAGTCAGGATTTATTAATGATGGGGGAAACAAATCTTGAACTTGAAGAAGAAATTGCCTCTTCCGGGAGAGCGGTAGAAGTTTTGAAAGTGGCTAATTTTGGTGCTGGAAATGGCAGTTCAACCGAATTTCTTAGTGCGATTGATCCACAAATGGCAGTTATCTTTCGTCATAACAACATTGACGTAAGTGAATCGGTACTCGAACGTTTGAATGAAAGCTGGACGGACGTTTACTATCCTTATCGAATCGGAAGTGTGACCCTTCGTATTCAAAATGATCGCTATGATGTCATCACTCTTCCTACAAAAGAAACAAGATAAAAGTTTCCTCATCGAAATTGTTGCAAAAAAACGGAACTTATTTAAAAATAGGAAGAGAAAATGTTTTTTTTAAGGTTTGTTTAGAAAGCAACATAAAAAAATAGCCTGCGCATCGCGCAGGCACTGTTGGAAGTGGAGCAGATTTAATGCACCGTCTCTGACGGTACTTATAGTTTGTCTCACCTTCTGCCATCTATAAGTAGTAAATTTATCCCGGAGAAAGCGCAGCACTCCACATAGGCATCAACACATATAGCACAGGGAGATGACAGGAATGGAAAGCAACATTGAAGTTTTATCGACAGTAAAAGTGAGTAAGTCCCTTGATATTTATAAGATTGTAGATTCGTTAAATCGTACGTTAAAAGAAAAAGACCTTATGTTTGGGCTTGCACTTGATGAAGAAGATCAGGATCAAATGATTTTCACGATCTACCGTACATAATAGGGTGATAGTATGCGACTGATAGGAATTATTGCTGGTGTTATTGTAGCACTGATGGTTTGGCAAGGAGTCTTTTTTTATAACGCTATTACGGATCATCCTGATAAGTTAGAGGACAAAGCGATTGCTCGAGCTGAATCTGAAGCAGTGATCGAAGAAGTTGATAATGCTGTCCAATATCATGGGACGAGTGATGCGTATGTCGTCTTACAAGGAAGCGATAAGAACAAGGATGAGGTTTACGTCTTTGTACCAGACAACGATCAACCTCTTGTAACAAAGAAAGTGGAGGAAGGCGTTAGTGCAGAAACGGTTAAAAAGAAATTGAATAATGAATTTTCTCCACAAGAGATTATTAATATTAAACCAGGTATTGAAGTGAATCAAGAAAAGAAACAAGTACTCGTATGGGAAGCAACGTTTATCGATACCGACAATCGCTATACATTTGCCTATTATTACTTTAGTAATGGGGACTACTGGCGCTCACGGTCGATTAAACAAAGCTAATGGACTTAAGGGAGGAAAAGAAATGCAATTATCAACTCGTGTAGCAGCTCTGACACCATCTGCCACTCTAGAAATTACAGCAAAAGCAAAAGCGTTGAAAGCTGAAGGTCATGATGTAATCGCACTTGGTGCAGGGGAACCTGACTTTAATACGCCTTTACATATTCTGAATGCAGCTAAGAAAGCAATGGATGAGGGACTAACAAAATATACGCCTTCGGGTGGTATTCTCCCTCTAAAAGAAAGTATTATCGCAAAGTTCCAGGAAGATCAAAATATCGCTTACAATGCTGATGAAATCATTGTGTGTACGGGAGCGAAACATGCGCTTTATACATTGTTTCAGGTAATCCTTGATGAAGGTGATGAAGTCATTATTCCTACACCTTACTGGGTAAGTTATCCTGAACAAGTAAAGCTAGCTGGCGGAAATCCAGTTTATGTAGAAGGTAAAGAAGATCATGCATTTAAAGTAACAGTGGCGCAGCTAGAAAAAGCGATCACGCCTCAAACAAAGGCGGTTATTATTAATTCTCCTTCAAACCCAACCGGCTCAATCTATACACCAGATGAGTTGAAAGAAATCGGTGCTTTTTGTTTAGAAAACAATATTCTTATTGTTTCTGATGAAATTTATGAAAAGCTCGTTTATGATGGAGCAAAACATACTTCTATCGCAGAACTCTCTACTGAATTAAAAGAACAAACGATTATCATTAATGGCGTATCTAAATCTCATTCGATGACTGGATGGAGAATTGGGTATGCGGCAGGACCAAAAGAAATCATTAAAGCAATGACGAACTTAGCAAGTCATTCTACTTCAAATCCTACATCTATTTCACAGTATGCTGCTTTAGCAGCTTACGAAGGGTCACAGGAACCTGTCAATGAAATGAAAACAGCATTTGAAGAACGATTGAATACCGTTTATGAAAAACTGAATAATATTCCAGGATTTACTTGTGTGAAACCTCAAGGGGCTTTTTATCTGTTCCCTAACGCAAAAGAAGCAGCAGAGAAAACAGGGTATGAAAATGTCGATGCTTTCGTAAAAGGACTTTTAGAAGAAGAAAAAGTAGCGCTTGTTCCTGGCTCGGGATTTGGTTCGCCTGATAACGTAAGACTATCTTACGCTACATCACTCGAAGTCATTCTCGAAGCTATTGAACGTATCGAGCGATTCGTAAAGTCCAAACAGGCTTAAGCGAGTTGTTCAATATACAAATTATCGGTATAATAAGTACCGAACATTCGATTTAGCCATCTTAACAAAGAGATGCATGGCGCTATTCTCATTATAAATTGGGAGTGTGCGCCAATTTTTTCTAATCAGTTGGAGGGAAATTAGCAGTGAAAACGACGATTTCAAACGTAAATAAACAGGTTGAACAAACCGTTACAATTGGAGCCTGGTTACATAATAAACGATCTAGTGGTAAAATCCAGTTTCTTCAGCTTCGCGATGGTACTGGTTTTATTCAAGGAGTTATGGTTAAGAAAGAAGTTTCTGAAGAAGCATGGGAAACAGCGAAAAATCTTACACAGGAATCATCCGTTTGGGTAACAGGCGTGGTACGTGAAGATGACCGATCTCAATCTGGCTATGAATTAACTGTCACGAACGTGGAGCTTATTCACGAAGCTGTCGATTACCCGATTACCCCAAAAGAACATGGTACTGAATTCTTAATGGATAATCGTCATCTATGGATCCGCTCAAGACGTCAAAATGCGATTCTTCGTATTCGAAATGAAATTATTCGCGCTACGTATCAGTTCTTTAACGAAAATGATTTCGTTAAAATTGACCCGCCTATTTTAACAGGAAGTTCGGCAGAAGGCACAACTGATCTCTTCCATACGAAATATTTTGAAGAAGATGCTTATCTTTCTCAAAGTGGCCAACTTTACATGGAAGCAGCTGCAATGGCTTTTGGACGCGTTTTTTCCTTTGGTCCAACGTTCCGTGCTGAAAAATCCAAGACCCGTCGTCACTTAATAGAGTTCTGGATGATTGAACCTGAGATGGCGTTTATGGATCACGATGAGAGTCTTGAGGTTCAAGAACAATATGTGAGCTTCCTTGTGAAATCAGTACTAGAAAATTGTCAACTAGAATTAAAAACGCTCGAGCGAGATATTTCAAAACTTGAAGCAATTCAAGCGCCGTTCCCACGTATTTCTTACGATGATGCCATTACATTATTGAAAGATAAAGGATTTACGGATATTGAGTGGGGCGAAGACTTTGGTGCACCTCACGAGACAGCCATTGCTGAAAGTTTCGAGAAGCCAGTCTTTATTACGAACTACCCGAAAGATATTAAGGCCTTTTATATGAAACCAGATCCTGAACGCGAAGAAGTCGTTTTATGTGCTGACTTAATTGCTCCCGAAGGCTATGGTGAAATTATCGGAGGTAGTCAACGAATCGATGATTTATCTCTTATGGAAAAACGCTACGAGGAACACGGCTTAACAGACGATGCTTATAAGTGGTATCTTGAACTGCGTCGTTATGGTTCTGTTCCACATTCAGGATTCGGTCTTGGTTTAGAGCGAACGGTTGCCTGGCTTTCAGGTGTGGAACATGTTCGTGAAACAATTCCGTTCCCACGTCTTTTAAATCGTCTATATCCATGATAAACTAACAAAGCTGACGCTTCTTTCGTTATGAGAGAAGCGTCTTTATCTGAAAAATTGCCGAAGTTAGAAGCATTTAAAGTACCAAAGATGGATATTGTTAGAGGATAGATTAAAAATGTATTGCACGTAGCAAAGGCATTTTTTTCTACTCCCATCACAAAATGCCGGCATGCTATAATGAAAGGTAGAGGTGGATGGGATGAAGAAGGAACAAATCATTCATATGATGAACGAGGGAAATGTTTCAGTACCAAGATTGTTGTTAAACCACTATGTTCACATTGGTTTGCAAGAAGAGGATACTTTCTTTTTAATTAAGCTACACAGTTTTATTGAACAGGGAAACACTTTTCCAACGCCAGAAGAGCTTGCATCAGCGATGACCTATTCGCCTCAAGCTTGTTTAGATAAAATACAGCAGTTGATGCAAAAAGGTGTTTTAACAATTGAAGAACACCAAAATGATCTGAAAAGTTATTATTCAGAAGCCTATTCGCTTCTTCCATTGTGGGAAAGAATTTTTAAAGCAATCGAGCAGGAAGAAGCAGAGAAATCTGCAGCGAAAAACATGGAGCAGGAAGAAAGTCTTTATACGTTGTTTGAGCGTGAGTTTGCAAGGCCGCTTTCGCCAATTGAATGTGAGACGCTTGCGATGTGGATTGATGCTGACAAGCATGATGCAGAGCTGATTAAAGCAGCGTTAAAAGAAGCTGTGCTCGGTGGTAAGTTAAACTTCCGCTACATTGACCGAATTCTTTTTGAATGGAAACGAAATGGCATCAAAACGGTAGAACAGGCGAGGGCCTATGGGGAAAAGTTTCGAAAGCATCAGTACGATAAAAAATCGCCTGCTAAAACAGAAACGAAAAATGATTCAAATCAAAGTGCGCCAATCTATAATTGGCTTGGACGATAAATACGTATCAAGAAAGCGGAAGTGTGGCTTCCGTTTTTTGTTTGTGAAGAAATAAAAATCGTTTCGAATGGAAGAAAGGAAGTTGGACTGTTGTTAACGAAAGCCCAAATACAAACTGTTCTTGAAACAATGGGGGAAATGTTTCCTGATGCGCACTGTGAATTGAATCATTCGACACCTTTTGAACTTGCCATTGCTGTGGTGCTATCTGCTCAGTGTACAGATGCTCTTGTTAATAAGGTAACGCCCGGCCTATTTGAGAAATACAATGGGCCAGAGGATTTTCTTCATGTGCCGATTGAAGAGCTAGAAAATGATATAAGGCGCATTGGCTTGTTTCGAAACAAAGCAAAAAATATTAAAAAGCTAGCAAGAACCGTTGTAGAACAGTATAACGGTGTCCTTCCTGAGACGAGAGACGAATTAATGGCGTTAGCAGGGGTAGGCCGAAAAACTGCGAACGTGATTGCTTCCGTTGCTTTCAACGTACCTGCCATTGCTGTTGATACGCATGTTGAGAGAGTGAGCAAACGTCTCGGAATTTGCAGATGGAAAGACTCAGTACTTGAAGTAGAGAAAACGCTCATGCGGAAAATTCCAGAAGAAGAGTGGTCCGTGTCTCATCATCGCTTTATTTTCTTCGGAAGGTACCATTGTAAAGCGCAATCTCCACAGTGTGAAATTTGTCCGCTATTGGAACTATGTCGAGAAGGACAAAAACGAATGAAGCAGCGAGCGCGTGGTAAGTAAAGAATAGTTAATAGTTAGCAGTAATGTAAATAAGAAAGAAAAGCCCACTCTGCGTATACGCAGAGTGGGCTTTTTGACGTTATTCGTTTTCATTTGCAGGTGGAGCATTAGCTGGAGCGTTACCCTCTGGAGCGGGTTCTTCAGTATTCTCGGTATTTTCAGGATTATCAGGCTCAGTGGTTCCAGCATTGTTACCAGAACCATCTTCACCATTACCTCCTGAACCGTTATTGCCCTGGTTCCCTTGATCCTCTCCATCGCCAGCATTTCCACCTTGATCATCAGCAGGGGGCTGTTCTTCATCTCCCTGGTTGCTTTCGGTGTCGCCGCTACCGTCTTCACCTTGCTCATTATTTCCTTCTTCAGGCGGTGTTTCGCCTTCTTCTTCAGGATTTTCTTCTTCTGCCGGCTCTTCAGGCTCCTCTGATTCTTCTTCTTTCGGAACTGATACAGAAGTTTCAGCTGGTTTCGTTGAAACGCCTGAATCTGAGACGGCTGTTACTTTAAATTTATATTCGCTACCTTTTTCAACATTTTGTACGGTAAATCCAGTGTCACCCGTTTCCGTCAACCCTTGATAGCCACCGCCGTTTACAGCCATTTCGACTTTATAGGTGAAGGATTTATCTTCACCAGGCTGCCAAGAGAGGGCAATGCTATTAGAATCAGCATTATACTGGGCAGATAGACCTTTTACGCCATCAGGTTGTTCGTATTTGGTAGACGTTTTTTCTGGGGTGCTTCCTTTTACAAAAAGTTCATACACGATTTGATCTTTCGGTGTGTAGTCACTTGGAAGAAGCCCTGTGCTTTTTTCTACGCCAACTTCTACAACAGAATCAGGTTTCTGGAAGTCAGCCGTGTTAACGCCTTCTGATACTTGACTCATAATTTCTTTAAATATCAGTTTAGACGTATCGTCTTCCCCTTTATTTGAATCAAGATAGTGGGCATTAGGTTCGTTGTATCCTGTCCAAACGGCCATCGAGTATTCAGTCGTGTATCCAGCAAACCAGGCATCTTTTACAATTCCTGAGGTAGGAAACCCTTGTTGCTGAACGACAGTCGAATCGTGGTTGGTTGTACCAGTTTTACCGGCAACAGGTAGACCAGGTATTTTGGCATCTGTTCCTGTTCCTTCATCGACAACTGATTTTAGCATATCGCTAATCATATAAGCGGTATAATCATTCATTGCCTTCTCCGGTTCAGGCTCAACATTAATTTCTTTTCCATCCGGGAAGACCACTTTTCGAACGGTATGTGGTTCGTTGTACGTTCCACCATTACCAAATGCCGCATATGCACCAGTCATTTGAAGGGGAGAAGTACTAAATGTTCCAATCGCAGCGGTAGGAACCATATCCTCATCTTTTAGCCCCATACCAAGTTTATTAGCAAACTCTTGAGCTGGTTCCTCTCCAATCTCAAGGAAGGTGTTTACAGCGGGCACGTTATAAGACATTTCAAGAGCACGTCTCATCGAAACCTGACCACGGTATTCGCGGTCCCAGTTTCGGATATTTGCATCACCTATTTGTAATGGCTCATCTTTAATGGATCGGCCAGTTGACCACTGCTTGTTTTCAATGGCAGGTCCGTAAGCAATGATTGGCTTAGCCGTTGATCCCGGCTGAAACTGGCCAGTTGTAGCGTACGTGATGACACTCTCATCTTTCCGAGTTTCACCAATTGCACGAATGGAACCAGTTTTTGTATCCATTAGGACAAGGCCTGATCGCATATCTTCATTGGAATAGGGATAGTTTGCAATCACGTTAGACGTAATATCCTGAGCGCGAGTATCAAGCGTTGTATAAATTTCAAGTCCGCCTGAGTAAATATCTTTTTCAGAAATATCATCTCGATCGCGCAGTTCTTTGACAACTTGGTCCATAAAGACTTTGTATTGATCGTTTTCTTTCTCTTCCGTAAGGGCTACAATCATATCACTAACTTTTTCAGCTTGATATTTATCTGCTTCTTCGGCAGTAATAACACCTTGCTTTTCCATTAAGCTAAGAACAACATTTCGACGCTGTTCAGCTTGATCGGGATATTCATATGGATTGTAGTAAGTAGGACGTTGTGGTAGCCCTGCGAGTAGTGCAGCTTCACCTGGTGTTAATTCTTCTTCAGTAATATTTTTACCAAAGTACGTTTCGGCGGCATCGACAACGCCCCATGCTCCGTTACCGAAATAAATTTTATTTAAATACATTTCTAGGATCTGATCTTTTGAATATTCTTGCTCAAGCTTAATGGATAAATAAGCTTCTTGAACTTTTCTTTCTAATGATTTTTCAGATGTTAATAGAGAGTTTTTAATTACCTGTTGCGTAATTGTGCTGGCTCCTTCAGCTCCAAAACCGTTTGTAATGTTTGCAAGAACGGCTCCACCAATTCTTCTTGGGTCAATACCAAAGTGTTCATAGAAACGAGTATCTTCAACTGAGACAAATGCATTTTTTAGAACATCTGGTATTTCATCGATTTTTGCTACTTCTCTTGCATCAGCGCCTTCGATTGTTTGAACCTCTTCATCATCTCGGTCAAGAATGACAGATGACTGTGGATTCGTAAGCTTATCAGGATCAAGCTCCGGTGCACTATTAATATAGGCAATTGCTGTTATGCCTCCAGCGACTAAACCGACTAGAAATAAAACAACTAATGTAAGAAAGATTTTTTTGAAAATGCTTTTCTTACCTGATTTTTTGGGAGCTTTCTGCTTCTTACTACTTGTTTTACGTCTTTCTTGACGTGATTGATATTCACTCATGAATATTCCTGCCTTTCAAACCTGTACTAGTAATAGGATTCGAATGAATCCATTGTTTTATGAATTAAATAGAAGACATCATTAGCTGAAATACATTTTATCAATAATTTTCAGATAGTCAATGCGTGGTTGAAAGGTATATGGGATACGTGTGCCTTCTTTTTCAATCTCTTCTTTTTTTATTGATTTCCTGCCGCCGTCTTTCATTAATTTCCAATGAGAAAAGAGAGCAACTGCATCAAGTAAAAAAACCTCATCGGTGATTGAAAAGCGGAGAAGGACAAAGCAGATTCCATCATGATCCTGTACTTGTTTCATATGACTGATCTGATGTTCATGAAAATTATTTAAAGGAAAGGACGTCTTGTTCTTCGTTTCTTTGGCTTCAAAATCGATGTATTTTCCTCTATAGACTCCATTATAATCGGTAGTCGAAGCCTGTTTGAAGTAAGCTTCTTTAATAACAGCCGCACTCCGTTTCGGATAATCAACATTAACAATTTGGACGGGCGTAGGCTTTTTGTGAATAACGGCTTTACCTGTTGAGAGATAATACGTATTACTCTGATTAATATCCTCTTCTAGTGTCATACCTCGGTTGCTATATGACTTTTGTTTTTGACTTGCCAGCTGATTCTGAGCCGAAGGGACGTACGGCTTTCCGTTCGGATATCGAATCGGCACGTTAATCATCCTTTCTATTTCGAAGGTGCACTGAATCTATTTTACTTTACTTAATACGAGTTGTACGACAAAAATGTTTCAAGCAGGTGAAAAATGTTGTGAAAAACGCATTGGAGATCATTCGTCAAATTAGAAGAGAAACGAAAAAGTGGAATATGGATAATATTTCACGTACCGTATTTTATCATCACTATTATCAACGGAATCCAGAAATTAAATGGGCATTTTTAGCTTCAATGGTTTCTCGGAATGCGGGTTGGAGTATGTGTGATTTACAGGGAGAGTGGTTTCCAAAAGCATTAACGAAGCAACAATTAATCAATTTCTTCATGACATATGAACGCGCCAATTGGACAATATTTGATGATGCAGCGCCACAGCTTATGCTATACGAATTTAGCAAAAGAAGAAAGAGATCTTATTTTGAGCTTGGACAAAAATTAGATATATCGGAATTTATTTTGAAGGAATGGGAAAATTTTTTTCAAACTGGTGATGAAAAGCGCTTAA
Source organism: Guptibacillus sedimenti (assembly GCF_028610665.1). Lineage (NCBI taxonomy): Bacteria > Bacillati > Bacillota > Bacilli > Caryophanales > Guptibacillaceae > Guptibacillus > Guptibacillus sedimenti. The sequence goes on from NZ_JAQQWV010000003.1 coordinate 80,650, forward strand.
TGACGGCACTAATTATAAATGAACAGCATGTGATTGAAGCACCAGTAATGAAACATCATACTTATGCAAAAGAAGTTTTTCATTCTTTCTTTTTTACAATTCAAGATTGGTTTCATTTTAGTACGGTTCTCTTTCCAACTATGAGAGGTGAGTTATACGGTTTGTCTGTCAGTCGTTTCCGACATACGAAAGATCGCATTGAGCTTGGGAAAAAATTAGCTAAGTTGCTCTTTCATCCGACATATTTTGAAGAGTTTTATCGTTTCGCGACAAACACGTATCCTACAGGGGCGCGTTTTGATTATGAACGGTATATGAATAAAAAGCGAGAAGGCAAAATGCTACGTCAAGTTTATCCGCTCATTTATCATCATCGAAAAGAAAGACAGGATTGGTACCATGGGCAATCACTCGTAAAGAAAATGCTAGAGAATGACGTAACGCTTCCAGCTGAACTTGCCTTATCGGATTGGTATGAAAAGAAAAGAAGTGAAATTCGTGTTGCTGTTGAAATAGAAAATTTGCTCATAAAAAAAAGCAGGAGATAACCCTGCTTTATGTTGAAGGACGATCGGGGCCTTCCGTTTTCTTATTTCCGTACCCAGTTTTCGGTTCTTGCTGTTTTGTTTTCTGATTTGGTTTATCAAATTTTTGTTTTTTGTTCATTTGTACCACCTCCTACTCTTAGTTTGATCAGATGTTACAAAATCATGCCCCTTCTTTGTCGAAATTACTTTCCTTTAGCAGTAAACCACTACCTTTGACGAAACCGTTCTAGTTTTGTCAGCGAGGAAGGCAATGAAGAGAGGAAAGAGAATATGTAGTATACAAACTTACAGGCAAAGGCCTGAGAATGACAGAAGGGATGGGATTGCATGTTATTGAAAACAAAGCAGGTTTCAGATGAACTTGGTGTAAACCCTACTACTGTTCAAAGGTGGGTAAAGTATTTTGATTTAGCATGTGAAAAGAATGAACTCGGACATTTTCTTTTTTCAAGCGAAACAGTTGAGAAACTAAAATCGATTAAAAACGATTTAAGAAGGGGTTACTCAATGGAAAAAATCAAATCATCAGGAACGAGCGGTACTAAAGAAGAGGTTATGATATCTCCAGAACGGTTTGAACAAAGACTAGATCGTTTTTCAGTAAGATTGGAACAGCTTGAGCGTCAGTTGGAGGAAAAGGCGAATGAAGTGATTACCGTGCAAGTTTTACAGCACCGAACAGAATTAGATGAATTAATGCAAAAAATAAACATGTTGGAAGAAAAATTGATTGAGCTTGAAGATCACACGTCTATACAAGAGGCAGTAGGTCAGTCGACGGGCAAAGGAAAGCGTCCCTGGATCATGAGTCTGTTCAGTTTCTAGAAAGAGTTGAATATGGTTCCCTTCTGACCTTATGTCCTATTGGATATAAGGTTTTTGTATGTAAACGATTATCGTGTGTTAGGATAGATTGGTGGGGGTGAGGATCATGCAAAATACACAAAAATTACGTGAACTGACTAAGAAGTTATTAGAAATAAATGAAGAAGCAAGAGTGCAATATACAACGCGCACTCACCTTGAGGACTATAAGGTGAATTTCTATGAAGAAGTGAAACCTTTTGCTGATCGAGCATTAATGCTTCTTAAAGATTGGGAGCCTTTAGCGAGGGAATGGGTTATGTCCAACAAACCTAAATATTTGTATCCAATTCAAATTAAGAATACGTTTGAAAATATTGAAATGATTTCGGTTGTAGCCTGGCAAAAAGATACAGGGCCAAAAAAATTTAATGAGCGGGTACAATCGGTTGAATATGTGTTAGAAAAGTTAATGGAGGAAGTGAAGTGAGACGGGAGAGATTCCCGTTTAATAATTAAATTTCACATACCATACTAAATGAATAAAATTTCCTTTTTTAGTGGAACACTAATAAAAAAGGGAGTGAGTTTATGACAGCATATTTGTGTCCTAGATGTAAGACGAATCGTATGAGATTTAATAAAATTGAGCAAAAAGCAACTTCAGTGAAGTTAGACCCAGAGTCAGGAGAAGTCGTTTCTGTTATGGAGGAAGGGAAAGCGGATCCTTTTCATATGCAATACAAAGGACCAAATGTCCGAGTTCAATGTGCTGCATGTGGTGAAATTGGAGATGAAGAAACCTTTATTCAATTTGCTAAATCTCACCCGCGTCATTCCTAACTACTTGTCCCTCTACCATTCATGATATAGTGAAACGATAGGGGGTAACGGTATGTTTGATCCAACCATTTATGAAAATGTTAAAGTAGTCTTAGAAGGAGAACTTTATGATCGGGATCTTGAAGGAGAGATCTCGATCGTAAGTCGCGAAGATTTGGTAGATCTCGCATCGCTTTCAAGAAAATACCTAATAAAGTTTACTGGAAATGAAGATGTTTATGTGACAATCGAGCTATTCGCCGACCTCGCTAATTTTAGTGCGGAACAGCTACAGCTAGACCAAATTGAACCTGGATGTGAAATTAAAATATACTTCGATGTCCTCATATCAGATGAAGAAGTTTGTGCTGAAATTGAAGAAGACATTCGAAGTATCTGGGGAAATCGTCCAACTATACGGCAAACTGTTTCTTTTCCTTATGCAGAGGATCACCAGGATGTTTCATTATCCACTCAAGTATTATTAGAATTTAACCGTAAAATTAATGAAGATCAAATTAGTGATTTAGGTGATCTTATTGAATATGCGATTCAAACATCTAATCTTCTTGGAGAATAAGAAGGAGGCGGATTTCTCCGCCTCCTTTATCCATACTATTCAGTTAGCGATTAGTAGCTCCCGCCGCCCATTTGCTGTTCAGCCATTTGGACAAGACGTTTTGTGATTTCTCCTCCAACAGAACCGTTAGAGCGAGCAGTGGAGTCTGGACCAAGTTGAACGCCGAATTCACTTGCAATTTCGTACTTCATTTGATCTAAAGCTTGTTGTACACCAGGGACTACCAGATTGTTTGAGCTATTGTTGTTTGCCATGTTGTGTACACCTCCTTGACTAATATGATGCTCAGGAGAAAGACTTGCTATACAACTTTGTTAAAGGGACATTATGGTAAAAAACGCACTAATTTTTCTGAAAATTTAGAGGATTAGAAGGCTGTTAATCGAATTTAGTTATGTATAACACGAACAAACTGGAGGGAATTCGAGTATGGATCGTTTTATAAAAAAGTCAGGATTTTACCAGAACTTTGACAAAAAAAGAGTAGAATATTGGATGGTGTTAACAGAAGATAATAAAATACTTGTATCCTGGCTATGTTGGAGTACGCCACAACATATTGTAGAACAATGGAAAGGCTCCTATGCTTCTTAACAAAACCGCTTTAAGCGGTTTTTTATTTTGTTATTTAAATTTTCAGCAACGATTTATTATAAGTCATCAGAAGTTTGTTAAATAGGGTATATAAAAATAAACTGTTTTCAGTTGGCGCATAGGAGGCTATAATTAAATGCGGATCAGGTCTTTTTTACTAGACAATTCATTCAACAATAGAACGAATAATGTAGTTAGCACGTAAAAGAAAGAGGAGCTTCCATGAGTTTAAAACACATTGCGCATCTTATTGTCGTTATCTGCATAACAACGAGTTTTATTCCTGTCGTAACATCTGCTAAAGAAGCCCCAACCATTAGAAGTGAGACTGCGATCCTTATTGATGGAAAGACAGGACAGGTTCTTTATGAGAAAAACAGCTCAGAAGAAATGTATCCTGCAAGCATTACAAAAATTGCAACCGCATTAATGGCAGTAAAGTCCAATAAAATGGATGAGATGGTTACTGTTAGCGAAAATGCACGGGCAGCAGAAGGTACAAGAGTTTATTTAAAGGAAGGAGAAACAGTTCCTTTAGATAAATTAGTAAAAGGTATGATGATTAATTCAGGAAATGATGCTGCCATTGCTATTGCAGAGCATTTGAGCGGAGATGTGGAATCGTTTTCTAATGAATTAAATGAATTTTTGAGTGAAGAAGTAGGCGTTCGGAACACTCACTTTGTCAATCCTAACGGTCTTTTTGATAAAGAGCATCTGACGACTGCAGAGGATATGGCGAAAATCACCCAGTATGCAATGAAAAATGAAGAGTTTCGCTCGCTATTTGGAATGAAACAATTAAGGTGGAGCGGGGAAGACTGGGAAACGACTCTTATTAATCACCATCGCCTCTTACTTGATTATGATTTCGTTACTGGTGGAAAAAATGGCTATGTATCAAAATCTGGTTTTACCCTAGTTACGACTGCTTCGAAAGATGATCAAGAATTAATTGCTGTTACGATGAAAGCAACTGATGACAAAATCGCTTATCAGGATACATTAAATCTTCTTAATTATGGATTTAGTGACTTTACACCGGTTGAGTTTGAGAAAGGAACTGAACTGGGCGTTGTAAATCAAAAGCAATACAGTCTTTCAGAGGACATTACACTGTATCAAAATGACGATCATCCGATCGATCTTACATTATCAAATGAAAACCAACTCGTGAGTGTAGGAAATTCGTATCGTTCAAATCTTGATTTAGAGTTATTAACCACAACTTCTATAGAAAGTAATGCTCCAGAGCAAAAAACTGAAGCTAAACCTGTTGCACAAGTTAAGGATGAGGAAACAGAATCTATTTTTTCAAGTAGCACGATCCTTTATCTAGGGATTGGCATTTTTCTCTTCATTATCATTTGTTTGATTTTTGGAAGAAGCAATACTTCTGTTAAAAGACATCGTACATTTCCATAAATAAAACTAAAAAGGACCTGTGGGTCCTTTTTAGTTTTCTAGAGAAAACGAAAGTTGTTTTACAGCCGTCATTCCCTGGCCAACTGCAGAAGCGATGCTAGACAAAAGTGGGCGCGTACAAACATCTCCAGCAGCATACACGTAGGGAAGTGATGTTTCGCCATCTGCATTGCATTTTATATAGCCATCGTCATCAAGTGCAATACCTTCACTGTAAGGTCCGGTGTTTGGTTGGACACCAATTCGAATAAATACACCATCCACTTCAATTGTTTCATGAAGATCTTCGTTAGATAAGGATAAAACTTTCCTACCTTTTCCCTTCATTCCAGTTACGACAGTTTCGGTTAGGATCGTAATGTTTTCATGTTCCATCACAGGATCTTTATATTCTTGACGAGCTTTAAAGTGATTAGAACGGTGAATAAGGGTTACTCGAGAGCCAGCTTCAGCAAGTAATAAGGCACCCTCAAAAGCTCGATCGCCTCCGCCAATTACTGCTACGTCCTTGTTAATAAATTTAGATTTATCTCTAGTAGCTGAATATACTTCTTTCTGATCGATCATTTCTTGTTCACCGGGAACATGGAGTTTTCGAGGTGATGATCCTGTGGCAATAAGCAAAGAGCGAAATTCATATGTATCATCAGCGGTTGTTTTAAGAATTTTTTTCTTCCAATCAATTGACGTAACAGCTGAATTTAAAGCATAGTCAACATCTATTTTATGGGCATGTTCAGTAAGTTTTTTCTGAAGGTATTGACCGTTTGGAGCGATCATGCCAGGGTAATCAACAATTTGATTGTAGATGGTATTTAATTGACCACCGAGATCATTCTTTTCTTCAAGTAACAAATGATTTAGTCCGAGGCGTTTCGCCCATATGGCAGCTGAAATGCCAGCTGGTCCTCCCCCGATAATTAAGAGGTCTTTTTTCTGGTCCACGAGTTGTGCCCTCACTTCCATGTTGCAAGCCATTTCTCAAACTCTAGCCAATTGTTAACACGAGGAACATCAATGTCAGCATTATAAGGATAATTCATGGCGATCGCTGTTCTGCCAGTATTTTTAAAGGCCATCAGATTATGAGGGGCATCATCAAACAATAAGTCACCGCGAATCATTTCTTTTCGATGAGAGAAAATCAAATTATTCTTACCGATAAAAGGGAGGTTTTTCTCAACCCACTGTTCTTTTTCAGTATAAGCATATGTACGGCTGCTAGTTACAATTAGAACATCATAATTCAAAGAAAGTCGTTCAAGAACTTCGATCGCATATGGAAGAGGTTTTAAGTGAAGGAAAATACCGGGTTGATCCAGGTACTCATAAATCTTCTCACCACATTCGCTTTTCACATAATCTTCAGAGCGCCAGCACATAAGATTTTCAACAGAAAGATTGTCTTGATAATCTTCGTTATATCTGCGGTGCCATTCTGACATCAAATCACAAATGACAGAGTCCATATCAATTAGAATGGTTTTCATTAAATCACTTCTTTCATTATACATTCTTTATCACTATAACAGCGAATGGAAAATGGAACAATTCCACTCATACAAAAAGCAAGAACCAATTGGTTCTTGCTCAGTGGACTAGCATTTAATAAAAGCAGTTCCTACGATGATAAGCAGGATGAAAAGAACGACGATTAGCGCAAATCCATTTCCGGCAGGTCGATGACAAGGCATACCGTATGAAGCTCCAGCTACCGGCTGATAAGGCTCGTTTCCGTATGGTGCATTGTTTGCATGGTACATAGTATTAGGTCCCCCTTTAATTTCTCTTTCTTTATCACTGTATGTTGCCGTCTAGAAATGATATAGGCAGGAGCGGAGGAGAACCTAAATTAGGTGAATGTCACAGGAAAAAATCTAGGAACTAATGCCTTTATCTTTTGTTTGTGCTTGCTTTAAGAAGTTGAATTTATAATCGTCAGTCAGTTCTTTTACTTCCTTACTAAGGAATAAAATGGCAATCACATTTGGAACAACAAACAATGCGAGTGTAATATCAACGAGCTCCCAAACGAATTGAAGGCCACCAATAGCCCCAACAAAAATCGAAAGAATATAAACGACACGCATCACTCTAGAAAAAGGAATCCCAAATAAGTACTCAGCTTGTTTTTCACCGTAAAACACAAGTACACCAATCGTACTAATGACAAAGATCAATAAGAGGGAAGAAACGAATATGGGTCCCCAGGTAGGTCCCATTAATCCAGAGAATGCATCTGATACCATATCAGCTGCGTTAGAAGGCTTCACATCTTTCCAAGCTCCTGACAAAAGTACAGTGAATGCTGTAACGGTACAGAGGACGATTGTATCAATAAATACGCTGAAGATGCCCCATAATCCCTGTCTACATGGATGAGGTGTGTGTGCTGCAGAATGGGCAATGGATGCTGTACCCATCCCGGCTTCGTTCGAATAAAGTCCACGAGCCAGTCCCCACCTAACCGCAGCAGCAAATCCTGCACCAGCAAATCCACCTGCAGCAGAGATTGGTTGAAAAGCGTGGACGAAAATTAGGCTGATTACGTTCGGGAATTCCTCAATATTAATAATCATGACGCCGATCGCACCAGCAATATATGTAAGAACCATAAATGGAACGATTTTTTCAGCAACTGCACCGATTCGACGAATTCCACCAAGTACAACAGCGGAAATAAGAACGATTAAGATAACACCAGTCAGCCATGTAGGCATTCCGAAAGCACTTTCAGAAAGAGTTGAAATCGAATTTGTTTGAACCATGACACTTGGTATAATTTCAATCATTAATCCAAAAGCGAAGAGAGAAGAGGCAAATTTCCAGCCTAACCCTTTTCTTATGTAGTACATTGGGCCTCCAACATAGACACCGTTTTTATCTTCTTCACGATATTTGATACCGAGTACAATTTCTGAGAATTTAGTGGACATCCCGATAATGGAAACGACCCACATCCAAAAAATTGCACCAGGTCCACCGAAAGCGATGGCAACAGGAACCCCAACTATGTTCGTTGCACCAGCAGTAGATGCAAGCGCTGAAGCAAATGCTTGAAAAGGCGAGATGGTGCCATCACCTTTTTCTTTTTTGAATACTTTACCGATCGTATGTTTTAAGGCGTGGGGAAAAAACAGGATTTGAAAGAATCCTAACCGTATTGTTAGAAACAAGCCGCCTCCTAAAAGTAAGATCATCATTGGGTAACCCCAGATGAATGCGGAAAATTCGGTTATTGCATTTAAAATAGCGTCCATTGCCAACACTCCTTATATGTAGTACTAGTTTAATTATCCATATAGTGGGAGAGCGAAACGCTATTTGTAAAATTATGAAAAAATGAGTACAAAGACATAGAGCCGGTTTTCACCGGCTCCCGTTTAATGCATTTGAGGTGGCTGATTGTTTTGTTGCTGTTGCGCACCACTCAGTTGGTTCTTAACTTGTTGTATTTCATTAACCTGAGCTGGCGCTGCAGGTTGATAGTACCCTTTCTGCTTTGCGTACTGATAAAGGCTATACTGTCTCTGTTCATCTGTATTACGGATCTGTTGAAGAGCCTGCCGGAGTTGCTGATTATCAGCTTGAGAAATCACGCTTCCGTAATTACTTAAGCTACTGTTTAACACTGATAAATAGTCGTTTACCATATCTTTTTCGTTCATAAGATCCCTCCTTAGCTTAGAAAGCCCATTAGTTGTTGTTGTGTATGACGTGCATCTTGAGCATCTTTTTGTAGCATTTGCTTAAGCTGTGGGCAGGTACACGACTCCGCGTAGGAATCAAGTTTGTTTGCAAGTGTTTCGTGGCCGCCAATCATATGACGTAAGTTTTGAAGTTCAAGTTCATTAAGTTGACTCATCCAGTTTCCCTCCTTCATTTTAATCATGTTTAGTATGAATGGGGAGGTTTGGAAATATACAACCTTAAGCGATAACATTTCGTTTGTTAGAAAATTGTTGATACGTCTTTTCACGCATGATGGTTTTAAGAATCTCTACAACGTGATAGACGTCTACATAAGAAGAATAAAGGGCAATCGGTGCGAGCCTAATCACGTTTGGAGAACGGAAATCTGGAATGACGCCTTGTTGTTTTAACGCTTTACATATACGTGCGGCATCATCATGCTCCAAACAAACGTGTCCACCGCGCCGATCATCTTCTGATGGGTTCGTAATCACAAAGCCATCTTCTATTAAGTTCTCTTGAACAAGTTCCATTAAAAATCTGGTTAGGGAAAGCGATTTTGCTCGTATCGATTCAATTCCTGCATCATTCATCAATTCTAATGACCCGATTAATGGGGCCATGCTAAAAATATGAGGTGTTCCAATTTGATAAGCGCCTGCGGTTTCTGCATGAGTAAGCGTATGACTCATATCAAATTGCACGTCCTTTTTTGAACTGAACCAACCCGCAAGTCCAGGGCGTCTTCCCAGGTGATCCTTATGAACGAAAAGGCCGCCAACTCCACCAGGTCCACTATTTAAGTATTTGTATGTACACCAAACGGCGAAATCCACCTTCCATTCATGAAGTTTATGTGGAATGGCTCCTATTGAGTGAGCCAAATCAAATCCGATGATCGCTCCTTTATCATGAGCCGCTTTCGTTAACTTTTCAATATCGAGTAATTGACCACTTCGATACAGAACAGAAGGAAGAAGAATTAGGGCAACTGTCTCATCAATCGCCTCAATAATGTCATCTTCCAATAGCGTTCTACCATCTTGACTTGTAACTTGAATAAGGTGTGTATCTGGTGATAACCCGTGAAGTTCTAATTGACTTTGAATCGCATAAATATCCGATGGAAATGTTAGAGAATCAGCAAGAATTTTCGTCTTTTTACCAGAAGGTTTAAAAAATGTAGCAAGCATCTGATGAAGGTTAGTTGTTATAGATCCGGTTGTCATGGTTTCAGAAGAATGGGCGCCAATTAAGGTAGAAGTCATTCCACCAAGGTTCTCAGCCATATAAAACCAGGGTTGTTGACCATCAGTCCAGCCGTCTATTCCATGGTGTTTCCAGTCTTCTAGTGATTGAAGAAGAGAGGATTCAGCTTTTTTTGAAAGAAGACCAAGAGAATTTCCATCCATATATATCCTGTTCGGATTCAAATAAAATTCACGTCGGAACTTCGCAAGTGGATCTTTCTCGTCGAATTTTTTAGCATTTTCAATGGACTGTGTTAAACTCATAAGAAACAGCTCCTTTTCTACCACTAATCGTATGAAAGGGATAAGGACCTGTCAACGCTTTCACTCTTTGTGCAAAAAACTTTCTTTGTTTTTTTAGGATAACGATTGACTTTTTAAATGATCTAATGGTATATTATTAAACGTCGCTGATGCACAGCACATGCGGGTGTGGCGGAATTGGCAGACGCGCTAGACTTAGGATCTAGTGTCTTACGACGTGGGGGTTCAAGTCCCTTCACCCGCACCATATATTTTTTGCGCCCGTAGCTCAATTGGATAGAGCGTCTGACTACGGATCAGAAGGTTAGGGATTCGACTTCTCTCGGGCGCACCATACATAATGTAAGTGGCGGTGTAGCTCAGCTGGCTAGAGCGTACGGTTCATACCCGTGAGGTCGGGGGTTCGATCCCCTCCGCCGCTACCATATTTCAATTTCATCATGGAGGGGTAGCGAAGTGGCTAAACGCGGCGGACTGTAAATCCGCTCCCTCAGGGTTCGGCGGTTCGAATCCGTCCCCCTCCACCATGATTGGGCTATAGCCAAGCGGTAAGGCAACGGATTTTGATTCCGTCATGCGCCGGTTCGAATCCAGCTAGCCCAGCCATTTGCGGGTGTAGTTTAGTGGTAAAACCTCAGCCTTCCAAGCTGATGTCGTGGGTTCGATCCCCATCACCCGCTCCATTACATATTTTAGAGAAGAATACCAGAATGAACTTTCCATCATAATTTAAATCATGATATACTAATGATTAGATGAGAAATCTTCTCCATATCATGCGCCTTTAGCTCAGTAGGATAGAGCAACAGCCTTCTAAGCTGTGGGTCAGAGGTTCGAATCCTCTAAGGCGCATACCAAAAACCCTTGAATAGAATTTCTATTCAAGGGTTTTTTTGTTCTTATACACACGAGTAAGTGAGCATAGAGGTCATTTGCAATAAACGAGTAGAGCATCTAATTTAAAGATATATTTGGTACTGAATGGACAAGGATAATCGAAAGGAATTCATCTTGTTTTAAAGGAGGATGAGGAGATTATATCCGAACGATTAATTGTAATTTAATTAATTTGTTCACTTTTAGTGGTTTGTTGTCCCATTTTTCTTTCGTTTGTTTCTGTTTTATGCTACTATATCCGTAGAAATCATTCGTTGCAGTAACTGACGACAATTGTGGAAATAACCATAGGGGAGCTGTGACGGACTATGCCGGTCGTCTGGGCGAAGAAATGAGACAACTCATTCTTTACCAATTTTCAGGAGGAGTTTATATGACAAACGAAACAAAAATTTTAGACGGTAAAGCAGTTGCTAATCGCATAAAAGAAGAGTTAAAGACAAGAGTTGCATCTCTTAAAGAAAAGGATGTGACTCCAAGCCTTGTGACTATACTTGTTGGAGATGATCCATCTTCTGAGACCTATGTAAGAATGAAAGGCAATGCGTGTGAGCGGGTAGGAATTACCTCTAAAAAAATTCACCTCTCCGAAGACACAACAACTGAAACGCTCGTACAGACAATTGAAGAGTTAAACCGGGATGCTTCTGTGCATGGTATATTGCTTCAACACCCCGTTCCATCTCAAATTGATGAACGTCTTGCTTTTGAAACCATTGCGATCGAGAAAGATGTTGATGGTGTAACGAGTGCTGGCTATGGCCAAACAGCTCTTGGATTTGGAACTTATCCATCTTGCACTCCTGCAGCAATCATGAAAATCATGGAAGACTATGATATTCAAGCTGAAGGAAAGCACGCTGTTGTAATCGGCCGCAGCCCAATTTTAGGAAAACCAGTATCTGCGCTTTTATTAAATCAGAATGCAACAGTAACAACTTGTCATTCTAGAACTACTAACCTTGCTTCGCATGTGCAGCAAGCAGATATCGTCATTGCTGCAGTGGGTAAGCCGGAATTTATTAAAGGTGACTGGGTTAAAGACGGAGCTGTTGTGCTGGATGCTGGATATAACAAAGGAAACGTTGGGGATGTGGAATATGAAGCGGCTGCTAAGAAAGCGTCCTATATTACACCTGTTCCGGGCGGCGTGGGCCCAGTTACAATTGCGATGCTATTAAAACATACTGTTGATGCAGCTGAAAAAACAGTTCAATAAAAAGAAGTAAAGTTAAAAGTAGTTTCATTGGAGGAGGCACCTTGTTATCGTGCACTCCAAATGGAACTGCTTTTTTTTTTTTGTGCGTTTTACATTAAATGAGAAACTAGCATTATAGCAAATCATTCGTTTCATATGAGGTAGTAGAGTACTGCTTTATTCTCTATTCTAGTATTAAAAATATGTTACTATCAATGTAAAGAATTATTTATGAAGACGAATCCTAGTAAGGCTAGTTGCAATCGTTCTCATCTTAAACCTTGCAGTAATTTGAAAGGGGATACATCAGTTTGAACACAAAACATTTGGATTTACTTGCCCAAAAATATGATAGTGAAGAAAAAGTTGTCACTGAAATCATAAACCTTAAAGCCATCCTTAATCTACCAAAAGGAACTGAGCATTTTGTTAGTGATTTACATGGGGAGTACCAAGCCTTTCAACATGTGCTACGAAATGGTTCAGGTAAAGTGAAAGAGAAAATCTCTGACTTGTTTAAAGATGAGTTACCAGAAGATGAGTTAAACGAATTTGCGACGCTCGTTTACTATCCGGAAGAAAAAATAAACCTAATTAAACATTCTTTTAGTAGTGATAACGAATTATACGAATGGTATACGGTGATGATTGAACGTATGTTAAAGCTCATCTCGTATGCCTCTTCCAAATATACACGATCCAAACTACGTAAAGCTTTACCTAATCAGTTTGTTTATGTCATTGAAGAGCTTCTCTATAAAACGGCTGATCTTACGAATAAAGAGCCTTATTATAATAAAATACTTCAACAAATTATCTCTCTGAACCAAGCGGATAAGCTAATCACGGGACTTGCCTATACAACGCAAAGACTCGTTGTGGATCATCTTCACGTTGTGGGGGATATCTACGATCGAGGACCAGAACCTGACAAAATTATGGATACGCTTATTCACTATCATTCTGTAGATATACAATGGGGAAACCATGATGTCCTATGGATTGGTGCGTTTGCAGGATCTAAAGTATGTCTTGCTAATATTATTCGTATCTGTGCTCGATACAACAATTTAGAAATCATTGAAGATGTTTATGGCATAAATCTGAGACCCTTACTGAATCTCGCGGAAAAATATTATGATGATAATCCCGCATTTGCGCCAAAGAGAGAATCTGAAGAGAAACAAACGAGTCATGAAAAATGCCAGATCACGAAAATACATCAGGCGATCACGATGATACAATTTAAACTAGAGAGTCCAATCATCAAGAGAAGATCTTACTTCAATATGTCTGAAAGACTTTTATTAGAGAAAATTGATTATCAAGAAAACACCATTACGATTCATGGGCAAACGTATCCGTTAGAAAACACCTGTTTTTCAACCATTAATCCAGACCAACCTGACAAGCTATTAAAGGAGGAGGAGGAAGTAATCAACAAGCTTTTGTTTTCAGTGCAACACTCGGAAAAGCTTGCTAGACACATGAACTTCCTTATGAAAAAAGGCAGTCTTTATTTAAGATACAATGGTAATCTGTTAATTCATGGATGTATCCCACTAGATGAGAATGGGAATATGGAAAAAATGATCATCGAAAATAAAACGTATGCCGGTCGCGAGTTACTTGATATTTTTGAAAATTATTTACGCCATGCTTTCGCACATCCTGAAGAAACAGCTGACCTTTCGACGGATATGGTTTGGTATTTGTGGACAGGCGAGTATTCTTCTCTGTTCGGTAAGAGAGAAATGACGACGTTTGAGAGATATTTTATAAGTGATAAGAAGAGCCATAAAGAAAGAAAAAATCCTTATTACCATTTGCGTGAAGAAGAAGAGATCTGTCGCCAGATTCTAGCAGAATTTGATCTTAATCCAGATCAAGGTCACATTATAAATGGACACACGCCTGTTAAAGAAATTGATGGAGAAAATCCAATTAAAGCAAATGGCAAGATGATTGTCATTGATGGCGGTTTTTCGAAAGCTTATCAATCAACAACAGGTATTGCGGGATACACATTATTATTTAATTCTTACGGCATGCAGCTTGTTGCTCATAAACTATTTAATTCTAAAGAAGAAGTTTTATTACACGGAGCAGATGTATTATCAGTAAAAAGATTGGTCGATAAGGAATTAGAAAGAAAAAAAGTTCGCGAAACAAACATTGGAGAAGAAATCCTGCAAGAAGTTCATATTCTAAATCGATTAATGGAGTATCGGTATATCAATTAGCGGTTTATGTACCTTTTTTACGAAACTAACCAACAAAGCATCGACTTTGTTGGTTAGTTTCGTTTTTGTATAAGCAGGAAACTTCTTATGGAGGTAGATCGTGCTTTATTTTACAAAAGTAATGAAGCATTTACATATTAATTGAGCATAACATTCAAACTTTTCAGAAAGTTGTGCTATGGTCAATAAGAATAACCTTAACTAAGCGGAGGCGATCAATCGATGAAACTTGATGGGAAAGTAGCAATAGTAACGGGAGCTAGCAGTGGTATTGGTGAGGCGATAGCGAAACAACTAGCGAATGAAGGAGCAAGTCTTGTGCTTGCAGCTCGTCGTGAAGAAAAACTGACTGACTTAGCGAGCTTCATCACGAATCAATCAAATGGAAAAGCCATTGTAGTAAAAACGGATGTTACGAAAAAAGAAGATATGGAGCAACTCGTTAAGCAAGCCAAACAAGAATTTGGAAAGGTTGACATCGTCGTCAATAATGCTGGAGTGATGCTACTATCATTTATGAAAAATGATGAGGTCGATCAATGGAGTCAAATGGTGGACGTGAATATTAAAGGTGTTCTATACGGCATTCATGCAGCGCTTCCTGATATGCTAAAACAAGAGAGTGGTCATATTATTAACGTATCGAGTGTAGCAGGTCATGAAGTATTTGCTTCAAGTGCCGTGTATAGTGCTACAAAATATGCCGTAAGAGCCCTTTCAATGGGACTTGAAAAAGAGTTATCAAAAACTGGTGTGCGTGTCACGAATATTTCTCCAGGTGCCGTTGAAACTGAACTAACTCATCATATTACGGATGAAGAGGTGCTTAACATGTTTAAGGATCGAGCCTCTTCAATGAAAGCTCTTCAAGCGGATGATATTGCCCGTGCCGTTGTGTATGCAGTAACGCAACCTGATTATGTGAATGTAAATGAAGTGGTTGTCCGGCCAATGCAGCAATAGGAGCGACTTATTTTTATAGTTCGTTAGAAAAAGATCGAGCCTGCTCGGTCTTTTTTTATGGAGTAGTGAACCATAAACATATATTTAAGATACGTAATAACTTGAATGATTCACAGATCACCCATATACTTTAACTTGGATAGCGTGTAAACAACTAGAGAAATAAGCACAACAGTTGGAGGAAGAAAGATGAATAGTTTTATTGTCATGCAAGGAGATACATATGTTGAAGAAAAAGAAGCAGGGGTGATCTGGTCACCGAAAGAAGATAGGGGTGGCCAAGAGCCTCACTCGTGGAAGAGGCTGAAAGAAGTCAAAAAAGGAGATCCTATTTTCCACTATGTTAAAGGAGAGATTGTAGCGGTTAGCCTTGCAAAGAGTGACTGTAAAGAGGAGGCGAAACCGTCAACTTTATCGCATCAAACGATAGCCGATAAAGGATATTTAGTGGCGCTAGAATACCATGAATTGGACGTTCCGCTAAATGTAAGAGAAAAATTCGAAGAAATATCACCTTTATTACCTCTTAAATACGCACCATTTCAACTTGATGCAAGTGGAAATCCTGGGTATTTATACCCTTGTCATGAAGCACTAACAATTAAGCTGCTTGAGCTAATTAGTGAGTCCAATTTTTATCGTATCAATGAAGAACAATTAGAGTTAACCGTAGATGAAGTTAGAAGAACGGAACGTAATACATTAATACCCATCATTACGGAAACAGAATCAGAAGCGAAAATGAAAATGAGATGGGGAAAGTTAAAGTTTCGCAATGAAGTTGCTCCGTTATGGGAAGGTCAGTGTGCTCTTTGTGCCATTAAACTTCCGGAATTACTTAAAGCAAGCCATGCTAAACCATGGAAGGATTGTTCAAACGACGAGCGATTGGATCCTTTTAATGGGGTGCTACTTTGTCAAAACCACGCCGCTCTCTATGATGAGGGGTTGATAGCCTTTGACGGCCAGGGGCGATTACACATTTCTTCAAGTATTCAAGAAGATGACTATGACATGTACGGATTAAATCAACGCAAAAAAATCAGCATTCATCCTGAAAATAAAGTCTATTTCAAGTGGCATAAACGCAAGAGGATGAGGAAGTAATTTTTATTAGGATAAAGCATATAAACAAAAATGGACTTCCAGTAGAGAAGTCCATTTTTGTTTAGTTAAGATACTTATTCAATCGTAGTAGGTAAAGGGGCATCAGGAGAGATAAACCCCTTCTGTAATAATTCATCCCAGAAAGCTTTCGGAATATCGCGTTGGATCATTTCAATATCTTCTTTTATCCGATCTGGAAGCCTTCCTTGGATTCCTTCTCATCCGTTACATAACGGCCAACTTTCGTACTCAATACAATCACCATAACGAATAGGCTATTTATTATGTCTGTTATGACTCATTCTCATTCTTTTTATAAATCCTCTCCACCACTTCCTGAAGCGTATCAGGCTTATGAAACTCGACAGGAGAAAAGCCTTTCTCGAACGTAATGGAATCGGCTTCAATCGCAAGCACATACTTCCCGTTTACCTTCGCAAGGTGAATCGATTCGCCGAAGTCAGACAGCATCGCTTTCACGGATACGTGGTCTAGCTTTAGCTTCCATTCCACGTCAGGAGAGTGTTCGACAATCTGCGAGGTCGCTTCAACGACCTGTTCGGTCGTAAAGCGCTCCTGTAGCTCACGCTTCGGACTCTGAGACCATTCTTCTATTGCCTGTTCAAATTCTTCTCGTTCTTCGCTTTCTTCCTGGTACGTTTCTTGGATATGCTCCTGTACCATCCCCATCGTTTGCGTTTTCACGATTTCAGGCATTGACTTTTCGTATTCAACCCATTTTAAGAAGTCTTCGAAGTAGCGTGCGTGAGAGGACTGGTGAACTTTGATTTCGGCGCTGTCGATCATGCCTTCTTCTGGCATGTAGGGATACTGGACCGATTTCATGCTTTTTGTCGTAATCGCCATTTCAACATTTTGGATTAGCGTATCTTCGTCAGTGATGGTAGCCACTTTTGGTTCGAAGTCACATTTTAAGATAAAGAGAAAAGGATCATCGAACAGTTTTGTTAATTTAGCAGTCGCAACAATCAAAACCCCGCCTCTTATCGCACTTGTATCAAGATACATTTGTACAATTTGGTCAGTAGATGTTTCAAAATCATCCGCAGATTCGGCGTAGCGGGTGCGGTCGAATAAATTATAGTTGGGATTGGACGTTAGCTCATGACCAGGTTCGACAATAAATCGGCCAATCTTGGTAGGAGCACCTTCAGATTTAGCATGACGATCCACTTTTCGTTTCATAATTTTCGTTAATTCACCATTAAGAAAGTCTTTGAGAGAGCTATCTTCATAACTGTCTGCATCAAGTGTTTGATAATGCTTATAGCGTCGTTCTTCACTTTCTCCGCTTCCTTCTACTTGGATTAAGTAAAAGGAAAGATACTGCATTTTAAATTCCATTTCATCACCCGTCTCTATGTTTGCGTTTATTCAGTATAGGCAACGTTTTGGAATTCGTCAATCACTTCAAAATATGTCAATTTTGAAAGTGATAAAACTTCGAATTCAAAGTTTTTTTGTTTTTAGCCAATTAATTTTTTACATGAATCGACATTACTCTTATAATGAAGAAAGGAATACATATGAAAAGGGGAGAGGCAATGGAAGCAAAACAAACGGTGTTTGTGAATGAATTTACGAACGGAATACTCGATCCTACCAATCAAATGCTTGGACCATTGAAAGATGGTGGTCATATTGTTGCAAATACAGCGCCTGGTTGTTGGGGGCCAATGATCACTCCATGTCTACGCGGAGGGCATGAAGTGACGAAGCCTGTTTTTGTAGAAGGTGCTGAAGTAGGGGACGCAATTGCAATACGCATTAAATCGGTTCAGGTTACTTCAATGGCAACTTCTTCAGGAAACGATCAACCTGTTGATGGAAGGTTTGTTGGTGATCCGTTCGTAGCGGTGAAGTGCCCTGGGTGTGGAGAATTATATCCTGATACGAAAATTGAAGGAACCGGACCAGAGGCGATTCGCTGTTCGAATTGTGGAGAAGATGTAACACCTTTTGTTTTTACGAATGGGTATACAATGGCATTTGACTCTGATCGAACAGTTGGTGTTACAGTAGATGAAGCTGCAGCTACTCATATAGCTCAAAACGGTAAATCCTTTATGGCTACTCCTGAAAACTCTGTCCAAAATCCAATTGTTACGTTTGGACCAAGTGATCTAGTAGGAACGATGGCAAGACTACGTCCTTTTCTCGGCCAGCTTGGAACAACGCCTTCCCGCCCATTACCTGATTCACATAATGCCGGAGATTTTGGTCAATTTCTAATTGATGCACCTCATGAGTATGGTGTTACAAAAGAGGAATTGAAAGATCGGACAGACGGCCATATGGACATTAATCGTGTTAGAGAAGGAGCGGTATTGATTTGTCCTGTTAAAGTACCTGGTGGAGGTATTTATATCGGGGACATGCATGCTATGCAAGGGAATGGGGAGATCGCAGGTCATACAGCTGATGTTTCGGGTATTGTAAATCTTCAAGCGATCGTCATTAAGGACCTGACAATAGAAGGACCTATTTTACTCCCTACAGTAGAAGATCTACCGCATTTGGCAAAGCCATTTACTTCAAAAGAAAGA
Source organism: Guptibacillus sedimenti (assembly GCF_028610665.1). NCBI lineage: Bacteria > Bacillati > Bacillota > Bacilli > Caryophanales > Guptibacillaceae > Guptibacillus > Guptibacillus sedimenti. The sequence goes on from NZ_JAQQWV010000003.1 coordinate 99,605, forward strand.
GAAGCAGCCAAGCGCGTGGCGAATATGTACGGTGTTTCAAAATTAGAAGAGTCATTACCGTTATCTTTTATCGGAACCGGTGCAGATCTTAATGAGGCAACAGATAATGGACTGAAGCGTGCAGCTGACACGTTAGGCATTACCGTTCCTGAGGTAATGAACCGTGCAACGATTACAGGTTCAATCGAAATCGGAAGGCACCCAGGCGTAGTGACGATTACATTTTTAGTTCCCGTCCATCTTCTAGATGAACTTAGCCTAACCGACCTTGTTCGAAATCACTATAATACAGAAAAGTAAAAGAAATAACAGACAGCTGTTTTTCAAGGCTGTCTGTTCATTTCCTATGAATGAAAAATAGGTTAAATTGAGTATGCTATATGTAACGTCATTGTTTTTTATCAAGCAATAATGGGGAATTTAAGTAAAATTAGATTATTTACTTTCGTTTTAAAAATTTTCCAGTAAAAGTAAATAATACGGCTAAAGCGAGGAATTCACCATGAAGATTAACTTTTCAAAACTTCACTATCCATCTATTTTTCAAATTGATGGGCCAAACCATCAAACGATTACCCAACTTACTTTTCACTCAAAGAATGCAGAGCCGTCTTCCGTGTTTTTTGCGATAAGAGGTGAGAATCACGATGGACATTTATACATAGAAGACGCCATTCAAAATGGAGCAGTCGCTGTCATAGCTGACCGTGAGGATCTTACTCAAAGTCTTTCACACAGCTATCCAAATTGCACATTTGTTCTTGTCGATGATGTTCGAAAAGCGATGGCTTCCTTTTCAAAACAATATTACGATAACGCAGATGAGAAATTAAGAACCGTTGGGGTAACAGGAACAAATGGAAAAACCACAGTTGCCGCTTATGTTCGGTCTCTTTTAAGCTTACTTGGTTTACCAACGGGTTCGATTGGCACAACAGGTATTTGGTCTTCCAAAAAGAGGATTCCGTACAAAAAAAGCACGCCTACTACACCTGAATCACTCGATCTCCATCGGATTTTTAATGATTTAGTCGATGTAGAAGATCAGGCAGTAGCAATGGAAGTTTCTTCAATTGCCCTTGATCAACACCGAGTTGATGGAATAAATTTTGATGTAGCCATTCATACAAACATTTCTCCTGAGCACCTGGAATACCACCATACATTTGAACATTATAAAGCTTGTAAAATGAAACTATTTGATCAAGCAAAAGCAGCTGTCGTGAATGTAGATGATGAAATGGGAATTGAACTGATCCGAACTTTTAACGATCGAATCGTAAGCTATAGCTTAAACCAATATGTTGAGGCTGACCTCATCGCTACTGACATTTCCTATCAAGTAAATGGAACATCTTTTAGACTTGTTTCACATGGTGAGTCGTATGATGTGTTTGTACCGGTTTTTGCTGACTATAATGTCGCGAATGTTCTTTCGGCTGTTGGTACTGCACTATTACTCGGTTATACATTATCCGAAATTATAGGAGTGCTACCGCGATTAGAAAGTCCTGAAGGTCGATTTCAAGTCATAACGGGGCCTAATCGTGAAACGATTATTCTGGACTACGCTCATACACCAGTAGCTCTTACTCGTCTCGTTGATGAAGTGAAAAAAATAGACCATCGGAAACTAATCGTCATGATTGCTGGCATTGGGATAAGAGATTTTGAAAAAATGCCAAAAATGGCTAAGGCGATCGAAGGTAGGGCAGATGAAGTGATTGTAACCGTGGACCATCCAGGCTATCATGAGCCGTCAGTCATTGTTGATAAGGTAATGTCGGGATTTTCGAATCCAAATGCTCCGAATATCTATCGTACACACACAAGACGTGAAGGTGTCTTAAAGTCACTGCAGCTTGGACGTGACCACGATATTATTCTTCTTACGAGTGGATGTATCAACGGCGCTCAAATGGTAAAAGGGAAGGAAATTCCACATTCAGATGAAGACTTAATCGAAATGCACTATCACCTTTCTTCTTAAACCTCCAGCTGGGGGTTTTTTCTTATTAAGGGTTGCTAACACGCAAAAGCTGACGTACACTTTAACTTTCAATAGATCGTGAAAGGGCGTAATGGTGTGACTTGGGAAATACTTAATATTATTGGTACGATTGCCTTTGCAGCGAGTGGCGCACTGGTCGCACTTGAAGAAGAGTTTGATTTTCTTGGTGTAATCGTTCTTGGACTTGCAACGGCATTTGGTGGAGGAATTATTCGGAATTTATTAATAGGTGTTCCCGTAGCTTCAATTTGGGATCAAGATATACTTATTATGATTGCGATCGCTACAATTCTCGTTATCTTTGTTTTTCCAGCTAGTTGGATTAACTATTACTGGGAAAAATGGGGGAGTTTCTTTGATGCGATTGGTCTCGCAGCATTCGCAATCCAGGGTGCACTCTTTGCAGAGGAGATGGGACATCCTTTTATTGCAGCTATGGTCGCTGCTGCTATGACAGGAACAGGTGGAGGGATCATTCGTGATCTTCTAGCAAGAAGGAAACCAACGGTGTTGCAAAAAGAAGTCTATGCTGTTTGGGCGATGATGGCTGGTCTGTTAATCGGCCTTGGTTATCCGAAAGAATTGCCTCCATTAATGTTACTATTTGGAACCATAGTGTTCCTCCGCATGCTTTCTCTTCGATATGGATGGAAATTGCCGTATAGAAGCATTCATAATGAGGAATCGAAAACATAGATGGAATAAAAAAATGCAGCTTAGGCTGCATTTTTTTATTAAATGATTTAGGTGAATGGCTAGAGATAATGGCGATTTCTCCATCCATAAGGAATGAAGAGGAAACGAATGATGTAAAAGAAGATCAAGCAATAGAGAGGAAAGCTCTTTCTTACCTTGAAGCGTTTGAAGAAAAAATAACTTTGAATCCAAAAAACTCGTTTGTAACAAGTGAAATTATGCTAAAATGCAAACGATGAGGAATATGTCCCTTCAGTAAAGGTGCTGTTTTTCCTATATGTTAAAGATATGAGGATTTTGTAATGAAACTCATAACGATTAAGAAGCAATAACACGAACGATATCGTTTTACAAATTTAGCAACGGGAGGAAAGCTACCATGAGTGATAAAAACAATCAAAATAATAATTTACCTTCAAGACTAAATATACTTCTTGTGCTCACATTCTTGTTATTTATGATTCTTGTTTTTCGACTAGCGTTTATTCAATTATAAGTTAATTTGTTTCTGGGTAATCACAATATTCAATAATTGTCCCTTCTGTATCAGCGGGATTTAAATAAATTAACCTTCTACCATGTTTGTTGATGCGCAGTGTTTCTTCCATCACACGGATGCTTTGTTGTTCTAATTCTTTAAGGGCTTCATCAAGGTTCTCGACCCTGTATGCAATATGGTGAACGCCTTTTCCTTTTTGTTTCATAAATCGTGCGATTGGAGAAGTTGTATTGTTTGTAGGCATAAGCAATTCAATACGACTTCCATTAAGGTCAATCACTGCAATTTCGCTCTCAACTCCTGTAGCTTCACTGCGATAGCGGTCGAATAGTTCTCCTCCTAATACTTCAGTATAAAACTGAACACTTTCATCTAATCGTCTAACTGCAATTCCCATATGATCCAATGTTTTTTTCATGATGAAACTCCTTCATAATGTAATGGTGTCATTTTAGCATAGACAGCAATTTATATAGAAGAAAGTTGTTTCCAGACAAAGCGTCTTTTAACTGCTTGAGCGGCTTAATGATTGTGTGTAGAATGAAAAAGAAATGAATTTAACGAAATAGGTGTTACTGATGAATTCAATGATTATTATAGGCTCAGGTATTCTTGGTGCCTCAACTGCCTACCACTTAGCAAAAATGGGGGTAGATGTTACAATTATCGACAGAAACGAACCTGGCCAGGCTACGGAAGCCGCAGCAGGGATCGTATGTCCGTGGCTTTCTCAACGCCGAAATAAGATATGGTATCGACTCGCCAAAGGTGGAGCAAAATACTATCCAAATTTAATTGAACAATTAATGGAGGATGGAGAGACAGAAACGGGCTACAAGAAAGTAGGCGCAATTAGCCTCCACACGGATGAAACGAAATTAGATAAAATGATTGATCGAGCAAAAAAACGGAGAGAAGATGCACCAGAAATAGGCGAGATTAAGAAGTTATCAGCCGATGAAACAAAAAAAATGTTTCCTTACGTAGCGGAAGAGTATCAGTCTGTGTTTGTGAGCGGAGCCGCTCGAGTAAATGGCGCAGCGCTTCGACAAGCGCTTCTACGCGCTGCACAAATGCATGGGGCTACATTGAAATATGGTGATGCAAAACTCCAGTCAACAAATAGCGAAATCACAGGAGTAACCATTGAAGGCGAGACACTCGAAGCGGATAAAGTCATTGTTACCGCTGGCGCATGGGCGGAAGAACTCTTATCTCCGTTAGGACTAAAGTTCAGCGTCACTTCTCAAAAGGCTCAAATTGTTCACCTTGAGGTGCCTGGTGAAACTACAAGCGAGTGGCCAGTTGTGATGCCGCCAAACGACCAGTATTTATTAAGCTTTGACGATGGGCGAGTCGTCATTGGCGCAACTCATGAAAATGAAGCTGGGATGGACAGGCGCGTAACGGCAGGCGGTCTTCAAGAAATATTTAGTAAAGCACTTGCTATTGCTCCTGGATTAGCAAAGAGTACTTTTTTGGAAGCTAAAGTAGGTTTTCGTCCTTTTACACCAGGTTTTCTTCCGGTATTCGGTTATGTACCTGAAATGAATAATTTACTAGCCGCAAATGGTCTGGGCGCCTCTGGCCTCACTGTAGGTCCATATCTTGGGCTTGAACTTGCCAGGCTTGCGATTGGTAAAGAAACCGAACTTGATCCTGCAGACTACGACATTTACGCAGCGATTTCAAAACAATAATACAAAAGAAGTAGTTCAATTTGGAAGGCTGATCATAAAAGGCCTTTCGAATTGGACTTCTTTTTTTACTGAATAGATAGTATTCGATGTCATAAGTAAGGTAATATTATCGTTCGATTAAATAGAAAAATATGGTATTGTATAGAACGGAGTGATGTTCAGCAATCGGGCAGGATTGTTGAACAGTAAGCAATGAACATTAGGGGGGTAAAAAATGGATTGGGACACATTGCCTAATTGGTTTTGGGTAATATATTACTTGTTTTTATTAACAACATTAGGAACAACTATATACAGCGTTGTGAAAAGGAAAATGAAAGGTTTGTCAATTGTAGCTATTCTGTTCACTGTTACAGTTCCAATAATTGTCCTCATAAATAGTATTGGTAGAGCAGAAGAAATGAATGAGTTTGAACATTTAGTTAGTCAATTACAACAAGGTGCTTTATGGTCATATTTCACAAGTATAGGTTATGTGTTTCTGTTAGTATGGTGGGTTTTGTTCCTATTCAAAAGCAGAGCAAACTACACGTCTTATTAAATTAACTCGGAGCTTATCTGTAATAAGATAGGTTCCTTTTTATGTGAAATAAAGATTGAGTTACGATGGTGGGTTTGAAATAATTGGTATTAGAGGTTTGGTCAAGATTCTTGAAGAAGTGCAGTGGTTCTTTAAATGTAAAAATGAGGGTTAATCAATTGTGTCCGTTTCATTAGTCAGTGAGAGGAGTTTTACTTTTGAACAAAAAAAAGAAAAGTCTCATCGTTGGTATTGTTGTTATAATTGGAATTTTGGTTTCGGCATACGAATTTTATCAACCTGATCGATTAGGTCAGGCTTCTCAGGTAGCTTTTGAAGAATTCGAAAGCGACTTTAAAGATAGAGTTGGTAAGGATCCAGAAGATATTAACCTTACGTCCCTTGAAAACGGTGACAGTTGGATTATTGCTTTCTCAATAGGAGATCAATCACCAAAGACAGAAAAAGTTGCGGAATATGAAATAACAGAAGAATTAACGATTAAAGAAAGTTCTTGGTATGGGATTCAAAAATAGTTATTCAGTTATCTCGGAGCTTATCTGTAATAAGGTAGGCTCTTTTCTGTGAAATAAGGATGGATTTACTAGCGTTATTTTGAAATAATTGGTATGTTGAGCAGTGAATTTGAAAAAAACGTCCTATATTGGAAGGGGTTAGTTGATAAGTGGATATAAGAAAACCAAATGAGGTAGAAATTGAAAAGATAATAGCACTTTCTCCACAGGCTATATTTGAGGGAACTTTAGGTGAAGCTGAGCCAACGATTGAAAAAGCAAAACAACTAGTAGAATCTCTTATGAAAAAGAGTAGTTATTATTTAATATCAACTAAAAATGATGTAATAACAGGTTGGATTCTTTTAGGAGGGAGTAAAGACCAGTTTTCAGATAAGAAACTAGGATTTATTTATGAATTATTTGTGATAGAGGAATACAGAGGCAAAGGTATTTCAAAACAATTGATTAAAACGGGTGTTGAACAATTAAAACAAGAAGGATACTCCGAAATTCGTTTAAGCGTTTTTGATGGAAATCAAGCAATTAAGATATATGAAAATCTAGGCTTTAAAAACAGAACAATTTCTATGAGTATTTCATTATAAATAACACTCTTCCATTATCTCGGAGGGATAGTTGCGTAGCTGCTACCTCTTATTGTGAAAATGAGCAGCAATATTGAATAAGAATTTTTGATTTTAAGGTGAAATAAACTGGTGGGTAAAAATGAGGGGATTATTTTGAGGATAAATCTAAAAACTTCAACAGTAATTTCAACTATAATTATGTTTTTGATTTTAATAGGATGTGAACCATTAGCTAAGGAAACGATGGATTTTTATGACACCACTGAGAGTATTGACCTCTCTGGTGAAAATATCAATTCTATATCAATCAATTCCTATGAGAACGATGTAATAAAAACCTTTGGAAAACCAACTGAAGTCGAAGTAATAGAAGATCCAAAGTCAAAATATTTAAGTTACGATGGTGTGGAGTTTGGTTTTGTAGATGACAAGGTTATTCGATTATTCATTCGAAGAACACACAAAAACTCCAAGGTATATGAAACTGCAAAAGAAATTAAAATCGAGGATACAAAAGAACAGGTAATTAAGGAATACGGTGTGAACTATTATGAAAGGGTTGAAAGTGGCTTAGATACCCTTGGATATTTCGATAAAGATAATAAGATAAATATAGAATTTGGGTTTAATGAAAATAAAGTTATAGCTGTTGTTATTAAGAAAATTGGTTGGAAGGAAGAGAATTAAGCTATCAATTAGGGAAAGATCTGGTTCAATATCTCGATTTCAAGTCTTCAAGAATCTCGGAGCGATTGTTCAAGTGAGCACTCAGCTATCGAATTCGCTTGCAGTAAGGATTGTATAAAGGCGAACGAACTAATTTACAGTTAGATTATAGGAAGGGCAGAAGAATTCTAGAAAGGAGAAAATAGGAATGGAAACAAAAAAATCACCTTATGTAATGTATTGGATTTTAGTTGGCGTTGGTATTTTGTCTTTTACTATACCTATTTTTCAAGAGTATGGAATTATTACTACCCTAATCCTCACGTTTCTATGTAGTTTGTTTAGTTGGGCTATAGCAATGGGGCTAGGTAAACGCAAATTTATGTATCTAAGCGTTCTGCTCTTAGTTAGTCCTTGGCTATTCTTATTATCTAGATATTTAATAAACTAGATTTTTTCTTTTAGTTTATATAAACCAAGTAACGAGACTAACAGTTTAGGTGGTTTAGCGTGGGTTAGTTAGTAATTTATAATACATATCGAAATCAGATATTACGTAATCTCGGAGCAATTCTGTAATATCATAGCAGCTTAATCGTTAAAGAACAATCTTTATTAATCGGGCGTAATTCCGCACTAAGAAGGTGGGCTTTTTATGAAAACTACAAATTATTCTACAATTGCTGATAATTATGACAAAAATCAATTTAGAAGTGATGAGTTAAAACTAGACTGGGATTTAAAAGACTATGTTGATGAACATAAAAAAACCGATTATAAGATGCTCGATCTATCCTGTGGGACAGGGCTGTACCTTGAAAAGCAGGTTCCACTCTTTCAGGGAATTAATATCAATTGGAATGGCCTTGATGCTTCAAAAGATATGTTAAAAAAAGCTAATGAAAAGGTAACAAATGTAGATTTAATGCATGGGTATGTTGAAAGAATGCCATATGACTCTGATACCTTTGACTTTATTTCAAATAACTATGCTTTTCACCATTACGTGGATAAGGAAAGTGCCCTAGATGAAATATCAAGGGTACTAAAGGTAAAGGGAGTATATAAATTACATAATATCGTCATTCACGAGATGCCAAAATGGTGGGTTTATCATTACTTTCCTTCTGCTAATGAAGAAGACCTAAAGAGGTTTTGGGATAAGGAATTGATCTACCAAGAACTTATTAAGAGGGGTTTTGAAGTTAAACTAAGGATGGAATATCGAATGGAACAAGTAGCTGTAGCTGATTACGTCCACCATGCTGAAAACAGAGACATCTCTGTCCTAACGTTAATAAGCGATGATGACTATGAAGATGGTTTAGAAAAAATGAAAAATGATTTGAAAGTAGATCCTGGCAAGCAAATAACTAATGATTTTGCTGAAGTGTTTTTTATTTCGAAAAAATTGTAGCTCGGTTTTCAGAATCAAAAACAGTCTTGAACAAATTATTTTACAATTAAGAAAAATCTCGATGTCGAGTCTTCTGTTACCTCGGAGCGTTTGATCAAAGTAAGCGCTCTATGTAAATATAATTGCGCGTTTATATGTAAGAAAGAGTAAAAGGGGATAGGTAGAATGACAACCATAGGGCTAATTAGACATGGAATTACGGAGTGGAATGATCATGGTAAAGCACAAGGCACGTCAGATATTCCTTTAAACGAATTAGGTAGAAAACAAGCTACAAATATTGGCGCTAGACTACGAGAAGAAGGAAAATGGGATGTCATCATTTCAAGTGATTTAACAAGGGCAATTGAAACGGCACAAATCATTGGAAGTAAAATAAACTTATCAATAAGTCATTATGATAAAAGAATTAGAGAAATAGATTGTGGGGAAATCGAAGGAACGACAGAAGAAGATCGACTGGAAAAGTGGGGCAGCAATTGGCGTAACTTAGACCTAGGGATGGAAAGTTTTGAAGAAGTAGGCAAAAGAGGAATTGAATTTGTTAAAGATATGGTCCATACATATAAGGGCAAGCGAATACTAATAGTGAGTCATGGGGCTTTAATCGGACTAACATTGCAACAATTACTCCCCAGTAGGTTTCAAAAAACTTATATTGATAATACCGCGATTACAATCTTAGAAAATATTAATGGAGATTGGGATTGTTCTTTATATAATTGCACAAAACATTTGATGTAAGTGAGTTTTTAACATAAACACTTATTCAACAATCTCGGAGCTTATCTGTAATAAGATAGGCTTTTTTTATTTGAAATAAAAGATTGAGTTGTTCTCAATGATTTGAAATAATTGGCACTACAGATAATTAAAGTATTTTTGAGGAAGATGAAAGGGAGAATTTGGTTGAAAATTTTACGATACGTTCTATCAATATCAACTTTTACACTTGCTGTTTATGGGGTGATTACAAGTAATTTTGAGTTTAGTCATATAATGATATTTCTATTAGGACTTACAATGTTAGTTATGGGAATTGAAGAATTTCAAAAAGAACGAAAATCAATTGGGATTTTACTTGTTGGTGTTTTTATCTTCTCATTATTTGTATCAATTAAGGGTTTTTTATTAAGCTAAATTGGAGCTTATCTTTAATAGATAAGCTTTTTAGAAATAATGATTGAGAAACTTGCTTCTTTTTGAAATGATTGGTCTTGAACACAGTACAGTTGTTGGAAGTTAGGTGAATTGAAATGAATCTAATGAAAGTAATAATAGTGTCAATGCTAAGTTTTACTATCCTATGTGGGTGCGGGGCCGGATCCGATACTATTGAAATTCAAGGAGAGTATAAATTTCTCACTATACAAGGTGTAGATAATAATGGAGTGGTAAGTAAAGAGACTAAAAAAGAAGTAGAGGATATTGATAAGATTAGTACCTTTATACAAAAGATAGAAAGTGTTGAAGTAACTGAACAAAAACCAGAAAAAATCAAAGAGAAGAATAAGTTATTAAATGAAAGTGGTAATTACATAATTGCTTTAGCAGAGAATGAAAAATTGCAGGGGAAAACCTATTTTATTAATATGTTTGAAGATGGTTCTTTCATTTACCAAGATCCTTCTGGTACCAGGTTGAAATATGTTTCGATTGAAAACCATCCGAAGGTATATGAAGAGGTTAAAAAGTTGCTGATGATTTCATTTTAGTAATATTTATAACCTGCTTTGTTCAATTATCTCGGAGCAATTCTTGAATACTTATAAACCCTTAATGTTCTTATGTTTTTCCCAGAATAAAAATAAGGTAGAGAATATCCAATTAGGATGTTCTCTACCTTATCTTGAAACAGGTAATGGGACGTTTTTATACCATTTTAGCCATTTTTTAAGCAATAGAAGAAAATGATAATATAGTATTGAGCAACATAGAGTGATTAATATGACCGAAGGCATATCTACGGTTGCAAAATCCCCACCAATACCAAACATCACAATCATTAAACAACCTGATAAAATACCTGATATAAAGTAATAAAAGAGCTTAATAATATACATTTTATTCCTGCTTCTTCTTTCTTTACTAAACCTATCAACAAAGAGCGAAACAGGAACGGCAACAAGGATAAAACTCGGTAGAAAAATAAATATACCAGATAAGAGATCACCTACAAAATACAGTCCTGCAATAATTGAAGAAAGAAAAGCTGCTATCATCCTTAAAAAAAATACCAAAGTGAATTAGTCCTTTCTACAAATAGTTCGATTTCTTGTTAATTAAATTGTATCAAAATATTGGAGCGTATTAAGGTTTTTCGGTTCAGTTTATTAAATAACAGGAGGAAATTTATTGGTGATGCAGAAATTAACGTTTATGTATTTAAATGTAGGTGTTGGCAATTGATTGAAGCCTTGACAAATGCAAAAGGGTAATATCCATTTTTTTGAGAAAAGGGTGATGTATACGAAAACAACCCAGTCAAAAGACGGTACAACCTTGGCATATGATGTCTACGGTAATGGTCCAGCGCTCATTTACATAACGGGAGCAAGCTGCCATCGCTCATTTAAGCCCATAGTGCGAGATGCCAAAATATTTGCCTCTGAATTCACTGTTTACAATTACGACCGCCGTGGACGCGGCGATAGTGGTAACACACTTCCTTATTCTAAAGAACGTGAAATCGAAGATATTGAAGCTATGATTGACGCGGCAGGTGGCAGGGCACATTTATATGGCCATTCTTCTGGTGCTGTGATCGCACTTGAGGCAGCACTTCGGCTTGACAACAAAGTGCAAAAAGTAACTATGTATGATGCGCCATATGTACGTGACGAGAAAGAAAAAAACGAATACAAACAATTAAGCCAAAAAATACACAAACTTCTCGATAACGAAAAAAATTCAGAAGCAATGCTTTCCTTTTTAAAGGGGATTGGGATGCCAAAAGTATTTGTTTTATTGTTGCCGTTATTTCCTGGCTGGAGAACTACGAAAGCTCTAGCTCCAACCCTTGCTTATGATATTACTCTAACTCAGGATATGCCCCCCCTTGAACGAGCTACTCAAATTTCCATACCTACACAAATAATCGTTGGCGAACAAAGCCCGGACTCAATAAAAGATGTTGGTCGTCAACTAACAAAGGCAATTCCAAACGCAAAGTTTGTACAACTTGCAAAGCAAGACCATATGGTTAACGGAAAAAAACTGCTGCCAATACTTTCGAGCTTTCTCAAGTAATAATGTCTTATCAACTACAATAATCTTCAAGGTTTTACAGATGAAAATAGCATTCTAAAAAATACTGAATTTAAAGTTGGAGCAATCAAAAGGGTATTAAACGAAGAGAAAGACTTATTCCATTAAATCGGAGCTAATGTTGAATAAAACAGGAATATCATCTCTAGTTCGCTATATTTTTATTTATCTTTTTTTAAGCTCTAGTTGAGACTCTTGAATGGAGTGGTGAAATGACTAAAGATCAGTTCAAAGAGTTTCAAAATGGCATTTACATTGGAGAAGAGTACAATTTCAGTTATGGAAATGATGAATATTGGATTAGCCAGGATGAAGAGAGGTTTTACCTAACAAAAGTAAAAGGATCAGTTACTCAAGAGTTTAGTACAGCGACACAATTGTTCGAAGAGGGTAAAGTTGATGGAAGATTCATCTCTGATATTTATAAAGAAATTGAGTGGTGAATTCGACAGAAATAAGTATCATCTCATATTCAACAATCTCGGAGCTTATCTTTAATAAGATAGGCTCCTTTATTTTTCATAAAAGATTGCGTGGTTGGAGAAGTTCTTTTTTTCAGGACTATAAATGAAGAAAAAGTTAAGGTCGAAGTAATTAGTATGTCACCTCCGGTAGGATGAAGCACTCTTGAAGAATTAAGGGAATCGATTAGAGTTGAAGAAAAAATCAAATTTAAATAGTTAAATATAATGAGTAGGAAATTCTACAATGTAAGGCCAGTATGAACTCTACTCTCTTTTTTTACATAATTGACAGGAGAATAAGGCTTTGCTAGTATAAACTTACGAACGTTCGTAAGGGGTGAAAAAGTGAAATCTAATGACTTAAAAAAAGTTGCTTTAAATCAATTTGCTTTACATGGGTATCAGGGAGCTTCGCTTTCTTCTATTGCTAATGAAGTGGGAATTAAAAAACAATCGATCTACGCACATTTTAAGAGTAAGGAGGATCTTTTTATTAGCACGTATAATGATTCTCTAGTAAACGAGTTGTACTTTATTAAACAATACATGTTGGAGAACAGTTCTTCATCTCTGAAAGAGATTCTATATAACTTTTTGAACGAGTACTTGAAACGTTATCAAAAAGATCATAATATGAATTTCTTTATGAGAACTTCTTTTTTTCCACCAGTACAATTTGAACAACAAATTAAGAAGGGTACCAACAAATTTGTTGATGAATTAGAGGCACTGTATTTGTCCATATTTGAAGAAAAGAGAGATGATTTAAACCCTGGGATAAATCCTGAGTTTGCTGCGCTGTCATTTTTAACAATACTTGATGGGTTACTAGTTGAACTTTTATATGGATTTCCAGAACGTCTACAAAAACGTCTAACTAGTTCATGGGAAATTTATTGGCAAGGCGTTACTAAATAAAAAGGAGATATTCATATGAATCGCGCATGGAGTTTGTTGGTTGTAGGATCTGTTTTTGAGATTTTTTGGGTTATGGGATTAAAACACGCTGATGATATTTTGACGTGGACAGGCACGCTTATTGCTATTGTTGCATCTTTTGGTTTATTAATTAAAACAACTTCCCAACTTCCTGTGGGAACAGCCTATGCTGTATTTACTGGATTAGGAACAACCGGCACAGTATTAGTTGAAATGCTAGTATTTGGAGAACCGTTTAAACTTCTAAAAATTATTTTGATTCTTGTTCTTCTTGCAGGCGTCATGGGCCTTAAACTTGTTACTGGAAACCCTAATCAAGAAGGGAGTGCTTGATCGTGGGATGGGTCTTTCTCGTTTTTGCAGGAATATTTGAAGTTGTAGGTGTGACAGGGTTAAACCTTATACTACGTAAAAAAAACTTCCGATCATTTGCAGTTTTCCTTTTAGGTTTAGGAAGTAGTTTTACATTCTTAAGCTTAGCCATGCAATCTTTACCAATGGGAACAGCTTATGCCATATGGACCGGAATCGGAACAGTGGGATCAGGGGTTGTAGGAATACTATTTTATGGAGAATCGAAGAGCTTAGCTAGAATTATCTTTATGGCTATGGTATTAAGTGCCGCAGTCGGTCTAAAGCTAATTAGTTAACAGAAGGAGAACATATTATGTCATTATGGTTTACAGAGAAACAAACATCTTCATTCGGTATCACAGGAAAAGTCAATCGCACACTAGAAAGTGAACAGACAACTTTCCAAAAGCTAGATATGTTAGAAACTCAGCAATTCGGAAATATGTTGTTATTAGACGGTATGGTTATGACGTCAGAAAAAGATGAGTTTGTCTATCATGAAATGATTGCTCACGTACCATTGTTTACACATACTTCACCTAAAAATGTTCTAATCGTTGGCGGTGGTGACGGAGGAACAATTAGAGAAGTGCTTAAGCATAATAAAGTAGAAAAAGTAGCACAAGTTGAAATTGATGGGAAAGTAGTGGAATATTCGAAGAAACATTTACCTCATATTTCGTCTGGATATAGTGACCCAAGAGCTAAATTAATCATTGGAGATGGATTTGAACATATTATCAAAAGTGAAAATAAATATGATGTTATCTTGGTTGATTCTACTGAGCCTGTTGGTCCAGCTGCAGGTTTGTTTACAAAAGGTTTTTATGCAGGGATTGCAAAGGCTTTAAAAAAGGATGGTATTTTTGTAGCTCAAACGGATAATCCATGGTTTAAACCAGACCTAATTAAAAACGCTATACGTGATACGAAAGAAATCTTTCCAATTGCTCGTCTATACACTTGCAACATTCCCACTTACCCGAGTGGCATGTGGACATTTACTATGGGTTCAAAGGTTTACGATCCTTTAGAATTACCGATGGACAAAATTACCAATATAGATGTGGAATACTACACACCAGAAGTACATTATGCAAGTTTTGCATTACCTAAGTTTGTTAAAAGCTTATGTGAATAAAAGGTGAATTTATTAGATTATAGTTATGGAGTAGATAGTGCTCCTAATAATCCCTGTTGCAAGATTAAGAGCTAGGAGACTGATAAAACGATTGAGGGAATTAATAGGTTTCTTCCACTTCTAACTAACGACCGATAGTTAGGGGAGCTGTTAAAAAAACTTTTTCAATCAATTTGAAAACAGCCTAGCTTTCTGAAAAGTAACTTTATATTAAGTGATTGAAAAATTTGAATGGGCAGAGGGTGTTATGGAAGATGGGGAATATCATCTTAATGACTGTGAATTTCTGTATGGTTATAATAGGCATCTCTCTCCTTTTATTACTATACAGAGCATTAAGAGGGCCAACGGAAGCTGACAAAGCAGTTGCTTTAGATGCAATAGGCACAAGCATAATAGCTTTTTGTGGCTTGTTAGCTATTAAGTTATCCTCTACAGCCCTTAATGATGTCATATTACTTGTAGGAATATTATCATTTATCGGTACTGTAGCAACTGCAAAATTTATAGAAAAAGGAAAAATTATTGATAAGTAAGGGCGTGTGAAAAGTAGAGACCTTTTATTAAATCGGAGCTTATCTGTAGTAAGATAGGCTCCTTTTAACTGGAATTAAAGATTGGGTTACACGAATTTGTTTGAAATAACGGTGATGGTACTAGATATGAGCACTGGATTAATTTCATTGAATAATATAGCCCAGTCATAAGAATAATAGGCCGATTTATAATAGTTTTGGTTTGGAAACTAAGAGGCTTTCTGACAAACATGCTTTTAGAAAGAACTACGTTTAAACTATTAAATATTAATTTGAAATAATAAGGAACCAGGAGTATAGTCATGATTTAAATCTAGTATAAAGTGAAAGGCGGTATTCCATTAGTCACGACCTATTCAATAATAAGTGGTTCATGTGGATCATTTTTCAAAATATGAATTAAATTTACAATTAAGTGTGTTATCATTATTTCGTTATCAGAATATTTAGATATCGGAGGCGATGAGTTGAATAGTAAGTACATAGTTAACACGGCATTGTCTGGAGTTTTGGCATTTTCTATTATTCTTCCAGGACAGGTCCTCGCACATGATGAAATTGGAGATGTGAATATTGAAAAAGGAGAACGCGCGAATTATGATAATGTTGCAGCTCCGGTTCTTGAAGGTAGTAAAAACCTTAATTTCTTAAAAGAAGTGGCAGCACCAGAGATGGATATTGTTCGTGAAGACGGTAAGCAAAATTCCTTTGCTGATGTTTACGCTCACAAAGGATATGCCTATGTAGGCACGCATGTGCAGAACAATGGCAATGGCGGAGTTCGGGTGTTTGATTTGAAAGACCCTGCAAATCCAGAAGAGGTAGCGGTATTTGCAAATAACGATATTCCAGAAACATGGCAGGAGAAAGTAATTGTGAAATCCATTAGCACTCCTGAGTTTAAAGGTGATCTTGCAGTCGTTTCCGTTCAACAGCTAAATAAAAACAATCCCGATTCCAAAGGTGGATTTCTTTTATATGACGTAACGAATCCGGAAAACCCTAAAAAACTTGGCTTTTGGGAAGTGACTAAGAAAACAAGAGGAACACATGAGTTATACTTAACAACCCAAGGTAATCGCGCAATAGTCGTAGCTGCAAACCCTTATGCTGATTATTACAGTGATGGAGAAGAAAAAGACTTTCAAATTGTTGATGTGACAGATCCAACGAACCCAGAGACACTCTGGCAGTTTGATCCGAGAACACTTCCTGAGGTAGCAGACGATTTCAATGGCTATCACTGGAACTCACCGGATGGTAAAACTAGACCACTCTTTAACCACAGTACAATGGTAGATGAAACTGGAAAGTACGCATATGTCTCGATGTGGGATCTTGGCACAGTCATATTTGACATATCGAATCCAGAGGAACCTGAGTACCTTGGAAGAACTGATTTTGCATCTGATCAGCAGGGATCCGCTCACTCCTCGACCCTTGCAAAAGGTGGGACGGTATTAATTGAAACAAGAGAAGTCTATGACCCAGTTAAAGAAGGGTATGAAAATGCATATGGTTATACACGTATTTTTGATATAAAAGATAAGAGTAATCCAAAACTTTTGAGTGAATTTAAAACAGAGTTAACCTATGATATTCCAGAAGAAGACAATGTCACCTTTGCGAAAACAGTTCACGATCCAAAAGTCCATGGAAATACCCTTTATCTTTCTCACTATGCGGGAGGAGTTATAGCGGTAGACATTACAAATCCCTCTAAACCGACAGAAATTGCTCAATACACACCAGAGCAATCAGATGTGTGGGGTGTATTCGTGGATCGAAATTACATTCTAGCGTCAGACATCGGTAGTGGTTTAAAAGTGCTACAGAATAACGGGAATAAACAGAAAGATCAATCTGTTCCACAGTCCTAGATTGGTGGGGTAGGTTTATGTAACTTGTATATTACAAGAAGGGGAGAGGTAAGTAGTGGCATGCTACTGATCTATCCCCTTTTTTATTTATGAACGTTTAGCGATTTCGTTCTTCTACTAATTCTATACGAATATAAAAAATTAGTAGAACTTTCTCGATGATGATGGTGTTATAGAAAGAATGTCATAAAAGTCCATTTCCTTCATACAATGTACTTGGGGTGAAAAATATGCCGAGAGTTAAATACTCAAGTTCAGACGTTGATTTAATGGCTAGAATGATGAGAGCGGAAGCTGAAGGTGAAGGGAAGCAAGGAATGTTGTATGTAGGGAATGTCATTGTCAATCGTGCTAGCGCAGAATGTTTAGACTTTATCGGTCTGAGAACCATTCCTCAAGTCATCTATCAGGTGCAAGGAGGAAATTATTCTTTTGAAGCCGTCCAAAAAGGCAATGTCTTCTACAACAGAGCAAGGTCTGTTGAAAAACGATTAGCAAAAAAGAACTTGGATTATTGGAGAGAACATCCAGGGAAATATGCTCTTTGGTATTTCAATCCTTATGCTCCTTGTCCTCCTACCTGGTACGGGCAACCTTTTGCAGGTCAATATAAAAATCATTGTTATTATGAACCAGAAGCTGGCACATGTGCTAGTGTTTATAACTAAGATTAAGGATTTTTTCCTTTAACATGAAGAGGAGCCTATCTGAACGTAGATAGGCTCCTCTTGTTTGAGGAATATTTCTATATCTAACCCACCTCAGCTACTGACTAGAAAGCAAAAATGTAGAGGGATAATTTTGTTGAATTATTTTACCATAGGAAGCAAAAGTACTTTAAAAGTAAGTACTTTTTTTGATTTATTATTCCTGAGCAGGATCAACACACGGAATCGAGAAGAGATATAGTTGATGAGAAATTTATATTGAAAGGAAGGTTAGCCAATTGACACCAATCTTAAATCGAGTTAGTGCGGTCTTTATCCCAGTAAAAAACATCGAGGAAGCTAAAAAATGGTATTGTGATTTGCTTGGCCTCGAGGCAGATGGGGATATTATCGCTGGACACCTTTATATTGTTCCTATGAAGGGGACTGGACTTGTGCTTGATAGTAAAATTTTTTCGTCCGAAACCATATTCCAAACACCTGCGTTTCATTTTGATACGAATGACATTGAAGCTGCCTTTTCCTTTATGAAAGAAAAGGGGATTGAACTTGTGACGGAAATTGAAAACGGTCATTGGTTTAACTTTAAGGATCCTGACGGAAATGTATTAATGATTTGTGAGTGATTTTATAAATAATGAGAAAAGAGGCATACATCGTGAGAATAATGGGAGTGATCGGAGCATTTCTCATTTTGGTAGCATGCTCTAGTCATGAACCTAACGATCGTTCTGATGAGCATGTAGCTGAGGAAAATTATGATGAGGAAGCATTTATAGAAAATTTGGATGTTCCGTGGGAAATCACACGATCTGAAGAAACATTTTATTTAACGGAACGTTCTGGCATGGTGGCAAACGTTACGAATCGTTTGGAGAGGCAGTCTCTGCAACTTGCAAAAGCGATTCACAGCGAAGGAGAGGGTGGTCTTTTAGGTCTAGCATTATCAGTAGATTTTCCGGAATCGCAAACAGCTTTCCTCTATCATACTTACCTAGAAGATAATAAAACGCTGAATAGAGTTGTTAAGGTTGAGTTGAAAGAAGGGGTATGGACAGAAACGGACGAACTTCTTTCTAACATCCCTGGTTCACAGTTTCATAATGGTGGCAGAGTGAAATTAGGACCTGATGGCATGCTTTATATTACAACTGGCGATGCTGGTGAACCAGATTTAGCTCAGAATAAGGAAAGTTTAGCGGGTAAAATCCTTCGCATGGATCTAGAGGGAAATGTTCCAGAAGACAACCCATTTAAGGATTCCTATGTGTACTCGTATGGCCATCGAAATCCGCAGGGACTTGCCTGGGATGATGAAGGACAGCTTTTTAGCTCTGAGCATGGGCAGTCTGCACATGATGAAATCAACCAAATAGAACCAGGAAATAATTACGGCTGGCCTGTGATTGAAGGTGATGAAGTTGCTGATGGGATGACGCAGCCACTTTATCATTCTGGTAACGACACTTGGGCTCCGTCAGGAATGGTTTTTTGGAATGATCAATTGTATGTCGCTTGCTTACGAGGTGAGGCAATTCGGTCGTTTCAGCTTAAAGGACAGGGAACAACAGTTGTGAAAGAAGGAATTGGACGAGTTCGTTCATTATTTTTAGATGAGGAAAACTTATATGCGATTACGAATAATAAAGATGGTCGAGGGGATCCCGTTAAAGAAGATGATCGGATGATAAAGGTGAATGTGGAGTAGGATAACCTTATCATACTTTCTTACTGAGGTTATCGGCCAACTTGAAAACTTTTTCTATGTTACAATAATTTTTGTATGAATTCATTAACAAAGCAGGTGAATCAGAACTTTGGTAAATATGAAAGATGTAGCAAGAGAAGCTGGGGTAGGACTAGGTACTGTTTCACGAGTACTTAATAATAATGGCCTTGTTAAAGAAACAACGCGACGAAAAGTAGAACGAGCGATTGAAGCATTGAATTATAAGCAAAATGAAGTAGCTAGGAATTTTAAAATGCAGCAAAGTCAATCCATCGCTTTAATTGTACCTACAATCTGGCATCCGTTTTTTTCGAAATTTGCCTATCATGTTGAAAAGAAATTGTCTGATCTTGGCTATAAAATGATCCTTTGTAATACTCAAAATGAACGTGCGAAAGAAATAAGCTATATTTCGATGCTTGAAAAAAATAAAATAGATGGGTTAATTGCAATTACCTATAGTGCTGAACTTGATCAATATATTTCAAGTCACCTACCGATTGTAAGTATTGATCGACACTTTACGAAAGATGTCGTATTTGTCACGAGTGATAATAAGAAAGGTGGAGAGCTTGCAGCTAAAGAACTGATAAAACGGGGTTGTAAGCGCATTGCTTATTTAGGTAGTGTTTCAAACATTGAAAATGAATCGATGAAACGCCGGCTTGGATTTGAAACTCAGAGTTTAAGCAAAAATGTTGATCACTGTATTTACGAATTAAGAGAGCCTGTCACAGACATTGAAGCGGTTATCCAACGATTTTTAAAACAAAATCCTGATGTGGATGGATTTTTTACCATGAATGATAAGTGGGCGAAATTATTGTTGCGGTCCCTAAAAAATGTAGGAAGAAGAGTTCCTGAGGATGTGCAAGTGATTGGTTTTGATGGTGTTACTTCCAGTAAGGAAGATGAATTAACTTTTTCAACAATTATCCAACCTGTTGCTGAAATGGCTGAAAAAGCAGTAGAAGTGCTTATTAATCTAATTAAGGAACAGCCAGTTGAAAAGAAAAATGTTCTTCCAGTTACCTTTTTTGATGGAAATAGTACAAATAAAAAAAACACTTGACTCCCTAGTGTGTAAACGATATCATTTAGTTATTCAAAAGCGATTTCTAGAGTCGCTTTCATTTTTCACCCTAACTGGAAACGTTTCCAGTTAGGGGATTTAATCAGAAATTTTCTTTTTAGGACAAAGTGGAAACGTTTCCGCTTTTGTGAGGATAACGAATATGCTATTGGAGGGGTAGGATCATGGCGAAGAATCCTAAAACAGTTGCTCATTCTGTATTACAAGCATTAGGTGGAAAAGAGAATATTTATCGCATCTCTCACTGTGCAACAAGATTAAGGGTCGAGCTGGATGATGATACATTGCTTAAAAAAGAATCACTGGATTCAATTGAAGGCGTAAGCGGATATTTTTATCAAAGTGGGCAACATCAAATCATTCTTGGTACTGGTTTTGTAAATAAAGTTTATGCTGAACTTGAAAAAGCTGGAGTTACTGACAATCAAGACAGCTCTAATGAACCAAAAAATTCAAACAATTCTAAGATTCAACAACTAACAAAAACCTTTGCAGATATTTTTATACCTGTTATCCCTGTTCTCATTGCAACAGGTCTATTGATGGGACTTAGAGGATTACTTGTAAACGGTTTCGGAATGGAACTCTCCTCAACCATTTTAGTGCTGTCTCAAGTACTAACAGATACAGCGTTTACATTCATTCCGGTGTTAATTACTTGGTCTGCTATGAAGAAATTTGGAGGATCACCCGTCATTGGAATAGCCCTCGGCTTAATGCTAGTAGCGCCACAGTTACCGGATAAATGGGCTGTATCGTTCGGGGAAGTAGATCCGCTACTTCTTACAATATTAGGATTTGATATTCCAATAACAGGTATGCAAAGTTCGATTCTACCTGCTGTCTTTATGGGTTGGTTAGCTGCCAAAACGGAAAAAATAGCAAGAAAATACATTCCTGAGATGCTAGACCTTATTTTGACACCGTTTGTCACATTACTGTTTTCATTAATTCTTGGACTTGTTATCGTGGGCCCGGTGATTTTGGGGATAGAAAACTTACTTACTTCTGGCATCATGTATTTCTTTGAATTACCATTTGGGATCGGTGGATTTGTTTATGGAGGTACCATTCAGCTTTTAGCGATAACAGGTATGCACCATACGATTGTTCCGATAACCGTTAAGATGGTTGCAGAAACAGGATATGATTTAATCAATCCAATTGGTACGGCAGCAATCGCCGGTCAAGCTGGAGCAGCTCTTGCGGTCGTTATTCAGCAAAGAGATAAAATTAAGCGATCTAATATGTTAGGTTCTGTTATACCTGCTTTCTTTGGCATAACTGAGCCTGTGATGTTTGCGATTAACTTACCGAAAGTAAAGCCATTTATTTACGGTTGTTTAGGTGGCGCAGTCGGCGGTGGGTTTGCTTCGATTTTGGGCATCGCTGCTGCGGGTACTGGTTCGACGATGTTACCAGGATTGTTATTGTATATAGGCGATGGTTTCTTTCAATACATTCTTGTGATTCTAGTTGCATTGGCCACTTCGTTTCTCGTTACGTTCATTGCTTATCGTGAAAAGCCGTCTGCGGAACAACCTGTATTAAATTTAAATATTAAACATGGCTAATGTTCATTTTCTTAAGGTTTAACAGAAGGGAAGCTTTACATGATTGATTACATTGATTTTTCTAACCGCCAGAATCGTTTTGTTACATTGTCAGATGTTTCGAATGACTATCTAAGTACGATTGAAAAAATTGCAAAAGAGGATCCGTATTATCCGAGTTATCATATAGCACCTCATCATGGGTTAATGAATGATCCAAATGGATTAGCTTTTTTTAGAGGAGAACACCATATCTTCTATCAATGGTTCCCATTAGGACCTGTTCATGGATTGAAGCATTGGTATCATGTTTCAACGAAAGATTTCATCCATTTTAAAGATCACGGTATCGCTCTATATCCAGATCAGTTATATGATTCTCACGGGTGTCACTCAGGATCCGCTTTTGTTGAAGGGGATAAGATGCACCTGTTCTATACAGGAAATCATCTAACTGAAGAGAGTGTAGCCATACCAAGTCAAGTGTATGGATTCTTAAATGAAGATCAAACGATATCGAAGGAAAACGTGATAATAGAAGGGACGCCTGCAGAATTCAGCAATAATTTTAGAGATCCGATTGTTTTTAAACGAGACAAGAAATACTATATGCTTGTGGGTGGTGAAACAAGTAAGAATAAAGGCGCAATTGCTCTTTATTCAGGAGACCAACCAAATGAAATGACGTATCATGGCATTCTCCAGACGAATTTTAAGGATGCAGGGTATATGTGGGAGTGCCCCAACTATTTTGAACAAAATAATTGCGGTGTTCTTATCTTTTCTCCTCAAGGGGAGTTGAATAAAGATAAGTATCAGTATAACAATGTATTTTCGGTGGTGTATTGTATTAGTGATGTATTAGATGTTGCTAAGAGTAAACTGAATGCCTACGAATATATCGAATTAGACAAAGGGTTTGATTTCTATGCTCCACAAACTTATGAGGATGCATGTGGAAGAAGGATTCTAATTGGCTGGTTAGGCAATTCAAAGAGCATCTATCCGACAGACCAAAATATGTGGGCTCACATGTTAACGTTGCCGAGAGAAGTTAAGATTGAGGGGAATCGTTTAGTACAACAGCCTCTTCAAGAGCTAAGAGAGCTGAGGGCAAAGGGGCAGGATCTGCAAACGAATCACCAATTAACTTCCCGTTCATTTGAAATGGTCATTGAAGTCGACCAAGAATTTGAAATTGTGTTTAGAAATGAAGATAATGAAACCGTGGTTTTCTCTTCAAATGGAGAAGAGTATTGTCTTGATCGATCAAAGATGACCCAAGTTTATGCTGAAGAATATGGTACAAAAAGATATGCATTAAGAAAACAAAAAGAGAAGCATCAAATTCGTCTTTTTATAGATTCCTCAAGCATTGAAATATTTTGTGATCATGGCGAAACTGTGTTTACGAGTCGAATGTTTATAAAAGGCATGAATGTCGTATGTTGCCACGGTGTTACAGGTGACTTATATCCTTTAAATCAAATTGTAAAAGATACAAAACCAGATTTTAATATATGAAAAAAGTGCTGGAACTCCCAGCACTTTTTTTTATCTTTATAGAAAGTGATTCGTCATTTAGTATGCTAAGGCAAACAAACCTTTAATGTGTGAAAGGTAACGAACGTTACTTGCTTCTTTCATCACAGATGCAGGAAGTCCTTTAAGAGAAGTTGAGTTGCCTCCGATTTGAGCAACTGCATCCTTACGTCCAAGACTTGCTAATGTACCTGAGTTAACGGGTTCAAATTCTTTGTAGTCTTTATCATAAAGGTAAGCATATAAGTTATACCCGATTAAGTCACCCATCTGCCATGCAATTTGAGCTGTCGGTGGTTGAGGACGCTCATCTCCTGGTTTGAAGTAAACAGCACTGTCTCCAGCTACGAATACATTCTCATGTGAAGTGGATTGAAGGTAATTGTTCACCGTTGCACGGCCGCGATTGACTTCAATTCCGCATTCGCCAACGAGTGGGTTACCTTGTACGCCACCTGTCCAAACGAATGTGTTTGTTACGATCTTTTGACCGTCTTTTAGTTCAACGACGTTACCTTCAACATTTGTAACAGGAAGGTTCGTTAGGAATTCAACGCCGCGCTTTTCAAGACTTGTCATTGCACGGTTAATCAATTCGTCCGGAAGCATTGGGAGAATTTTTGGCATTGCTTCAACAAGCTTCAGTTTAATTTTAGCAGGATCTACGCCATATTTACGAGCAAGCTTCGGTGTTTCATCCGCTAGTTCGCCAACGAGCTCAGTTCCTGTAAGACCGCCACCACCAATAAGAATGGTAGCGTCCGCTTCGTCACCTGATGCTGCAAAGCTCTTAATGCGTTCTTCCACATGAGCGTGGATACGGTTTGCATCTTCAGCAGACTTCAAAACCATGCTGTTTTCTTCAAGTCCTGGAATGCCGAAGTAAGCTGTTTTACTACCAAGTGCAACGACTAGTGCATCGTAAGAAAGTGTAGAGCCATCTGAAAGCTTCACTTCTTTGTTATCAACAGAAAAAGAATCAACCGTTGCTACTTTAAGGTTAATGTCATTTCCTTTTAATAACTTGTCGAGTGGAAGTGCAGCAGCCTCTGTAGAGATGTTACCAGCAGCTAGACGGTGCAATTCAGTAATGATTTGGTGTGTTGGCGTTTTGTTGATTAATGTAACAGTTGCTTCTGATTCGTTTAAGTATTGACGTACGGATAAAGCAGAAAGAAGCCCACCATAACCTGCGCCCAAAATGACTATTTGTTTTGACATGATTGTTCCTCCATTTCTAGCAGATCAGTATTATTTTTGGTTACTTTTTTCGCCTGAAACTTTAAGATAGGCATTTACAAATCTGAAAAGTTTTTGAGCTTGTGGATCTTTGAGCATTTTCAAAAGTCCGAAAAGGCCAATAACTTCAGAGCTTTTTTCTGCTTCATCCTTTGCTTCAATAGCATTAGCAGCAACGTCTTTTACTGAATTTTTGACAGGGTGAAGAATTTCAGACATGAATTCGACAGTATCATTTTTTAATACATCATCTGTTGCGAGAGCTTGTACGGTATCATATGATTTAGACATCATGTTGACAAGTTCTGTTACTTTAGGTAGTTCCTTTACTAGTACGCTTAGTGACTCCTGAACTTTAGGATCTAAAAGCTGATCAAGCAGTTCGCGCTCGTCTTGAGTAGGAACACGTTTTTCGCCTGTTTCGGTTGTGATTGATTCTGACATAGTCACTTCTCCTTCTTTTAAGCAATTACGCTTGTTTGTTCTATCGTAAGGCAAAACCATGTTAAGGTATTCAAAAGCCTGATTATATGTATAAGGCACTAATCAAGCGACAGAAGAAAAATGGGACGTAATTCATTGTGTTTTTCTTTTAAAGTGTCCATCATCCAGTTATCTTTTATACCTACTCTAATAGGTTAAATTATCCTTGATTGAATTTCAATGCATAGCCTTCCACTTAACCGCTTACATCAATAATTTCGTTAAAATTACTGCTACTAGTGGTTTTTTGAAGGAGTAAAATGGAGGTAATGGTAAAAAATGATAGGTGAAAATATGAGAATCGATGAAATCAAAACACAGATATTTCAATTGGAAAAGGAGTTGCTCACGCCTCAAGTAAGGGAGAATTCATTGAAGTTAAATTCAATACTCGCAGCTGATTTCTTTGAGTTTGGAAGTTCGGGCACGATTTGGAGTAAAAAGGATGCGGTAGAAGGAGGCCTTTCGCTAAGAGAAATGACGTTATCTGATTTTGACATTCACCCTTTAGCAAAAGATGTGATGCTTGCTACATATCGCGTTCATGATAAAACGAGAAATCAACAAACGCTTCGAAGTTCGATATGGAGAAAAAATGGCGATCAATGGCAACTGTTCTTTCATCAGGGAACATTAGCTAAGTAATGAGATGATTTTCACTGCTAATGAAACCTAATTTTTTCTGATTCGTATAAAAGCTAAGCATGAAAGATGATCTGTTTTGAGCCTATCGTATGTTTGGGAAATTAAGGGAGGAATACAAATGAAGAAAATAGCGATCGTTTTTGTTACAACAATCTTATTTCTCGGCGGCTGTTCATTTCTCGAGAATGTGAACAGTACGCTAAACTATGTCGATGAGGCACGTGAATACGCTAGTGAGGCGAGCGATTTTGCCACTGAAGCTCCTACTTTAGCCAAACAGGCGATTAATGATGAACAGGCATTGAATGAATTTGAAAGTCGACTTGAAGAGATGAAGAAAGAGATACAGGAATTTAACGAGTTAGAAGCGCCGAAAGTTGGAGCGGAACTCCACCAGAACATTGTTGATCGAAATGAAAAAGCTTTGAATACAATTGATCAATTTTTAAAGAATATGGAAGATGGGAATTTGGATCCTTCGATGGTTGAAAATACGAAGTCATTTCAAACTTTAACAGAGATTAATGATGTTATTGATCAGATTAATCAGTTAAGTGAATAAGAACAGCTAGTGAGGCATGGGAGTTGGATCCCCTTTGCCTCTTTTTAATTAATTGAAACATATATAATCTACTAAGTGTGCTAAACGATTTTTAATAAAGAATAATATTCTACATAATGATATTATGGTAAACTAATAGAGGAGTACATTGAAAATTGTTTGCAGGGAAGGATTACGATTTATGATTAGAGGGCAAAGAGAATGTTCATTTACTTGGAAAGCGTTTGAAAGATCGGTGTTTAGCATAAATAAGCTCGTTCAAAAAGCAAATAGTGATACAAAAAAGACAGATGAAAGTTAACTTTCATCTGTCTTTTATACTAAGCCTGCTTGAAAATACCAAAAGGCTTTCCGACAGGTAGTGTCACCTTGCCGAAATGGGTATTTAATACGCTAGCAGCTGAACCGTAGAAACTCAAGATTGCAATACAGAACTCAGCAATAGCGGCTAAGAAGTGCATTCCTTCAGGGAAAATTCCTAAAGTAGAGAATGTAAGCCCGATAAATAAGAAGTCAATAAAGACAAAAATAAAGAAAAGAACTTTATGTGTTTCCATCGCACCCACTGTCATAAAGACACTGAAGATTAAATATCCGACATATGCAATGCCTAATTGTTTTGGATCAACAGCTGCCGCTGCTGCATCGCCGAAAACACCGAATTGAATTAACCAGGATGTTCCGACACCTAGCCAAAATAGACCAAAAGCTGCGAAGGCAGTCGTTCCAAACGTGTTATTGTGTTTGGCATCGAGGAAACTAGCAATAAGCTGAGCAATACCTCCTAGAAAAATTGCCCATGGTAGGACAAAGGATACGCCGTCTGTCCAACCTAGTTTAGCTGATGATGCAACAAGCGTAACCATTGCAAGACCAAACAGTCCAATAGCCGATGGATCTGCAGTTACCATTTGCACGCGCTGCGTGTTTTGTGTTTGATTCATGATGAGACCTCCTAATAAACATACTTGATTAATTTACGTGAAAAAGACATCAGTTGCAATAGTAAATTCACTAATCGTAATCGAGAAGACAAAGTCTTGAAAACTAAAATGGTGCTATTGTATGTTTGGTATCGTTTACAAAAAACAGTGAATAAAGGATATCTTTTTTTGAGAGAAGCAGTTGAAAATTACTGCAATGCGATGAAAGATAAGATAGTTATGAAGAAAAACATCTTTTACTGAATTTTTTCATCTTTCTGTACTATAAAGCTTTAATTCAATAGAGTTTGGCAGTACAATAGATAGATAGTAAGCTGCCTTCAAGTGGAAGGAGCACAAGTTATGAATATTATTTTAAATGAGTAAGGAGTCCTGGCCATGAGTACAGATTTAGAAATTGTTAAAAGTACGAATTTAAAAGCGAAGCCTGAAAAGGATCAGATCCCTTTTGGAAGAACGTTTACCGATCATATGTTTGTAATGGATTATGAAACCGATAAAGGGTGGTTTGAGCCACGCATCATTCCTTATGAGCCTATTACTCTTGATCCTGCTGCGATGATTTTTCACTACGGTCAAACGGTTTTTGAAGGTTTAAAAGCCTATCGTTCTGACGATCGTATCCTTTTATTTAGACCGGAGAAAAATCTGCAGCGCTTGAATCTTTCAAGCGACCGATTGAGCATTCCTCCAATTGATGAAGAACGTGTGATGGGTTACTTAAAAGAATTGATTCACATTGAGCAAGATTGGGTACCATCAACGCCGGGAACATCGCTTTATGTACGCCCATATATTATTGCAACAGAGCCAAATTTATCTGTTGCTCCTTCAAATACGTACAAACTATTGATCATTCTTTCACCAGTTGGCTCTTATTTTTCTGGTGGCTTAACACCAGTGAAAATTAGCGTAGAAGATAAATTCACTAGAGCTGTTAAAGGCGGAACAGGAATGGCAAAAACGGCCGGAAACTATTCATCCGCTTATCAAGCGCAGGCAAAAGCCTATAAAGACGGAAATGCAGATGTTCTTTGGCTTGACGGAGTTGAAAAGCGTTATATTGAAGAAGTGGGGAGCATGAATATCTTCTTTAAGATTAATGGAGAAGTTGTTACGCCAGAATTAAACGGTAGCATTCTCCACGGCATTACAAGAATGTCCGTTATTGAATTGTTAAAGAAATGGGATATTAGAGTCACTGAAAGAAAGGTATCTATTGAAGAACTGTATGAGCTGTCGCAAAAGGGAGAGCTTGAAGAAGCGTTTGGTACTGGAACGGCTGCCGTCATCTCACCAGTAGGAGAACTCAACTGGCAAGGTAAGAAAATGGTTATTAATCATCATGAAATTGGAGAGCTTTCTCAGAAATTGTATGACACCATTACAGGGATCCAAACAGGGAAGTTAGAAGATACACAAAATTGGACAGTATCCGTAAAATAGCAAGTAAAAGGCTCTCTCATTCGTTTGAGAGAGCCTTTTGTTACGGTTTCAGAATAAGATGCTTCGCATTTTCTTCATAGCCGCTCATCTTCGTTTCGTGGTAACGTCCATTTACCCAATCATCAATTTGATTGTCGTACCATTCACTAAATACGTAACCAGATTGACCAGGGGATATGACGTTATAGCTTGTTTCCATATTGGCTAAATCCGTGACGCCTCGCCAGGGGGCTCCGTGGTTAACCGTACCGGTTGATGAATTCCAGCCTGCAGCACCAACTGTTACGCGGCTACCGCCCATCGCGTTCACTTCTGGATTGAAGAGAAGATGTAAAGGTTTTATCGCTCCAAGAGGATGTTCAAATGGTACGGAATGGAACGTTCCCCAAGCCCATTTTTTAGGTGTTTGTCCTTGTAATGAAACGGCACGATCAACCGCAGCTTGATAGGATTTCGTTACTACGGATTGAAATCCCCCAGACTTCTCCATCCAAGGTCCAGCTTCACCATTTACTGCCCGTCTAATGAGCTGATCAATGACTTGACTCTTCCCATCAAAAAGGGGCATCATTTCTTTGTCAATCTTTCCATCAAATAGCACCTTTTCCATCTCCACTAACCATAGATGAAAGAGGAGGGGAGCAGCTTCATCTCTACCATCAATATAGTTCCACTCTTGAAGAAGCGAGAGAGCGTCTTTTTCAACTGAGGTCAAGTTTTCTCGATGAAGTTCCTTTGTTAATAGGGGAGTGAGCTCCTTTCCCTGTAAATTCACGAAATCATTTTGAAGGTTCATCATATCTTGAGCCTCAAGGTTATTTCCGTCAATTAATACTTCTCGAATACGTTCCTGACGATAAGGTTGAGCCCACGTATGGGTGATGTGATAGGGGTAGTCATCTGTTGTAATTTTATTATTTGCGGTAGAAATGAACCCTTCATCCGGATTTACGATTGTCGGAAGTTCTTCCCAGGGAACATAACCTTCCCATTCATAGTCATCGTTCCAACCGGGGACTGGCAGCATGCTATCGCCATTTTTACGAATTGGAATGAGTCCATTTGCTCGGTAAGCAATCGTTCCGTCAGTGGAAGCAAACACAAAATTTTGAGCTGGCGTATGAAAAGAAGTGAGCGCTTCCTTAAATTCTTCCCAGTTAGACGCTTAATCGATCTTAAGAACAGCTTCCAATTCGGTTGAAGGATCTAATGCAGTCCACTTGAGGGATAAAGCTGTATCTGGTTGATCATCATGGGCAAATTCAGAAAGAATTGGACCGTGGCGTGTAATCACAACCTCGTAGGGAATCGGTTCACTGTCTTTAACGGGTATCCTTTCGTCAAGAACTTCTGCTTCCTCCCATGAATCATTATATTGAAATTCATTGGGATTAGCGGGGTTTCTTTTTTCAATATAGAGATCCTGAACATCTGGTCCTACATTTGTAACCCCCCAGGCGATCGAGTCGTTTCGTCCCACGATAATTCCAGGAACGCCTGCAAAAATAACGCCACTAACGTGATAATCTGGAGAATTTAAATGTGTTTCGTACCAGATAGGAGGCGTACCAAGTCCAAGATGCGGATCGTTGGCTAGAAGAGGCTTTCCGGAAGCGGTTTTTTCGCCTGATACGACCCAATTATTACTTCCATTAAATGGATCTGGGATAACCGCTTTAGCAAAACTTTTTGAGATATCTAACTGACTTTCTTTCATTTCTTGAATAACAGTAGACCCTTTATCAGGATAGCTCGGAAACAAATCCATTGCTTCTTCTTCTGAGAAATTCTGAAGAAGGTAGTAGCGAAATGCCTGACCTTCCCAATGGCCGCCTAAATCAAACGCCATATACTTTCCAATTGTAAGAGAGTCAAGTGGTGTCCATGCATTTGGTTCATAACCCGCAAGTGTAAATTCAATTGGCAGTGAATTCTCCGCTTTTGTTTGTGTCATATAGGCGTTGACACCATCTGCATACCACTCGAGTATTTGCTTTGCCTCATCAGAGTAGGCGTTATAAGAATCTTCTGCAGCCCTTCTTAAGCCTAGCGTACGAAAAAACTTGTCATTGTCGATCGTGGACTCACCAATGACTTCACTCAGTGTTCCAGAAGCTTGACGACGACTTAGGTCCATTTGAAACATGCGGTCCTGAGCTGTCACAAATCCTTGAGCCATAAACAGATCCTTTGTAGATGAGGCTTCAATATGAGGAACGCCTGAACGATCTCGATAAATGGAAACAGGACCTTCTAAGCCTGATAAAGTGATTTCTCCATTTGTTTCAGGAGCTGTTCTCTGCACAAGCCAAAAACTGATGGCTAAAGCAATAATCATTAGTAATAAGATACTTCCAGTAAGGTAATACGGCCACTTCCTCTTCTGTAACTTAGGCTGTTTTACAGGTGTAACAACCGTATTCATAACTTCCCCCATTTCGTTTTAACTATATATTACCATAATACCTCATAATGATAACGCTTTCTTTCGTGCTTGGAAATAAATCAAAACAGACTAAAGTAGCCTGCTAGTTTAGATCACGTCATAATTCGAGAAAAGCGAATAATCCATTTCAAAACATTACAACAAACGAGTGCTATTGTAGATTAACGCTATTTCCTGAGAGACTCTGACTGTTTTTAAGAACCTTTGTCATCTTGCAGGAAAATAGTTAGATGGGCATGGAATACCTTTATTAAATCAACGGGGAGGAATGATGAAAATGAATAATACAATGATGATTTCCAGGGTGGCTTCCATGTTGAATGTGTCTCGTCATACATTGAAATTATGGGAAGAGCAGTTTGCGCCATTTCTAACGATTCCACGTGATGAAAACAATGCCCGTACGTATACAATTGGCGATATTGAAGTCCTTCAATTAATTAAAAACATGAAAGAAAGTCATGCTGCTGATGAAGTCATTATCAATACGTTAGAACTACAAGGTAAGGAAGCAGAAAAAGCGCCTCCTAGCGAACCTATTGAGCAGGTAGATATTCAGACTTCCTTATCCAAAATAGTTTCTTTTGTTGAATCGGAAGAGGTTAAAAAACTTCTTAGTATGGATGAAACCGTTAAGCGTTTGGAAAAAGATATCGTTCATCAAGTTCATGAAATTGTTCATGAAGAAATCGCTACTGCTTCAGACGCGCACGCATCCATTAACCAAATGGAATTAAATGCGATTGGTAAGAAAATTGATCACTTAGCTGATGTCTCAGTGGATGAACGTGAATTCTATCAATTTGAAGTAACAAAAGAAAGACAAATTGCTGATGAACAGATGTCGGCGCGAGAAGAAAGACTAATGGCGGTTGTGCAGGATCGTTTCCGGGACGAAAGCAGAGCACATGATCCGAAGTGGGGCGTTACGAAAATCAAAAATATTTTCGGTTTTGCTAAATAAAGAATTAGAGTAGAGAGAAATTCGAATGGGGGAAGATGAAATGGATCAAGCGAAAGTGATGTTTTCCATAATCAGTCTCCTCGTTGCTGCAACATTCGCGGCTCTCTATATTTATATTTTCTCACTTCACACCGAGGTAAATGGGACAAACGTTAAGGAGAATGAGTATCAAGTATCTGCCGCTTCTTTCCCAGCAGAATACGAGCAAGTAGAAGAATTCGTTGCGGATTTTCATGCTTTTTACAATCGAACAACGGGCTACGGGATGATTGACCGTCCTATGGATCTAGAAGCACAGGAGCGTCAAGCCACTGCTTCCGTAGCCTATATTGATGTATTTTTAGAAAACGGGGTAGCTCATGAAGATCTAAAAAAAGACTTAATGTCCATAAAGGAACTTTCTAGCCAAACCCTTACGACAACTGAGGTTCGAGCGCTACATCGGTACTTTCATGATCTCGACAAAGCTCTGAACAACTATGATCATGAGGATACGTTTGGAGTAACCGAAACCTTTGGGGATCATTAAGATGAGGAGCTTCTCTGATTTTCTATAAACAAAAGCGATATCAATCAGAGATGAGATATCGCTTTTGTGGCGTTAAGACAACGTTTCTATCAATATAAGAAGGGAGGCGATGTTTTGATTACTACCAAAGCAAAATTCGTTTTGCTTGGTCTAGCGACGATAGCGAGTCTTGCCATTACAATCTATGTCCTTTTTTCAATTAACGAACGCGCTCTCTCTGTTAGTAAGGAATGGATTGCGCCTCCGAAAGAGGATCGACCAGATTACGGGGATGAGGATATTGAACAAATTGCGTCAGCAATTTCGAATGATCTCACATATGACAATGTGAATGCTTTTGTTGCTTCGACACATGCGTTTTACAATCAAACGACTGGATTTGGTGAAATATCAAAGCTCAATCATACGGATCAAACTGATAAAGCGATTGAAATAGTGTCAGTCATTAATACTTATTCCAAAGAGGAAAATGAACAGCTAAATCAGGACCTACAGGACATTAAATTCATTGCCTTACACTATATTGAACATGGCACTACACGAGATGTTCAAAAACTTCATCGTTATTTCCATGACCTAGATATCGGATTAAATGGATATGGGGCATACGATAAGGTTTGGGGCGTTACAGCTGTACTTGGTAATGGAGAGAAGGCTCGCTAACGAGAAAAGGATCATTGCTGAAAGCAAGTCCTTTTTTTGTTTAGGTATGTAAATGAACGGAAGGAAAAATGTTGAGGTTTCTGATATGTTTTGACAAAATAAAAGTGGATAGAGGAGGAAACTAAAGAATCTCTTCTGCGTGAACGAAAATGGAATAAGGAAGCAGGGGAAAATGACTTATGTACAAACTAGTGGTTGGAGATCGTGATTCCCAGGAGTTAATCGGATTGAAATGGTTAATCTCAAAGTATTCATTTCCTATTTCATCAGTGGAAACGGTTAATCAGTTGACAGAGGTTATGATGGTTTTAGAAAAAGAATTACCTGACATCCTTTTTATTGAATTGGACATGATCCCTCGGGATAAATGGAATCTTATGAAAACGTTTATTGACCGTTATACTACAGAAGTGATTGCAGTAACAGCCGAGCCAACTTTTGAAAAAGCCACAGAAGCGATTGAAATCGGCGCATTAGATTTGATCGTGAAACCGCTATCACCTATGGAAATAAAAACCTCTTTACAGAAAGCCTTCCGGAATGTTGCGGATTATAAAAGGAGAGAGAAAGGGGAAAAGTCACACCAAACACTTTGGTATAAATCCTTGTTTATTGATGATCAATTGACCTATCGGGCTCCAGTTTACTTAATGAAAACGGAGGAAAGAAGCTTCCTCAGTAAGTTACGCCAATTTATTGATCAGTTTAACTTTTCATCTACGCCACTTGTTTTCTCAACAACGGATCGAATTGTCCTTGTTTTTGACCAACTGATACATGAACCTATTCATCAGGCGCAGCGGTTTTTACGTGAATGGGAACAGATGAATGGAGAGTCTATTGTCATTGCAGTGCATCAAGGAATGACCGACCATTCCTTGCATCAAATTTATATGAAATTACGAAAGGTAATGGAAATATCTTTTTTTACTGGTTATCAACAAGTTCTTCATTCCAATCAAGACGAGGAGTGGCATGATATCGACCCTTTTCTAACGTTAACAGAACAGCGTCATTGGGTTACTATGCTTGAAGAAAGTCGAATCGAAGAATTGAAAAATTGGATGTACGAGCACTTTTATGGAATGGAATCTCCTTATCCAGAGCCAGGTCTTTTACGAACGCGTTTAACGAGTATCCTTGCACAAATCAGAAGATTTATGATTCGTAAAGGATTGACTGATAATCGAAGTGAAGCCTTATATAAAGAGGTATTTGAATCGATTTTATACAGTCCTATTCTTTATCGCATCGTTCAAGATTTGATCCTATTTCTTACAAATCTACTACATGATTCAATTGACTCTCGTCCTACTTTAAAAAGAAATGTCATCGAAGAAACCTTAACATACATTGATGATCATTATCATGATTCCGCTCTTACCTTAAATGAAGTAGCGGATCATGTGCTTCGTAATCCAGCTTACTTAAGTCACACATTAACCCAAAATTACGGTCAATCGTTTCGTGAAATACTAAGTTCTACACGTATCTACAAAGCGAAAGAGCTTCTCACCTCAACAAAAGAATCCATTCAGTCCATTGCAAGTCATGTAGGTTTCAAGAGCCCGAATTATTTTAGCCGGGTTTTTAAAGAATCCACTGGTAAAACACCTGGTGAATATCGAAAAGAGGGCAAGTGAATATGAAGAATGGGTAAGGATACCTTTTTGTATCCTCACCCATTCCATTTAGCGCTTATTATTTTTTATTTACGGAAGCGTCGTAAATAGAGTCCACTGCGCTCTGTAAAGCATCGTTAAATTCTTGTTCAGACTGATTCGCATTTAAATCAGCAGCAAGCGCTCTAGAGAAGCTGGCAATAAGACCATCGTTTTCTTTTAGTTTTTCGTTCGCTTCATCACGTGAATATCCTCCAGATAGCGCAACAACTCGTAACACACGAGGGTGCTCAATTAACTGTTTATACGCATTCGCTCTTGTAGGAATCGAAAGTTTCAGCATCACATTTTGATCTTCTGACAAATCATTAAGCTGTTTTAGGATTTCCTCGCGTAAAATTTCTTCTGACTTCTCTTTGTCTTCACTGTGTATGTTTACTTCTGGTTCAATAATTGGCATAAGATCAGCAGCAAGTATTCGCTTACCGATATCAAATTGCTGCTCCACAACAGCCTTGATACTACTTTCATTTGGCTCATGAATGACCGAGCGCATTTTTGTGCCGAAGATTTTACGTTCACTTGCCCGACCAAGCGTTTCATCTAAATCATGAATTGGTTTCATAAGCTGAACGCCATTTTCTTGATCGGCTAGTCCTTTGTCTACTTTTAGGAAAGGGACAATCCCCTTATCTGCAAGATAGTCAGCTGTATACTTGCCTTCGATTTCACGATCCATCGTTTGTTCAAATAGGATAGCGCCAAGAATTTTCTCTCCACTGAAAGCAGGTGATGTAATGATTCTTGTTCGCATCTGATGAACACGATCAAACATTTCCTCTTCATTAGAGTAGGAATCTTCAGGAACACCGTATTCTGCAAGAGCCTTAGGTGTGCTTCCACCACTCTGATCAAGCGCTGCAATAAATCCTGTTCCGTTCTTGATTTTGTCGAATTGACTGTTGTTCATGTTTTTCCACTCCTTTTAATTCTAAACTTCATTATGCAACCATCTATACTCTTCCCATTATTCCATCATAATTAACACCAAATTTTCTATGCATTTATCCAGGGATCGCTGTTTAAGGAAAACGTCGCATTTTAATCAGGGTATGAGCTTACTTAGAGTATGATTTTTCCTTTAATGATCACTCATTGCCATTACCCATGATGCACTATCTTAAATCATAAGAGATAAATAGTTTAATTGACTTTTCTAAAAAAAATACTATAAATTATTTAGTGTTTATCGAAATGGTCTTCTTGTTTATAAAGTATTTCCTATTAATCAAAATCTGGTTATCTATATCGTTTCTGCATCAGGTGCTACGCTTTTATTAGGAAATGATTCTGAAAGGGTGACGATGATGGCGGATACAAAAGCAACCAAAGTAGAGCAGTATCGAGGCACAGTTCTCCACACGAAAGGATGGATTCAGGAAGCTGCTTTACGAATGCTCAATAATAATTTGCATCCTGATGTCGCTGAGAATCCAGAGGATCTTGTAGTCTACGGTGGAATCGGGAAAGCGGCGAGGAATTGGGAGTGCTATGAAGCGATTGTTCGTTCATTAAAGGAACTGGAGAATGATGAAACACTTTTGATCCAATCTGGGAAGCCAGTAGCTGTTTTTAAGACTCACAAGGATGCCCCTAAAGTACTGATGGCTAATTCAAATTTGGTGCCTGCCTGGGCAAATTGGGACCACTTTCATGAACTCGACCGTAAAGGGTTGATGATGTATGGACAAATGACAGCTGGGAGCTGGATTTACATTGGCAGTCAAGGGATTGTACAGGGAACGTATGAGACATTTGCTGAATGTGGGAAGCAGCATTTTAATGGTAGTTTAAGCAATACCATTACGTTAACAGCAGGCTTAGGAGGAATGGGCGGGGCGCAACCACTTGCCGTCACTCTTAACGGAGGCGTTTGCATTGCAATCGAAATGGATGAAAAACGAATACAGCGTCGAATCGATACAAAGTATCTTGATACGTCAACTGCTAGTCTTGAGCATGCAATTGAGATGGCAAAGAAAGCTCGAAATAAAGGAGAAGCTCTTTCTATTGGTTTACTAGGTAATGCGGCAGAAATTTTACCTAAAATGATCGATCATCAGTTTATCCCTGACATTTTAACGGATCAAACTTCTGCTCATGACCCTTTAAACGGCTATTATCCTATAAACCTAGATATAAAAGCAGCAGAAGAACTTCGTAAAGAGAATCCGAATCAGTATAGTAAATTAGCAAAACAAAGTATCGCCATACACGTAGAGGCAATGCTTGAGATGCAAAAGCAAGGAGTCGTAACATTCGATTACGGGAATAATATTCGCCAAGTTGCCAAAGATGAAGGCGTTCAACATGCATTCGATTTTCCTGGATTTGTACCAGCTTATATCCGACCGCAGTTTTGCGAAGGAAAAGGCCCTTTTCGTTGGGTAGCTCTTTCAGGAGACCCAAAAGATATTTATAAAACAGATGAAGTGATTTTAAACGAGTTTAGTGACAACGAGCACCTTTGTCATTGGATTCGTATGGCGCGAGAGAAAATTAGTTTTCAAGGACTTCCTTCCCGTATTTGTTGGCTTGGGTATGGGGAACGAGCAAAGTTTGGGAAAATCATTAATAACATGGTGGCAAACGGGGAATTAAGTGCTCCGATTGTGATTGGCCGTGATCACCTTGACTCTGGCTCCGTCGCTTCGCCGAATCGAGAGACCGAAGCCATGAAAGATGGAAGCGATGCTGTGGCTGATTGGCCGATTTTAAATGCGATGATTAATAGTGTTGGTGGAGCAAGTTGGGTTAGCGTCCACCATGGCGGTGGTGTTGGCATGGGCTATTCGCTCCATGCAGGTATGGTTATTGTGGCAGACGGGACGAAAGAAGCGGAGCAGCGAATTGAACGTGTTTTAACTACAGACCCTGGAATGGGTGTTGTTCGTCATGTTGACGCAGGCTATGATTTAGCGAAGAAAACGGCAGAGGAGAAAGGCATTCATGTCCCGATGTTACGAAAGAAATAGGAGGTAGAGCGAGATGACTACAAGATTACTAATCAAAAATGCTGCTCAGCTGATCACAATGTCAGGATACTCGGACAGTCCAGCAATAAAAGAGGAAATGTCGCAAATAGGACTAATTGAAAAAGGTGCTGTCTATATAGAAGATGGGATCATTGTTGAAGTTGGATCATCGAACGAAATGGTAGCAAAATACAAAGATTCAGTGGAACTTACAGAGCAAATTGATGCCGCGGGGAAAGTGGTAACTCCAGGGTTAATCGATCCCCATACGCACCTTGTTCATGCTGGTACGAGAGAAAATGAATACGCGATGCGGTTACAAGGAAAGACATATATGGAAATTATGGAAGCTGGTGGCGGCATTCATGCCACTACGCGTGCGACACAAAAAGCAAGTTATGAAGAATTGTTTGAACAATCTAGAAAACGTCTGAACCAGTTCTTATTGCACGGTGTGACAACAGTAGAAGCGAAAAGCGGTTACGGCCTCACGTTAGAACATGAAATAAAACAATTAGAAGTTGCGAAACAACTACATGAATCTCATCCGATTGATGTGATCTCCACGTTTATGGGTGCGCACGCCATTCCTTTATCAGAAAAGAGTAACCCCGAAACGTTTGTGTCAAAAGTGATTTCAGAAATGATTCCAGAAGTAGCCAATCGGAAGCTCGCCACATTTAATGACGTTTTTTGTGAACGGGGTGTTTTCACACCAGATCAATCAAAGCGAATACTAGAAGCCGGAAAAGAATACGGACTTATCCCTAAAATTCACGCTGATGAGATTGAACCTTATGCAGGAGCCGAGTTAGCGGCTTCTGTTGGGGCTATTTCGGCTGATCATCTTCTACGAGCATCAGATCAGGGAATAAAGGACATGGCTGAAGCTGGCGTGATGGGAGTACTACTTCCAGGAACGGCATTTTTCCTAATGGCTGATTTTGCTCAAAGTAGAAAGATGATTGATGCTGGCGTAGGTATTGCACTATCTACGGATGCAAATCCTGGTTCATCTCCTACACTCTCTCTTCCTTTTATCATGAATCTTGGCTGCTTGAAAATGGGGATGACCCCTGAAGAAGTATTAACTGCGACAACCATTAATGCTGCACATGCGATTGGCATTGCGGATACTGCAGGGAGTCTGGAGGTTGGTAAAAAAGCGGACATCACCATATTTGATGTGCCTAATTACCTTACTCTTTCCTATCAATATGGAATGAACCATGTCGATACAGTGCTCAAAGGAGGCGTGACGCTCGTTGTGGGAGGACACCTTTTATGAAGGGATATCCATACCCAATGTTAAATCGCCCAACCATGATTTGGTCAAAGCAAACGGACGAACAATTTGATCTTACGGTGAATGATTGGATTGAAACGATAGGAGAATCATCACCAAATTGGGAAGACTACGACATTACCATTCTCGGCGTTCCCTTATCAAAGTCTTCGATTAGTACATCCGCAGCAAGTGAGAATCCTGATGCGATGCGAAGAGCATGGCGTTCATTTCGTACGTATAATCTAGATGAAGATATTGATCTAGCTCGTTTAAAGGCGATTGATCTTGGTGATGTCAAACAGCATGCGACAGATATACGGTATACTCATGACCAAATTCAACAGGCCATGGTAGCGATGAGAGAACAGCACCCACATACAATACCTTTAACGATGGGTGGGGATCATTCGATAACGGCCATGTTGATTAAAGGCTGGAAGCTGGTGCATCAAAATGAGACGATTGGCATTTTGCAATTAGATACACATTTTGATTTGCGAGACTTAGCAGATTTTGGCCCCGCAAATGGTACGCCCATAAGGCAGGTAATCGAAAGCCATACAGTTGAAGGAAAGCATGTGCATAATATCGGACTTCACGGTTTTTTTAATAGTTTAGAGTTAAAAAACTACGCTGATGAACATGGCGTTCACTACACGACGATGAAAACAGTAAGGAAAAAGGGTATCCATCATATCGTTCAAGATGCCTTAGCTCAACTTGAAAAGACCGTTGACACGATTTACTTAACGGTCGACATGGATGTCCTTGATATTTCTTGTAATCCAGCTGCGCCCGCAGCAACTCCTGGAGGTATGAGAACGGAAGAGTTGTGTGACGCTGTTCAGTTAGCGGGTGAGCATCCGAAAGTAAAGGCGATGGATATCGTTTGCCTCGATCCTCGAAAAGATGTAGGGGAGATCGGGGTAAAAAGTGCCGTTCATACGATGCTTTCTTTTATAACGGGAGTTTGTAAACGAAAGGGTATAGGAAGGGAATCATCTTGACCACCAGTGTTGATAACGCTTACAATAAAAGGAGTTACTAGTAACTAGTAGAAACGTGGACAGGTGAGAGAAATGACACAAAAGATATTGATTGGTAAATTAGCGATGCTCGTAGCGTCATTAACTCCTGAAGAGCTAGAACCATTTTCTCATCAGCTGAAAGATGTGGATTATTGTCAGGGAAAGTCTGGATCGATGAGTATGCAGAAAGTCATTTCAGCTGTTGAAACATCTGCTAAAAGGAATAAGATTATTTCAGAAGAGCTTTATCGAGAGACACATGCCTTATATCATGCCATATTAGAGGCATTAGAAGGGGTTATGCGTGGCCAGATAGGTGCAGGAGACATGATGCGAACCGTGGGCTTACGTTTTGCGATTGTCCGTGGCTCACCTTATGAGCATTTTGATGAAGGAGAATGGATTGCTGTCGCTTTTTATGGAACAATTGGCGCTCCAGTAAAAGGCCTTGAACATGAAACGTTTGGTCTTGGAATTAATCATATAGGATAAATGCTGCCTAAAGTAATGAGTGATGAGGAGGCGGGAAATGAAACGTATTTTTGAATTGCCGCTGTTTTTTTTTTTTATAACTAGAATATTATTAG